>JBGRQD010000004.1:0-352042 GCA_041725935.1 Pelagibaca sp.
AACCGATTGCAGCTACGCAGCGTGTTGGAACCTCGTAGCAGCACTCATAGCATCAAGATGATTGTCCACAGGCCCTAGCGAAAGTTAAGCAAGTTTTGTTCAGAGCATCCTTGTGGATTACGCAAAAATCACCTTTTGTTCTCATGCTGTATATTGTATGTTGAGGCCTCGATAACCATACATATAGGACGAAGGGCAGGCTTGCTCGTTTTCGAGCGGTTGTGCAACTCTTCGGACAGAACGGAGACCAACAATGTTTGATGAACCCAAGATTATTTTTTGGCCCGTTGGCACCGGGGATAGCACAACTGTCGTTATTCAGAATGGCATTGTTCTGCAGGTTGACCTGCGAGACCTTAATAGCGCTGGCGATGCAGACGATGATCATGTTGCTTTGGTTGACGAGCTCGTAGAAAATCTTCCGAAAGTGAACGGCAAGCCGTATCTTTCAACGTTTGCTCTGACCCACCCTGACAAAGATCACATACAGGGGTTCAAGGATTTGCTTGATCGCGTCACCATTGGTGAAATCTGGTTTACCCCGCGCGTCTTCATAGAAAACGATCAGGATTTGTGCGATGATGCCGTGGTATTCAAAGAAGAAGCCGAGCGCCGCGTTCAAGAAACGATCAAAGCAGGCGGGGACGTTGGCGCAGGTGATCGTGTCAGGTTGATTGGATATGACGCCCTTCTCAAAGAAGATGACTTCGCCGGCTTCCCAGAAGATCGTCTGACTGTTCCAGGAAACTCGATAACTGAAATTGATGGCGTCGACTACGACGGGGGCTTCAACGCGTTCATTCACGCTCCGTTCGCGGAAGAGACTGATGGTGACCGCAACAACACAAGTCTTTGCATGCAGGTTGTTCTTGGCGATGACCCCTCAAAAGGGGGCGTTCTGCTGTTTGGTGACATTGCGTACCCACGATTGCGAAAGATCTTCGACACAACGAAGGAAGCAGGCAACGAACAATACCTAGCTTGGAAAGTGTTCCTTGCTCCGCACCATTGCAGCAAGTCAGCCATGTACCAAAAAGAAGGCGACAAAGAAGTTCTCAAGCAGGATATTCTTGATGATCTCGCAGAGTATCAGGTTGATGGCGGCGTGATCATCGCTAGCAGTGAAAAAGTCCCCTCGCAGAATGCATCTGGTGATAACCCACCGCACGCAAAAGCGAAGAAACGATACGAAGAAGTCGCTGATGGAGGCTTCCTTTGCACCCACGAGGATGGAGAAGACGGAGAGCCCCTCGTTTTTGATGTTTCCGACGGCGCGCTAGAAGCTCCAGAAGTTGCACAAGCGGTCGCTGCAAGTAAACTTGCGGATGCGGTTGATGATGCGCGCGGATCAGATAGCCCGCCCTCGGAACAGGTCGGGTATGGCTGATTTCACGACGAGAGGGCAACGACTTGCACTCGACCAGCTCCAAGACATCGCGGCAGCCAGCGATGATACGATTGATATCGTTGACGTAAAATCACCTGCCAGCGAAGGCCTTTCTCTTGTTATTCGCGTGTCTATTGATACGAGCGGGTATACTTATGAAGATGGCGGCTTCCACTATAGAAGGCGCGAGCCAATGAACATTCACGTGACGCCGCGTTTTCCAGTGGAACCGCCTCGGGTCTACTTCGCACATAAGCGCTTTTTGGGGCGCGCCCATGTGCAGTGGGGCGACTACCTCTGTTTATACCAGGCAACTGATGTCGAATGGGCATCGCAGGATGGAATGTTCGGTCTCGTCAAACGTCTGGACGATTGGCTGCGTGATGCGGCACGAAATCAGCTTGACCCGGATGATGCTCCTCTTCACCCGCCAGTACAGTACACTTCTTCCGACATCAAACTTGCCGTCGAGATTGATGCCCCAGAGATTGAAGATGGGAAATGTTTTTGGCTTGGAGCAGGAAAACTTACCAAACGGAATGAACACTGCTTTGATATTTCAGAGTGGTGCGAGACGCCGAGCTCACTTCCAAAGGACAAAAAGTTTGCCGCAGTCGTGCTGCTCAACCAGGCCATGCCGATGGAGTACCCTGACACGATCAGCAAACTCATCACAAAGCTGGAAGAACGTGGTGTTACCTTCGATCTGCTGTTCTCAATACTAAAAATATTTGCTCTGTGCCAACCCGAAAACGAACCGCTCTACTTTATCCTTGGCGCGCCCATGAGGCGAAGAGCGGCAGAAGAGCCCGTTAGGCAGCACCTCAGCGCCTGGAAGATGGATGCGAAGCATGTCAAAGCTCTCCAGGGTATTATTCTGGAAGAGAATACCGAGGCAACGCTGGAAGCCTGGAAGGTCGTCCTTGAATGGGCATCCGAGGCCAAGACCGAATGGTGCCGCGTCTACGATAACCGTCCCGAGGTTACCTTTCGTCGTGACCAGGGCACCCACGCCAGCTGGTTTCTTGGCAAGAAGATTGCGCTGCTGGGTTGTGGCGCGCTCGGCTCTCATATCGGCGAATACCTGGCGCGCGCTGGGGCCGGAAAGATTCGCCTGGTAGACTATTCAGCCGTCAATGCGGGCATTCTTGTCCGACAACAATTCAAGCACTATCAGGTTGGATACACCAAGGAGAGTGCTCTCACTAGAGAGTTAGAAAGAGTTAATCCAAAGGTTGATCTCGATTTTCTAAGGGCCGATCTCACAAAAGGTTGGCCAGAGGCACTCGATATCAGCGATTTCGATCTTGTCATTGATGCGACGGCGTCAAGACGAGTTGCTATTGCCTTGCAACTTGATCTGACAAAGCACAATGATGTCCCGCCGATACTTCGATGCGCCATCAGCGCAAACGCATCAAAAGGTATTGCAACATTGAACATGCCTAGTTCGGCCTTTGGCCTTGCCGACTTATTGCGTCGCACTAAAATCGCCGCAATGTCTGATAGTGGTTTGACAGATTTCGTCGAAGCGTTTTGGCCAGCCGATCAGCACGAGCGAGGATTTCAACCAGAGCCAGGTTGCTCCGAGCCTACCTTCGTGGGATCAGCTGCAGACATCGCTTTTTTCGCGTCCGCCTTCTTTAACTTTGCATCTTCGGCCTTGAGGAAGGGCAGTGACTCAAGGGCAACAGCTTTTTTTGTTCGTGCGTCACATGATGACTGCTCAATGTCCTCGCATGTTGTACCGCTTTGCCAACCCAGTATCCACGTCGAGGCCCATCATGGATACCGCGTCCATCTCTCTCATCGCGCGCAGTCAGCGATAGACAGTGAGATCAAGTCGAACGCCCGTACGGGCAGCGCTAAGGATGAAACTGGGGGTATCCTCCTTGGCGAAATTGATGATGCGCTGGGAATAATTTCGATTGATGTAGCGACGGGACCGCCACCAGACAGCAAGAAGTCTCCCGAGCTGTTTGAATGCGGCATTGAAGGGACGCACGCGCTTTGTGAATTCCACGCAAAAGAAAGCGGCAACTCAACGAAGTTCGTTGGTGTCTGGCATACCCATCCTGTTTCTATGCCAAAGCCAAGCATGGTCGATCTTCGCGCCATGGCGCAGATACTCCATCTGCAGGAAAAGACGCCGCGCCATGTTGTGATGCTGATCGTTGGTCATGCAGCCACGCGCCCGAGCTGGCGCTTTCATCTGTTCAGGCGCAATGAATTTCAAGTTGTTGCACTTGCCGCTGCGGAGAGTGTCGATGAGTAGCAAGCCATTCAAATTTGGACTTGCGCTATCAGGTGGCGGCTCGCGAGCGGCAGCTTTTCATCTTGGATGCATGAGGGCCTTGAATGATCGCGGTATTCTCGATCAGGTCCGCACGCTGTCCACCGTATCGGGCGGAAGCGTTATCGGCGCTCTTTGGGCCTACTCGGACGATAGCTTCGAAGAGTTTGATCAACGTATGCAAAAGCTTCTGCGCAAAGGACTGAAAAAGGGGATTATCCGATACACCCTCTTTTCGGGTGAAGCGCCGAAGATCGTTGGGACGATCTTCACATCAGGAGTTCTGGCAGCGCTATGCTCATCAGCAAGGCTGCTAATTTCTGCACTGGGGCTTGTCGGCATCAAACATCCGAGCCTAGATTCGTTGAAGCTACGTCTTCAAGCACCGCTTCCCAGATTTGCGAGCAGAACGACAGCCTTTGCACGATTTCTCGATGATGAGTATTTCAAGGGAACCCTCCTCAAGGGGATTAAACGCAAGAAACTTCAAATCATTATCAACGCGTCAGAGCTCAGAACCCAATCGGCATTTCGCTATGGCTCGATAGAGTCTGGATGCTGGAGATTTGGAACGCTTGCCGAAGACACGTTAGTCGCAAAAGCTGTTGCCGCCAGCGCATCGTTTCCAGCCATCCTTCCAGCTTTGGATGAACAGCAGCGCTACATAAAGCGCGGTGAGACTGCCACGCATCGAACAATCGTCAGTGATGGCGGTGTCTATGATAACCTCGGGACGAGTTGCCTTATCCCCAAGCGCGATAGCAGTTTTAGTACGAATGTGACCGAGACTGACTTCATTATTGCGTGCGTTGCAGGTCAGGGCATTCCCGATGGTTCCTCTCTACCATATTTCTGGCCGTCCCGAATGATTGACACGGTCAACACAATTCATCGTCGGACTCATTCAATGACGTTCGATCTTTTACACCGTCTTAAGGCAAGCGGTGAGATCAAGGGCTTTCTCTTACCGTACCTTGGGCAGAACGATGCCGCACTGCCATGTCCGCCCCCTGATCTAGTAGCGCGCGACAAGACTTTTGATTATCCAACCGATTTCGATCCGATGACGCAAGAAGATTTGGAACTGATCTCAAAGCGCGGTGAACAGCTCACTAGAAATCTGATCGAGACCTATCACCCTAATCTATAAGAGTTCGTTCAGCGGCACCCTTCGGGCCGGGCACTCGTGAACCGAGCCTGTAGTCTCGGCCAGACGGCTTCGATCCCTTTCGCGTGAAATGATGCCAGCCTTCGGGCTGGCTTCTTTGTGTCTGGTTTAGGGGTCTGCGACCCCATCATCCATCAAGACCAAGCCCTTCGCGTTCGCTTCGGGCGCAGCCAGCGGTTTCCCCGTCCTTCCGCACTTCGTTTGTGCAGGACGGGTGATCCCCCTCCGCTGTCTGCAGTCTTGACGGTCTCCCCCCGCTCATTGGCGCGGGCCTAGTTCGGTTGCATGCGCAACCAACTAAGCAAAAAGGAGAAAAGACCAATGAAAACCGATATCTATCAGAAAGTGACAGACAAGATCATCGCCGATCTGGAGCACGGCGAACTCACATGGCTGAAGCCGTGGAGTGCTGGCAACATGGACGGGCGCGTTACAAAACCTCTGCGCCATAATGGTCAGGCCTATAGCGGAATCAATGTGCTCATGCTTTGGGGCGCGGCGATGGAAGCGGGCTTTTGTTCGCCGACCTGGATGACCTTCAAGCAGGCCAAAGAGCTTGGCGCACATGTGCGCAAGGGTGAGCGCGGCAATTCTGTTGTCTATGCCAACACCATCACCAAGACGGAAGAGCAGGACAACGGCGAGCAGGCCGAGCGGAAAATCCCGTTCATGAAGGCCTACACCGTGTTCAACGTGGATCAGATCGAGGGCTTGCCCGAGAGCTACTATGTCAAGCCTGAGCCTGTCATCGATCCCGCGCAGCGGATCGAACATGCGGAAGCGTTCATTGCGGCAACGGGCGCAGACTTGCGGCATGGCGGCAATCGCGCCTTCTATTGCGGCGGCAGCAGCGATCATGTGCAGATGCCCGTCTTTGAGTGTTTCCGCAGCCCCGAGGCCTACTATGCGACCTTGGCGCATGAGCTGACACACTGGACGAAGCACAAGAGCCGCCTTGACCGTGAATTCGGGCGCAAGACATGGGGCGATGAAGGCTATGCAAGGGAAGAGCTTGTTGCCGAGCTTGGCGCAGCGTTTCTGTGTGCCGATCTTGGCCTGACACCCGAAGCGGGCACGGATCACGCAGCCTATATCCAGAGCTGGCTCAAGGTCTTGAAAGACGACAAGCGGGCAATCTTCAGCGCCGCAGCCTATGCCCAGAAGGCCGCAGACTTTCTGCACAGCCTTCAGCCCAAAGCCGAAACCCACGAGGAAACGCAGGGATTCGCCGCGTAGGCGGCGGCGACCGCCCCCATTCATTCAAGCCATTTTCAAGAAAGGACAAAACCATGAACCATATTCAAAACCACGACATGATCGATCTTTGCGCCGATCTTCACGCGATCCGCCAGAAATTCGGGCCGCAATATTACCGCGAGCCGCAAGCCACCATCGAGGCCGCCGAACTTTGGGGCGCACGATGCAACCAGCACGGCGTGATGAACGAAGTGACCGAGAAAATCAGGATCGAGCATCGAGGCTATTCCGCCACGCTCAGGCTCTATGAATCAGATAAAGGTTATTGGCACGTCAGTCGCGATTTCACCGCACCTGATTCAGGGTCTGGCAGCCCCGCCAGCGTTTGGGACGGTATTGCCTTCACAAATGCCTTAGCAGCCCGCCGCTATGGTATCGGGCGATTGCTGGAGCGGTGCGACATACAGGAGCGATACGGCAATACCGCCGAGCTTGCCACTTTCAGAAGCAAGCTCGAAGCCGAGCTGACCCCGCAGCTCGCCTTGTTCTGAACGGGCTCAGATCGACCAGAAAAAAATCGCGGCTGGCCTTTTGGTCCAGCCGATATCTGAATCCGCAAACCCAAATTTGCAAATTTTACAAAAAGTATCTATTAATTTCACTTTATATTTGGAGATTGTTATGAAAAGAATGTTTTCTTGTATCGCTGCTGGTTTTTTTATTGGAGTAAGTGCAACAGCGCTTGCAAATACTTTCAATGATGAAATTGAAAAAGATAAAATAGTAGGAGTGGAACTCAACGGTTTGGGTTGTCGACAAATTATGATGTCTTTTGAATGTGCTGTTGAAGCAAAGTACTCTCTCGAAAGCGGGAGAAATTTCTCAATTGAATATCGAGATTATGTGTTTTCAAATAAAGAAGAAGATTTGAGCTCTAGCATTAAAAATTTGTCTGATTCAGCCTTGAATCTAGATCGCCAGCATTTAGCAATAAGATGATGATCTCTTTTCATGAATGTTGCGGTAATACCATTGTGACCATCGCGGCTTAAGCGGAGAATTCTATCGAGTTTGCAAATGAATAATATCTGATCTATAAAAACTTTATATTTATATGTATTGAAAAAAGGAATTATTAATAATGATTAAAGGATTATTAAAATCGATAGCTGCTCCAGTATTTACAGGAGTTGTTGCGGGAAATGTTTTTCTGTATGGCAGCACACTATTTACAAATGATGCGGCCCCAATTTCACAGGCTCAAGATGGCCTGCAAGTTTCTGCAATATTTCTCTCAATGGCAGCGGCTGGTGCGACAGGATATTTATTGGGCAAAAAGACTGTAAATGACACCGTAACGCCCCCATCACCTTAGATCATATTGATCTGAAATTTCCGATATTACTTCGCATCTATGAAAAATCGCGGCTGGCCTAATGGCCAGCCGCTTTGGTTTAGCGGAGAGCTGGCCCGCGATAGGCCAGCTCGTTTTCGATGGCTCGCATCGATGCGAGCGCGTTGCGCTGATCTTGCGAGTCGCGAGGCGCAGCCGTGAAGGCGATAAACGCCTCTTTGCGCAGACCGTAGAGCTGCACGGTGCTGAGTTTTGCTGCTTCGAATTGTGTGACAAGTTTCATGTCATCCTCCTTTTGCTTCAGGAGGCCCCGAACCATTCAGGGCCTTACGGCCCTCACACACATCATCGGCCATAGAAGGCCTGATGGTTCGGCGGTTTTCGTCAAAGCAATCCAAAGGGGATGATCTGAAACGATCCCCTCACACATGGCGGCAAACACGAAGCGGCGAAGCAGGTTTAAGTGTCCTGAGCGGACAAGAGGCTCAGAAGCCGCTTCCGCCTTGAAAGACTTGCGCGCCTGATAAGGTCAGCGTTGCAGACAAAAAGTGAGGGGTGCATATCGCTCCCCTCATATTCTTACGGCTCAAAGCCGCGCCTGCGCCGCGAGCGCGGCGGTCTTGGCTTCGGCCCGTCGCCATCGCCTTCAGGATCACGATCATGATCAACCTTGCGGCTGTGATCGTGATCCGATGTGTCGAGCGTCATGTACTCCGCCACATCCTGGCGCAGTTGCATCAGCTCTTCCTGCGCCGCTTCGCGCTGCGTCCTGATTTCTTGCTGAAGGCGCTGGCGCTCTTCAAGCTGGTGGAAGATCATGCTGTCTTTTTCCGAACGATCACGGCGCAGCGATTCCATCACTTCGGTTTCATTCTGCGCTTTGATCTTGGAATAACGCCCTGTCAGGCGATGCCAGATGCCCGACATGCCTTTGGGCAAGCGGGCAGCACGGGCAAGCGTTTCCGCCTGCCAGCGTTTTTCATGGACTTCCGTCATCTGCCTTCGCTCTTCCTGATGACGCCCGACGACTTCCGCCTTGCGGAAGTCGATATAGGCCGAGCGCCGCTTCGCATCGCGTTCGGCCTGTTCAATGAATTCCTTGATCTTACCCGTCATGCGGGCTGCGATTTCAGCCTTCACTGTATCAACGGACGGCAGTTCACTCGGATCACCGAGCTTCGCGGCCACATCTTTGGCCCGCACGCCCGCCTTGCGGCCAATGCCATAGACTTCACCGCGATAATCGACGGCGACAAAGGCGCGCCGATCCCCTTGCGCTAGCACAAAGCCGCGCTCTTTGAGCGCTTGCTCGAAGGCGGCACGGTTGTCTGAGGCTTGCCAGGCCTTTTTGAAGACGGCTTTCAGCTCTTTGGGATCAACACCCACACGCCGCGCCTGTTGCCATTCAGAGCGCGTAAAGCTGAGCGGATCGCGCAGGCGCTGATCCTCAAGGCCGCGCGGCATGTTCCAGCCATGCTCCAAAAACAGCTCGCGCGAGACATCGCGCAGCTTGGCTTTATAGTGGTTCATATTGATCGAGCGCATGCGTTCGGCATCGATGCGAGACCAGACCGCATGCGCATGACGCCGCCCGTCTTTCTCATGAAAGACCACGGCGCGCGGCTGGCCTTGCAGGCCGAGTTTTTCTTCCACCTGATCGATGGCCTTCTCGAAGGCTTCAATGCTGACATTTTCGCCTTCAGGCGGGTTGAAGGACATCGAGAACATATAGTTATCGCAGCGCGTGCCTTGCGCGATGGCATGGGCTTCGCCGAAAGCGTCGATCAGATCATCGCTGACAAAGCCGCGCAGTTCATGCAGCTCCACATGATCATTGTCCCGCTGATCCAAGAGATAGTGGGCGAGCTGCGCCGCATCGCCGCGCTCTTTGGCCTTCAGGATCATGGCCCGTCATCCATTGCGCCGATAAGGGCGCGCAGAAGATCGGTGCGCATCTTGGCGACCTCTTGGCAGGCTTGCTGCAATTCTGCTTCGGTCTCTGGCGTGACGGGAAGCGAGCCCGTGTTTACCGCTCTTGCAAGCTGGTTCAGGTTTGCAGACAAGCGTGATGCGCCGAGCGCGCCCATCACGCGGCCAAGGGCTTCTTTATCCTTCACAGGACTATTGCCGCGCCGCGTGCGCGGAGAGACATCATCACCGAGCAAGCGCTCGCGGATATACGCGCCAAGCGGCAAATCGCCCGCCTCGGCTTCGAGGCGTGCGCGTTCTTCAAGCGTCAAACGGAGCGAGAAAGGCGGTGGATACTTCTTTGTCTCCACCACATCTTCAGCGGCTACCGCATTGAAATCGTGGCGTGAAGTCTGGTCCATCGTCGCATCCCAGACCCTTCGGGTCTATTGATGCGAGACAGCTTTCCCAGTCAGCAAGGGTTTCGAACAATGTGTTCGAACTTTCTGGCTCCAGGTGCGCCACTCCTGCATGGACTGATCTGACAAACGCGCAGGCGATTGCTCCGACGCGCGCTCTGTCCTACTAGTGTGGCATGACCCATGCCATCAAGATCGAGCGGGCCGAACTGCGCCTTGTGCACCTGCCCCTGCTGACGCCCTTCGTGATCTCCACGGGGACAATGACGCACAAGACCTTCCCGCTGCTGGTGCTGCGGGGCGAGGGGGTGGACGGCATGGCCGAAGGGGTGATGGACCAGCTGCCCGATTACCTTGAGGAAACCACGGCCGGAGCGCTGGATCTCTTGCGCAACGCGATGTTGCCCAAGCTGGTGGGCCTGCGCATCGCGTCGCCTTCGGACATCGCCCCGCTGCTGGCGCCGTGGCGCGGCAACCGGATGGCCAAGGCGGTGGTCGAGATGGCGGTCTGGGACCTCTGGGCGCGGTCGCTGAACCAGCCGCTCTGTCACCTGCTGGGCGGGGTGCGCGACCGGATCGAGGTGGGGGTGAGCCTTGGCATCGCGCCGCTGGATGTGACGCTTGACCGGATCGCCGAGGCGCAGGCGCAGGGCTATCGGCGGGTGAAGCTCAAGATCAGGCAGGGGCATGATCTGACACTGCTGGACGGTGTGCGTACGCAGTTCCCCGACATCAAGCTGACGGTCGATGCCAACACCGATTACATGCTGTCCGACCTGCCGGTCCTGCGCCGGTTGGATGCGTTCGACCTTGACTACATCGAACAGCCCTTGGCCTTCGACGACATTCTTGATCACGTGCAGGTGCAGGCGGCACTGGACACCGCGATCTGTCTCGACGAGAGCATCCGCACCGCCAAGGACGCGCGGATCGCGTTGCAGATGGGGGCGGCGCGGGTGATCAACATCAAGGTGGGCCGTGTCGGCGGGATCGCCGAGGCGCGCGCGATCCATGATGTCTGTGCTGCCTTCGGCGCGCCGGTCTGGTGCGGCGGAATGCTCGAAAGCGGGGTGGGGCGGGCGCATAACATCCACCTTGCGACCTTGCCGAATTTCACCAAACCCGGCGACACGTCCAGCGCCAGTCGCTATTTCGCGCGGGATATCGTCAATGAACCGCTCGAAGCGACGGATGGCCTGATGCCGGTGCCCCAGGGACCAGGCATCGGAGTGACGCTTGATATGGATTATCTCGACACAGTCTCCGAGGTGATCGAGGTCTGGACCGCATGACCGATCTGGTGCTGCGCGATCTGGCCTCCCTGGCCGAGATGAAGGCGTCCGAGGCGTTTCAACGCTCGGTTTGGGGTGCGGATGATCCGCCCGACAATTCCGACATGCTGCTGGCGATCCAGCACGAGGGCGGGCTGGTCGCCGGCGCTTTCGACAATGACCGGATGGTGGCGTTCCTGTTCGGTTTTCCGACCAGCGATCCCGCCGCGCAGCATTCACACCGGCTTGGGGTGCATCCCGACTGGCAGGGGCAGGGGCTTGGCCTGCGGATGAAGCTCTATCAAAAGGACTGGTGCCTCGCGCGCGGCATCACCTGCGTGCGCTGGACCTATGATCCGGCGCGGCGGGCCAATGCGGTGCTCAACATTCACCGGCTCGGGGCCACCGCGCGGACCTATTACCGCGACTATTACGGCGTGATGGAGGGCATCAACGCCGGTGTGCCCTCGGACCGGTTGCTGGCCGAGTGGGATTTGACGCGGCCCGTCGATGCAAAGGTGACACCTACTGGGACGGTGCCGATCCCTGCCGATTTCGCAAAGCTGACGGCGGATGATCCGGGTGACGCCCTGTCCGAACGTCTGCGCATCCGTGTGGCATTGGAGTCGGCCTTTGCGGACGGATTCCAGATCGCGGGGTTCGACCGGACGCAGAACGCCTATCTGCTCGCCCGCGCCTAGCTAGCCTTCGATGGCGTCGCGGAACGTGGTCAGGAAAGCCTCGGCGTTGTTGCGCAGGGACGGGCCAAGATAGCCGCCCTCCTGAATGAGCACTGTCGGCAGACCCATTGCGGCGATGCGGCGGGCCATTTGGGCGAACCCGTCCGCATAGACCTGCACTGCCGCCAGCGGATCGTCGGCGGCCATGTCAAAGCCCAATGAGACCACCAGCGCCTCGGCTCCGAAATCGTGAATGGCGGCGATCCCACGGTCGAGGGCCGCTAGAACCTCGGCCTCGCCGTCACCCATGTTGAGCACCTCGTTGCGGGTGGCGCCTGTGCCCTCACCCTCGCCGGTTTCGTCGGCATAGCCAAGATAGAAGGTCGGATAGACCGCGGGGTCGGGATGCAATGAGCAGAAGAACACGTCGCCCCGGTCGTAGAAGATGTCGAGGCTGCCATTGCCGGTATGCACATCCATATCCAGCAGCGCCACATTGCCCCAAGTGCCCCGCAGGTGATGCGCGGCGATGGCGGCGTTGTTGAAGAAACAGAACCCGTTGGCGCAGTCCTTCATCGCGTGATGGCCCGGCGGGCGGCTCAGCCCATAGGCGGCGCGGGCACCTTTGATCACGTCATCCGCAGCGGCAAGGGCGGTTTGCGCCGACCAGTAGATCGACGGATAGGTGTCGGCGGTCAGCGGCGTGGAGGTGTCGGTCATCCACCAGCCCATCGCGCCGTTGATGTCGGTGGGGCAGCGCCCGCGCCGCGTGCCGGGATGGCGCGTCGGGATGCCCATCGCGCCCTCGGGAGCCTCGGCCAGAAAGCGGGCATGGGCATCGACAAAGAAGTCGACATAGGCGGGGTCGTGCACCGCCTTGATCGGCCCCGTACCGAAATCACCGGGCGCGTCGACCGAAAACCCGTTTGCCAGCAGCATGTCGCGCAGCAGGATCGCGCGTTCGGGCTGTTCGGGATGCGGCATCGGCGCGCCGCCCCGGTAATAGACCTCGGGTCGGTGGCCAAGCTGGCGCGGGTCGAAATAGGTTTTCACGCGGAATCCCCTTACGTCATCTGGGTCGTTATGTCAGCCCATCATGCCGCGATCCCGCTTGCCATGCCAGCCCCGGACCCGTTACCAGTAGCGCGATACCTTCCGACATTGCGAAAGATGTGCCCCATGGATCTGCGCCCGAATTCCGACGAAGCCCGCGACATCGCCTATCACTTCCACGGCTATACCAATCCGCGCGTGCATGAACAGAACGGCCCGCTCATCATGGACCGGGGCGAGGGCGTGCATGTTTTCGACACCCATGGCAACAAGTATATCGAAGGCATGTCCGGCCTCTGGAGCGTGGCTGTCGGCTTCAACGAACAGCGCCTGATCGACGCGGCGACGCGCCAGATGAGCAAGCTGCCCTATTACCACAACTTCGCCCACCGCTCGCACGGGCCAGCGATTGATCTGGCGGAAAAGCTGATCGGCATGGCGCCTGTCCCGATGAGCAAGGTGTTCTTCACCAATTCCGGGTCCGAGGCGAATGACACGATCCTCAAGATGATCTGGTACCGCTCCAACTCCATGGGCAAGCCGGAGAAGAAGAAAGTCATCTCGCGGATTCGCGGCTATCACGGGGTGACGATTGCCTCTGCGTCGATGACTGGGCTGCCCTACAACCACAAATCCTTCGATCTGCCGATCGACGGCATCCTGCACACCACCTGCCCGCATTACTGGCGCGAGGGGCAGGAGGGCGAGAGCGAGGAACAGTTCGCGACCCGCTGCGCCGAGGATCTGGATGCAATGATCCAGGCAGAAGGGCCCGACACCATCGCCGCCTTCATCGCCGAACCGGTGATGGGCGCAGGTGGCGTCGTGGTGCCCCCCAAAACCTATTGGGAGAAGATCCAGAAGGTTCTCGGTAAATACGAGATCCTGCTGATCGCCGACGAGGTCATCTGCGGATTTGGCCGCACCGGCCGGATGTTCGGCTGCGAAACCTACAACATCAAGCCGGACATCATGACCATGTCCAAGCAGATCACCTCGTCCTATTTCCCGTTCTCGGCCTTCATGATGACCGAAGAGGTGTATGCGCCCATCGCTGACGAATCCGGTCGCATCGGCGTGCTGGGCCACGGCTATACAGGTGGCGCGCATCCGGTGGGTGCCGCGGTGGCGCTCGAAAACCTGAGCATCATCGAGGAACGCAATCTCGTGGACAATGCCGCCGAACGCGGTGCCGAATTGCAGGCCGGACTGCGCAAGTTCACCGATCACCCGCTGGTCGGTGAAGCGCGCGGCGTCGGCCTGATTGCTGCGCTGGAAATCGTCGCCCCCGAAGGCCGCAAGGACGAATTTGCCCCGGGCAAGCTGGGTGCGGGTCTGAACGCGCATTTCCTCAAGAACGGGCTGATTTCGCGCAACATGATGGACGCCATGGCCTTCTGCCCGCCGCTGATCATCAAGGCACCGCAGATCCGCGAGATCCTGTCTGTGGTTGAACGCAGCCTCGATGGGTTCTCCGCTGAACTGTCGGCCTGACACTGCCCCCGCGCCCCTGACCAGCAACAGGTCGAGGGGCGCGCACCTGACCTTCCTCCACATCACGTCACCTAGCGTCACTTCGGTCGCGCAATACAGTTTTGCGTTGACTTGTGGCCTCTGCGGTCTGTTCACTCAACGTCACATAATGGCAGCAAAAAACCGCCGACTGGAGGAAACCCATGACTTTCAAGACACTCGCCCTTGCGAGCACGATGCTGACCGGGCTTGCCGGTCTCGCCGCCGCCGAAGAGCTGCGCTTTGACGATGTGTTCATCATCGGCGACTCGCTCAGCGATGCGGGGGCCTACTCGCAATCTGTGATCGCGGGTGGCATGGGTGCGCTGCCGGTCATCAACTACAAGTTCCTGACCAATGCGCCCGACGGCTCGGCGCTGACCTATGGTGAAGTGCTGGGCGGCTCGCTCGGGCTCGATCTTGGGCCGAACGTCTATTCCTCGGTCCCGCTGGCCGGTCAGGGCGAAGTGGCGCTGGGCGGCACGATCTATGCCGAAGGGGGATCACGGGTCACCGATCCGCAGGGCATCGGCTTCAACCCATCCCTCGGTATCACCACGCGGTCGCTTGCCGAACAGGTCGACCGGATGCTTGCCGACCGGTCCTCGCTGGGCGAAAACGACCTTGTCATCCTCTGGGGCGGGGCGAATGACGTCTTCGCGCAGGCGGGGGCCGTGGGCGGTGGCCTGATCGCGCCGCAGGACGCGGCGGCCAATATGGCGCAGGCCGCGACCGAACTGGTTGGCCTTGTGGAGCGGGTGCGCGACGCGGGTGCGCAATCCGTCATCGTTGTCACCATCCCCGATATCGGCTCGACACCGTTCGGCCTCTCCTCCGGTCCGCAGGGCGCTGCGCTGCAAACCGCGCTGACAGATGCGTTCAACACCACGTTGACCGCCTCTCTGAACGGGCGCGCCGTGGTGGTGGACAGCCAGAAACTTCTGGGTGCGGTGCAGGCGGACCCGGTGCGATACGGGTTTAATGCCCCCAATGCCGCGGTGATCCCGGCCTGTCCGGACACGGCGCTCAGCTGTCTTCAGGGCTTCAACGCCAGCCCCGACAGCGAAGACCGTGTGTTTGCCGACGGGGTTCACCCGACCACCTCTGCGCATGCGCTGTTCGGTCAGGCTGCCTTTGCCGGGCTTCAGGCCGCGACGCAAACCGGCGCGATTTCCGTGGCGACCATGACCGCGCTGCGCCAGCACGGTCTGTCCATCGAGAACCGCATGAACCCGACCGTTTTGGTCACCACCGACGAAAACGGCAACACCCGTCGCCGCGAGGTGGGTGAGGTCGATGTCTATGCCAGCCTTGAAGTCGGCAGTTTCGAAGGGGACGCACAGCAGGTCACACCGGGGATCGAAGGCGCGACCAAGGTGCTCAAGCTGGGCGCTGATATTGCCGTGGCCCCGAACGCCACCATCGGCGCGGGCCTCAGCCTCGACGCCGGAGAGGTGGATTTCGACAATGACGCGGGCGGCTTTGACAGCGACCTGATGATCGGCGTGGTCTTCGGTCAGGTGGCCCTGTCGCCCAAGTACTACGTCAACGCGGCGTTCGGTGGCGGGACGATGCAGGTGGATGACATCACCCGCAGCTTTGCGCTTGGACCGGCGACCGAAACCTACACCGCCGACACCGATGGCAGCTACCGCTTTGCCCGCATCGGCGGCGGGGCGATCTATTCGGTGAACGGCACCACGCGCCTGAACCCGTTTGCGCATTACACCTGGGAAAAGGTCTCAGTCGACGGGTTTACCGAATCCGACGGCGCGGCAAGCCTGTCCTATGGCGACACCGAGTACGAATCGAGCCGGATCACCGCCGGTCTGTCGGCGATCTTTTCGCCCGCCAACATGAAGGGATGGGTGTTCAACCTGCGCGGCTCCATCGAACATGACTTCAACGATGATCCGCTGGTCGTGTCACTCGGGCCCAATGCCGACACGCTGGGCAGTGTGTCCGCGCCGCGCCCGGATCAGACATGGGGTTATATCGGCGGATCGGTGGTCAAGGAAATGGGATCGGGCGCGTTCCTGAGCCTGTCCGGCAGCAGCTCGATCGGGCTGGACGGCGCGCGCGGCTTTACCGGGGCCGTGACCTACAAGATGACGTTCTGATCGGGGCGGGGGCGTTTGCCCCCGTCTTGTCGAACCAAAACGACAAAGGCTGCCTCCGGGGCAGCCTTTTGCAGTTCTGGCGTATCGGTGGAACGGTATCAGCCGCCCCAGGTACGCACCGGGCCGCAATCCATATGAACAAAGTTCGACCCGGAATAGCGTCCGACGCCGCCCGCGCGGCACGCCGCCGCCGCACGCGCCATCTGGCTGACAGACCGCGAGTTGAGGCGCAAATCCGCTGCCTGACCCTTGAGATGGAGAGAATTCTTGGCGACGCCGGAGCTGCGGCTGCGCAGCATGGCGTTTGTTTTCGGGCTGCGATAGCCGCTCAGAAGCGTATAGGGTTCGGACACATCCAGCATGTTATGGGCCGCTGCCATGATGTCGATGGTGCGCAGGTCGATGGATTTCACGTCATCGGTGCGCCAGTCACGCATGAAGTGATGCACTTCCTTGATGGCGTCCCCGATATAATCGCCCTCGATCCAGTAGATCATGTCGATCCGTTCGCCGGTGCGGCCGGAATACATCTTGATCCGTCTGATATCGCCACCCCCGCGCAGGAACCCTGCTGCATTCGCAAACGTTGGTGCCGCAGTGACTGCTGTTGCCGCAAATGCGCCCAGCAAAGCACGGCGGGTAAAGCCGCCAGATACCGTATCAGTCATTGAAGAGTGCCTGTCCCGTTTTCGATGTTCCTGTTGCCCGCGCCGTTCCGTGGGCCTGCCGAGGTCGTGTCGTGAGAGGACTATGACACATCCCGAATCCCAAAAAAACCGAAAGTTCCCGAGAAAATTCCAAATCAAGGGTTTTCGGCAAGTTCCTGCTTAAATCACCAAACTGTGTTAAACTTACGCTACACCCGCTCCGGGTGCCGAGCGGTCCGATGCACCTGCGATGCAGCGGTGCCGCAGGTCGCTCTTAAAACGCAAAATCAAACATTTTGTGAATGGACACTGTCTTTAGGGGGCAGGAGCATGGGAACGGTAAAGCGATATTTTTCGTTGGTATCACGTAACTTGGGAGAAATAGAATGACCCACCGGACGTTTTTGCGCGGCGCAGCAGTGATCGCCTTGCTGGCGACCAGCACCCTCGCACCGCAAGACGCCGGTGCTGTGCAGGTGACTGCGTTCCATCAGGCCGTGGCCGAAAATGTGTCCGGGGATGACCAGATTGCCGCCTTCTATCGTGAACGCGGGTTTGAGCCGATCTGGACGGGGGGCACCCAAGCGGATCTGGAACGACGCACCGCGCTGATCGAAGCGCTGAGCACAGCTGCCCATCACGGCTTGCCCACCAGCAAGTATAATGCCGAAGCGCTTCTGTCGCGCATGGCCTCGGTACGCAGTGGGTTTGACCGGGGATCGCTCGAAGTTGCGCTGACCGAACTGTATCTCGATTTTGCCCGCGACCTGCAGACCGGCGTGATCGACACGCCTCGCCGGGTGCGCGGCGAAATCGTGCGCCAGATTCCTCTGCGCGAGACGAGCTATTACCTTGATGGCCTGATGTCGGATACGCCGCGTGCCTTTCTTGCAGCACTGGCACCGCAAACTCCGGAATATGCACGTCTGATGGGCGCAAAGATGCGGCTGGAGCACACAATCGCTCATGGCGGCTGGGGTGCGACTGTGCCCTCGGGCAAGTTCGAACCGGGCGATACGGGCGCCGGTGTGGTGGCGCTGCGCGACCGTCTGATCGCTATGGGCTATCTCGACCGGACCGTGACTGCGCGCTACGACACGTCGATCACCGAGGCAGTGCGCCTGTTTCAGGAAAACCACGGGCTCGAAGTCGATGGCATCGCGGGCGGCTCCACGCTCGATCAGATCAACACCACGCCGCAGGACCGGCTCAAATCCGTGATCGTCGCGATGGAACGCGAACGCTGGATCAATTTGCCCGAAGGTCTGGGACAGCGGCACATCCTGGTGAACCTCACGGATTTCAACGCCCGCATCTTTGATGACGGCAAACTGACCTTCGAGACCCGCTCGGTGATCGGACATCAGGACATCGACCGCCAGACCCCCGAGTTTTCCGACGTGATGGACCATATGGTCATCAACCCGAGCTGGTTCGTACCGCGCTCGATCATCGTCGGGGAATACCTGCCCAAGCTGCGCAACAATCCAGGCGCAGTGTCGCATCTTGAAATCGTGGACAGCCGCGGGCGCGTTGTGAGCCGCAACCAGAGCTTTGCGCGCTACACCGAACGCAGTTTCCCGTTCTCGATGCGCCAGCGTCCGGGGCCGAACAACGCGCTCGGCACCGTCAAGTTCATGTTCCCCAACAAGTACAATATCTATCTGCATGACACGCCTGCAAAAAGCCTGTTCTCGCGCGAGGTTCGGACCTACAGCCACGGCTGCGTGCGACTCAATGATCCGCACGATTTCGCCTATGCGCTGCTCGCGGCACAGACCTCGGACCCCGAGGGCTTTTTCCAGTCGCGCCTGCGCAGCGGGTCCGAAACGCGGGTCAATCTGGACGATCCCGTGCCGGTGCACCTGATCTACCGCACCGCCTTCACCACGGCCAAAGGCCACACCCAGTTCCGGCGTGACGTCTACGGGCGCGACGCGGCTGTCTGGGATGCGCTGAACGCAGCGGGGGTGGAGATCGGCGGCGTTCGCAGCTAAACCTTGCGGCCAATCAGGCCGGAGGCGTGCATGCCCTTTACCATTGCTGAGATCGCAGCCGCCCTTGGCATCCGCGCCGAGGGTGACAAGACGCTGATCGTGTCCGCCGTTGCCGAACCGGCACAGGCGGGCGTGTCCGACCTCGCCTTGGCGATGAAACCCGAATTTACAGCCCAGCTTTCCGAGGGAAACGCCCGCGCGGCGATGCTCTGGGACGGGGCGGATTGGCAGGCTTTGGGTCTTTCCGCAGCTTTGCTCGCGCCACGGCCGCGCTATGCCATGTCGGGTCTGTCCGCGATGATGGATGCAGGCGCGGGATATGCGGCGGGCATTCACGAGACCGCGTTGATCGACCCGACCGCAAGGCTGGCCGAGGGCGTGTCCGTCGGGCCGTTTTCGGTGATCGGAGCGGGTGCGGTGATCGGCGCGGGAACTGTCCTCGGCGCACAGGTCTTCATCGGGCGGGACACGTGGATCGGGCAGGGCGCGCTGCTGCATCCCGGCGTGAGGATCGGCCACGACGTCACCATCGGCGACCGCTTCATTGCGCATTTCGGCGCAAACGTGGGCGCGGACGGGTTTTCCTTTGTCACGCCGGAGCCGTCCGCTGCCGAAAAGGTGCGCGAAACGCTGGGCGATCAGTCCGGGGCCACCGCGCAAAGCTATGCCCGCATCCATTCGCTGGGCGGTGTCGTGATCGGCGACGATGTGGAGCTTGGTGCAAACAGTTGTATCGACCGGGGCACCGTGCGCGCCACGCGGATCGGCAATGGCTGCAAGTTCGACAACCTTGCGCAGGTCGGCCACAACGTGGTGATCGGCAAGGATTGCCTGATCTGCGCACAGGTCGGCATCGCCGGATCAAGCCGCATCGGCAATAACGTGGTGCTGGGTGGCCAGACCGGGGTGAGCGACAACCTCTTCATCGGTGACAACGTCATCACCGGCGGCGCCACCAAGGTGCTGTCCAACGTGCCTGCAGGTCGGGTCATGCTCGGCTACCCGGCGATGAAGATGGATACCCAGCTTGACCTCTACAGGCAATTGCGCCGCCTGCCGCGCCTGATCGCGGATGTGGCAGCCCTCAAGAAATTGGTTTCAAAGCCCGACTCAAGTGACTAGATCACCCCCTAGTCAGCAACCAGCCTCTGGGGACAGAACATGAGCGTGACAGACAAGGTCATCCGCATCATCGCCGAGCAGGCCATGATCGAACCGTCGGACGTGTCCATGACCGACACCATGCAGGATCTGGGGATCGACAGCATGGGTCTTGTCGAATGCATCTTCGCTCTGGAGGAAGAGTTCGACATCACGGTGCCCTTCAACGCCAACGAGCCGGAAAACAGCGATTTCGACATCTCCTCCGTCGCCTCGGTGGTGGCCGGGGTCGAAGGGCTGGTTGCCCGGCAAAAGGACTGATCCGCAATGAAACGCGTGGTCATCACCGGGGCAGGGACAGTCAACGCGCTGGG
This sequence comes from Pelagibaca sp., assembly GCA_041725935.1. Classification (GTDB taxonomy): domain Bacteria; phylum Pseudomonadota; class Alphaproteobacteria; order Rhodobacterales; family Rhodobacteraceae; genus Marivita. The sequence goes on from JBGRQD010000004.1 coordinate 20,482, forward strand.
GCTGAACGTGCCCGATACGCTCGAGGCGATGCGCGAGGGGCGGTGCGGGATCGGCGCGCTCAAGTTCCGGGATGTCGAACGGCTGGCCATCCAGATCGGCGCGCAGGTGCACGAGTTCGACGAGACCGCGCATTTCAACCGCCAGCAATTGTCGCTCTATGACCGCTTCACCCAGTTCACCCTGATCGCCGCCCGCGAGGCGCTGGCGCAGGCGGGGCTCGAGTTTTCGGGCGAATTGGCCGCGCGTTCCGGTGTCGTGCTGGGCAATTCCGGCGGCGGCATGACCACACTCGATGAAAATTACCGCAGCGTCTACGAAGAGGGCAAGAACCGCGTGCATCCTTTCGTGGTGCCCAAGCTGATGAACAATGCCGCGGCCAGCCATGTGTCGATGGAGTTCAACCTCAAGGGCCCGACCTTCACAGTCTCCACCGCCTGTGCGTCGTCGAACCACGCCATGAGCCAGGCCTTCCAGATGGTGCATGGCGGGCTGTCCCCGGTGATGATCACCGGCGGATCGGAATCCATGCTGTGTTTTGGCGGGGTCAAGGCGTGGGAGGGGCTGCGCGTCATGTCCAAGGACGCCTGCCGGCCGTTCTCGGCCAACCGCAACGGCATGGTGCAGGGCGAAGGCGCGGGCGTTTTCGTGTTCGAGGAATACGAGCATGCGCGCAAACGGGGCGCCGAGATCCTGGCCGAGGTGGTGGGGTTTGCCATGACCTCGGACGCGTCGGACATCGTGATGCCCTCCAAGAACGGCGCCGCGCGCGCCATCGCGGGCGCTCTGGCCGATGCGCGGATCAACCCCGACGAAGTGGGCTATATCAACGCCCACGGCACCGGCACGGCGGCCAATGACAAGACCGAATGCGCTGCCGTGGCGGATGTGTTCGGCGCCCATGCCGACCGGCTGATGATCTCGTCCACCAAGTCGATGCACGGCCATTGCATCGGCGGCACTGGCGCGATCGAGCTTCTGGCCTGCATCATGGCGCTGCGTGACGGGGTCATCGCCCCCACCATCGGCTACGAGGAACCCGACCCCGAATGCGCGCTGGACGTGGTGCCCAACGTCGCCCGCGATGCACGGGTGGATGTGGCGCTGTCGAATGCCTTCGCCTTCGGCGGGCTGAATGCCGTGCTGGCGCTGCGGCGGGTGTAAGGGCAGCGCCCGAACCGCCCCCACGGGGCGGGCGCGTGGCGCGTGTTGGAACCGAACCGGCAGGTCGGTCCAATTAGCGGGAGGGCGTACGGATGGTTTCGGACCTGTTAACCGGTTGTCGACCATACCCCGCTCCACGATGCGCATCGAGCGGGAAGGGTCACTCCCATGCCGCGACACTTGAACTGACACTCTCTCGGATGCCCGCAAGGGCCGACCACGAGAAACCGGTTTCAGAAGGCCCGACAGGGCACAGGTCACGGGGGCAACCCCGGCAGAACGAGAGAAGTGTCAGGCCACAAGGGCGGCGCCGCGTCTTCTTCAACTCACGTCATCCTCGGGCTTGACCCGAGGACCTCATGCCGAACAGATCCTCGGGTCAAGCCCGAGGATGACGCATACCTATGCCCGGCAAACCCCAACCTGCCAAACGCGCTGACCCATTGCACTTTCCGGTGACACATGGCCATCTGCGGGCATGAATTTTGCCAGCCGCATCACCCGCCTTCCCCATGCCTATGACCCCGAACAGGGCGCCGATGCCCTGCGCGCCGCCCCTTGGGCCAGCGCCGATGTGGCGCGGCTGATCGAGGGCGCGGGCGGGTGCAGCCCCTACCTCAAATCACTGGTCGAGAAAGAGTCGGACTGGCTGCATGCCGCGCTCGACGATCCAGAAGCGGCGTTGATCGACGAACACAGACAGCTTCGCGACACGGCGCCCGACACGCTGCCCTCGCGGCTGCGGCGGGCCAAGCGGCGGATTGCGCTGCTCACCGGGCTGGCCGATCTGGCCGCGGTCTGGCCGCTGGAAACCGTGACGCAGGCGCTGACCGATTTCGCGGACCTCGCGGTGCACCTCGCCCTGCGCGCCACCACCGGACAGGAGATCAGGCGCGGCAAGCTGCCGGGCCAGACCGAGGAAGACGCCGAACAGGCGGGCGGCATGGTGGCGCTGGCGATGGGAAAGATGGGGGCGGGAGAGCTCAATTACAGCTCGGATGTGGACCTGATCTGCCTCTTTGACGAGACCCGCTTTGATCCCGAGGACTACCACGACGCGCGATCCAGCCTCGTGCGCGCCACCCGCAAGATGTGCGCAATGCTCAGCGATAACACCGGTGAAGGCTACGTGTTCCGCACAGATCTGCGGTTGCGTCCCGATCCGTCGGTGACGCCCGTCTGCCTCGCCATGGAGGCGGCAGAGCGGTATTACGAAAGCCTTGGCCGGACATGGGAACGCGCCGCCTATATCAAGGCGCGCGCCTGCGCGGGAGATGTCGCGGCGGGCGAAAAGTTCCTCAAGACGCTGGTGCCCTTCGTCTGGCGCAAGCACCTGGACTTCGCCGCCATCGAGGACGCGCATGACATGGTGCGCAAGATCCGCGATCACAAAGGCTTGGCCGGGCCGATCACCCTGCCGGGGCACAACATGAAGCTGGGGCGCGGCGGCATTCGCGAGATCGAGTTCTTCACCCAGACCCGCCAGATCATCGCGGGGGGGCGCGATCCTGATCTGCGGGTGCGCGGCACGGTGCCGGGGCTGGCGGTGCTGGCCGACAAGGGCTGGGTGCCGCAGGATGTGGCGCAGACTTTGACTGACCATTACCGCGCCCATCGCGAGGTCGAACACCGGGTGCAAATGCTGCGCGATGCGCAGACCCACGACCTGCCGCAATCCGACGACGGGTTCGACAGGTTGGCCGCTTTCATGGGCACCGACCGCGCAGCGCTGGATAAAGACCTGCGCGCCCGGCTTGAAGAAACTCATGCCCTGACCGAAGGCTTTTTCGGCGGCGACAGCGCACCCTCAAAGCGCAGCGCGGTGCCAGAGGAGTTGGAGAATTCCGAGATCGTCAGCCGTTGGCGCACGTATCCGGCGCTGCGGTCGGCGCGGGGCAGCGGGATTTTTGAACGGCTGCGGCCCGAGATCCTCGGACGGCTTGCCAAGACCTCGCACCCGATGGAGGCGCTGACCGCCTTTGACGGGTTCCTCAGCGGCTTGCCCGCAGGTGTGCAGGTGTTCTCGCTTTTTGAAGCCAATCCGCAACTGATCGACCTGCTGATCGACATTGTCGGCGTGTCGCCGGAACTGGCGCGCTACCTGTCGCGCAACGCCTCGGTGTTCGATGCGGTGATCGGCGGTGATTTCTTCGCCGACTGGCCCGGGCAGGCGGCGTTGCGCGCGGACCTCTGCGACATTCTTGGCCGCGAGAGCGATTACGAGAACAAGCTCAACACCGCCCGGCGCTGGGGCAAGGAATGGCATTTCCGCATCGGTGTGCACCTGCTGCGCGGTCTCATCGGAGCCGAAGAGGCCGGCGCGCAATATGCCGATCTGGCGGATGCCACGCTGGGCGCGCTGGCCCCCGAGGTGCAGGCGGAATTCGCGCTCAAGCACGGTCAGTGCCCCGGTCGCGGGGCCGTGGTGGTCGGCATGGGCAGCCTCGGGTCGCGGCGTTTGCATTCGCAGTCCGATCTCGATCTCATCGTGATCTACGATCCCGCCGAGGCCGAGATGTCAGAGGGCCGCCGCCCGCTTGCCACGCGGCCCTATTACGCGCGGCTGACGCAGGCGCTGATCACCGCCGTGACCGCGCCTATGGCCGAGGGGCGGCTTTACGAGATCGACATGCGGCTGCGGCCTTCGGGCAATCAGGGGCCGGTGGCCACCAGCCTGCCCTCGTTCCAGACCTACCAGAAGAACGACGCATGGGTCTGGGAACATCTGGCGCTCAGCCGGGCGCGCTGTGTGGCGGGGCCGGACGCGCTGATGCAGGAGGTGGCTGCGGTTCAGGCTGACGTCATGGCCGCGCCACGCAACCGCGATGACGTTTTGCGCGAAGTGGCGATCATGCGCAGGCGCATCGCGTCGGCCAAGGGCGCTGCTGGCCCGTGGGACGCCAAGCTGGGGCAGGGCCGGTTGCAGGACATCGAACTGCTGGCGCAGGCCGCCGCCCTGATCGCCGAACGCACCCTCGACACCGTGCCCGACGCGCTCGCGCGTGGGGCCGAGTGCGGCTGGCTCACGCCCGAGGATGCCGAGACGCTGAGTGCCGCCTACCGCCTGTGCTGGTCGCTCCAGATCGGGTCGCGGCTGATTTCCGAGACCACGCTCGCGCCCGCAGACGACACCAGCGCGGCGTCCGAATTCCTGTGCCGGATCACCGGCACATCCAACATCGGCACCCTGCGCGATCATCTTGAGACGCGCACCCGCCGCGCCGCCGAGGTAATCACCGCAGTCCTGCCGGACGTCAGCGAAGAGGAGTGAGCCATGCGCAAGGGTGACGCCACCGACCCCAAGGGACTGATCGCGGAATCGTTCAAAATCGATGGCATCACCTACGAGGAGTGCCGCTCGATCTTTCTGGACTGGGCGCTTGCAGTGCCGGTGGATGCCGACAGCAAGACGCTGATCACCGCGCTTCTGGCCCGCCACCCGGTCGAGGGGCACCCTATGACACAGGTTCTCACCGAAGGGCTGTCCGCCTCCGCCGCCCCCAAACGCCGGGGCGGCTGGAAGGGGCGGCGCAGCTAGCGGCCCCTATCGCGATCTGGCGCCCCGGCTGTAACGGGCGCGTCGTGGGATGGCGCGAAACCGGGCAATGACCGGGCGAGGCGCTGCGCAGCTAAGCCACTCATCCGACGCTTCTGGACAAATTCCTGCCGCCGTCTAACCTCTTGACGACTCAACCGGACAGGATGACCAGACCAATGAAAACCGTTGTGACTTCCGTATGTCTTTTGGCCGCGTCCGCGTCGATGGCGCTGGCGGCGGGCCATGGCAGCTGTGCCGCCGGGCTGACGCTGGACGAGAACGTCCTGACCATCGCCACCGGCAACCCGGCCTATTACCCCTGGGTCTTGAACGACGCGCCCGAAGCGGGTGAAGGGTTCGAGGCGGCCGTGGCCTATGCCATCGCCTCCGAGCTTGGGTTCGAGGCCGATGCCGTCACCTGGGTGCGCACCTCGTTCGACGAGGCGATCCAGCCGGGTGCCAAGAATTTCGACTTCAACATGCAACAATATTCGATCACGCCCGAGCGCGAACAGATGGTCGATTTCTCGCTGCCCTATTATACCTCGGCCATGGCGGTTCTGACGACACAGGGCGTGGTCGATGCCGGTGCCACCGCGTCGCTGGACAGTCTGAAGGGCCTGATCTGGGGGGCCGATGCCAACACCACCGCGCTGCCGATGCTGACCGAGATTGTCGCCCCCGACAAAGACCCCCTGCTGTACGGCGACAACACCGATGTGACCGCAGCGATGCAGGCGGGCCAGATCGACGCGGCGCTGTTTGACCTGCCCACCGCGCTTTACCTGTCGGCGGTCGTGGTCGAGGGTGGCGTGATCCTTGGTCAGTTCCCGGCAGAGCGGTCGGACAATCCCGACACGTTCGGCCTGCTGTTCGAAGAGGGCAACCCGCTGCGCGATTGCGTGAACGCGGCGATCACCGCGCTGACCGAAAGCGGCAAGCTGGCCGAGATCGAGGCCACATGGTTGCAGGATGCCACCGGCGTTCCCGTGATCGAGTGACATGACCGACCAGACGCAACAGGGGGGCGGGACAGCGCAAACGCTGACCCGTCGCCAGGCCTATGAACAGCGTCAGCGCAGGCGGTCGATCACTGTCGCGGCAGGCTCCACCCTTACGGTTGTGGCGGCGGTGGTTCTGCTGGTGCCGCTGGCACCGGGCTGGGCGGCGGTTCAGCGCAGCTTTTTCAATGGCGAGGTCTTTGCCAAGACCTTTCCGGGGCTAGTTGACGCGTTTTTCATGAACGTCGCCATCTTCCTGTGGTGCGCGCCGATCATTGCCTTCCTCGGACTGGTGATCGCGCTCTTCCGTGATGTGCGGTCCCCGGCGCTGTACCCGCTGCGGCTGTTCGGGGCGATCTATACGGATGTCTTTCGCGGGCTTCCGGTGATCCTCGTGATCTACCTGATCGGCTTTGGCGTGCCGGGGCTGGGCCTGCCGCGCCCGTGGAATTCGCCGTTCATCTGGGGGTCGGTGGCACTGGTGCTGGTCTATGCCGCCTACGTGGCCGAAGTGATCAGGTCGGGCATCGACTCGATCCATCAAAGCCAGCGCGCGGCGGCAGCCTCGCTTGGTTTGTCCGAGGGTGAGATCATGCGCTACGTGGTGCTGCCGCAGGCGATCCGCAACGTGGCCCCCGCCAACATGAACCTGTTCATCGCTCTGCAGAAGGACGTCGCGCTGCTCAGCTTCATCGGCCCGGTCGAGGTGTTCCGGCAGGCGGGCGTCTACAAGTCGCTACTGGCCAATTTCACGCCCTATGTCGGGGCGGCGCTGATCTTTCTCGCGGTGACGATCCCGGCCACGCGCTATGCCGATTACCTGCTGCACCGCCAACGGCGGCGACAGAGCTGATGCCCAAGCTCGACCTGCGATCCGTCACCAAGAGTTTTGGGGACAACATGGTGTGTCGCGGCATTGACCTGTCGGTAAACGAGGGCGAGATGGTCTGCCTCATTGGCGCGTCCGGGTCTGGCAAGTCGACGCTGCTGCGCTGTGTCAACCTGCTGGAACCGATCGACGACGGGGCGATCCTGCTGGACGGGGTGGATATCAGCGAACCGGGGCTGAACCCGCAGCCGATCCGGGCGCGCATCGGTATTGTCTTCCAGTCGTTCAACCTGTTTCCCCACATGACCGCCGCCGAGAATGTCATGCTCGCCCCCCGCCGGGTGCTGGGCAAGAGCCGCGAGGCTCTGGCCGACCCCGTGCGTGCCCTGTTCGAACGGTTCGATCTGGCGCCCCGCATGGATCACTACCCCGACCAATTGTCGGGCGGGCAACAGCAGCGCGTCGCGATCATCCGCGCGCTGGCGATGTCGCCCGAGATCATGCTGTTCGACGAGATCACCAGCGCGCTTGATCCCGAACTGGTGGGCGACGTTCTGGACGTGCTGCGGCAGCTTCGGGCCGAGGGCATGACGATGATCCTTGCCACACACGAGATGGCCTTTGCCCGCGAACTGGCTGACAAGGTCTGTTTCCTCGACGCCGGGCGCATCCTCGAAGAAGGCCCACCCGAGACCGTTTTCGCCACCCCGCGCGAAGCCCGCACCCGCGCCTTTCTGAGGCGGGTGCTCTGACCGGCGCAAAGCCGTCGACACGGTCGCGGAAACATGCTCCTTGGGTGGGGACCGTGCCGGAACAGGAACCTATGCAGAAATCGACGGACAACGCGGTCCTTGCCATCCTGATCAGCATCGCAGCACTTGTGCTGTTCGACCTGATGGGGCTGATCATCAAGCACCTGTCGCAGCGCTACAGTGCGGCTGAACTCTCGGCCTATCGCAACCTCTTCGGTCTTGTGCCCAGCGTGATCGCGCTGTGGATGACAAGCGGCTGGCGGCAGGGTGGGCGGTCGCTGCGCATCCGGCAATGGAAGCTGGCGGCGCTGCGCGGGCTGTCGGTGACCTTTGCGCAGCTGATGTTCTACCTGTCGCTGGGCATCATGGCCTTTGCCACGGCGACCACGATTTCCTACACCACGGCGCTGTTCACCACGGCGCTGGCGGTGCCTATCCTGCGCGAAACGGTGGGGTGGGTGCGCTGGCTGGCGGTGGCGGTCGGGTTCGTCGGGGTGATGATGATTCTGCAACCGGGCAGCGACGCCTTTGCCTGGGCGCTGCTGCTGCCGGTGGGGGCGTCGTTCCTCTACGCGTTCAGCGGTGTGACCGCGCGGTTGATCGACCCGGACGTGCCGACGCCTCTGTTCAACCTGCACTCTTCGGCCTTTGCGGCGGTGGGGTCGTTCACGCTGGCGATGGCGGTCGGCGGGTTTTCCCCGCTGGCCAGTCTCGAGGATCTGGGGTTCATCATCCTGATGGGGATGTTCGGAGGCTCGGCCGTGCTTTGCCTTGTCGTCGCCTACCGGATGACCGAACCCAGCAACTTGGCACCGTTCAGCTATTTCGGCATTCCCATCGCGTTTGCGCTGGGCTGGCTGTTCTTTGACGAGGCGCCGGTGGATGACCTCTGGCCGGGGGCGGTGCTGATCGTGATTGGCGGGTTGATGATCGTCTACCGCGAACGCCGCCTGCGCCGCCCGTTGCCGCGCCCGCAGGCGCAGCCCTGATCTGGCCAAAGTCGCGCAAAGAAAAGGCCGCCCGAAGGCCCAGATCTGACGGTGAATGCTGGTCACTCAGGCAGGCTGACCAAGTCCAAGGCGGCATGCGCCGAAGAGATCTTCGAGAAAGGCATTCGACCCAAGGTTCATCGGATGCCGCTTTGCTTCGAGCTGGTCTTGTATTACGATGTAATTCATCAGCGCCGAAAGGAATACATTATGGGCACCACACCCTATTCAATTCGTCTCGACGATGACTTGCGGAAATTACTGGAGAAAGAGGCGGAGATCGAAGACCGTCCGCCTGCGCAGCTCGCGGTGCGTGCCATCCGCTCGATGCTGGAAGGTAAGGCCGCCAAGCGCGCCGCAATCGACTCCGCCCTCGAGGATGCAGATCAGGGGACGTTCATCTCTTCCGAGGCGATGAATGCTTGGATCGACTCGTGGGACAGTGAAAACGAGCTTCCCGCACCCAAGGCTGACATCACTCGCGACGGCGCATGAAGATCGTCTTTCTGGAAAGCGCTGCGCAAGACATTCAATGGTTCCGTTATTATTACCGATCTGTTTTTCCTGCGGGCAGCGCCAAGGCTCGAGACAAGATAAAGGCCATCCAGGCGACATTGGCTGCCAATCCTTATGCCGGTCATCCCAGTGACACAGGAAATACAGTGCGGGAGTTTTCCATACCCCGGACTCCTTTCATGGTCGTCTATCGCGTGATGCCAACCCAGATCGAAGTGCTTCGGCTTTGGGACACGAGGCAGGGCACCGGCTACTGAGACTTTGCCAATCTGACCTGGACCCATCGACCCGATACCGCCTAACCGGGCGCAGGGGTGATCCGCCCAAAGTAGTACAAAAAAAGGCCGCCCGAAGGCGGCCCTGTTCGGTCCGAATGTCTCTGCGATCAGCCGTTCGACGCGGCGGGCGCTGGGGCCGGGGCGGGTGCCGCGACAGGCTTCTTGCCGCCGTTAAGCGGATCGTCCTGACGCTGAACCGAACCTTCGAAATGGGCGCCGGATTCGATTGCGATGGTCTTGTGGATGATGTCACCCTCGACGCGCGCTGTGGCGGTCAGGCGCACCTTGAGGCCGCGCACACGGCCCACGACGCGACCGTTCACGACGACATCGTCAGCCACCACTTCGCCCTTGATCGTGGCGCTTTCGCCAACGGTCAGCAGATGCGCGCGGATGTCACCCTCGACGGTGCCTTCGACATTGATGTCGCCGGTCGTCTTGAGGTTGCCGGTGATGTGCAAGTCGCTCGACAGGATCGAGGCTGCCGGCTTGGCCTTGGGCGCGGAGGCCTTGAATTCATTCGCAGACCGTGCCGGATCGGGCATCGCCGGTTTCGGCGTGCTCGCCTCGTCTGCCTTGGGGCCGGGCTCATTGATTTTGCTTTTAGAAAACATCGTTTGCAGCCTTGATGTAGATCATGGGGTTGACAGGTTTGCCGCCGACACGGACTTCGTAGTGTAAGTGGGTGCCAGTGGAACGTCCAGTGTTCCCCATAGCAGCAATTCGATCCCCGCGCGAGACCCTTTGACCGGGCTTCACATAGAGTTTTGAGGCATGGGCATAGCGGGTTTCGATGCCGAACTCATGCTGTATCTTGACGAGCCTACCATATCCTGACTGCCAGTCCGCAAACGTCACAACACCGTCCGCCGTGGCGTAGATCGGCGTGCCATGTGCACCGGCGAAATCCGTGCCCGCGTGCAGGCGTCCCCAGCGATAGCCGAATCCACTGGTAAAGCGGAACGAATCCTTGATCGGCATGGCAAAGGGCGCCTTTTCGGCAGCGATGCGGTAGAGGTTCAGCCGGTCCATCTGGTTCAGGATGCGATTGGCGCGCAGCACGTCTTCCGACAGTGTCGCTTCGCCGCGTGTCGACAGGCTGAGAGGTGTCAGTGGGCCGCCCTGGCCGGAATAGCCGCGGCGTACCTGGTCGAGGATCGAGTCGGCGTTCATGCCTGCCGCCGCGAACATCTTGTCGAGCGGTTTGACCGACACGGTCATCGCCTCTTCGAGCTGGCGGAAGATCGTGTCGTTCTTTTCTTCCATTAGCCTGATCTCGGTGGCCATCTCGTCGGCGCGGATCAGCGCGTCCTGCGCATCGACCACCACCTGATCGCGTTCCTCGGCGGTGCGGGCCAAGGCAGCGGACAGGAAATCGAGCGTTGCCGTGTCGACCGACCCGGCAGAGGCCAGCGCGCTGCCGCCTTGCTCCACGTCGCTGCGCAGGGCAGCCAGTTCGGTGCGGACATCCTCGCGGGCGCGGATGGCGTCGCGCAGTTTGAGCTGTACGGCTTCAAGCCCGGATTCCAGTTCGGCGCGGCGGGTTTCGGCGTCCAGCAGGTTGGACTGCATCACCGACACCTGTTCGAGCGCGCTGTTGAACCGTTCCTGTGCCGCGATGGCTTCGGCGGCGCGGGCGTTGCGCTCTTCCGACAGGATGTTCAGGCGCATCTGGTAGGTCTCTAGGTCCCGGCGTGCCTGTTCGCGGAAGTTGCCGGATCCGATCGAGTCCATCAGCAGGATTGCCGTGGCGATGATGCTCCATGCCAAAACAAGAGAGGCGCCGCCAAAAGCGAGCGCCTGTGTGCTGGATTTCAGTCGGATGAACCGGGTGTCTGTGTCGGAGCGCAGGAAAAGTCGGCGTTCCGGAAAAAAGCGTTCGAGTATGCCATGCAGTTTGATCGCAAGTCTTGTGCGCACCTGTATGTTCCCTTTTCCGTCCCTTGGTCGCGCCTCTCAAGCCCCAACTCCGGGCGCGTATCTGTTACGGCTCTACCGACCGATTCATAAATTGGCAACTTTTTTGGACCAGTGACGGGGCCTGACACGGGATCCGTCGCCCAATTGGCAAGATTTCGCCGATAGTGCCGAGGCTTAGAAGGCGATGCTCAAATGCCTTACGCCAGGGATTTGGTCAGCCGGTTTCGCTCAGCGGCCAGTAGAAATCGGGGGGAAGCCCGGCTTCGGCACGCTTTTCCTCGTTGAAGGGCGGCTTGAGCGCGCCTTTGAAATAGCGCCGCACCAGCGTGTGAAACGCCTCCTTGGGGTCGTGGTCGTGCCTGCCGCAGAGGAAATGGAACCACTTGGAGCCATAGGCGACATGGCTGACCTCCTCGGAATAGATCGTCTCGAGCGCGGCCACAGCGCTGTCTGCCCCCGCCTTGCGGAAAATCCCGATCATGCCCGGTGTCACGTCCAGACCCCGCGCTTCGAGCACCATGGGCACCACGGCGAGCCGTCCCATGAAATCGTCCACCGTGTCCTCGGCGGCGCGCCACATCCCGGCATGGGCGGGCAGGGCACCGTAGAAACTGCCTTGTTCCTCAAGACAGTCGCACATCAGGTTGAAATGCTTGGATTCCTCGTCCGCCGCCTTGACCCAGTCATCGTAGAACCCCATCGGCATCGGCACATGGGCAAAGCGCGGGATGATGTCCCAGTGCAGGTCCACCGCGTTCAGCTCGATATGCGCCACCGCGTGCAGGAGCGCGATCCGTCCCTGCGGGCTGCCCGGTTTGCGCTTGGGAACATCGCGCGGTTCGAGAAGCTCTGGCGCGTCGGGGCGGGCGGGTCGCAGGGGTGGCTGGGCCGTGCCGATGGGCAGGGGGTTGCCCGCGACGCGCGCTGCGGCCCATTGCGCGGCGTAGTCGCGGGATTTGGCGGTCTTGGCGCGCCCGTCTGCGGTGGTCAGAACGTCCACCGCCATGTCGCAGAGTGTTTTCATAAGCTCTCTTTGCGCGCATGGTTTCAGATTGCAAGACGCGCCAAGGGCGCATGTTTGCGTCGACGCAAACACCGGATGCGTCGACGCATCCGCGCCCCAGATCAGAGCGCCTTGGCGGCCTCGAGCACCTCTTCGGCATGGCCCGGCACCTTGACCTTTCGCCATTCGCGGGCGATCCGCCCCTCGGCGTCGATCAGGAAGGTGGACCGTTCGATCCCGAGGTAGGTTTTGCCGTACATGGATTTCTCTTTCCAGACGCCGAAATCCTCGGACGCGGTGCCATGCTCGTCCGAGATCAACGGCACGGTCAGCTTTTTCTTGGCCATGAATTTCTCGTGGCTGTGCAGGCTGTCCTTGGAGATGCCGTAGACCTTGACGCCGATCTGGGCAAATTCCCCTTCCAACTCGGTGAAGGCTTCGTTTTCCTTGGTGCAGCCCGACGTGTCGTCGCGCGGGTAGAAGAACAGCACGACGGGGGTGCCGCGCAGGTCGGACAGCGAAACTTCGCTGTCATCGCCACCCTGAACGGGCAGGGTGAAGTCCGGAGCCATTTCAAGTGTATCGCTCATGGCGCTATCCTTTAGAAAGATGAAAACGGGTCGGGGGAACCCCCGGCTGGCCATAGTGTAACGCAAAAGGACGCCGCTTCCAGTGATCGAAGAGCACCAGCCCTCCGAAACTCCGGCATCCCCCGCGCGCAGGTCGCGGGCGCGCTGGGGTGTGGCGGTGCTCGTGGCCGTCATGCTGGTGGTGCTGGGCAGCGGCTGGGCGCTGGTCGGGCGCAGCCTGTCGGCCCCGGACTGGGTACGCGACACGGTCGAGGCGCGGCTGGCCACCGCCTTGCCGGGGTACGAAGTTATGTTCGGCGACGTTCAGCTGCGCATCGAGCCGGACGGTCGGACCCGTGTGATCCTGCTCGATGTGGATGTGCAGACTGCCGCCGGAGCGCCGGTCGCCGTGCTGTCGGACATCACGATCGGTCTGGCGCTGCGGGACCTTGTCCGCCGCTCCGTGGTGCTGCGCGAACTCAGCGTCAGCGGGGCCTTCGTCACCCTGACCCGCAACCGCGCCGGCCAGTTGGGGCTGGCGCTGGGGGATGCCTTTGCGCTGGACGGTGTGGCGCCGGATATCCCCACGCTTGTGGCGCAGATCGACCGGCTGCTGATGACCGACCGGCTGTCGCAACTTCAAACCGTCGAGGCCAACGCCCTGACCCTGCGGTTCGAGGATGCCCGCGTGCGGCGCGGCTGGACAGTGGATGGCGGACGGCTGAGACTGGACCGGCAGGGCGAACAGTTGCGTCTGTCGGGTGACTTTGCCCTGCTGGGCGGCGGATCGACGGCGACGCGGTTGCAGCTGGATGCATCCTCGACCATTGGCCAGTCTGAGGTCGCGTTTGGTCTGTCGCTGGACGACATGCCCTCGCAGGACATCGCCACGCAGGGGCCTGCGCTGGCCTGGCTGGGGGCGTTGCGCGCGCCGATCTCGGGCGCGCTGCGGGCGTCGATGCGGGCAGACGGATCGCTGGGCCTGTTGAACGCGACGCTGCAGATCGGGGAAGGCGTGGTGCAACCGACCCCCGACACGCCGCCGGTGCCGTTCAATTCGGCGCACAGCTATTTCACCTTCGATCCCGACCGCTCCGAGATCAGCTTTACCGAGCTGTCGGTGGACAGCGACCTTGTGCGCGCAGTGGCCGAGGGCCGTGCGACCCTGACCGATCTGCGTGACGGGCTACCGTCGCAGATGCTGGGGCAGGTGCGCTTCACCCGGCTCGAGGCGGCACCCGATGCGCTGTTCGAGGAACCGCTGTCGCTGGACCGCGCAGAGCTGGATTTCCGGCTGCGGCTCGATCCGTTCGAGCTGGATCTCGGGCGGGTGTGGATCGACGACCCACAGGTGCCGCTGCGCATGAACGGCAAGCTGCGCGCCTCGGCGGATGCTTGGGATTATGCGCTGGATGGCAGTTTTGGCACATTGACACCCGAGGCGCTGATGCAGGTCTGGCCGCTGTCGCTTGCGCCGCGCACCCGCAACTGGGTGGTGACCAATATTCAGGGCGGGCTGATCAAGCGGGGGCAGTTCGCGTTGCGCGCCCAGGAGGGCCCACGCCCGGCGGTCTATCTCAATGCCGCCTTCGAGCAGGCGCAGGTCCGCTATGTTCGCGCGCTGCCGGTGGTCACTGAAGGAGCGGGGACGCTCACGCTCAGTGATAACCGCTTCGCGGTGCGGCTGACGCGGGGACGCATCACGCCGCCACAGGGCGGGCCAATCGTGATCGACGGCAGCAGTTTCGTCATTCCCGACACACGGCAACGCCCGTCGGACGGTCAGGTCGTTCTGGCCGGTGAGGGTGAGATCGAGGCTCTGCTGTCCTATCTCAATACCGAACCGCTCGGGATCATGCGGCGGGCGGGGCGTCCGGTGGATCTGCTCGCTGGGCGGGTGCGGTTCGACGGCACCTTAGACCTGCCGCTGCGGCCGGGCGTGCGCCTGCCGGACATGGCGCTGAATGTGCGCGGTCAGGCGACGCAGGTGGCGAGCGACCGTATCCTCCCCGGACGCGCACTGACCGCCCGCGCGCTGGACGTGACGGTGACGAATGACCAACTGCGCGTGTCCGGTCAGGCGGCTCTGTCGGGGGTGCCGTTCGACGGGTCGTGGACCCTGCCCATCCCGCAACCGGGCCAGCCGCAGACCGGCAGCACGGTCGAGGGCACGATCACCCTGTCCGAGGCGGCGGCGCAAAGCTTTGGCGTGGCGCTGCCCGATGGCATGATCAGCGGGTCCGGTCCTGCCGCGCTGCGGGTCGGTCTGCGTCCCGGCGAGCCACCGGAATTCGCCCTGTCCTCGCGGCTGACAGGGATCGGGCTGTCGCTGCCACCCCTGGGATGGAGCCTGCCGCAAGGCAGTGCGGGCACCTTCGAGGTGGCCGGAGTGCTGGCACAGCCCGCGCGGATCGACAGGCTGGTGCTGGATGCGCCGGGGCTGGATCTGCGCGGGTCGATCACGCTGAACGGGGACGGGTCGCTGGGGGCCATCGATCTGGATCGCGTGCGCGCGGGTGGTTGGCTCGATGCGCCGGTCACACTGACCGGGCGCGGTGCCGGGGTTCCACCCGGCGTGCGGATCAATGGCGGCACGGTCGATCTGCGCAACGCACCTTTCGGGGGTGGGCGTGGTGGCGCGGGGGCCGGGCGCGTGCCGCTGACGCTGGCGCTGGACCAGTTGCAGATCTCCGACAAGATCCGCCTGATCGATTTCCGCGCCGACCTGCAATCGGGGGCCGGGCTGACCGGCAGTTTCACCGCAAGCGTGAACGGTGCCGCGCCGATCACCGGAGAGGCGCTGGCGCAGGCAGGATCGACCGCCTTTCGCATCCGGTCCGATGATGCGGGACGGGTGGTCCGCGAGGCCGGCATTCTGCAAACGGTCGCGGGGGGCGATATGACGCTGGCGCTGGTGCCAGTGCCGGGCCAGCCGGGCAGCTATGACGGATCGCTGGACGTAGCCAATGCGCGGCTGCGCGATGCGCCGGGGATCGCGTCGCTCTTGGATGCGATCAGCATCGTCGGTCTGCTGGACCAGCTGGAAGGGCCGGGCATTTTGTTCACCGAGGTCGAGGCACGGTTCCGGCTGACGCCGGACCAGCTTTACCTCACCCGGTCGAGCGCCACCGGCCCGTCAATGGGCATCTCTCTGGACGGGACCTACAATCTCGGCACCAGCAGTCTGGATTTGCAGGGGGTGCTGTCGCCGATCTTTTTCCTAAACGGCATCGGCAGCATCTTCACCCGCAAGGGCGAGGGGCTGATCGGGTTCAATTTCAACCTGACCGGACCGGCAAGCCAGCCGAATGTCAGCGTCAACCCGCTCTCGGCGCTCACACCGGGGCTGTTCCGCGAGATTTTCCGCAGACCGGCACCGGTGCCGGGAGAGTAGGTGGGGTCATCGCGAACGTGTTGTGGCGTTCTTGCGTGATAGGTGTCCGTGCAAAGGCTTCATGCGCATGTGCCTGTGCTTTGCTTTGCTTTGCAAAGAGGACTTTGCTCCAGTCCCGGTTCCAAAAAGCGCAGTGCGCCCGAACTGAGGGGGCGGTTCGGGCGCTGCCCGTGCTTTGCACGGGCAATCAGGGCAATAGCGAGATTGGGTTCATTCACGCCATTGCTTGATTGGCGATCCAGGTGGCTCGAAAATTGTTGCTTCAGGCCCTGGTTTTCAGGGGGTCTCATCGCTTTCTTTGGGTGGTGGACTTCGCTAAAGGCTGGGCGAAAGACACACCAATGGACCGGCCCCATGAAACTCAGCGATTTCGATTTTGACCTTCCCGAAGACCTGATTGCGACGCGGCCTGCGTCACCTCGGTCCTCGGCGCGGTTGCTCCATGCCGAAGCGGGGGGGAATGCAGACCGCATCGTGAACCAGCTGCCCGACATCCTGCGCCCGACCGACCGGCTGGTGCTGAACGACACCAAGGTGATCCCGGCGCGGCTGTTCGGGGTGCGGCGGCGTGTGGGGGACACGGGGCCGACCGAGGCGCGGATCGAGGTCACGCTGCTGGAGCCGCAGGCGGACGGGACATGGTCGGCGCTGGTCAAGCCGCTCAAGAAACTGCGCGAAGGCGAGGTGGTGGCGTTCTCGTCTGACCTGACGGCCATCCTCGAAGGGCGTGCCGACGGGCAGGGGCGGCTGCGGTTCAACCTGACGGGTGATGATTTCGACGCGGCGCTGGCCGAGGCGGGGGCGATGCCCCTGCCGCCTTACATCGCGGCCAAGCGCCCGGCGGACGCGCAGGACAAGGAAGATTACCAGACGATCTGGGCGCGCAATTCCGGCGCGGTCGCAGCCCCAACCGCGTCGCTGCATTTCGACGAGGCACTCGTGGCGGCATTGACGGCCAAAGGCGTGGGCATGAGTTTCGTCACCCTGCATGTCGGCGCGGGGACCTTCCTGCCGGTCAAGGTCGAGGATGTGACCACCCACAAGATGCATGCCGAATGGGGCCGCGTGTCAGAGACCGCCGCGCAAGAAATCGCCGCGACCAAGGCGGCGGGCGGGCGGGTGATCCCGGTTGGCACCACGGCGCTGCGGCTGATCGAAAGTGCGGCGCGCGGTGGTCAGATCCGGGCGTGGGAGGGCGATACGGACATCTTTATCTATCCGGGATTCGCGTTTCAGGTGACGGACGGATTGATGACCAATTTCCACCTGCCGAAATCCACTCTGATGATGCTGGTGTCCGCCTTGATGGGGCAAGAAAGAATGCGGCAGATCTACGCCCATGCCATCGAAAAACGCTACCGTTTCTTCTCCTATGGCGACAGTTCGCTGCTGATCCCCTGACCCAGAGCCCGTCTGCGGCATGACGTGTCGGAAAACTGTCGCTGCTGTCCTTGCGGTTGTGGTCGTGCTGCTCTAGCCCCAAGTGGAAAGACGAACTCCGACCCTCAAAGGATAAGACATGCTGACCGTGATCCGAACCTCGTGGCCATTGCTGCTGGGCATGTTGCTGTTGATGCTCGGCAACGGGCTGCAGGGGTCGCTGCTGGGGGTGCGGGGCTCGACGCTCGGGTTTTCGTCGATCGAGCTGTCGCTGGTCATGTCGGCCTATTTCGCGGGCTTCCTATTGGCGTCGCGGGTGACGCCCAACATGATCCGCCGGGTCGGCCATGTGCGGGTGTTCGCAGCGCTCGGGTCCTTCGTGTCGGCGGCGCTGTTGCTGTTCCCGACTTTTCAGGATCCGATTGCGTGGATCTTTGGCCGGGTGGTGATCGGGTTCTGTTTCTGCGGAGTCTATGTCACGGCGGAAAGCTGGCTCAACAATGCGGCCACCAACGAGACACGTGGTCAGGCGCTGTCGGCCTACATGATCGTTCAGATGCTGGGCATCATTATTGCGCAAGGGCTGCTGGTGGTGCCGGACCCGTCCGGATACCTGCTTTTCGTGATCCCGTCGGTGCTGGTCTCCATCGCCTTTGCGCCGATCCTGCTGTCGATCTCGCCCACGCCGGCGTTCGAAAGCACGAAACGGATGACGCTGGTGGAATTGTACCACGTATCGCCGCTGGGCTGCGTCGGCATGTTTCTGATGGGCAGCGTCTTTGCGGCACAGTTCGGCATGGCGGCGGTCTATGCGACCGAGGCGGGCTTGAGTATTTCGCAGATCCCGATGTTCACGGCGGCGTTCTATGTCGGTGCGTTGATCTTTCAGTACCCCGTGGGCTGGCTGTCGGACCGGTTCGACCGGCGGGTGCTGATCGCGCTGTCTGCGTTGATCGCCGGGCTGGCGTCGTTGATGGGGATGCTTCTGGGCAGCAATTTCTACGTGCTGCTGGCGTCGGCCTTTCTGATCGGCGGCCTGTCCAACCCGCTTTATTCACTGCTCACAGCCTATACCAACGATTTTCTCCAGCACGAGGACATGGCAGCGGCATCGGCTGGCCTGTTGTTCGTGAACGGTGTGGGCGCGATCGCAGGCCCGGTGATCACCGGTTACGCAATGGGGATCATGGGGCCGCCGGGATATTTCGTCCTGCTGGCGATCGTGCTGCTGACGCTGACCGGGTACGCGGTCTACCGGATGACGCAGCGCCGCGCGCCTTTGTCTGGGGACACCATCGCCTATCAGCGCCTGATGCCCACTGCGTCGCCGGTCACGGTGGAGATCGCGTCGGGATTGGCGGCCGAGACTGCAGAGGCATATGAGGCACAGGCCGAGGTGCAGAGTGACTCGGAGGCCAGTCCGGACGACAAAACGGCCCTTTAATTGGGCATGTTAGCGCTGTCTGCGGAATATGTCGTCGATGACATTAAATGTGACTGTTTCGTGACTGTTTTTCTGGCTAGATTTCGCTAAGCGCACGGGGGGTCGCGCGACAGTTGGGGAGAGAGACATGGTCACGCCTGAGGAAGTCTTGAGTTTCTGGCTTGACGAGGTCGGCCCGAGTGGATGGTACAAGGCTGACGACGCGTTGGACCAAGAAATCAGGGACCGGTTCGAAGACGCCTGGGACGGTGCGATGCAGGGGCGTCACGCCCTGTGGCTGACCTATCCCAGCGGCGTGCTGGCTTATATTGTTCTGCTGGACCAGTTCCCGCGAAATATGTTCCGCGACACCGGCAAGGCCTTTTCGTCGGACAGGTTCGCACTTGCCGCGGCCAAGCAGGCGATCGGCAAGAACTGGGACCTCAAGATCGACGAACCGGCGCGGCAGTTCTTCTACCTGCCGCTGATGCATTCGGAAAACCTGGCTGATCAGGACCGCTGCGTGCGACTGATGCTGGACCGGATGCCCGAACATGGCGCCAGCAACCTGCTGCACGCCCGCGCGCATCGCGAAGTGATCCGCAAGTTCGGTCGGTTTCCCTATCGCAATGGCGCACTGGGGCGCCGCTCCAGCGAAACCGAGCGCAGTTATGTCGATCATGGCGGCTACGGGTCCACGGTCGAGGCGCTGCAAAAGGCGGGGTGATCCGCGCCTTTCGCCTGATCCGGTTCGCAGTGGCGGTTACCTGGACGCCGCGAATATCTTGTCGATGTTGCTGCCAAGAGCCGCGTTGAAGTCGGCATCCGACATGTGATGTGTCAGACCCTCGGCCAAGGCGCGCGAGAAACTGGCGATCATGTTCGGATTGCGGGACAAACGTTCACAAGCGTCATCGGTGCTGTAGCCGCCCGACAAGGCCACGACGCGCAGCACGGACGGATGATCGGCAAGCGACGCGTACAGCCCGTCTTCGGTGGGGATCGTCAGTTTGAGCATCACCTTTGCGTCGGCGTCGAGCGCGTCGAGATGGGTCAGGATGGCCTGTTTCAGGATCGCTTCGGCTTCGGATTTGGTGGGGCTGTTGATGTCCACCTCTGGTTCGATGATCGGAACCAGACCGGCCTTGCAGACGGTCAAAGCGACCTCGAACTGCTGGGCGACCACGGCCTTGATTCCGGTCTCGTTGGCCTCGTGGATGACCGACCGTTCCTTGGTTCCGAAGACACCCATCGCCTTGGCATCGGCCAGCAGCGCCTCGAGGCCCGGCATCGGTTTCATGATCTGTGCGCCATCGGCCTTATCCTCCAAGCCCTTGTCGATCTTGAGGAACGGCACCACGCCGCGCTGTTCCCAGAGATATGTGGGGACCGGTACGCCGTCGACGCTGTCGCGCATGGTGCGTTCGAACAGGATCGCGCCCAGCACCTTGGCCGAGGTGAAATCGGGCGCGGTCATGATCCGGCAGCGCATGTCATGGATCAGGGCGAACATCTCGGCATCGCCATTATAGGCGTCTTCCTCGATGCCGTATTGGCGCAGCGCCTTGGGGGTGGACCCGCCGCTCTGGTCAAGCGCGGCGATAAAGCCTGCGCCGGTTTTGATGCGATCTGCCATTGCGGTGTCGGTCATGTGGAGTCCCCAAGGTTGAATGGTGTGGTTGTCGCTGTCCTAGATCAGCCTTCGTCGAAAAGATAGAGCCATGCCAGTCGGTTAGCGCTAACCTTCGTTCGATGGCAGCGCATTTGTGTCCGGTCTGCGTCGCGGGTGGGCATGCAGCCATATTCCGTCCCGCGCGCGCACTGTCAGATGGGCGACGGGTTCGGGCGTCTTGCCCTGCACAGGCGTTACAGTGACCGAGCGCAGGAAGATCGACAACAGCAGCGGCCCTTCGGCCATCGCAAAGCCCGCACCGGGGCAGACGCGGGGGCCGGCACTGAACGGCATGTAGGCATCGCGCGCCGATTGACGGGCGGCGTCGGTCTGCCAGCGCGCGGGGTCGAACGCATCGGGATCGTCCCACAGACGAGTATGCCGGTGAAGGTGCCACGGGCTGAGCACCAGTTGCGCCGCCTTGGGAATGGCGCGTTTGCGGAAGGTCTCTGCTTTCGTGGTTTCGCGCACCATCATCGGCACAGGCGGATAGAGCCGCAGCGTTTCGCGGAACACGTCGCGCGCGGTGGTCAGGCGTTTGACGTCCTTCGGGGCGGTCAGCGCATCCGCCTCCTGCGCGATGCGGGTCTGCCAGTCTGGGGACGCGGCACAGCAGTACAGCGCCCATGCCAGTGCGCTGGCGCTGGTCTCGTGACCGGCAAGGAAAAAGATGGCGACCTGATCGACCATCTCGGAGGCGGTAAAGCAGGTGCCGGTTTCGGGGTCCGTTGTGGTCATGATCCGGGTCGCCAGATCATCGGGGGCGGTGCCTGCCGCGATGGCCTGCCTTCGGGTTTCGACCAGTTGCGTAATGAGCGCGCGGATGCGCTTGGCGGCGCGTTTGGTCTCGGCCCGGTGAAAGCGCGGGAACCAGCGGGGCAGGGGCACGAAGGCGGCAAGGTTCAGGATCGGCTGGCTGCGTTGATAGGCGCGGAATTCGTGGAACACCGCGCTTGCGATGGCGTCCTCGATGGGGATCGAAAACAACGTGCGGAAGATCACGTCAGCGGCGGCGTGGCTGGCGATTTCCTCGACCTCGACCTCTATGCCATCCCCGATCTCGTCCAATACGCGGGCCACCATCGCCTGACCGGCCTCCCACATGGCGGGCAGGGACTGCGCCAACCGGCCCCGTTCGAACGCGGGGTCGATGATCCGGCGCTGGTGGTCCCATGTCGGGCCGTTGGTGAGGAACACCGATTGCCCCAGCAGCGGCCGCAGGCCTTCGCCGATGCGGTCGGATTTCGGGAAATCGCGGGGCCTGTCGTTCAGGATGGTCCGGATCAGGCTGGGATCATTGGCGAGGTAGGACCGAAAGAACGGCGTGCGGAACTCTGCCATCCACGCGGAATAGAGCCGGTCCGGCTGGGCCGACAGGATGTCACGCCGGAACAGCCGGAGGTAGCGCCAGAGCGATACGCGGTCCGGGCGCGATATGGGTTTCGGAGGGATCACTGCGGCGCGGTGTGGGTGTATTTCGACACCGGCACGTCGATCCTGCTGGGCGAGGGCGCGCGGGTGGCATAGCGCTGGCCAAGCGTCAGGGGACCTGCGGTGATCTGGAAGTAATCATAGTCGAGCGGGTGCTCGAAAGCGCGCAGGTACTGGAAATGCAGCTTGAAATATTGCCGCCGCTGCGCGGTCCACCGTTCGGGCGCCATCGTGCGCGAGAACTGCGCCGAAAAGACCAGCGGCCATTGCTTGTCCTGCGTGGCCACCCCCGACACGCCCACCGGATCGCAGAGTGCAAAGCAGCAGCCATCGCCCTGGGCGGTGACATCGACCCAGACGATCTCGTCGCGTTCGGACAGGAATTGCAGGTCTTTGCGCAATTGCCACGCATCGGGCAGAAAGGACACCATGGGGATCACGTGACCGATGCTGAGAAAAGACAGGGCAGGGCGCGCGGGCCGATCTGGCGCATCACGCAGGATGTCGGCGAGGATCGACACCGCCAGATGCGCGCCCGAGGAATGACCGACCACCAGAACTTCGTCGTAATCCTGCAACAGGGCTGTGGCGATGGTGCCGCGAAACTCGTCCATGCGGGTTTGCAGGGCGGGGGGTGTTGCGCCTTTGGCACTGGCGGAAAAGGCGTAATCATGCATCAGGTAATAGGCATAGATGCGGCGGTCCTGCGATTTGAACCATCGCAGGACCAGCACGACGATTGCAAAGAATGGCGTCCAGTACAGCAGCGATGTGCCCCAGTTGAGGATGGCTCCGGGGCCGATTGCCCAGAGGGTGGCCGCGCTGAACAGCGTGGACAGAGCCCAGCCCGTCAGATGCGCCGCCAGCAGCGCCGCCAGCAGTTGCAGGATCAGCACAGCAATCGGATAGAGCGCGGCGGCCAATGGGCCTTTGGGCAACACCGCCAGTCTGCGCAGCGTGCCCGAGGCGATGTAGATCCAGCTGGTGCGGAGCAGTTGCCAATAGGTCGCGGAGATGCTGTTCGACATGCTGTCGCGCACGATGTCGGACCAGAGCAACACCTCGAAATCGGCGGTCACGCGGCTGTCGTCGATCAGGCCGGACGCGTGCCAGCCATAAGCGCCATCCTGCCGGGATGCCTCGACCTTTAGGCCGTAGCCCGAGATCTCGGCCTGTTTCGCGCCTTCGCTGCGGTACAGCTCGCGGTACCGGCGGGCCGGGAACGGATCGTAGCCGGGGATGTAGAACACCTTGCGGCGGTGCACCTTGGGCTGCGGGGCGGGCATGGGCGGGCTGCTCTTGGTTTTCGGGCAACTGTAGCAGTGCCATGGAAATGCGCCAATTGTTTGGTGGCATTCCTGCCGCATGGGCTATCTAGAGGCATGCAGGACACAGGGCCGACCTGTGGCCCAGACCCACGACCAAGACCGGAGACCCCATGATCGACATTCTCAACATCACCGCCGCCGTTCTGTCCATCGCGCTGGGCGCGTTCGGCTTTCTTGCGCCGCGCTACACTGCCGGGGTGCTGGACCTGCGCACCGGGGACACCACGATGGGGCTGTCGGAACTGCGGGCCTCGGCGGGGGGCATGTTCGTTGTTGTGGGTGGCGCCTGCCTGTGGATCGCAGAACCCTGGGCCTATGCGATGCTGGGCTTCGTCTATCTGGGTGCGGGCGCCGGGCGCGCGCTGTCGCTGATCCTGGACAAGCCGCCTTTTCCCAAGGCACATCTCTATTTCCTGTTCGAAGCGGTGTTCGCCGCATGGCTGCTCTGGGCCAACCTGTAAGGGCTCAGGGACTGTCCCAGTAGCGGCGGCGGTCCTGCCAGATCTTTTCGCCGATCAGGCAGTCGGTGGGATCGAACCGGCTGCCCTGAACCGGGATCACTTGCGCGGGGTCGGGGTTGGCCACCATCTCCAGCACCAGCTTGCGCTGTACGGCTTCGGCGAAATCGTCCCAGTCGTAGACCGGGATGACAAAGGACCCCGGCCCGCCGATCACGCAGCTTTGGTAATAGATGTCGAGATTGTCGAGATGCCAGCTGGTGTCGATGCCTTCCTCGGTCAAAAGCGGCAGACCGTTGATGGTGATGCCACGAGCCACCACCGCGTCACGGGCGAGAGCGACATTGCGCCCCTGATTGTTGGGGCCATCGCCGGAAATGTCGATGACACGGCGCAGGCCGCTGTAGATGTTGGCGTCCATCCGCTCTGCGCCATAGATCAGCGCCTCGGAAATCGAGGTGCGCCGCAGCGAGGGTTCAAAGCGCGAAGTAAGGATGTTGGCGAAGGCATCGAGATCGGCACGGGTCTGAAGCACGCGCCAGTCGACCACAACCTCCTGCGTGCCGGCCCATTCGATATAGGTCACGGCCACGGTCTGCAGCAGCCCCGATTGCAGTGCTGCGAACACCGCGTCCGAACGCAGGGCCTCGGCATAGCCGCGCCGTTGGATCTCAAGCTCGCGCGGGGTCATGGAGCGGGACACATCGACCAGCAGGACCAGTTCGAGATCGACCTCGATCTCGTTGGCGGTGGCGGGGCGGGGCACAAAGATGCAGAGCGCGATCAGCAGGGCTAACATGTGTTTCATCCGCTGAGGATGCCCAAAGGCGGGCTGTCGGTCCAATCACAACTTCTGCGAGCGGACGAAAAAAACGGTCTGGGGCCGTGTTCGCGCCCTGAGAATTCTTTGAGAAGTTGGTTCTTGAAATTCCGGCGGCAAAGCCCGATATTCGTATTGTCGCCGCAAGGGGACTATGGACATAAACGCGCGTTCAATAAACGGCTCGGACCCGGGGGCGGTACCCGGCGGCTCCACCAAACACCCTGTCATTTGCAGGACCATGGGGCCGAAACAGGATCGACGAACGTCTAAACACGTTAGCTTTGTCCCGGTGAGATACCACCGTTATCGGTTCACAAAGTATAGTTGCAAATGACAACCATGCTCCGGTAGCGCTCGCAGCGTAAGCTGTTCGCAATACCGAACTTTAAGCCCTTGCGCCTAGCCGCGTAAGGCGGGGTTCGCAGGCACCTGGCAACAGAAGCCTGCATTTTCAATACATTGTTGGCCTGCCTTCACTCAGTTGGTGAGGTCCGTGATCACGGCTGTGCCCGGTGCGGTCGGTCCGTGCATGGCTGCCAGCTCGGCGCTGGCTCCGGACAGCGACACCTCGCGCGCCACCATAGGGCGGATGTCCACTTGACCACGTTCGATCATGTCGAGCAGGGTCGGGTATTTCCATGCGGGCATGCCGCGTGTGCCGAAGAACGACAATTGTTTGCTGTAGATGCCGCGCATGTTGACCTCCATCATGCCGGTCTCGCCTGCGGGCATGCCGACCTGCACATGGCGGCCCAGCACCCGCAGGCAGTCGATGGAGGCATTGGTGGTCGCCGCGATTCCCAGCGCCTCGACCGACACATGAGCGCCACCGCCTGTGATGTCGTGGATCGCCTGCGCCACGTTGTCGGTCAGTGCGTTGACGGCGGCATCAGCCCCAAGGCTTTTGGCGTGGGTCAGCTTGTCCTCGACGACATCGACCACGACCACCTGCGCGCCCAGCATCTTTGCCAAGAGCAGCGTGGCGAGCCCGATCCCGCCGGTGCCATGCACGGCGACCCATTCACCCGCCCGGAGATTGGCGCGGTCGGTCAGCGCGTGCCATGCGGTGGTCACCCGGCAGCCCAGACCGGCCGCCAGCGCTGGCGTCATGCTGGCGGGCAGCGGAACGAGATTATGGTCAAAGGGCACCGCCACCAGTTCGGCATAGGCGCCCTGCGTGCCGAAGCCGGGCACGATCTGGCTGGCGCAGGTGTTGGACACGCCGGTGTGGCAGGCGGGGCAGGTGCCGCAGGACAGGATGAAAGGCGCGATCAGCCGGTCGCCGATCTTGTGCTTGGCATCGCGCCCGGCGGCGACAACCGTACCGCAATATTCATGGCCCAGAATGTCGCCCGGTTTCACCTTGGGGTGTTCGCCGGTCCAGCCGTGAAAGTCCGACCGGCAGACGCCGCAGGCCTCGACCTGAAGCACAACGCCGTTCTCGGGGCAGGCGGGGTCAGGTACGGTCTCGATGGACAGGTCTTGATTGAACGCCCGGATCACGGCTGCGCGCATGGTGGTCTCCCTTTTGGTTGGGTGCATATGAATCCGGCGCGGCCCCCAGAGCAAAGGGAAAATCACGCAGCGGCGCGATCCGCTCACGCGTGTTTTTCTTGACCTCGGCCCGAGGCGCGGCATCACTGGCGACGATGTTCATGCGCGCCTTTCTCATAACCGCCTGTCTCGCCCAGCCCGCACAGGCCTGCCGGACGGCGTTGATCCTGTCGATGGACGTGTCGCAATCGGTCGATCCGGGCGAATACCGGTTGCAGATCGACGGGCTGGCTGCGGCTTTGCGCGATCCCGAGATTGCCGAGATCCTCGTTCGCGACGAGGTCGCGCTGAGCGTGGTGCAATGGTCGGGGGTGGACGCGCAGGAGGTCAGTCTTGACTGGGTCCAGATGCGCAGCCCCAGCCATGTTGAGCTGTTCGCGGCCGCGGTGACGCAACTGCCGCGCGCCTTCGTCATGTCGAACACCGCACCCGCCGAAGCGATGCGCCACGCGCTCGATCATTTTGCCAGGGGGCCGGATTGCACACGGCGGGTGATCGACATGTCCGGCGACGGCACGCCCAACGCAGGCGGAGAGGTGGGGCGGGTGCGCCGCGCGGCGGAACGCGCCGGGGTGACGGTCAACGGGCTGGCCATCGAAGGGCTGGGCCGCGCGATCACCAACTTCTACCAGCGCAACGTGATCACGCGCGACGGGTTCGTGGAAACCGCCCGCGGCCATCGCGACTATGCCCGCGCGATCCGGCGGAAAATCCTGCGTGAAATCAGCGCGGTCTTTGGCTGAGGGTTTTCCGCCCGCGTCTTCACATTGAAGCATGCGAAGCCTTTTGTTTTGGATTTAATGCAATATGCTGGAGGTGACTCGGGAGATGACGGCGATGACGACTGGCATCAATTATGGAAGCCTGATGCACCAGGCGATGCGCGGATTGATCCGCACCGTTCTTCAGGACGTCCAGAGGGACGGGCTGCCGGGGGAGCATCACTTCTTCATCACCTTCGACACCGGCCACCCGGATGTGGAAATCGCCGATTGGCTTTCGGACCGCTATCCCGGCGAGATGACGGTGGTGATGCAGCACTGGTTCGACAATCTTGACGTAGCGGAAGACGGGTTCGCGGTGACGCTGAATTTCGGCGATGCGCCCGAGCGGCTGTATATCCCGTTTGACGCGTTGCTGACCTTTGTCGATCCGTCTGTGGAATTCGGTCTGCGTTTCGAAAGCACCGAGGGTGACACCAGCGACGATGCGGCGCTTGTGCCCGCACCGCGTCCGAGGAAAGAGCCCAAGGACGGATCGAAGGCCAAGGACAAGGGAAAGACCGGGCGCAAGGATGCCGAGGTTGTCAGCCTCGACACGTTCCGGAAATAGCGCCTGCGCCAGTTTGACAATTGCCCACAGCGGCGGTTGCGGCTAAACGGCATGCAACTGCATACCGAGGAGGCCCAGATGGCTCAGACCCGCACCGAATCCGACAGTTTTGGCCCGCTCGAGGTCCCCACAGACAAATACTGGGGTGCACAGACACAGCGGTCGATCATGAACTTCCCCATCGGCTGGGAAAAGCAGCCCATCGCCATCGTGCGTGCACTGGGTGTGATCAAGCAGGCCTGTGCGCAGGCGAACAAGGCGTCGGGCGATCTGGACACGCGGCTGGCGGATGCGGTCATTCAGGCGGCGGGCGAGGTGATCGAGGGCAAGTTCGACGACAATTTCCCGCTGGTCGTCTGGCAGACCGGGTCGGGCACCCAGTCGAATATGAACGCCAACGAGGTCATCGCGAACCGTGCGATCGAAATTCTGGGGGGTGTGATCGGATCGAAGGACCCGGTGCATCCGAACGATCATTGCAACATGGGCCAGTCGTCGAATGACACCTTCCCGACCGCAATGCACATTGCCGCCGCCATGATGGTGCGCGACGTGCTGCTGCCGGGGCTGGACAAGCTGGCGTCGGGACTTGAGCAAAAATCCGAAGAATTCAAGGACATTATCAAGATTGGCCGAACACACACGCAAGATGCGACGCCGCTGACACTGGGACAGGAATTTTCCGGCTACGCGCATCAGGTCCGCATGGGGATGTCGCGGGTGAACGCCTGTCTGCCGGGGATTTACGAGCTGGCGCAGGGCGGCACGGCTGTCGGCACCGGTTTGAACACCAAGGCGGGCTGGAGCGAGACCGTGGCGGCCAACATGGCCGAGATCACCGGTCTGCCCTTCGTCACAGCGCCCAACAAGTTCGAAGCGCTTGCGGCGCATGACGCCATGGTGTTCATGTCGGGTGCCTTGGCCACGGTTGCTGGCTCCTGCTACAAGATCGCCAATGACATCCGCTTCCTCGGCTCCGGGCCCCGGTCCGGTCTGGGTGAGCTGATCCTGCCCGAGAATGAACCGGGAAGTTCGATCATGCCGGGCAAGGTTAACCCGACACAGGCCGAGGCGCTGACACAGGTGGCGGCGCATGTGATGGGCAATGACGCGGCGATCAAGTTCGCAGGCTCGCAGGGGCATTTCGAGCTGAACGTCTACAACCCGATGATGGCCTACAACCTGTTGCAGTCGATGCAATTGCTGGGCGACGCGGCGGACAGCTTTACCGAGCGGATGCTGCTGGGCATCGAGGCGAATGAGCCGCGCATCGACAAGCTGATGAAGGAATCGCTGATGCTGGTGACGGCGCTGGCGCCGACCATCGGCTATGACAACGCGACGAAAGTGGCCAAGACGGCGCACAAGAACGGCACGACGCTCAAGGAAGAGGCGATTGCGCTGGGCTTTGTCGATGCCGAGACCTTTGACCGTGTCGTGCGGCCCGAGGACATGATCGGTCCGAAGGGGTAAGCCGTTTCGAAAAGGCTTGGGACGCGATTTTGAAATCGCGTTAGCAAGGCCCTTCTGAAGGGCCTTGCGTCGTTCTGAAGCGACCGTATCCTGTACCCATGAGCAAGATCACCAACCTCAACCAGTTTCGCAAGACCAAGGCGCGGTCCGACAAGCGTGCCAAGGCGGATGAGAACGCGGTGAAGTTCGGGCGGACCAAGGCGCAGAAAGACCTTGAGAAAGCGCAGGCCGAGAAGGCCAGTCGCGATCTGGACGGCAAATCCACCACATGAGCGGGCGGCCTGTGAAACGGTCGCTGACACTGCGGGGCCATCGCACCAGCGTGTCGTTGGAGGACGCGTTCTGGCGGGCATTTCGGGACATTGCCGACGCGCGGGACATGCCGATCAACGCGCTTGCCGCCGAGATCGACGAGACGCGCGAGATGGATGTGGGGCTGGCCTCGGCGATCCGGGTGTTTGTGCTGGACTGGTATCGGGGTGGTCACGCCGAATAGCCCGTCATCACCCGGCGTGACGGGGTGAGCTTGTGGGGAGAGATCCTCGGGTCGAGCCCGAGGATGACGGGTGGCTGAGGCCGTCATCACCCGGCGTGACGGGGTGAGCTTGTGGGGAGAGCTCCTCGGGTCGAGCCCGAGGATGACGGGTGATGCGGGCTTACCCGATCACGTTATGCTCGGGTCCGTAGGGGAAGCCGGTGATGTTGGTCGCACCCTCTTCCGTCACCACGAGGAGGTCGTGTTCGCGGTAGCCACCTGCGCCCGGCGTGCCTTCGGGAATCCACAACATTGGTTCGATGGACACGACCATGCCCGGCTCCAGCACCGTGTCGATGTCTTCACGGAATTCCAGACCGGCCTCGCGGCCATAGTAGTGGCTCAGGATACCGAAGGAATGGCCGTAGCCGAAGGACCGGTAGTGCAGCAGACCAGCATCCGCGAACAGGCGGTTGATCTCGTCGCAGATCTGCGCGCAGGAAATGCCGGGCTTGATCAGGCTCAGCCCCAGTTCATGCGCGGCCACGTTTGTGTTCCAGATGCGCAGGCTGTCGGCGTCGGGATCGCCAAGGAACAGCGTGCGTTCCAGCGCGGTGTAATAGGCCGAGATCATCGGGAAGGTGTTGAGACTGAGGATGTCACCCTGCTCGAGCGCGCGCATGGTCACGGGGTTGTGCGCGCCATCGGTGTTCAGCCCCGATTGGAACCAGACCCATGTGTCGCGCATCTCGCTGTCGGGAAAGCTGCGGGCGATTTCAAGCTCCATCGCGTCGCGGCCCGCCATGGCGATGTCGATTTCGCGGGCACCGGCCTTGATCGCGTCGCGGATGGCGTAACCGCCGACATCGGCGATGCGCGCGCCTTCGGTGATCAGAGCGATTTCGGCGGGGGATTTGACCATGCGGGTCTGCATCGTGGCGGGGGCGATGTCGACCAGGTCCGGGGTGTTCAGGAAGTCGTCCAGCGTGGTGCGCGCGGCGAGCGTCAGGTGATCGCCCTCGATGCCGATACGGCGGCCTGTGCCGACCAGCGACGCCACGGCACGCCAGTAATTGTTGCGCGACCAGTCGGTGTAGATGAGGTTGTCGCAATGGGCGCGGCGCCAGGGCTGTCCGCCGTCGATATTGGCGGTCACGGTGGTGCAGCTGTCATGGGTGACGACGAGGCCATAGGGGCGGCCGAAGCTGCAATAGAGAAAACCCGAGTAATAGGCGATGTTCTGCATCGAGGTCAGCAGCACCGCGTCAAGCGTGTGTGCGGCCATGATGGCGCGCAGGCTGGCGATGCGCTGGTCGTATTCGGCGGTGGCAAAGGGCAGGGGGGCCTTGTCGCCATTGTGGCAGGTGAAGGTCTGGGGGCGCTGGATCGTGCCTTGCATGGTCATGTCTCCGTGTCATCAACCGGGGACCAAACAGGAAACGCCCGGCATCACATCCGGGCGTTCAGGACGATACGCTTTCTTGGGAAAGCTTGATGTGGGTCTCGGCCCGACGACGCCATCGTCGGCACATCTGCGCTTCGATGGCAAAGGGCGGGGCGTCTGTCAATTGGTTTGACGCAGGCTGTCAGGCGCGGCGGTTGATGGCGACGGTGCCCAGCAGCATGTCGGTGAGACCCTGACCCCGTTCGGTGAGGAACATCATCGCGATCGAGATCAGTTGCAGCGGGAAGACCGACATTGATACCGTATAGCCCAGCGTGTGCATGAAAGCTTGGCTGAAGTCGAAATGTTCTCCGCGCCGGTCGCGGAATTCGATCGACATGACCCGCATGCCCCAGGTGGCCGAGCGCCCGGTGATGGTGGCCACGCGGTAGATGAAGCCCACCACGAAGAACAGCAGCGGCAGGAACCACAGCGCCACAAAGAGCGTCATCACGACGATGGGCACCACCAGCATGAGGATCAGCGCCGCGTCGATCAGCCAGGCGATGCCGCGCTTGATCGGGACGCTGTCGTAGAATTCGGGCTGGACCACCGGGTCGGGCAGGTTGGGGTAGGTGTTGCTGGCGTGCATCGTGGAAACCGTTGGATTTGGGTCAGGACAGGCGTGGCCCCGATATGGGGCCACTCAGCGGGGATGCAAGGATCAGGCCTCGGCAGAGTCGCGCTGTTCGCGGTTGGTCTTGGCGCGGTCGTCCATGAACTGGTCGAACTCGGCCTTGTCCTTGGCGTCGCGCAGACGCTTGAGGAAAGCTTCGAAATTTTCCTGCTCGTCTTCGAGGCGGCGCAGGGTTTCGGTCTTGTAGGCGTCGAAGGCGGTATTGCCGGACGAGCGCATGGTTGTGAACTTGGCCGACATGCGGCGGCTGCGGTTGCAGGACGAATTGAACATGCGTTTGCTCCAGATCATGTAGGCAAGAAGGGCGAGACCGACGGGCCAGAAAAAGATGAACCCAAGGACCATTGCGGCGATCCAGGCACCTTTGCCCTTGTCGTCGAGCCACGCCTCGGCGCGGGAAAACCAACCCATGCGGGCCGGAAGAGAAGCGGGGGCGGCGATCGTGCTCATTATCAACTCCGTTGTTTGCGTGATGTGAATGTCTTTCACATTGAACAGATCGGAAGTCCGTCGGAGCTTTGCAAGAGTTTATGTGAATGTTTTTTACATTTACTTATTTTATGACGTGAAATCAGATATTTGTGCCGAGGAAATTTTCGGCAGCAGCTTGGGATCAAGCGGAAAGACATGCCGGGGCGTGCCTGAGGCGGCCCAGACCACGTCGAATTCGAGCAGGCGCGGATCGAGCCATGCGCGGATCGGGGTCAGATGGCCAATGGGGGACACCCCGCCGATGGCAAAGCCGGTCTGCGCGCGGATCAGGTCGGCATCCGCCTTGCCCAGCGGTTCACCTGCGCAGGTCGAGGCCTTGGTCTGATCGACCCGGTTGCCGCCAGCGGTCAGGAACAGCACCGCGTCGCCGCTCTGTTCGGCGCGAAAGATGATGGACTTGGCGATCTGGTCGAGTTGACATCCGACGCTGTCTGCGGCCTCCTGCGCGGTGCGGGCCTGTCCGACATCGCGGATTTCCGCGGTGAGGCCAAGGGTTTCAAGGGCGGTTCGGACGCGGGCGAGGCTCTTGCTCATGGGGGCTCATTTCGTCTGCTCAGGCGTTGAGTGTGTCTTAAGACACCAGACATATGCAGAAAAGATAAGATTGCCCATTGTGCAATAGGTCTCTCTGCCGCTATCATGCTCGGTAGCCCAATCCGTTTCCCGGAGCGTGGCACAAGAGTTTCGCTGTTCTGATCATCGGCAGAGTGTCCTGAGGTCAAAACAGGCTGATACGGCCCAAAAGGCCTTCTACAAACACCTGAGGTTTATCCGAACATCAGGTTCGCAACGGATGCGGTCACCCCGGTGATCTGCGTCGGAGAAGAAACGCGATGAAACGCGCGCAGGACATGAGGCTAGAGCAACGGGGCATTTCACCCCGGCCAGCCACTGCGCCCGCACTCGCCTTGACAAGACACACCCGATCCCGCCCCCTTTCTGAAAGGAGGGGGCCGCGACGGTTGTGCGCACGGAACATATGCCCAAGAAAATGCTTATCGATGCCACCCACGCGGAGGAAACCCGCGTAGTCGTGGTCGACGGAACCAAGGTCGAAGAGTTTGACTTTGAGTCTGAGAATAAACGCCAGCTTGCTGGAAACATCTACCTCGCAAAAGTAACCCGGGTCGAACCGTCGCTTCAGGCGGCCTTTGTCGACTACGGCGGCAACCGCCACGGGTTCCTCGCGTTTTCGGAAATCCACCCCGATTACTACCAGATTCCGGTCGCGGATCGTGAAGCTCTGATGGAAGAAGAGCGCGCCTATGCGGAATCGCAGGCACGGCGCGAAGACGAGGATGAAAAGCCCAAGTCGCGCCGGGGGCGTGGCCGAAACCGGTCGCGCGCTGCCAAGGCGGACGGCGATGATGCGATTGCCACCAAGGACATCTCGGACGAGATCTCGGGGATGGAGACAATCGACCTTGATGACGAGGACGATGATGGCGAAGGCCTGTCTCCGATGGAGACCGTGTCGGACACGCCGGTCGAAGAGCCCGAGGACATCGAACACGCGTTTAGTTCCGATGACGACGAAGACGACCAAGACGACAAGTCGGAACCGGCGGATCGTGATGAGAACATCGAATCCGTGGCCGATGACGACACCCATGAAGACATCCGCCCGGCGCGCAAGCCGCGTCCGAAGCGCTACAAGATCCAGGAAGTTATCAAGGTCCGTCAGATTCTGCTGGTGCAGGTCGTCAAGGAAGAGCGCGGCAACAAGGGTGCGGCACTCACCACCTACCTTTCGCTGGCGGGCCGTTATTGCGTGCTCATGCCCAACACCGCGCGGGGCGGCGGCATCAGCCGCAAGATCACCAATGCGCCGGACCGCAAGAAGCTCAAGGAAATCGCCAACGAGATCGACGTGCCGCAGGGCGCGGGTCTCATCATCCGGACGGCAGGCGCCAAGCGCACCAAGACCGAGATCAAGCGCGATTACGAATATCTTCAGCGTCTTTGGGAGCAGATCCGCGAACTGACTTTGAAGTCGATTGCGCCTGCCAAGATCTACGAAGAAGGCGACCTGATCAAGCGGTCGATCCGCGATCTCTATAACCGCGATATCGACGAGGTTCTGGTCGAGGGCGAGCGCGGCTACCGCATCGCCAAGGACTTCATGAAGATGATCATGCCGTCCCACGCCAAGAACGTGCAGCATTACGCCGAACCGATGCCGCTGTTCGCACGGCACCAAGTGGAATCGTATCTGTCGGCGATGTTCAACCCGACCGTTCAGCTCAAGTCGGGCGGCTATATCGTCATCGGTGTGACCGAGGCGCTTGTGGCCATCGACGTGAACTCAGGCCGCGCCACCAAGGAAGGCTCGATCGAGGAAACCGCTCTCAAGACCAACCTGGAAGCGGCGGAAGAAGTGGCGCGCCAGCTGCGTCTGCGCGACCTTGCCGGTCTGATCGTGATCGACTTCATCGACATGGACGAGCGCCGGAACAACGCCGCCGTCGAGAAGCGCATCAAGGACAAGCTCAAGAACGACCGCGCGCGCATCCAGGTGGGCCGGATCTCCGGTTTCGGCCTGATGGAAATGTCGCGCCAGCGTCTGCGCCCCGGCATGATCGAGGCGACGACCCAGCCCTGCCCAAGCTGTCACGGCACAGGTCTGATCCGGT
Source organism: Pelagibaca sp. (assembly GCA_041725935.1). Taxonomy (GTDB): domain Bacteria; phylum Pseudomonadota; class Alphaproteobacteria; order Rhodobacterales; family Rhodobacteraceae; genus Marivita. Next base: position 54,988 of record JBGRQD010000004.1, read on the forward strand.
CGGATGACAACATGGCGTTGCAGGTGCTGCGCCAGATCGAGGAAGAGGGCGTGCGTCGCCGGTCGCGCGAAGTGCTGGTGCGCTGCCCCGTGTCCATCGCCAATTTCCTGATGAACCAGAAGCGCGAACACGTGGCCCAGATCGAGGCCCGGTATGGCATGTCGGTCCGCATCGAAGGCGATGTGCATCTGGTCAGCCCGGACTTCACCATCGAGAAGTTCAAGACCGCGACCCGCGTGGTGCCCGAAGCGCCGCTGCATGTCGTGTCCGTCGACACCTCGCTGATGGATCAGGTGGACGAGGATGCCGCCGGGGACGATGACGACGAGGACGAGGAACAGCAGGTCGAGGCCACACCGGTCGAGACCAAAGCCAAGAGCAATGGTCAAGGCAGCGGCAACGGTCATGCGAGTGGCGAGGATGACGAGTCCAAGCCCAAGAAACGCCGCCGCCGGTCGCGCCGGGGCGGCCGTGGCCGCAACCGAAACCGCGACCGTCAGGAAGAGGGCGAATCCGATGCGGATTACGCCGCCCGCGTTGCCGCAAACGCGTCCGATGACGCCGATGCGACAGACGATGGCGATGTGACCGACGATGCGGTGACCGAAGCTGCGTCCGAGGACGAGGCCCCGGCCAAGCCCAAGCGGACCCGCAGCCGGTCGCGCAAACCTGCGGCAGCCTCCAAGGCCGATGCGGCGGAAGCGGTGACATCCGAACCCGAGGCCGCGCCGGTCGAGGCAGCAGGCGACGAGGCTGCACCTGAGGCCGAAGAGGCACCCAAGAAGAAGCCCCGCAGTCGGTCACGCAAGAAGCCCGAGCCCGCAGCCGATGGTGAAGCGGTTGCCGGCGAGGCGGAAGAGGCACCGAAGCCCGCGAAAGCTCCGGCCAAACGGTCGCGCGCGAAGAAGCCTGTTGTGGCGGAAGAACCTGTTGCGGTTGAAGCGCCAGCGGCAGCGGAAGAGCCTGCAGCGACGGTGATCCCGACCGAGGACATCGCGCCTGTGCCTGAGGTGGTGTCGCCCGCGGTAATCGTCGAAGAAGCCGCGTCGACACCGGAACCTGCCGCAGAGGCCGAGCCGGTCAGCGAAGCACCTGCCGAAGCAGAGCAGAGTCCCGAGCCTGAAGCGACGCCCGAGGCCGAAGCCGTGCCTGAGACCGTTGGCGCAGATGCCGATGACGGGTCGGAGGAAGACTCCGGCAAGAAGCGCCGGGGATGGTGGTCTCTGGGTCGCTGATCCGAAACAGCCTGAACTGAAAAAACGCTCTCGTGTCACACACGGGGGCGTTTTGCGTTGTGGGCTCAGGCCTTGCGGATGACCCAGAGCATGGCATCGTCGCGGGTTTCGCTGCTCACGAGGGTATGTCCCGCCTCGTTGCAGAAATGCGGCATGTCGACGATGGCTGCGGGATCATCCGTCAGTACATGCAATTCGCTGCCCGAAGACAGGCCCATAAGACGCTTGCGCGCCTTCAGGACGGGAAGGGGGCACAGCAGCCCCGTTGCATCGAGTTCTTGTGTCATGCGGGGGATTTAGGCCTCTGCGCTGCCACTGTCCACTGGCTTGGCACGATCATGTGACCCCGCGTCACGTGACAGCGCGTGATGCTTGGCTTATGTCGAGACAATGTTGGAATTTCAGATCATTGACGCAGCCCTGTTTCCGGCCATGAGCATTGCGCTTCTGGCGGGGGCGTTGTCGTTCCTCAGCCCCTGTGTGCTGCCGATCGTGCCGCCATACCTGGCCTATATGTCGGGTGTCAGCGTGGCCGATATAGAGGCCGGGGGAGAAGGCCGCAGGAAGGGTGTGATTGCGGCGCTGTTCTTTGTCTTGGGCCTGTCGACGATCTTTATCCTGCTGGGGTTCACCGCCTCGGCCTTCGGGTCGCTGTTCCTGCAGTACCAGACGCAACTGGCGCAGGCGTCGGGGGTGGTCGTGATCATCTTCGGCCTGCATTTCCTCGGTGTGTTCCGAATACCTTTCCTGGATCAGGAAGCGCGGCTTGAGTCGGGCCAGCAGGGCGGATCGGCCTTTGGCGCCTATGTGCTGGGGTTGGCCTTTGCCTTTGGCTGGACGCCCTGCATCGGTCCGCAACTGGGCGCGATCCTGTCGATGGCGGCAAGCGAAGCGTCGGTGGCACGCGGGACGGTTCTGTTGGCGGTCTATGCGGCGGGGCTGGGCATTCCGTTCCTGCTTGCGGCGATGTTCCTGACCCGCGCAATGGGGGTGATGAACCGCATCAAGAAGCACATGCGCAAGATCGAACTGGCGATGGGCGGGCTGCTGGTGATCGTCGGGATTGCGCTTGTGACTGGCGCGTTCACGTCTTTTGCCTTCTGGCTGCTCGAGACATTCCCGGGGCTGGCACTGCTCGGCTGAGGCGCTCAGCGCGTCGCGCGGGCCTTGAGCACGGTTTGGCCCAGCGTGATGGTGTAGGCTTCGAGCGTGGCCAGCGCGCGATCCACCGCCGCCACATCGCGGATCTCCAGACCGATGACGATGGCGCGGTGCAGGTCGATGATCTCGGCCCGGCTGCGCGCGGTGAAGGTGATCATGTTCATCAGGGGCTGCATTGCCTCGACGCTGCCGGCCAGATGATAGCTCAGAACCTCGTTGCCGGCGCAATCCACCAGTGCCCTGTGAAAGGCCACGTCGGAGGCGCAGAACGCCTCATCCGACAGGTCGGGGGCGGATTGGGTGTCGATCTCGGTGCGCATCGTGGCCAGCAGCGCGTCGGTGCGCCGTTCGGCGGCCAGAGCGGTGCAGCTGCGTTCCAGCGCATAGCGCGCCTCGCAGGCGACCTGGAAGCTGATCGCGTTCATCCCCAGAAGCAGCGTCGAGGTCGTGACCTGTTGCGCCCGTGCCGCGTCATAGGACAGGTGATTGACGAAGGCCCCGCCAAACGCGCCGCGTTCGGTGCGGATCAGCGATTGCGCCGCCAGCCGTTTGAGCGCCTCGCGCACGGTGGCGCGGGACACGCTGTGTTGGTCGGACAGTTCCGCCTCTGACGGCAGGCGGTCGCCCACCAGCAGCCGCCCGTCGACGATCGCGGTGCGGATGGCATCCGCGATCTGGGCGGACAGGCTTTTCTCGGGTTCTGCACTTTTCATTTGTCAGGCATTTAAATGTCTGACAATTATTTTGGCAAGCTCCGAGTCGCGGGGTAGGGGAGGAAATTGCATGTTGGCCGAGCGGATCAGACAGATGAGCGCGCCGCATTGGCTGGCGCTCTATGGTCTGGTTCTCGTGTGCTGGATGCTGTTGGCGCTGATGGCGGTGCCGCCCGATTTGCGCGACGTGGCGCGGATTTTCGGTGGAGACTTCTGGGAGGCGTTCTGCACCACCACGCCCGACGCGGCAGGCTTCATGCGGCTTTGGGTGATGTGGGGGCTAATGTCCGGCGCGATGATGGCACCAACCGCGCTGCCCGCCTTGGCGACCTATGACGAATTGGGACAATCGACGCAGACAGACCTGAGCGCGCTGTTGGCGGGATACCTTGCTGTCTGGCTGGGCTTCTCGGCCGTCGCGGCAGGATTGCAGATCGGTCTGTTCGGCCTGGGATGGGTCAGTGCGTTCGGCGACAGCCGGTCGGCGCTGCTGTCGGGCGGGCTTTTGGTGCTGGCCGGAGCTTACCAGTTCAGCGCGCTGAAAGAGGCGTGTCTGGCGAAATGCCGGATGCCGCTGACATTCTTCATGGCGCATTGGGACGAGGGCGCGTGGCGCAACGGTCTGCGGCTGGGCGCGATGTGTCTTGGCTGCTGCTGGGCGCTGATGCTGCTGGGGTTTGTCGGCGGTGTGATGTCGCTGGGCTTCATGGGGCTGGCCACGCTTGTGATGACATTGGAAAAAATGCGCGCCGGGGCGTTTGTCACCCGGCCCTTGGGCCTCGTCCTGATCGGGGCGGGCCTGAGCGTGGCGCTTTTGGGATCTTGAGGGAGATGAGACATGAGTGATCGTATCGACGTGGCGGAAAAGCTGGACAATCGCCACCCGGCGGCAGAGCGGCGCGGGCCCGAGATCCAGCCCTGGGCGATCAAGGGCGAGCTGATCCTGAACTGCAACTGCACGGTGTTCTGCCCCTGCGTGGTCAGCCTTGGCAAGCACCCGCCCACCGAGGGTCATTGCCAGACATGGGGCGGCGTGCGGATCGATTCCGGCCATTACGGCGATCTGGACCTGTCGGGTCTGAACATCGGGCTGCTGATCGAGATTCCGGGCATGATGAGCCGGGGCAACTGGAAGGTGGCGCTGTTCGTCGATGAACGCGCGGACGACCCGACCTTCGATGCGCTGGTCAAGGTGTTCAGCGGCGCGGCCAAGGGCACGACGGGCCTGTTCCAGATTCTTGTCGGTGAATTCCTTGGCGCCGAACGCCAGCCGGTGACCTATGAAACCGAGGGCAAGACGCGCCACATCACCGTGGGCCGCAAGATTCATGGCATCGTGCATCCGGTGGGTGGGGCCGATCCCGAGCAGGATCTGGTGATCAAGAATACCCAGTACTGGATGGGACCGGACATCACCGTGGCGACCGCCAGCAAGGGCAAGGTGCGGGCCTTTGGCCGGGTCTGGGATTTCGAAGGCCGCAGCGCCGAGATCTGCCAGATCGATTGGCACGGACCGAAGTAAGATGATGATCTTCCCGGACTATTGCGTGACGATGGCGCGGTATAACGCCTGGCAGAACAAACAGGTTCGGGCGGCCTTCGACACGTTGCCCGATGCCGAGCTGCGCAAGGATCGCAAGGGCTTTTTCGGCTCGCTTCTGGGGACGGCCAATCACCTGCTCTGGGGGGATATGCTGTGGATGTCGCGGTTCGATGGTGGCGCGCGCCCCGAGGGCGGCATTGCCGAGAGTGTCGATCTCCAGCCGACGGCCGCGGCCTGGGCCGGGGAACGTTACCGCGTTGATGCGCGGATTGTGACCTGGGCGGACAAGCTGCGCGCGATGGACCTGAAAGGCGACCTGACCTGGTATTCCGGCGCGATGGGCCGCGACATGGCAAAGCCGATTGAGCTGTGCATCCTGCATTTCTTCAACCACCAGACCCATCATCGCGGGCAGATCCACGCGATGCTGACGGTGGCGGGGGCCACGGCGCCCGTCACCGATCTTGCCTTCATGCCGGACGAGGGGCCTTGGCTCTGAACCCGGTTCTGGCGGACGGCGCTCGTGCAGGCACGTCGCCCCGCCCACCCTCCCGTTTACTTGTGCATGAGGTATGTGCATGGCTTTGATCTCTCCGTCGCGCCGGTTGCGGCGCACCCCGTTCTCCGATGGCAATGAGGCGGCCGGGATCAAGGCCTACACCGTCTATAACCACATGCTCTTGCCCACCGTATTCCGGTCGGTCGAAGAGGATTACCGCCATCTGAAAGAGGCGGTGCAGGTCTGGGATGTGGCCTGCGAGCGGCAGGTGGAATTGCGGGGCCCCGATGCAGGGCGGCTGATGCAGATGCTCACGCCGCGCGATCTGCGGGCGATGCTGCCGGGGCAGTGTTACTACGTGCCCATCGTCGACGAGACCGGCGGGATGCTCAACGATCCGGTGGCGGTCAAGCTGGCGGAGGACCGCTGGTGGATTTCCATTGCCGACAGTGATCTGCTCTATTGGGTCAAGGGGCTGGCCTACGGGTTTCGGCTTGATGTTCTGGTGGACGAACCGGACGTGTCGCCGCTGGCGGTTCAGGGGCCGAAGGCGGACGATCTGATGGCGCGTGTGTTTGGCGATCAGGTGCGCGACATCCGGTTCTTCCGTTTCCGGATGCTGGAGTTCCAGGGCCGGTCGCTGGCGGTGGCCCGGTCGGGCTATTCGCGGCAGGGCGGGTTCGAGATCTATGTCGAGGGCAGCGATCTGGGCATGCCGCTTTGGAATGCACTGATGGAGGCGGGCCGCGATCTGGATGTACATGCGGGCTGTCCCAACCTGATCGAACGGATCGAGGGTGGATTGCTGAGCTACGGCAATGATATGACCGACAACAACACACCGCATGAATGCGGGTTGGGCAAGTTCTGCAACACGCAGACCGCCATCGGCTGCGTCGGGCGCGATGCGCTGTTGCGGGTGGCACAGGAAGGCCCGGTGCGGCAGATCCGGGCGATCGAGATCCACGGCGACCGGGTGCCGATCTGTGACAGGCCCTGGCCGCTGATGGCCGGGGATATTCAGGTCGGGCAGGTGACGAGTGCGGCCTGGAGCCCGGATTTCGGCACCAACGTGGCCATCGGCATGGTACGGATGACCCATTGGGACGAGAGCACCGATCTGGATGTGGTGTTGCCCAGCGAGGTGCGTGCCGCCCAGGTCTGGGAGACATTCTGGGTCTGAGCGCGTTTCGAGTTGGGGAGTGAGGGGCCAGCCCCTCACACTCCCCGAGATATTTTTGAACCAGAGAAGATGACAGGACAGGAAAAGGAGACGAGCCATGGGATTTAACGCGTTGGTGGTCCGCAAGGACGAAGAGAGCGGCAAGACCTCGGCTGCGGTCGAGACATTGGAGATGTCGGATCTGCCTCAGGCCGAGGTGACGGTTGCGGTCGAATATTCGACCGTGAACTACAAGGACGGGCTGTGCATCGGACCGGGAGGCGGGCTGGTGCGGAATTATCCGCATGTGCCGGGGATCGACTTTGCCGGGACGGTCGAGGCGTCGGACGACGATCGCTACAAGCCGGGCGACAAGGTGGTTCTGACCGGTTGGCGCGTTGGCGAGGCCCATTGGGGGGGCTATTCCCAAAAAGCGCGGGTCAAGGCCGATTGGCTGGTGCCACTGCCCGAGGGTCTTGACACGCGGCAGGCGATGGCCGTGGGCACTGCCGGGTTCACCGCGATGCTGGCGGTGATGGCGCTGGAGGATCACGGCATCAAGCCGGGTCCGGTTCTGGTCACCGGGGCGGCTGGCGGTGTCGGGTCGGTGGCGACGGCGATCCTTGCGGCGCTGGGGCACAAGGTTGCGGCGGTGACCGGACGGCCGGAGCAGGCGTCCTATCTGGAATCGCTGGGGGCGACGCAGATCGTGGCGCGCGAAGAGATCAACGAGACCGTCAAGCGCCCGCTGGAAAGCGAGAGCTGGGGGGGCTGTGTCGATGCGGTGGGCGGTGCGATGCTGGCCCGCGTGCTGGGGCAGATGGAATACGGCGCGTCGGTTGCAGCGGTGGGTCTTGCGGGCGGTGCCAACCTGCCTGCCACGGTGGTCCCGTTCCTGCTGCGCGGGGTGAACCTGCTGGGTATCGATTCCGTGATGCAGCCCTATGACAACCGCGTGCGCGCCTGGCAGCGGATCGCCAAGGACCTGCCGATGGACAAGCTGGAGGCGATGGTGACACCGGCGACGCTGGCCGATCTGCCCCAGCTTGGCGCCGATATCCTCAAGGGTCAGGTGAAGGGCCGCGTCGTGGTGGATGTGGCGGCTGGGTAAGGCCATCACACATTGGGCGTGATCGGCTGAAAGCGACATGTCCCGAAGCGAAATTTCCGAAATTCTTTGTGTTCAAAAGGAATTTCGGCGCATCTCCGTGTCGCAATTGCGACATAAACCACCGCTCCGGTTTGCATCGGGGCGGTGGTTGCGTTTAGTCTTGTGACATATCGCCCGCATCGGGGTGATCTTCGGGGGCGCTTTGGCACCGACACTAGGCAGGACATTCTGCCCAAAGGCTGCGTCCCCAGACCGGCACGCGCGACGTGCTGGCAGAGCAAGCAGGAGGGACAGAATTGTTTAATCGAATCATGGTGCCGGTGGATCTGGCGCATGTCGAGACACTGGACCGCGCATTGTCATGTGCCGCGGACTTGGGACGACAATACGATGCAACCATCATCTATGTCGGTGTCACGGCCGAGACACCGGGAGCGGTCGCGCATACGCCGCAGGAATTCGCCGCGAAGATGACCGCGTTCGCGCAGAAACAGAGCGAGGCAACCGGCACAAAGACCGAAGGCGTCGGCCTGACCAGCCATGACCCGGCGGCGGATCTCGATCCGACCCTGCTCAAGGCGGTCGAGGACACGGGTGCGGATCTGGTGGTGATGGCGAGCCATGTGCCCAACCTCACCGATTACATCTGGCCGTCGAACGGGGGCACGGTCGCAAGGCGGGCGAACGTGTCGGTGATGGTGGTCCGGTGATGACTTGGACGGAACCGGCGGTGTGTTGGCGCGTATAGCCGTCAGTCAATTTCAGAAAAATCAATCAGGGAGGCCGTTTCATGGCCGATACTTCAGCAAATCAGGGGATACCCGAACCAGAGGGATCGTCACAAATCATCGAGACCGACTACGAGATCGGACAGGACAATATCGAGACCAAGATCGGGCCGCTTGGCCTTGATATCCACAACCCGGTCTTCATGGTGTCGGGTGTCTGCATCATTGCCTTTGTCTTTTACACGCTGGCTTTGCCCGAACAGTCGGGGGCCATGTTCACATGGATGTTCAGCGCCGTCACGCAGGGGTTTGACTGGTTCTTCCTGAGTGCCGCGAACATCTTTGTGCTGTTCTGCCTTGCGCTGATCGTGCTGCCGGTCGGCGCGGTGCGGTTGGGGGGCGCGGAAGCGACGCCGGATTACAGCTATGTCGGCTGGTTCGCGATGCTGTTTGCGGCGGGCATGGGCATTGGCCTGATGTTCTACGGCGTCTCCGAACCCATGAGCCATTTCGCGTCGTCCTTTGGCGGCACCGCATCCGAGGGCGGAGCGCGCACCGATTGGGCCCCTTTGGGTGCTGCGGGTGGCGATGAGGAGGCGGCCGTCCGGCTGGCCTTTGCGGCGACGATCTTTCACTGGGGTCTGCACCCTTGGGCGATCTATGCGATCGTGGCGCTGGCGCTGGCGCTCTTTTCCTACAACAAGGGTCTGCCGCTGACGATCCGGTCGGCCTTCTATCCGCTTCTGGGCGATCGGGTCTGGGGCTGGCCGGGGCATGTGATCGACATTCTGGCGGTGTTCGCCACGCTGTTCGGTCTGGCCACGTCGCTGGGCTTTGGCGCGACGCAGGCCAATGCAGGTCTGAACGAGCTGTTCGGCGTGCCGGTGAGTTCCACAACCGAAGTGATCCTGATTTCGGCGATCACCGCCGTGGCGCTGATTTCGGTGGTGCGCGGGCTTGATGGTGGGGTCAAGGTGCTGTCGGAGATCAACATGGGGCTGGCGGCGCTGCTGCTGCTCTTCGTGCTCTTCGCCGGGCCAACCATTGCGATCCTGACCGGCTTTGTCGATTACCTGGCCGCCTATCTGACCTACCTTCCGGCGCTGTCGAACCCCGTTGGACGTGAAGACACCAACTTCATGCAGGGCTGGACGTCGTTCTACTGGGCATGGTGGATCAGCTGGTCGCCGTTTGTGGGCATGTTCATCGCCCGCGTCAGCCGTGGCCGGACCGTGCGCGAATTTATCATCTGTGTACTGTTGATCCCATCGATGGTCTGCGTGCTGTGGATGTCGGTTTTCGGTGGCGTCGCGATCCAGCAGGTGGTGCTGGACGGCTATACGGCGGCTCAGGACGCACCGCTCGAGCTCAAGCTGTTCAAGATGCTGGACGGGTTGCCCTTGGCGAGCATCACCAGCTTTATCGGTATCGTGTTGGTGATCGTGTTCTTCGTCACCTCGTCGGATTCGGGATCGCTGGTCATCGACACGATCACGGCAGGCGGCAAGGTTGACGCACCGGTGCCGCAGCGGGTGTTCTGGTGCATCTTCGAAGGTGCGGTTGCCATCGTGTTGCTGCTGTCGGCGGGCGGGTTGCAATCGTTGCAATCCATGGTGATCTCGACCGGCTTGCCGTTTACCATCGTTCTGCTGGTGATGTGTTTCGCCATCTGGAAAGGGTTGCAGGCCGAACGTCGCATTCTCTGATCCGCGCGTTCTGCGCTATACTCCGCCCCGGCACCGTTCGGGGCGGATTTCCTGTGCCATGTCACCGGTAACTTCCGGCCCGTGTTGGTGCTGTGTCCTCAAGGAATAAAAAGACCATGCTCGATATCGATTTCGTTCGTTCAAATTTTCCCGCATTCTCGGAGCCCTCGTTGCAGGGGCAGGCCTTTTTCGAGAACGCGGGCGGATCCTTTGCCTGCGGGCAGGTGATCGACCGGCTAACGCGATTCTACCGGACCCGCAAGGTGCAGCCCTATGCGCCTTACGAGGCGTCGCAGCTGGGAGGGGCCGAGATGGACGAGGCGCGGTCGCGGCTGGCAGCATTGCTGGGGGTCGAGACCGACGAAGTCAGTTTCGGGCCGTCCACGACGCAGAACACCTATGTTCTGGCGCAGGCGTTCCGGCAATACCTGCAGCCGGGCGAGGCGATCATCCTGACCAACCAGGATCACGAGGCCAATACCGGGCCGTGGCGGCATCTGGTCAACAAGGGGATCGAACTGCGGGAATGGAAGGTGAACCGCGACACCGGGCATCTGGACATTGCCGATCTGGAAAACCTGTTGGATGACAGCGTGCGGCTGGTCTGTTTCCCGCATTGTTCCAACGTTGTGGGCGAGATCAACCCGGTGCTTGAGATCACGGCGCTCTGCCATGCGGCGGGCGCGTTCGTCTGTGTCGACGGGGTCAGCTATGCGCCGCATGGCTTTGTCAATGTCGGAGACTTGGGACCGGATATCTACCTGTTTTCAAGCTACAAGACCTACGGTCCGCATCAGGGGATCATGGTGATGCGCCGGGCACTGGGGCAAATTCTGCCGAACCAGGGGCATTATTTCAACGCAGGTGCGCTCTACAAGCGGTTCACTCCTGCGGGACCGGATCATGCGCAGATCGCGGCCTGTGCGGGCATGGTCGATTACATGGAGGCGCTGGGGTCACATCACGGGGTGTCGGCTCAGGGCATGCATGACGTGATGCGCGACCACGAGGTGGCGCTGTTGCAGCCGCTACTGGACGCGGTGAAGGACCGCAATTCGGTGCGGCTCATCGGCCCCTCCGAGGCCTCTTCGCGCGCGCCCACTGTGGCGCTTGCGTTGAACCGGCCCGGTGAAGAGGTGGCGGCGGAGATGGCGCAGCACGGGATCATGTGCGGCGGGGGTGATTTCTACGCGGTGCGTGCGCTTGAAGCGATGGGGGTGGACATGGACAAGGGCGTGTTGCGCCTGAGCTTCGTGCATTACACGTCCGAGGCCGAGGTGACCAAGGTGATCGAGGCGCTGGACGCGGTGTTGTAAGCGCTGCTGGCCCACCGCGATTTCGGCAAACTCTCCCGATATAATAGGGAACTGGAGAGCGCGGCAGGGGCGTTTGACCTTTGCCGTGGTGCTGCTAGGTCGCGCGTAAACATGAAAAGGGCAGGGCAATGACATCTCCGACACTGGTGTGGATTCGTAGGGATCTGCGGTTGAGCGATCACGCGGCCCTGGTGGCAGCGATAGAGCGCGGCGGCCCGGTGATCCCGGTCTTCCTGCGCGACGCGTCTGTGGATGGGCTGGGTGCTGCACCAAAATGGCGGCTGGGGCTGGGACTGGAGACCTATGCCGAGGCGCTTGAGGGCAAAAGCAGCCGGTTGATCCTGCGCTCGGGCGATGCGCGCGACGTGATCCCGGCGCTGGTCAAGGAAACGGGTGCCGGTGCGGTCTTTTGGCAGCGGGCGTATGATCCGGACGCGGTGGCGCGCGACAGTGACGTGAAGGCCGCGCTGAAGGAGCAGGGGATCGAGGCCAAGAGCTTTGCCGGGCACCTGATGTTCGAGCCCTGGACGGTCGAGACCAAGCAGGGGGATTACTACAAGGTCTACACGCCGTTTTGGAAATCGGTGCGCGACCGCGATGTGCCAGCGCCTGCGTCGGCGCCGTCTTCGCTGCCTGCGCCCGATCACTGGCCCGAGAGCGAGGCGCTCGCGGATTGGGATCTCGCTGCGGCAATGGACCGAGGCGCGCAGGTCGTCCGACCATTTGTGCAGTTGGGCGAGCAGGCCGCGCAATCGCGGCTGGGTGCGTTCATGGCGACGAAGGTGGCTGACTATGACCGCACGCGGGACATTCCGGGTGTGGACGGCACGTCTAACCTGTCGGAAAACCTGTCGTTGGGCGAGATCAGCCCGGCGCAATGCTGGCACGCTGGGCAGCGCGCGATGCAGGATGGCAAACCGGGGGCGGAAACGTTCCTCAAGGAGCTGGTCTGGCGCGAGTTTGCTTATCACCTGATGTGGCACACGCCGCGCATCCTGAGCGGCAACTGGCGCGAGGACTGGGACGCGTTTCCGTGGAACGAAGACGCGGACAGCGCCGAGGTCACGGCATGGAAGCAGGGGCGCACCGGCATTCGGTTCGTCGATGCGGCGATGCGCGAGATGTATGTGACCGGGCGGATGCACAACCGCGGGCGCATGATCGTGGCCAGCTACCTGACCAAGCATCTGATGTGCCACTGGAAAATCGGGATGGAGTGGTTCGACAACTGCCTGATCGACTGGGACCCGGCCTCGAACGCGATGGGTTGGCAATGGTCGGCAGGGTCAGGACCGGACGCGACGCCCTATTTCCGGGTGTTCAACCCGGTGACGCAGCTCGACAAGTTTGACAAGGATCGCGCCTACGTGAGCCGCTGGATTGCCGAAGAGTACGGCGATCCACATGACGATGCGCTGTCTTACTTCGACGCGATCCCCCACTCTTGGGGCCTGTCACCGGACGGCACCTATCCCGATCCGGTGGTCGGGCCAGACGAAGGCCGCAAGCGGGCATTGTCGGCTTACGAAAACCGCGATTTCTGAGAGGGGGTTTGCCGCTGTCGGCGCTGTCGGACAAAATTATCGCAAGCTGAGCAAAATCCGTTACTTAACGTTCGGTATATCTTGTCTTTGGCCGGGTAGGACTACCTTGGGTTAACCACTTGCCAGCCCTTCGAGCCTATGGCTAGTAAGACCAACTTTGACAGCGGAAGACCTGCATGATCCTGACTTCGACCGTAAACCAACCTGATCTGCCGCGCTATTTCCCGCAGGTCTTTGCGATGGCCGACAAGTTGCAGAAGGGGCGTGTGGATTTCATCCTGCCCGATGGGCGGCAATTCCGCGCCGAGGGCAAAGAGCCAGGTCCGGTGGCCGAAGTACATGTGCACAACCGTGACCTGTTTGCCCGGCTGATCCGGGACGGCGATCTGGGGTTCAGCGATGCCTATCTCGAAGGCTGGTGGAGCACGCCTGACCTGCAGGCCTTCATGGATTTCGTGCATGGCGAAAACAACGATGTCTACGACAGCTTTCCGGCCATCAAGTTTGTGCGCTGGTACGAATTGCTGCGCTTCTGGATGCAGTCGAACTCCAAGCGTCAGGCCAAGCGGAACATCAGCCACCATTACGATCTGGGCAATGATTTCTATTCGCTTTGGCTGGATGATACGATGACCTATTCCTCGGCCATGTTCGAGACCGGTCAGGAAAGTACCGAAAAGGCGCAGATCGCCAAGTACAAGAGCATGGTTGACCAGATGGGCGCACAGCCCGGCGATCACGTGCTGGAGATCGGCTGTGGCTGGGGCGGATTTGCGGAATACGCCGCCAAGGAGCGGGGGCTGATGGTCACGGGTCTGACGATCAGCGAACAGCAGTACAATTACGCGGTGGCGCGGATTGCGAAGGCGGGTTTGTCGGATCGTGTGACCTTCAAGTTGCAGGATTACCGCGACGAGACCGGTCAATATGACGGCATCGCGTCGATCGAGATGTTCGAGGCGGTCGGCCAGCGCTATTGGCCGACCTATTTCAATTCGGTGAAGAACTGCCTCAAGCCGGGCAAGCACGCAACGCTGCAGATCATCACGGTCGAGGAATCGCGCTGGGAAATTTACAATCGCGGCGTTGATTTCATTCAGAAATACATTTTTCCGGGGGGCATGTTGCCGAGTCCCGGCGTGCTGCGGCAGGAGATCGAGGCGGCGGGTCTCAAGGTCGCGCGCTCCATCGAATTCGGTGAAAGCTACAGCCAGACACTGCGGCGCTGGCACGACACGTTCAACGAGAAATGGGATCAGGTGGCAGCCATGGGCTTTGACGACCGGTTCCGCAGAATGTGGAATTTTTATCTCACCTCTTGCGCGGCGACGTTTCGTAGCGGAAACTGTGACGTAACCCAAATTACGATCACGAGACCAAGTTGAATGCCAACCGCCGCCAAAGCCATCGCTGCTCTTTGTTTGGCCGCTTTGGGATATTTGGCGTCGGAACTGGTAAAGACGCTGCTTCCGGTGAACACGTACTACGGTAACTTCTCCATATACAATGCCGTTATCGGTGCCGTCGTTGGCTGGATCGTGGTGGGTACACGGGCCGGGCGGGGCACCCGGGACGCGATTGCAAACGGATTGACCGGGGTGGCGGCGCTGATCTTCTGGTGCGTGTTCGTCCATGCCAGCCTCGAGATGTTCGACCAGGCGATGAAGCGCCGGTTTGACGGCCCGGTCGAGGCGTTCTCGGCGATCTTTGAGATCGGTGTCGAATACGGTGCGCTGCTGATGAACCCGATGATGATCTCGACATTTCTGGTCGGGGCGCTGCTCACGGGGTATTTTTCGGAATACGCGGCGCGGCGCTGGAAATAGAGCGGTTTGTCTGACCTGTTTTTCTACGGCACGCTGTGCCACGTCCCCTTGCTGGAAGCGGTGTTGGGTGTCGGCCCGAACGCGCTTTCAGAGCGGATACGTCCGGCGGTTCTGCCGGATCACCGCGTGTCCTTGGTCAAAGATCAGCCCCATCCGATGATCGAGAAAGCGCCGGGTCGCAACGCGCCGGGAGTGATCCTCAAAGCTACGACAGAAGATGAGGAAGACCGGCTAAGATACTACGAAGGTGCGTTTTCCTACCATCTCAGCGAAGTCACGGTTCTTGCGGCTGGCATCGAGACAACGGTGCTGTGTTTCTATCCGATGTCGCATGATCAGACCCGTGGCGCGGACTGGGTGCTGGGCGACTGGGTGCGCGGCTGGGGCGAGATGGCAGTCGGTGCGGCGCGGGACGTGATGGCGCGACGGGCGCGGTACGACGCGGAAACGGCGGCCAGCCTGCGCCCGTTCCTGATGGCGCGGCATTGGTCGCGGATGATCGCGCGGGCCAACCCCGGCCCGACCACGCGGCGACACGCGAACAGCGCGGGTGATGTCACCTTGCACGAGCGGGCAGAGGGGTATCGCGGGTTTTTCGAACTGGCGGAGTTTCGGTTCGACCATCAGCGGTTCGACGGCACCCGCAGTCCGCGCGTGACGCGCGAGGCGTTCCTCGCTTTTGATGCTGCTCTGGTGCTGCCGTATGATCCGGCGATGGATCACATCCTGCTGGTCGAACAGTTGCGGTTCGGGCCGCTTTGGCGCGATGATCCGCAGCCCTGGGTGTTCGAGCCCATCGCCGGTTTGGTGGATGCGGGCGAAGAGCCCGCGGACACCGCGCGGCGCGAGGCGATGGAGGAAAGCGGGTTGCGGCTCGGCGCGCTGGAGCCGATGGCGCAGGTCTACGCGTCGCCCGGATATTCGACCGAGTTTTTTCATTGTTTTCTGGGTGTTGTCGACCTTTCCGAATTCACTGCGTCACGCAATGGGTTGGAAGCCGAGCATGAGGACATCCGCAGCCATGTCATTCCCTTCGACATGGCGATGGCGTTGGTCCAGAGCGGCGAGATCAACGCGGGTCCACTGGTCATGATGCTGTATTGGCTGGCAGCGGAACGCGGCCGATTGCGCGCCTCGGCTTGAGTTCCTCGGCAAGCGGTCTTACACCCGAACGAAACACATCTGACGGGGGCATTATGCGTTTTGCAGGCGAACTGGCCGAGGCAGTCGGCAACACTCCTTTGATCAAGCTGCGCAAGGCCAGCGAGCTGACGGGATGCACCATTCTTGGCAAGGCGGAGTTCCTGAATCCCGGCCAGTCGGTCAAGGATCGTGCGGCGCTGTTCATCATCAAGGATGCGATCGAAAAAGGCTTGCTGAAACCGGGCGGCACCATCGTCGAGGGCACGGCGGGCAATACCGGGATCGGGCTTGCGCTGGTGGGCGCGTCTATGGGCTTCAAGACGGTGATCGTCATTCCCGAGACGCAGAGCCAGGAAAAGAAGGACATGTTGCGGCTGGCCGGGGCCGAACTGGTTGAAGTGCCCGCAGCACCCTACAAGAACCCCAACAACTACGTGCGCTATTCCGGTCGTCTGGCCGAGGAAATGGCGCGGCGCAGCAACGAGGGTGTGATCTGGGCCAACCAGTTCGACAACGTGGCCAACCGGCAGGCGCATATCGAAACCACCGGTCCCGAGGTCTGGAGCCAGACCGACGGCAAGGTGGACGGGTTTGTCTGCGCCGTCGGGTCGGGTGGCACGATTGCCGGTGTTGCAGAGGTGCTGCAGCCCAAGGGCGTCAAGATCGGTCTGGCCGATCCGATGGGCGCGGCGCTTTATTCCTACTACACCACCGGCGAATTCAAGTCCGAGGGCGGGTCGATCACCGAAGGGATCGGGCAGGGACGGATCACGGCGAACCTCGAAGGCTTCAAACCGGATTTCGCCTACCAGATCCCCGATGACGAGGCACTGCCCATCGTGTTCGACCTGCTGGCCGAGGAAGGTCTGTGCCTTGGCGGATCTTCCGGCATCAACATCGCCGGTGCGATGCGCATGGCGCGCGATCTGGGTCCGGGCCACACCATCGTGACGATCCTGTGCGACTATGGCACGCGCTACCAGTCCAAGCTGTACAACCCGGACTTCCTGCGTGAAAAAGGCCTGCCCGTGCCTGATTGGATGCAAGCCGCTCCTCTGGATATTCCGACCGTCTTCGAGGAATCATGACCCGGCTTCTGGCAGCGCTGCGGGCGGCAACGCTTCTGGTTCTGCTGGCGTCGGCGTCTGTCTGGGCGCAATCGACGCAAATCGATTACGCCGCTTGGAACGAGGTCGCCTCCCGCGCGGAAGCTGCCTTGGAAACGGGGGATGTATCCACCGAGGTCCTTGAGGAACTGCGTTCGGACCTGTCGGGCTATCGCGACCGGCTGCTGAGCCAGCAGAACGCTGGCGACCCGAGGCTGGCAACCCTGCAAACCCAGCTTGATGCCTTGGGTCCGCCGCCCGAAGATGGGGCCGAACCCGAAGAGATCGCGCAGCGCCGCGACGATCTGCAAGACCAGATCAGTCAGCTACAGGCGCCGCTGATGCGGGCCGAAGAGGCCTATAGCCGCGCCAACGGGCTGATCGCCACCATAGACGAGGTCATCCGTTCGCGCGAGACGGAACGCCTGCTGCAACGCGATGCCGGGCCGCTGGACCCGCGTCTGTGGGGGCCTGCGATCACCAGTGTCATCTCGCCCTTTCGCGACATTGCTCGCGAAGTGAGGACCAACTGGGCCAACGAGTCGGTACGGGAGAGGGTGTCAGACCAGCTGCCGGTGATCCTCCTGATCATCGGATTCTCGATGCTTATGGTGTTCCGCGCGCCCAAGCTGATCGATCGACTGGGCGCTTGGCTGCGATCGCGGACACGCCGCGGCACCGGTGTCTGGAGCACGCTGCTGTCGCTTTTGCGGTTGATTGTGCCCACGCTCGGGCTTTTCCTCTTCGCGCTGGCAATCACCATGAGCGGATTGCTCGGCACGCGTGGTTCGCAGATCATCTTCGTGCTGCCCTACATGCTGTTTGTCGTGCTGCTGGCGCGTTGGCTGGCGGCCGAGACCTTTTCGAGCGATGACGAGATCAACACCATCCCGCTGTCGCAGCAACGCCGCACCGAAGCGCGCTACTACGTCAATTCCCTGTCCTGGCTGCTTGCTCTGAACACGATGTTAACCTTTCTCATCGAGATGGGTGAATGGGCGGAAGAGACACATGCCGTGCTCGGGTTCCTTATCCACCTGCTCTGCGGGTTGATCCTGTTCCGGCTGGGCCAAATCCTGCGCCGCACCGGGCCGGAGGGGATCACGACCGAGGACGGCACCGAGGAAAGCCAGCAGCTGACCTTCCCGTCCCGTCTTGCACGGCTGGCGGGGCAGGGAACGATGCTGGTCGGTATCGCGGGTCCGATCCTGTCGGGGGTCGGCTATTTCAACATTGCCGAAGCGCTGATCTTTCCGACCATCCTGACGTTGGGCCTGTTTGCGCTGCTGTTGATGCTGCAGCGCCTGATGCGCGATTTCTACCATCTCTTCACCGGAACGCCGCTGGACGAAAACCAGAGCCTGTTGCCGGTCATCTCGGGCAGCGTGCTGACCCTCGCGGCGCTGCCGGTGCTTGCGCTGATCTGGGGCGCACGGGTGGCCGACCTGACCGAGCTTTGGGCGCGGTTCCAGGCGGGGTTCTCGTTTGGCGAGACGCGGATTTCGCCCACCGATTTCCTGACCTTTGCCTTTGTCTTTGCCATCGGCTACGTCCTGACCCGGCTGTTGCAGGGGGGCTTGCGCGGGTCTGTCCTGCCCAAGACGCGGCTCGACAAGGGCGGTCAGACCGCCATTGTGTCGGGCACCGGCTATCTTGGCATCTTCCTTGCGGCCATCGTCGCGATCACTGCGGCAGGCATCGACCTCACGGCGCTGGCCTTTGTCGCCGGTGCGCTGTCGGTCGGGATCGGTTTTGGCCTGCAGAACATCGTGCAGAATTTCGTGTCGGGGATCATTCTTTTGATCGAACGCCCGATTTCCGAGGGTGACTGGATCGAGGTGAATGGCCAGCACGGTACAGTGCGTGACATCTCCGTGCGCTCGACCCGGATCGAGACCTTCGACCGGACCGAAGTGATCGTGCCGAATGCCGATCTGGTGTCCAATTCGGTCACCAACTACACGCGTGGCAACACGCTGGGCCGTCTGGTGGTGGATGTGGGCGTCGCCTATGGCAGCGACACCCGCAAGGTCGAGGACATCCTGTTCAAGATCGCCCGCAACCACGACATGGTGCTGATGAACCCGGAACCTTTCGTGCATTTCAAGGGCTTTGGCGCGGATGCTCTGGATTTCGACGTGCGGATGATCCTGCGCGACGTGACCCAGATCCTTGCCGTGCGCACCGAGATCAACCACCAGATCACCGAAGCCTTCCGCAAGGAGGGGATCGAGATTCCCTTCGCCCAGCGGGATATCTGGCTGCGCAACCCCGAAGCGCTGCCCGGTGCGCAATCAGGGAATGACACCTCCGAGGAGCCGACATCGTGACCGACACCCAGGACCCGCTTTTCCGCACCGACGCCTATGCCCGCGAGGCGGCATCGCGCGTGGTCGCCCATACCGAGGAGGGCGGAGTCATCCTCGACACGGCGCTGTTCTATCCGACGGGGGGCGGACAACCGGGTGACAGCGGCTGGATCGACTGGGATGGCCGGTCGCTGGCCATCGCGACCACGGTCAAGGGAGATGCCGGGACCAGCGTGCTGGTGCCCGCAGAGCCGGTTCGCCTGCCACCCATCGGCGCGCATGTGGTGCAACGGCTGGACTGGGAACGCCGGTTCAAGCACATGCGGGTGCACACCGCGCTGCACCTGCTGTCCGTGGTCATTCCGCTGCCGGTCACCGGCGGTGCCATCGGGGCAGGGCGCGGGCGGCTGGATTTCATGATGCCGGAGCCGCCCGAGGACCGAGACGCGCTGGAAGATACGCTGAACCGGCTGATCGACCGCGACCTTGTGGTCAGCGAAAGCTGGATCACCGACGCTGAGTTGCAGGCCAACCCGTCGCTGGTCAAGACCATGTCCGTGCAGCCGCCGCGCGGCAGCGGACGGGTGCGGCTCGTGCGGATCGGAGAGGGTGAGGAGCAGGTCGATCTACAGCCTTGCGGCGGTACCCACGTGGCCCGCACCGGCGAGATCGGACGCGTCGTCTTCGGCAAGATCGAGAACAAGGGAAAACAGAACCGCCGCGTCAACATCGCCCTCGACACATGATGCAGCGTGCGCTGTTTCTCGCGGTGGGTGGCTTCGTGATTGTCGTGGGGCTGGTTCTTTTGGTGGCACCGTCCAGCTATTTCCAGCTTTATGCCGTCAGCTACGTGCCCGGTATGGATTTCCCCGCCCGCCGGTTTTCGCCCGCCGTTCTGGCGCTTGGCGTCGTTCTGGTCGCTGCCCGGAGTTTGGAGCCCGGTCCGTTTCTGGCCACGCTCTGCCTGATCTGCGCTCTGGCGTTTCTGGGTGTTGCGGCCACCGGGATCACAGCCTGGCAGTCGGGGATCGCGCGCCCGGCCATTCTGGGTGCCGCCGCCATCGAGATCGCAATTGCTGGCGTTTTCCTGTGGCTCTGGTTCCGGACACGGGCCGTTTGATATAAACTTGCCATATATCTGAACAATCGCCCTTGCATCCCCCCAACGGTTTCTTCTAAACACCGCCTCGGACAGGTGGCCGAGTGGTCGAAGGCGCGCGCCTGGAAAGTGCGTAGGCGGGTGACCGTCTCGAGGGTTCGAATCCCTTCCTGTCCGCCATAAATCACGTCAGGCAAATGACTACTTTTCGCTACGCATCAGTTCGCGTGGCAATGTCCGTTTCTCTCCACTAATGACCCTGACACCGTGTGCATTTGATTGAAACTATCGGTCTGATCAGGTGAGCGGCATCCGTTTGTGCGCCGTGCAAGGCAGGTTGCAGCGAGCCTGTCGTTGCGGGTTGGAGGTTCAGGTATCACACTTGATCTTCGCGCATGCGGGTCTCGCTCATGCCGGGGCTGTTTTGAGGTCCAAGTCGATCCGGCTCGGATCGGTGGTGATTCCTGTTCAATCCGACAGGTGAGCGGGCAGGGGACTGGTCAACCGACCCGGCCATATGGCCAGCTATTGTCGCGCACTGAAACTGAATACGGTCAGGCTTCTTTCTACGCTGCAAGGTTCCCACTCTGAACGCAGGATCAAGACAGGGCCATCGAATGAAGCGGATCCCGAATGGAAAGCGACTCCTGACTGCGCCACATCTGTTCCAGGGTCTTTTGCGCAAGGCTCGTCTTGCCGCTTTTGGGACACGTCAGGATGGCGCGGTGGCGATCGTCACCGGTTTGGCGGTCCCGGTTCTGTTGGGCTTCGCTGGATTGGCACTTGAATACGGGACCATTCTCGGGGTTCGAGCGCAGGCGCAACGCACAGCGGATTTTGCGTCTCATGCCGGAGCGGTCGCGTATTCGAGGTCGGGCGATGAAGCCCAGATGATCAGTGCCGCCAGAGGTGTTGCAGAGTTGAACGGGTTCAGCGCCGCCGAAATCGTTGTGTCGCTTGATGCCTCCGTTCCGACAGCGTCTGGAGCCGCTGTCCGCGCAACCATCACGACCCCAAAATCGCTCTATCTTCCGCGCATTGTCGGCAGCAACAGCTCGGTCGATGTTGTCGCTTCAGCGGTCTCGGGGTCGACGGGTGGCGCGTCTGCCTGCGTGCAGGCCCTTGATCCCGGTGGCACAGGCATCACCCTGTCTGGTGGCACGGCGTTGCAGTCGAGCGATTGTGGCATCGCCTCGAATGCCGGGGTCGTCGCGCCCTGTGGCACCAGCATCGTCGCCGAGGCGGTCAGCTACGATTCCGACACCGCCCCCTGGACCAACGGGTGCAACACCATCACCGACCCGAGCGGTGGCGCGGCAGATATAGTCCGGCGGCCAACCCCCGATCCGCTGGCGGGAACCAGCGCCATCATGCTGGCTCAAAGCCGGATGGCGGACACGGAGCTTCTCGAAGCGCCTGCTGATGTGGTTGTTGGCACAGCGCCGAACATCGAATTTGGCTGGAACGCCAACGCGACCAGAGCGCAGGCCCAAGCGATTGGTTGCACGGCCACCTTTAACAATGGCCCGCGTGAGTGGCTTTTTTCCTGCCCCGGACTGTCCACGGTCAACATCGGCAACCTCACGATCGGTGGTGGGCTGCGGCTGAACTTCAATCCGGGGGCGTCATCGGCTGTTGTGTACAACTTTTCCGGCAGTATCCGGAACACGGGTACGCAGATGACCTTTCCAGGCGGCGTCTACAATATCGCTTTGGGCATCATCACTGGCGGCGGGTCGGTCACTGAATTCGGCGCAGGCACATACCGGATCGGTCGTTCGACCCACAGCTGCGATGGGCAGCGCTACAGTATCTGCAACACCAGTCAGCTGACCTTTGCGGGCCCCAGCAGCTTTGTCCTTACCGGAGGGTTTCGGAATACCGGTGGATCGGTTTTGACTCTGGGTACAGGGGACGCGAACAGTTTCCAGTTCGGGCCGTCATCCGGTGGCGATGCGATCTCTCTTGGCGGCGGCTCCCAGACCTTCATGGGGGACGCCAGAGCGGGCGTTTTTGAAATGGCAGGGCATGTCAACGGGGGCGGCGGTGGCAGTTGCTTCGTCGTTCCACGCGCGCCATTGCACGAGATCAGAGGATCGCTTCTGGCGTCGGGGGCCGTTCGATTTGGGGCAGGTCTCTATGTCGTCGATGGGTATGTGCATATCGGCGGCAATGGCGGCGGAAGCGCCAGTTGTGGGGGCGCGACGATCAGCATCCATGCCCCTGACACCACGTTCCTGATCTCGGCCAATGGAACGGCGCCCAGCGGCTGGGAATGCCGGGATCAGGCATATTGCGTGTCCGCCGGCTACAGCAATATCCGGATGACGGCACCTGAAAGCGGACCCTTTGCGGATATGGCCGTGATCGGGCCTCTTGATCCGACACGGACTGATGGCGCGCGTTTTACAGCAGGAGCCAGCGGGGCGGTGGTGTCCGGCGCGTTCTACTTTCCGAATGGTCCGATCACCGCATCCGGCGGTGCCAGCGCAAGTGGCGGGAGCGGCGGGTGTCTTCAGCTGATCGGGTCAGAAATCACCCTGTCAGGCGGCACGTCCCTTGCGTCCGAATGCGATATTCCGCAATCCGGTGGCAGCGGACGAGTGGTGATCCTGAGATGACCCGGCTTTTTGCACAGCTGATCCGATCGCTGAGGCGGACCGACGATGGCAGTATCGCCGTCGAGTTCGCTCTCGTTGCACCCTTGCTGTTGCTGATATTGGCCGGGGTGATCGATATCGGCGGTGCGACATATACCAAGCTTGAATTGGACGCGCGGGTGACCGCGACGGCTGAATTTGCGTTGATCCAGCCAACGCCGGGAGATCAGGCGGCGGCGCAGGAACTCGCCGAACAGCTGGTCGGGTTGCTGCAGGGCCGGGCGTCGGAGACCGCGGAGGTTGTGGTGAACAATGCCGCGGTCGCACAATGGACCGGTTCCACGGTTACCGCCGGGGCAGGGACGGGGAGCGCCGATGAATGCTACTGCCCCGCTGTGTCTGACGGAGCGATCTTGTGGGGATCAGCGATAGCATGCGGATCGCCGTGTAGCTCCGGCGCGACCGCCGGGCAGTTTCTGCATGTCTCTGCAGCCGCCCGCCATGTTACAATGTTTCCGGGATATGCGTTCATCGAAGAGGACACGGTCAGGACAAGCACCGTTTTGCGGCTGCCGTGACCGGGTTGTCGAGGGTTCGAGCCATTGTCCGGGACTGTCGCGGCGCCGTTGCGGTCGAATTCGCGGCGATTGCGCTTCCGCTGATGATCATGTTGGTCGGGTCGATCGAGGTCAGCCGCTTCGTCTGGACCCGTCTTGCTTTGCAGGATGCAGCAACGACCGGGGCACGCTGTCTGGGACTGCGGCTGCCCCCCTGTTTTGTCGATGGCAGCATCAGTGCAAGCGGGGTGACGGGTTTTGTACAAGATCAAGCTACGGCGTGGGGCATCGGAATTCCTGCCGCAACCGTGTCACCGACCGAGAGTGCAATCTGCAATGGGACTGCGGGTTTTGCCCAGATCGCCATCCGCCACGAGGTCACAAGCGTCCTTGCTGTCCTGCCGGCCGCGTGGATTTCGGTAGAGGCCTGTTTCCCCCTCTTGCCGGAGCCGTGATTATGGGTATCCTCCTCCCGCAATCCAAAAAAGTCAGTTTCCTGCGCGATACTCAGAGTGTCGCGCATCCGATTTGTTCTTCTTAAAATCTGCCGAGAAAAGAGGTCAATGTATGAGCAATGTTCCAAAGCTGCTGGTCGTGGACGACGATCAAATGATGCTGGATTTCGCTGTGCAGGCCCTGACCAGAATTGGTTTTGAGCCGGTCGCATCGACGAATGCCGAATCTGCATTGCTCGTGTTGAAGCAGGACAGCGACATTCGGGTTGGGATCTTTGACATGAACCTCGGATGTGGGCTGACCGGTGTGGAATTGGCGGACGAAGTGCATTCTGTGCGCCCGGACATTGGAATAGTTCTGACGTCAGGCGACCACAACTTGTTGCACCGGGTTGTGCAGGGCATTCCCTACGATATCGACATCCTGCCAAAACCGTATCGGCTCTCTACGCTGCGGGAAAAGCTGGGTCATTTCACGTGACTGATCGGATGCCCTGCAGTCCAACCCGGCGTTTCCAATTTCTCCGGGCTGCAGGTCTCTATTCTTCTGTCTTGAGCAATTTGGCCCCGAGGATAGCCGCTTCAACGCGGTTGGAGGCGCCGAGAATGCGAAAAATGAATGAAAGATGAAATTTTACGGTGCTGTGATTGATGTCGAGCGCGCGCGCAATCCCCTTGTTCGGCTGCCCTGCCACCAGAAGGTGCAGGACTTCCAATTGGCGTGGCGTCAGAACAGCCAGGGTGGCTGCCGGGTTCTCGATGTCCGGAACAGGTTCGGCGTCATCCAAGCTTTCGTTCAGCATAGGTGTAAAGGGTGGCAGATACACGCCGCCGGCGGCGATCTGTTGGAGTGCGGCTTCCATCTCCCCGATGCCCAGCCCCTTGTTGATGAACCCCTGCGCCCCTGCCGAAAGCGCCATCAGGATATCCTTGCGAGACCGTGAGGCCGACAGAACCACGAGCCGGATCGCCGGCTGTGCGGATTTGATCGCTTCCAACAAGCCTTTGTTGTCCATGCCCGACATATTCAGATCGACAAGGCCCAGACCAAACGTTGTGCCATCTGAAAGATGCCGGAGCGCTTCCTGGGCTGTGCTGCAGACAACGATGTGCTCGACGTTGAACCGTTTGTTGAGCACGGTTTCGATCGCCACGCGAAAAAACTCATCATCATCAATGATGATAACAGGAGCAATCGATGCCATGTTCGTTTGCGGCGCTACAGGGTCCCGATTTCCCGCGAAACTCATTTATTTGCCTCCTCGGCACGTCAGGGTGGCTGTGTTGGGTAACAAGGCAACCTACGGTGCTACGAAATACTGGAAACACATCGTCAACTCGCGGACATGGACCAAGCAACCTGCGGTTGCTGAAATGCAACCGATGCCATACGTGTCGACCGTGTCACACACCGATCTTTTACCCCGTCGTCGAAAGCCCGCGCAACGCTCTTTTTACACGCCAAAAGAGCAAAAGAGAACCTGCTTAAACTTCAGGGTCAAGCAGGATTTGCATTCATTCTCAGAATTCAAAAAACACATCAAAATCAGATATTTGCTAGAATTTGAGATCTCAAATCACCTTGATCCAAGCCGGAAACGCGCCTCAGACCGAATTATTTGTCGCCCAACACGTCTGGTGCCGTCCAGTCGATCATCGTACGTGCCCCGGACGGGGGACGCATTGATATCACCGCTGAGTGCAGATGCCCGACCACTGCCAGTCAGAGGCTCTGACTGCTTTGATGCGCCGGACATTGCGCAGCATTCTTACTAAGGAGTCTGAGATGACAGGCATTTCCACGGTTTTTGCGTTGGCCTTCGCCACATTGGTGTTGACGCTCGTCATCTGTTTGATTGCTTTCGAGCGTCAACGAAGCCGCCTCCGGATTGCAAACCTACGCCTGAAAACGCAAGCGTCGGTGGTCGAGCAAACCAACGAGTTGGCTGGGCTGGGCACTTGGGTGATCCTGTCTGATCTAAGATCATTTCGGGCTTCGAAGTTCATGAAACGCATTCTCGGATTTTCGGAAAATGACGATATCGTGGAGGTTGATGCGCTGCGTTCGCGGATCGTTCCGGAGGACCGGCCCGCTTTTGATGCGGCCTTCCAACGTGCTGTAACGGAAAACCGGACAGCAGAGGTCGAATTCCGTGCGGTCGGTGCGTCCGGAGATACACGCATTTTCCGGGCAATGACCGGCCCGAATGGGGCAGGGCCCAATGATGACGAGGACGAGGGTGGCATATCCGGCATCATTCAGGACATCACCGATCTCAGGCAGAACGAAACGGCACTTGAGCAGTCGCGAAAGCTTGAACGCTTGGCAGGCGATGTGGCGCGCATAGGGGGGTGGGGTTTCAACATTGAAACACGTGAGTTCAGCGGAACACGTGACACAATGAAACTGATTGCAATCGACAGTGAAAACAAACCGTCGATTGACGTGATCACGCAACGGTTCCTTGATCAAAAAGACCGCGCCCACTTTGAGCAGAGCTTTTGGACATGCGTCGGGACCGGCAGTCGATTTGATCAGATCGCAAGATTTCTCCGGTTCGATGGCAAGGAAACCTGGCTGCGCATGATCGGCGAGGCGCAATTCGATGCGTCGGGCGCAGTCGTGTCGATCCATGGCGCGCTGCAGGATGTCAACGAGCTGATCGAGGCCCAACACGCTCGGGAAGAAAGCCGGACGCTGCTGGAAAAAATACTCGATTCTTTAGGCGATGGTTTTGTCATTCACGACCATGACGGCACGATCCAGTACATGAACTGCAGGGCCCATGCCATCATGAACGCGCCTGCTAAAAACCTCGTTGGGAGCAACATTTGGGAAAATTTTTCCAATCTGGTCGGGTCACAATTCGAGCAGGTGGTCAACGAGGCGCTGGAAACCGGCGAAAGCCAAACCTTCGAGGGCGAGGTCTGGGCTTGCGACCAGTGGATTTCAGTAGCGGTGCATCCGACGTCAGCCGGAGTTGCCATCTATCTCAGGGACACGACTGAAGAACGCGCTTCTCGCATGCGCTTGCGTCTACTGGACGCGGCAATATCGCAAATCAGTGACATTGTGCTGGTCACGGACGCCACCTGCGCAGACCATCCCGGAACACGCGTGACCTATGTCAATGACGCGTTCGAAAGCATGACCGGGTATTCGAAAGACGAGATATTGGGCCACACGCCGTTTTTCCTGCAAGGCCCGGAAACCGAACTCGATCGGTTGGACGAAATCCGACAAGCGCTTGAAAACCAGCGATCAATCCGAACTGAACTAACGAATTATCGGAAGGACGGCAGCCGTTTCAGTGTCGAATTGGATATCAGTCCTCTGTTTGACGCGAATGGCACCTGCACGCATTTCGTCTCTGTTCATCGAGACACAACCGAGCGGCGGCAAGTGGAAGAAAACCTGCGGGTTCGCGAAGAGCAGTTCCGTCTGGCCGGCCAGGCAAGCCGAGACATTATCTGGGACTGGGACATACAGAGCGGCAAGATCTTCAATAGTGTTGAAACCGAACCGGTCCTCGGGACCAGTTCGCAAATTCTGGTCGAAATTCCGCAAAACGCGCGGATCGAGGACATGCTGGAACGCATCCATCAAGATGATCGGCTCAAGGTCACTGAAAGCCTGGATGCTGTGCTCGCAAGTCAGTCTGACGCGTGGCGTTGTGAATATCGGGTCAAGGCAGCAAACGGCTCTTGGCGGACCATCAATGACAACGCGTTTGTCGTCCGCGACAAAAACGGTACGCCGCGACGAATGGTGGGTGCAATGTCGGACGTCACGGACCTGAGGTTGCTCGACGCGCAGCTGCATCTGGCAAAAAATCTGGAAACGGTTGGGGAGCTGACTGGCGGGATCGCACATGATTTCAACAACCTGCTGACCATCATTTTGGGCAATTGCGATATTCTACTTGAGGACCTTCAGTCGGACGCTCCGCAGCGGTCCTTGGTCAAGTCAATCGACGTTGCAGCCGAACGTGGGGCTCGGGTCTCTCGCGACTTGCTCGCCTTTTCGGGGCGCCAGCCGCTTGCCGTACGCGCAACCGATATCAACAATTTGATTCAGCAGTCCTTCAACATGTTTGAACGTGCAGTCGATGAGAGCACGGAAATCTGTTATGACCTTGCCGAGGAAGCCATGGTGGCCAATGTCGATCCCGACAAGCTTCAGACAGCTCTCATGAACCTGATCCTCAATGCGCGGGCTGCGATTCCTCATAAAGGAACCATCACCGTCAGAACCAGACCCACGACTGTCACGGGCAAAGAGGCGCAGGTGGATGTCGATCCCGGTGATTACATCACGATCGACATCGTCGATGATGGGACCGGCATGATCAAAGAAATCAGCCAGCGCGCTTTTGAACCCTTCTTCACGACGAAAGAGCCGGGTGTCGGGACCGGAATGGGACTCAGTTCGGTCTACGGTTTTGTGAAACAGTCTGGTGGACATGCAATGATCGAGTCCGAACCCGGGAGAGGCACGACGGTCACCCTGTGCCTGCCGATGTCTCGAAAGCAGGAAGCGACCGCACCGGCTTCCGCAGTGCCTGCCACGCAGACCAGACGCCGATCAAACAGGATTCTCGTCGTTGAAGACGACACCGATCTTAGGGTGTTTGTGCGCACTGTTCTGGGTCGAATTGGCTACCAAGTGGTCCAGGCCGAAGACGGAGAGCAAGCCTTGGCGATCCTCCAGAAGGACGGAGATTTCGACCTTGTCTTTACCGACATCGTCATGCCAAAGGGCGTGAACGGAGTCCAGCTGGCTCGAAAAACGCTTGAACTTTATCCGGAGCTGAAAGTCCTCTTTACCTCCGGGTACACCCGGGATGCTCTTGGCAAGGATCGGCACCTGCCAAATGATATTCCGATGCTCTACAAGCCCTTCCGGGCGAATGAGTTGATCGGAAAGGTCGACGAGGTGCTCAAGGCACAGTCGGCCTGAGGCAGACGAAGTCCCCATTTCATTAGGGCGTCCGCAGACTGTGTTCGTTAGCTATGCGGATCTTCCGGGCTTTCGCTGCGCGGGCTTAGTCCCCACCGCGACTGCGATGACGCCCGGTCGGTGGACGTGGACCGGACGTTTCGCTGCATTGCGGGCTTTGGATACAAAGTCGTGTAGTTCTCAATTTTCGACCATACCAATTTGGCCAGTCCATCTGGCCAAATGGCGCAGGAACCCAAATTGAGTAGCCTCATGACGACGTTGCCGATTGAATCGTCAGGGCAAAAAAGCCTTCACCCAATACTTACTTCAGCATTTGGAGAAGTTCCTTGAAAAGTCAAATCCGATTGGCAGAGGCTATCGTATTAGTGGCCTTTTTGTCCTGCCTTAGTCTTTCCGCGGTTCTTGATACTACTGGAGCAGGTCAAATTTCTTGGGGAGATTTTGTCCTTCACTATCTTTGCGCGCTTGGCTTAATTGGCCTCGGCACGGCATACAGAGTGGCAAAAAGGAGCGAGCGTCTCGCCGCAGTGCTGATAATAACAGGCCTGTATATCGCTTTCACCAACTCCGGCGCAAAGTTGAACTACTTCCTTTATCCGAGTAACACAGTCACGATCGATGTGCTGCTTATGCGGGTCGACGCCTACATCGGTTTTGATTGGCGAAGTTTTGTCTTCCGGTTTGAGGACCGGGAGATGTTGTCAGCATTTCTCCGCATGGTCTATTTCAGCTCCTTGGTACAGCTTTTTATGGTCATTCTGTTTCTCGGCTTTACTGAACGTGAGCGCAAACTTCATGAATTCATGCTCGTCGGCGTAGTAAGCAGCCTGCTGTGCATTCTGATATGGTCGATCACACCAAGTTTTGGTCCAGCTTACATCGTGGAGCTTCCGCCGTCTCTCATCGAAAGCTTGCATTTGGCCGTCGACGCTGGCTACGTGATGCATCTTAACGACGTTGCGGGAGGTAAGGATTCCTTGATTGAGCCAACATCAATGCGCGGATTGATTGCCTTTCCATCGATGCACACGGTAATGGCCTTGATGGCTGTAGTCTTTACGTTTGGCACGCGTGCCATGCCATTTTTCTTGGCTATCAATATTCCTATGATACCAGCGATTCTGCTGCATGGTGGACACCACGTCTCCGATGTAATCGCCGGCATGGCTGTTTTTTTCGTCGTCTTGTGGTTGGTCCAGAACCTAATGAGATTGAGCAGATCTCCTTCTGCTTCATTGGAGACCTGTCCAGAACTCACACGATCAAAGATCTAAAGCATGTGCGTTAGGTATTGCATCGGCTTGCAGTTCTTCGGATCGGCGAAGTGCTGGAACCAGCTTCGCCAGGCGGCCTGTCCAGACGGCTAGGCCACGACGCCAGCTAGCTTATGCATGTGTAAAAGTTGATCCTTTTCAAGACGAACCAGACTGCAGGGCCGTCAAGGCTCCGACTAACGGAGTTCACGGCCCCGCCGGTTTCGTCGGGAAAAACTGGAACAAGGAAATACCCCATGCTGCATTTGTTTCTGAAGCTTAACAAGAACGAGTCTGGTGCAACTGCCATCGAATACGGTTTGATCGCGGGTCTTGTCGCCGTGGCGCTGATCACTGCGCTCACAACTCTCGGTACCGATCTGGGCGATCTCTTCGGTCGCGTGTCGACCGGATTGGAAGCACCGGCGGCCGGCGAGTAATTAGGGCCGAGCGCCCGACCCGGAAGACCCCAGGCCATGCCGAGCGATTTTTTGGTTTTCGCGTCCGTTTGGTTCACAGGCTGTCACCTGTTCGCGGCAACCAGTGACGCCGTGCGGATGCGCATTCCAAACCCGCTGATCCTGTTTCTCCTCGCAGGATACGCGGTTTCGGTGATGCTGGTCCGTCCCGAATGGACGAGTGTTGCCAGCAACGTCGCGACCGGCTTTGCGGTCTTGTTGGGCGGAATGCTTGTGTTCGCGCGCGGCTGGATGGGGGGTGGCGACGTCAAGCTGTTGGCTGTGTCCGGCTTGTGGCTAGGACCCGTTGCAACTCCGGCATTGCTCGTTCTGACGGCACTCGCGGGCGGAGTGTTGACTTTGGTGGTTCTGGCCTGCCGGGCCCTTGGCGCCCACCGCCTCGGTGGCAGCAGGATCACCGGTCTTCACGACCCCAATGGGCGCGTGCCCTACGGGATTGCAATTGCGACGGCGGCGATCGCCGTCGCCTTTCTTCGGCCCGATGTCCTTGTTTCGGGCTGACAGACGACTTTTTCCGCTGCTCGGAGGACCGATATGCTGAGAACCATCATTTTAATCATCGCATTGGGCGCCGCGGGTGGCGCCGCGTGGATCGCGTCACAGAAAACTGCACCGGCTGCCGTTGCCGTGGTCGCGGAACAGGTCACACCCGAGATGACCGCGATCCTCGTCGCGGCTGAGGACATTCCGCGCGGACGTCAAGTGACAGCGAGCGCGTTGAAATGGCAGCAATGGCCAGGCGACGCCTTGGCGTCCAGTTTCATCGATCGCAAAGCGCGGCCCGAAGCCGTGAAAGAGTTTTCCGGACAATTCGCAAACCGACCGATTACCGCAGGTGAGCCTGTTGCCGATTGGGCGTTCACCGACGGCCCCAATGGATTTTTGGCCGCAACCCTTGCGCCCGGCATGCGGGCGGTTGCGATCGATGTGAACGCACAAAGCACCGCTGGTGGCTTCATTCTCCCGAACGACCGTGTCGATGTACTTCATACCATGCAGGAAACGCGGGATCTTCAAGGCAGTGAAACCCGAAGCCGCACCATCCTCAGAGGGGTCCGCGTTCTGGCAATCGACCAGACCACCGAAGACACGGACAGCGGCACGGTTCTCGGCAAGACGGCAACTCTGGAACTGACCGAGGCGCAGGTCGAGGGCGTCACGGCTGCAGCATCCACCGGGACGATTTCGCTGGCCCTGAGACCGCTCGAGGATCTGCCGACAGAAACGATGATGGTTGTCGAGGAACCGGCCAAGACGATCCGGGTCCGGCGCGGCACCCTACTCGAGGATTTCGTTGTCAACTGAAGGTGAATTCGCGCCGAACCATCAAGGTGTCGGAGCTCTTGGGCGAAGGATAAAAAGATGAAGCATTCTGCAATCAAGATCGAAGACGGAATTTCGGCGGAACCCGACGAGATGATGTCGAGCGTTCGCGTTCCACACCTGAACGCCGCGGCATTCTGCGTGACACCCACGGTCCGGGGCGCGATCGAAAGAGCCAGCCAAGACCGTCGCCTGACCCGCGTCAAAACCGAGATCAGCAACGGCGGTGTGGAACGGGCGCGTCAGGTTTTTGCCGCGAGGCAAACGCCGTCTCTGCTTGTCGTGGAAGTGGCAAGCCGTGGTGCCCTGCTCTTGAAGGAGCTCGAGATCCTTGCCGAGGTGTGTGACCCCACAACCAAGGTTGTTGTGATCGGCCCAGACAACGACATCGGGCTCTATCGGACGCTGATGGGCCGCGGCGTTGCTGACTATCTGGTCGGGACAATTACGCCGCTGTCCTATGTCTCGATGGTTCAGAATCTGTTCGGACAGGACAACCAGGCCAAGCTTGGGAAAGTATACGCCTTTGTCGGTGCCAAGGGCGGGGTCGGGGCCTCGACTCTTGCCCAGAACGTGGCTTGGACAATTGCCCAAGAGCAGGCAACCCCGACATTGCTGGTCGATCTTGATTTCCGGTTCGGATCGGCAGCGGTCAATCTTGACCTGAAACTGGTGACCGGGCTGGAAAAATACCTTAGCGAGCCGGACAAGCTCGACGCCGCTCTTCTGGACAAGTTGATCGTGCAGCGCGGCGAGCATCTGAGTGTTCTTCCCGCATTTGACGATTCTCTGGGTGGTATGGAGCCCGCAGCGGACGCGGTGGATCGGCTCATCGAAATCGCCAGGGCCTCTTTCCCGAACGTCGTGCTGGACCTTCCGCATGATTGGTCGCCTGCTAGTCGTGACACTCTGACGGCAGCCGACAAGGTGATTGTCGTGGCAGCACCCGATCTGCCGAACCTTCACAATACCATGGCATTGATGGACAGACTGCACGCCCTGCGGCCCAACGATGCTCCACCGCAAGTCATTCTCAACATGTGCAAGATGCCCAAGCGCAAGGAAATCGGCGCACAGAAATTTGCCAAAAGCCTGGGTGTCGAAAACTTCGCCACGATCGCGTTTGATCCTGGGACGTTTGGCTCCGCAGCGTTTGCCGGGCGTGCACTGTCCGAACACTCCCCCCGCAGCAAAGCGCAAAAATCGGTCCGTGAACTTGCCACTTCGCTTTCGGGCAAAGACAAAACCCGATCCCGCAACTGGCTTCTCAGGACACTCGGCCTTGGCTGACAAAAGACCCGTAACCTGCCTGCTTGCACCTGGAGCATCGCATAATGTCTCAATCCTTCGGTAAAAGAACGCCCCAGAGCAATGCGCAGCAGCTTGCGTCATCCGTGGTGCAAAACACTGTTGCGCCCACGGTTGCGGGTCCTGTTTCCAATACCGAGCCTTTGAACCTGAAAGAGGTGGCGGAACAGCCTTCCATGTCCCGCCGTGTGGTCGCCAAGAGTGTCTCGGCGCGGGGTGGGACGGAATATATCGAACTGAAGAAAGAGATCCTGGGCGCGCTGATCGAGTCGATCAACATCACGGAACTCGGGCGGCTGGACTTGTCGGCTGCACGCCTGGAAGTGGGTGGGGTCGTCAACGAAATCCTGTCGGTCAAGCGGGCGGTCCTGTCGAGCAGCGAACAATCCGAACTGACCGAAGAGATCTGCAATGACGTTCTGGGCTATGGCCCGTTGGAGCCATTGCTCGCCCGCGATGACATCTCGGATATCATGGTAAATGGCACCAACCGGATATACATTGAAGTCAAAGGCAGGGTTCAGCAGACAAATATCCGCTTTCGGGACAACGAGCAGCTTCTCAATATCTGCCAGCGGATCGTCAGCAAGGTGGGTCGTCGCCTTGATGAATCGAGCCCGATCTGTGACGCGCGCCTGCCCGATGGCAGCCGTGTCAACGTCATCGCGCCGCCGCTTGCGATCGACGGGCCCAGCCTGACCATCCGCCGCTTCAAGAAAGACAAGCTGACGCTGGACGAGCTGGTCGAGTTCGGTTCGATCACGCCGGAAGGTGCCGAGATTCTCAAGATCATTGGCCGGGTCCGCTGCAATGTCCTGATCTCGGGCGGAACGGGGTCGGGCAAGACGACGCTCCTGAACTGCATGACACGGTATGTCGATTCAGATGAACGGATCGTCACATGCGAGGATTCTGCCGAACTTCAGCTGCAGCAGCCACATGTCGTACGCCTTGAGACCCGGCCGCCGAATGTCGAGGGCACGGGCGAAGTGACGATGCGGGATCTTGTCAAGAACTGCCTGCGCATGCGTCCCGAGCGGATCATCGTCGGCGAGGTGCGTGGTCCGGAAGCCTTTGATCTTTTGCAGGCGATGAACACCGGTCACGACGGGTCGATGGGCACGCTGCACGCCAACACCCCGCGTGAGGCTCTGGCGCGGCTGGGGGCAATGATCACGATGGGGGGCTATGATCTGCCGTCACAGACCATCCAGGAAATGGCGGTTTCGTCGATTGACGTGATCATTCAGGCGGCACGGCTGCGCGATGGGTCTCGTCGCATCACCCATGTGACCGAGGTGCTGGGCATGGAGGGCGATGTTCCGATCCTGCAGGACATCTTCGTCTACAAGATGCTTGGCGAAGACGCTCAGGGTCGGATCATCGGGCAACATCAATCGACAGGTATCGGGCGTCCGGCGTTCTGGGACCGGGCCCGCTATTTCGGCGAAGAAGACCGGCTCTCCCGCGCGCTCGATGCGGCGCTGCATTCCTCATGATCTGAAAACCGGTACCGAGATGTCCCAATTTGACCTCACCCTTCTGATTGCCCCTTTGCTGGTTCTGGCCGCAATTGCGCTGCTGCTGATCTTGATCATGCCGTGGATCGAAGCGCGGGCGCTGAACAAGCGCCGAATGACCCTCGCTCTGGGGCGCGGTCACGGCGCAAGCGCGGCTGCCACGGGCGGTGGGCAGACCGCAGCCCATCGCAAGGCCATCGAGAGAACCCTGAAAGAGATCGAGGAGCGCCAGTCGCAGAAGATAAATCGCCGCAGCCGTCCGGGCCTGGACAAGCGCCTGCGTGAAGCCGGACTGAGATGGAGCCCTCTGGTCTATTGGTTGGTCAGTGCGACGGTCGCCATGGGCGCATTTGTTGCGTCTTCATCGCTCGTGCTGCCGATTTCCGGAGCGATCACTCTGTCGGCCGGTCTTCTGATCCCACATTTTTATGTCAAGTTTCTTCGCCACCGGCGCCTTGCCGCGTTCGCAGCCGGATTTCCGGATGTGATTGACCTGATCGTTCGCGGGGTCCGCGCCGGACGTCCGTTGGCCGATTGCGTCGCTGTTGTTGCAGCCGACAGCGACGAACCGATCCGAAGCGAATTCAGACAGGTGGTCGAAGATCAGTCGGTCGGGGTGCCGATGCACGAGGCCGTCGAAAAACTGGCACAGCGCATTCCGCTGCAAGAGGTCGGGTTTCTCGCGATTGTCGTGGCCATCCAGAACCGTGCGGGCGGCAACCTGACCGAGGCGCTGGGCAATCTGTCCACGGTGCTCAGAGGGCGCAGGCAACTGCATGCAAAGGTCAAAGCGATGAGCGCCGAGGCCAAGACCTCGGCGGGCATCATCGGGTCTCTTCCGGTGATCGTCGCTGCACTGGTTCAGCTGACAAGTCCCGAATATCTCGCCGTTCTCTACCAGACAAACGCGGGCATCATCGTGATCGTCGCCTGTGCCGTCTGGATGTCCATCGGCGTGTTCGTGATGCGCCAGATGATCAACTTCGACATGTGAAGGAGACGCTGAATGCCAATCGACCTCACCTCGACGCAACTCCAGCAGCTGATCATCGCGCTGTCCGCCATGTCGGCCTTTGGTTTCATTCTGACGGTCGCATGGCCGTGGATTGCCCGCGACCGTGTCAGCGAGCGGCTGAAATTCGCCGGAAATGACCGCAGCGTCCTGCGCCGGTCCTCGCAGCCGATGCGTGCCGCGAAAACCGCCACGCGATCCAAGCTGTTCGCCAAGGAACCGAACCGCATCTTCGCCGGGATCGTGGAAAAGCTGCGCCTCGCCCGCCCGGGTGAAGAGGGTGAAACCTCGAAGTTCCTGCGCATGGCAGGCCTGCGCGGTCGGGCTCCGCTGGTGGCGTATCTTGCATCAAGGATGATTGCCGCCGTGATCATGCCCGGAGTGACCTTTGCCTATGTCACGCTGGTGCTGCGTCCGGATTTGCCGACGGTCACGGTGGCTGTCATGGCCTCTGTTGGAGCCTTGATCGGGTTCTACCTGTCCAAGCTTTATGTCAATAACCTGATCGCCAAGCGACATGCCAGTTTGCGGCGAAGCTGGCCGGACGCGCTGGACCTTTTGTTGATCTGCGTCGAATCCGGGATGAGCAGCGAGGCTGCGTTCCGGAAAGTGGCCGAGGAAATCGGGTCGCAGTCCAAAGAGCTCGCGGACGAAATGTCCCTGACTACCGCGGAGCTCGCCTATCTGTCGGACCGTCGTCTGGCGTATGAGAACCTTGGCACCAGGACCGGCTTGGACAGTATCAAAGCCGCTGTGCTTGGCCTGATCCAGTCCGAAAAATACGGCACATCGCTCGGTCAGATGCTTCGGGTGCTCGCCAAGGAGAGCCGCGATTTTCGGATGGCAGCAGCCGAGAAGAAGGCGGCGTCGCTGCCACCCAAATTGACGGTTCCGATGATCCTGTTCTTCCTGCCGGTTCTGTTTGCCGTGATCGCAACCCCCGCTGTCCTTCAGGCGCTGGGAATATCGTGATGGTGGCACCTTTGAAAAAAGCGGGTCACACGGGAAACCGGTCTCTCGGGCGCGGGTCATTCGGGACGACCGATCGTGGAGCCTTCCGGGATGTCTACGGTTTCATTCTTTCGGTTTCGATGAACGCGACCCCCCGTCGGGCTTCGGTTTTCCAACGATCCCAGATTGGCGCAATTTCGCGATCCAACCGGATCGCCTGCTCGAGAAGGGCAGATTCATATGAAAGCGCCGACAATCCAAGCATCCCGGAACGGCCAGCGATCCTGTGTGCGGTATCGCGAAGCGTCTGTGGCTCTTTGAAGTCCGGTTCAGGCGCGGTCAGCAGCTGCATCAACTCTGTCTGGAGCGCATGAAGATGAGCCCGTACGCCCTCTTTTCCGAACACCGACAGGGCTTCACCAAAAATATCCGCGTCGTGCAGAGGTTTTGCGCCCTGCGACCTGCGCCCACGATCAACCACGATATCTCCTTCGATGTCGTCCCGCCCCCTATCAACCATCATAGGAGCATGTTTGATGAAATACCCGAAGTATTGCGTACCGGTCAAAGCGACCCTCGAAAATGGCAATCAGTATTTTGGCGGTTTCCATGTCGTCCAGAACCAACGGATTCTCGACGTACTTTGCGACGACCGACCCTTCATTCCATTCAAACTCCGCGACAAGACGATCCTGTTGAACAAGGCGCGGATTATGCAGATCGATCTGCTTTCGATGGAAGATGTCTACGAAATGATCGACGTTTTGCCCGAAATGAACCTCGACTACCTGGAGGCGAACGCATGGTGAGCCCGATCAGCAACTTTCGCACGCCGACTTTCTGTTTTGACCGTTGAGAGGATATGAATATGCTTTCCGACAACCTCTGCGACGAGACAGGGCGCCTCTGCGCCCTCGAACGATACAATGCGCTGGGCTACGCGTCTGAGGCAAGCTTTAAGCAAATCACCAGCCTGATGCAAACGATCCTCGGTTTGAAGATGGTTTCCGTCAGCCTGGTCACAAAAGACAAGCAGGTTCTGAAAGCCCGGCAAGGGTTTGATCTCAAGGAAACTGCGCGGTCGGATGCATTCTGCGATATCACGATCCAAGGTTATGAACCGTTGGTCGTCGAAGACACGCATGAAGACGAACGGCTGTGTGATAATCCCTATGTCACGGGAGACCCATTTGTGCGCTGCTACATTGGTGCTCCATTGACGACCACCGACGGATACAACATTGGCACGGTATGTGCATTTGATACGTATCCGCGAAAATTTAACTCAGTTGAAAGAAAAATAGTCACCAAATTTGCTGACTTGATTATCAATCAATTCGAGCTGCGGAACATAGCTGACCGGGATTTCCTGACTCAGCTTCCAAACCGTCGCAACTTCGAGGCTGGAATGCAGCAAGAACTTGTCCGCCTGAGCCAAAACAATGGAGCTGCCACTCTTGTGATGATCGATATCGATCACTTTAAGCAGGTGAACGACCGGCTCGGGCACCCAAGCGGGGATCGTGTTTTGCGGGAATTCGCAACCATCCTGGCGAACAATTGCCGTGCGAACGACCTTGTCGCCCGGCTGGGTGGGGAAGAATTTGCAGTGTTGTTGCAAAATACCACGATTGAAAATGCCCGCATCTGGGCGGACCGAATGCGCGAGGAAGTGGCTGCAGCCCGTTTTGACGGTGAAAACGGGGTGCATGTCACGATCAGTATGGGATTGGCGGCGCTTGACGGCAAAGTAACGCCTTTCGACGTTGTATCGCGCCTTGCTGACAATGCCCTTTTTGCTGCCAAGCGGCAGGGCCGAAACAGAGTGGTCGCCGCCTGAGCCATGAACGACTCTTTCGATTTTCAGACACCTCCCCCTGTGGAGATGACGAAACCCGAGTTCAGCGGGAGGGAGGCGAATGCGCCGACTGTTTCACCCGCGCCGCCGATAGAGATCAAGGATCTGAAACGCGCGTTCGAACGTGGCGACCTGTTGCTGCATTACCAGCCGCAGGTGGACATCTCACACTTTTGGCCAAAGATCACCGGTTACGAGGCTCTGGCCCGGTGGCCGCTTCCGGATGGCCGGTTTGTGCCGCCGGACAGGTTCATCCCGCTGGCCGAGGATTGCGGCTTTGCGGTCACGATCGACATGTGGGTGATTGATACGGTTTCTGCCGAATTGGCACGCATGCAGGCTGCAGGCGCGGCGCCAGGTCTGTGCATGTCGGCGAATGTCAGTCCCCAACAGTTCGGACAGGCACACTTTGCGCGGGCCGTTAACGATATCCTGGCCAAACATGGCGTCGACCCGACATGCCTCACGCTGGAGATCACGGAACGTGCCGTGCTCGACAGAGGCAAGGCGACATTGGACAACATCTTCGCACTGGACGAGATGGGCGTTTCACTGGCGCTTGACGATTTCGGAAAAGGCTATTCATCGCTGTCGCAGCTCAGAGACCTGCCGATCCACGAGGTCAAGTTGGACCGGACCTTCATATCCGAGCTGCCGCATAGTCAACGGGATGTTGCCATTGTCTCTTCGACGATCAATCTCGCTTATGACCTCGGGCTGCACCTCGTGGCGGAAGGCGTCGAACTGGCCTGCCAAGCGGTCTGGTTGCGCTCGAATGGCTGTCGGACGATCCAGGGGTTCCTTTACGGTCGCCCGGCTGCGCGATCATGACGATGTGACACCGCGACAGGGCAACGCCAGTCCCAACGACGCAGATGCATCGTCAGCCAATCGGCTGGGCAACCGGGACAGTCAGCGCCGTCCATGCGGCAAGTGGTGGTGAATTACGCGGCGCTTTTCCATTTTACGGGGGTGACATAGGCGATGCTGTCATCGACGCTGATCATCACGTCCCCATCCTGAATGTTGACCTGCATCTTCATCGCGCGGCTTGCCAGTTTGGCCAGCGCGTCGGTGTCGGTCTCTGAAAAATGGATCACCTGAAGATTGTCGAATCGCGTTGTGCTGTTCTTGATCTTGTCCCACCACACTTCGGCAGTCTTGCCGCCATAGGGGTAGACAATCACCTGCGCGGCCTTGCTGCAGGATTGGCGCACGACCTTTTCGCTGGGCAGGCCAAGGGCCACCCAGACATCCAGCTCGCCACTCAGGCTTTTCTGCCAGATATCCGGCTCGTCATCTGTGGACAGGCCCTTGGTCATTTCCAGATGCTCGTGGGCATTCAGGGCAAACGCCACGATGCGGACCATCAGCCGTTCATCCGTCTCCGACGGATGCTTGGCAATGGTCAGCTTGTGGGTCTCGTAATAGTGGCGGTCCATGTCGGACACGGACAGCTCGACTTTATAGATGGTGGCATTCTGCGCCATGATGGGCCCCGGATTTCAAGGATTGGGATACCTACTCCGACGCGCGCGCTTTGGAAAGCGGATTGGCGGTCCGCAGGGAAGGGCGCGGGAAACTCAAGCCCGATAGGTCCGTTCCGCCAGATCCGTGGCCGCCAGGGATTTCCTGCACGCCGCGAGGAAGGTGGATTCCGCGTCGGATTGGCGTCGGCCCGGATTGCTGAGCAGGTAGATATCGACCTGTGGCAGGTCGTCGTAGGGCGGCAGTTGGCGCAGGTGCCCGGCCTCGACATCGCGCTGTGCGACATGCAGCGGCAGCGCGCCAATGCCGATATTTGCCATGATCATGCGCCGAATCTCGTTGAGACTGGACGACACCCCACGCCATGTGTTGGCCAGACCCAGCTTGGCGCGCAGCCGGGATATCGCCTCCAGCGGCTTGCCTTCGGCTTCGGTCTGAAAGGCGACAAAGGGATCGCCCTTCAGATCGTCCGGGGTGATCTCGGGCGCGTGGAACAGAGGATGGCGCGCACCGCAATAAAGGCCGAAATATTCTCGGTAAAGCACCATGGCAGTAAGGTTTTTCGGGATTTTTGACAACAGGCAGATGCCCACGCTGGCCCGGTTCTGCGAGATCATCGTGGCCACGTCATCGCTTTCGTTGACCGAGAAGGAATAGGTCACGTGGGGATGCACGATCGAGAACTGGTTCAGGATGTCGTCGAAATGCTCTGACACCACCGAGCTGGTGATCGCGATGGAAAGATGACCGCGCAATTCGGCCTCGTCGATGTCCATCAGCGAAGGCAGTTGCGAGATCGATCCGAAGATCTTGGCGCATTCGGTATAAAGCACCTGACCGGGGCGGGTGATGGTGAATTCATTGGGTTTGCGGATGATCAATTGCGTCCCTGCCGAGTATTCCAGCCGCTTCAGTGCGGCGGACACGGTCGGCTGCTTGAGACCCAGAAAATCCGCCGCTTTGGAGATGCCGCGCTGTTCGACGACCACCATGAAGGTGCGCAGCAAATTCCAGTCGAGGTTCCAGGGAAAGCGTTGCTGATGCGGGAGACTCATAGTTTTCATCTATAATCAACGTAGGTCATATTTATTTGCGCGATGCTGCGCTGCCGTGCAAGGCTTTTTGAACAGCGGAGAAAATCCGCGGCCGATTTCCGGGCGCAGCGCCCTCCAGATCAACCCAACATGGAGACCAACATGAATTTACGCCGTACCATCCTTACGACTGCCGTCGTCGCAGCAGGCTTTGCCGTAACTGGCCTGACCGCCGCCGGGGCCGAGGAACTCGAGACACTCAAGGAAGAGGGAGTCATCCGCATCGCGATGTCGGGCGCCTATCCTCCGTTCAATTTCGTCAACGACCAGAACGAAGTTGTGGGCTTCGATCCGGCCATCGGGACCGAGATCGCCAAGCGTATGGGGCTTGAGGCCGAAATCATCACTACCGCATGGGACGGGATCATCGGCGGTCTGCTGGCCAATAAGTACGACGCGATTGTCGGCTCCATGACGATCACCGAGGAACGCGACGAAGTCGTGGATTTCGTCGGGCCCTATTATTCAGACAAGCGCGCCATCTTTACGCAGCCCGGCTCCGGGATCACAAGCCTCGACGACCTCGAAGGCAAACGCGTGGGCCTGACATTGGGCGAAACCCACGAAGACTGGGCGCGGGAACGCGGCTACGACATCAACACCTACAAGGGTCTGCCCGAGCTTTTGTTGGAATTGGAAAACGGTCGCGTCGATGCCATCGTCAACGACTCCATCGCGGCCATTCTGGCGATGAACGCCAAGGGTCAGGAATACGAAATGTTCGCCGATCCGACGACTGACCCGTTCGGTGCAGGTATTGCCATCCGCGAAGGCTCGCCTGAACTGGCGGCGGAAATGCAGGCGGCGCTGGACGCGATGATGGCGGACGGCACCTATATGGAGATCGCCGAAGAATGGGTCGGCGACGACATCCGCTAAACGCCTCAGGGCTCCCGCTCG
This sequence comes from Pelagibaca sp., assembly GCA_041725935.1. Taxonomy (GTDB): domain Bacteria; phylum Pseudomonadota; class Alphaproteobacteria; order Rhodobacterales; family Rhodobacteraceae; genus Marivita. The sequence continues at coordinate 96,950 of JBGRQD010000004.1, forward strand.
ATCGGGCGGGGGCCTGTGCAGAACAATGATCGGGCGCCCAACTCGGAATGAGTTCTGCGCCTGCGTGCTGCCGCTGCCAACCGGCTGTGACCGCGCAGCAGGCCGCGCACGGAGACCGGACGCGATCCGCCCGAACCTGCCCACCACCTTAGGGAGTGTGACATGGACATCGACCTGATGATGCGGGTCTATCCGTTTTTCCTGGATGCCGCCTGGGTCACCATCCAGCTGTCGGTTCTGACCGCACTTCTGGGTCTGACCTGCGGCACGCTGGGGGCTTCGGCACGGCTGTCGCGCTTTGCGCTGCTCCGCTTCATCGGTGCAGCCTATGTCAGCGTGTTTCGGGGCACACCCGCGCTGATCCAGCTGTTTATCCTTTATTTTGGTGGTCCTCAGATTGGCATTCAGTTGGATGCATTCGAGGCGGGGGTGATCGGGCTGGGCATCAATGCCGGTGCCTACATGACCGAAACGATCCGCGGCGCCATCATCTCGATCGACAAGGGCCAGCGCGAGGCGGCCCGGACCCTTGGGCTCAGCCAATGGCAGGCAACCTACAAGGTGATCCTGCCGCAGGCCGCGCGTCTGATGGTGCGCCCGTTGGGAGTGAACATGAACATGCTCATCAAGGCGACCGCGCTGGTGGCCGCGATCTCGGTGGTCGAACTGACTTACACCGCACAGCGCTATATCGGGTCGACCTACAAGCCGTTTGAGATGTTCCTGCTGGCGGGGCTGCTTTACATGATCATCATCTACGTGACCGGACGGGCCGTGGCCTGGCTGGATCGCAAAGTACAGATCACCTGACCGGGAAGGGATACACAGATGGGTCTGGACTTTACGGTTGTTCCCGCACACCTCGACATCATTCTGATGGGCTGTCTCTGGACGATTGCGATTGCCGTCGCCGCCGCCGTCCTGAGCTTTTTCGGCGGGATCGTCTTTGCGGTGATCGCGCTTTACGGGCCTTGGATCATCCGCCTGCCGTTCCGGCTGGTCGAATGGGTGTTCATGGGCACGCCGCTGCTGCTGCAACTGTTCCTGATCTATTTCGGGCTGGTACAGATCGGCATCGATCTGCCGGCTTTCGTCGCCGGGATCATCGGGCTGGGGTTGCATTTCGCGGTCTACAATTCCGAACTGATCCAGACCGCGATCCTGTCGGTGGACAAGGGCCAGATGGAAGCCGCGCGTACCGTGGGCCTCAGCCGGGGGCAGGCGCTGCGCAAGGTGGTGATCCCGCAGGCGGTGCGCGACGTGATCCCGCCCATCGGCAACAACATGATCGCGCTTCTCAAGGACAGCGCGCTGGTGTCGGTGATCGGTGTCAGCGAACTGACCCTGTCGGCCCAGCGCGCCATCGGGGCGACCTACCGTCCGTTCGAATTCTACCTTGTCGCCGCGGCGTTCTATTACGTCATCAACCTTGGCATGGAATGGGTGCAGCGCCGGATTGAGCGCCGTATCTCGATCTCTCGCTGACCCAGGAGACTGAACATGACCGACCAAAGCCATTTCGTCGAAATCCGCCACGCTCAGAAATCCTATGGCCAGCTCGAGGTGCTCAAGGATATCAGCCTGAATGTCGAGCGCGGGCAGATCGTCGCCATCATCGGCCCGTCCGGGTCTGGTAAATCGACGCTTCTCAGGGCGATCAACGATCTGGATTCCCTGACCGGCGGAGAAATTTGGCTGGACGGGGTGCAGGTGAACAAGGATCTGCCGCACCGGCAGTACGAAAAGCACATCAACGCGATGCGGCAGGACATCGGCATGGTGTTCCAGCACTTCAACCTGTTTCCGCATCTGACGGCGCGGGAAAACGTCGTGATGGCCCCCAAGATGCTCAAGGGGCTGTCCAAGGAAGACGCCAATAAACTGGCCGAGGAACAGCTTGAAAAGGTCGGGATGCTGGACCGGATCGACTATTACCCGTCGCGCCTGTCGGGCGGGCAAAAGCAGCGCGTGGCAATTGCCCGCGCCTTGGCGATGAAGCCCAAGCTGATGCTCTTTGACGAGGCGACCTCGGCGCTTGATCCCGAACTGGTGGACGAGGTCAACATGGTGATGAAAAAGCTGGCCGAAGAACACATGACGATGATCATCGTCACCCACGAGATGGATTTCGCTGCCTCGGTCTGTGATCGCGTTCTGTTCATGGATCAGGGTGTGGTTGTCGAGGAAGGACCGCCCGAGATCGTCTTCAAGAACCCAACCAAGGACCGAACCCGCGAATTTCTTCGCAAACATCTGGCAGGTGCCGCGTGACCGAAACGCCCTCATATCTTTTCTACCAATCCCGAAATCCGCGGCCATTTCTGGATCGCGGCGAAGGGATCTACCTCTTTGACGAGTCCGGCAAACGCTATATCGACGGGTCCTCCGGCGCGATGGTGTCCAACATAGGCCATTCCAACCCGCGCGTTCTGGCCAAGATCAAGGCGCAGATGGACAAGGCGACCTTTGGCTACCGTCTGCATTTCCGCACCCATCCCTCCGAAGATCTGGCCGCCAAGACGGTCGAAATGACGCCCGAAGGGCTGGACCGCGTCTTCTTTGTCTCGGGCGGGTCCGAGGCGGTGGAAAGCGCGATCAAGCTGGCCCGGCAATATGCCGTCACCCAAGGGCAGGGGGCGCGCTACAAGGTGATTTCGCGCTTTCCCTCCTACCACGGTTGCACCTTTGGCGCGCTTGACCTGACCGGGTACGCGCCCCTGCGCGAGCCGTTTGCCCCGATGATGCCGGGCATGCCCAAGGTAGCGTCCCCCGCGACCTATCTCGACCGTGACAACCTCACCGAAGAGGCGCGCGGGTTGAAATACGCAGAGCTGCTGCGCGACAAGATCATGGAGGAGGGGCCGGATACTGTTCTGGCCTTCATCATGGAGCCTGTGGGCGGTGCCTCGACCGGCGCGCTGGTTGCACCTGACAGCTATTATGGCCGCGTGCGCGAGATCTGCGACGAATTCGGCGTTCTGCTGATCTATGACGAAGTCATGACCGGCGCGGGCCGCACGGGCAAATTCCTCGCTGCCGAGCATTGGGGGATCACGCCGGACATCGTTGCGCTGTCCAAGGGCTTCGGCGCGGGCTATGCGCCGCTGGGCGCGATTGTCGCCGGGGCACGGCTGGTCGAGCCTGTGCTGGATGCAGGCGGTTTCCTGCACGGCTTTACCTACGCCGGCAATCCCTTGGCCTGTTCCGCCGGGCTGGCCGTGCTCGAGGAATTGCAGGACCAGAAACTGATCGAGAACGCCGCCCGCATGGGGGACGTTCTGATGGGAGAATTGCGCGCCTTGATGGACCGTTACCCGTTTATCGGCGATGTGCGCGGCAAGGGCTTGCTGACCGCGTTCGAGTTTGTCTCGGACCGCAGCACGATGGAGCCACTGGACCCGGCGCTACAAGCGCATTCACGGCTGGTAGAACTGGCCTATGATCGGGGCCTGATCCTATACTCGCGCCGCACCCGTGGCGGGACATCGGGCGATCACTTCCTCGTTGCACCGCCCCTGATCATCACCAAGGACCAGATCACCGAGATGATGGTGATCCTGCGCGATGCGCTGGATGCGTTTGCTCATGAGATCGGCCAGCCTGTCGAGGAGGCGGCGTGAGACTGCCCGACAAGACCTGCACCATGGAAGCGGCTATCGTCGGAATCAGGGATGGCGACACGGTGATGATCGGCGGCTTCGGTGTGCCGGGCACGCCGATGACCCTGATCCACGCGCTGGTCGATCATGGCGCACGTGACCTGACCCTGATCAAGAACGATGCAAATGAGCCGGGCATGGGCATCGACCATCTGCTGCAAAGCGGACAGGTGGCGCGGCTGATCACCACCCATCTGGGGCTGAACAGCCATGCCATCGGGTTGATGAACAGCGGCGCGATCCAGGTCGAGTTCAACGCGCAAGGCATTTTGGCCGAACGCATCCGCGCGGGTGGGGCGGGGCTGGGTGCCGTGCTCAGTGATATCGGCATCGGCACCGAATTGGCGGCGGGCAAGCAGGTGGTCGAGATGAACGGCTCGCCGTATCTGGTCGAACCCGCGCTGCGCGCCGATGTGGCGCTGATCCATGCCGACCGGGCAGACGTGTTCGGCAACCTCGCCTATGTCGGCACGGCGCAGAACTTCAACCCGCTGATGGCGATGGCCGCAAGCCGGGTGATCGTCGAGGCCGAAGCCGTTCTGCCACTTGGCGGGATCAACGCGAATGACGTGCATACGCCCGGTGTGTTTGTCGATCATGTGGTTGAGCTTGAAACCCTGTCCAAGGAATACGCCGTTGTCCAACGCTAGGGAACGCATGGTCGCCCGCGCCGCGCGCGAGATAACACCGGGCATGGTGGTCAATCTGGGGATCGGCCTGCCGACGCAGGTGGTCAATCATCTGGCCTCCGATTTTCCCGTCTGCCTGCACACCGAGAACGGACTGACCGGGATCGGGCCTGCCAAGGGCTACGATGCAGCCGACCGCAACTTGATCGACGCGGGCGGGGCCTATGTCTCGACCGTTCCCGGATCGGCCTGTTTCGACAGTGCCACAAGCTTTGCCATCGTGCGCTCCGGGCGGCTGGACCTGACCATGCTGGGCGCGTTCGAGGTCAGCGCGACAGGTGATCTGGCCAACTGGAAGATCCCCGGCAAGTTCAGCCCCGGCGCAGGCGGCGGGATCGAACTCGCGCAGAAGGCCCGCCGCGTGGTGGTGTTGACCAGCCACACGGACAGGGCCGGAAACCCCAAACTGAAACAGGCCTGCGCGCTGCCGTTGACCGCGCGCACCTGCGTGGAACGCGTCTTCACCGACATGGCCGTCATCGACGTGACCCCGCAGGGTTTTGCGCTCATCGAAACCGCCGAGGGCGTGAGCACGGGCGAGGTGGTCGAGGCGACCGGCGCGCCGCTGATCCTACCCGACGCCGCCGTGCCGACATTCTGAGGCTCTTATGCAAGACGATCTGAAAACACGCCTCTGTAGTGCCGTGGATGCCGGATTTGACCGGCAGGTGGCGTTCCTGTCCGAGTTGACCGCGCATCCCTCGACCCGGGGCAACGAACAATCGGCGCAGGGCTTCATGGCTGGTGAACTGGCTGCGCGGGGCTACGAGGTGGATCGCTGGCAGATCGACATTGCCGACATTCAACACCTGCCGGGCTTTTCGCCGGTGCTTGGCCCCTACGAGGACGCGGTCAATGTCGTGGGCACACATCGCGCCCGGTCGGGTGGTGGCCGGTCGCTGATCCTGAACGGTCACATCGACGTCGTGCCCGCAGGGCCGCTGGACATGTGGGACAGCCCGCCCTTCGAGCCGCGCGTCGCTGATGGCTGGCTTTACGGACGCGGCGGCGGCGACATGAAGGCGGGGCTGGCGTCGAACCTCTTTGCACTTGATGCGCTGACCGCCTGTGGCCTTGCCCCCGCTGGCGACGTGTTCTTCCAGTCGGTGGTCGAAGAGGAATGCACCGGTAACGGGGCGCTGGCCTGTCTGGCACGCGGGTATCATGCCGACGCGGCATTGATCCCCGAACCGTTTGCCGAACATCTGGTGACGGCGCAGCTGGGGGTGCTCTGGTTCCAGGTGCATCTCAAGGGGCTGCCCACACATGTCGCCTATGCCGGCACAGGATCGAACGCGATCGAGGCCGCGATTCCGCTCATCCAGGCATTGCACGAGATGGAGCATCGCTGGAACGCTGCCGAACACCGACCCGACGATTACGCGCATGCAGAACACGCGCTGAACCTGAATATCGGCAAGATCGAGGGCGGCGACTGGACAAGCTCCGTTCCTGCATGGTGTGTCTTCGACGTGCGCATGGGGCTCTTTCCCGGCCAGTCCATAGATGCCGCCAAGGCCGAGATCGAACAGGTGATCTTCGATGCTGCGCGGGGCAATGCGTTCCTCCGCAACTCCCTGCCCGAGATCGTCTATCACGGCTTTCACGCCGAAGGGTATGCACTGTCGCAGGACAGCTCCGGACACGCGGCATCTGCGATCACCGCGCTGGAGTCGGCGCATCAGTCGGTCACCGGGACCGCACTGGAGCGCACGGCGATCACCGCCACCACCGATGCGCGGTTCTTCGGTCTGTATGCCGATACCCCCGCGCTGGTTTACGGCCCGCGCGCCGAGGCGATCCACGGCTTCAACGAGCGTGTTGACCTGGAAAGCGTCCGCCGCGTGACCAAGGCCACCGCCATGTTCATCGCCGACTGGTGCGGCACAGAGGAGTCCTGATCCATGCGTGACGCCGTCATCGTGTCCACCGCCCGCACGCCCATTGGCAAGGCCTATCGCGGCGCGTTCAACAATCTCGAAGCCCCCAGCCTTGCGGCACATGCGGTCAAGACCGCGCTGGACCGCGCCGGGCTGAGCGGTGGCGAGGTCGAGGAGGCGGTGTTCGGGTCCGCCCTGACGCAGGGCACATCGGGCGTGAACGTGGCGCGACACGTCGTGCAGGCGGCGGCTCTTCCCGACAGCGTGGCGGGAGCGACGGTGGACCGGCAATGCGCATCGGGCCTCAACGCGATTGCCATTGCGTCGCACATGATACGCTGCGAACAGGTCGACATTGCGCTGGCGGGTGGGCTGGAAAGCATCTCTCTGGTGCAGAACGACCATTGGAACGGCCATCGCTACCGCGACCCGAACGCGCCGGACGCCTATTACCTCAGCATGCTCGAGACGGCCGAGGTGGTGGCAGAACGATATGGCGTGACCCGTGCCGCGCAGGATGCCTACGCGCTGCAAAGCCAGCAACGCACTGCCCGCGCGCAGGAGGCGGGGCTGTTCGAGGACGAGATCGTGCCGGTCGAAGCGGTCAAGATCGTGACCGACAAGGCGACCGGTGAAACCTCGGAACAGCCGGTGCGGCTTGATCGTGACGAATGTAATCGACCCAACACCAAGGCAGAGGGACTGGGCAAGCTCGGCGCGGTCATGGGCGAAGGCAAGACTGTGACCGCGGGCAATGCGAGCCAGCTGTCCGACGGGGCCGCCGCGCTTGTGGTCATGGAGGCCGCCGAGGCCGCGCGCCGCGGTTTGACCCCGCTGGGCGCGCTGCGCGGCTTTGCCGTTGCCGGTGTGGCACCCGAGGAAATGGGTATTGGCCCCGTGATTGCCATTCCACGGCTGCTCGACCGCGCAGGGCTGAACATGGACGACATCGACCTTTGGGAAATCAACGAGGCCTTTGCCGCGCAACTGCTCTATTGCCGCGATCATCTGGGCATTCCTGACGACCGTCTGAACGTCAACGGTGGGGCGATTGCGATTGGTCACCCCTACGGCATGTCCGGCGCGCGCATGTCGGGGCATCTCCTGCTCGAGGGGCGACGGCGCAGCGCGAAATGGGGTGTGGTGTCGATGTGTGTCGGGGGCGGACAAGGGGCCGCCGGGTTGTTCGAAATCTTCTGAAGGCCAAGCCATGACTGTTCTGACCAAGACCCAAATCCAGGATTTGACCGCGCTGCGGCACGCGCTGCACCGCCGACCGGAAATCTCGGGCGAAGAGGCTGTGACCGCGATCCGCATCGCGCAGGAGCTTGAGGCTTTGGGGGCAGATCGCATCTGGCGTGGGCTTGGCGGTCACGGCGTGGCGGCAGAATTCGCAGGGCTTGAACCCGGTCCCACAGTGCTGCTGCGCTGTGAACTCGACGGTTTGCCGATCCACGAGTTCTCCGATCTGGCCTACGCGTCCGAGGTCGAGGGCAAGGGGCACTTGTGTGGCCATGACGGGCACATGGTGTCGCTCTTGGGGGTGGCCACAGGTCTGGCCAGACGTCCCGCAAAAGGCCGGGTGATCCTGCTGTTCCAGCCTGCCGAAGAAACCGGCGCGGGGGCCAAGGCGGTGATCGAAGATGCGCGCTGGCCGGACATCCGACCGGATTACGCCTTTGCCTATCACAACGTGCCGGGCCGTCCTTTGGGCGAGATCGGGCTGCGGCCGGGGCCCGGCAATTGCGCGTCGCGCGGCATGCAGATCCTGCTCGAAGGCAAAAGCTCACATGCGGCGGTGCCCGAAGACGGGGTGTCGCCTGGCCCGGCGATGGCCGCACTGATGCAGGCGTTGCCTGGGCTGGGCACTGGCGTGATCGGTGATCCGGACTTTGCCCTCAGTACCCTGACCCATGCGCGGCTGGGGGAGCCAACCTTCGGCATCGCCCCCGGACTGGGCGAGCTGCGCGTAACCCTGCGCTGCATGACCGATTACCGGATGGAGTCGCTGGTCGCGGACGCTCGGGCACTGGTGGATCAGCATTGTGCGGACCTGACGGTGGATATTGCGTGTCACGATATTTTCCTGTCGGTAACCAACGACACCGAGGCAACCGAGATGGCGCGGCAGGTCGCGCTTGCGCAGGGCCGTTCGGTGCACGAGATGCCGACGCCCATGCGCTGGTCCGAGGATTTCGGCCGCATCGGTGGGGATGGTGCGCAGGCGACCATGCTCTATGTCGGCGCGGGCGAGAACCATCCGCAATTGCACAATCCAGATTACGACTTCCCGGATGCGCTGATCCCGATCATGACCGACATGTTCCTCGGGATCGTGACCGACATTCTGGGTCGCGCGCCGGCCTGACCATGTCCGAGCCTGTCCCAAGTTCATGGTGCGAGATTCATCTCGACCGCATTGCCGAAAACCTTGATCTGGCGCTGGGCCTGCTGCCCGAAGGCGCCAGCTTCTGCGCGGTGATGAAGGCCGACGCCTACGGCCACGGGATCGCGAGGGTGGTGCCTGTGCTGCTCGATCGTGGCGTGACGCGGATCGGTATCACGTCGAACGACGAGGCACGCGCCGTGCGGGACGCCGGGTTCACCGGCAGGCTGTTCCGGCTGCGCGCAGCGACGCCCAAGGAAACCGAAGCCGCCCTGACGGACCGTGTGGAAGAGCAGGTGGGGTCCATCCTTGCTGCCCGACAGTTGCGCAAACTCATCGACAGCGGCCGCGCACAGGTGGGGGTCCATCTTGCGCTGAACGCCGGGAGCATGTCGCGCGACGGGCTCGATTTGGCGACAGACGAAGGCCAGCGTGACTGTCGCACGATCCTTGCTGAGCTTGGGTCGCACATCATCGGCATTTGCACACATTTTTCCAGCAATGATCCGTCCCCGCTCAGGCACAGCGCTGATCTGTTCGCGGATCAGGTCGCGTGGGTCTGCGCCAATAGCGGTCTGAACCGGGCCGGCGTTCTGGTCCATGCAGGCAGCAGCCTGACGCTGCTTTCGGGGCAGCGGATCGAGACCGACATGTATCGTTGCGGGGCCATTCTTTACGGTGTGCTGAATGACGGGCAGGGGTTTCGCCCGACGATGGAGCTCAAGTCGCGCGTGGTGCATGTCGGTGATTATCCCAAGGGCGCGGCGGTGGGCTATGATCGCGAGTGCCTCTTGTCCAGAGATCGCCGTCTGGCCTGCATTTCCATCGGCTATGCGGCTGGTTACAGCCGCATCGCACAGGATCGCGGCGCGGTCCTGATCCGTGGACGACTTGCGCCGGTGCTGGGCAAGGTGTCGATGAATTCGATCGTCGCGGATATGACCGGGATTGCCGATGTGCAGGTCGGGGACGAGGCGACCGTGTTCGGCGGTGAGGACGCGTTGCGGGTCGCGCCATCCGACGCGGTTGCACAATTCCGCACGATCCTGCCTGACCTCTTTGCCGACTGGGGCACACGTAACCCGCGCTTCTATCTCTGAGTGCTCGTCCAGCCCGATACTGACACGGTGAAATCTTGTCTAAGGTCCGGAACCCTCAGACCAAGCGCCGGTTGGTCGGATATACCGCCGCGTGTTCTGCAATCGCGTTTTTCAAACGGTGTAACAGCTGACCGCATTGGGGTGTGCTGGCAGTCGACAAGGAGACAGACCGATCGAGATGATCCCCCTGACACAGGATCAGATGATCCTGATCGCGATCCTGGTGTGCGCGTTGGTCGGCTTTGGCCTGACAACGCTGCGCCATGACGTGGTTGCCCTGTGCGCGCTGATCGGCTCTGTCGTGACGGGATTGACCCCCGCAGACGAAGCTTTTGATGGGTTCGGTCATCCTGCGGTGATCACGGTGATCGGTGTGTTGCTCATCAGCACGGCACTGAAGAATTCCGGGGTCGTCGATCTGATGACGGCGCAGGTCGACGCCTTCTCGAAAAGGAAGCTGACGCACCTGACCCATCTTGTGGGCAGCGTGACCTTTGCGTCGAGCTTCATGAACAATGTGGGCGCGCTGGCGCTGATGATGCCGGTCGCGATCCAGAGCGCGCGGTCGCGGGACCGGCCTCCGTCGATGTTCCTGATGCCGCTGGCGTTCGGCTCGATGCTGGGCGGGATGATCACGCTGATCGGCACGCCACCAAATATCATCGTGGCGAACCTTCGCACCGACAAGGCGACCGGGGCTGAACCTTTCGGCATGTTCGACTTTACCCCTGTCGGGCTTGTCGTTGCGGTCACCGGGTTCATCTACCTCATCCTTGTGGGGTGGCGTCTTGTCCCGCAGCGCCGCAGTCAGGACAGCGACAATCACTCTGTCTTTTCCCGGCAGGATTTTATCGTCGAGCTCTTGTTGACCGAGGAGTCCGACTGCAAGGGTCTAACCGCACGCGAGATCCAGATCCACCTGCCGGAAAACGCAAAGATGCTCGGGGTGTTGTCGGAGGACGGCATCACGCCGACCCGCACGGTAAAGAAGATTGGACCGGAGGACGTGATCCTTGCCCGGATCGACCACGACACGCTGGACAAGCTGATCAGCGAAGACCTCTTTTGCATCCACCGCGAGGGGGCTGAAAAGTCACCGGACGATTACGACTGGACCGATCAGGAATTGTCGGAGTTTCTCGTGCCTGCCGATGCTCAGGCCATCGGGCAGACCTTGGGCAAACTCGACCGGATGATTGGCCGCGAGTCCGAGATCATCGCTTTGGCGCAACAGGGGCGCAGGGTAAAGCAGCGCATCGCGACCCAGAAACTTGCGGCGGGCGATGTGTTTCTTGTCGAAGGCAGCGCCGAGACGCTTGGGGAAATGCCCGACCGGTTCGGAGTGATCCCGCTGGGCCAGAAGCACCGCAATCTGGGCGCGCCCCGCCGCCTGATTGCCAGCGTGGTAATCTTTGGGGCTGCCGTCGCGCTGACATCGACCGGGGTGATGAGTTCGTCCATGGCGTTCCTGATGGCGGTTCTGGGGATGGTTGCCATCGGTTCTCTTAGCCCGCTGGGACTGTATAACCATATCGACTGGCCGCTGGTCGTGCTGCTTGGCGCGTTGTTCCCGGTGGGTGATGCGATGGTGTCCACAGAGCTTGCGAATGTGCTGGCAGGAGCGATTGTTGCGCAGGGTCAGGACATACCGGTCTGGGCGCTGATCGCCATTCTCATGGCCCTCACCATGGTTTTGTCGGACGTCATCAACAACGCGGCAACGGCCTTGGTGATGGCACCGATTGCCATACGTCTGGCGGATAACCTGTTCTTCTCGGCGGACCCGTTCCTTATGGCCGTGGCGGTCGGCGCGTCCTCGGCGTTCCTGACCCCTATCGGGCACCAATCCAACACGCTGGTCTTCACCCGTGGTGGTTACCGGTTCGGCGATTACTGGCGCGCCGGGCTGCCGCTCGAAGTGCTGATCGTTCTCGTTGCGACGCCGATGATCCTCTACGTCTGGCCTGTTGAGCCGTGACTCGTCGGTTCGCGAGGCGCTCGGCTAGGAACTTTCGCGGCATGCCCTGCGATGTACCTGCATGGAACAAGACTTCTTTTCGCAATGGCATGACGCGGCCCGCACCACGACCGGACTGTTCTGGATGGCCTTCTGGGCCTTCGGCCTTGGCTACCTGATTTCGAGCATGATCCAGGTGTTCGTCACCGAAGCCCGGATGAAACGCACGATGGGGGACGCCGGCCCGAAAAGCGTGGCACTCGGGACATTCTTCGGCTTCGTTTCAAGCTCGTGTTCGTTCGCGGCACTGTCGACGACGCGGTCGCTGTTTGCCAAGGGGGCAGGGCTGGTGCCGTCGCTGGCCTTTCTGCTGGCCTCGACGAACCTCGTCATCGAGTTGGGCATCATCATCGGGGTGTTCCTGTCATGGCAATTCGTTGTCGGTGAATATCTGGGTGGCATGCTGCTGATCCTGTTCATGTGGCTGGTGGTCCGGCTGACCGCGCCGCACAAGCTGACCGAACAGGCCCGCGAACGGGCACGCGAACAGGAAGGGTCGGGGGATGAAAAGGTGCCGGACTGGCGCAAATTGATCCGCCGCCGCGAAGGCTGGCGCATGGTGGCAAACCGCTATGTCATGGAATGGGCGATGGTCTGGAAAGACGTGTCCATCGGCTTTACCGTGGCGGGGATCGTCGCGGCCTTTGTCCCGCAGCGCTTTTTCCAGTGGCTGTTCATCGGATCGGGAACCGAGGAGATCGGCTTTCTCCAATTGCTGCAGCATGCGCTTGTCGGGCCGTTGGCGGCGTTCTTTACCTTCATCGGCTCGATGGGCAACATACCATTGGCGGCGGTGCTGTTTTCCAACGGAGTCAGCTTTGCCGGGGTGATGGCCTTCATCTTCAGTGACCTGGTGGTGCTGCCGGTGCTGCGCATTCAGGCAAAATACTATGGCTGGAGGTTCGCGCTTTACGTGCTGGGTGTTTTCCTTTTGGTCCTCGTCGCGGCGACCATCGCGATGCATTACGGGTTCAAGCTGGCGGGCATGCTTCCCGATCCATCGACCGCCAAAAGCGTGATCGACCGGGATTTCTTTCAGGTCGACTACACGCTCTTCCTGAACGCAGGGTTCCTGACGCTGTCGCTGGGCGCATTGGCGTGGAGAATCCAGTGCTTCGGGATCGGAGTAGATTGGGGATCGAACGCGACCGAGAAGGTCCTCTTTGTCATGGCGATGATGGCCTATGCGTGGCTGTTGGGCGGCTTGCTGCTGGCACCGTTCTGGGGCGCTTAAAAAGACTGGTCGCCATGCAGTCACACACGGCGATGCACACCACCCACCAGATTGATTTTCCCAAAATCGTCGCCTAGACGCTTTTTGCGATAGGTCGGGCCAGTGTTGCCCCGTTCTGTGATGACGAAAGGATGATCTCTCCCATGGCCAACCCGCTGTATAATTCGCTTTTTGCACCACATGAGGGCAAAGCGACGCCGTTCCTGCACCTGCCCGATGGCCGCACCATCACCCATGCCGCGTTTCTTGACCTTGTGGGCCAGATGGCAAACGCACTGGCGGAGCTCGGCGTTATGGCCGGGGAGCGCGTTGCGGTGCATGTCGAGAAATCATCCGAAGCGCTGGCGCTTTATGCGGCCTGCGTGAAATCCGGCGCGGTGTTCCTGCCGCTCAACACAGCCTATACCCCGGCAGAGTTGTCCTATTTCGTCGAGGACAGTGGCGCGGAGCTGTTCCTGTGCGATCCGTCCGAGGCTGAAGCAATGGAGCCGATCGCCAAAGCCACGGGCTGTACGCTTCGGACGCTTGGACCGGACGGTGAGGGCAGTTTCATGGAGAGCGTGCATGCGCAATCCCCGCTGTCGGACATCGCGCCACGTGACCCCGATGATCTGGCGGCACTCCTCTATACATCCGGCACGACGGGGCGGTCCAAGGGCGCGATGCTGACGCAGATGAACCTGCTCTCGAACGCCGAGGCGCTGGTGACCGCGTGGCAGTTCACCGACCGGGACGTGCTGCTGCATGCGCTGCCGATCTTTCACACCCACGGGCTGTTCGTGGCGACCAACACGCTGCTGCTGTCGGGTGGGGCGATGATCTTTTTGCCGAAATTCGACATCGAGGCGGTGCTTGCAGCCCTTCCCAGTTCCACGTCGATGATGGGTGTGCCGACCTTCTACACACGGTTGCTGGATGAAACGCGTTTCACTGCGGATCTCGCGTCGCATGTGCGGCTCTTCATCTCGGGGTCAGCCCCGCTTCTGGCGGAAACCCATGTGCAGTTCGAACAGCGCAGCGGGCACCGCATTCTTGAACGCTACGGGATGACGGAAACCAGCATGAGCACCTCCAACCCCTATCAGGGCGACCGGCGCGCCGGGACCGTGGGCTTTCCACTGCCGGGGGTCGAGGTCAAGGTATGCGATCCCGAGACCGGGGCTCCGCTGCCGCAGGGCGAGATCGGGGTGCTCTGGGTGCGGGGGCCAAACGTCTTCAAGGGCTATTGGAACATGCCCGAAAAGACCCGCGAGGAATTGCGCGAGGACGGATTCTTCATCACCGGCGATCTGTCCCTGATCGACGCGGACGGCTATGTCCAGATCGTCGGGCGCGGCAAGGATCTGATCATTTCGGGCGGCTACAACATCTACCCCAAGGAAATCGAGCTGTTCCTCGACACGTTGCCCGGCGTGCGCGAATCCGCCGTGATCGGCGCGCCGCATCCCGATTTCGGGGAAAGCGTGGTGGCGGTGCTGGTGCCTGAAACCGGGCAGACCATCGACATCGACGCGGTCAAAACGGCGCTGCGGGAAAGCCTTGCCGGGTTCAAGCGTCCCCGCGTGATCGAGGTGGTGGAGGCGTTGCCGCGCAACACGATGGGCAAGGTGCAGAAGAACCAGCTGCGCGACCGCTACGCGGATGTGTTCGGCAGCTAGCCCCCGCCTGTCAGGACCGCGTATTCGATCTGCGCGGTCAGTCCGCCATCGCATTCGATGTTGCAGCCGGTAACCCAGGATGCCTCGGGCGAGGCCAGAAAGCGGATCACCTGCGCGATTTCCTCGGGCTGGCCCGCTCGGCCTGTCAGATCGACACCGCGGCTGGCGCGTTCGCCGAAGGCGGTCATGAAATCGTCGAGGATCGGCGTTGCGACGGCGGCGGGGCTGACGGCGTTGATCCGCAAGCCCAGATCGCGGAACCGCGCGACATTGGACAGCCCCCAGACGATCACCGCCTCCTTGGACAGGTCATAGGCGCGCACCGGGTCGATGGCTTCCGCCCTGATGAACGCCTCCGGGTCTTCGGACGGGCGCAACGCCAGAAAGCGCTGAACCTGCGCAAAGTTGCTGCGCCATCTGCCTCCCGCCTTTGAGGCCATGTTGACGATGGACCCACCCGGCGTGAGATGCGGCAGCAGGTGTTCGGTCAGCGCGATGACGGCCTGCGTGTTGACGCGCAGGATCGTTGCTTCCAACCCCGGTCTTGGCGGCAGGCCTGCGGCGTTGACCAGCGCGTCGATGCGCGACACCGGTTCGAGCATCGGGATTGACCAAAGGTCGGACAGATCGGCGCTGATCCAGCGGTCGGCGGCGCTGCCGGGATCGTTGCGGTCGATGACCGTCACCCGATGCCCGTCCGACTTGAACAGGGCCAGTGCCGCCGCCCCGATGCCGGATGCGCCGCCGGTCAGGACGATATGCCGTTGCTCTGCCATGTTTCAGGTTGGGGTCTGGCCGATGGCGGCAGCAAGAACATCCCGTGCGGTCGCTGGCAGGATCGTATCGCCGGACCATGCGACGAACCCGTCCGGGCGGACCAGCACGATGCGCCGTTCCCATGGCGCGAACCAGTCAGCGTTGCAGGTCGGTGTGCCAAGAGGGATGCCCAGACCCTCGGCGGCCTGTTGAAAGGCACCTGCATCGCCGGGATCGGCGCAGAGCAGGGTGAAATCCGGGCCAAGCACATCCGCCACGCCCCGTCCTTCGGGTCCGGCTGGGGGCAGGTGGTGTCCTGCGCGCGCGACAAAGCTGTGTGATCCCTTGGCACTGGGCCTGCCCTGACTGCCCGGCACGATGGGCGAGCCTTCGTAATTCGGCTCGAAATCCTCGACCCCCGATCCACCTGCGGCGCGGGCTGCCCATGCGGTCTCAAAGGTAGCAGCGTCTGTTTCGGGGTCGTGGTTTTCAAGAAACTCCCGGTCTTCGCGGATGAAGCTTTCGATGAAGTCCGTTGCGGTCGAGGCAAAGACCGGCTGGCGTTCAGCGCTGTAGCTGTCGAGCAGCGCATCGCTGCCCCAGCCTTGGATCACGGCGGCCAGTTTCCAGCCAAGGTTGCGCGAATCCTCGAAGCCCGTGTTGATGCCGTAGCCGCCATAGGGCGGATGGCTGTGCGCCGCGTCCCCCGCGATGAAGGCGCGTCCCGCGCGGTAGCTGTCGGCCAGCGACACGCGCAGATCCCAGAAGCCGACATAGTCCAGATCCAGCGCGAATTCCTGACCCACCGCCTTGTGCAGCAGCGCGCGGAAATCGAAATTGTCCTCGGTGGTGCCAAGGGGCACCGGGGCGTGAAAGAACCACGACAGCCCGTGATCGACCCGGCCAAAGAACAGCCAGTACCCTTCGTAATCGGGGTGCAGCACATTGTAGAACGCCTTGCCCGGATAGCGTTTCAGCAACTCGTGCAGCTCTTCGGAGCGGAACACCAGCAGCGCCATCAGGCGGTTGTGGTCGGACAGGGTTTCGCTGATCCCGGCATGCTCGCGGACGAAGGACCGGCTGCCATCGCAGCCCACCACGTAGGACGCCTCGATCACCTGACGCCCGTCGCCATTGCGCTCCTCGATGGTCAGGCGCACGCCGCCTTCGGTCATCTCGAGGCTGTCCCCGGACCAGCCGTACAGAACCGTGATCGCCGGAATCTCGGCTGCGCGCGCGCGCAGGACACGTTCGGTCGCGTATTGCGGGAGCCGGGCATTGGGCGCGAAGTAATAGTCTTTTACGTTCGACCGGTTGAGCCAGTCATAGGTGTGATCCGACAGCAGTTTGCCATACGCGGTCATGCCCCCGATGCCCCCGCCCTTGGGAATGGGATGGGCGCTGTGCAATTCGTCCTCGCAACCCCAGGCCCTGAAATGCTCGGACGTGCGCTGGGTGAGGTTCTGCCCCTTCGGAATCGGCTGCGGTTCGGGATAGCGTTCGACCACGCAGACCCGGATGCCGCGCTGGCCCAGTTCGATGGCAAGGCCCAGACCGACAGGCCCGCCGCCATTGATCACCACGTCATAGCTGTTGCTCATGCGGTCCCTCCGATACGGCCCGGTTCGGAATAGATATGTTTGGTCTCGAGAAAGTCATACAGCCCCTCTGGCCCGTGCAGCCGCCCAAGCCCCGATTTGCCATAGCCGCCGGTTTCGGCCTCGGCAAAGAGCCGCAGATGCGAGTTGAGCCAGACCGTGCCCGCCCGGATCGCGCGTGCCATGCGCAGGGCGCGGTGGTGGTCGGCGGTAAAGACCGATGCGGCCAGCCCGTAGGCAGTGGCATTGGCCTTGGCGACGGCCTCCTGTTCGTCTGCAAAGGTCTCGATCGACACGATGGGGCCGAACAGTTCCTCCTGCACCAAGGGCGAGGCGACATCGTCGATGCGGAACAGGGTGGGCGTCAGAAACGCGGCATCGGACAGGGCCGCGCCGCGCAGGATGATCTCGCCCTCGTCACCCGCCTGTTCGATCAGCCGTTCGATCCGTGCGCGGTTGTCCATGTCGATCAGCGATCCCATCTGGCTGTCGGGCCGGTCACCGGGGCCGACGCGCACCGATTTGAACGCGGCGGTGATGCGGGACTCGAACTCGGTGGCGACGGACTCGTGCACAAGGAACCGCGCGGCAGCGACACAGATTTGCCCCGCCATCGCCAGCGCACCGTGGGTCAGCTCGTGCACCGCGCGGTCCAGATCTGCATCGGCAAAGATCACGGCAGGCGCCTTGCCACCCAGTTCCAGACCCACCCGTTTCAGCGTCGGCGCAGCGGCGGCCATGATGGCCTGTCCGGTGCGGCTGCTGCCGGTAAAGCTGATCACGTCGATATCGGGTGACGCGGTCATCGCGCGACCCACCTCGATGCCGTTTTCGTTGACCGAATTGACCACGCCTTTGGGCAGTGAAGGGGCCGCCGCGATGGCCTGCATGATCCGTGCATGCACCAGCGGGGTCTGATGCGCGGGCTTGATCACCGCGGTACACCCTGCCGCCAAAGCCGGGGCGAGGGACCGCATGAGCAATGTCACCGGCGCGTTCCACGGCACGATGATGCCCGCCACGCCTGCCGCTTCGCGATGAAACAGCGACAGGCTGCCCGGCGTGATTTCCTGCATGGAGCCGCGAATGTCGCGTGCCAGTCCGGCGTAATAGCGGGTTTCCGAAATCGCGGCCATGGTTTCGCCCATTGCCTCGGCGCGGATCTTGCCGTTTTCGGCCACGACCAGATCGGCGATTTCGTCCTTTGCGGCCTCAAGCTGATCCGCGATCTCGAGCAGCGCCTGCGCGCGCAGGCGCGGCGCATGGGCCCAGTCAGTGCCAAAGAACGCAGCGCGGGCCGTTGCAGCGGCGGCGTCAGCCAGATCGATGCTGCCACTGTGGTACTGGCCCAGCGGGGCAAGGGTGGCGGGGTTCACGCTCTGGGCCAGCGGGCCATCGCCAATCCAGTCGCCGCCGATGTAATGCCGTGCGGGGTCAGGGGTCATGTCGCTCTCTTTCCGGTCAGTCATGGGTCAGGCAATGGCGCGTGCGTCGGGCTGGGCCAGCGCGTCCGAGATCGCCTCGGCATGGTCGCGGATGGCTTCGCGCAGGGCGTCCAGCATGTCCTGTGTCAGGGTGGCTTGTTCGGTGGACAGGCACAGCGCGCCGATGGGGGTGCCGTCGCCCGCGAGGATGGGTGCCGCCACGCCGACAAGGCCGGGCGTCACTTCGCCCCGCGCGGTGGCCACGCGGTTGCGACGGATGCGTTTCAACTCGGTCAGGACCGCGTCCTTGGTCGATCCGATGCCCGAGGTGACAAAGGCGTCGAGGTAATCGCTGACCAGCGCGGCCCGGTCCTTGGGAGGCAGGAAGGCAACGATGGCGCGGCTGACCGCACCCTTGCCGATGGGCATGGGACGTCCGCGCGGGTAGGATGAGCGCGGTTCGGGGGCCGAAACGCGAGACGCCACGCATAGCATCTTGCGGTCATAGAACCGCACCACGAAGGCCGAGCCGATGAATGCCTCCGCCAGTGCTCCCAGATGGGGATCCGACGCGGTGATCAGCGGATCGGAGCGGCGCATCAGGAAATCAAGCTCGGTCACGCGGGGACCCAGCGTATAGCCCGCCTGCGGCAGCGACACGAGATAGCCCGCATCCTTGAGCGTCTTGAGATAGCGATAGAGCGTCGGGCGCGAAAACCCGAGCGCCAGCATCATGTCCTCGGGCGTCCATTCGGGCGTGTCCTCGGAAAAGAGACCAAGGATCGCCAGAAGCCGCTCACCGGAACCTGAGACCGATCTCATTGTGCTTCCTCCGCCATGGGCGCGGCGCGCTTGCGGAAGAGTTCGGTGCCGATCAGCGCCAGACCCAGCAAGACGCCGGCCGCATCGGTCAGGATTGCACCCTCGAAGGCACCGGCAGGCACCAGCGCCATCAGCCCTGTTGCAATGAACAGGAGCCGCTTGAGGGGCGACAACCGGTCCGAGAAATACCCGGCCAGCCCCGCCGAAACCAGCCAGACCCCAAGGCTTGCGGTGATCACCGCAAAGACGATCTCGCCGGTCTCGCCGATCAGGATCAGCGAGGGGCTGAACACGAAGAGCACCGGGATCACGTAAGCCGCCCAGCCGAACCGCATGGCGGCCCAGCCTGTGGCCATTGCGGGGGCCTTGGCTATGGCGGCTGCGGCAAAGGCGGCCATGGCGATAGGCGGCGTGATCATCGACATCATGCCGAAATAGAGCACGTAGAGATGCGCCGCGATGGGCTCGATCCCAACCTCGATCAGTGCGGGGGCGACCAATGCGGCCAGCAAGACGTAGACGCCTAGCGTCGGCAGGCCCATGCCAAGAATGATGCAGACGATGGCCGACAGCGCCAGCAGCAGCACCGCGCTGCCGCCGCCGACCTGCACCAGCGCGTAAGTCAGGTTGAAGCTCAGACCGGTGATGTTGAGTACCCCGATCACCATGCCCGACGCCGCCGAGATCAGCAGGATCTCGACCACACCGTGCCCGGTGCGGGCGAAGCTGCCGAACAAAGCGCGCAGCGTCGGACGTGCGCCGCGGTAGCCGAAGATCAGCGCGGTCGCACACAGCGCCAGCGCCGACCAGAGGGCCGCGCGTTCGGGCTGGTAGCGCAGCCAGAACAGCAGGTAGATCAGCACGGCAAAGGCAGAGGCGAAATGCAGGCCGACCAGCACGGTGCGACGGGCCGGGATCTCGGATTCGGGCACGCGCTGGATGCCCATCTTGGCCGCTTCAAGATCAGCCTGGATGAACAGTGCCACGTAATAGAGGATCGCAGGCAGCAAAGCCGCCATCACGATCTGGCTGTAGGGAATGGCCAGGAACTCGGCCATCAGGAAGGCCGATGCGCCCATAACCGGCGGCATCAGCTGCCCTCCGGTGGAGGCCACGGCCTCGATCGCACCCGCCTTGTGGGCCGGGTAGCCATCGCGTTTGATCATCGGGATGGTGACCACGCCGGTGCCTACCACGTTGGCCACGGCAGAGCCCGAGATCGACCCGAAGAGACCCGAGGCCAGAACCGAGATCTTCATCGACCCGCCGCGAAACCGGCCCATGCCGATCATCGCCGCGTCGGTGAAGAACTGCGACCCGCCGGTGATGCCCAACAGCACACCGAACAGGATGAAGGCGATCACCACGGTTGCAGCGACCGACATGGGAAGGCCCAGAACGCCGTTTGAATCGACCGCCAGATAGCCAGTCAGCAATTGCCAGTTTTGGGGTCTGCCCTGCAAGCGTCCGGGGATCAGGTCTCCAAACAGCGCATAGAGCAGGAAGGCCGCGATGATGATGACCAGCGCCCAACCGGTCGCGCGGCGGAGCGTTTCCAGCAGTAGCACGATGATGATGAGGCTTGGAATCCACAGCTCGGGTGGGCGGGCGAAGATCATCAGCACTAGATCGGGATATGCGACCGCCACATACCCAAGTGCAGCCATCGACAGGCCCGCAAGGATCAGGTCGTAAATCGGAACGCCATCCCGCTCGGTCCCCCGCCGGGCTGGTAAGGTCAGGAACGCCAGCGGCAGGGCAAAGAACAGAACGCCTGCAAAGAATTGCTGCGGATAAAGGTCCAGCCCCAGCGTGCGCTGCACCGACAGCGCCCAACCGACCGCCAGCAATACTAGGCAGGCCGCGAAAAGATCGGCCAAAGGGGTCGCAAGACGCGCGGGCAGGGCAGGCATGGCTGTCATGATATCCGTGATCGTTCGAGGTCAGGCAGATAAAGCGCGCGCCCGTGGAGCGGAGCGCGCGCCGGGGCTCAGTTCAGGCCCACTTCCTCGAAAAAGCGCAGCGCGCCGGGATGATATTCCGCAACACCCTGTTCGCCCTTCATGTCTTCGGGCTTGAAGGCGCGGAAGGGTGGAAAAGTGTCGGACATCACTTGGGCGTTTTCGTACATCGCCTTGGTCATCGCGTAGACGACATCGTCCGACGCACCCGCGTGGGTGAAGACAACCTGCGGGAAGGCGATGTAGACCGTGTCCTCAAGCACACCGGGCATGGAACCTGCGGGCAGGGTGGTGAAGAACGCGGTCGGCCAATGTTCGCGGGCGGCGGCCAATGCTGCATCGCTGTCATCCTCGACCCCCAGCGCGCGCAGGCCACCCACGGCGGCATCCGCCTCGCGGACCTTGCCGGCACCATGGGCAAAGATGAAGCCGACGGTGTCACCGGCCATGAAGGCATCAGCCCCGGCCACGACGCTGGCGACCGAGACTTTCTCGACATCGTCGCGGGTCATGCCAGCGGTGGCATAGAACGCGGCAAGCTGTGGCAGGATGGTGTTCTGCGCGGTGTAGCCATCGGTCATTGGCTGACCCTTGAGGTCCGACACTTTCATGATGTCGCTGTCGGCGCGGACAAAGATCGCCTCGACCAGCGGCATCAGATGCGCGACGACGCGCAGGTTCGGGTTGGTGCGTCCCTCCCACCAGGCGTCGCCTGTGACGGCGTAATCAACCTCTTGCAGGTTCGCGACACCGAATTCGATTCCGCCTTGGTCGATGAACGGAATGAACTGGTTGGGGCTGGTGGCGGGCTGGATCGTGGTGTTCAGACCGGCGGCGTTTGCGGCATTCGCCACGGCGGTGCCGATGTTGTGGAACAGCGATCCGGGGTTCGATGTGGCGATGCCGACGTTCTGCGCACTGGCCGATGTGGCAAGCGTCGCGCTCAGGAATACCGCCGCGGCGGTGAGTAGCGTTTTCATGGTTGTCCTCCCTAATGTGGTTCTCGTTTGGGTTAGAATCCCAATTATTGAGAATAAGTTGACTTTACGAAGGGGCAGCGGAATATCAAGCCTGAGATTCAGGGAGGATGTATGTTTGAAGATCAGGCCCGGCCCAAGACTGGGGGCGAAGCGCTTTTGACCGCTCTGAAACAGAGCGGGATCGATTATCTCTTCGCCAATGCGGGAACCGATTTTCCTCCGATTATCGAAGGACTTGCGCGGCTTCCTGAAAGTGATGTGCCAACGCCTGTCACCGTGCCGCATGAAACTGCGGGCACGGCCATGGCGCATGGGTACTGGCTTGTTACAGGTGCTCCGCAGGCGGTGATGGTGCATGTGAATGTCGGTCTGGCCAATGCGGTGATGGGGGTGATCAACGCCGCGTCGGACAATGTTCCGGTCTTCGTGCTGTCCGGGCGGACGCCGCTGACGGAATCGGGGCGTAAGGGCGGGCGGATGACACCGATCCAGTACGGGCAGGAGATGTACGATCAGACCAGCCTTGTGCGCGACGTGGTCAAGTTCGACTACGAACTGCGCTATCCCGAACAGGCCGACAGCGTGACCAAGCGCGCAGCGTCCCTGATGGTCAGCGCGCCTGAGGGGCCGGTCTACATGAGCCTGCCCAAGGAACCCCTGACCGAAGCCTTGCCGGACGGGTTTGCGCCCGCGCCCGTACCAGCGCGGGCACGTCCCGCCGCGGCGGACGCCGAGGCGATCGCCACATTGGCGGCATGGATCGCAGAGGCCAAGATGCCAGTGGTCCTGTGCCAGCGCGGCGATCCGCAGGGCAGGCTTTCGTCCGTTCTGTCACGCTGTGCCGAGGTGTTTGGCCTTGCCGTGTCGGAACCGTTCAGCATTCGCAACGTGCTGGCCTCGGATGATCCGGCGCTGCTGGGCTACAACCCCAAACCCGCGACGGCAGAGGCGGATCTGGTGATCGTTCTGGACTCTGCCGTGCCGTGGATTGAGGCGGTCAGCGCGCCGGGCAAAGACACGCGTGTTGTGCATATCGGCCCCGATCCACTGTTCCGCCGTCAACCTGTGCGGGGGTATCGCACCGATCTGGCCATCACCGCCGATCCGGTGATGGCTTTGGAGGCGCTGTTGTCGCATGAGCCGGACGCCGCTGCCGGCGAACGGCGGCAGAGCCTCCACGCCAAGGTGGCCTCGCTTCGCAATGCTGTGCCGAAACCCGATGCGGGCGGCGACGGTCCGATGACAGTCGAATGGATGAGCGATTGTATCTCTGACATCATGGACGACAGCGCGGTGGCGTTTTCCGAACTGGGGCTGCTCTTGCCGCATATGCATCTGAAAGGTCCGAACCGTGTGTTCTCCAACGTCCATGCCGGTGGTCTGGGCTGGGCCATGCCCGCAGCACTTGGCGCGCAACTGGCCGACCGTGACCGGCTGGTGATCGCTTGCGTGGGCGACGGGTCCTACATGTTCGCCAACCCGGTTGCCTGTCACCAGATCGCCGAAGCGCTGGGTCTGCCGATCCTGACCATCATCAAGAACAACGCGATGTGGAACGCGGTGCGGCGGTCGGTGGTCAAGGGGTATCCCGACGGCGCGGCGGTGCGGCAGAACCGTATCCCGCTGACCTCGCTCGAACCTTTGCCGGACTTCACGCAAGTGGCCCGAGCCAGCCGGGCGCATGCCGAACGGATCGAGAGGGGATCAGACCTGCCCGACGCCCTGCGCCGCGCGGTCGAGGTGATCCGCACGGAACGCCGTCAGGTTCTTCTGGACCTGTCGGTTGCGGCGTCAGACGACCATTGATGGATCCTGCATCCTTGGCCTTTGCCTTTGTCGGCATCCTTTTGGGCGGGTTCCTCAAAGGCGCGACCGGCGCTGGGGCGCCAGTGATCGGTGTGCCGGTTTTGGCCATTGTTTTCGACGTGCCGAAAGCGGTCGCGATCTTTTCGGTGCTGAATCTGTGTACCAATATCTGGCAAAGCTGGGCCTTCCGGTCCGAGATCACCGAACAGCGTTTCACCTGGACCTTTGCCGCGATGGGAGCGATCGGGGCGATCTTGGGATCGGTCCTTTTGGCCACCTTGCCGGTGCCGCTTTTGATGGCGGCGTTGGCCGGGGTGGTCTTTGCCTATATCGCGCTGCGGCTGGCGCGACCCAACTGGCATTTGCCGCGGGAACGCGGGCGGCAGGTGGGGCCCTATGTCGGTCTGATCGGCGGCGTGATGCAGGGGGCGGGCGGACTGTCCGCGCCGGTGTCGATCACGTTCCTCAATGCGCTCAATCTGCCGCGCAAGGAGTTCATTGCAACGATTGCGATCTTCTTTTTGGCGATGTCGGCGACGCAGGTGCCGGCGCTTGCCGTCTTGGGCATCCTGACATGGGACCGCTTGCTCCTGGCGTTTCTCGCGCTGATCCCGATGTTTCTGGGCATTCCCGTCGGATCATTCGCCGCGCGGTTCCTGTCAAAGCAGGCCTTTGACCGGCTGATCCTGTCGCTCTTGGCTGTGATCGCGGTCAAACTGATCTGGGATGCGGCGCAGGCGGGGCTGTGAGCCATCTGCCAAAAGCAAAACGCCACCCCGGCTGGGATGGCGTTTCGTCAAAGCTGTT
The DNA here is from genome assembly GCA_041725935.1 of Pelagibaca sp. Lineage (GTDB taxonomy): Bacteria > Pseudomonadota > Alphaproteobacteria > Rhodobacterales > Rhodobacteraceae > Marivita. The sequence goes on from JBGRQD010000004.1 coordinate 121,727, forward strand.
GTGTCTCAGCCTTTCTTGTCGGCGTCGGGCATCACCCCGTCCAGATTGACCCCGATCTGATCGCCGATCTTTTTCATCGCGGGCAGGGCCACGGCCATGTCGAGGATCGAGTCGATGGTTTGGCTGACAGGTGACGTGCTGCCACCGCTTTCGGATTTGCCCAAGCCCGTGATATGGTTGATGTTGATGCCGCGGATCTTCTCGGCGGGTTTGACCATCTCTGCGAGGATCTTTGGCATCGCGTCCAGCCGTGCCTTTTCCAGTTCCATCGACATCAGCTCTTTTGACCGGGTGTTCTCGGCCTTAATACGCTCCGCTTCGGCTTCTGCTTCGGCGGTCTTGTAGACCTTCATCGACGCCGCTTCCTCGCGACGGATCACACCCTTTGCCTTGGCGACCTCCTGATCCGCAATCGACGTGATGCGGGCGCGTTCGGCGTTGGCTTCGGCATCCTGTTGCGCGGCGAGCAGAGCCAGCGACTTGCGCCGCTCGGCCTCGGCCATCTCGCGCAGGGTCTGGATCTCTTCCTCGGCCTTGACCAGTTGCGCGCGGGCCATCGTTGCCTCGGCGCGGGCCTTGGATTCCTCCTCGCTCTTGGCGGCAGTCTGGATGACCTTTTCCTGCTCCGCAATTTCCAGTGCCCGCAATTGCGCGATCTCGGCTTCGCGGATCTGCAATTCGCGCTGGATCGAAGTGGCCTGAATTTCCTGTTCCATCCGAATACGGGCCTGCGCCGCCTCGCGTTCGGCCTCGGCCTTGCGGCGGGCGACTTCGGTCAATTGCGCGGCCAGCAGGGTTTCGATTTCCTGCGTCTGCGCAATCTCGGCCCGGCGTTCCTCCAGTTCGATCTCCAGCCTGCGCTGGCTGGCCTGAACCTCGGCCCGGCGCACGGCGACGGCGGTTTCGCCTTCGATCTCGGCGCGTTCCTTCTTCGACTTGGCAATCACCTCGGCCAGCTTGCGCATGCCCACCGCGTTGAAGGCGTTGTTCTCGTCCAGCGACGAAAACGGCGTCTGGTCCAGCGCGGTCAGCGACACGCTGTCCAATTGCAGCCCGTACTTCACCAACGTGTCGGCCAACGCCTCGTGCACCTCGCGGACGAATTCGGTGCGATTCTCGTGCAACTCGTCCATCGTCATCTGGGCTGCCACGGCGCGCAGGGCGTCCACCATCATCCCGTCGATCAGTGACTTGAGCTGATCGGGCTGGAAGGTGCGTTTGCCCAGCGTCTGCGCCGCACGCACGATTGCTGCCTCTTCGGGCAGCACGGAGGCGTAGAATTCCGCACCCACGTCGATGCGCATCCTGTCCTTGGTGATCAACGCGCTGTCCCCTGCGCGGGTGACCTCCATGCGGATCGTCTGCATGTTGACGCGGCTGATCTCGTGGAAGAACGGGATGGCCAGCGTGCCACCGTCGATCACCACCTTGCGCCCACCGATGCCGGTGCGCACAAGGCTGATTTCGTTGGTGGCGCGTTCATAGAACCATGCGGCCAGCACGACCACGACGGCGGCGATGACCAGAAGCAGGATAATCCATCCAAGGGCTGTCATGTGTAATCCTCCCTAACGCTGATCAAAAGACCGGCGGGTAATGGCGGCCGCCGCGTTCCAGCGTGATCCACCTGAGTTCCGTAAACGCATCCAGCGACCAGCGCCCGCCATAGCGGCCCACGCCCGAGGCCTTGACCCCGCCGAACGGCACTTGCGGTTCGTCGTTGATGTTCTGGTCGTTGATATGGACCATCCCGGTCTCGAGCCGCCCGGCCATTTGCAGGGCGCGGCCTTCATTGGCGGTCCAGACGGCGGCGGTCAGCCCGTATTCGGTGTCGTTGTTCATCTCGATTGCCTCGTCCTCGGTGCGGAACGGGGCGACGATGACCACGGGGCCGAAGGTTTCGTCGTGCCAGATGTCCATGTTGCGGTCGACATGGGTCAGAACGGTGGGTTCGACGAAGTTCTCCCACGCATTGCCCCCAAGCGCGACATGCGCGCCCTTGGCCACCGCGTCGTCGATCAGCGCCTTGACCCGGTGTGCCTGACGGGTGTTGACCAGCGGGCCGATGACGTTGGTCTTGTCGTTGACATGCCCGGTCTTGAGTTTGCCCGCGCGGGCGAGGAATTTATGCATGAACGGCTCGTAAACGCTGTCGTGGATCAGCAGCTTTTCCGTCGACATGCAAACCTGTCCCTGGTGCATGAAGCTGCCAAAATTGGCGGCCTCGGCGGCCTTGTCCAGATCGGCGTCTTCCAGCACGATCATCGAATCCTTTCCGCCCAGTTCGACACAGCATTTCTTGAGATGTGCGCCGCATTTGGCCGCGATATGACGGCCCACGGCGGTTGAGCCGGTAAAGGAAATCGCCTTCACGCGGTGATCTTCGATCAGGGCATCGCCCACCTCGGCCACGCTCTCGCGCGAGCAGGTGATGACGTTGAACACACCCGGCGGAACACCGGCTTCTTCGAGCACTTCGGCGTGGAACAGCCCGCCCGCAAAGGGCGTGTCCTCGGACGGCTTGAGCACGACGCAATTGCCAGCGGCCAGTGCGGCCGCATAGCCGCGCGAGGTCAGGATACCGGGCATGTTCCAGGGCGAGATCACGCCCACAACGCCGAGCGGCCAACGGGTTGCCATCGACACCTTGCCATCGGCCGAGGGCAAGACCTCGCCCGTGGACTGGTAGCAGAGTGAGGCGGATGTGCGGAAAATCTCGGCAACGAACCCGGCCTCGAACACGCCTTTGCCGTACCAGCCGCCGCCTTCGTGCATCACGGCGTGGATGAAGTCGTCCTTGCGGCTTTCCCAGACGTCCGCGATGCGCAGCAGCATCTTGGCGCGGTCCTGAAAGCTGCGCCCCGACCATTCGGGGAAGGCGGTTTGGGCTGCGGAAATAGCGCGGTCCATGTCCGTGGCGCTGCCATCGGGAATGCGGGCGTAGAGCGAATTGTCCGACGGGTTCAGGTCATCGAAGGTGCGGGCGGCAGGCACCCAGCTTCCTCCGATATACAGGCCTCGGATGGTGGGCGCAGAGGAGGTCGTGTCGAGCATGGCGTTATCTCCTTGGCTTGTAGGTTTCAGCGCGGCGGGCCGCTGCTTCGATGTCTTCGATCATGGCACGGAGCCGGTCCGAGGATGAGGCGAAGTCGGGGATCGCAGGTTGTGCGGGTCGCGCGGGTTGAGTTGTGGCAGGCACTGGCGCACGCGGTGGTGGCATGGCCCCGTTTCGGCGGGATGCGGTGGCAGAGGCCTTGGCGACCAGATCGGTGATGTCCGGTGCATTGGGCTTTGGCGACGCGCCATTGGCGACGGGTGCCGGTTTCGGCGCCGGTGCGGCCGGCTTGGCCGCTGGTGCAGGGCGTGCCGGAGCACCGACCGATTTCATCGCCGCTGCTGCAATGTCGCTGGGTTTTGGCCCTGCTGTAGGGCGCGGGCTTGTCGGTTGAGGCATGGCCGCCGGGGCAGGGCGCTTGGCCCCGGTTGCCGCGCCACTGCCGCCCAGATAGGCTTTCTGCACCGCCGGATCATTGGCCAGCCGCTCTGCATCATCCTCGTGCACGATCTCTCCGTTCTCCAATAGATAGCCGCGATCCGCGATGCGCAGGCTTTGCTTGGCGTTCTGTTCGACCAGCAGGATGCCGAGCCCCGCCTGTTTCACCACGCGCAGGCTTTCGAACAGGTCTTTGCACAGCAGCGGCGACAGCCCCAGCGAGGGCTCGTCCAGCGCAAGGATCGACGGGTTTGACATCATCGCGCGGCCGATGGCGACCATCTGCTGTTCGCCACCTGACATCGTGCGCACGGTCTGCTTGCGGCGTTCGCCCAGCTTGGGAAACAGCGACAGCACCCGTTGCAGATTGCCCGCCTCGTCATCCCGCGCCCGCTCGGCATAGGCGCCTAGGGTCAGGTTTTCCTCGACCGTCAGATCGCCGAACACGCCGCGCCCCTCTGGGACCAAGGCAATTCCGGCCTCAACGATCTTGTGCGGCTTCTCCCCCACCAGTTCCGCGTTCTGGAGTGTCACTTGACCGGTCACTTGCCCTTCGCAGATGCCGCAGATCGCCTTGAGCAGCGTCGATTTCCCGGCGCCGTTTGCGCCCAGAATGACGACGATTTCACCCTTGCCGACGTGCAGAGATGCACCGTCCAAGGCGCGGTGCTTGCCATAGCTGACGGACAGGTTGCGGACCTCAAGCATCGTCATCCCCCAGATAGGCGCGGATCACCTCGGGGTCAGACAGCACCTCTTCAGGCGTCCCTTCGGCGATCTTGGTGCCGGTGGACATGACCACGCAGCGATCACACAGCGACCGGATCGCGTCCATCACATGCTCGACCAGAATGATGGTCCGCCCCTCGTCGCGCAGACGCTTGATAAGGGTGATGCCTTCCTCAAGTTCGGTTGGATTAAGCCCGGCCAGCCATTCGTCCAGCAGCAGCACCTTGGGTTCAGACGCCAGCACACGGGCCAGTTCGACGCGTTTGGTGTCGATATAGGTCAGCTCTCCGACATGGGCGTTTGCCCGGCGGTCCAGCCCAACCAACGCCAGCATCCGCAGCGCTTGGGCATCCGCCTCTGCCCCCCAGCGGCGGCGATGGCCGAACACGGCCCCGGCACGGACGTTTTCCAGAACCGTCATGGACGGCAGCAGGCGAACCAGTTGGAACGTCCGGGCAATGCCGCGCCGGGAAATGTCGGCGGCGGATAGGTGCGAGATGGGCGTGCCGCGCAGGGAAATCGTGCCCTCGGTCGGTTTTAGCGCACCCGAGATCAGATTCAGTGTTGTGGACTTGCCCGACCCGTTGGGGCCGATCAGGCCCAGCACCTCGTGTTCGGTCACGTCGAAATCCATGTCGTTCACGGCGACGAGCCCGCCAAACCGTTTGGTGGCCCCGCGAAGGGATAGGACTGTGGGACCGGTGGTCATGCAAACGCCTCCCGGTCCCGCATCTTGCGCTTGCCGCTTTCGATCAGGCCAACAAAGCCACGCGGCAGCAGGTAGACGATGACAAGAAAGCTGAGGCCCAGCAAAAGCGTGGTCTGGTTCGGGAAACTGGCCGAGATCGCCTCCCACAGAAGGGTGAAGGGGATCACGCCGACAAGCGGCCCCCAAAGCCGACCCGTGCCGCCCAAGAGCGCCATGATGACCACAAGGAAGGACAGCATAGGTGTAAATGCCAGCGCGGGTTCGATGTAGATATAGCGCGGGGCCAGCATCGACCCGACCACCGCCGCCGTCGCGCCTGACACCATGAACAGCAGGATCTTGGCGCGGGACGTATTGATCCCGGAATGGCGCGCGACCTCTTCATCGTCACCAATGATGCGCAACGCAAAGCCCAGCCGCGATCGCCCGATGGCCCAACCGGTCAGGTACACGATCCCCGCCAGCACCAAGAGTTGCCAGTAGATATGCACCTCGGTGATGTCGGTCAGCACGTAAAGGCCCTTCTGGCCTGACACGTTCTGCCCCCATGTCACCACCTGCCGCACCAGTTCGGCCAAACCCAGCGTGAAGATCACGAAATAGACTCCCGACAGGCGCAGCGTCGCCAGACCGACCAAAGCCGCCAGCACTGCACCGAGGATCGCGGCGATCGGCAACGTCACCCAGTAGTCCAGCCCGTTCTCGATCCCGATGGCGGTGGTGTAGGTGCCCAGGCCGAAAAAGGCGGCGGTGGCCAGCGAGATGTAATGCGTTGGTCCGGAAAACAATGCCCAGCTTGTCGCCAGCACCGCGTACATCGCAATCGTGATGCCGATGGACAGCATGTAGGCGTCGCCGGTCAGCGGCAGGCAGGCGGCTATGGCCAGCAGGACTGCCGAAAGCGTGATGGTTTGCCAGTCGCGCTTGGTCATGACGTGCGCCTCCCGAACAGGCCCTGCGGGCGGAAGAGCAGGATCAGGACAAACAGAAGATACGCAGCCGCCAAGGTCAGGCCGGGGTCGATCAGCGTAGCCACGAAGGTCTCGAGAATGCCCAGGAGCAGTGCCGCCACGATGGTGCCACGCACATCCCCGACGCCGCCCATGATGACGATGACCAGCGCCTTTAGCGTGAACATCACGCCGGTGGACGCATCCAGCGTCAGGAAGGTGGAAATCAGCGCACCGCCGACCGCCGTGACCGCGCCACCAAGCGCAAAGGCCAGTGCCGACAGCCGGGGCACGTCAATGCCAACCAGTCGGGCGCTTTTCGGATCAACCGCAATCGCCCGGATCGACATGCCCGCGCGGGTGCGGTTCAGCCAGAGCCACAAGCCGCCGCAGATGATCACCGCAGCCACCGCCGCCGTCACGCGATTCAGCGCGTATGTGTCCCCGATCAGGGTGATGGGCCGGGCAAGATAGGAATAGGAGAAATAGTCACCGCCAAAAAGCGCAAGCATGATCCCGACCGAAACGAAGGCCAGACCGAAAGTGGTCAGGATCGCGTCCACCTCTAGCTGGCCCTGCGACTTGGCGCGGTTCACCAGCGGGCGCAGCATGATGACATAGACCAGCCAGTTCACGGCAAAGGCGAGGGGGGCCACGATGAAAATGGTCAGGAGCGGGCTCACCTGTCCCGCCGTATAGAACCAGAAGGCGGCAAAGCCCCCGGCCACAAGGAATTCCCCATTGGCAAGGTTCATGATCCTTGCCATGCCGTATTGCAGGTTCAGCCCCATCGCGATCAGCGCATAGGTGCCACCCAGCAAAAGCCCTGTGATCAGAATATCCATGTGGTCTCCCGGATTGGATTGGATGGCCCCGGACCTGCCGGGGCCAACGCAGGATTACTCCCAGCCGGTCTTGGGCTTGGCGGGCACGGCGCCTTCACGCCCGGTCGAGGCGACACCCTTGAACACGCCGTCCTGCCACTGGCCAACGGTCCAGTACTGCGCGTTCGAATTGTTCTCGTCCCAAGTGATCGGGCCGACAATCGTGTTGAAATCGTTGTTGGCAAGGTACTCGGACACGGCGGCACGGTCGGTCGTGCCAGCGCCTTCGATGGCCTGCTGCAGGATCTGGAACGACGCGTAGACAGCGGCAGAGGCCCAGAAGTCCGGCTTGGCTCCGGTTACCGCTTCATGACGGGCGGCGTATTCCTTGAAGGCATCGCCATCCGCGAAGACGCCACCGGCACCCAGCACACCTTCGGCAGCGGCACCGAACCGTGCGCCGTATGACGGGAAGGATGTGGCCACGGCCGTGTAGAACGCCTTAGGCGCAAGTCCCGCGATCTGTGCCTGTTCGGTCAGACCGAACGTATCGGGCGGGTAGGACCACGCGACAAAGGCATCCGGGTTTGAATCGCGCGCGCCGTTGACAACGGGGGACAGGTCCTGCGTGCCCAGCGGATAGGAGGAATCGTAGACGATCTCGAACCCGGCTTCTTCGAATTGCGGACGTGCCGCCTCGGCCAGTTCGATGCCGAACGCGTCGGCCACGTTGACCATGGCGACCCGGCTGCCGATTTCGCCGGCTTCGCGCATCTGGGTCAGCACATCGACCACGCCGCCAGAAAGACCGGTTGCCCCACCCAGCAGGAAGAACATGTTCGGGAACCTGCCCGACAGGTCCGCGATCTGGTCCGAGATGGCCGTGTGCGTGACCATCGGATAGCCGTAACGTTCAAAGATCGGTGCCGACGCGATGTTCAGGCCTGTGCCGTAGGGCGCGAGGATGAAATCCGCCTCGTCCTGGGTCGCCAGACGCTGGACCGCCTTGATGGTTTCGCCGGGGTTGGTCTGGTCATCGTATTCGATGATCTCGACCATCATCTTTGTGCCGCCGACGTCGATGCCGCCTGCTTCGTTCACGTCATGTGCCCAAAGCTGCACGTTCGGCCAGAACGTAACGGCACCGCCACCGGCCAGCGGGCCTGTTTTCGGGCCGACCGCGCCGATCTTGAGCGTTTCCTGCGCGGCCAGCGGACCGGTCAGGGCTGTTGCAACCGACAGCGCTGCTGCGAGGCCGAAGAGTTCTCTGCGTTTCATGTGGTGTCCTCCCTTATTGCGTGTTTGTGTGGTGTGCCCTCGGGCGAGGGCAGGTCGTGCAAGGCGATCCATTGGCATTCGGTGAATTCGGTCACCGCGTCGCGCCCGCCGAACCGGCCATGGCCCGACGCCTTGACGCCGCCGAAGGGCAGGCGGGGGTCGTCGTAGACGGTCGATCCGTTGACATGGCCGATCCCGGTCTCGATCTGGCACAGCATCTCCTGCGCCCCCTTCGTGTCCCGGCTGAAAACTGACGCGACAAGGCCGAATTCCGTGTCATTGGCGATGGCGAGCGCCTCTTCGGCATCGGCCACGCGGATCACGCCGGTGACTGGGCCGAACGCCTCTTCGTCATAGAGCATCATGCCGGGGGCGACGCGGTCCAGAACGGCGGGCTGCAACCCTCCGCCCGACAGTTCGCCGCCCGTGACCAGCACCGCGCCTTTGGACACCGCATCGTCGATCATCGCGCGGACACGAACGGCTGCCGCAGGGCTGATGAGCGCGCCCAGCGGGCTGGGCTGACCGGGAACAAAGCGCAGCGCCTCGGCCTCTTTCGCCAGCCGCGCAACAAATTCCGCCGCGATGGACGTATCGACGATGACCCGCTCGGTCGACATGCAGACCTGGCCCTGATTGAAGAAACTGCCATGCGCGATGGCGCGGGCGGCATGATCGAGATCGGCATCGGCCAGAACCACCGCCGTCCCCTTGCCCGACAGCTCCAACAGGCAGGGTTTCAGATGCTGCGCTGCCGTCACCGCGATTTCGCGGCCCACACGGGTCGAGCCTGTAAAGTTCACCCGCCGCACGGCAGGATGGGCGATCAGCGCCTCGACAACCTCTTCGGCATGGTCGGGCGCGTTGGTGATGTAGTTCAACACCCCGTCCGGCAATCCGGCGCCACAGATCGTGTCGGCCACCCATTCATGGGTCTTGGGGCACAGCTCGGACCCCTTGAGCACGATGGTGTTGCCACAGGCCAGCGGGGCCGCAACCGCGCGGGTCGCCAGCGTCACCGCTGCGTTCCACGGCGCGATGCCCAGCACCACACCGGCGGGGCGACGCCGCAGAATATGGCCCATAACCGGGCTTTCGGTGTTGTCGAGAACCTCTGCCAGATCGGCGGTCTGGCGCAACATCGCTGCCGCGATGCCCACGTTGAAGCGCACCCAGTCGGGCGACGATCCAACCTCGGCGCAGGCGATCTCGACCACCTCTTCGGCGCGGGCGGTCATAATCTCGGCGGCGTGTGTCAGCAGGGCAATGCGCTCGCGCACCGGCGTCGCGGCCCAGCCGGCAAAGGCACAGGCAGCGGCAACCGCAGCAGCGCGCGCCTCTGCGGCGCGTCCGGCAGCGGCACGGGTGACAATGGCATCCGAAACCGGGTGGCGTCGTTCGAACGCAACAACCGGATCAGGCGCGACATGTCGCCCTGCAATTATCAGGCGGGTCTCGTACAGTTGCTCCTCCCCAGGTTCACTGAACGCAGCCGTCTCCTCGCGGCTGATTCATAAAAAGGCTCTGTCTTAAGCGGAGTAAATGATATTCTGCGGCAATAAGTTTACATTCTGTGGGATTCTCGATGCCAGACCGAAGATTTCGCGACTCCGCTGCCGTTCGCGCCGGGGCTTTGACCGGGGATTTGCGCAGCCGCATCGTCGGTCTGGCCGAAAGCCTGCACGGCCCCTCATGGTGCGCCGTCCTGCTGGAGGACGGGGGCGCAGTGCTGTCCGGCGAGGATGCGCGGATCAAGGCGCCGGTGCTGGCCTGGCGCCCGTGGGACGAGACATCGCGCCTGCGGTTCGATGCGGGGGCGGTCGGCACCTATGTGCTGCTCAGCGCCAGTGCCTTGGGCAACACCATCGGACATCTGCCCGAAGCGCGCGACCTGCGCGATGTGGCTGATCACGCGCTCACCGTGCCGCTGACCGGCTCGACCGAACGTCGGTCCGCCCTGCGCACCGCCTTTGCGGGCATTCGACAAGAGCTGGAGGAGGATGCCGTTGCCGCGCATGTGGTGGTCGAAGCCTACCTGCGGGTCATCCTGATTGCGCTTCTGCGCGCCGCGCCGTCCTATTCCGACGCGCCTCAGGGGGCCAGCCCGTCGCACCGCGCCTTTACCCGGTTCAGCACCCTGGTGGAACGGCATTTCCGCGACCGCTGGTCGGTTTCGCTTTATGCGCAAACGCTGGGGCTGACGCGCGACCGGCTGGGCGACATGTGCAGGCGTGTACGGGGGCTTGGCCCCAAGGACATCATCGACCGGCGGGTGATGATCGAAGCGCGGCTGCTGCTGGAAACTTCGGGCCGGTCGGTGAACGAGATCGCAAGCGCTCTGGGCTTTGGATCCGCCGCGCAGTTCAGCCGTTTCTTTGTGCGCCATGCCGGTCAGCCGCCGGGGGCGTACCGGGTCGCCTTTCTGCGCGGGATAGAGCAGGGCGTGTCTGATCCGGCTCGGCCTTTCGATTGGCCGTAGCGCATTTCTGTATACAGAATTGTCTAGAGCCTTTCGATCTGCCAGTGAATTTCCCAGATTGACAGGTTTCTGTATACAATTTATCCACATCTACGGAACGCCGCAGGGGAGAGCGGCGCGCGCCTGGGGGAGGGTGCATGTCTGATCGCAAGACGCAGTTCGAAAAGGCATTGCTGGGGCTTCGGTCTCTGGTGATGAGCGGCGAATTCGCCGGCAGCACACGCTTGTCCGAGGTCGCCCTGGCCGACCGGCTGGGCCTGTCGCGCACGCCGCTGCGGCAGGCGATGGACCAGCTTGTCGCCGAGGGCCTTCTGGAACGGATTGAAACCGGCGGCTGCCGGGCAGCACGATTTACGCTCGACGACATCAACGACGCCATCGAACTGCGCGGCGTGATCGAAGGTACTGCGGCGCGGCTGGCCGCGGAGCGCGGGGCCGATCCCGCGATCATGGCCGAGGCAGAGCGCGTGCTGGACCGGATCGACATGGCGCTGGTGCGGCCAGATCACATCGACTTTGACGCGTATATTACTGAAAATGCGGCATTTCACCAGATCCTGTCGCGTCTTGCAGGAAGCCAGTTGATGCAGCGCGAAGTGGACCGGGTTAGCCGCCTGCCGCTGGCATCCCCGAGCGCGTTTCTGCGCGAACAGGAGTTGATCCCGGATTTCAGCGCATCCCTGCTGCGTGCGCAGCACCAGCACCGCGCCATCCTAGAGGCGATCCGCGCCTGTGAAGGCGCGCGCGCCGAACACCTGTCCCGCGAACATGCCCGCCTCGCGCGGCGCAATCTGGACTACCTCGCCAATGCCGGTCCGGGGGTCGCGACACGCGTGCCCGGCCTGTCTCTACTATCAGCAGAATAACATCTTTGGAGGAAACCACACCGATGCCCAGCTTGTCAGATAAGATGAAGGAATGGGGAAATCCCGTTGAAATGCTTCGCAATTCCCAGATCGGGATGTATGTCTACCCGGTCGTGACTCCGGAATTCCGCAACTGGCGCGTGGAACAGGAAGCCTGGCGTCACTCTGCCGTGCTGTTCGACCAGTCGCACCACATGGACGAGCTGATCGTCGAAGGCCCGCAGGCCGAGGAATTCCTTGCCTATCACGGTATCAACGCCTTCGGGAATTTTGACCTCAACCGCGCCAAGCATTACGTGCCCGTCACGCCGAACGGCCATGTGATCGGCGACCACATCATCTTCCGCGAGCGGGAGGACAAGTTCATCCTCGTGGGTCGCGCGCCGACCTCCAACTGGCTGATGTTCGCGGCGGCCTGGGGCAAGTGGAATGTGCGGATCAAGCATGATCCCCGCTCGACATCCCGCCCCGAAGGCGAGCGCGTGCTGCGCACCCATTACCGTTACCAGATCCAGGGCCCGGATGCGCCGAAGATCTTCGAAAAGATGAATGGCGGTCCGATCCCGGACATCAAGTTCTTCCATGTCGACTGGATCAATATTGGCTCCAAGAAGGTGCAGGCGCTGCGCCACGGCATGTCCGGCGCGCCCGGTCTCGAAGTCTGGGGCCCCTACGAGGACAAGCACTATATCCATTCGACCATCCTTCAGGCCGCGAAGGACGCTGGCGTCGATCTGGTCCAGTGCGGCAGCCGCGCCTATTCGACCAACACGCTGGAATCCGGCTGGATTCCGTCGCCGCTGCCCGGCATCTACACCGGCGACGGCATGCTGGCCGATTACCGCGACTGGCTGGGCACCGACATGTACGAAGCCGCAGGCGCCATCGGCGGCAGCTTTGTGTCCGACAATATCGAGGATTACTACGTCAACCCGTTCGAGCTGGGCTATAACTTCTACATCGGCTGGAAGAAAGACGATTTCATCGGCAAGGATGCGCTGCTCAAGATGAAAGAGAGCAAGACCAACCGCAAGAAAGTCACCTTCGAGTGGAACAAGGAAGACGTGCTCAAGGTCATCGCATCGGCCTTCGAGGACGGCATCCCCTACAAGTGGATCGACTTCCCGCAGCCGAACTACGCGTCGTCGTCGGCCGACATGGTTATGCATGGCGACAAGATGGTCGGCATGAGCATGTTCAACGGCTACAGCTACAACGAACGCTGCGTGCTGTCGCTGGGCGTGGTGGACCAGAGCGTCGAGATCGGCGACATTCTGACCATGCGCTGGGGCGAATCCGACGACACACAGAAAACATCCGCCGAGAAGCACAAGCAGGCCGAAATTCGGGTGCGCGTGTCGGAAACTCCGTATTCAAGCGAGGCACGGGAAAGCTATGCTGCCGACAGCTGGCGGGCAAAAGCCGTCTGATCAGCAGGAATTCGGCGCGGCGGTCACGCAGAAGGACCGCCGCGGCAATCACATGGCCTGACCAGGATCAGGCCGCTTTTGGGAGGACATCATGACACTGAGAACCACCTTCATCGGCGCTGCACTCGCCGTGGCCGCTGCCGCACCACTTGCGGCGCAGGAACTGAAATTCGCCAATTTCACGCCGCCGTTCCACACGGTCAACGCCAGCGTGATCGAAAAGCTGAACGCCGATCTGACGGCAGCCACCGGTGGCAGCCTGACGGTGCGCGGCTACCACGGCGGTGAGCTGGGCGCAGGTCCGGTCGAACAATATGTCCGTGCGGTGCAGGGCGTGGCCGATATGACTTGGGGCCTGCCGGGCTATACCTCGCAGCAATTCGAAAAGACCATGATCGTCGAACTGCCGGGTGTCATCCCGGAAGGCAAGACCGGTGCCGACGCGCTGTGTGATGCGATGGGCGAGATCTCGGGCGAGTTTCCGGGCACCGTGCCCGTCGCGATCTGGACATCCGAGCCGAACATCATGATCATGAAGGACAAGGCTGTCCGCACCCCCGCCGATCTGGCGGGCCTGAAGATCCGCGTCGCCGGTGCCACGGCGGGCAAGGTGGCCGAGGCTCTGGGGGCGACCCCCGTGCAGATGCCGATCAACCAGGTCTACAACGCGATGCAGACCGGCCTGATCGACGGCGTGTTTACTGGCGCGTCGACGCTCAGCGATTTCAAACTCGACGAGGTCGCGGATGCCTTCACGCTGGGTGCACCGTTGGGCCGTCTGGCTTTTTTCGCCGTCATGGGGCAAAGCTCCTACGACGCGCTGTCCGATGACGCCAAGGCGGCGCTTGACGAAGCACGCGGATGCGGGCTGGCCAACAATGCCGAGACCGCCTGGAATGTCACCGCCACCGAGGCGCTTGAAACGGCGCGCGCGGATGCGGACAACACCTTTGTCGATCTGACCGCCGAAGAGGCGCAGGCCTTCGAGGATGCCGTATCGAACGTGGTGGCCGAATACGTGGCAAGCGTTGGTGGCGAAGCGGCACTTGCAGCGATGCAGAACTGACCTTGGAGCGGATACGCACCCTTGCGGACAGGCTGATCGGCCTGTCCGCTGCCATTGGCGCAACCGCGCTGATCCTCGTTGTCGTCGTGATCCTGATCGACGTGGTGGGGCGCGCGCTTGGCAGCCCTCTCTATGGCGGGCAGGACATCACCACGATGGCGACCGTGATCCTTGTTTTTGCGCCCATGGCGCTTTGTGACCGTCTGGGTGGTCATATCTCGGTCGATCTGTTCGAACGCCATTTCCCCAGTGCCATGAACCGCGCCATCGACATCGCGGTTGCCCTGACCGGTGCCGTGATCTTTGCCGCGCTCGCCTGGGCCACGTGGGACAGCGCGAAGCTGTCTATTATGCTCAACCTGTCGACCAACCTTCTCTACCTGCCGAAAGCCTATTTCCAATGGGCCGCAATCGGCTTCATGGGCGTTGCCGCGCTGGGGCTTGCCCTACGGGCGCTGGAACTGGCCGTGACCGGCCGTGATGTCCGCACGGAGCAGCAGACATGACCGCTTCCGTCACGGGAATTGTCGGGATCCTTGCTCTTTTTGCGCTGCTGGTACTGCGCATGCCCGTGGCCTTTGCGATGTTCGTCGTGGGGTTTCTTGGCATCTGGGCACTGAACGGTCTGAACGCGGCGACCTCGCTTCTGGCGTCCGAGGCGTTCACTTTGGCCTCGTCCCCCGAACTGGTTGTGATCCCGCTTTTCATCCTGATGGGCAACGTGGCGTCGCACACGGGCATGAGCCGCCGCTTGTTCGACGCGGCTTATGCCGTGATCGGGTCGATCCGGGGTGGTCTGGCCTCGGCCACTGTCATCGGCTGCGGCGGGTTCGCAGCCCTGTCGGGATCATCCGTCGCGTCGGCCCTGACGATGGGCAAGGTCGCATTGGCCGAGATGGAGCGGTTCAAATACGACGACCGCCTGTCCACTGGCGTTGTTGCCGCTGGCGGCACGCTCGGCATCCTGATCCCGCCCTCGACCGGGTTCGTGATCTACGCCATCCTGACCGAGCAATCCATTGGCCGTCTGTTTCTGGCCGGCGTGTTTCCGGGGCTGCTCCTGCTGACGATGTTCGTGCTGGCCGTCACGGTCCTGTGCTGGCTGCGCCCCGAATTGGGACCGGCCGGTCCCTCCACGGCCCTGTCCGAGAAACTTCGCGCGGTGGGCGGTGCCGGGCCCATCGTGCTGGTGATCTTCATCACCATCGGCGGCATGTATGGCGGGTTCTTTTCACCCGTCGAGGCGGCGGCTGTCGGGGCGGGGGCGGTCATCGTGATCGGCTGGATCACCCGCACGCTCAGCCTGTCGATGCTCTGGGCCGCGGCGAAAGACAGCGTGGTGACCACCGCAACCGTCATGCTGATTCTGATCGCCGCGCATATGATCAACCCGTTCCTTGCGCTCAGCCACATGACCGATCTGGTGGCGCAGGCCTTTGTCGCGCTGGAGCTGGGTCCGATGGGCAGCCTGATGCTGATCCTCGGCATCTACATCGTGCTGGGCTGTTTTCTCGAAGGGTTTGCCATGCTGGTGCTGACCCTGCCGATCTTTTTCCCGATCATCCTTGAATTGGGCATCGACCCGATCTGGTTCGGGGTGCTGGTGGTTCTGTCCCTTGAAATGGGCCTGATCTCGCCGCCGGTGGGGCTGAACGTGTTCATCGTGAAATCCGTGGCCCCCGGCGTGGCGCTGGGTCGGATCTTTGTCGGCGTGATCCCGTTCTGGATCATGATGATGGTCACGCTGGCGATCCTCGTGGCGTTCCCGCAAATCTCGCTCTTCCTGCCAAACACCATGTTCAATTGAGGCGCTTATGACCGAACCGTGCTATGACGTTGCCCATCTCGGCCATGTGGAGGTGTTGACCAACCGGTTCGACGAGAGCCTTGATTTCTTCACGCGGGTTTACGGTCTGAAACTGTCCGCTCTGGAGGGCGACAGCGCCTATCTGCGGGCATGGGACGATTACGAGTTTCACACCCTCAAGCTGACCAAATCCGACACCACGGGCGTGGCCCATATCGGCTACCGCGTGTCGTCAGAGGCAGCGCTGGAGCGCCGTGTGAAGGTGATCGAGGCATCGGGCTACAAGGTTCATGGCTGGGTCGAGGGCGATCAGGGCCACGGCCGCGCGTTTCGCTTCGAGGACCCGTTCGGCCATGTGTTCGAGCTGTACTGGGACACGGTGAAATACGATCCTCCTGAGGACGACAAACCCGCACTCAAGAACATGTCCAGCCGCTTTCACGCGCAGGGGGTGTCGCCGCGCCGGATCGACCACCTGAACCTGCTGGCCAGTGATGTGACGCAGTTCCGCGACTTCATGGCGACCTGTCTGGGCAGCCGCGTGACCGAACAGATCCGGCTCAACAACGGGCGGCTTGGGGGCTGCTGGTTCACCATCAACAACAAGACCTACGACCTGGCCTGCACCGAGGAACACGGACGCGGCGAGAACCGGCTGCACCACGTCACCTACGCCGTGGACCAGCGCGAAGACATCCTGCGTGCCGCCGACATCTTTCTGGAAAACAGCGTCCATATTGAAACTGGCCCGCACAAGCACGCCATTCAGGGGACGTTTTTCCTCTATGTCTGGGAGCCGGCGGGCAACCGGGTGGAACTGGCCAACGCGGGTGCACGGCTGATCCTGCAACCCGACTGGGAAACCGTCACCTGGACCGAAGACGAGCGCAAGAAGGGGCAGGCCTGGGGGCTCAAGACGATCGAGACCTTCCACACCCACGGCACCCCGCCGGTCACCGCAGAGTGATGGAGGCAGCGCCCAGAGACATGGTCGATGCGTGGCTGTCCCGTCTGGGGCTGACCGCTGCACCACCGCTGACGCTGGAGGGGCTGATCACGATCACCCGTGCGCATCTGGACCATATCCCGTTCGAAAACCTGACCGTCTTCTGCGGAGGTGTTCCCGAGCTAACGCTTGACGCGCTGGCCGCCAAGATCATCCATCAACGGCGCGGCGGATATTGTGTCGAGGTCAATCCGCTGCTCTGCACCGCGCTGCGCGGTCTGGGGTTTGACGCCCGTTTGCGCATGGCGCGTGTCATGTGGCAGCGCGATGTGCCAGGGCCGCGCAGCCATTGCGTCTGCATCGTGACGCTGGACGGGGTCGAGTACCTTGTCGATGTGGGTTTCGGCGGGCCGGGGCCAATCGCGCCGGTGGCGTTGAACGGTCATTCGGGTGATGTCGACCTGCGCACCCAGACGCGCGCGGGGCTGGGCACCGTTCTGAGCCGACAGGTAGAGTTGGGCGATTGGCGCGATCTCTACACCTTCACCGATGAGCTGACCACCATGTCGGATGTGCAGGCGGGCAACTGCCTGGCGGCCACGATGCCGGGGTCGCTCTTTGGCCGGACGCTTGTTGTCACCCGCCAGAGCGGTGATACGCGTCTTGTGCTGGACGGGGCCGTGTTTCGCAAGTTTGCAAAGGGCAGGGCGGTGCAGACGGAAACTTTGCAAACTCCGGACGCGGTGATCACCTGCCTGCATGATGCCTTTGGACTGGACCCGGAGCCGGATCTTGAAGGCGCGTTGATCCGCAAGGGGATTTTTCCTTTGGGTCCCACTCTTCGCTAATCCACAAAGTCGCCTCTGACATGCACTTTATCCGGAACCATTCCGCACGGCCGGGGGTTCTCGAACTGGTAAGGTGGCTTTGAGCCGCCCATAAAGTGTGGAAGCAAGGAATTACGAGCATGGAAGAGGTGGAAGCCGTTGCAAACGGCCTGTGGGATCAGATCAATGCTGTCTTCACGATGGAGATTTACAATGGCCGGTCGCTTGCGGACCTGCTGACGCTTGAGGCGCTCTTGTCCCTGCTGGGCAGCGCGTTGGGGGCAACGCTGATCCTCGTGCTCGGCTTCGTTGTCTCGGGCGTCCTGAGCCGTCGCATCACGCGGATCGGGTCGATGCATGCCAGCCTCGACGACACGCTCTTCGTCTTCTTCGGCAATATCGTCCGTTACATCGTCCTCGGGTTCACGACGCTTTTCGTGCTCAACACCTTCGGGGTGCAGACCACCTCGGTCATCGCGGTGATCGGTGCCGCCGGTCTGGCTATCGGCCTCGCGCTGCAGGGCACGCTGTCCAATGTCGCGGCAGGCGTCATGCTGATCCTGTTCCGCCCGCTCAAGAACGGGGATTTTGTGCAAGTCAACGATGTAGTCGGCACGGTCAAGGAAATCACGCTGAACTACACCGAGATCGCGGATCTGGGCAACGTCAAGGTCGTGGTCCCCAATTCCGAGGTCTGGGGCAAGACGATCAAGAACTATTCCGGCTACAGCACCCGGCGTGCGGAATGGGAATTCGGTGTCGGCTACGGGGCCAATCTTGCCAAGGCCGAAGAGGTGATCCGCAACACGATCATGTCCGATCCCCGGTCACACAGCGATCCTGCGCCGTTCATTCAGGTCAACAATCTCAACAGCAGCAGTGTCGATTTCCTTGTCCGCGTGTGGTGCGCGGCGTCGGATTACTTTCAGTATCAGGCCGACATGAAGCGCAAGGTCAAGGAAGCGCTGGACGCGGCGGGCATCGACATCCCGTTCCCGACCCGCACGGTTGTGATGCAGGGCAACGGATCGGGGCAGGACGCGGAACGACTGGCCGCCGAATAGGCTGGTCAGTCGCCCGTGCGATGCACATGCACCGCGCAGGGGGCATGCCGCACCACGCGGGCGGCTGTCGAGCCAAGGAAAAAGTCACTCAGCCCCGGTTTGTGAGAGCCGATCACGATGCAGTCGAACCCGTGCTGGGCGGCATAGTCGATGATCGTGCGGGCGGAGTGGCCCGTGACCAGAGCGGGTGTCACGTCGTCCAGCCCGGCGGTCTTTTCGGTCAACCGTTCGCGGGCAGTCTCGTATCCGGCCTTGACCACCTGGTCATCCAGGTAGGCTTTCACCGTACCTTGCGGCGCTTCGTAGACATGCAGTGCGACGATCTCGCCGCCCTCGGACCGCAACACCCGCGCCACTTCGAGCGTTTGGGGCGACACGCCGTGATCCAGCGCCATGGGAACAAGGATTTTATTGTACATCTCAAACCTCCTTCGTGTGTAGGGCAGGCTCAGCCCCAAGGCTGCAGAACGATTTTCGGTGTGGCGACCTTGCCGTGGCGCAGGTCGTGAAAGGCGCTGGCCCCATCACTCAGGGGGCGTGCGCGGAACCAGTCCAGAGCCCCCAACCGCCCGTCAAAGATCGCCTGCGCTGTGTCGCGGAAATCCTGCGCGGTGTAGGTGTAGGTGCCGACAAAGGTGATTTCCTGCAAGGTCATGCGGCGCACATCCAGCCCGCCGGTATCTTCGCCCAGACCGACATGCCCGATCACGCCACCGGGCAGGGCATGGGTCGAGGCGGCGGCGCGCGTGGCGACATAGCCCACCGCGTCGATGATCAGGGGGTAGAACCCGGTCGGCTCCGCCACGGCGATTTCGCCGCATTCATCGCTGAGAAACGCGCGGCGGACCGGGTTCGGCTCGACCAACGTGACATCCGCGATCCCCATCGCCTTGAGCGCCAGCGACGCTGCCAGCCCGATCGCCCCGCCCCCCAGCACCAGCGCGCGGCGCTCCATCGAGGGGTGCAGTGCGGCAAGGGCCAGCCTGACCGTGTGCCAGCTCACCGCCAGAGGTTCGGCCAATGCGGCCTTGTCCAGCGGTACAGCGTCCGGAACTGTCACAAGGTTTGACGCGGGCATCGACACGTATTGCGCAAATGCCCCCGGTCGCGGCTCCATCGAGATGATCTGGCGCGTCGGGCAGAGATTTTCCCGCGCGGCTTGGCAGGCAGGGCAGGTGCCGCAGGTCACCAGCGGGTTGATCGTGACGCGCGTGCCGTCCATCGGCCCACCCTGAACCACACCCGACGCCTCATGCCCAAGGATCAGCGGGGCAGGGCGGCGCGCGTCATGGCCCAGATAGGCGTGCATGTCGGACCCGCAGATCCCCACTGCCTCGATGCGGATAAGGTGTTCACCCGCGCGTGCGGTGATGTCCGGCACGTCGCGATAGGCCAGCGTTTCCAGGTCTTCGTAAACCAGCGCCTTCATTTTGCGGTAAACCCTCCGTCCACCATGAGAACCTGCCCCGTGACATAAGACGACGCCTCCGAGCACAGGAACAGGACTGGCCCGTCGATATCCTCCATCCGGCCATTGCGCCCGATGCAGGTCTGCGCCGCGTTGCGTGCCGCACGATCCGGGTCGGCAAACACCGCCTGTGTGAGTTCGGTCGGAAAGAACCCCGGCCCGATGGCGTTGGCGGTAATCCCGTGCGGCGACCAGGCTTCGGCCATCGCGCGGGTCAGTTGCGCGATGCCGCCCTTGGTTGCGCCGTAGGCGATGCCGCCGGGAAAGGCGCGGGTGGTCTGGAGCGAGGCGAAGTTGACGATCCGGCCCCAGCCCTTGGCCTTCATCGCGGGCACAAGCGCTTGGCTCATGAAAAACGGTGCCGACAGGTTCAGCGCCAGTGTCATATCCCAGCCGTCGGGGGTCACGTCATCAGCCGCTTCGCGCGTGTTGACGCCTGCCGCATGGATCACGATGTCCGGTGCCCCAAACGGAGCCGAGACCGCGTTGATCAGCGCAGGTAGGCCGTCGCGTTCGGTCACGTCCCCCACGACATGGGCCGCCGATGTGCCGATCTCCTCGCACAGGCTGGCCAGCGCGTCCTGCCGCCGGGCGACACCCACCACGCGTGCTCCCGCTGCGGCCAGCGTGATCGCCGCACGCCGCCCTAGGCCGGAACTTGCCCCGGTGATGACAGCCACCTTGCCCCCAAGGTGGAACAACTTTGCGGGATTAGTCATCGGCGGTCAGATCGAAATTGGTGCCGGGGAAATACTTGGCCAGACGCACATCGGCGGCACGGGCGTGTCCTTCCATGCCTTCAAGCCGGGAAATCCGTGCTGTCGCTTCGGCAATTGCTTTTGATCCTTCGCGGGTGGCGCGCTGCCACGTGACGATCTTCATGTACTTGTGCACAGACAGCCCGCCCGTGTAGCTGGCCGCACCCGAGGTCGGCAGAACGTGGTTCGTGCCCGTCGCCTTGTCGCCATAGGACACGGTGGTTTCCTCGCCCAGAAACAGCGAGCCGTAGCAGGTCAGGCGGTTCAGCCACCAATCCAGATCCTCGGCCTGCACCGTCAGGTGTTCGGGGGCGTATTCGTCGGAACAGGCGGCCATGTCCTCGCGGTCGGAACAGACGATCACCTCGGCATAGTCGCGCCACGCGGCGGCGGCGTTCTGGCTGTTCACCTCGGGCAGATCGGCGATCAGGCCGGGGACGATATCCATCACCTTTTGCGCGAGTGCGCGGTCATCCGTCACCAGCCAGACGGGCGAATTGTAACCATGCTCGGCCTGGCTTACGAGATCGGTCGCCACGATATGCGGATCGGCGGTCTTGTCGGCAAGGATCAGGCTGTCGGTCGGCCCGGCAATCATATCGATCCCGACACGGCCAAAGAGGATGCGCTTGGCTTCGGCCACGAACTGGTTGCCGGGGCCGACTAGAATGTTGGCCTTGGGCAGACCGAACAGGCCAAAGGTCATCGCGGCCACACCCTGCACGCCGCCCATGGCGATGATCTTGTCCGCGCCCGAGATATGCGCGGCATAGACAATTGCCGGCGCGATGCCGACACCGGGGCGGGGGGGCGAACAGGCGGTGATGTGACGGCAGCCTGCCACCTTGGCGGTGGTCACGGTCATCACGGCAGACGCGATATGGCTGTAGCGCCCGCCGGGCACATAGCAGCCTGCCGCATCCACGGGGATCGCCTTTTGTCCGGCGATCATGCCGGGCACGATCTCGACCTCGATATCCGTCAGGGTGGATTTCTGCGCCTCGGCAAAGCGGCGCACGTTGTCCTGCGCAAACTCGATGTCCCGCTTGAGCTTGTCCGGCACCAGCGCGCTGGCGGCTTCGATGTCTTCGGGTGTCAGCAGGACATTGCCCTCGTACTTGTCGAACTTGCGGGCATAGTCCATCGCGGTCGCGTCGCCGCCCGCCTCGATATCGGCGAGGATGGTCTTGACGGTTTCGTGCACTTCGGAAGCATCGGATTTCGCCGTCAGGGTCGCTTTCTTGAGATAGTCTCGTGTCATGATCGTTAAGTCCTACTTGTAGATATCGGGCAGCAGCGTCGTGGAAATCGCCGGGACATAGGCGATGAACAGAACCACGACGAACATGCCAAGAACGAAGGGGATGGCGCGGGCGGCGATCTTGAGGATCGATTCACCGGTGATGCCGGAGACCACGAACAGGTTAAGCCCAAGCGGCGGCGTGATGAAGCCGACACCAAGTGCGGTGATCATCATGATGCAGAACTGGATCTCGTTCATGCCGATATTGTCGGCAAGCGGCTTGAGAATGGGCGCAAGGATGACGATGTTCGGCGTTGTCTCCATCACGCAGCCCGCCGCGATCAGGATGCCGATCATCAGCAGGATCAACAGCCACGGCTCGTCCGTCAGCGCAGTGACCGATGTGACAAAGCCCTGCGGCACACCCATGATGGCCAGCGCTTCGGCCAGAGGTGCGGAGAATGCAATGATCGGAAGGATCACCCCGTTGACCTTGGCCGAACTGACCAGCATCGCCGGGAAATCCGCAAAGGACAGCGTGCGCAGGATGAAGCCCATGATGATCGTCACGACCACCGCCGTGGCACCCGCCTCGGTCGGGGTCAGCCGACCCGAAAAGATGCCATAGAAGATGATCCCCGGCACGATGAACGCGTACCACCCGGATTTGAGCGCACGGCCCAGCTGGGCCACGTATTCGCCCATCGTGACATTACCGCCGCCTTCATAGCCGTAGATGCGGTTGACGATCACGTTGGTCACAAGGATGGCGATAAGGATCGCCAGACCGGGGATCAGCGCCGCAAGGAACAGCGTCGAGGCAGAGATGCCCAGCACAAGCCCGATGATGATATAGGCAATCGACGGCGGGATCAGGATGCCGGTACAGGCACCAGCCGCCACCAGCGCGCAGGCATAGGGGCGGGGATAGCCCGACTCCACCAGCCGCGCGATGGTCATCCGGCCCACCGCCGCAGCCCCCGCCGCGTCAGAGCCCGAGATCGCCGCGAACATGCCACAGACCAGCACCGTGGCCGACCCGAACCCGCCCTTGGCGAATTGCGTCAGCGCCTCGGCCACGTCCAGAAATTTGCGCGACAGCCCGGTGCGCACCAGCACATCGCCCGTGAGGATGAACAAGGGCACGGCTGTCAGCGCAAAGGCGTCGATCCCGGTGAACAGGCTCTCGCCCACCGCGCTTAGCGGCAGGTCGCCCGACATCATAAGCATGATGATGGCCGCAGCACCGATCGCGGCCCAGACCGGCACCGCCAGCGCGATCAGCGACACGAAAAGGATCACCGGAACGTAGAAATCCCAGCCAAGCTCGACTGTCTGATTGATTTGTTGCCACATGCGTCAGGGTCCCTCAGTCAAACAGCTTGTCGCCTTCGTAGACGTCGGTTCCGTCCCGAAGGGATTTGACATCACGAAGGAAGGATTGGATCAGCCGCCACACGATCAGGGTGAACCCGACCGGGACCGCCATCAGGAACCACGCCTGCGAAATCCGCAGGCCCGCCGTGACCGATCCGAAATTCAGCGACACATGCACCGTTTCCAGCGACCAGTAGAGCGCGACCAGCGCCACGAGGAACATCACGATGTCGCCGAAGATATACAGCAGCGCCTTGGCGCGCGGGCCGAGGTAATGCATCACCACGTCGATGCGGATATGGGCGCGTTCCTTGACGGCTGCGGCGGCCCCGATCCACGCAAGGTAGATGAAGGAATAGCGCACGATCTCTTCGCCCCAGATCGACGAATAGGCGAAAATCTCGCGGCGCAGCACTTCGATCGCCATGGTGATGACCAGCATCACGTAAAAGGTCAGAAGCAGCCAGCGTTCGGCGTTGCGGTCGATGGTACGCAGAGTTTCCATGGGTCCCTCGGGGCGTCACGGCACATCCAGACACGTCCGGTAAACCGGAGCGCGGATAGACCGTTGTGAGAAGGGGCGGGCGCTGACCAGCAGCGCCCGCAGATCAGGGATCAGGCGTCGTGGACGTAGTATTTGCCCATGGTGCCAGCCGCTTCGACCAGTTTGTCGAAGGTGTCCATCGACCCGGCAAGTTCGGTCTTGAAGTCGTCCCATTCGGACCGCTGATAACCGACGGTGTCCTGCCATTCCGCCAACTGATCTTCGCTCAGCGAATGGAACTCGACCCCGGCCTTGCGCATCTCGGCCATCGCGAAGGTCCGCGCTGACGGCACCTTGGCAAGGTTCTGATGGAAGCTCATTTCCGACGCCCACTCGACCGCTTCCTGCACGTCGCCCGGCAGGGTGTTGTACCATTCGAGGTTGCAGGCATAACACTGGCTGTCCGGCACCGCCTGGGTGAAGGTGACATGGCTCAGGATGTCCTTGAAGCCGAACGCATAGAGCGCGCCGACCGACGGATCGAGCGCATCCGCCACACCCTGTTTGATCGCGGACGGGGTTTCGCCCCACGCCACCGGCGTCGGGTTGGCACCGCCCATGCGGTAGAACTGCTGCAGCATCTGCGACCCCGGCACCCTGAACTTGACGCCCTGAAGGTCGCCCGGTGTGATGATCGCGTTCCCACCCTGACGCACGGCCATGACGCGCGGATCGATGCAGAAATAGAACATCGGCTTGAACCCACGCTGTTCGACCGCCGCGTTCACTTCGGACTTCCAGATGTCCGAGGTGACAAGGTTCACGAAGCGTTGGTTGGCGCCGCAGAAATACGGCATGTTGATCAGGTCGACCGCAGGCGCAAAGGGCGCGAAGTTGGACAGCGAAAACTGGCCGGCATCGATGGTGCCGCCCTGAACCTTCTGCGCCAGCGCCGATCCTGTGCCCAGCTGCCCACCGGGCGCAAGCTTGACATAGATCTTGCCATTCGATGCATTCTGAAGGTTTTCCTTCACGTCCAGCTGCATCATCGGGTAGCTGCGCGTGGTGCCGATCACGTATTCGGTGGCCAGCGTCATCACGTGGTCGGCGGCCGCCTCGCGGTCGCGCTCTTCGTTGGCGGTCTGAGCCGACGCCTCGGACGACCCGAGCACACCTGCGGCACCGGCCACGATGGCCGCGGTGAAGCCGCCAGTGCCCATGATTTTCAGGAAATTGCGGCGCTCTTCGGATGCGAGCTCGTTGTGGACATCAGTCATATGGTCTCCTCCCAATTGACGTCAGCTGCCGTTCTTCTTCTTTCGGTCAGCCTCTTTTTTCAGAATGGCAACGACGAACAGGATCGCCGCCGCGAACAGAACCAACATCTCCCCGATATCGGACAGGAACACGGCCCCCGCAAATGCACCCAGCGCGACATTGGCGAAGTAGACCCCAAAGACGATGGCGGATGCAGCAAGAAACATGGCGAACCCCGATTATCCTGTTGATTCTGAAATCAGTGTAAGCGCTTGCATTTGAATCATGCAAGCGCTTACATTTTGCGCATGCATCGTTTATGACGCGTCCGCGATGCACTTGATGGGCTCTGGCACGGAAAAGGAGACCGATGTCACAACTGCGCTCCGTACCGACACTGGATGACGTGGCACGCGCGGCTGGCGTGTCGACGGCGACCGTCTCGCGCTGCCTGAATTCGCCCGAACGTGTGGTCGAGGTCACCCGCAAGCGGGTCATGTCGGCGGTGGAACAATTGGGTTACACGCCGAATTTCGGCGCGCGCGTGATGGCGGCCAGGCGCACGTTCACCATCGGCGCGATCATCCCGACGATGGAAAACGCCATTTTCGCCCGTGCGCTTCAGGCCTTTCAGGAAGAACTGCACGCCCGCGGCTACACGCTGCTCGTTGCCAGCTCTGCCTACCAGCCCGAGATCGAGGAAGAGCAGATCCGCTCGCTCGTGGCGCGGGGTGCGGACGGGCTGTTGCTGATCGGCCATGAGCGCGATCCGGAGGTCTATGACTACCTGAAGAGCCGTTCGATCCCGGTTCTGTCGGCCTGGGTCTACCTGCCTGACACCGGTCAGCCTGCGGTCGGATTCGACAACCGGCGCTCCATGTTCGCACTGGCGCAGCAGGTGATCGACTTCGGACATCTGCGCATCGCGATGATCTCGGGCATCACCAAGGGCAATGACCGCGCGGCGGGGCGTGTTCTGGGCCTGCGCGATGCGTTGCAGGCCAACGGGCTCGATCCCGAGGCGATGCCGGTGATCGAAACCCCGTATGGTGTGGAAAACGGTGCCGACGCCCTCAGGTCCCTGATGCAGGCCGATGTGCCGCCCACGGTCGTGATGTGCGGCAATGACGTGCTGGCCGTTGGCGCCTTGCGCGGTGCGCAGGACATGGGGCTGTCGGTGCCGCAGGACGTGTCGATCACAGGCTTCGACGACATCGAACTGGCCCGCATCGTCACGCCGCAGATCACCACCGTGCATGTCCCGCATCGCGAAATGGGGCGTAAGGCGGCCATCGCCCTTGTCGACATGGTGGAAAAACGCAGCACAGGCGAAGTTGTGGAGTTGAAAAGCACGCTGCAGATCCGCGACTCTCTGCGCGATCTCAATGGCTGATGAACCGGCCTGCGTTAACCGGCCGGCGTCACGACCACTTCGGTGTCCCAGTCCGCGCAGCGCTGTGGCAGGTCGGCGGGCAGGGGGGCATCGGTGAACAGCGCGTCGATTTCGGACAGTGACGCGATCCGTGCGGGCGCGCTGCGCTTCATCTTGGACGCATCGGCCACAAGGTAGGTCTTGCGCGATTGCTGCAGGATCGTCTGGCTCACGCCCACCTCCTGAATGTCGAAATCCAGCAGGTCGCCATCGCGGTCGAGCGCCGAACAGCCGATGATCGCAAGATCGAACTTGAACTGCAGGATGGTCTCGATCGCCAGCTTGCCCACAAGCCCGCCATCGGCGCGGCGCAGGTTGCCGCCGGTCACGACCACTTCGCAATCCTGGGTTTCGGCAAGGATATTGGCCACATTCATGTTGTTGGTGACAACCAGCAGGTTCTTGTGCGCCCGCAGCTCGCGCGCCACCGCCTCGGTGCTGGTGCCGATATTGAGGAAGAGCGAAATGTTGTTGGGGATGCGCTGGGCGCAGGCCTTGGCCATCGCCGCCTTGGCTTTGGCGTTCAGCGTCTGACGCTGTTCATAACCGATATTGCTGGTGCTCGATGGCAGCATCGCACCGCCATGCACCCGCTCCAGCCGACCTTCCTCGGCCAGATCGGACAGGTCGCGGCGGATCGTTTGCAGCGTCACTCCGAAATGCTGGGCCAACCCCTCGACCGTGACCTTTCCTTCCTGACGCGCGATTTCAAGGATGTCTCGGTGGCGAAAGGCGTGGGACATGGGCGATCTCGGTTTGTGTCGTTCAAGGTTGTAGCGCAGGCGATTCCGCCGGAAAGTCGGACCGGCCAGAGACCGGGTTCAATCATGATAGCGGTCTTAGCGCGCAAAACCCTAGTGCCAAATTTTGTTTGTATTCAGATGGATAGATAAAAACGAACATAAACGAACAATTTCGCCTTGCGTGATGGCTGCTCAATCCGCATAAATCGCTAGTGATTTACGTGGCCTTGGGAGGTGGTTCGCGGTGATCGACCAAACCATCAAACCTGCAGATCTGTTCGTCATCGGTGGCGGCATCAACGGGTGCGGCATCGCGCGCGATGCGTCGGGTCGCGGGCTGTCGGTGACACTGGCCGAGATGAACGATCTGGCCTCGGCCACTTCCTCGGCTTCGACCAAGCTGTTCCACGGCGGGTTGCGCTATCTCGAATATTTCGAATTCCGTCTGGTACGCGAGGCGCTGGTCGAACGCGAAGTGCTGCTCAAGGCGATGCCGCATATCAGCTGGCCGATGCGATTTGTTCTTCCTTATCATGAGGATATGCGGTTCGTATCCGATACGCCCACATCGCGTTTGCTGAGTTTCGTGATGCCGTGGATGAAGGGGCGGCGCCCCGCATGGCTGATCCGGTTGGGGCTTTTCCTCTACGACAATCTCGGGGGACGCAAGATCCTGCCGGGCACGAAAACCCTGTCACTCGACGGCACACCTGAAGGCGCGCCGCTAGAGGATCGGTTTTCCAAGGCTTATGAATATTCCGACTGCTGGATCGAGGATTCGCGCCTTGTCGTGTTGAACGCTCGCGATGCCGAAGCGCGCGGTGCCACGATCCTGCCACGCACCAAGGTGCTGTCGGCGGCGCGAGAGGGTGATCTGTGGCGCGTAGAAACGCAAAATACCGAAAATGGTGAGACCCAAACGCATTATGCCCGAATGTTGGTAAATGCCGGTGGTCCGTGGGTGGGCGACATCATCCAGACCAAGGTACGGCTCAATTCCACCGAAGGCGTGCGGTTGGTCCGAGGCTCGCATATCGTCACGCGAAAGCTCTATGATCACGACAAGTGCTATTTCTTTCAGGGCACGGATGGCCGCATCATCTTTGCCATTCCTTACGAGACCGATTTCACCCTGATCGGCACCACCGACGCCGAACATGACGATCCGTCCAAGACGCCGAAATGCACCCCGGAGGAACAATCCTACCTGCTGAACTTCGCCAACCAGTATTTCAAGCAGGAGCTGAGCGATACCGATGTGGTCTGGACCTATTCCGGCGTTCGTCCGCTTTATGACGACGGGGCCAGCAGCGCGACGGCGGCAACGCGGGATTACACGCTCAAGGTCGACGCCACTGGCGGCGCGCCTGTTCTCAACATTTTCGGCGGCAAGATCACCACCTATCGCCGCCTTGCCGAAAGCGCGCTCGACAAGATTGCCGAACATCTACCCAACGTCAAAGGACCTTGGACAGCCGGTGTCACGCTGCCCGGCGGGGATTTTCCGGTCGACGGGTTCGACGCGCTGGTGGCGGACCTGCAAAACCAGTTTCCGTTCCTCGATGCTTTCTGGGCCCGCCGCCTCGTGCGCGCCTATGGCACCGAAGCGCCGGAGATCCTCGGGACCGCACGGGAAGCAGTCGATCTGGGCCGCGATTTCGGCGCGACCCTGACCGAGGCCGAGGTGAACTGGCTGATGTCACAGGAATATGCCCATACCGCCGAAGACGTGGTGTGGCGGCGCAACAAGCTGGGCTTGCGCCTTAGCGCCGATCAAATCAAGGGTTTGGACAACTGGATGGCAGATCACCGCCAGTCCCGGTCCAAAGCCGCAGAATAGGGGGCCGGACATGACGCTGGAACTCAAGGGCGTGTCCAAGGTGGTGGAGGGTCAGACCCACATTTACCCGACGGACCTGACACTTTCGAAAGGCACGATGAACGTGCTGCTGGGGCCGACCCTGTCGGGCAAGACCTCCCTGATGCGGCTGATGGCGGGGCTTGACGTGCCCGCGTCCGGTCAGATCATCTGGCAGGGCAAGGATGTCACGGGTATGCGGGTGCAGGATCGCAAGGTGGCGATGGTCTACCAGCAGTTCATCAACTACCCGTCGATGACCGTCTACGACAACATCGCGTCCCCGATGAAGCTGATGGGTGTCGACAAGTCCGAGATCGACCGCCGCGTGCGCGACACCGCCGCTCTGATGAAGCTGACGCCGATGCTCGACCGCAAGCCTCTGGAATTGTCGGGCGGACAGCAACAGCGCTGTGCCTTGGCCCGTGCGCTGGTGAAGAATGCAGGGCTTGTCCTGCTTGATGAACCGCTCGCCAACCTAGACTACAAGCTGCGCGAGGAATTGCGCATCGAAATCCCCAAGATTTTCGAGGAATCGGGCTCGATCTTTGTCTACGCGACCACCGAACCCGAAGAGGCTCTGCTTTTGGGCGGCAACACCGCCACGCTGTGGGAGGGCCGTGTCACGCAGTTCGGCCCGACGCCAGAGGTCTACCGCCAGCCGGTCGATGCCACTACGGCGCGGGTGTTCAGCGATCCGCCGATGAACTTCCTGCCGATCACCAAATCGGGTGACCAGCTGAGCTTTGGCGACAACAAGACCTCGCAGGCCAAGGGTCGTCTGGCCGAACTGCCGGATGGCAGATACACCGCCGGCTTCCGCCCCAATCACCTCGAAATCGGCCAGCACGCGGGGGACGCCATGTCCTTTACCACGCAGCTGACCGTGACAGAGCTTACCGGGTCGGAAACCTTTGTGCATCTGGATCACCACGGCCAGCGCTGGGTCGGCCTGATCCACGGTGTGCATGACCTGAAACTGGGCGAAGATCTGACCGTGTGGCTTGATCCGCGGCATGTCTATGTCTTTGACGAACAGGGCAAGATGATCGCGCCTGCATCTTACGCGCTGGCGGCCTGAAGGAACGGAAATGGCAAAGATCACACTTGATAACCTGGCACATTCCTACCTGCCCAATCCGAAATCCGAGGATGATTTCGCGCTCAAGGAGCTGAATCACGATTGGGACGATGGCGCGGCCTATGCGCTTCTTGGGGCGTCCGGCTGCGGGAAATCCACGCTTCTCAATATTATATCCGGCCTTCTTCATCCTTCGCAGGGGCGTATCCTGTTCGACGGTCAGGACGTGACCCACGCCCCCACTGCAGAGCGCAACATCGCGCAGGTGTTCCAGTTCCCGGTCGTCTACGACACGATGAGCGTTTATGACAACCTTGCCTTCCCGCTGCGCAATCGCGGCCGCGATGAGGCTTATGTGGCAGAACGCGTGCAGGAAATCGCCCGCATGATCGGCATGGAAGACACGCTGCGCAAGAAGGCGCGCGGTCTGACGGCGGACGCCAAGCAGAAAATCAGCCTTGGTCGCGGCATGGTCCGCAAGGACGTGAACGCGCTCTTGTTCGATGAGCCGCTGACCGTGATCGATCCTCATATGAAGTGGGAATTGCGCACGCAGTTGAAAAAGCTGCACCACGATTTTGGCCACACGATGATCTACGTGACCCATGACCAGACCGAGGCGCTCACCTTTGCCGACAAGGTGGTTGTCATGTATGATGGCCGCGTCGTCCAGATCGGCACGCCCGAAGAGCTGTTTGAACAGCCGGAACACACCTTTGTCGGCTATTTCATCGGCTCTCCGGGCATGAACGTGCTGCCCGCCGAGGTCGAGGGCACCACCGCCCGTGTCGGGTCGCAGACCATCCCGCTTGCGGGTGGTTACAGACCGGCCAGTGGCAAGGTCGAGATTGGCGTGCGGCCAGAGTTTGCCCGCCTCAGCCAGTCCGAGGGCCTGCCCGTGACAATCCGCCGGATCGAGGATGTGGGCCGCCACAAGATCATCCGCGCCAGTTTCGAAGGCCACGAGATCAACATCATCGCAGGCGAAGACGACCGCGTCAGCGCCGACATGAACTGCGTCAGCTTCGATCGGGCGCATGTGAACGTCTATGTCAACGACTGGCGCGTCGAACCCGATCGCTCGCAATCCGTGGGGGAGGCCGCGTAATGACGGTTTTTGCGCTCACGCCCCACCGTGCCGTCATCCTCGGGCCTGACTCGAGGATCCCGGGACGCAGAGATCACCGGGTCAAGCCCGGCGATGACGCGAAGAAAGCCGCCATCGAAGAGGACCAGAGCCATGGATAAGACAGTCAACCAGAAGGCATGGTTCCTTGTTCTGCCTGTGCTGATCCTCGTGGCGTTCTCGGCGGTGATCCCGCTGATGACCGTCGTCAACTACTCGGTGCAGGACACGTTCGGCAACAACCAGTTTTTCTGGGCTGGGCTCGAATGGTTCGAGGAAATGCTCAACGACGACCGCATGTGGGGCGCGCTGGGGCGGCAATTGATGTTCTCGGGCATCATCCTGCTGATCCAGATCCCGCTGGGCGTATTCGTGGCGCTCAACATGCCGAAAAAGGGCTTCTGGGCCAGCTTCTGCCTTGTCTTCATGTCGCTGCCGCTGCTGATCCCGTGGAACGTGGTCGGCACCATCTGGCAGGTCTTCGGTCGGGTCGATATCGGCCTGCTGGGACACACGCTGGCGGCACTCGGCGTCGACTACAATTACACCAACGATCCCTTCGATGCCTGGGTGACGATCATCGTCATGGACGTTTGGCACTGGACGTCGCTGGTGGCGCTCTTGGCCTATGCCGGGCTGCAATCCATCCCGGACGCCTATTACCAAGCGGCCAAGATCGACCAGGCGTCGCGCTGGAAGGTGTTCCGCTTCATCGAGCTGCCCAAGATGATGGGCGTGTTGATGATCGCGATCCTGCTCCGCTTCATGGACAGTTTCATGATCTACACCGAACCGTTTGTTGTGACGGGTGGGGGACCGGGCAGCACCACGACACTTTTGTCCATCGACCTGGTGAAGATGGCGTTGGGTCAGTTCGACCTTGGTCCGGCAGCTGCGTTCTCCCTGATGTATTTCCTTGTTATCCTGTTGATTTCGTGGGTGTTCTACACCGTCATGATCAATCTCGACAAGCGGGAGGGCTGATATGAACGACGCGTTTTCCCGTCCCGTCATCCTCGGGCTTGACCCGAGGAACTCCGGATCGAGAGATCACCGGGTCATGCCCGGTGACGACGCCAAATCCGACGGAGTGCCTCAATGACCGACGCAACCACCACCCGTATTCCCGGTGATCTGACCGCAGGCGGCACGAAAAAGCGCGTCCGCATCAACGGCTCGATTATCGTGATGGGGCTCTACCTGCTGTTCCTCATGCTGCCGATCTACTGGCTGCTGAACATGAGCCTCAAGACGAACACAGAGATCGTGAACTCCTTCACGCTCTGGCCGCGCACCTTCACGCTCGACAATTACCGCACGATCCTGACGGACCCGAGCTGGTACATGGGCTATGTGAACTCGCTCATCTATGTGGTCATGAACACGGTGATTTCCCTCGCCGTGGCCTTGCCCGCCGCCTATGCGTTCAGCCGCTATCACTTCATGGGTGACAAGCATCTGTTCTTCTGGTTGCTGACCAACCGCATGGCCCCGCCTGCCGTCTTCGCGCTGCCGTTCTTTCAGCTGTATTCCAGCGTTGGGTTGTTCGACACGCATATCGCCGTGGCGCTTGCGCATTGCCTTTTCAACGTGCCGCTCGCGGTGTGGATCCTCGAAGGCTTCATGCGCGGGGTGCCCAAGGAAATCGACGAGACCGCCTATCTGGACGGCTACAGCTTTGGCCGCTTCTTCACCCGCATCTTCATGCCGCTGATCTCAAGCGGCATCGGCGTGGCGGCGTTCTTCTGCTTCATGTTCTCATGGGTCGAACTGCTGCTGTCTCGCACGCTGACCACGGTGGACGCGAAACCCATCGCGGCGATCATGACCCGCACCCAAGGCGCCTCGGGCATCGACTGGGGCGTGCTGGCGGCGGCGGGGATTCTGACCATCGTGCCGGGGGCACTCGTAATTTACTTCGTGCGCAACTACATCGCCAAGGGCTTTGCCCTGGGGAGGGTGTGATGCAAGGGTTTGTTAACCGTTCCCCCGTCATCCTCGGGCTTGACCCGAGGACCTCAGCGATAAGAGATCGTCGGGTCAAGCCCGAGGATGACGTGAGGACGGGACGTGTTCGTCTACATGATGACCAACAAACCCTATGGCACGCTTTACATCGGCGTCACCAACGATTTTATCCGGCGCGTGTGGGAGCACAGAAATCACCTGTCTCCGGGGTTCACCGACCGGTACAATCTGGAGCAGCTGGTCTTCATGGAGCGTCACGACGCGCCCATTGCTGCGATCCAGCGCGAGAAAAATCTCAAACATTGGAGGCGCGACTGGAAGGTTGCGTTGATCGAAACGCACAATCCCGAGTGGCGGGACTTGTGGAACGACATCACCCGTTAAACGTCATCCTCGGGCTCGACCCGAGGATCTGTTTGGCAAGAGATCCTCGGGTCGAGCCCGATGATGACGGTGACACTACGAACAGGAGGACCCTCTGATGGATCTCTCATGGATGGCATGGACCTGGCCGACCGCGATCTTCTTCATGGTCATCGCGAGCCTGCTGATCGTCTTCACGATCCTGGCCATCAAATTTCCCGAGACGCCGCGGACCGGTATCTTGCGGATCGAAACGACGCGGGGTGACCGTTTGTTCATCACGCTTCTGGGCAGCGCCTTCATCAACCTTGCCTGGCTTGGACTGGTCGGAGAAAACCAGCCCTGGGCCTTGGGGGTTTGCGCGCTCTATGCACTCGCGGTGTTCCGCTGGGTGTGACAAACACCGGCGCCCTCCCGGCAGCGGGGCGGTGCCTAATTTCAACCAAGTTCTCAATACCGGGGAGGAACCTTATGAACTTGAACCTGAAATCCTCAACAGCGGCGCTGCTGATCCTTGCGGGTCCGGCCTTCGCCGACATGGACGCCGCGCGTGCGTTCCTAGACGCAGAGATCGGCGATATGTCGTCGCTTGACCGCGCCGCACAGGAAGCCGAGATGCAGTTCTTCATCGACGCGGCCCAGCCCTTCCAGGGCATGGACATCAAGGTGGTGTCCGAAACCATCACCACGCACGAGTACGAAAGCCAGGTGCTTGCCCCGGCCTTTACCGCGATCACCGGCATTCAGGTTACACATGACCTGATCGGTGAAGGCGACGTTGTCGAAAAGCTGCAGACGCAGATGCAGTCGGGCGAAAACGTCTATGACGCTTATATCAACGATTCCGACCTGATCGGCACCCACTGGCGCTATCAGCAGGTGCGCAACCTGACCGACTGGATCGCCGGCGAGGGCGCGGACGTCACATCGCCGACGCTGGATCTCGATGATTTCATCGGCACGCAGTTCACAACCGCACCGGATGGCAAGCTCTACCAGCTTCCGACCCAGCAGTTCGCGAACCTTTACTGGTTCCGCTACGACTGGTTCAACGACGAAAAGAACAAGGCCGATTTCCAGGAACAGTTCGGCTATGAGCTGGGTGTGCCGGTCAACTGGTCGGCCTACGAGGACATCGCCGAATTCTTCACCGGTCGTGACCTCAGCCACATGGGCATCGAAGGTGAGATCTTCGGCAACATGGACTACGGCAAGAAAGACCCGTCGCTGGGTTGGCGCTACACTGACGCGTGGATGTCGATGGCTGGTATGGGCGACACCGGGGAACCCAACGGCCTGCCGGTCGATGAATGGGGCATCCGCGTGAACGAACAGTCGCAGCCGGTCGGATCCTGCGTCGATCGTGGTGGTGCAACCAACGCGCCTGCCGCTGTCTATGCCGTGTCCAAGGCGATCGAGTGGCTGGAAAAGTACACGCCCCCCGCAGCATCGGGCATGACCTTCTCCGAGGCCGGCCCGATCCCCGCACAGGGCAACATCGCGCAGCAAATGTTCTGGTACACCGCCTTTACCGCGGACACCGTGAAGCCTGATCTGCCGGTGATGAACGAAGACGGCACACCCAAGTGGCGCATGGCTCCCAGCCCGCATGGTGTGTACTGGAAAGAAGGCCAGAAGGTCGGCTATCAGGACGTGGGCAGCTGGACACTGATGAAGTCCACCCCGGTGGATCGTGCGCAGGCCGCATGGCTCTATGCACAGTTCGTCACCTCCAAGACCGTGGACGTGAAGAAATCCCATGTGGGTCTGACCTTCATCCGCGACAGCTCGATCAACCACGAAAGCTTCACCGAACGCGCACCGCGTCTGGGTGGTCTGGTCGAATTCTACCGCTCGCCCGCCCGTGTGGCATGGTCGCCCACAGGCACCAACGTTCCGGACTATCCGCGTCTGGCGCAGCTGTGGTGGCAGAACATCGGCGATGCCATGTCCGGTCAGAAGACTGTGCAGGAAGCGCTGGATGCGCTGTGCGAAGCACAGGAAGACGTGATGGAGCGTCTCGAGCGTGCAGGCGTGCAGGGCGATCTGGGCCCGGTCATGAACGAAGAGCGTGACCCCCAGTACTGGCTCGAACAGCCGGGAGCACCGTTCCCCAAGCTGGAGAACGAGGACGAAGAGCCTCAGACCATCGCCTATGATGAGCTAATCAAGTCCTGGCAGTGAGCCAAGCGCTGCGTCATCCTCGGGCTTGACCCGAGGACCTCCCACCTGAGAGATCACCGGGGCAAAGCCCGGTGATGACACCGAGACACAAATGGACCACCCGGTGATATCGGGTGGTCCTTCTGACCACCACGGGAGGCCCGCCGCACATGACCCATATCCTTGCCATCGATCAGGGCACGACCTCGACGCGCGCCATCCTGTTTGACGAAACCCTGACCGTCATTGCCTCGGCGCAGGAAGAATTCGACCAGCATTACCCCAACAGCGGCTGGGTCGAACACGACCCCTCGGACCTCTGGTCCACGACCGCCGCCACCTGCCGCGCTGCCATCGAAAAGGCGGGCGGCACCACCGACGACATCGCCGCTATCGGTATCACCAACCAGCGCGAAACCACGCTGGTCTGGGACCGCAAAACCGGCAAGCCTGTGTTCAACGCCATCGTCTGGCAGGACCGGCGGACCTCCGAGGTCTGCAAGAGCCTCAAGGCCGACGGATTTGAGGAGGTGGTGACCGACCGCACCGGGCTTCTGCTTGATCCCTATTTCAGCGGTACGAAACTGGCGTGGATTCTCGACAATGTGCCCGGTGTCCGCGCGCGGGCCGAGGCGGGCGACCTGGCCTTCGGCACCGTGGACACCTGGCTGGTCTGGAACCTGACGGGCGGTCGCGAGCATGTCACCGACGCCACCAACGCTGCGCGCACCATGCTTTACGACATCCGCAAGGGCCGCTGGTCCCAGACCATCTGCGACAAGCTGGGCATCCCGATGTCGATGCTGCCGGAGGTCAAGGATTGCGCTGCCGATTTCGGCGAAACCCGTCCCGACCTCTTTGGCCGTGCGATCCCGATCTGTGGCATCGCGGGCGATCAGCAGGCCGCGACCGTGGGGCAGGCGTGCTTCAAGCCGGGGATGATGAAATCGACCTATGGCACGGGCTGTTTTGCGCTCTTGAACACCGGCGACACACCTGTGACGTCGACCAACCGTCTGCTCACGACCATCGCCTACCAGCTGGACGGCAAACCGACCTATGCGCTGGAAGGCTCTATCTTCATCGCGGGCGCGGTGGTGCAATGGCTGCGCGACGGGCTCAAGATCATTCGCGAAGCCAAGGAAACCCAGCCGCTGGCCGAAAAAGCCGACGCGATGCAGGAGGTGGTGCTTGTGCCGGCCTTTACAGGCCTCGGCGCACCTTACTGGAATGCCGAATGTCGCGGCGCGATTTTTGGCCTGACCCGCAATTCCGGGCCAGAGGAATTCGCCCGTGCTGCCCTCGAAAGCGTGGGCTACCAGACCCGCGATCTGCTGGATGCGATGAAGGCGGATTGGTCCGGCACGTCCGAGACTGCCCTGCGGGTCGATGGCGGGATGAGCGCGTCCGATTGGACGATGCAATTTCTGTCAGACATCATCGATGCCCCGGTCGAACGGCCAAAGGTGCTGGAGACCACGGCAATGGGGGCGGCTTGGCTGGCAGGGTACAAGGCCGGTGTGCTGCCCGACATGGAGGCGTTTGCCGCGCAATGGGAAGTCGATGGCAGGTTCGAACCGGACATGGCGGCGGATCTGCGGGACCGCAAATACGGCGGATGGAAGCGCGCAATCGAGGCGACCATCGGGTTTGCCGGGTAGCCGAACGGCTGCCCGCCTTAGCCCACCTTCAGCACGATCTTCCCGATATGCGTCGAGCTTTCCATCCGCGCATGGGCTTTCGCGGCATCCTCCAGCGCAAATTCACTGTCCATCACCGGTGCGATCCGTCCCGAGGCCAGATGCGGCCAGACCTCGGATTCGAGATCGCGGGCAATGGCGGCCTTGGCAGCCACCGATTGGGGTCGCAGGGTCGATCCGGTGATCGTCTGGCGCTTCATCATCAGCGGCGCGAAATTGATCTCGGCCTTGGGGCCCTGCAGGAACGCGATCTGCACCAGCCGCCCGTCCTCGGCCAGGGCCCGCAGGTTGCGCGCGATGTAGTCGCCCCCCACCATGTCGAGGATCACATCCGCACCGCCCTCGGCCTTGATCAGATCGACGAAATCCACATCGCGGTAATTCCACGCTGCCTTGGCGCCCAGAGCGACACAGGCCTCGCATTTTTCGGCCGATCCGGCAGTGGTGAACACCCGCGCGCCGCGCAGATGCGCAAGCTGGATCGCGGTTGTGCCGATGCCGGAGGACCCGCCATGCACGAGGAACCGCTCCCCGGCCTGCAAGCCACCGCGCCGGAACACGTTTGACCAAACGGTAAAATATGTCTCGCAGAGCGCCGCCGCCCGATCCATCGGCATGCCTGCGGGCACCGACAGGGCATGATCCGCTGGGGTGGTGACGTATTCCGCATAGCCGCCGCCGGGCAGCAAGGCCGTGACCGCATCGCCCGCTGTCCATCGTGACACACCAGCGCCGACAGCCGCCACGGTGCCCGCCGCTTCGAGACCGGGCAGGGGGGATGCTCCCGCTGGCGGGTTGTAGGCTCCGGCCCGTTGCAGCGCGTCGGGGCGGTTGACCCCGGCATAGGCGACCTTGATCAGGATCTCGCCCGCCTTGGGGGTGGGCACCGCTACGGTCGCGGGTTGCAGGACCCCGGGTCCGCCATGGGTGGTGATTTCGATGGCGGTCATTGTCGTGGGAAGGGTCATGGCGTTGCGGTCTCCTGTCTCGATCCTGCCCCTTGTGTCGCAGAATGTGCCTGCTCTGCAAGATCGTGGGACAGGGTTTTGCCCTGGCGCCGGAAATCGAAACGCTGTTCCCTGATCCGCCAAACCACCCCGTGCCACCGTTCTTTCGCGCACACCAGCAGTTGTGAGCCCCTCCGCGATGCCCTAATCCTGTGCCCAACCAGACAGTTCCAAGGGGAGAGAACCATGACAGACGGACCCAATTACGGCTTCGACACGCTCCAGATCCACGCAGGCGCACGGCCTGATCCCGCCACAGGCGCGCGTCAGGTGCCGATCTACCAGACCACGGCCTATGTGTTCCGCGATGCCGATCACGCGGCGGCGCTCTTCAACCTGCAGGAGGTGGGCTACATCTACTCGCGCCTGACCAACCCGACCGTGGCTGCGTTGCAGGAACGCATGGCGACGCTCGAAGGTGGTGTCGGCGCGGTCTGCTGTTCCTCGGGCCATGCAGCGCAGATCATGGCGCTCTTCCCGCTGATGGGACCGGGCAAGAACATCGTCGCCTCGAC
The DNA here is from genome assembly GCA_041725935.1 of Pelagibaca sp. Classification (GTDB taxonomy): domain Bacteria; phylum Pseudomonadota; class Alphaproteobacteria; order Rhodobacterales; family Rhodobacteraceae; genus Marivita. Next base: position 160,738 of record JBGRQD010000004.1, read on the forward strand.
GCGGCTTTATGGTGGCACGATCACCCAGTTCAGCCAGACCATCAAACGCTTCGGCTGGTCCGCGACATTCGTCGATTTCGACGATCTGGACGCGGTGAAAGCGGCGATCAACGACGACACCCGCGCGGTGTTTTGCGAATCCATCGCCAATCCGGGCGGCTACATCACCGATCTGGATGCGATCTCGGCCATCTCGGACGCGGCGGGCATCCCGCTCATCGTCGACAACACCTCGGCCACGCCATATCTGTGCCGCCCCATCGAACATGGCGCCACACTGGTGGTGCATTCGATGACCAAGTTCCTGACCGGCAACGGCACCGTCACTGGCGGCGTCGTGGTGGACAGCGGCAAATTCGACTGGTCCGCCTCAGACAAGTTCCCGTCGCTCAGCGAACCCGAGCCCGCCTATCACGGGCTCAAGTTCCACGAGACCTTCGGCTCGCTGGCCTTCACCTTCCACGGCATTGCCATCGGCCTGCGTGATCTGGGCATGACGCTGAACCCGCAGGCGGCGCATTACACGCTGATGGGGATCGAAACCCTGAGCTTGCGGATGCAGAAGCATGTCGAGAACGCCATGGAAGTGGCCGGCTGGCTGGAAACCCATGACGCCGTCGAGGCGGTGACCTATGCCGGGCTGCCGTCTTCGCCCTACAATCACCGCGTGGCCAGCATCTGCCCGAACGGCGCCGGTGGGCTGTTCACTGTCAAGCTCAAGGGCGGCTACCAGTCCTGCGTGAAATTCGTCGATGCACTGCAGATCTTCAGCCACGTGGCCAACCTTGGCGACACCCGCAGCCTCGTGATCCACTCTGCCTCGACCACGCACCGGCAGCTGACGCCCGAACAGCAGGAAGCGGCAGGAGCCGGCCCGAGCGTGGTGCGCATTTCCATCGGGATCGAGGATGCAAAAGACCTGATCGCGGATCTGGACCAGGCGCTGAACGCGTCGAAGTAACGTCGAACGGGTCGGACAGGATGTCCGACCCGCCCTATCTGGTCATCACCGGGCCTGACCCGGTGATCTCTTGTCCCAGAGGTTTTCGGGTCTTCGCCCGAGGATGACGGTCTGCCTCAGACGGTGATCGCCTGCATCACCTGCGGCTCGATCACATCCACATCCGGCAACGCGCGCACCAGCCCTTCGGTGGATTGCTCCAGCGCCGGGAAGGTGCGGTAATGGCACGGGATCAGCGTCTTGAAGTCGAAATACCGTTTCGCGGCATAGGCCACGCCCGCCATGTCCATGGTGTAATACCCGCCTGCGGACAGAATACCGATATCGGGTTTGTAGTAATCCCCGATCCAGTCCATGTCAGCCATGATCGACGTATCCCCCGAGAAATAGAGCGTCTTGCCGTCACCGCGCAGGATGAAGCCGGTCTCCATCCCCATGTAGCGCGGCGTGTCCCCGACCTGCATGGTCGACGAATGTGATGCGGGCACCAGCGTCGCCGCTGTATTGCCCAGCGTGATCGTGCCACCCTTGTTGAAGGCATGACCTTCTTTCGCGCCCAGACCGTGCAGGTGTTTGGCCAGTTCGACCATCCCCGACACCGGTGCGCCGGTCTTGCCCGAGATTTCGACAACATCCGCAGTGTGATCGCCATGCCCGTGAGTGACGAGTATGTGCGTTGCCCCGGCAATCGCGGCGTCTTTGTCCTGTCCCTCCATCATCGGATTGCCGTTGAGCCACGGGTCAATGAGCAAGATCTGGTCGCCAATCTCGATCCGGAAGGATCCATGTCCAAGCCATATGATATTCATCTGTGAACACTCCTCTTGTTTGACCCAAGGCTAACACAGCGGGCGCGCTGCGAAAGGCCTGATACTGTTTTGATCCATGTCAATCAAAACGGACAGTCAATGTGTCAAAGTAAGTTGACACATACGGAGAGAGTCGCCATGCGCATTTTGTTTGTCCATCCGAATTACCGCTCCGGCGGGGCCGAGATTGCAGGCACATGGCCGCCCGCCTGGGTCGCCTACCTGTCCGGCCATCTGCGGCAGGCAGGGTTCGACGACATCCATTTCATCGATGCGATGACCGACAATATCGACGATTCCGATCTTGCACGCCGCATGGAAGAGATCAAACCCGACGTCGTGGGTGTGACCGCGATCACCCCGTCGATCTATCGCGCCGAAGACGTGCTCAAGGTCGCCAGCGAAGTGGTGCCGAACGCCGTGCGGATGTTGGGCGGCGTACACGCGACCTTCATGTACAAACAGGTTTTCTCTGAAGCCCCTTGGGTCGATGTGATCGTGCGGGGCGAGGGCGAAGAAATCTGCACCGAGCTGATGCTGGCCATCGAGGACGGGCGCTGGCCTGCCGACAAGCACAAGATCAAGGGTCTGGCCTTCATGGACGGTGATCAGATCGTCGCGACCCCGGCGGCGAGCACGGTCAAGGACCTGTCCAAGATCAAGCCGGACTGGACCGTTCTGGAATGGTCGAAATACATCTATATCCCGCTGGGCACACGGGTGGCGATCCCCAACCTTGCGCGGGGCTGTCCGTTCACCTGTTCCTTCTGTTCCCAGTGGAAATTCTGGCGCGATTACCGCGTGCGGGACCCCAAGGATGTCGTCGACGAGATCGAGGATCTGGTCGAAAACCACGGCGTAGGTTTCTTCATCCTTGCCGACGAAGAACCCACCATCAACAAGAAGAAATTCGTGGCCTTCTGCCAGGAACTGATCGATCGGGGTCTGCCCGACCGCGTCAAGTGGGGCATCAACACCCGCGTGACCGACATCTACCGCGACCGCGATCTGCTCAAGTTCTACCGCAAGGCGGGGCTGGTCCATGTTTCTTTGGGCACCGAGGCCGCGGCGCAGATGAAGCTGGATGTCTTCAACAAGGAAACCAAGGTCGACGAGAACAAGACCGCCATTCGCCTGCTGCGCGAAGCTGACATTCTGGTCGAGGCGCAGTTCATCGTCGGGCTGGACAACGAAACCCCGGAAACGCTGGAAGAGACCTACCAGATGGCGTGGGACTGGCAGCCCGATCTGGCGAACTGGTCGATGTATACGCCGTGGCCGTTCACGCCCTTGTTCCAGGAACTGAAGGATCAGGTCGAAGTCTTTGATTTCAGTCGCTATAACTTCGTCACCCCCATCATGAAACCCGCCGCGATGGAGCGCGGGGAGCTGTTGGATGGGGTGATGAACAACTACCGCCGCTTCTACATGAAAAAGGCGCTGTTCCACTATCCGTGGCGCGGCACCGGGTTCAGGCGGCGCTATCTGCTTGGCTGCCTTTATGCCTTCCTCAAGGCGGGGGTTGGCCGCACGTTCTACGATCTGGGCAAGGTCGGTTACACCGGCCCGCAATCCAAGAATAAGCTCGATTTCCACTTCGACGAGACCCGCACCATCGCCGAGGCGCAGATGGAGGATTGGGTATCGTCCGCCGACAAGGCCGCTGCGGCCAAGGAACGCCGCGAAGCCGTGAAGGCGCAGATGAAGGAACGCGCCGAAACCCGGACGCAGGATTTCAAGATGCCCAATGGTGCCGAGATCAAGGCCTGTGGAGGTGGTTCGCAGCAAATGGAGGACGTCTGAGGATGTCCGCCACGAGGCCGGTCAGGACGCCCTGATCGGTCCCAACGCGATCCTGCAACTGCTTGCGCCGCTGGACCGGGCTTTCGGCCCGGCGCGCACTGCGCAATTGCTGGCCGAGGCCGGGCTGCGCGACGTGCCCGACGGCACACGCATGATCCCCGAAACCGACGCCGCACAATTGCACCAGCTGTTGCGCCGAAAGGCGCCCGATCTGGCCGCCGAGCTTGCCGCAGAGGCGGGCAGGGGCACCGCCGATTACATCCTCGCCCATCGCATCCCCAAGCCGGTGCAGACCCTGCTCAAACTGCTGCCCGCGCGCCTCGCAGCCCGTGTGCTTTCGGCGGCCATCGCCAAACACGCCTGGACCTTTGCGGGATCGGGCACGTTCCGCGTCGTCTCGCCCTGGTGCTTCGAAATCGCGCAGAACCCCATTGTGCGGGGCGAGACCAGCGCAACCCCGCTCTGCCACTGGCACGCGGCAGTGTTCGAACGGCTGTACCGCGTGTTGGTGCATCCGGCAGCGACCTGTCGCGAAACCGCCTGTTGCGCAAGCAGCGCTGCAGGCCTCTGTAGGTTCGACATAACAAGCGGGTGACGCGCGCCACCCTGCCACTTGAACCCGGCACCCCGGATCGCTAAACGCGGGCCAACACTCTGCCACCGCGATCCAAGGGGAAAGCACGCATGTCCATCGACACCGAAACCGCCGCCCGCGTGGCCAAGCTTGCGCGCATCCGCGTCGAGCCCGAGGCGCTGCCTGCGCTGGCGCAGGAATTCAGCAACATCCTTGGCTTCATCGAGCAGCTGAACGAGGTCGATGTGGACGGTGTGGAACCGATGGTCAGCGTCACCCCGATGCGGCTCAAGCGGCGCACGGACGGTGTCACCGATGGCGGCATGCAGGACAAGGTTCTTGCCAACGCCCCCGATGCCCGCGAAGGCTTTTTCGCCGTGCCGAAGGTGGTGGAATGATGACCGACCTGACCAAGCTCAAAATTTCCGAAGCCCGCGATGCGCTGCGCAAGGGCGACGTGACCTCCGCCGAACTGACCGAGGCGTGCCTCAAGGCCATCGACACCGCCGACGCGCTCGGGGCCTTTGTCCACAAGACGCCCGAGGTGGCGATGGGTCAGGCGAAATCCGCCGATGACCGCATCAAGGCCGGGGATGCCCCCGATCTCTGCGGCATTCCGCTGGGGATCAAGGACCTGTTCTGCACCAAGGGTGTGCCATCACAGGCCGCCAGCGCGATCCTGAACGGCTTCAAGCCGGAATATGAAAGCACCGTCACCAGCCAGCTCTTCAATGCGGGCGCGGTTATGCTGGGCAAGCTGAACATGGACGAATTCGCCATGGGCAGCAGCAACGAAACCTCGACCTATGGCAACGCGATCAACCCCTGGCGACGCGGCAATGACGACACCGCGCTTACACCGGGTGGCTCGTCCGGTGGCTCGGCCGCTGCCGTGGCAGCCGACCTCTGCCTCGGGGCCACCGGCACCGACACGGGTGGCTCGATCCGCCAGCCCGCCGCCTTTACCGGCATCACTGGGATCAAACCCACCTACGGGCGCTGCTCGCGCTGGGGTATCGTCGCCTTCGCGTCCTCGCTGGATCAGGCTGGCCCGATGACCAAGGACGTGCGCGACGCCGCCATCATGCTCGAGGCGATGTGCGGCCACGACCCCAAGGACAGCACCTCCGCCGATCTGCCCGTGCCGAATTTCGAGGCGATGCTGACCGGCGACATCCGAGGCAAAATCATCGGCATCCCGCGCGAATACCGCATGGACGGCATGCCCGACGCGATCGAGGCGCTCTGGTCCGAGGGCCGCAAGATGCTCGAAGATGCAGGCGCGGTGATCAAGGATATCTCCCTGCCGCATACCAAGTACGCGCTGCCCACCTATTACGTGATCGCCCCGGCCGAGGCGTCGTCGAACCTCGCGCGCTATGACGGCGTGCGCTACGGCCACCGCGCGAAACTGGCGCAGGGCGATGGCATCACCGACATGTACGAGAAAACCCGCGCCGAAGGCTTCGGCCCCGAGGTTCAGCGCCGCGTGATGGTCGGCACCTATGTGCTGTCGGCGGGCTTCTACGACGCCTATTACAACCGTGCCCGCAAGGTCCGCACCCTGATCAAGCGCGACTTCGAGGACGTGTTCGCCCAAGGCGTCGATGCGATCCTGACCCCCGCCACGCCCTCTGCGGCGTTCGAGTTGGGCAAGGACGTGACCGACCCGGTCGAAATGTATCTCAATGACGTCTTTACCGTCACCGTGAACCTTGCCGGTCTGCCGGGCATCTCGGTCCCGACAGGTGTCGACAGCAATGGCCTGCCACTGGGTCTGCAACTGATCGGCCGCCCGTGGGAAGAGGGCGATCTGCTGAATACCGCCTACGCTTTGGAGCAGGCGGCGGGCTTTGTGGCAAAGCCCTCGCAATGGTGGTAACTTCACGCCCAATGAGGCAGGACATGACACTGAGACTTGGCACTTTCCGCGCACTGGCCGGAGGTATCGCACTTCTGGCCGTCACCGCGTGTACGTCGACCATTCCCGACAGCGGCGTGGGCTTCGACCGCATCGACGGCTACAACCAGCAACGCGATGCGGTGCTTGAAGGGCGTGCGGCCCCGACCACCATCGGCGCACCTCCCACCGTGACCGGCGCACCGCTCTCGGCGACAGGACCGCTCGATGCGGCAGCACTTGAGGCGCGCCGTGCCAATTCCGGTGTCGATCCGGTGCAGGCCTCCCCCGGCAACCCCGCACCCCAGGTCGTCGAAAACGCCGCCGGCATCTCGGGCGAGAACGATTTCGACGCGGTCGCCAACACGCGGTCCATCGAAGGGGACGCGGCGCTGATCGCGCAGAACCGCGCGCAGTACCAGCTGATCGCCCCCGAAGCGCTGCCGACACGCCCCGGCACCAACACGCCCAATATCGTGGCTTACGCGCTGCAGACCACAAATCCCAAGGGCGCCCCGATCTATCGCCGGTCGGCCCTTGCCACGGAAAACCGCCACCTGCGCAACTGCGCGGCTTTTGCCTCTGCGGATCTCGCGCAAGAGGCGTTTCTTGCGGGGGGCGGGCCTGATCGGGACCGTCAGAACCTTGATCCCGATGGCGACGGGTTCGCCTGCACATGGGACCCGGCACCGTTTCGCGCGGTGCGCAACTGACGCCGATCTGGCACCCATCCGCCAATTGTGGCCCGCGCCGGGATGGCGCGCGGCCCGACTTGATCGTCCTGCACTACACTGCCATGAACTGCGCGGAAAAAGCCCGCGACTGGCTGTGCCATGCCGACGCGCAGGTCTCGGCGCATTACGTGCTCGCCCCCGATGGCACGATCTGGCATCTGGTGGACGAGGCTGACCGCGCCTGGCACGCGGGGGCAGGGGCCTGGGGTCCGGTCAAGGATGTCAACTCGCGTTCCATCGGCATCGAAATCGACAATACCGGCAGCACGCCCTTTGCAGCACGGCAGATGGACGCGCTCGAAAGCCTCGTGGCGGGCATCATGGAGCGACACATGATCCCGCCCGAACGGGTGATCGGCCATTCCGACATGGCCCCGGGCCGCAAGATCGACCCCGGCGCGCGGTTCGACTGGCTGCGGCTGGCAAGACAGGGCCTGTCGATCTGGCCAGAGGCAACGGGAGCCGGCGATTTCACCGCCAACGCGCGCCGCTTCGGCTATACCGCAGATGTTCCCCTCGAGACGCTGCTGCAGTCTTTTCGCCTGCGCTTTCGCCCCGCCGTGACAGGCCCGCTCGACGACACAGACCGCGCGATCATGGCCAATCTCGCAGACCGCTGGCCCGTCGCCACGTCCTGAGCTTCTCTGGTTTCCAAATACCTCGGGGGTTTGGGGGCTGAGCCCCCAATGTTTCCGTCAACGGAAACAGGCGATGCGTCGACGCATCGCCCCGCGCTCAATTCAATTCGTAAGGCAGGATGCCGCGGCGATGCGTCTGGATCGTCAGCTTGCGCTCCAGCGGTGGCACCGAGCGTTGATGGCAGTTCGACCGCTCGCAGATGCGGCATGAAATCCCGATTGGCTCGAACGCGCCGTCGCGGGTCAGGTCCAGCCCGTCGGCATAGACCAGCGCGCCTGCGTGTTTGACCTCGCATCCCAGCGCAATCGCGTAGCGCCGCACCGGGGCACCGAAATGCCCGCCGGTTTTCGACACGTCGCGCGCCAGCGAGATATAGCGCACCCCGTCGGGTGTTTCGGCCAACTGCCGCAGGAACCGTCCCGGCGTCTCGAACGCCCGGTGCACGTTCCAGAGCGGGCAGGCCCCCCCAAAGCGCGCGAATTGCAACCGCGTGGCCGAATGCCGTTTGGTGATCGTGCCCGCCTGATCGACGCGCACGAAAAAGAACGGGATGCCTTTTGCTCCGGGCCGTTGCAGCGTCGACAGGCGGTGCGCCACCTGCTCGATGGAGGCGCCGAACCGCCGTGCCATCAGTTCCAGATCGTGCCGCGTATCATGTGCTGCCTGCAGAAACTGGCGGTAGGGCATCACCGCCGCCCCGGCAAAGTAGTTGGCCAGCCCCAGCCGCGCGATGTCGCGCGCCGAGTCCGACTGGAACCGCCCCAGATCGAGCGTCGCATCCAGCAGCTTGCCATGCCGGGTCAGCGCAAGTTGCAGCATCATCTGGAAGGTCTGTGTTTCGGGCGCCGCCAGCGACGATAGGGTCACCTCCTGCCGCAGCTCGTCAAACCGACGCAGGTCCGGCACATTGGCAAAGCGCACCTGCAGCCCTTCGTTCTCCAGCCCCCGGATCGCGGCGCGCACACGGTCGGTGCCGGTCAGCTTGGTCGCCACATGCTCGGCGGCCTTGTCCACCGCGTCGATGTAATTGTCGCAATAGTGGAAGAAATCGCGCACCTCTTCCCAGGGGCTCGGCTGAAGCTGCGCGCCTTCGCGGCCAAGGGCTTCGTCCAGGGACGCCAGCCGTTCATGGGTCTGTCGATAGGCGCGGTGCAGTTCCAGAAACGCGCGCGCCAGCCCCGGCGCATTAGAGGCGGTCAGGCGCAGATCGGCTATGGGCGGCGCGCCATCGGCGAAGACCGGGTCCGCCAGAGCCTCGCGCATGTCCGAGATCATCCGCTCCGCATCGCCCTGACCCAGCTCGGTGACGTCGATGCCGAATTCCTGTGCCAGCGCCAGCACCACTGTCGTTGAGAGCGGGCGCTTGTTGTTTTCCATCTGGTTCAGATAGGGCAGGGACACACCGAGCTTGGATGCGAAATCGCGCTGGGTGATGCTCAGACGGGTGCGAATCTCGCGCAGTTTGGCACCGGCATAGAGTTTCTGGGTGGGCATCGCATCCTCGGGGTTTGCAGTTGGTCAGGCCCGAGTTTGCAAATTCACCCGGCGCTGTCCAGACCCCCAAGCCGTCGCGACCGCCAGATGACCAGCTGGATCGCGACAATGGCGCAGACCGCCGTGACCAGCATGATCCACAAGAGCGGCCATGCCCCTGTGCCCTGCACCAGCAACGCTCCCGCCAGCGCCGACAGCGCGGCACCCCCGCCCAGCATGATCGCGCCGCCAAGCCCGGACGCCGTGCCCGCAAGGTGCGGGCGCACCGACAGCATGCCCGCCGTGGCGTTGGGGATGGTCATGCCGTTGCCAAGACCCACAAAGGTCATGAAGCCGAAAAAGGTCCATTGCGACCCGAGACCCAGCCAGAACACACCCATCGACAGCAGGATGCCCGTGCAATTGATGAAGGTGCCGACCAGCACCATCCGGTCGACCCCGATCCGCGCTGAAAATCGGCCAGAGATGAAATTGCCAAGGAAATAGCCGATGGCCGGTGCGCCAAAGAAAAAGCCCAGAACGGCGGGGGACATGCCGAATACCTCGGTGCCCACGTAAGGTGCGCCGCCCAGATAGGCAAAGAACGCACCCGACGACATGGCCGCGGCGACCGCGTAGCCCCAGAAGCGCGGACTGGTCAGCAGTTCGGGATATTGCGCAAATTGCTGGCCCAGCGACAGGCCGCTCACGGTGGCGGTTTCGCCCAGATCGCGCCATGTCAGCCAGAAGAGGCCAAGTCCGAGGATCAGCAGCAGCCAGAAATTCGCCTGCCAGCCGAAAACCTGGTCCAGCACGCCACCAAAGGCCGGGCCGATCATCGGCACCACGGCCATGCCCATCGTGACATAGCCGATCATCGATGCGGCCTGATCCTGCGGGACGCAATCGCGCACGACGGCGCGGCTGAGCACCATCGCGGTGACGATCACCGCCTGCGCCATGCGGAAGCCGAGAAAGGTGTAGATGTCGGGTGCATAGATACAGCCGAGTGTGGCCACGCAGAATCCGCCAATGCCCCAGAGGATCACCGGGCGGCGGCCCATCTTGTCCGAGATCGGTCCGATCAGGATTTGCAGCACCGCGTTCACGCCCAGATAAACCGCGACCGACAGCTGCATGATCCAGTATTCGGTCTGGAAATGGGCCGTCATGTTGGGCAGCGAGGGCAGGAAAATGTTCATCACCAGCGCAGACAGTCCTGCGAGCAGGATCAGTGTGACAATATGCGGCGGTGTGAAGCGGTCGAGAAATCGAACCTTGGAGGCGTAACTCATTGCGTATCGCTACGCCTGTGCCTGCGGATTGTCCATATCCGCAGGCGTAACGATACAATTTGCAAATTTGCAATTTGCAAAACATGCTCTTTCCAGAGTTTGCAAATTTGCTCATTAGCGCTTGAGGCGCAGCCGCGCGTCGGTATGTTCGCCACACAGCGACAAAGGGACGGTTCATGAAAGATATTCTGCAAGAGTTGGAAACCCGCCGCGCCGATGCCCGGATGGGTGGTGGGCAGAAACGCATCGACGCGCAGCATGCCCGTGGCAAGCTCACGGCGCGCGAGCGGGTGGAGCTGCTGCTCGATGAAGGCAGTTTCGAAGAATACGACATGTTCGTCACCCATCGTTGCACCGATTTCGGCATGGAAAAGAACCGCCCCGCAGGCGATGGCGTGGTCACCGGCTGGGGCACGATCAATGGCCGCATGGTCTATGTGTTCTCTCAGGACTTCACGGTTCTGGGCGGGTCGGTGTCGGCAACCCATGCGATGAAGATCTGCAAGATCATGGATATGGCGATGCAGAACGGCGCGCCGGTGATCGGGATCAACGACTCGGGTGGTGCGCGCATTCAGGAAGGCGTCGACAGCCTTGCGGGCTATGGTGAGGTGTTCCAGCGCAACATCATGGCGTCGGGTGTGGTCCCGCAGATCAGTGTGATCATGGGGCCGTGCGCGGGTGGCGCGGTTTACAGTCCTGCGATGACCGACTTCATCTTCATGGTCAAAGACAGCTCTTACATGTTCGTCACAGGCCCGGACGTGGTCAAGACCGTGACCAACGAACAGGTGACCGCCGAGGAACTGGGTGGCGCGGTGACGCATACGCGCAAATCCTCGGTCGCCGACGGCGCGTTCGAGAACGATGTGGAGGCGCTGGCCGAAGTGCGCCGGTTGGTGGATTTCCTGCCGCTCAACAACCGCCAGCCCAGCCCGACGCGGCCATTCTTTGACGATGTGGACCGGCTCGAGGAATCGCTCGACACGCTGGTGCCGGAAAACGCCAACACGCCCTATGACATGAAGGAACTGATCCACAAGATCGCGGATGAGGCGGATTTCTACGAGATCCAGGAAGAGTTCGCCAAGAACATGATCACCGGGTTCATCCGCCTTGAAGGGCAGACCGTGGGTGTGGTGGCGAACCAGCCGATGGTTCTGGCCGGTGTTCTGGACATCGACTCCGCCCGCAAGGCCGCGCGCTTCGTGCGGTTCTGCGACTGTTTCGGCATCCCGCTGCTGACGCTGGTGGATGTGCCGGGCTTCCTGCCGGGGACGTCGCAGGAATACAACGGCGTGATCAAGCACGGCGCCAAGCTGCTCTTTGCCTATGGCGAGGCGACGGTGCCGAAGGTGACGGTCATCACCCGCAAGAGCTATGGCGGGGCCTATGTGGTCATGGCGTCCAAGCACCTGCGTGCGGATGTGAACTATGCCTGGCCGACGGCCGAGATCGCGGTGATGGGGGCCAAGGGTGCGACCGAGATCATCCACCGCGCCGATCTGGGTGACGCGGCCAAGATCGCGGCCCACGCGGCGCAATACGAGGACCGGTTCGCCAACCCGTTTGTGGCGGCGGAGCGGGGTTTCATCGACGAGGTGATCCAGCCGCGCAGCACGCGCAAACGGGTGGCCCGCGCCTTTGCCGCGCTGCGATCGAAGAAACAGAAAATGCCGTGGAAGAAGCACGATAACATTCCGCTGTGAGGGAAGCCGGGCTGTAGCCCGGCCTACGGGTTAGGCAGACATGGCACGAAACGACTGGCATATGCTGCGCGATGCGGACGGGCTGACCTTGGCCCGGCATCTGCCTGCGCGCTTTGACGTGTCGGTGGAGGCTGAGGTTCCGCTATGTGATGCGGGCCGTCTGGCGCGGCAGGTGCGGCAGGACATGTGGCGGGCGTTGCAGCGGGTGCGGGGGTTTTCCCCGGTTGTGCGGGTGGAGCGTTTGGGCGATGCGATGCGTGTGTCGGCAGGGGGGCGTGTTCCGGCTGAGGCGCGGTCGGATGCGCAGCGCAAGATTGCGGATGTGCTGGAGGATGGCCGTTGTCGCGCGCGGTGGGTTCGGTGGGCCGGTGCGTGCAAGCACACATCCACCCTTCTCGCGCTGTTTCTTGCGGTGCCGGTCTTGGCGAGCGAGCCGCTTGAGGTGCCCTCGGGCCAGCCGGTCACGTTCCAGGAGATGCTCTGGGACAGGCCGGGCAGCGGGCTGGTCTACCGGTTCCGGTTTGTGGCGCCCGAGATCGGTCAGGCGGGCCGCGAATACGAGGATGTGGAGATCGACATGCACCATCTGTGCGAAACCTACGCGATCCCGCGGCTGTCCGATCTCGGGCCGCAGCCCAGCCAGATCGTGATTTCCTTTAGCCGGGAAGAGACCGAATTCGGCGTCGCCTATGACGACGTCACCCAGTTTTTCGAGGCCTATCGCGTCGAGGACGAGACCTGCATCTTGGAGTTTTTTTGATGCTTCCACAACATGTTGCGAAATGTAATTCGGGCCGGGCTCGGGTTGAGTCTTTTGCGTCACAGGGCCGCGATGTTGCGGGCTGTGGATATCTTTCACCCTTGGTTTCAGGATATTCTTGGAACGACTGCACCCAAGCAGTCGTTACCTCGACACGAGGACAGGCAGGACCAACCGGTCTTGTTGGGTCCTTTGAACCTGACAGGAGAACAAGATGTCCAAGAGCATCAAGCTTCTTGCCGCAGTCGGTCTTTTTGCAGTTCTGGCCGCGTGCGGTCAGAAACAGACCAACGAAGAGTTTGTGGTTATCGACCCTGAGCCGATCAGCCACGAGCCCATGCACACAGGCAAGTACAAGTAAACCTGAAACGGGGCGGGCAGAGGCGTCCGCCCCCTTTTCGGCGCTGCTTGGCGGGGGTGTCCCATGCTGAAGCATCGCGGCTTTCCGGGGCGTCTGCCGGGCTCCGATTATCAATTTGTCATCCGCCGGTCGAACCCCAAGGGCGTCACACCGCTGATCAAGCGCGAGCGGTACCGCGACCGCCGTCCGCCTGACAAACGCGCGGATCTGGCTTTCATGGCGGCGCTTTGGGCGCATTTCGGCACCGAACCCTTTGAGCGGGGCAATCTGGACGCGGGGCGGCTGAGCTGGCTTTTCGGGCGCGAGGTGCTGCCCTATGACGATCCGTTCGACCCCGAAAGCTACGAGGCGCTGTTGATCATCAACGAGCCTGTGGCGCGCGCGTCGTTCCCCGAGGCCTTCGATGACAACGAGGATTGGGCGTGATGCCGCTGATCCGATGCCTGAATGCGCGGGAAAAGGCCGACCGCTTGGGTTGTGTTGACGTAAGGATTGACACGTCGAACGGTTGTGACACTGTGGGGGTGTTCCTAGTAACGTGGCGTGAGCAGATTGCGTCATCGGTTCACCCTTACCCTTCCCCTGTCGGGCGCCTTGGTCACACCCCATGCCAAGCGCCCGACTTTTTACGTTTTCAATCAAAATGTTACAGAAGCGGGCAAGGATCTGCCCATTTCCTGCGGTCGGGGCGTGCGCGCTGGAACCATGTGTCGATCCCGTCTGTTATTCCCCAGAGGTCAACAACCTGCAAGGGAGCAGACACATGGATATTCACAAGATCAAACCCGCACTCGCATTTGCCGTTGTCGCGCTGTTGGGCCTGTCGGCCTGTGGTGACACGCTGGGTGAACAGGCGCTTCTGGGCGGCGCAACGGGCGCCGGGACAGCCGTGGCAACGGGCGGCGATCCTCTCACCGGCGCGGCTGTCGGCGGCGCGGCAAATGTCGCCTATTGCCAGACCTATCCGGAACGCTGCTGACGCTTCAGTTCCAAAAACCCATTCACGAATTTCGACCGTTCGGGCCTCGCGCTCGGGCGGTCTTTTTCATGCCAACGCTGCGGGTTGCGTCCCGGGCCAAGAAAAGAACGACGGAAAGGGACAGACATGTTCGACAAGATCCTGATTGCCAACCGTGGCGAGATCGCCTGCCGGGTCATCAAGACCGCCCGCAAGATGGGCATCAAGACGGTGGCGATCTATTCGGACGCCGACAAGCACGCGCTGCATGTCGAGATGGCGGACGAGGCGGTGCATATCGGCCCGCCGCCCGCGAACCAGTCCTATATCGTCATCGACAAGGTGATGGAGGCCATCAAGCAGTCCGGCGCACAGGCGGTGCATCCGGGCTACGGGTTCCTGTCGGAGAACCCGAAATTCGCGCAGGCGCTCGAGGCCGCTGGCGTCGCGTTTGTTGGACCACCCGTCAAGGCGATCGAGGCGATGGGGGACAAGATCACCTCCAAGAAGATCGCGCAGGAGGCGGGCGTGTCCACTGTGCCCGGCTACATGGGCCTGATCGAGGATGCCGAAGAGGCGGTGAAGATCTCGAACGAGGTTGGCTATCCGGTGATGATCAAGGCGTCTGCTGGCGGCGGCGGCAAGGGCATGCGGATCGCGTGGTCCGACGAAGAGGCGCGCGAGGGCTTCCAGTCGTCCAAGAACGAGGCCGCCAACAGCTTTGGCGATGACCGGATCTTCATCGAGAAATTCGTGACCCAGCCGCGCCATATCGAGATCCAGGTGCTCTGCGATGCGCATGGCAACGGGATTTACCTGAACGAGCGCGAATGTTCGATCCAGCGCCGCAACCAGAAGGTTGTCGAAGAAGCCCCCAGCCCGTTTCTGGACGAGGCGACGCGCAAGGCGATGGGCGAGCAGTCTGTCGCGCTGGCCAAGGCGGTGGGCTATACCAGCGCAGGCACGGTGGAATTCATCGTCGATGGCGACAAGAATTTCTACTTCCTCGAAATGAACACCCGCTTGCAGGTCGAACACCCCGTGACCGAACTGATCACAGGCGTCGATCTGGTCGAACAGATGATCCGCATCGCCAACGGCGAGCCGCTGTCGATCACTCAGGATGACGTCAAGATCAATGGCTGGGCCATCGAGAACCGGCTCTATGCCGAGGACCCTTATCGCGGCTTTCTGCCGTCGATTGGCCGTCTGACGCGCTACCGTCCGCCCGCCGAGGGGGCTTTGGGCAACGGCATTGTGCGCAATGACACGGGCGTGTTCGAGGGCGGCGAGATCAGCATGTATTACGACCCGATGATCGCCAAGCTGTGTACCTGGGCGCCGACGCGTGGTGAGGCGATCGAGACCATGCGCAACGCGCTGGACAGTTTCGAGGTCGAGGGCATTGGCCACAACCTGCCCTTCGTGGCGGCGGTGATGGATCACCCCAAGTTCATCGCGGGCACCATGACCACCGCCTTCATCGAAGAGGAATACCCCGAGGGTTTTGAGGGTGTGACGCTGGGCGAAGAGGCGCTGAAACGTGTCGCGGCGGCTGCGGCGGCGATGAACCGCGTGGCCGAGATCCGGCGGGCGCGTATTTCCGGCACGCTCGACAACCACGAACGCCGGGTTGGCGAAGACTGGAACGTTGCCCTGCAGGGGCAGGACTTCGACGTGACGGTCGCAGCCGATCCTGACGGATCGACCGTGCGCTTTGCCGATGGCAGCGACATCCGGGTGAGCGGCGATTGGACGCCGGGCGATCAGCTGGCCCGCATGACGGTCAATGGCGACCCGCTGGTGATGAAGGTCGGCAAGATCTCGGGCGGGTTCCGGGTTCGCAGCCGGGGGGCAGAGCTCAAGGTCCATGTCCGCACGCCGCGTCAGGCCGAGCTGGCCCGCAAGATGCCCGAAAAGGTGCCGCCGGACACGTCGAAGATGCTGCTCTGCCCGATGCCCGGCCTGATCGTCAAGATCAACGTCGCAGAGGGCGACGAGGTGCAGGACGGGCAGGCGCTCTGTACCGTCGAGGCGATGAAGATGGAAAACATCCTGCGCGCCGAACGCAAGGGCATCGTGTCCAAGATCAACGCGGCGGCCGGTGACAGCCTTGCCGTGGACGAAGTGATCATGGAGTTCGAGTGAAACTGTGATCGGCGCGGCGATCATAGATGAACGTGACCCGGTGTGGACATGTCCCACCGGGCCAGCGCCTATCTACCCCCTCGGCAACACGTCGGTGCGGTCGTTGATTTCCTGCTGGCGGGTCGGCATCTTGTCGATGGCGCGGCTGATTTCGCGGACGTCGAAGGGCAGGGGCTTGCGCTGCTTGACCTGGCCGTCCTTGTCGATCAGCGCCAGCATGAACCCGCGGGGACGCAGGGCCGTGCGCACCGAGGATCGGGCGGAGGGGTCGGTGTCGGTGATGATCACGACGTCCCGCACGTCAAGCGCATTCAGTTCGCTCATCAGGAACTGCATCTGCTGGACATATCGCGGATCGGCGGGGCTGTCGGCGAAGACAACAACAGGCCGTTTGAGCCACAGAAATTCGTCCAGCGTCACCTCTTCGGCCGACCGGATCATGTCGACAGAGAGATCGTCGACGGTCGGGCTGTCGTCTTGTGCCTGTCCCGAAACGGGAGAGCAGAGCAGAAGTGCAGCCATCATCGCGGGTAAAAACTTGTTCATGACCCGGAACATAGGGCGTGCAGTTCACAATGCGAAGGCTCGAAGCGGTGTGACTGGCAAAAAAGTGACCGGCTTTCAACAGGCCGATATGCGGGGCCGGATCAGACCCACAGCCCGCCCCCAAGGACTTTCACCGCAGAGCGCCGTTGCCCCAAGGGCTGCCGCGTTTGCGAAGACAAAAGGATAACCAGACCGATGACTGCCAAGAAAGACACATGGCGCAGCCTTGCCGAAGCCGAAATGCGCGGCAAGCCGCTGGACTCGCTGACCTGGAAAACGCTGGAAGGCATCGAGGTCCAGCCGCTTTACACCGAGGACGACGTGAAGGACCTGCCGCATCTGGGCACGATCCCCGGCGAGGCGCCGTTCACGCGCGGCGTCAAGGCGACGATGTATGCGGGCCGTCCCTGGACGATCCGGCAATATGCGGGCTTTTCCACCGCCGAAGAATCAAACGCCTTTTACCGCCGCAACCTCGCCGCCGGTCAGCAGGGCGTGTCGGTGGCCTTCGATCTGGCGACGCACCGGGGCTATGACAGCGATCACGAGCGGGTCACGGGCGACGTGGGCAAGGCCGGTGTGGCGATAGACTCTGTCGAGGACATGAAGATCCTCTTTGACGGCATCCCGCTGGATCAGGTGTCCGTGTCGATGACGATGAACGGCGCGGTCATTCCGATCCTCGCCAGCTTTATCGTGGCGGGTGAAGAGCAGGGGCATGACAAGGCGGTTCTGTCGGGCACGATCCAGAACGACATCCTCAAGGAATTCATGGTCCGCAACACCTATGTCTACCCGCCCGAGCCGTCGATGCGGATCATCGCGGACATCATCGAATACACCAGCGCCGAGATGCCCAAGTTCAACTCGATCTCGATTTCCGGCTACCACATGCAGGAGGCCGGCGCGAACCTTGTGCAGGAGCTGGCCTATACGCTGGCCGACGGCAAGGAATACGTGCAGACCGCGATGGCGCGGGGCATGGATGTGGACAAGTTCGCAGGACGGCTGTCGTTCTTCTTTGCCATCGGCAAGAACTTCTTCATGGAAGTTGCCAAGCTGCGCGCGGCGCGGATGTTGTGGTACCGGATCATGGATGATCTGGGCGCCAAGAACGACCGCTCAAAGATGCTGCGCACCCATTGTCAGACCTCGGGTGTGTCGCTGGCCGAGCAGGATCCCTATAACAACTTGATCCGCACCGCCTACGAGGCGATGAGCGCGGTTCTGGGGGGCACGCAGTCGTTGCACACCAACGCTCTGGACGAGGCGATTGCCCTGCCGACCGAGTTTTCCGCCCGCATTGCGCGGAACACGCAGTTGATCTTGCAGGAAGAAACCGGCGTCACCAAGGTGGTCGATCCATTGGCCGGGTCTTACTACGTCGAAAAGCTGACACATGATCTGGCGGAAGAAGCCTGGAAACTGATCCAGGAGGTCGACGAGATGGGCGGCATGACCAAGGCGGTGGCGTCCGGCATGCCCAAGCTTCGGATCGAGGAAACCGCGGCGATGCGGCAGGCGCTGATCGACCGGGGCGAGGACGTGATCGTGGGGGTCAACAAGTACCGCCGCGAGACCGAAGACCAGATCGACATTCTGGATGTCGACAACGTGGCAGTGCGCAAGTCGCAGATCGCGCGGTTGGAAAAGATCCGGGCCACCCGCGATCAGGCGGCCTGTGATGCTGCGCTTGCGGAGCTTGAGAAACGCGCTGCCGAGGGTGGCAACCTGTTGGAAGCCGCGGTCGAGGCGTGCCGCGCCCGCGCATCAGTCGGAGAGATCAGCATGGCGATGGAAAAGGTGTTCGGCCGCCACCGGGCCGAGGTCAAGACATTGGCGGGCGTCTATGGCGCGGCCTACGAAGGTGACGAAGGCTTTGCCGCGATCCAGCGCTCGGTCGAGGCCTTTGCCGAGGATGAGGGCCGCCGCCCGCGGATGCTGGTGGTCAAGATGGGGCAGGACGGGCATGACCGGGGCGCCAAGGTGATCGCCACGGCCTTTGCCGATATCGGGTTTGACGTGGATGTGGGGCCCTTGTTCCAGACACCGGCCGAGGCGGCGCAGGATGCCATCGACAACGATGTGCACGTGATCGGGATCTCAAGTCAGGCCGCAGGGCACAAGACATTGGCACCCGAATTGGTCAAGGAACTCAAGGCGCAGGGTGCGGGGGACATTCTGGTGATCTGTGGCGGCGTCATTCCGCAGCAGGATTACCAGTTCCTCTATGATGCGGGGGTCAAGGCGATCTTTGGTCCGGGCACCAACATCCCGGAGGCGGCACAGGATATCCTGCGGCTGATCCGCGAAGCGCGCGGTTGAGGTGAAGGCGGGCGGACGCGCCTGTTCGTCCGCTGTTTTCCGTTGACGGAAATTCCACCGCATGTGTTCATGACGTTATGAAATTCGAATTGGATCATATCGCGGTGGCGGGCGAAACGCTGGAGGAGGCGGTCACGCACAGTGAAGAGGCACTGGGCGTGGCGCTGGGTGCTGGCGGGCAGCACACGCATTACGCCACCCACAACCGCCTTTTGGGTCTGGAGCAGGACCTCTATTTCGAGGCCATAGCCCCCGATCTATCACAACCCAAACCGGACTATCCGCGTTGGTTCGGCTTGGATGATTTCAACGGTCCGGCGCGGCTCGACAAGTGGATTTTGCGCTGTTCCGATATCGACGCGGCCCAGCGGATGTTCCCCGAAGCGGGCGAGCCGGTGCATCTGAGCCGGGGCGATTTGCGCTGGACCATGCTGGTGCCGCCTGAAGGGCGCCTGCCGTTTGATGGCCAGTTTCCGGCGATCATTCAATGGCATACCGACACGCCGCCGGGCATGACGCTGACCAGTGCGGGGCTGCGGCTCGAGGCGTTGACTATCTGCGGGCCGGATGTGGATGACCTGAAAGCGCGGCTGGCGCCGGTGTTCGACGACGACCGCGTGGTGTTTCGTACCATGGCCGACCGGATGATGCAGGCGGTGTTCCTGACCACCAGCGGGCGGCGCGTCCTGACATGATCATCCGCCCCGCGCGTCCCGAGGATGCGGTGGCGGTGATGGCGATCCTGAACGATGTGATCGACAACACCACCATTACATTCACCACAGAACGCAAGAGCCTGCAGACCGTGCAGGATGATATTGCCTTGCGTGGCAGGGCGTTTCTTGTTGTCGAGGTGGATGGCGTTGCGGCGGGCTATGCCAGTTACTTCCCGTTTCGCGGCGGTCCCGGATATGCGCGGACCAAGGAGCATTCCATTGCGCTTGGGCCTCACATGCAGGGGCGCGGTGCAGGGCGCGCGCTGATGGCCGCGCTCGAGGCCGAGGCGCGCCGCGAGGGGGTGCATTCGCTGATCGCCGCGGTAAGTGGTGAAAACCCCGCAGGCCGCGCCTTTCATGCGGCCATCGGCTTCACCGAGATCGCCGTGCTGCCCGAGGTCGGATTCAAGTTCGACCGCTGGATGGACCTTGTGCTCATGCAGAAACGGCTCTGATGCCGCACTGACAGAATCGGCGTTTTGGCCTAGACTTGGTTTATGTCGATCTGGACACGCATCGCGGACGCTTTGTCTGCCCTCGCCTCGGGTGAAGGGCTGGCTTCGGTGTTCGACCGCCTGCGCACGCCGCCGGAAAGGACCGTAGCCTTCACCATCGCCGTGATCGCCTTGTCGGCCAAAATGGCCAAGGCGGACGGGATTGTCACCCGCGACGAGGTGATGGCCTTTCGCGAGGTGTTCCACATCCCCGCCGAGGACGAGGAAGGCGCGGCGCGGGTGTTCAATCTGGCCCGGCAGGACGTGGCGGGGTTCGAGGAATATGCCAAGCGCATCCGCACAATGTTCGGCGAGGATAAGGGCACGCTCTGCGATCTGATGGAGGGGCTGTTCCACATCGCCATGGCGGATGGCAGCTATCATCCCGGCGAGGACGCGTTTCTGACGCGCGTGGCCGAGATTTTCGATGTGCCGGACACGGCATTTCGCCGGTTGAAATCGCGCTTCGTGCCCGATGCAGAGCCTGATCCGTTCGATGTCCTGGGGGTCTCGCCGGACATGCCGCTCGGTGAGATCCGCGCGGCGTGGCGGCAGCTTGTGCGCGACAGCCATCCTGACCGCATGATCGCGCGCGGTGTGCCCGAAGAGGCGGTGAAGCTGTCGGAACGACGGCTCATCGACATCAACCGCGCCTGGGAGGACATCTCGGCGCGGGCGCATGCCTGAGCGGTCCGTGTGAGGATCGCCACCTACAATGTCGAATGGTTCGATGCGCTGTTCGATGATCTGGGTGGGCTGGTTTCTGACGGATCATGGTCGGCGCGGCATGATGTGACCAAGCTCATGCAGACCGAGGCGTTGGGGATCGTGTTCACCGCGCTCGACGCGGATGCTATCATGGTGATCGAGGCACCGGACACCAGCCGCCAGCGCGACACGATCCGCGCGCTTGAGAGTTTCGCTGATGCTTTCGATCTGCGGGTGCGGCGGGTGGTGATGGGGTTCAGCAACGACACCCAGCAGGAAATCGCGCTGATGTACGATCCGGACGTGGTCTCGGCGCGACATGATCCCAAGGGGCTGGCGCCATTGCCGGGGGTGCCGCATGCCGACGGCGCGCCGCGCTTTGACGGGACGTATCGGATCGATCTCGACATCGACGCGACCGAGGACAAGGTGGTGTTTTCGAAACCGCCACTCGAGGTGGAAATGACGGTGAACGCGACCGGGCAGGTGATCCGGCTGATCGGCGCGCATCTGAAATCCAAGGCACCTTATGGGGCGACGACCCGCGACGAGGTGATGCGGCTGTCCATTGCCAACCGGCGCAAGCAATTGGCGCAGGCGATCTGGCTGCGGGCTCGGGTGGCCGAGCATCTTGAAAGTGGTGATCCGGTGATCGTGCTGGGGGACCTCAATGACGGGCCGGGGTTGGACGAGTACGAGCATTTGTTCGGGCGCAGTTCGGTCGAGATCATCCTCGGGGACGGCGAGGCGGAGCTCTATGACCCGCATGCCTCCACAGCCCTGTTGCGGCGGATCGGGGCACAGCCGACCACTGCGCGGTTTTATATCCCGAAGGACGACCGCTATCTGCAGGCGCTGCTGGATTATATCATGGTCTCGCCGGATCTGCGGGCCAAGGCGCGGCGCTGGCGCATCTGGCACCCGTTCGACGATCCGGTCTGCTGGACCACGCCGGAATTGCGTGAGGCTTTGCTGACTGCGTCGGATCATTTCCCGGTCACGCTGGATCTTGATCTGTGATAGTGAAACCCGCAGCCGGGGTGTCTATATTGTGGTTATGAAACATGTATATGCAGCTGTATTGGCCCTTTCCCTGACCCCCTTTGGCGCGATGGCGCAGGAGGATCAGGGCAGCAGCCTGATGGAAGAGGGTGCCAAACTGTTCTTTCGCGGGCTGATGGAAGAAATGGAACCGGCACTTCGCGAGCTGGACCGTCTGGGCGAGGAAATAGAACCCGCGATCCGCAGCTTTGCCCAGGAAATGGGCCCGGCCCTGCGCGATCTCATGACGAAGGTCGAGGACTGGTCAGCCTATGAGGCGCCCGAGATCCTTCCCAATGGAGATATCCTGATGCGGCGCAAACAGGATGCTCCGCCGCTTGAGGACATGCCGCCGCCCGAAGACGGCGAAATCGACATTTAAGGGTTACTCTGCCGGTTGTGCGTAGCTGCGCAGACGCGAGGGTTTCAACGCCGCGTTGGCCAGAAGTGCGCCACCGGCGATGGAGGCGATGGCCAGCAGCGCCGCGATGGACAGGGTGGGAACGCCCGCCAGGCCCGCGCCCACGGTGCAACCGCCTGCCAGAACGCCGCCCACACCCATGAGCACCGCACCGCCCGCATAGCGCCCGGTTTCTGCGGGGGCCGTAAAGGATTGCCACTGGAAGCTGCCGGTCACCAGCGCCGCCACCAGAGCGCCGATGACGGTGCCGCCGATCAGGCCGACGCCGAAATTCGCCGGGATCGAGGTGGAAGCGATGCCCCAGAACAGGGTGTCGGCATAAGGCGCGGTGAAGGACAGGCTTTGTAGCGCGACCGGGTCGAAATCGTCATAAAGCACGAAGCCCGTACCGACCCAGCCCGCAGGCACCAGCGCGCCCAAAAGTGCGGCCATCAGCAGGGCGGATGCCCGGTTGCCCGACCGCAACGCCACGGCCAGCGCCGCCAGCGCGATCACCAGTGACCAGACCAGCGCGCCGCCGGGCAGCGCGGTCAGGGACATGGTGTCCCCAAGCGGAACAGTGAAAGAGCCGAGCTTGGTCCGAACAGGGGCCAGCACGCCCTTGAGCGTGGCATGTGCGGTGATTGCAAAGACCAGCAGGACAAACACGCCGCGCAGGTTGCCGCTTGCGGACAGCACGGTCAGGCGGGACACGCAGCCGCGCGTCAGAACCATGCCCGCGCCGAACATCAGCCCGCCCAGAACGATGGCAAGGATCGGCAGGTTGGCATCCATGAAACGGTGCTCGTCAAAGGTGATGAGACCGGACAGAACCCCGGCCTGCGTGCCAAGCACGGCCACCGCCAGCGCAGTCAGCCAGACACCCATGGCCTGTTTGCGGTCGTCGCCGACAAGGCTGCGACGGAAGCAGAATTTCGTGCGCTCGGCCAGAAGGCCAAAGGCGGCACCGAGGATCAGCGCAAGACCGACCGCGACCTGCGGTGCGGTGAAGTTTTCAAAGCCAAGGGATTCGAACATGGGTCGCTCCTTCCGTCTGTTATGGGCCAGATGGCGGGAAAGTTTCCCTTGGGCAAGGTGCAAGGAGTGCGGGACGCAGCAATTTACGGGAAAGTGATTGCGCGTAACCGGCTGAAACTGGAATATTGTTCCGATTTCAGCCAAAACCTATGATAGCTGTTCAGGGGACGCCCGTCTGTCCGCGCCGATTGATCTTATTTCGGGGCCACTGCGGTCACCGTCCCCGAATGCGCGGATCGAGCGCGTCGCGCAGACCGTCACCCAGGTAGTTCACGCTGAGCACGGTCAGTGAGATCGCGATACCCGGCAGGTAGACCCGTTCGGGGAATTGCTGCATCCGTTGCACCGCATCGGCCAGCATCTTGCCCCATGTGGGGAAATCCGACGGAAAGCCGACACCGAGGAAGCTGAGCGCGCTTTCGGTGATGATCGCGGTGGCAAGGCCCAGAGTGGCGGAGATCATGATCGGCGACAGCACGTTGGGCAGCAGGTGGCGCTGCACGATGCGGAAGGGCGTGGTGCCGATGGAGCGTGCGGCGAGGATGAATTCACGTTCCTTTAGGGCAAGAATATCGCCGCGCACGATACGGGCGGTCGGCATCCAGCTTGTGATGGCGATGATGCCGACGATCAGCACGAACATGCCGCCCTCGGGGCCGAACGCCTCGCGCAGAGGCTGGCGGAAAAGGGTCACCGCAACCAGCAGCAGCGGCAGGATCGGCAGCGACAGAAAGAGGTCGGTGAGGCGCATCAGCAGGCCGTCGGCCTTGCGGACAAAGCCCGCCAGAATGCCGACGGTTGTGCCGATGATGAGGCTCAGGACCATCGCGGCCCAGCCGACGGCCATCGACGTGCGCCCGCCCTGGATGATCTGCGCCATCTGGTCACGGCCCAGCTGGTCAGTGCCGAAGGGCCGGTTCCACGCCACCTTCGCGGTGCCGTCCCAGAGTGCAACCCAGATCGGCCGCATGTCCTTGTTGCGGATATCGAGCTTCTGCGCGTCCACCTGCCAGATATAGGGGCCGAGCAGGACAGCCAGCGTGATGAACAGCAGAAAGCCCCCGCCGAACATCGCGCCCTTGTGTTTGCGCAACTGGTCCCACACATCCTTCCACTGGCTGCGCGGTGGGGCCATCGGGCCCTTGTCGGCCAGCGCCTCGATCGGGGTGGGTGTAGCGTTCACGGGCTCAGTCATAGCGGATCCTCGGGTCGAGAAGGCCGTAGAGGATATCGGCAATCAGGTTGAAGAGAACGATCAGCACGGCAAAGATGAAGGTCAGCGTCATCACCATCGGCAGGTCATTGGCGAACAGGGCCGTGATGAGCAACTGGCCGATGCCATTCACCTTGAACACGTTTTCCGTGATGATCGCGCCGCCAAAGATCGACGGCACATTGAGCGCGATCACGGTGATCACCGGGATCATCGAGTTGCGCAGGACGTGGACGGTGACAACCACGGCCTCGCTCAGTCCCTTGGCGCGGGCGGTGCGGACATAATCCTGGTTTAGATTGTCCAGCATGGAAGCGCGCATGTAACGACTGATCTGCGCTGTGGTCTGAAGCGCCAGCACCATCACCGGCAGGATCATCTGCGACAGCTGGTATTTGAAGCTGGCCCAATCGTTGACCACATGGGTCGTGTCATAGATCGACGGGAACCAGCCCAGTTGGACCGAGAAGATCACGATGAGCAGCGGACCGGTGAAGAACGGCGGAATCGAAAAGCCGATCATCGTGATGAATGTGCCCGACTGGTCAAAGACCGAATATTGCCGGTAGGCGGAATAGATGCCGATGGGCAGGGCGATCAGGATGCCAACGATGTAGGCCATGCCGACCACCCAGAGCGTCTGCGGGATGCGCTGGATCACGATGTCCATGACCGGGCTGCGGGTCTGCCACGAGATCACGCGCAACTCGCCCTGGTACAGCTGCGTATCGGGCAGCCAGCCAAGCAGGCTGCTTGAGCTGGTGAGCCAGTCGATGAACACCTTGGGTTCGATCCAGAACACCTGGACCAGCCATTTCCAG
This sequence comes from Pelagibaca sp., assembly GCA_041725935.1. Lineage (GTDB taxonomy): Bacteria > Pseudomonadota > Alphaproteobacteria > Rhodobacterales > Rhodobacteraceae > Marivita. The sequence continues at coordinate 186,164 of JBGRQD010000004.1, forward strand.
TATTGCACCAACGGCGGCTCACCGACGCCAAGCGCCTGGCGCATCAGCTCCTTCACCTCGGGCGGAACGGTCAGGGGCACCTGCGCCATCGGATCGCCGGGGGCGAGTTGCAGCAGCATGAAGATGACAAAACTGATGAACAGAAGCGTCGGAACGGCGAGTACAAGTCGTCGGACGGCAAAAGTGAGCATGCTAGGCGCCTCGGGTCATGAGTCTTTGGGGCTGCGTGACATCAGGGCGGGCCCAAGTCAAAGCACAATGTCACCGGGGGCGCAGTGCCCCCGGTGTTCGGGTCCGATCAGTTGGACTCGATGCGGTACCAGTCTGCAACGTTCCACAATTCGCTGTCCCAGACGTTCAGGACAACGCCGCCAAGGCTGTTGGCATGTGCCGACAGACGGCCACGGTGGACCAGCGGAATGATGCCGCCATTGTTGACAGCCATCGCGCTGAGTTCGCGGCCAATGCGCTGACGCTCGGCCATATCGGCGGTCTGTGTCAGCTCGGCATGCAGGGCGTCATACTCTTCCATGCAGAAGCGCGAGATGTTCTCGCCCTGCCACTGTGTCTCTGGACGCGGGGCGTTTTCACACAGGCCGTTGCCCAGATAGGATTGAGGATCTGTGCCGTTGAAGGTGTTGGCGTACATCTGAACGTCGGCATAGAACTTCTGGAACGTGTCGGGCGAACCCGGGTCACCACCGAAGAAGACCGAGGAGTCGACATTGCGCAGTTCGACTTCAAAGCCGATCTGTTCCCACCATTCCTTGATCAGCGCCTGGAAGTCCTGACGGACGGCATTGGTCGAGGTCTGGTACAGCATCGAGAGCGGAACGCCATTGTGCTCGCGCACGCCGTCGCCGTCGGTGTCGACGATTCCCGCTTCGTCCAGCAGCGCCTTTGCGCCTTCGATGTCCTGTGTTTCGCAGCCCTCGAATGTGGAAGCAAAGGCTTCGGGCGCCGGAACCCAGGAACAGCCGACCTTGCCGGCCTGTCCATAGCCGATTTCAACCAGCAGCGGACGGTCGATGGCCATCGACAGGGCCTTGTAGACTGCCGGTTCCTGCAGGAACGGGTGCGGATGCATCGCGGTGGAGCGTTCGCCCTCGGGCAGGCTCGGGTCGGGATTGGTCTGGTTGACCATGATGCGCTCGAGCAGCGGACCAAAGCCCGCAACGGCAACACCCTGGCCGCCGGCTTCCATCGCGGCGATCACGTCGGGCGCAAGTTGGAGGTTCCAGGCGTAGTCGAATTCGCCGGTTTCCATCACGGCCTGACCGGCTGCGCGGGCGTCGCCGCCGCCCTTGAAGGTCACGCTTGCAAAGGCAGGCTTGGCCGGGTCGCGGAAGTTGGGGTTGGCCGACATGGTGATCACGTCGTTCGGCTTGAATTCATCCACGACAAACGGACCGGTGCCGATCGGGTTGAAGTTCTGTTCGGTGCAGGTCGACGCGGCCGCGCCAAGGCAGCCGGCGAATTGCGCAGCCTGCAGGATCGGGCTTTCACCGCCGACAAACGGGCCATAGGGGTTGGGGGTCGGACCTTCGAAAGTGACGACGACGGTCAGGTCGTCCGGTGTCTCGACGCTTGCGACGCCATTGAACTTGGTCAGCTGCGCGCAGCCGCCTTCGGGATGGGTGCAGTATTCATGGGTGAACGCCACGTCCGCCGATGTGAAGGGTGTACCATCCGACCACACCAGTCCGGGCGTGATCTTCCATGTGATCGTCGTCAGGTCTTCGCTGACACCGCCATTTGCCACGGTCGGCACTTCTTCGACCAGCCACGGGACCAGTTCGCCCTGTTCGTTGTAGCGCGCCAGCGGCTCGAGAATCATCGACGCGGCTTCAACGTCCTTGGTGCCGCCAGACAGGAACGGCGTCAGGATGGACGGCGCTTGCCAATAGATGATCTTGACCTCGCCATCGGAGCCACGCTCTGCGAAGGCCGCAGGCGCAAGGGCTACGCCAGCGGCGGCCCCCAAGAGTAGGGATTTGAGTCTCATCAGTCTCTCCTTGTTGGACACAGTTTGCCCGTGTCGTTTTCATTGGCGGGAACGCCCGGCGCGGTGTCGTTTTGGGTTTCTGCGCGGAATGCACCGGAACCTCTCTGAAAACGCGCAGGTTTTTCCCCCTGTCCGCGCATCGAAACAGCTTTTGCGCAAAATGCAAGTCCCGTGGGAGCGATAACACGGGCGACGTCGAGACACCGTTTGACTCTGGCCCCGCGTCGGTTAGCGTTTGAGCAACGATAGCAAAAGGACCGCGCCCATGCCGGATGGCAGCATCGCCAAAATCGAGAATCTTCGCGTCGAGTTCCAGACGAAGGCGGGCACGGTGGTCGGGGTCGAGGACGTGTCCTTCGACATCAACCCCGGCGAAACCGTCTGTGTGGTGGGCGAATCCGGGTCCGGCAAATCGGTGTCGTCGCTCGCGCTGATGCGGCTGATCGAATATGGCGGCGGTGACATCGCGGGCGGGCGGCTGCTGTTTGACCGCAAGGATGCGGGCACCGTCGACCTGTCGGAAACCGATCAGGATCTGATGCGCACGATCCGCGGCAACGAGATCGGAATGATCTTTCAGGAGCCGATGACCGCGCTCAACCCGGTCTTTACCGTGGGCAAGCAGCTGACCGAAGGATTGCGGCTGCACAAGAACATGAGCAAATCGCAGGCGGAGGCGCGGGCGCTGGACCTGATGCGGCAGGTGCGCATTCCCGAACCGGAACGGCGGCTCAAGCAGTTTCCGCACGAACTGTCCGGCGGGATGCGGCAGCGCGTGGTTATCGCGATGGCGCTGGCCTGCGAGCCGCGCCTGCTCATCGCGGACGAACCGACCACCGCGCTGGATGTGACCATCCAGGCCGAGATCCTTGCCCTTATGGACCGGCTGAAGCGCGAGACCGGCACGGCGGTGATGTTCATCACCCATGACATGGCCGTGGTGGCGCAGATGGCCGACCGCGTGGTGGTGATGTTCCGCGGGAACAAGGTCGAAGAGGGAACCGTCGAGGAAATCTTCGAGAATCCGCAGCACCCTTACACCAAGTCGCTGCTGGCGGCTGTGCCCAAGCTGGGCGAGATGACGGGCACCGATCTGCCGCGCCCGATGCGGCTTCTGGGGCGCGACGGTTCCGAAGTACCACCGATCACCGGGTCGGACGAGGTGCTGCTCGAGGTCAAGAACCTGACAACACGCTTCGCGGTCAAGGGTGGGTTCCTGCGCCGCACCATCGCCAATGTGCACGCGGTCGAAGACCTGTCGTTCTCGGTCAACAAAGGCCAGACGCTGAGCCTTGTGGGCGAATCCGGCTGTGGCAAATCCACGGCCGGGCGGTCCATCCTGCGGCTGGTCGAGCCGATGCAGGGCAGCGTTTACCTTGATGGCAAGAACATCATGGCGCTGACGCAACCCGAACTGCGCGAGGCGCGGCGCGACATGCAGATGGTGTTTCAGGACCCGTTCGCCTCGCTCAATCCGCAGATGCAGCTGTCCGATCAGGTGTCGGAACCGATGCGCAATTTCGGCATGGGATCGAGCGCCGAGATGCAGAAACGTGTCGAGATGCTGTTTGACCGAGTCGAGTTGCCGCGCAGCTTCATGCAGCGCTATCCGCACGAATTGTCTGGTGGTCAGCGGCAGCGCATCGCCATTGCCCGCGCACTCGCGCTGAACCCCAAGTTGATCGTGTCGGACGAGGCGGTGTCGGCGCTGGACGTGTCGGTGCAGGCGCAGGTGTTGAACCTGATGTTGGAATTGCAGGCAGAACTGGGGATTTCATTCCTCTTCATCAGCCACGACATGGCCGTGGTCGAACGGGTCAGCCACCATGTGGGCGTGATGTATCTGGGCCGGATCGTGGAAATCGGGCCGCGCCGCGCTGTGTTCGAGAACCCGCAGCACCCCTATACGCAAGCGCTGATGAAGGCGGTGCCGATTGCCGATCCGCGCAAGCGCAAGTCGGAGAAGGATTTGAACTTCAAGCCGATTCCATCACCGATCCATGGGCTGGACTATGAGCCGGAACCGTCGATCTACCGCGAGGTCGAACCCGGTCACAAAGTGCTGATCACCGACAGTGGCTACTGATCTTTTCGATCAGCGCTGCTAGGGAGCATCATGGGGCGATTATTCCGTTGGGTTTTCCGTGTGCTGGTTGCTGGCACAGCTCTTCTGACGCTGGTGGCCTGTGCGCTCCACGTGACCAACAGCGAAGGCGACGTGACCATTGCACCGCCAGAGGGCGACGCGCTTCGGATTGCCAGCTACAACGTGCACTACATCATTCTGAGCCAGGAGACCGGCGCTTGGTCGGTCAGTGACTGGGAGCGGCGCAAAGGGCCTTTGGATAGCGCATTCAAGGCGTTGCAGGCCGATATTGTGGCGTTTCAGGAAATGGAAAGCTGGCAGCGTGGCAGCGACGGGTCGGTGAACCTTACCCGCGATCATCTGGCAGAGATGAACCCGGATTACGGCGTCGCCGCCACAGGCGACTGGCGGGAATTTCCGACGACACAACCGCTTTTCTACCTGAAAGACAGGTTGCAATCTGTTGATCAGGGATGGTTTTTCTTTTCAGATACGCCGGACGTGATCTATTCGCGCACTTTTAACGGATCGTTCCCGGCCTTTGCGACATGGGTGCAGTTCGAGGACCGCGACACCGGCGCGCTGTTCCGCGTGGCGAATGTGCATTTCGAATATTCCAGCCGATCGAACCGGCGGTTGTCGGCTGCTTTGGTGCGGGACCGGATCAAACCGTGGATCGACGGTGGTGAGACCGTGTTCGTTGTCGGGGATCTGAACGTGCTGCACGGGGCGCGGACGATGGACATTCTCGAGGAATCGGGTGTCGTCTTTGACCGCACGCCTGGTGCCACCTACCACCTGAACCGGGGCGTGCATCTGCTTGGTGCCATTGACCATCTGGCGCGCACGCCGCAAGTTGACCTGCGCAACGGGCCGGTTGTCGTGCAAGAGCGGTTTGGCGGCGAATGGCCGTCGGACCATCATCCGGTCTACGCCGATTATCTGCTGCCCCAGCCATGAAGTGAGCCCATGCAAAACCGCCTGACCCCGCGCGCCATTCTTGACCAGTTGGTCAAATTCCCCACCGTCAGCCGCGACACCAACCTGCCGCTGATCGACTGGGTCGAGACCTATCTGACCGAGCACGGTGTGAGCAGTCACCGGCATGTGAATTCCGATGACCCTTTGAAAGCCGGGCTGTTCGCGCATGTTGGACCGGATGTCGCCGGTGGCGTGGTGCTTTCGGGTCACACCGATGTCGTGCCGACCGATGGCCAGCCGTGGAGCACCGATCCCTTCACCGTGACCGAAAAGGACGGCAAACTGTACGGCCGCGGCACCACGGACATGAAGGGCTTTGACGCTCTTGCCATCTGGGCACTGGTCGAGGCGCAGCATCGCGGTGTCACGCGGCCCCTGCAGATCGCGCTGAGTTATGACGAAGAGATCGGCTGCACCGGCGCGCCACCCTTGATCGAAGCAATGCAGGGTGTTGTGCCGAAAGCGGATACGGTGATCGTGGGCGAGCCGACGATGCTCAAGGCGGTGACCGGGCATAAGGGCGGCAACACGTTCTGGGTGCATTTCCATGGGTTCGAGGTGCATTCCTCGATCATGCACACTGGCGTCAGCGCGATCATGTACGGTGCCAAGCTGATCGAGTGGGCGAACCGGGTGAATGCCGAAAGTGCTACTGCCACGCCGGGGCCGGTCGCGGCGCAGTTCGATCCGCCCTACACGAACATCCATGTGGGCCAGATCAAAGGCGGTACGGCGCATAACATCACCGCCAAGGATTGCGAATTCGGTCTGGGCTTTCGGGTGATTCCCGGCGAAACGCTCGAGTCGTGGGAGACCCGTTTGCGCGAGGCGGCGGCCGAGATCGAAACCGAGATGAAAGCGGTGCGTCCCGAGACGTGGATCGAGATCAAGCCCGCATTTTCCCTGCCGCCCTTCAAGCCTGAAGATGGCGGTGCGGCGGAAACGCTGGTGCGGCAACTGACCGGCGACAACGGCACGCAATATGTCTCCTACGGCACCGAGGCCAGCCATTTCCAGAGCGCGGGCTATTCGGTGGTGGTCTGCGGCCCCGGTGACATCGCCGTGGCGCATCAGCCGGATGAATACATCACCGTGGCGCAGTTCATCGAAGGGCAGGCCTTCATGGAGCGTCTTCTGGATCATCTGTCGGCATGATCCCGTTCCCGATTTCCGAAGCCAGCCCGATTGCCTTTGCCGGGCCGTTGCCCTCCGAGACCGATGTGGTGGTCATTGGTGGCGGCGTGATCGGCGTCTGCACCGCGCTCTTTCTCGCGCGCAAGGGGCGGCGCGTGGTGTTGCTGGAAAAGGGGCGCATCGCCGGGGAACAATCCTCGCGCAACTGGGGCTGGATTCGGCAGCAGGGGCGCGATCCGGATGAGCTGCCCATCATGGTCGAGGCGAATCGGCTCTGGACCGAGCTTGCCAGCCAGACCAACGTGGATATCGGGCTCAAGCGGTCGGGGGTGACCTATCTGGCCGAGAGCGACACCGGACTGGCCGGGTTTGCCGATTGGCTGCCCTATGCGACGGCGCAGGGGGTGGATACCGAAGTGCTGGACCGTGCCGGTCTCAAGGCGCGGTTTCCCGAACTTGCCAAGGGTGGGTTTGCCGGTGCGCTGACCACGCCGTCTGACATGCGGGCCGAGCCTTGGGTGGCGGTGCCTGCGCTGGCGAGGATCGCGCTGCGCGAGGGTGCCGTGATCGTCGAGGGCTGTGCCGCGCGCAAGCTGGACCTTGAGGCGGGGCGCGTCACCGGTGTGTTCACCGAGGCCGGGCACATCGCCTGTTCGGATGTGGTTGTCGCGGGCGGTGCGTGGTCCTCATTGTTCCTGCGGGCGCATGGCGTGGCGATACCGCAACTGTCGGTGCGGGCCAGCGCGGGCGCGACTGAGCCTGTCGCGTTGCCGCATCAGGGCGCTGCGGCGGGTGGCAAATTTGCCTTCCGCACGCGGGCGGATGGCGGGGCATCTCTGGCAGCGGGAGGCTTTCACGAATTGTTCGTGGGGCCGGACGCGGTGCGGGCCTTGCCGAAATTCCGGACGCAGCTGATGGCCGATCCGTTCGGCACGCGGTTCCTGCCTGCTGCCCCCAAGGGCTATCCCGATGCGTGGGGCACCAGGCGGAACTGGGCCGAGGACGAGGTGACGCCCTTTGAAGCCATCCGCGTGCTGAACCCGAAACCCAATGCGCGCAAGCTGCGCAAGGTGGCGTCCGAGGTTGAGGTGCTGTTCCCCGAGGTCGGGCCGATCCGCTACCGCGCGATGTGGGCGGGGATGATCGACACGATGCCCGATGTTGTCCCGGTGGTGGACCGGGTGGAGGCGATTCCCGGCCTGACCATCGGCACGGGCATGAGCGGGCACGGGTTCGGCATCGGGCCGGGGATGGGCCGGGTGCTGGCCGATCTGGTCTGCGGCGATGCGCCGGGCCATGATCTGCGCCGCTTCCGCTTGTCACGGTTCAGCGATGGCAGCGCGATGACGCTGGGTCCGGCGCTCTGACCTTTGGACCCCCTTGAAGCCCGACGCGGTCTGCGCCACCTTCCGGGTCAGAGACTCCATTCACTCAGATCAAAGGATGACCAAGATGCCGGTCAAGAACCGCTTTGCCGAATTGCAGGATGAAATCACCGCGTGGCGCCGGGATTTGCATGAGAACCCCGAGATCCTGTTCGAAACACACCGCACCAGCGCCTTGGTTGCGGACCGGCTCAAAGAGTTCGGCTGCGACGAGATCGTTACCGGTATCGGGCGCACCGGCGTTGTCGGTGTGATCAAGGGCAAGACCGACACGGCAGGCAAGGTCATCGGCCTGCGCGCCGACATGGACGCGCTGCCGATCCACGAACAGACGGGGCTTGAGTACAAGTCCAAGACTGATGGCGCGATGCATGCCTGCGGCCATGACGGGCACACCGCGATGCTGCTGGGGGCGGCCAAGTACCTGAGCGAGACCCGCAATTTCGACGGCACTGTCGTGGTGATCTTCCAGCCCGCCGAAGAGGGCGGCGGCGGTGGCCGCGAGATGTGCGAAGACGGCATGATGGACCGTTTCGGCATCCAGGAGGTCTACGGGATGCACAATTGGCCGGGCAAGCCGGTGGGCAGCTTTGCCATCCGCCCCGGTGCGTTCTTTGCCGCGACCGACCAGTTCGACATCACCTTCGAGGGCCGTGGCGGCCATGCGGCCAAACCGCAGGAGACCGTGGACACGACCGTGATGGCGTCGCAGGCGGTGCTGGCGTTGCAGACCATCGCCAGCCGCAATGCCGATCCGATTGATCAGGTGGTGGTGTCGGTCACGTCGTTCGAGACCTCGTCCAAGGCGTTCAACGTGATCCCGCAGCGGGTGCAGATCAAAGGCACGGTGCGCACCATGTCGACCGAGATGCGCGATCTGGCGGAAACCCGGATCAAGGCGATCTGTTCGGGGATCGCGGCCACGTTCGGCGGGTCCGTGGACGTCACGTACCACCGGGGCTATCCGGTCATGGTCAACCACGACGCGCAGACCGAGTTTGCCGCCGAGGTGGCCAAGTCCGTGTCGGGTGGCTGCGAAGACGCGCCGCTGGTGATGGGGGGCGAGGATTTCGCCTTCATGCTCGAGGAACGTCCCGGCGCCTATATCCTTGTGGGCAACGGCGACAGCGCGGCGGTGCATCACCCGGAATACAACTTCAACGACGATGCGATTCCGGCGGGCTGTTCCTGGTGGGCCGAGATCGTCGAGCAGCGGATGCCTGCGGCTTAAGGCTTGCGTCAGAAAGTTTGGAGCGGCGGGCTGCGATGGCCCGCCGTTTTGCGTTTTGGTTCTGATGTGGGGGGTGAAGCGGCTTTTCGGCCTGCCAAGCGCACCGCGTCCGAACCGAGGGGTGGGCGAGAAGCGCCCGCCCCGTGGGGGCGGTTCGGGCGCTGCCCGTGCTTTGCACGGGCAATCAGGGCAGTGGCGAGTTTGGGCGCAGGGTTCAGCAATTTGCACCACCTCACGGCGCGCCGTTTCGCGTCTCACTCCTCGTAGCCGCGCTTGTGTTTGCTCTTGGTGCTGACCGCCTCCTTCACGAGTCGGCCAAAGGATTTCTGGCGCGCGCGGGCGGCGGCGATGGATTCCGAGTTGTGCTGATCCTCGCGGCGCAGTTTCTGCCAGCGGTCCAGACGCGCCTGGTCGAGCGTGCCGTCCTTGAGGGCGGCCTTGACCGCGCAGCCGGGTTCGCTGGCATGTGCGCAGTTCGAGAATTTGCATTGTGCGGCAAGGGATTCGATGTCGTCGAAGAGCTCCTCGAGCCCATCACTGGTGCCAGAGAGCTGCAATTCCCGCATGCCCGGCGTGTCGATCAGCCAACCGCCGGCCAGCGTTGGTCGCAGCGCACGGTGGGTGGTGGTGTGGCGGCCCTTGGCATCATCCTCGCGCACGCCCTGCGTTGCCTCGGTCTCGCCGGTGAGCGCGTTGCGCAGCGTGGTCTTGCCGACGCCGGACGAGCCGAGCAGGGCAAGGGTCTGCGCGGTGCCGCACCACGGGTTGAGGCGTTTGACGTCCTCGGGATCCTTGGCGTTGACGATGATCGCGGTGAGCAGTGGCGACAGGCGTTCGGCCTGCCGTCTGTAGCTGTCGGGATCGTCGCAGAGATCGGGCTTGGTCAGGATCACCAGCGGCAGCGCGTTCGAGGCCAGTGTCAGCGCGAGGTAGCGTTCGAGCCGGGCGACGTTGAAATCGGCATTGCACGAGGTGACAAGGCCAACCGTATCGACATTGGCCGCCATGCGCTGCGCGCTTACCGCGTGGCCGGCGGCGCGGCGGTGCAGGTCACTGACGGGATCGAGCCTGCGCAGGGCGCTGGTGCCGTCGGTCAGCACCCAGTCGCCCACCGCGTAGGCTCCGGCGCTTTCGGCGGGGATCAGGCGCAGTTCGCCTGCTTCGGACAGGGCAACAAGCTGGCTGCGGTGCACCTCGGAGATGCGGGCGGGGAAGAGGGCTGCATCCTCGGCATCGCGTTGACGTTCGAAATGCTCCGACCATCCGAGGTCGGTCAGGGAATGACGGGTCACGGGAGCCACCCTGTCGCGTGATCCGCCAGGATTGGGCGCGCGATCAGGTCGGGTGCGGGGATCAGCCTGCCGCACGCAGGGGTCGCAAAATCTGCATCATGTCCTCCTGCTTCCCTGGCTGCATGCCGGATCGGAACGGCGAGATCATAGCCTCCCCCGCAGGCCGCGCCAAGCGGCATCTGGTCATTTGACCGAACCGTTGCTAAGCGGGCGCATGACCATGCCAACACATGCCACTGTCGCCTGCATCAAGTGGGGCACGCTGTTCGGGCCGGAATACGTGAACCGGCTCTATTCCGGCGTGCGGCGCAACCTGTCCTGCCCGGTGCGGTTCATCTGCATGACGGAACATACCGAAGGGCTGCATCCGGAGATCGAGGTGCTGGACCTGCCGGTGGAGCCGTTTGCCGAGCCGATGGCGGCTGCGCTGAAACTGGCCAACCGGCAGGGCGCGATGCGCAAGGTCTCGCTGTTCCGGCCGGGGTTGATCCCGGACCTTGAGGGGCCGGTTCTTGGGTTCGATCTGGACGTGGTGATCACCGGGTCGCTGGACGATCTTTTGACGCTTGCACCGGGGCATGTTGTGATGCGCCACGACTGGACCGAGGCGCGCAAGGGACGGCCAACCGGGCACGGGTCGGTGTTTCGCTACGATCCGGCGCTGCACGGGTTTCTTTACGACGATCTGGCAGCGGATGCGTATCGGGAGGTGGAGGTCGCGCGGGGATCAGAGCAGCGCTACACCTCGCACAAGGCGATGGAGAACGAGGTTTTCACCTATATTCCCGGGGATTGGGTGGTGAGCTTCAAGTATGATTGCAACCCGTTTCCGGGCAATTACCTGCACCCGGCGCGTTTGCCCGAGGAGGCGCGGGTGGTGTGTTTTCACGGGCGTCCCAAGATGCCCGAGGCGATTGAGGGCTATCGCGGGTCACTGATCCGCTACGCCAAGCCGACGCCGTGGTTGCAGGAGCATTGGGTGGATCGGGCGAAGGCCGATCTGGGGGATCGCTGGGGTTAGGGGAAGGATGCGTTCACGCATCCTCGTGTTTCCGTTGACGGAAACACTGGGGCGCTCTCCTGGCCCCCGAGACATTTGAAAACCAGAGAAGAATGGACCGTGGTGCGGCTCGAGTCTTGCGGGTGCCGACGCGAACGCGGTAAGAGCGGGCAAGAGCATTCGAGGGAAGGGCAACACCATGCGTCGAGTAGTTGTGACAGGCTTGGGATTGGTGACACCGCTTGCGGACGGGGTCGAGGCGAGTTGGTCGCGCCTGCTGGACGGGCAGTCCGGTGCGGGCACGATCATCAAGTTCGATGCGAGCCATCTGGCCACGACCTATGCCTGCGAAGTGCCGTATGGTGACGGCAGCGATGGCACGTTCAACCCGGATGCCTATCTCGAGAAGAAAGAGCAGCGCAAGATCGACGAGTTCATCCTGTTCGGGATGGCCGCCGCGCAACAGGCGGTGACGGATGCGGGCTGGATGCCCGAGGACGAGGAAAGCCGCCTGCGCACCGGCGTGATGATCGGGTCCGGGATCGGGGGGCTGAGTTCGATTGCCGACACCGCGCTGCTGATCCGGGACAAGGGGCCACGGCGGGTGTCGCCCTTCTTTATTCCGGGCGCGCTGATCAACCTGATTTCGGGCAACGTGTCGATCAAGTATGGCTTCAAGGGGCCGAACCATGCGGTTGTCACAGCCTGCTCCACCGGCGCCCATGCGATTGGCGATGCGGCGCGGCTGATCATGTTCGGGGATGCCGATGTGATGGTGGCAGGTGGCGCGGAAGCGGCGATCTGCGAGATCGGCATTGCGGGCTTCAACGCGTGCAAGGCGCTGTCGACCAAGCGCGGAGACGATCCCAAATCGGCGAGCCGTCCCTATGATACTGACCGCGACGGGTTCGTGATGGGCGAGGGTGCCGGTGTCGTTGTGCTCGAGGAATACGAGCACGCCAAGGCGCGTGGTGCCAAGATCTATGCCGAAGTTTGTGGTTACGGACTGTCGGGCGACGCCTATCACATCACCGCACCGTCGGAGGATGGCGAGGGCGGCGAGCGGTCGATGCGCGCGGCGCTGAAGAATGCCGGGATCGAACCCGCCGATATCGATTACATCAATGCGCATGGCACGTCGACCATGGCGGATGTGATCGAGCTGGGCGCTGTGGAGCGGATGATGGGCGACGCGGCGGGCAAGGTGACGATGTCCTCGACCAAGTCGGCGACGGGGCATTTGCTGGGCGCTGCGGGCGCGATCGAGGCGATCTTCTCGATCCTTGCGATCCGCGACCAGGTGGCACCGCCGACGCTGAACCTCGAGACCCCCGCGGTTGAGACGGCGGTGGATCTGGCACCCAAGGTCAAGCGCGAGCGGAGCATTACCTATGCGCTGTCAAACTCGTTCGGCTTTGGCGGCACCAATGCCAGCGTCGTTTTCGGAAAGGTGGATCGCTAGGTCATGTGGCGTCACATTGCGTCGAATATGCTGACCTTCCTGGTCGTACTTGTCTTCCTGCTTGGCGGTGTGCTGATCTGGGCGCAGAACAGCTATGTTTCGGAAGGTCCGCTGGAGCAGGCGATCTGTGTCCAGGTGGATCGCGGTACGAATTTCCGGAGCGTTTCGGAGACTCTGGCGGAGGATGGCGCGGTCTCCAGTGCGGCGCTGCTGCGGATCGGCGCGGATTACGCGGGCAAGACATCCGAGCTGAAGGCGGGGTCGTTCCTTGTGCCCGAGGGCGCGTCGATGGAGCAGATCGTCGATATCGTCACGCGTGGCGGGGCGAGCACCTGCGGCACAGAAGTGGTCTACCGGGTGAGCATCAACCGCGCGACCGTGCAGGTGCGCGAGCTTGACCCGGCAACGGGACGCTTTGTCGAAGTGGCGGAGTTCAACCCGGCGGAAGATGCCGAGCCTGCCGAATACACCGCCGTCAAGGCCGAGGCGGATACGCGGTATCGCGTGGCGTTGGCCGAGGGTGTGACCAGCTGGCAGATCGTGCAGGAGCTGGGGCAGATTGACATTCTGGAGGGTGAGATCGAGGAGATCCCTGCCGAAGGGTCGCTGGCGCCGGACAGCTATGAAATCAGCCCCGGTGACAGCCGCACGGAATTGCTGGCGCGGATGGCGTCTGCGCAGGAGCGTATCCTGGCCGAGGCCTGGGCGAACCGGCAGGACGGTTTGCCTTATGACAGCCCCGAAGAGGCGTTGATCATGGCGTCGATCATCGAGAAGGAAACCGGCACGCCGGATGAGCGGTTCCTTGTGTCGAGCGTCTTTGTGAACCGTCTGGAGCAAGGGATGCGGCTGCAGACCGACCCGACGGTGATCTATGGCATCACACGCGGGCAAGGCGTGTTGGGACGTGGCATTCGGCAGAGCGAGCTGCGTGCAGATACACCGTGGAACACCTATGTGATCAACGGGTTGCCGCCGACTCCGATCGCCAACCCCGGTCGGGCCAGCATCGAGGCGGCGCTGAACCCGGATGACACGGATTACATCTTCTTCGTGGCGAAAACGCTTGATCCGTCGGACGGGCATAATTTCGCGGTGACGCTGGCCGAACACAACGCGAATGTGGCGGCTTACCGGGTGCTTGAAGCACAGCGGGAGAATTGAGCCTGTCGTTGTGTGAACTCCTGAGCGTCGCATGGGCCTGATCGAGCTTCTGGCGATCGGTGCGGTGGTGTTTGTCATCGCCGGGACGGTCAAGGGGATGGTGGGCATCGGCCTGCCGACGGCGGCGATCAGCATGCTGACCATGGTGATCGACCCGCGAACGGCGATTGCGCTGGGGCTGGTGCCCATCGTTGTGTCGAACGCCTGGCAGGTCTGGAGCATGGGGGACATCCGTGGCGCTTTCCAACGCTACTGGGTCTTTGCGCTGGCGCTTGGGGTGAGCGTGTTCGTCACGGTGCTTTTGTCGGCCGAAGTGTCGGACCGGGTGATCTTTCTCGCGCTGGGCTTGTCCATCGTGTCCTTTGCTGTGCTGAACCTGCGGTTCACCATGCCGCGTTTGCCGGATCGGTTCGACAAGCTGGGGCAGTTGGGTTTCGGGACCGCCGGGGGCATCCTTGGCGGTTTGTCCGGGGTCTGGGTGGCGCCGGTCATCATGTATATGAGCGCGCGGCAGGTGCCCAAGGACGAGTTCGTCCGGGCGGTGGGGCTATTGCTGCTGATCGGCGGCGTGCCCTTTGCGCTGGCCTATGTGCAGCAGGGGTTCCTGACGCCGGAACTGGGCGCGCTGTCGGTGGCGCTGGTGGTGCCGACCCTGCTGGGGTTCACTTTGGGCGCGAAACTGCGGTCGCGGTTGTCGAACGAGAAGTTCCGCAAGCTGGTGCTGTACGTGTTCCTGATCCTTGGGTTGAACCTGCTGCGGCGGGGACTTTTCTGATCGCCTTGCGTGGTGGTTAAGAAATTCTGAATCACTTCAATTTGTGTGTCACCCATGGGTTTTGGGGCTTCGGCGGGCACTGCTTGCCGAGGTCTTAACCCGTCGCGCGCCGCGTTAGGCGGTTCTTTCCTGTCTTGCTGTCTATTGGTCGGTGCCTGCTAGGCATCAACAGGTTGCGGTGTGTTCCGTGGCCTGCCGGTGCGTCGATGGACGGAGATCCATTCAGCACAGGAGGCAGGGATCGCATGGTTCTGATCACTGCAGAGGAAACGGGCAGCGCGCTTGAGACCGAGCGCGATGCCATTGCGCAGGAATTGCGGACCCTCCGCGAGACGGTGGCAGCGCTGCGCAGCAAGGTGGAAGCCGGAGAAACGGGCACGGCAGGTGAGGCGGCCAAGGTGCTGGCCGAACTGCGTGTCTGGCTGAAACACGCCAAGGAAACGGAGGTTCAGATTGAAAGACATCGCCGAGAACATGCCGCAATCGACGGAGCTTACGGGCTTGACCTCGACGCGGCGCGGGCTGCGGTCAGGTGCAGACTTGATCGCCTCCGCACCTGTTGCCGAGAGGGAGGCGTTCTTGGACAGTCTTGACGAGGTGAAGGGGGCGCTTTTGGCGCTGCCCTACCTGTTCGAGTTCTGGGCGCATCCGCATCAGTTGCCACCCGAGGGGGACTGGCGCGCTTGGGTGATCCTTGGTGGGCGCGGCGCGGGGAAAACCCGCGCCGGTGCCGAATGGGTGCGGTCCATGGTCGAGGGATCGCGGCCAAAGGACAAGGGGCTGGCCCGACGCGTGGCGCTGGTGGGCGAGACCTTGGACCAGGTGCGCGAGGTGATGATCTTTGGCGACAGCGGGATCATGGCCTGTTCGCCGCCAGACCGCAGGCCCGAATGGCTGGCGACGCGGCGGATGCTGCGCTGGCCCAACGGGGCCGAGGCGGTGGCCTGTTCGGCGCATGATCCGGAAAGTTTGCGTGGGCCGCAGTTTGACGGTGCCTGGGTGGATGAGTTGGCCAAGTGGCGGCGCGCGCAGGAGGCGTGGGACATGTTGCAGTTCACGCTGCGATTGGGACAGCGCCCTCAGGTTTGCGTGACCACAACACCGCGGAATGTGAGCGTGTTGAAGGATTTGGTGGCGTCGCCGTCGACGGTTGTGACGCGCGCGCCGACCGAGGCGAACCGGGCCTATCTGGCGTCATCGTTTCTGGACGAGGTGCGGGCGCGCTATGCGGGCACCCGGCTGGGGCGACAAGAGCTGGACGGGGATCTGCTGGATCAGGCCGAGGGGGCGCTATGGTCGATGGAGGCGCTGGAGGCGGCGCGCTGTTCGGCGGTGCCGGTGTTTGACCGGATCGTGGTGGCGGTCGATCCGACGGCGAGCAGCGGCAAGGGGTCGGATGCCTGCGGGATCGTGGTGGCCGGGGTGGTCACCGAGGGGCCGCCGCAGGACTGGCGTGCGGTGGTGCTGGAGGATTGCACCGTGCAGGGTGTGTCGCCTCTGGTCTGGGCGCGGCGGGCGATCACGGCGATGGAGCGCTGGGGCGCACATGCGCTGGTGGCCGAGGTCAACCAGGGCGGTGACATGGTCGAGGCCGTGTTGCGGCAGGTCGATCCGATGGTGCCGGTGGTGCGGGTGCATGCGTCGAAATCCAAGGGCGCGCGGGCGGAGCCTGTGGCGGCGCTCTACGAGCAGGGGCGCGTGGCGCATTTCGGTGTGTTCGACGCGCTGGAGGACGAGATGTGCCGGATGACGCGGCTTGGCTATCAAGGGGCAGGGTCGCCGGACCGGCTGGATGCGCTGGTCTGGGCGCTGACCGATCTGGTGATCGCGCGTGCCGCAGAATGGCGTGTGCCGCGTGTTCGGACGTTGCGCCGCTGAGCGCACGGTATGGTTTCCAGCCATTAACCTTTGGTCGGTAGGTTGGTTTCATCGAGAGACGGGTGCGTCTGGGGGTGGTCAGGACGGGTCGAGAGCCTGTCCCGGCCCAGCCTGAAACGAAACGGATTTGCGAGGAGCATGGGCAGCATGGTGTGGGATGTCTTTCGGCGGGGACGCAAGGATGTGGCCGAGGTAGAGGCCAAGGCCAGTGCCACCGGGCCGGTTGTGGCCTGGCAGAACATGGGGCGCGTGGCGTGGTCGGCGCGGGATACGGCTTCGCTGACGCGGACGGGATTCACCGGCAATCCGGTGGGGTTCCGGGCGGTGAAGCTGATCGCGGAGGCGTCGGCAGCGATGCCTTTGGTGTTGCAGGATGCAAGCCAGCGCTACGAGGTGCATCCGGTGCTGGACCTGTTGCGCCGCCCGAACCCGGCACAGGGGCAGGCGGAGCTGTTCGAGGCGTTCTACGGTCAGTTGCTCTTGTCCGGGGACGGGTATTTCGAGGCGGTGGGTGCCGGTGGTGTACCGGGCGAGCTGCATGTGTTGCGGTCGGACCGGATGAAGCTGGTGCCGGGGCCGGATGGGTGGCCCGTGGCCTATGAATACGGTGTGGGCGGCAAGGCGCATCGGTTCGAGATGGGCGAGGGTGCGCGGCCTGTGTGCCATGTGAAGGCGTTTCATCCGCAGGACGATCATTACGGGTTGAGCCCGATGGTGGCGGCGGCGCAGGCTTTGGACGTGCACAACGCAGCGTCGCGCTGGTCGAAGGGATTGCTCGACAATGCGGCGCGGCCTTCGGGGGCAATTGTCTATCACGGCACGGATGGTGTGTCGGGGATGGGAACCGAGCAATACGACCGTTTGGTCGAGGAGATCGAGTCGCATCACATGGGGGCGCGCAATGCCGGGCGGCCGATGTTGCTGGAAGGGGGGTTGGATTGGAAACCGATGGGGTTTTCGCCCTCAGACATGGAGTTCCAGAAGACCAAGGAAGCGGCGGCGCGGGAGATCGCGGTGGCGTTTGGGGTGCCGCCCATGTTGCTGGGCATTCCGGGCGAGGCGACATTTGCCAATTACGCCGAGGCGCATCGGGCGTTTTACCGCCTGACGGTGTTGCCACTGGTGACCCGGGTGACGGCGGCGCTGTCGGCCTGGTTGTCGGAGCATGCCGGGCAGGATTTGGTGCTGAAGCCCGATCTGGACCAGGTGCCCGCGCTGGCGGCGGAGCGTGATGCGCAATGGGCGCGGGTCGCGCGGGCCGAGTTCCTGACAGCGGCGGAAAAGCGCGCGCTGCTGGGTCTGCCGGTGCTGGCCGATGAGTGACATGCGGGGTGGGTATGAGCCGTTCGACTGCGCGCCTGCCTTGCGGCTTGAGGCGCATGAACGGGTGACGCAGCTGCGGTTCGAAGGGATCTCGGCGCGGCTGGACCGGATCGAAGCGTTGATCGAGCGGCTGGAGCGGCGGGTGTGGCTGGCGGTGTATGGCGTCGCGGCGGCTGTGTTGGCGGATGTGTTCCTAAAGTTTGTTCAGGTGACGCCATGAGGGAGTACGGGATGGATTTGGAACGGAAATTCTGCCGGTTCGATGCGGATATCACGGTCACGGATGGTTGCGTGATCGAAGGCTATGCGTCGCGATTCGGGCAGTGCGATCAGGGGAATGATGTCGTTGCATCAGGGGCTTATGCCGCGTCGTTGACGCGGTTGGCCGAGAGTGGGCGTGCCGTCAAGATGCTGTGGCAGCATGATCCGGCGCAGCCGATCGGCATCTGGGACGAGGTGCGCGAGGACGGTGTCGGTTTATACGTGAAAGGCCGTTTGCTCGAGACCGTGGCGAGGGGACGCGAGGCGGCGGCGCTCGTGGCGGCGGGGGCGATTGACGGGCTGTCCATCGGCTATCGCACCAAGGCGGCGACAAAGGACACGCAGGGCCGCAGGGTTCTTACGGAACTGGAGCTGTGGGAGGTGTCGCTGGTGACCTTCCCGATGCTGACCAGTGCGCGGGTTGCGGCCAAGGGGGACACCCCGGTGGAGGCTGACCTGCGGGAGATGGCACGCCTGATCGAAGAGGCGCGCCGGACATTGGTGGACGGCTAGGGCCACCCTTCAGAGATGGGAAAATCGGGATGAGTGAGACCGGGACAAGTTCGCGGAGCGGGGAAGATCTGTCTCCGTTCACCCAGGTGGGTGCCGCGTTGGCAGGGCTGGTGGGCGACATGCGCCGACAGCGCGACGACTTCGACAGAAAGCTACAGGAACAGGAAGAGCGAATGACCAAGATTGATCGAAAGACGGCCTATGCGGGGCGTCCTGCGTTGGCGGGTGGTGTGAAGGCCGAGGACGTGCATTATCAGGCGTTCGACGCCTATTTGCGCAGTGGTGACGATGATGCCTTGCGCGGTTTGGAGATGGATGTGAAATCCATGTCCACCAATGTGAACGGCGATGGCGGGTTTCTGATTGATCCTGTGACATCAGAGACCATTCAGGGTGTTCTGAAAAGCAGCGCGTCGCTGCGCGCGGTGGCGTCTGTCGTGAATGTCGAGGCGTCGAGCTATGACGTGCTGATTGACCGCGGCGACACGGGTGCGGGCTGGGCGGATGAGATCAGCGCCCGGTCCGAGACCGGGACACCGACCATCGACCGTATTTCGATCAAGCTTTATGAGCTGAGCGCAATGCCCAAGGCCAGCCAGCGTCTGCTGGACGACACGGCATTCGATATTGAGACATGGCTGGCGGGCAAGATCGCCGACACGTTCTCACGCGCTGAGGCGGGGGCGTATATTACCGGTGACGGCAATGACAAGCCGCGCGGGATTTTGAACCACGGGGCGGTCGATAATGATGTCTGGACCTGGGGCAATCTTGGCTATGTGCCGACCGGTATGGATGCATCCATCGGCAATGGCGATGCGCTGATCGAACTGGTCTACGCGCTGGCGGCGGAATACCGCGCCAATGCGACATTCGTGATGAATTCCAAGACGGCGGGCACGCTGCGCAAGCTGAAGGATGCGGATGGCCGCCATTTGTGGTCGGACGGGTTCACCAGCGGAGAGCCTGCGCGTCTGCTGGGCTATCCGGTTCTGATTGCCGAGGACATGCCGGACATTGCGTCGAATGCGGATGCGATTGCCTTTGGTGATTTCCGCGCGGGCTACACGATTGCGGAACGCCCGGATCTGCGGGTCCTGCGTGATCCGTTCAGCGCCAAGCCGCATGTGCTGTTCTACGCGACCAAGCGGGTGGGCGGTGATGTGAGCGATTTCGCTGCGATCAAGCTGCTGCGCTTCGCCGTCGCCTGATCGGTGATGGCGGACATGGGGAAGGCGGTGCGGGCCCTCTTCCTCATGGGGCGCGCGCCGGTGTGCCGGCGTTGTCTAGCCGCTCCCTCCGTCCGAGCAGCGGCGGCGGCGCGCGTCCGACAACATACCGGCCTCTGAACGAGGGACAGGTTTGCAGGGAACACGAGATGTACTTGATTGAAGAGAGCCAGATACCGGAGGCGGCTTTACCGGTGGCGCGGTTGCGCGACCATCTGCGGCTGGGAAGCGGGTTTGTCGAGGACGGGCTTCAGGACGGGTTGCTGGGCGGGTTTCTGCGCGCGGCCCTTGCAGCGGTCGAGGCACGGACGGGCAAGGCGCTTTTGGTGCGGGATTTCCTGTGCAGCCTGCATCGGTGGCGGGATGTGACGGGGCAGGTGTTGCCAATTGCGCCGGTGCGTGCGGTCACGCAGGTCACTCTGGTGGATGCGTTCGGCGCGGGCGTGGTTGTTGATGCAGCGCGTTATGCGTTGGTTGCAGATGGCGATACGCCGAGGTTGGTGCCGATGGGGGGCTGTCTGCCGTCCATCCCCGAACATGGCAGCGCGGAGTTGCGGTTCCAGGCGGGGATGGTGGAGGCGTTTGGTGATCTGCCTGCCGATCTGGCGCAGGCGGTGATGTTGCTGGCGGCGCATTACTATGAATACCGCGACGAGACGGCGTTGGGTCAGGGCTGCATGCCATTTGGTGTGACGAGCCTGATCGCGCGCTATCGCCCGGTGCGGCTGGGGTTTGGGACATGAGCCGTCGGCTGACGTCGAAGCTGGTGCTGGAGCGGCTGGACGCCGAGCCGGATGGCGCGGGCGGGATGCATGAAAGCTGGGTCCCTTTGGGGGTGCTGTGGGGCGAGGTGAAACCTCGATCCGGGCGCGAAAGCGTGGGCGAGGCTGGACAGGTGTCTGTGACCGGGTTTCGGATTGTCGTGCGCGGTGCGCCGCAGGGGCATTCCGAGCGGCCTTTGCCCGAGCAGCGGTTTCGGGACGGCGCACGGGTGTTTCGAATCAATTCGGTGACCGAAGCCGACCCCGGCGGGCGGTTCCTGACCTGCCTGTGTGACGAGGAGGTGGCGACATGAGCTATGCGGTGGCGGCGGCGTTGCAGGGGGCTGTGTATCAGCGCTTGCAGAGCGATGCGGCGTTGACCGCGCAGGTGGGCAGTCGGGTCTATGACGCGGTGCCCAAGGGCCGGTTGCCGGACTTGTATGTGGCGCTGGGCCCGGAGCGGGCGGTGGATGCCAGCGACAAGACCGGACGCGGGGCGTGGCATGAATTCGTGGTCTCGGTGATCTCGGACGATGCCGGATTCCAGACGGCCAAGGAGGTGTCGGCTGCGGTGTGTGATGCGCTGATCGACGCCGAGTTGGTGTTGGAGCGGGGCCGGTTGGTGGCGCTGAACTTCAAGCGCGCCGTGGCGCAGCGGGAAAAGGCGGGGCGGCGTAGGGTTGACCTGATCTTCCGCGCGCGGGTCGAGGATGACGCCTGAGCGCGTTGCGGATTTACTGAACAATTTCCAGACAGGGAGTGTGGGCGATGGGTGCTCAGAACGGGAAAGACCTTTTGATCAAGGTCGATGTGGATGGCAGCGGCACGTTCGAGACTTTGGCGGGGCTGCGGGCGACGCGGATCAGTTTCAACGCGGAAGCGGTGGATGTGACCTCGCTCGAGAGCGATGGTGGATGGCGTGAGTTGCTGGCGGGGGCTGGTGTGCGCAGCGTCGCGATCTCGGGGGCCGGTGTGTTCAAGGATGCCGTCACGGATGAGCGGGCGCGGCAGATCTTTTTCGACAGCCAGACGCCCGCGTTCCAGGTGATCATTCCGGATTTCGGCGTGGTGCAGGCGCCGTTTCAGGTGACGGGGCTGGAATATGCCGGATCGCATAATGGTGAGGCGACGTATGAGTTGTCGTTGGCGTCGGCGGGTGCGGTTGCCTTCACGGCGGCGGTGTAATCGTGGCGAACCCCTGGCGCGGAGAGGTGACGCTGGTGATCGACGGGGAGCCGCATGTGCTGCGGCTGACGCTGGGGGCGCTGGCAGAGCTGGAGGCCGAAATGGGCGCGGACACGCTGGTCGATCTGGTGGCGCGGTTCGAGGGCAGTGCCTGTTCGAGCCGGGATGTGCTGGCGCTGATCGTGGCGGGCTTGCGCGGCGGTGGCTGGCGCGGGACCGCGGCGGATTTGCTGGCGGCCGAGATCGAAGGGGGGCCACTGGCGGCGGCGCGGGTGGCGGCGGAGTTGTTGGCGCGGGCGTTTGTGCCGGTGGGTGAGGCGTGAGCCGGTTCGACTGGCGTGCGCTGATGCGGGCCGGGATACGCGGGCTTGGGCTGCGCCCGGCGGAGTTCTGGGCCCTGACCCCGGCGGAGTTGCATCTGCTGCTGGGTGGCGGTGCTGCGCCTTTGGGGCGGAGCGGGTTGGACGCGCTTATGGCGGCCTATCCGGATACACAGGGGGATCAAGATGATTGAGTTGGACAGCATAGACGGTTTCGAGGCGCAGGTGAGTGCTTTGGAAGAGGCGCTTGCGGGTGCGTCGAGCATGGCGGGTGGATTTCAGGCCGAGATGGCGAAGGTGCGCGAGTCTTTGTCTGAGACTGGCAAAGGGGCGGCCAAGCTGGAGGGTGCGCTGAACAGTGGGTTGAGCCGGGCGATTGATGGGATCGTGTTTGACGGGATGAAGCTGTCGGACGCGCTTGGCACGATTGCGCAATCGATGATCGGGGCCTCGTATCGTGCGGCGACCGAGCCGGTGACGGACCATCTGAGCGGGCTGGTGATGCAGGGGATCAGCAATCTGCTGCCCTTTGCCAATGGGGCGTCGTTTGCGCAGGGGCGGGTGATGCCGTTTGCGGATGGCGGCGTGGTGCATGGACCGACGACGTTCCCCATGCGCGGTGGTGTCGGGTTGATGGGAGAGGTCGGGCCGGAGGCGATCATGCCGCTGGCGCGGGGTGCCGATGGCAAGCTGGGTGTGCGGGCTGGCGGCGGTGGGCGTGCGGTCAACGTGGTGATGAACATCTCGACCCCGGATGTGCAGGGGTTCCGGCGCTCGCAAAGCCAGATCGCGGCGCAGATGGGTCGGGTGCTTGGCTCTAGTCAGCGGAACCTGTGAGGAGGGCTTGCGATGCAGTTTCATGAAGTGAGGTTTCCGGCGGCGCTGAGTTTCGGCTCGATCGGTGGGCCGGAGCGGCGGACCGATGTGGTCACGCTGGCCAGCGGGTTCGAGGAGCGCAACACGCCCTGGGCGCATTCGCGCAGGCGGTATGATGCCGGGATCGGGCTGCGGTCGATGGACGATATCGACACGCTGATCGCGTTTTTCGAGGCGCGGCGCGGGCAGATGTACGGGTTTCGCTGGAAGGATTGGGCGGATTTCAAATCGTGCAGGCCGTCGGCGCAGGTCTCGGCCACGGATCAGCGTATTGGGACCGGAGATGGTGTGACGACGGAGTTTGGTTTGTCAAAGGCGTATGTGTCGGGGGATGCGGAGTATCGGCGTCCCGTGGTCAAGCCTGTTGCGGGGAGCGTTGTCGTTGCCTTGGACGGTGTGGCTCAGGTCGAGGGGGTGGATTTCACCGTCGATGTGGCGACGGGGATTGTTTCGTTCCTTGCAGCGCCTTTGTTAGATGTGCCGGTGACGGCGGGGTTTGAGTTCGACGTGCCGGTGCGGTTCGATACGGATCGCATCCAGACCTCTGCCTCGACGTTTCAGGCGGGTGAAGTGCCGGATGTGCCGGTTGTGGAGCTGCGTGTATGAGCGGTTCAGACGCGCTGGGCGCGCATCTGGGGACAGGTGTCACCACGGTCGCGCGGGCCTGGGAGGTGCGGCGCAGGGACGGGCGGCGGTTCGGGTTTACGGATCATGACCGCGACCTGAGTTTCGGCGGTGTGGTGTACCGGGCCGATACGGGTATGAGTGCCGCGGCGGTGCAGCAGGGCACGGGACTGTCGGTGGACAATTCCGAAGCCATCGGGGCGTTGTCGGATGCCAGCGTGTCCGAGGCCGATATCGCCGCAGGGCGCTTTGACGGGGCCGAGGTGACGGCATGGCTGGTCAACTGGGCCGATGTGGCGGCGCGCAAGGTGCTGTTTCGTGGATCGCTTGGTGAGATCACCCGCAGCGGCGGCGCGTTTACGGCAGAGTTGCGCGGGCTGACGGAATGGCTCAACCGGCCTGTCGGGCGGGTGTACCAGGCGCCCTGTCTGGCAGTTCTGGGCGATGCGACCTGCGGGGTGAACACTGACGCGGTGACGATGTCGGCTGAGGCGACGGTGACCGGCGTCAGCGATCAGGGTGCGCTGGTATTGGCCGGAGCGTCGGGGTTCGAAGCTGCGTGGTTCCAGCGGGGGCGTTTGACGGTCCTCGATGGCTCTGCCGAAGGTTTGTGGGCTGCGGTCAAGCGCGATGTGCTGTTCGAGGATGGTGCGCGGCAGATCGAGCTTTGGGAGCCACTGCGGGCTGTGGTGGCCGTGGGCGACCGGGTCAGGTTGATCGTTGGCTGTGACAAGCGGTTCGAGACCTGTCGCGCGAAGTTCGACAATGTGGTGAATTTCCAAGGGTTTCCGGACATTCCGCAGGAGGAGTGGGTCTTGATCCCGCCAAGCTCTGCACGGTCGTGCGGCGGCGGGAGCCTGCGATGATGCGCGGCGAGGTTGTGACCGAGGCGCGGCGCTGGATCGGGACGCCCTATGTGCATCAGGCCAGTCTGATCGGTGCGGGTGCGGATTGTCTCGGGCTGCTGCGCGGGGTTTGGCGCACGCTTTACGGGGTCGAGCCGGGCGATGTGCCGGCCTATACGCCTGACTGGTCCGAACCGCAGGGGGACGAGGTGCTGTGGCGCGCGCTTGCGGCGCGCATGCCGGGCCGGGCGTTGGACGATGAGGCGGCGGGTGATTTGATCCTGTTCCGGATGCGCGACCGTGGCGTGGCAAAACATCTGGGCATTCAGACCCGGATCGGCGCGGGCGCGCGGTTCGTGCATGCCTATTCCGGGCACGGGGTTCTGGAAACCGCGCTCAGCGCGCCCTGGCAGCGGCGCATCGTGGCGCGGTTCGGGTTTCCCGACATTCAGGAAGGATAGACGGATGGCGACACTGGTTCTTTCGGCGGCGGGTGCTGCGCTGGGCAGCGGCCTTGGCGGATCGGTGCTGGGCCTGTCCATGACGGCGGTGGGCCGGTTCGCAGGGGCGACGCTTGGTCGGGCCATCGACCAGCGCGTTCTCGGCGGCGGCGCGCGCAGCATCGAGACCGGGCGGCTGGACCGTTTGCGGTTGAGCACGGCGGGTGAAGGCCAACCGATCCCGCAGATCTACGGGCGGATGCGGGTTGGCGGGCACATCATCTGGGCAACGCAGTTCAAGGAACACGTGTCGAAATCGGGGGGCGGCAAAGGGCTGTCTGCCCGTCCGACGATCTGGGAATACAGCTATTCGGTCAGTCTGGCCGTGGCACTGTGCGAGGGTGAGATCACCAGCGTGAACCGCATCTGGGCGGATGGGGCCGAAGTGTCGGTCTTTGATCTGAACATGGTGCTTTATCCGGGGTCGCAGGACCAGTTGCCCGATCCGAAGATGGAAGCGGTCGAGGGCGTGGGTGCGGTGCCGGCCTATCGTGGCACGGCCTACGTGGTGTTCGAGGACCTTGACCTGGAGCGGTTCGGCAACCGGGTACCGCAGTTTTCCTTCGAAGTGACGCGCCCGGTGCAGGACGATCCCGAGGATGTGCCGTTCAACATCCGCGCGGTGGCGATGATCCCGGGGACCGGGGAATATGCGCTGGCCACGGAGCCCGTTGCTCTGGATGGTGGTGCGGGCAAGTCGACCACCATCAACGTCAACAGCCCCTCGGACCAGCCGGATTTCGTCACATCGCTCAGGCATTTGCAGGACGAGGTGCCGGATTGCGGGGCGGTGTCGCTGGTGGTGAGCTGGTTCGGCAGCGACCTGCGCTGTGGGGACTGCGTGATTGCGCCGAAGGTCGAGCAGAATGAGGTGGACAGCAGCGAGATGCCTTGGGTGGTGAGCGGGCTGGTGCGCGCCGATGCCGGTTTGGTGCCTGTCGAGGAGGGGCGCCCGGTTTATGGCGGGACGCCCTGTGATGCCTCGGTGATCCAGTCGATCCGCGACATGACGGCCGAGGGGCTGGAGGTTCTGTATTACCCGTTCATC
Organism: Pelagibaca sp.; assembly: GCA_041725935.1. GTDB lineage: Bacteria > Pseudomonadota > Alphaproteobacteria > Rhodobacterales > Rhodobacteraceae > Marivita. The sequence goes on from JBGRQD010000004.1 coordinate 212,042, forward strand.
CTGATGGAGCAGATGCCCGGCAACGGATTGCCCGACCCGTGGACCGGAGGGGTGGGTCAACCGAAGCTGCCATGGCGGGGGCGCATCACGGCGAGCGTGGCTCCGGGGCAAGCGGGTGATCCGACCGAGACCAGCGTGATCGATGACGAGGTGGCGGCGTTCTTTGGGTCGGCGTCGGTAGGGGATTTCGTGGTCGAAGACGGCTCTGTCACCTACACTCCCGAGGAGCAGGATTGGGGCTATCGCCGGTTCATCCTGCATCAGGCCCATCTTTGCGCCGTGGCCGGAGGTGTGACCGCGTTCTGCATCGGGTCTGAAATGCGCAGCCTGACGCAATTGCGGGGCGCGTCGGGATTTCCGGCGGTTGACGCCATGCGGGTGCTGGCGGCGGAGTGTCGCGCGATCCTCGGGCCAGACGTGAAGATCGGCTATGCAGCGGATTGGTCGGAATATTTCGGCTATCATCCGCAGGATGGCAGCGGGGATGTTTATTTTCACCTCGATCCGCTTTGGGCCGATCCGCATGTCGATTTCATCGGTATCGACAATTACATGCGGCTGTCGGACTGGCGGGATGGCGAGGATCATGCCGATGCCGGTTGGGGCGCGATCTACAACCTTGATTACCTGCGGGCGAATGTCGCCGGGGGCGAGGGCTATGACTGGTACTACCCGTCGCAAGAGGCGCGCGACCTGCAACAGCGCTTGCCGATCACCGACGGGGCGCATGGCGAGCCTTGGGTGTACCGCTACAAGGACATCCGCAACTGGTGGTCTCGGACGCATCACAACCGGATCGGCGGGGTGCGTCAGGCAATGCCAACGGACTGGGTGCCCGAAAGCAAGCCGGTCTGGTTCACGGAAATCGGGTGTGCGGCGGTCGATAAGTCCACGAATGAGCCGAACAAGTTTCTTGATCCCAAGAGCTCCGAGAGCACATTGCCCTCTTATTCCAACGGGTTGCGGGACGAGTTGATCCAGCATCAATACCTGCGCGCGATGCTTTCGTACTGGGGGGATCCCGCGCATAACCCGGTGTCGGGGCTTTATAGCGGGCCGATGATCGACATGGGGCGGGTGTTTGTCTGGGCCTGGGATGCGCGGCCCTATCCGTGGTTTCCCAATGTGGACGAGATGTGGTCGGACGGGCCGAATTACCGGCGCGGGCATTGGATCAACGGGCGGGTGTCGGGGCGGACCTTGGCGTCGGTGGTGGCCGAGATCTGCGAGCGATCCGGGTTGCGCGACTATGACGTGAGCGGGCTTTACGGCTTTGTGCGCGGCTATCTTGCGCCGGATGTGGCGGATGCGCGGCGGGCGTTGCAGCCTTTGATGATGGCCTACGGGTTCGATGCCATAGAACGCGATGGGGTGGTCGTGTTTCGCAACCGGGACGGCGCGCGGGCGGTCTCGTTGTCATTTGCGCAGTTTGCGGCGCATGACGATCTGGGGACCGAGGTTGTGCAGAGCCGCAGCTCCGAGGCCGAGATGTCGGGGCGCGTGCGGCTGAACTTTGTCGAGGCGGACGGGGATTACCGCAACATTTCTGAGGAAGCGGTGCTGCCCGACGAGGGCACCCACGCGGTGGCCGAAAGCGAGGTGCCGCTTTTGCTGACGCGGCCCGAGGGCCGGCAGGCGGTTGAGCGCTGGCTGAGCGAGGCGCGGGTGTCGCGGGACGGGGTGCGCTTTGCCTTGCCCTCGTCGCAACTGGCGCTGGGCGCGGGGGATGTGGTGCGGCTGCCCACTGAGGCGGGTGCCATTACTGTGCGCATCGACCGGGTGGAGCAGACGACGCACCAGTTGATCGACGCGGTGCGGGTCGAGCCGGGTGTGTATCATCCGGCGGATTTCCCGGATGATCCGACGCCATCGCAGCGCCATGTGTCGAGCGGGCCGGTGATGCCGCTCTTCCTGGACCTGCCCTTGATGCGAGGCGACGAGGTGCCCCATGCACCACATCTGGCGGTGACGGCGGATCCGTGGCCGGGGGATGTGGCTGTCTATGACGCGGCAGAGGATGCCGGCTATGCGCTGAACGGGCTGGTGGGCGTGGCCGCAACTGTCGGTGTCACGCGCACGGCCGTGTTGCGGGCCGCATCCGGGCTGGTGGACCACGGGGCGCGGATCGACGTTGCGCTGACCTCGGGCAGCCTGTCTTCGGTGAGTGAGGCCGGGTTGTTGGGTGGGGCGAACCTTGCGGCCATCGGGACGGGCGATCCGGACGCGTGGGAGGTGATCCAGTTCCAGACAGCCGAGCTGATCGGACCGGGGGTCTGGCGGATCAGCCACCTGTTGCGTGGGCAGTTCGGGACAGATGCGCGGATGCCCGACATGCTGGAAGCTGGGGCGTATTTCGTGTCGCTGGACGGGACGCCGCGACAGATCGCTTTGGCATCGGCACAGCGGGGGCAGGCGCGGCACTACCGCATTGGACCCGCGGACAAACCCTATGACCATGCCGCCTACAGGCATGAGGTGCAGGCCTTTGCCGGGGTCGGGTTGCGGCCTTACAGCCCCGTGCATCTGACGGCGCGATCCAGTGCGGGCGATCTGGAAGTTTCGTGGATTCGCCGCGCACGGGTCGAGGCGGATGGCTGGGACCTGCCGGAAATCCCGCTGGGCGAGGACAGAGAAGCCTATGTGCTGCGCGTTCTGGCCGGGGGCAGCTTGCTGCGCAGCGTTGATCTGGGTGCCGCGGCCTGGACATACAGCGCGGCGATGCAGGCCGATGATGCGGCCATTGGGGCGGTGCAGATCGAGGTCGCGCAGGTGTCGGACCGCTTTGGCGCAGGACCGGCTGCGCGGATCGTGGTGGTGCTGTGACGCCTGTTATCTACAACGACGTGCTGGCCGCGGTGTCGGTTGTGGCCGCCGCGCCGCCTGACCGACAGGCCAGTGTCATGGCAGAGCTGATCCGTGAGGCCGATCTGGCGGAGATGTACCGTTTGAGCTATCGCGCTGCCCATCCGGTGTTTGGCGATGGCAGCCTGATCGCGGCGGCGCTGCGGCATGACCGGCGCGGCAGTTGTTCGTTTCAGAGCAGGGAGGGTCTGACCGCCTGGCTTTGCGTTCTGAGCGCGCTTTTGGCCCGGTTGCAGGGTGCCGAAGCGTCAGGGCAGGCGCAGGACCGCAATTCTTTGCGGTGATCTTTGCGATCACAGCTTTGCGTTTTCGATCTTTGCGCCTATCTGCTAAACTCTGAGTGCAAAGGAGATATGGCATGGCTGAAACGCGCGCAAAACTTGCTTCGGTGGACCCGGTCTGGGCCCGGATCGTCAGGGAAGCCGACGAGGCTGTGGCAAAGGAGCCGCTGCTGGGCGGCATGATCCATTATTCGGTGCTGCACCATCCAAGCCTCGAGCGGGCGCTGAGCTACCGGATTTCGCTCAAGCTGGCCAATGGCGAGATGACCGAACAGATCCTGCGCGAGATTTGCGACGAGGCCTTCGCCTCTGACCCGCAGCTGGCCATGGCGGCGCGTGCCGATATCGTGGCGGTCTACGAACGCGATCCGGCCTGCCACCGGTTCCTGCAGCCGCTGTTGTTCTTCAAGGGATTCCAGGCGATCCAGTGCTACCGGCTGGGAAACTGGCTCTGGCGGCAGGGGCGGACCGATCTGGCCTATTTTGTGCAGATGCGCTGTTCCGAGGCGTTTGGCGTCGACATTCACCCGGCGGCGAAGATCGGGCAGGGCATCATGATTGACCACGCCCATTCCATCGTGATCGGGGAAACGGCGGTTGTCGGCGACAACGTGTCGATGCTCCATTCCGTGACGCTGGGCGGGACAGGCAAGGAAGAGGAAGACCGCCATCCAAAGATCGGTGATGGTGTGCTGATTGGGGCGGGTGCCAAGGTGCTGGGCAATATCCGCGTGGGCAATTGCTCGCGCGTGGCCGCCGGGTCCGTCGTGCTGGAAGAAGTGCCGCCCTGCAAGACAGTGGCCGGCGTTCCCGCGCGGATCGTGGGTGAGGCGGGCTGTTCGCAGCCGTCGATCAGCATGGACCAGATCCTGCGCTCGGGTGCGTGAGGCGAGGGTGGCGATGCGATGACGCATCGCCTGTTTCCGGTACCGGAAACATGGGGGCGCTGCCCCCGTCGCCAAAAGGCGACTCCCCCGAGGTATTTGGGAACCAGAGAAGACCCGGTCAGGCGAGCATGGCCATCGGGTTTTCGAGGTTGTCGACGATCGCCTGAAGGAGTTCCGCGCCAAGCGCGCCGTCGATCACGCGATGATCCAAGGACAGGGTCATGGACATCATCGTCGCGACGGTCAGGCTGCCGTCCTCTCCCACCACCGGTTTTTTCATTCCTGCGCCGACGGCGAGGATTGCACCATGCGGCGGGTTGATGACGGCGTCAAAATTCTCGATCCCGAACATGCCGAGGTTGGAGATGGCAAAGCTGCCGCCCTGATATTCATGCGGGGCCAGCTTGCGGTCGCGGGCGCGGGTGGCCAAGTCCTTCATTTCGGCGGACAGGGCTGACAGCGATTTCTGGTGTGCGTCCTTGAGCACCGGCGTGAAGAGACCGCCTTCGATGGCGACGGCAACCGCCACATCGGACGGTTCCAGTTGCAGGAGGCGGTCGCCCGCCCAGACGGCATTGGCGGTGGGCACCTGTTGTAGTGCAAGCGCGCAGGCCTTGATGATGAAGTCATTGACGCTGAGTTTCACGCCGCGCTTTTCGAGCTGGGTGTTGAGTTGCGCCCGGAAGGCCATGAGCGGGTCGAGGGTGACGGACCGGCGCAGGTAGAAATGCGGGATGGTCTGTTTGGCCTCGGTCAGACGCGCGGCGATGGTCTTGCGCATGCCGTCCAGCGGCACCTCGGTATAGGCGCGGCCCTCGTACATTTTGGCGATGGCACTGGCGTCGACCGGTTTTGCGACCGGGGTGGACGCGGGCGTATCGGTTTTGGCGGGGGTGGTGGCGGCTTGCGGCGATGCGCCTTCAACATCCGCCTTGACGATGCGGCCACGGGGGCCGGAGCCCGTGATCTGGCTCAGGTCCAGCCCCTTGTCGGCGGCGATCCGGCGCGCAAGGGGCGAGGCGAAGATGCGGTCGCCGGATGCGGTTTGTGTCTGCGGGGCTTCGCCGCGGCCATAGCCCTGTGCGGGGGCGGTTGCCTTAGACGCCTCGGCAGGGGCGATGTTCGACGAGGCGGGTGCCTCTTTCGGCGTGGCGGGCGCGCCCAGATCATCGGCGCTTTCGCCCTCTTCGAGCAGCATCGCGATGGGGGTGTTCACCTTCACGCCTTCGGTGCCTTCGGCGACCAGCAGCTTGCCGATTACGCCGTCATCCACCGCTTCGAACTCCATCGTTGCCTTGTCTGTTTCGATCTCGGCGATCACGTCGCCAGAGGAAACGGTGTCGCCTTCATTGACCAGCCATTTTGAAAGCGTGCCGTCCTCCATCGTGGGGGACAGGGCAGGCATGAGGATTTCGATGGGCATGTCAGGTCTCCTCGATCAGGGTGATGAGGTCGTAAGGGTCTTTGGGTGTTCTCCCGGCTTTCAGCGCGGCCACGGCGTTTGTGATCTGGCGCTTGTGTGCGCCGATCCATTCATAGGCCGACTGATGCGATGGGCGGGCCTCGTTCGGGACCTTGTCCATCAGGCATTCCGGAACGAAGGCCGCGCCTTCGGGTGTGACCACGTGATAAGCCTCGCGCGCCACGTCGCGGGTGCGGACGGTCAGATCATCGCTCATCGGTAGCAGACCTTTTTCGCCGCTTCGACCACCTCGGCTGTCGTCACCAGCGCGTGTTTTTCGAGGTTCGCGGCATAGGGCATGGGCACGTCCTTGCCCGTCAGGTTCAGCACCGGTGCGTCGAGGTAATCGAAGGCGCGTTCCATGATGACGGCCGACAGGTGGTTGCCGATGGCACCAACCGGGAAGCCCTCTTCGACCGTGATGCAGCGGTTGGTTTTCTGAACGCTTGCGATGACGGTGTCATAGTCGATGGGGCGCAGGGTGCGCAGGTCGATCACTTCGGCCTCGATCCCGTCTTTTGCAAGCTTTTCAGCAGCTTCCAGCGCGTAGGTCATACCAATGCCGAAGCTGACGATGGTGATGTCAGACCCTTCGCGCCAGACGCGCGCCTTGCCGAAGGGCACGGTATAATCGTCGCCTTCGGGCACTTCGAAGCTTTTGCCATAAAGGATCTCGTTTTCGAGAAAGATCACCGGGTTTGGATCGCGGATCGCTGTCTTGAGCAGACCCTTGGCGTCGGAGGCCGAATAGGGCATCGCCACCTTGAGCCCAGGAACGTGCGCGTACCATGCCGCGTAATCCTGTGAATGCTGCGCGCCGACGCGGGCGGCAGCGCCGTTCGGGCCACGGAAAACCATCGGAGCCCCCATCTGGCCGCCGGACATGTACAGTGTCTTGGCGGCGGAATTTATAATCTGGTCAATGGCTTGCATGGCGAAGTTGAACGTCATGAATTCGACGATAGGGCGCAGCCCGCCAAAGGCCGCACCCACCGCGATCCCGGCAAAGCCGTGTTCGGTGATCGGCGTGTCCATCACGCGCTGCGCGCCGAATTCGTCCAGCAAGCCCTGGCTGATCTTGTAGGCACCCTGGTACTCGCCGACCTCTTCGCCCATCAGGAACACGTCGCCGTCGCGGCGCATTTCCTCGGCCATGGCATCGCGGAGGGCTTCGCGGACGGTCATCTGACGGGTCTTGGTGCCTTCGGGCCACGGCGCTTCGGCCTTGGCGATGGCGCGGGCGGGTTCGGGATGGGACATGCCTGCTGCGGGCTGATCTTCGGAGCTTTGCGCCTTGTCCTTGGCCACCAATTGCTGCGCCGGGGCCGAGGGTGCCGCGTCGTCGACGCTTTCGCCATCTTCGATGAGCACGGCGATGGGCGTGTTGACGCGCACGCCTTCGGTGCCTTCGGGTATCAGGATCTTGCCGACGATGCCTTCATCGACGGCTTCAAATTCCATCGTCGCCTTGTCGGTTTCGATCTCGGCCATGATGTCACCCGCCGAAACGGTGTCGCCTTCCTTGACCAGCCATTTGGCCAGCGTGCCTTCTTCCATCGTCGGCGAGAGGGCGGGCATGAGAACTTCGGTCGCCATTATTGATCCCTCAAAGCAAGTCGTGCCTCGATCCGTTCGAGGCGGTCGTAGATTTCCGCAATCCGTCCATCCTGCAGCGCGTCGTCCGAGATGATGGTGCCGAGCATGGACTTGTGGGACCGCAATTCGCTTTGGATGTCGCGTTGGCCGCGATCCAGTTTGCCAAGTTTGTCCGGAATCGATTTGAGATGTTCGAGGATGAGTTCGTTGGTGACGTCCGCCATCACACGGCCTCCTCGGCATAGATATCGGTCCAAAGTTCGTCCAAGGCCGGTTCCGGGCTTTCGCGGGCGAAATCGGCGCTGGCGTTGACGACGGCCTTGATCTCCTTGTCGATCGCTTTGAGGTCGTCTTCGGTGGCGTGGCCGCCCTGCAGCAGCATCTCGCGCACATGTTCGATGCAGTCGCGTTCCTCGCGCATCTTCTGGACCTCTTCACGTGTCCGGTACTTCGCCGGGTCGGACATGGAATGGCCGCGATAGCGGTAGGTCTTGATTTCGAGGATATAGGGGCCTTTGCCGGACCGGCAGTGTTTGACCGCCTTGTCGCCCGCCGCCTTGACCGCCAGCACATCCATGCCGTCGACCGCTTCGCCGGGGATGCCGAAGGCTTCGCCGCGCGTGTGCAGATCGGGGGTCGAGGTGGAGCGCTTTTGCGCGGTGCCCATGGCGTATTGGTTGTTTTCAATCACAAAGATTACCGGCAATGCCCAAAGTGCCGCCATGTTGAAGGTCTCGTAGACCTGACCCTGGTTGGCGGCACCATCGCCGAAATAGGTGAATGTCACGCGGTCATTGCCTTTGTACTTATCGGCAAAGGCCAGACCCGCGCCCAGCGGCACCTGCGCACCGACGATGCCGTGGCCGCCGTAGAAATGTTTCTCTTTCGAGAACATGTGCATGGAGCCGCCCTTGCCCTTGGAATAGCCGCCCTCGCGCCCCGTCAGTTCGGCCATGACCCCGTTCGGGTCCATGCCACAGGCCAGCATGTGCCCGTGGTCGCGGTAGGACGTGATGCGCTTGTCACCTTCTTCGGCGGCGGCTTCGAGCCCGACAACAACGGCTTCCTGACCGATATAGAGGTGGCAGAACCCGCCAATCAGGCCCATGCCGTACAGCTGACCTGCCTTTTCCTCGAACCGGCGGATCAGAAGCATGTCGCGGTAATAGGCTGTCAGGTCCTCTGCTGAGACATTCGGCAAGCTCTCTGCCTTGGCCGATGGTTTGCGTGCCGCCATGGGCGCCTCCCTGGAAGAAGTTTAGCGTTAAACTTTTTCTGAAAGCCTACGATCAACGATCCGTCAAAGGCAAGGGCCGATCTTGGCCACGCGCGGCGCGATTGAGGCCGATTCGACAAATTTGCAAATCCCGACACCCCAACTGGCAAGACAATTGCAGGGAGAACGTACGCACTGTTCAGGCCAACCGTACAATAACGGCCGAAATGAGGCGCGTTTTAACAAACCTAGAGACATCTAGGCTAAAATGAGGAGAGATTATGACTACCTGCTCATTCGGATGCCGCATTTATGCCTGAAATTACACCTTATGGTTTTATGGGATCGCAAGCCTCGCAAGGGCTGTTTGGCGCCAACGTGCTTGCTACCCGGTCCAACCTGGAACAGGGCGGGGATTATGACCGCCTGATCGAAGAGCTGGGTGTGGGATCGTTCCGCTATCCGGGCGGGTCGCTCACCGAACGCTATTTCGACATCACTGACCCCAATGCCTCGGTCGTTGCAGACCGGGACACCGGCGAATTGCGCAATTTCATCCCGCTGGACGAAGCTTTGGGATACGCGGCCGAAGAAGGCCTGTCCGTCACCATCGTGATCCCGACGCGCAACCTCTTGTCCGAGACAACAGATGCCAATGGCGACCGCTTTGCCGCCATCGACGAAGACGCGCTGCGCGGCTTTGTCCGCGATGTGGTCGGCGGTGTGCATGGCGATGCCGAGATCGAAGCGTTCGAACTGGGCAATGAATACTGGGGCAGCGGCCAGATGTCGTCGGTCGAATATGGCCGTCTTGCCAGCGAAATGGCCGTCATCGTCAATGACGAACTCAGCCTGCAGAACTCGGATGCCGACATCATCGTGCAATCCGGCACCAATTTCGATTTCGCGCGCCTGTCGGATCAATATGCCGACATGTCCAGCACCGATATCCTTGCTGATCTGAATGCCACCTATAACCTGAGCCTTGGCGAAGACAGCCTGTTCAGCTCTGGCGCAGTCGACTGGACCAATGTTGCCAATGAAATGATCCTGTCCGAATTCGACACCGAGGCAGAACGCGCGGCGGTGGACCAGATCTCCGTCCACGTCTATTCGCGCGGGCAGGTCAACGAAAGCCAGCGCAGCTTTTTCCTCAACAACACCGATGAGGCATGGGCCGACGTGATCCCCGATGCCCGCATCGCTGTCACCGAATGGAACACCGCCGGGAATAGCGGTTCTCTGGATCGCTCGACAGATTTCGGCCTGTTCCAGTCGCACGAGATGATCAACATCATGGAGGAATTCCTCCGTTACGATGTGCAGTCCGCGCATGTCTGGCCGCTGATCCAGAACACTCCGAACACGCTCAGCGTCGATGATGGGACGGCGACGCTCACACCCGGTGGCGCGATGTTCAACATGATGCAAGAGGCGCTGCCGGGAAAGGTCGCGCTTGATCTGACACCTGAGTCCGGCGCTGATACCGAGGTCGAGGAAGACGGGATTTCCCTGCACGGCTTCTGGGAGCCGAACGAACTGCTCTTCTACGTCGCCGCAACCCAAGAGGGTGGCGCGGATACGGTTGTGGATTTCTCGGAGCTGGTGACCGATGCGGGCCGGGTGGAGATTTCGGTCCTGGGTGTCGCGGATGGCGCTCCCATCGGGTCCAACAGCTCGGATGCTGTGGTCGAAGCCATCGATCCCGCGCTGGTCCTGTCGGGCACTGATCTGTCGGTACAGATGGATCAGGGTGAGATCATGCAGGTCCGCATGTTCGACTTCATCCCCTCGCAGGGCTTTCAGGACGTGATCTCGAACGAGTCTCCCGAGTTGCTGCCCGATCCGCTAATTGACGATTTCGCCGACGAGACAGAAGCGATGGACCCTGCGCCCGAACCGGCCGGCGTGGACTTTCCCACCGTCGCCGCAACCGAAGGCGCCGCGGAAACCGTTGCGTTTGAGGAGGCGCAGGCTGTTGCGGATGCCGAGGCCGAGCAAGAGGATGATGATACCGGCGGCATGGCCGATCTCATGATGCTTCTGCCGTTCCTCGGCATTCTGGCGATGTTCATGTAAACGGGCAGGGGCCGTGATAGCGCGGCCCCGGTTTCCCAATCAGTGTCAGCGCACGACGATTTCGTCGGTGCGGATCATCCCCAGCATGTCGCGGGCGCGTTCGTCCAGCAGGTCGAGGTCCAGATAGGTGTCCGACAGGCGGCGGGTGAGGTTCTCCATCCGCACCAGTTCGACCTGCAATTCCGCAAGCTCGGCTTCGAGCGTGCGGGTCTCGACTTCAATCTCGGCGCGACGGAACACGCCGTAATCCCCCTGCACAGCGGCAAAGATGAAATAGGCGCCGACACAGAACGATCCTGCGAAGAACACAAGCCCTCCAAGGGCCGGTCGTGTGCTGTTTTGGGTCATCATCTGCCTCTGATCATGCCTCTTTTCGGGCACGTGTTTTCACCCTGTCACAGGGGATTTGCCAAGGGAATCCCCTGTTTTCATTTTTCTGCGAAAGCTGCAGGAAACCGCGCATCTGTTGCCGCGCGGACTCGCCTTTGGGTCAGCCCAGTGCCGCGACACCCGGCAGGGTCTTGCCTTCCATCCATTCGAGGAACGCGCCGCCAGCGGTTGAAATATAGGTGAACCCTGCCGCCGCATCCGCCTTGTTCAGCGCCGCCACCGTATCGCCCCCCCCCGCGACCGAGACCAGCTTTCCGGACCGGCTCAACCCAGCCGCATAAGCCGCCGCTGCATTGGTCGCTGCATCAAAGGGCGCGATTTCGAACGCCCCCAGAGGCCCGTTCCAGATCAAGGTGCGCGCGCGGTCCAACGCCTGGCAGATATGCGCCACGCTTTCCGGCCCTGCATCGAGGATCATCGCGTCTGCCGGGCAATTCTCGGTCTTGACGGTTTCCGATGCGGCCCCCGCCTTGAACTCGCGCGCCACAACCACGTCGCGCGGCAAGAGCAGTTCGCAGCCTGTTGTCATGGCCTTTTCGGCAATGGCGCGGGCGGTGTCGGCCAGATCGTGTTCACAGAGCGACTTGCCCACATCCACGCCTTGCGCTGCCAGAAACGTATTGGCCATGCCGCCGCCGATCACGAGGATGTCGACCTTTTCCACGAGGTTCGACAGCAGGTCGAGCTTGGTCGACACTTTCGCACCGCCGACCACGGCCACCACGGGACGCTGTGGATTGCTCAGCGCCGCTTCGAGCGCCCGCAGTTCCGCCTCCATCAAGCGACCCGCGCAGGACGGCAACAGATGCGCCACGCCGGTGGTCGAGGCATGGGCGCGATGTGCGGCTGAAAAGGCGTCGTTGCAGAACACGTCCCCCAGCGAGGCAAGGAATTCTGCCATCTTGGGGTCGTTCGCCTCTTCCATCGGGGAAAACCGGGTGTTTTCCACCAGCACCACCGTGTTTGCGGGCAGGGCGTCGATTTCGGCCCGAGATGGGCGCTCGATGAAATGAACACTCCGGCCCAGTGCCTCTTCCAGCGCGGGCTGCACCAGACGCAGGCTCATCTCGGGATCGGGTTTGCCCTTGGGCCGCCCGAAATGCGCCAGCAGGATCGGGGTGCCGCCTTGATCGAGGATATCCGTGATCGTCGGCACGATGCGCGTGATCCTTGTGTCATCGGTGACCACGCCATTTTCCAGCGGTACGTTGATATCGACCCGCGTCAGCACGCGCTTGCCCGCAAGGTCCATGTCGTCGAGCGTTTTCCAGGTCATGTGCCCCTCCTGTTTGGTCTGTCCACCGTGATGGCGGGGTGCGACGCCGAGGTCAATGCGGTCCTTGGCAATCGGCGAGCCGCGCTTTAAGTCTTGCGACGACTTTTCAATTCAAGGAGCACGGCATGGCCGAGATCAAAGACCCCGAGAACACGATCCTGATGGAGCTCAAGGACGGAACCGTCACCATCGAACTGCTGCCGGACGTGGCCCCGAAACATGCCGAGCGCATGAAGGAACTGGCGCGGTCGGGTGCCTATGACAACGTGTGTTTCCACCGGGTGATCGACGGGTTCATGGCGCAGACCGGCGACGTGGAACATGGCGACATGGAAGACGGCTTCAACATCCGTCGCGCGGGCACGGGCGGGTCTAACCTGCCGGACCTGCCGGCCGAATTCTCCAAGCTGCCACATGACCGTGGCACGCTGGGTGCCGCCCGGTCGCAGAACCCGAATTCCGCCAATTCGCAGTTCTTCATAAACTTCTCGGACAACCATTTCCTGAACGGTCAGTACACGGTCTATGGCCGCGTGATTTCCGGCATGGAGCATGTCGACGCGATCACCCGTGGCGAGCCGCCCGCGAGCCCGGACCGGATGGTGTCGGTCAAGGTGGCCGCAGATGCGTAAGCTGGCATTTGTCTTTTCGCTGATGGCGTCCCCCGCTCTGGCCACCGGTCTGCAGATCGAGGTCGCGGGCGAAGCCAATGGCACCGTGACCATCGACCTGCTCGAGGATGTCGCTCCGCAGCATGTCGCACAGATCACCGCGCTGGCGGAAGAGGGGGCTTATGACGGCGTGGTCTTTCACCGCGTGATCGACGGCTTCATGGCGCAGACCGGGGATGTGGAATTCGGCAAGCTCGACGGTGGTGACATGGGGATGGCCGGACGTGGCGGCTCGGACCGTCCCGACCTGCCGGCCGAGTTTTCCGACCTGCCGTTTGATCGGGGTGTCGTCGGCATGGCGCGCTCGCAGAACCCGAACTCGGCCAATTCGCAGTTCTTCATCATGTTCGACGCGGGTTATTTCCTGAACGGGGAATACACTGTCGTCGGCACCGTGACTGACGGTATGGACGTGGTCGACGCCATCAAGCGTGGCGAAGGCCGCAACGGCGCGGTGGTCGGCCAACCCGATGTCATGTCGGATGTGACCGTCATCGAGTAAGGAACATGTGCGCGGCCCTTCGGGGCCACGCGCAGGTTCGAGCCGCCGCCGCCTGTGGCGGCCGCGGCCATGGGCGCGCTTTGGCAGGTTTCGCCCATGACCCGGTGCTTTGCGGCTTTGCAGCGCTGCGTTTGCATATTTGCAAAGAGAAGAAGCAGGGGTCGCGCGCAGTCACGGCTGCGTGTGTCGGGCTGTGCAGGGACGACGCTTTGCGGCACAGTAAGCGCATCGGGGGAGTGTGTCCTATGCGTGGTCCGGTCTTGTCGTTTTTCTTTGCAATGATCCTTGCGACTTCGGCGCTGGCCAGTCCCGAGTTCTGGCGGAATGAATGGCCGCAGACGAATTTCGAGAAAACGACGGTGCCCAGCTGGGTCGAGATCATCTCGGGTGGTCCGCCCAAGGACGGCATTCCCGCGATCGACGATCCGTCTTTCGTGCGCGCCTCGGGCAAGACGGGGATCAATCCCACCGAGCCGGTGATCACGCTCGAGATAGGCGGAGAGGCGCGCGCTTATCCCATTCGCTACCTGACATGGCATGAGATCGTGAACGATGTCGTTGAAGGCGTGCCGGTGGCTGTAACGTTCTGTCCGCTGTGCAATTCGGCGCTGAGCTTTGACCGGCGGGTGGATGGCCGTGTCCTGAGCTTTGGCGTGTCGGGCAAGCTGCGCCATTCGGACATGATCATGTATGACCGAGAGACGGAAAGCTGGTGGCAGCAGGCCATTGGCGAGGCCGTTGTCGGAGAGTTGACCGGCGCCGAATTGACAACTTTGCCCAGCTGGATGGAAAGCTGGGCCGAGTTCACCGCGCGTCATCCTGACGGTCTGGTGATGGCAGAGCCTGCGTTCAACCGCGATTACGGACGCAACCCCTATCAGGGCTACGACACATCGGGGCGGCCGTTCCTCTATTCGGGCGAGCTTCCTCCGCATGGCATCGACGCCTTGGCGCGGGTGGTGCGTGTTGGCGATCGCGCCTGGCCGATGGAGCGTCTGGCCCGTGAAGGCGAAGTGCGCGAGGCGGGCGTGGTGATTTCATGGCGGGCTGGTCAGGCGTCAGCGCTGGACACCGCACGGATAGGCGCGGGACGCGATGTGGGATCGATCCGGGTGCGCGACGGACAGGGGCGGGACCTGCCGCATGACCTGATGTTCGCCTTTGCTTATCACGCCTTCTGGCCGGATGGGACGTGGATGCTGGGGAACTGACCCGGCGCTTGTCGCGCGCCGGGTCCGGTGTCAGCCGAGTTTGACGAGCGCGTGACGCTTCTTGCCCGCGCTGAGCTTGATCGGTTGGGCAAGCGCTGCGGTGTCAATCATCAACCCCGCATCGGTGAGTGGCGCATCGTCGATCCGCGCGCCGTTTTCGGCGATCAGGCGTTTGGCTTCCTTGCCGGTCTTGGCGAGGCCCGAACGCACGATCAGTTGCACGATGGAAATGCCCTCACCAACCTCGTCATGGCTCAGCGCCACGGTCGGCAGATCATCCCCAACACCTCCCTTTTCGAACACTTCGCGCGCGGTTGCTTCTGCCGTCGCCGCGGCCTCGGCCCCGTGGCACAGGGTTGTGACCTCGTTGGCCAGCACGATCTTGGCGTCGTTGATCTCGGACCCTTCAAGCGCGCCGAGGCGCACGCATTCGTCGATGGGTAGCTCGGTATAGAGTTTCAGGAACCGGCCCACATCAGCGTCGGTGGTGTTGCGCCAGAACTGCCAGAATTCGTAGGGGCTGCGCATGTCGGCATTCAGCCAGACCGCGCCATCGGCGGATTTGCCCATCTTCTTACCGTCGCTGGTGGTCAGCAGCGGCGACGTCAGGCCAAAAATCTGGTGATCCAGCACGCGGCGGGTCAGGTCGATCCCGTTGACGATATTGCCCCATTGATCCGAGCCGCCGAACTGGATCAGGCACCCGTAGCGGCGGTTCAGTTCAAGGAAGTCATAGGCCTGCAGGATCATGTAGTTGAATTCTAGAAAGGACAGCGACTGTTCCCGGTCGAGACGGGATTTTACCGACTCAAAAGACAGCATACGGTTGACCGAAAAGTGCCGGCCGATGTCGCGCAGGAAATCGAGGTAGTTCAACTCGTCCAGCCATTCGGCGTTGTTGAGCATCAACGCGCCGGTCTCGCCGTCATCGTAAGAGATGTATTTGGCAAAGACCTGCTTGATCCCATCGATATTGTCGTCGATTTGTTCGGGCGTCAGCAGCGGGCGTTCGTCGGCGCGAAAGCTTGGATCGCCCACTTTGGTGGTGCCGCCGCCCATCAGCGTGATCGGCTTGTGCCCGGTCTTTTGCAACCAGCGTAACATCATGATCTGGATGAGGCTGCCGACATGTAACGACTTTGCAGTGGCATCGAACCCAATATAGCCCGGCACCACCCCTTGCACCAAGGCCTCGTCAAGGCCCTGATGATCGGTGCAATCGGCCAGAAAGCCACGCTCCATCATGACGCGCATGAAGTCCGATTTGGGATGGTAGGTCATGGGGTTGCCTCGTTATAGGTTGGTGAGGGCAGCTATACGCAGGGCAGGGGAAAAGGTGAAGGGCAAGTTGGCAGATCCGATCTGGGCCTTGGGCGCGATGTCGGGCACGTCTCTGGACGGGGTCGATGCGGCGCTTGTCCTGACGGACGGCATGACGATTTCGGAGTTCGGCGCGTCGGGTTATCGCGGCTATTCGGACGCCGAGCAGGCGGTGCTGCGGGCGGCTCTGGGCAAGTGGCCGGGCGACGGTCTCGAAGACGCGGCGGCAGTGGTGCTGGAGGCGCATGTCGCGGCCTTGCAGGGGTTTGACGCGGAGGTGGTCGGGTTTCACGGTCAGACGCTGGCGCACGAGCCGCAGGGGCGCGGGACACATCAGCTGGGCGATGGGGCAGCGCTGGCCGAGGCGCTGGGGCGCACGGTTGTCTGGGATTTCCGGTCCACGGATGTGGAGATGGGGGGGCAAGGCGCGCCACTTGCCCCGTTCTTTCACTGGGCCTGTGCAAAGTGGATCAAGGTGGATGCTCCAGTCGCGTTTCTGAACCTGGGCGGTGTTGGGAACCTGACATGGGTCGATCCCGCGTCCGACAAGCCCGATGCGCCTGGCGCATTGCTGGCGTTTGACACCGGGCCGGCCAATGCGCCGATCAACGACCTGATGATGGAGCGGCGCGGGCTGGCCTATGACAAGGGTGGCGCGCTGGCGGCGCAGGGGCAGGTGGTGGACGGCGCGCTGGAATTGTTCCTCGAGGAAGGCTATTTCCGCAAGATGCCGCCCAAGTCTCTGGACCGGAACGACTTTTCCCTGATGCTTGATCTGGTGCGCGAACTGGACGACGCCGATGCGGCAGCGACGATGACCGCGATGGCGGCGGCGGCGGTGATGCAGGGGATGGAGCATTGCCCGGTGGTTCCGGAGCGGTTGCTGGTGACGGGCGGCGGGCGGCACAACCCGGTGATGATGGCGATGCTGGCCTCGGCGCTGGACTGTGCGGTCCAGCCGGTCGAGGCGGTGGGGCTGGATGGCGACATGCTGGAAGCGCAGGCCTTTGCCTATCTCGCGGTGCGGGTGATGCGCGGCTTGCCGACATCGGCCCCGGAAACCACGGGTGTTCCTGCGCCTGTCGGGGGCGGCCGGATTTCGCGGGTTTGAGGATGATGGGCGCCTGCGGCGCGCTGGTTCAGCTTGCCACGCCTGCGGCGCAGCAAGCGGTTGGGGCTCTGCCCCAAACCCCGCGGTATTTGGAAACCGGAGAATAACAGGACGTGGTACCTTGCGAACAACCGTCGGTCTTAGGCGCAGGGCCCCTGCTTCTCTGGTTTCAAAATACCTCGGGGAGCGCGAGGGATCGGGAATTGTTCGCCATTGGTTCAAGAACAATGGACGATGCCCCTCGCAGCGTGACGTTTCAGCCGCCGGTATGGCTCATATGACGCGAAACGCGGCCATCCACGGTCTGGCGGGAATAGTCGAAATCGTGGCCTTTGGGTTTCAGCGTGATCGCGTCGCGGATCGCCTGTTCCAGCGGGGCGTCGCTGCCCGGGTGGTTGCGCAGGGCCGAGCGCAGATCGGCATTGTCTTCCTGACCGAGGCACATGAACAGCTCTCCGGTGCAGGTCAGGCGCACGCGGTTGCAGCTTTCGCAGAAATTATGCGTGAGCGGCGTGATGAAGCCGATCTTCTGGCCGGTTTCCTCGATCCGGACATAGCGGGCGGGGCCGCCGGTGCGTTCGGGCAGGTCGGTCAGGGTGAATTGCTTGCGCAACTCGTCGCGCAGATCGCTGAGTTTCCAGTACTGGCCCAGACGGTCCTCATTGCCAATATCGCCCATGGGCATCACTTCGATGAAGGTGAGATCCATGTCACGGCTTCTGCACCACTCGGTGAGGGTGAACAGCTCGTCCTCGTTGAAGCCCTTGAGGGCGACGGTGTTGATCTTGACCCGCATGCCGGCCTTTTGCGCGGCGTCGATGCCCTTGATCACCTGCGGCAGGCGGCCCCAGCGGGTGATGTCGGCGAATTTCTTGTCATCCAGCGTGTCGAGCGAGATGTTGATGCGGCGCACGCCGGCGGCGTAGAGATCATCTGCGAAGCGATCAAGCTGCGAGCCGTTGGTGGTCAGGGTCAGTTCCTTGAGCGTGCCCGCCTCCAGATGGCGCGTCATTGACCGGAAGAAGGTCATGATATCGCGGCGCACCAGCGGCTCACCCCCGGTGATGCGCAGCTTTTCCACGCCCAGACGGATGAAGGTGGAACACATGCGGTCCAGTTCCTCCAGCGTAAGAAGCTCCTTCTTGGGCAGGAAGGTCATGTTTTCCGACATGCAGTAGACGCAGCGGAAATCGCAGCGGTCGGTGACGGAGACGCGCAGATAGGTGATCGCGCGCTGGAAGGGATCAATAAGCGGTGTCATGCCGGGGAGCCTAGCCTTTCGGGTCGGACTGGGCAAGTATGGTGGGGCAATGAAAATCAAGACGAAGGTCGGAGATGCAGATGCGAAAGACGCTTGGGATTCTGGGCCTTTGCGGTGTGGTGGCGGGGTGTGGGGCATTGCAGGTCACGCCTGCCGCCGTTCCTGTGGACAGCGACGGGCAAACCCGCCCGCAATCGCGCCCCGATGCGGTGCAGCGCCCGCCGAGCACGGCGCGCACGGTGGACGAGTTCGACACCACCTCAGCCGAGCAGCGCGCGGCGGCAGCCGCCCCGGTGGAGGGTCCGGCGGAGCGGGCGCTGGGACCCACGATCGTGTCGCTGGGCAATGCGGCGCAGCCGGGCTTCTGGCTCGAGACACCGCTTGTGACCGCGCCCGCGCAGGGCCGGGTGGTCTATCCCGCCAGCGGCAAATCGGTTCAGGTCGATCTGATCCCGGTTGCGGATGGCGGCAGTCGCCTGTCCTTGCCCGCGATGCGGTTGATCGAAGTGCCGCTGACCGGCCTGGTCGAGGTGGAAGTGTTTTCAGCCGGGTAGGTGGCTTGCGGCCTCTTTCCGGGCGAAGGGCTTCATCTGCTCACCATATGTGTCCAGAAAGGCGCGTGTGCGGTCGGGGTCGTGTTTGGACAGCTCGCGCAGCCACCATGCGACGGCTTTCTGGATGAAGATGTCGGGGTCAGTCACGTAGCCCGCCGCCCATGCGAGGATGCGATCGCGGGCGGCGGTTTCCTCTGCGGTTGGGAAGTTCTGCTTGGTCCAGGGCAGGGTGATGACCAGTGCCGCGCGGCGGGTCCACATGTGATCGCTCGTGGTCCAGCTCTCGACCGTGTCAAGGCGGGACGGATCGGCTGTGAGGCGGCGTTGTCCGGCCATGCAGGTGTGATCGGCGATGGCCCAGCTGTCGAACTCGGGCACCCAGGAGGTGATGAGGTGCCAAGCCTGTGCGTCGGATGGTTTGATCCGGGCCTGTGTCAGCAGCTTGGCGGCTGCGACACGGGCCTCGAAAATGTTGGTTTGCCAGAGATCATTCGCCAGCGTCAGCCTTGTGTCGAGGTCCAGCGCCTGCCGCCAGTCGCGTACGAGGAGGTCGGTGTCGGGATTGGCGACACCCAGATAGGGGCGGTCGACCTTGTGATAGGCTGCCATCTGGTCCGCGCGGGCCGGGTCGGCCTTGGCGCGCAACTGCTCAAGCGCGTCGTCGAGGATCATTCGACGGTGACGGATTTGGCAAGGTTGCGCGGTTGGTCGACATCCGTGCCCTTGGCGATGGCGGCGTGATAGGCGATCAGCTGAGCGGGCAGCGCGTAGAGCAGCGGCGACAGGACCGGATCGACGGCGGGCAGGATGATCGTGCGCCAGACCTCCTCACCGGCTTCCGCGGCGCCCTTGGCATCGGTGACAAGGCAGACCTTGCCACCGCGCGCCATGACTTCCTGCATGTTCGACACGGTCTTTTCGAAAAGTGCATCGCGCGGGGCCATGACGATCACCGGCACGTTTTTGTCGATTAACGCGATGGGGCCGTGTTTCAATTCACCTGAAGCATAAGCTTCGGCATGTATGTAACTGATCTCTTTCAGTTTTAGCGCACCTTCGAGAGCAAGTGGATACATCAGCCCGCGACCGAGGAACAGCACATCCCGCGCCTCTGCGATCTTGTGGGCGGCGTCTGCCATGGCCGCGTCCCGCTCCAGTGCGATGTTGAACAGACCGGGCAGGCCGCGCAGATGCGCCAGCTTTTCGGTGATTTGATCCTGGGTCATCACCCCACGGGTCACGGCAGCGTGCAGGGCCAGCAGGAGCAGCGTGTTGAGTTGGCAGGTGAACGCCTTGGTCGAGGCCACGCCGACTTCGACACCGGCATGGATGGGCAGGGCCACGTCGCTTTCGCGCGCAATGGAGCTTTCGGCGACATTGACCGCCGAGAGGATGCTGTCGGCGCGGCCCTTGCAATAGCGCAGTGCGGCCAGCGTGTCGGCGGTTTCGCCGGATTGCGACACGAAGAGCGCCACCGTTCCCGGTGTGATCGGTGGTTCGCGGTAGCGGAATTCAGACGCGATATCGACCTCGACCGGGAGTTGGGCCAGCTGTTCGAACCAGTATTTGGCGGTCAGGCAGGCGTAGAAGGCAGTGCCGCAGGCGACCATCGTCAGGCGCTGTACCTTGGTGAAATCGGGCAGGGTGTCGGGAAACACGATGGTGTTGCCATCAAGATAGGCGCGCAGGGCATCGGCCAGAACGGTGGGCTGTTCGGCGATTTCCTTGGCCATGAAATGCTTGTACCCGGCCTTGTCGACACGGGTGGCGTCGGTGTTGATGGTGCGGCTCGGACGGGTCACCTGTGCGCCGCTTTCGTCAAAGATATCAAGCGTCTGGCGCGTGAGGATCGCGCAATCCCCCTCTTCGAGATAGGTGATCGTGTCGGTCATCGGAGCCAGCGCAATGGCGTCCGAGCCGACGAACATTTCGCCGTTGCCATGGCCGATGGCCAGCGGGCTGCCCTTGCGGGCGGCAACGATCAGGTCGTCTTCGCCATCGAACAGGAAGGCCAGCGCGAACGCGCCCTCGAGCCGGGCCAGACAGGCGCGGGCGGCGTCGACATGGGTCATGCCCTGCTGCATGTAGTGATGTGTCAAAAGCGCCACGGTCTCTGTGTCCGTGTCGGTTTTCGGGGTGATCTGGTGACTGGCCAGTTCGGCGCGCAGATCCTTGTAGTTCTCGATGATGCCATTATGCACCACCGCCACCGGCCCGGATTGGTGCGGGTGGGCGTTGTTGGCATTGGGTGCGCCATGGGTCGCCCAGCGGGTATGGCCGATGCCGGATTTGCCGGGCAGCGGGTCGTGCACCAGCAGGTCGGACAGGTTCACCAACTTGCCCACGGCGCGGCGCCGGTCGAGCGTGCCGTTGTTGACAGTGGCGATGCCGGCGCTGTCATAGCCGCGATACTCCAACCGCTTGAGCGCCTCGACCAAGAGTGGCGCTGCTTCGTGCTCACCCAGAACGCCGACAATTCCGCACATACGCTTAACCCTTTGCCTGCTTGGCTTTTTTGGCCCGCAGCATGCTGAACAGCTTGCGCGCAAATCCCTGTTTGTTGGTCTGCTCGGTCCGGGCGATGGCCATGGCCCCGTCCGGTACGTCTTTGGTCACGGTTGTCGCGGTGGCGGTCATCGCTTCGTTGCCGACAGTGACCGGAGCCACGAGCATCGTGTTCGACCCGATGAAGGTGTCGCGCCCGATGGTGGTGCGGTGCTTCATCACGCCGTCGTAGTTGCAGGTGATGGTTCCCGCGCCGATATTGCTGCGTGCGCCGATCTCGGCATCGCCGATATAGGTCAGGTGGTTGACCTTGGCACCTTCGTCGATCGTGGCGTTCTTGATCTCGACGAAGTTGCCGATATGCACATGTTCGGCCAGTTCTGCGCCGGGGCGCAGGCGGGCAAAGGGGCCGACGATGGCACCGCGGCTGACATGCGCGCCTTCGAGATGCGTGAAGGCCCGGATGCGCGCGCCGGATTCGACGGTGACGCCGGGGGCGAAGACCACGTTGGGTTCAATCTCGGCATCGCGGCCGATGATGGTGTCGAAGGACAGGAACACCGTGTCGGGGGCCTGCATCATCACGCCATCCTCGATCATCTCGCGGCGCTTGGCCTGCTGGAACAGGGCTTCGGCTGTGGCGAGTTCGACACGCGAATTGATGCCCAGCGTTTCGGCCTCGGCGCAGGTCACGGCTGTGGTTTTCAGGCCACGTGTGTCCGCGATGCCCACGATGTCGGGCAGGTAGTATTCGTGGGCCGCGTTGTTATTGTCCACCGCGTCCAGCAGATCGAACAGTGTTGCTGCATCAGCACAGATCACACCAGAATTACAGAGGGTTACCGCGCGTTCCTCATCTGTTGCATCCTTGAATTCGACGATCCGCTTGAGCGCTTTTCCGTCCATGATCAACCGGCCATAGCGCCCCGGATCCGCCGCTTCGAAGCCCAGCACGACAACGTCATGTGTGGCGCGGGCGGCGATCATCTGGTCCAGCGTGTCGGTGGTGATGAAGGGGGTGTCACCATAAAGAACGATCACATCACCCTCGAAGCCGCCGAGAGCTGAACGTGCCTGCTTGACCGCGTGGGCCGTGCCCAATTGCTCTGGCTGGCGGACCGCAATCACGTCGGCGTCGAACTCCTGCGCCGCCGCTTCGACCAGTTCCGCGCCATGCCCCGTCACGACGATGGTACGCTCCGGCTCCAGAGCCGAGGCTGACAGCATCGCGTGGTGCAACAGGGGCGCGCCACCGATTTTGTGCAGCACCTTGGGAAGGTCCGATTCCATGCGGGTGCCCTTGCCTGCTGCAAGAATGACCAGTGCTGTGCTCATCAGGTTTCTCTTTGTCTTTTGCCTGCGGTCCTTTTATCGGTCTGGTTGAATGCCGCAAGTCGCGTGATTTCACACATGATTGCGGGATGTGACAGGAGAGACCCAGTGCGGACAGTGATTTTCGACCTCGATGGCACCTTGGCCGATACCAGCGGCGACCTGATCGCGGCGGCGAACCATTGCTTTGGCTTGATGGGGATCGAGACACGGCTTGACCGCAAGACGGATGCAGGAACCGCGCTGCGGGGCGGTCGCGCGATGCTGACGCTGGGTCTGGAACGGGCTGGGCAGTACTCCGCCGATCTGGTCGATCAGTACTATGCCAAGCTTTTGCTGGCATATGGTGACGCAATCGACACGCATACGGTGCTGTATCCCGGCGCGATCGAAGCAGTCGAGGCGCTCAGGTCAAACGGGATGAAGGTGGGCATTTGCACGAACAAGCCCGCCGCCCTGGCCGAAACGCTGATGACGCGGCTGGGGGTGCGGGATGTGTTCGGGTCCTTGGTCGGGGCCGACACGTTGCCGACGCGGAAACCGGATGCTGCGCCCTATATCGCAGCGGTCGAACGGGCAGGCGGCGCGGTGACGCAAAGCTGCCTGATCGGTGACACGGTAACCGACCGCGACACCGCCCGCGCGGCCAAGGTGGCGTGCGTGCTGGTGGGATTCGGCCCGTCGGGTGAGGATATGGCCGCACTTGAGCCGGACGCGATCATCCAGCATTTCGACGAATTGCCGGATGTCGCTGTGCGGTTGTTGGGGCAGGTCTGAGGTCTTCGATGACAATGTGGCGGCGTTTTACCGCCACTGTTCTCAAAATTCCAATGTACCGTACTCGCCGGTGTCTGGCGTGTCTTCGGTAAAGTTCGCCTTGACCGTTTCGTACAGGTACTTGGCAGGGCCTTCGCTCGCCCAGATCTCGGCCTTGGTGGGCGTGTATTTCATTAGCCGCACGGCATCATCGTCACGACCGTTCTCGAACCAGGCAGCCGCCATCGGGGTCCAGAGTTCGTCAAGCTTGTCACTGTCGTCGGAGGCCGACAGCGTGCCCTTGATCGTGCCGTAAAGGCTCGCGCTCGAATCGCTGACGAACATATCGGCGGTCTGGCTGGTTTTGGAGGCCTTGAACGTGTCGTGATTGGCGGCGGTGATGAACCAGATCGCGCCATCGTCCTGTCGGGCGAGCGGCACCATCGGCACTGGCGTTCCACCACCGGCACCCAGCAAAACGACCTGCACCTTGCTCATCTTGTTCCAGAATGTCTCTTTCAGTGTCGTGCTCATGGCATGTCCTTTCACTGTCAATCTGCTTCGCGGACCCAACGTCCGATGCACCTGACAGTTCCTTGCGCTTGACCTGCCATGGGAGTTTCCTCTAGGATTTGAACAAGTGTTCAATAAATCCGCTTTGGGGAGAGGCGAATGTTCAACGCGACCATGCAGTTCGATCTTGGTGAAGACGTCAATTCCTTGCGCGAGATGGTGCATCGCTGGGCGCAGGAGCGCGTCAAGCCGATGGCGGCCGAGATTGACCGATCAAACACTTTTCCGCCCGATCTCTGGACCGAGATGGGAGAGCTGGGGCTTCTGGGCATCACCGTGGACGAAGGCCATGGCGGTGCGGGAATGGGATACCTCGCCCACACTGTCGCCATCGAAGAGATCGCGCGCGCTTCGGCCTCGGTGTCTTTGTCCTATGGCGCGCATTCCAACCTCTGTGTCAACCAGATCAAGCTGAACGGCACTGATGCGCAGAAAGCCAAGTACTTGCCGGGGCTGATTTCCGGAGAACATGTCGGTGCTTTGGCCATGTCGGAACCGGGGTCGGGGTCGGACGTGGTGTCGATGAAACTGCGCGCGGAGAAGCGCAATGACCATTACCGCCTGACCGGCAATAAGTACTGGATCACCAACGGGCCGGATGCCGACACGCTGGTGGTCTATGCCAAGACCGATCCCGATGCCGGATCCAAGGGGATCACCGCGTTTCTGATCGAGAAAACCATGACCGGCTTCAGCACCTCTCCGCATTTCGACAAGCTGGGCATGCGCGGGTCGAACACCGCAGAGCTGGTGTTTGACGATGTGGAAGTGCCGTTCGAGAATATCCTCGGGGAAGAGGGCAAGGGCGTGCGCGTTCTGATGTCCGGGCTGGATTACGAGCGCGTTGTGCTGGCTGGCATCGGCCTTGGCATCATGGCCGCCTGTCTGGACGAGATCATGCCCTACATGGCCGAGCGCAAGCAATTCGGCCAACCGATTGGCAGCTTCCAGCTGATGCAGGGCAAGATGGCCGACATGTACACCGCGATGAATTCCGCGCGTGCCTATGTCTACGAAGTGGCCAAGGCCTGCGACCGGGGCGATGTGACCCGTCAGGACGCCGCCGCCTGCTGTCTCTATGCCAGCGAACAGGCGATGGTGCAGGCGCATCAGGCGGTGCAGGCGATGGGCGGCGCGGGCTTCCTTGCCGATGCGCCGGTTGCCCGGATCTTCCGCGATGCCAAGCTGATGGAGATCGGGGCGGGCACCTCCGAGATTCGGCGGATGCTTGTCGGGCGCGAGATGATGGCGGCGATGGGTTAACCCGATGCCGCGCTGGGTCTGGTGGGTGCCGTTGGGGGTTGCCACACTGATCGGTGCGCTTCTGGCGTTCCGCTATGGCTGGATCGCCGCGACGATAACGGAGACCGATGTGATCAACGCGATTGCCAATCGTTACATGACCCAAGATGGCGGCGCGGACGCGCAGGTCACGGATTGCGTTGGACTGGCCGGGCAGATCGACGGCGCGTGGATCACCGTGCGCTGTGGCGCGTTCTCGTATCATGTGAACCGGTTCGGCAGGCTTATCTCGACCGGGGAGCCTGCGGGTATTGAAAGGCGATCGACATGACCACCCGTCCGATGCTGCGCCCCGCGCCCTATGACACGCTGTGCAAACGGTTCGACTGGGATCTGCCCGGATCGCTGAACATGGCGCACCAGGTCTGCGATGGCTGGGCGGCGACGGAGCCGGACCGCATCGCGATCATCGAGGTGACGCCCGAGCGGGTGCGCCCGGTGACCTATGGCGATCTGTGGTACCGGTCGCGGCAGGTCGAGACCGCGCTGATCGAACGCGGTGTGATGCGCGGCGACCGGGTGGGTGTGCTCCTGTCGCAATCGCCGCTCTGTGCCGCCGCCCATATCGCGGTGTGGCGGCTTGGGGCGATTTCCGTACCGCTGTTCAAGCTGTTTCGCGCCGATGCGCTGCGGGCTCGGATCGAAGACTCGGGGCTGGGGGTCGTTGTGACCGACCTCGAAGGCATGGTGCAGGTCGCGGGGCTGGGTGTGGCAACAATCACACGCAGCGATCTGGGGGCCTCTGCAGGCACCCGCGCGACGGTCGAGACCGGGCCGGATGACGCGGCGGTGCTGATTTACACCAGTGGCACAACGGGTACACCCAAGGGCGCGCTGCACGGGCATCGCGTGCTGAACGGCCACCTGCCGGGGGTCGAGATGAGCCACGACTTTCTTGGTCAAGACGGCGATGTGATCTGGACGCCTGCGGACTGGGCGTGGATCGGAGGGCTGTTCGATGTGCTGATGCCGGGCTTGGCGTTGGGTGTGCCGGTGGTTGCGGCACGCATGCCCAAGTTCTCGGTAGAGGAATGTGAGAGGATCATCCGGGAAGGCACTGTGCGCAATGTGTTTTTCCCGCCCACGGCGTTGCGGATGATGCGCGCGGCGGAGGGCCGGATCGATGGTCTGCGCTCGGTCGCGTCGGGCGGTGAGCCGCTTGGGGCCGAGATGCTGGAATGGGGGCGCAGCGCGTTTGGGGTGACGATCAACGAATTCTACGGCCAGACCGAATGCAACATGATCGTGTCGTCCTGTGCTGCGTCGTTTGATGCGGTGCCGGGTTCCATGGGCCGCGCGGTGCCGGGGCATCAGGTGGCGGTGATCGGGCCAGACGGGATGCCATGCGAAGGTGAGGGCGACATTGCGGTACGGCGCGGATCGGCGTCCATGATGCTTGAATACTGGCGCAAACCCGAGGAAACGGCGGCAAAGTATCGGGGCGACTGGTTGGTGACTGGGGATCGCGGGATCAAGGACGACGACACGATAATCTTTCTGGGGCGCGAGGATGACGTGATCACGTCGGCGGGCTACCGGATCGGTCCGGCCGAAATCGAGGATTGCCTGCTGACCCATCCCGCCGTGGCGACCTGTGGCGTCGTGGGCAAGCCCGATGCGCTGCGGACCGAGATCGTCAAGGCCTATGTGGTGCTCAGGGACGGAGTTAATGCCTCAGTAACGGATCTTCAGTCATGGGTGAAGGATCGTCTGGCAAGCTATTCGTATCCAAGGGAAATCGAGTTTCTGGACGAGTTGCCGATGACCGTCACCGGCAAGGTGATCCGTAAGGAACTGAAGGCGCGGGCCAGCAAGGAGGGCCAGTCATGACGCACCGTCTTCTGATCGCTGCACTCCTCTTCGTGCCCAATCTCGTTACGGCGCAAGAACTCACGATAGACCAACAGATCGTACGTGATTGCTTTGAGAATACAGAGACAGGCGCGCTTTATCCGATCTGTCTTGGGGAGGCGTCCGGCGCTTGTCAGGAACAGCCCGGCGGATCGACGACCATCGGGATTTCGGAGTGTATTCAGGCGGAAACTGAGATGTGGGATGTGATCCTCAACGAAGAGTATAATTGGACACAGATGGCCAATGACACCGCCGATGAACAAGGGTTGTCGGAGGTGTTGGACCGCTCTGACGCCTTGCGCGAGGCACAACGGGCGTGGATCGCCTTTCGCGATGCCGATTGCACGGCGCGCTATGCGATGTGGCAGGATGGCTCGATCCGCACCATCGTGGGGGCCAATTGCCATCTGACGATGACAGCACAGCGCGCCTTGGAGCTGCGCGACATGCGGGGAAACTGAGATGAGACTACGATCGCAAGTCATTGCGTCTTCGGAACAATTCAAGACCAACAAGGCCGCGCACGAAGAGGCGTTGCGCGTGGTGCGAGAGGCGGCCGATCTGGCCGCTGCTGGCGGCGGAGAGCGGGCCCGCGCGCGGCATGTGTCGCGCGGCAAGATGTTGCCTCGGGACCGGGTTGCCAACCTGCTCGATCCCGGGTCGCCTTTTCTGGAAGTCGGTGCCACGGCGGCGCATGGGCTGTACGACGGGGCAGCGCCCTGTGCCGGTGTGATCGCCGGTGTCGGTCGGGTGATGGGCCGTCAGGTCATGGTGGTGTGCAACGACGCCACCGTGAAGGGCGGTACATATTACCCGATGACCGTCAAGAAACATCTGCGCGCGCAGGAGATCGCCGAGGAAAACCATCTGCCCTGCATCTACCTTGTGGACAGCGGCGGCGCGAACCTGCCTCAACAGGACGAGGTGTTCCCGGACCGCGACCATTTCGGGCGCATCTTCTACACTCAGGCGCGCATGTCGGCCAAGGGCATCGCACAGATCGCGGTGGTCATGGGGTCCTGCACGGCGGGCGGGGCCTATGTGCCCGCGATGTCGGATGTGACGATTATCGTCAAGGAACAGGGCACGATCTTTCTGGCCGGTCCGCCTCTGGTCAAGGCCGCGACCGGCGAAGTGGTGACAGCCGAGGACCTTGGCGGTGGCGATGTGCACACGCGCCTGTCCGGTGTGGCGGATTACCTGGCCGAGGATGACGGGCATGCCCTGGCGCTGGCAAGACGCGCCGTTGGGTCGCTCGGGGGTGCTGGGCTGAAGCCCGGCCTACGACAGGCGGCGGAGGCTCCGGCTTATGATCCGGACGAGATGTTCGGCGTTGTACCGGGTGACCTGCGTACGCCCTATGACATCCGCGAGGTGATCGCGCGGGTGGTGGACGGGTCCTATTTTGACGAGTTCAAGCCGCGCTTCGGTGAGACCCTGGTGACCGGGTTTGCCCATGTCGATGGCTGGCCGGTGGGGATCGTCGCCAATAATGGCGTGCTGTTTTCCGAGGCCGCACAAAAAGGCGCGCATTTCGTTGAGCTGTGTTCGCAGCGCAAGATCCCTCTGGTGTTTTTGCAGAACATCACCGGCTTCATGGTGGGGCGGCGATACGAAAACGAGGGCATCGCGCGGCACGGGGCCAAGATGGTCACCGCTGTGGCCTGCACGTCCGTGCCCAAGATCACCATGCTGGTGGGTGGGTCGTTTGGCGCGGGCAATTACGGCATGTCCGGGCGGGCCTACCAGCCGCGCTTCCTGTGGACCTGGCCCAACAGCCGGATCAGCGTCATGGGCGGCGCACAGGCGGCGGGTGTTTTGGCCACGGTCAAGCGCGACGCGATGGAAAAGCGCGGAGAGACCTGGTCGGCGGAAGAGGAGGCGGCCTTCAAGCAGCCGACCATCGAGATGTTCGAGGAACAGGCGCATCCGCTCTACGCCTCGGCCCGGCTGTGGGATGACGGGATCATCGACCCGCGCAAGACCCGCGCAGTGCTGTCGCTGTCGCTGGAGGCGGCGCTGAACGCTCCGATCGAGGACACGCGGTTTGGTGTGTTTCGGATGTGACCGTCGCGAAAACTCCGACTTTCGCGACGTGTGGGCAAGGTCATATCCGCGACGCGGATGTGACGGTCCACTCGGTCGCAAGGCTCGGCGCGTAGCAAAGAAATGATTGGGGGCCAGCCCCCAAACGCCCGGAGTTTCCGGGCAAGATGATGAAGAGAAGCGGTGGTGCGAGATGTTTGACACGATCCTGATAGCCAACCGGGGCGAGATCGCCTGCCGGGTGATCGACACCTGCCGTCGTTTGGGCGTGCGCACCGTTGCGGTGCATTCCGATGTGGACGCCGATGCGCGCCATGTGCAGATGGCCGATGTGGCGGTGTCGCTGGGCGGGGCCTCGCCTGCCGAGAGCTATCTGCGCGGCGATGCGATCATCGCGGCGGCGCAGGCCACCGGCGCGCAGGCGATCCATCCGGGCTACGGGTTCCTTTCCGAAAACCCGGAATTCGTCGATGCGGTCGAAGCGGCTGGGATGGTGTTTATCGGGCCGTCTGCCAAGGCGATCCGGGCGATGGGGCTCAAGGATGCGGCCAAGGCGCTGATGGCAGAGGCGGGCGTTCCGGTCGTTCCCGGCTATCAGGGCACCGAACAGGCCCCGGACCTGCTGGCGGCGGAGGCCGAGGCGATTGGCTATCCGGTGCTGATCAAGGCGGTCGCGGGCGGCGGCGGCAAGGGGATGCGGCTGGTGGAGGCTCCAAAGGCCTTTGCCGATGCGCTGGCCTCGGCGCAATCCGAGGCGAAGGCGGCTTTTGGCAATCCCCATGTGCTGATCGAGAAATACATCACCAGCCCGCGCCATATCGAAGTGCAGATCTTTGGCGACGGCACCCGAGCGGTGCATCTGTTCGAGCGGGACTGTTCCCTGCAGCGCCGTCATCAGAAGGTGATCGAGGAAGCCCCTGCGCCCGGCATGACGCCTGAGATGCGCGACGCCATGGGGCAGGCGGCGGTGCGTGCGGCCGAAGCCATCGGCTATTCCGGCGCGGGCACCGTGGAGTTCATCGTCGATGGGTCGGACGGGCTGCGCCCTGACGGGTTCTGGTTCATGGAGATGAACACGCGCTTGCAGGTCGAACATCCGGTGACCGAGGCGATCACCGGCGTGGACCTTGTGGAGTGGCAGTTGCGTGTCGCGTCGGGCGAACCTTTGCCCTGCGCGCAGGAGGATCTGACGATCACCGGACACAGTTTCGAGGCGCGGCTCTATGCCGAGGATGTGCCCGCTGGGTTTTTGCCTGCCACCGGGCGTCTGGCGCATCTGGCATTCCCTGAGGATGCGCGCGCCGATACCGGCGTGCGGACCGGCGACGTGATCAGCCCGCATTACGATCCGATGATCGCCAAGGTGATCGTTCACGGGTCGTCTCGGGCGGTTGCGCTGCGCAAGCTGCGGCGGGCGTTGGCCGAAACGCAGGTGGCGGGCACGGTGACCAACCTCGCCTTTCTGGGGGCATTGGCGCGGCACGAAGGGTTCTCGAACGGTGAGGTGGATACCGGGTTGATCGGGCGCGACCTCGCCGCGTTGACGGCGGTGCCGGACCCTGCGCCTGCCGCGATTGCGCAGGCTGTGATGGTGCTGACCGGATTGGACCGGGCACCTGCGCCGCTGGACGGGTTTGCGCTTTGGCAGCCTTTGGCGCAGGATGTGACGGTCGCGATTGGAGACGAGGGCCATGTCTGCCGGGTCCTGTCGCATGGACCGGGCGAGATCGACATTTCCGTTGGTGAGGTGACAGTTGCCGCGCGGTTCGGGGCGAATGGCTGGCGCTTTGACGGGCAGCCCGCCCGTGCTGTGCATGTCGAGGGTCGCAGCGCCACGATCTTTGGCGATCCGACCCTCGTGGTCACGTGGATCGATCCGCTCGATGTCGAAGCAGGAGCCGGGGCGTCTAGCGATCTGGTCGAAGCGCCGATGCCCGGCCTTGTCCGGCAGGTCTTTGTCAGCGCCGGAGACGCGGTCTCCAAGGGGGACAGGCTGGCCATCCTGGAGGCGATGAAGATGGAACACAGCCTGCTGGCCGCCCGCGATGGCATCGTCGCCGAAGTGATGGCGGAGGCGGGATCTCAGGTCGAGGCCGGCGCGGTGCTGATCCGGCTGGAGGAAGAGGAGGCGACATGATCCGACTGCATCATTGCCCGCAGACCCGGTCGATGCGGACGCTCTGGCTCTTGTACGAACTGGAGCTGGAATTCGAAGTGGTGCTCCACGCATTCGATCGAAGTCTGCGGGAACCAGAATACCTGTCGCTGTCACCTGCGGGGCGTGTGCCCGCGCTTGAGATCGACGGCGAGCGCATGTTCGAGACGGGCGCCATCACCGAATACCTGTGCGAACGCTTTCCCGAGGCGAATATGGGCCGAGGGCTGGACGATCCGGACCGCATGGCCTGGCTGGTCTGGGTGCATTTCGCTGAAACGATCAGCCAGCATGCGGCGGCGCTGACCCAGCAGCATATCATGCTGTATGATGACACGATGCGGTCACCCGTGGTGATGAAGCTCGAGGCGGCGCGGCTGGGCAAATGCTATGATGCGCTGGAGGCCCGCTTGTCGACCCCGGTGGAGAACCGCGATTACCTGCTCACCAGCGGGTTTTCTGCGGCGGATGTCTCGGTCGGGCAGGCGGTCTACATGGCGCGGCACTTCCGGCGGCTGGACGATCATCCGGCGGTGGCCGACTGGTACGAGCGCATCACCGAGCGGCCGGAATTCGAGAAATCCCTGCCCGATGGACGGGAGGCCCGGCTGTACCGACAGGACTTCTACCCGGCCTGGGAGACGGGCGGCTGAGCGCTGTGTCTGCGTATTTGGAAAGACAAGAAGCAGGGGGTGGCACATTGCGTGACCGGGTCGAGATTTTCGAAGTGGGGCCGCGCGACGGCTTGCAGAACGAGGCGCGGTTGATCCCGGTCGAGGAGAAGATCGCGCTGGTCGATTGCCTGTCGGGCGCCGGGTTCCGGCGGATCGAATGCGCCAGTTTCGTCAGTCCGAAATGGGTGCCGCAGATGGCGGATTCAGGCGCTGTACTGGCAGGCATCACGCGTGTGCCGGGTGTGTCCTATGCGGCGCTGACGCCCAACATGCGCGGCTTCGAGGAAGCGGTGGCGGCAGGGGCCGACGAGGTGGCGATTTTCGGCTCGGCCTCGGAAGGCTTTTCCCGCGCCAATATCAACGCGACGATTACCGAAAGCCTCGAGCGGTTTGCTCCGGTGGCGGCGGCCGCGCGGGATCGCGGGGTTCCGGTGCGGGGCTACGTGTCCTGCGTGGTGGACTGTCCCTATGACGGGGCGGTTGCACCTGCGGATGTGGCGCGGGTGGTCGCGGCGCTGCGGGACATGGGGTGCTACGAGGTCTCGCTGGGCGACACGATCGGGCGCGCGACACCCGAGGGGATCGTTGCCATGCTGGACGCGGTGCTGGGCGAGATGCCAGCGGAGCGGCTGGCCGGGCATTATCATGACACCGGCGGGTTGGCCTGCGACAATATCGAGGCGTCGCTGGTCCTTGGGCTGCGGGTGTTCGACGCGGCGGTCGGTGGTCTTGGGGGGTGCCCCTATGCGCCGGGAGCGGCGGGCAACGTGGCGACCGAGGCTGTGGCGGAACGGGTTGCGTCGCTGGGTTACGACCACGGGCTGAACATGGATGTTGTGGCCGAAGCGGCTGAGATGGCACGGAGGATGCGGGGATGAGTTTGATCCGGGTTGAGGTGGACGGGCGCGGTGTTGCAACGCTGACGCTTGCGCGGGCCGAGAAGCACAATGCGCTGTCGGCCGAGATGATGACCGAGCTTGAAGCGGCGGCGCGGGACTTGGCACGCGATCGCGCGGTGCGCGTTGTCGTGTTGGCCGCCGAGGGCAAGACATTCTGCGCAGGTGGCGACCTGGCCTGGATGCGCGCGCAGTTCGACATGGATGCCGACACGCGGCGGGTCGAAAGCCGCAGGATCGCCACGGTGCTGGGCGCGCTTTACGATCTGCCGCAGCCCTTGATCGGGCGGGTGCAGGGCAATGCGCTGGGGGGCGGTGTGGGCCTTGTGTCGGTCTGTGACGTGGCGATTGGCGTTTCGGGAGCCAAGCTGGGCTTTACCGAGACGCGGCTTGGGCTGATCCCCGCCAATATCGGGCCTTACGTTTTGGCGCGCATGGGCGGCACGCGGGCGTCCGAAGTGTTCATGTCTGCGCGGGTGTTCGACGCGGACGAGGCCGTCCGGTTGAACCTGCTGAGCCGTACGGTCGAGGCGGATGGTCTGGACGAAGCGGTCGAGGCCGAGGTTCTGCCCTACCTGTCCTGTGCGCCGGGTGCCGTGGCAGAGGCCAAGGCACTCATGCGCGACTTGTCCGGGCGGGTGACTGCCGCACAGGTCGATCTGGCCATCGACGCTTTGGCGGCGCGCTGGCAATCTGACGAAGCGCGCGAAGGCGTGGGTGCGTTTTTCGACAAGCGTGCGCCAAGCTGGCAATGACGGTTCAGATCGCACATCTCTACGCGACAGCGACAGTTGCCATTGCGTTTTTTCAGGTCGCTCTGATCGCCGGAGCACCTTTGGGGCGATATACACAGGGAGGCCAACACGACGGCGCACTGCCCCTGAGTGGGCGCGTTATTGCGGCGGTTTCGATCCCGGTGGTTCTTTTTCAAGGGACCGCTATTCTGTCCGCTGCGGGGTTTCCGGGCCTTGGCTGGCCAGCATGGACTGGGTGGGCCGCGTTTGGCGTGCAGGTGGTGAGCACGGTTCTCAACTGGATCACGCCGTCAAAACCGGAACGCGCAGTCTGGGGGCCGGTGATGTTGGTCATGTCGGCGATGGCGCTGGTGGTGCTGACGGCCTGAGCGGTGAGACCGCATGTGTGCAGTCAGGCGAGCTCCGAAGCAGAAAAGCTATGGAACCGCTGCCGTCTGCCAAGACCTGTACGGAACGCCTTGGGACCTGTTCGAGTTGGCCTTAGACGCGTGGTGATCGCATGGGGCGGCACTGGGCACGCGGCGGCCTCTGACACCGGGACCCTATCGGGGATGCCCGCGCTTTGCGCACCCATGTGGCAGATGCCGCGACGCAACGGCGCGGTACTGGGATGGGGCAGGACCTGCCGGAACGGTGCATGTCATTCAAATCAGGCATAAAACCCGGCTATTTCGGGTGATATTCACCAGACACCCAAGGGTCACAAGATGTCGTCGCGCGGTTGACCCTCCCGGGGTACGGGAGTACATCACCCACCAAGTCAACCTCGCCACTTGACGACGCGTTCAAGTGCGCGATGGGAAAAGGAGCCTCGTCTTGGAAGACATGCTGCGGGAATACCTGCCGATCCTCGTGTTTCTGGCCATCGCCATCGGATTGGGCCTTGTCCTGATCCTCGCCGCGGTTGTGATCGCGGTACGCAATCCCGACCCTGAAAAGGTCTCGGCCTATGAATGCGGGTTCAACGCCTTCGATGATGCGCGGATGAAGTTCGACGTGCGGTTCTATCTCGTGTCGATCCTGTTCATCATCTTCGATCTGGAGATTGCGTTCCTGTTCCCTTGGGCGGTTGCGTTCCAAGACATCAGCATGACCGCGTTCTGGTCGATGATGGTGTTCCTTGGCGTGCTGACCATCGGCTTTGCCTACGAATGGAAGAAAGGAGCCCTTGAATGGGAGTGACTGATTCCGACACCGACGCCGCGCGCGTCACAGACACGCAAGGCATGGGCGGCAACCAGAGCCCGCGCATCAAGTCGGGCCCGTCTGCCCGCACGCCGCAAGAGGCCTATCAGCCAGACCTGACAGGAGACACCGTCACGCAGGCGCTGAACGCAGAGCTTGCGGACAAGGGGTTCCTGCTGACCTCGACCGAGGACATCATCAACTGGGCGCGCACCGGGTCGCTGCACTGGATGACCTTCGGTCTGGCCTGCTGTGCGGTCGAAATGATGCACACCTCGATGCCGCGCTATGACCTTGAACGCTTTGGCACCGCGCCGCGTGCATCCCCGCGCCAGTCGGACCTGATGATCGTCGCGGGCACGCTGACCAACAAGATGGCGCCTGCCTTGCGCAAGGTTTATGACCAGATGCCAGAGCCGCGCTATGTGATCTCGATGGGATCCTGCGCCAATGGCGGTGGCTACTATCACTACAGCTACAGCGTCGTGCGTGGCTGCGACCGGATCGTGCCGGTTGATGTCTATGTGCCGGGCTGCCCGCCGACAGCGGAAGCGCTGCTGTATGGCATCATGGCGCTGCAACGCAAGATTCGCCGGACAGGGACGATTGTACGATGAGCGATGCGCTGAACGAACTTGGGCAACATCTTGAGGCACGTCGTCCCGGCTGCGTGATCGCGTGGGATGTCACACATGGCGAGTTGAATGTCGACGTGGCCCCGTCGAACATCGCGGCGTTCGTCGAGTTTCTCAAGACCGACCAGACCTGCAAGTTTTCGTCGCTCGTGGACATCACGGCAGTGGATTACCCGGCGCGGCCCAAGCGGTTCGACGTGGTTTACCACTTCCTGTCGATGTACCAGAACCACCGCATCCGCCTGCGCGCGAGCATCCGCGAAGACGAGATGGTGCCCTCGATCACATCCGTGCATTCCAGCGCCAACTGGTTCGAGCGAGAGGTGTTCGACATGTTCGGCATCCTGTTCTCGGGTCATCCGGACCTGCGCCGCATCCTCACCGATTACGGTTTCCGCGGCTATCCGCTGCGCAAGGACTTCCCGACCACGGGCTATACCGAAGTCCGTTACGACGAAGAGAAAAAGCGCGTGGTCTACGAGCCGGTGAGCCTTGTTCAGGAATACCGGCAGTTCGATTTCATGTCCCCGTGGGAAGGCGCGCAATACGTGCTTCCGGGTGACGAAAAGCAGGAGGCGAAATAATGGACGGCTCCAAATTCGACGATGGCAGCATCGACGCGGTCTCTGGCGAGCAGAGCATCCGCAACTTCAACATCAACTTCGGCCCGCAACACCCTGCGGCGCATGGCGTTTTGCGTCTGGTTCTAGAGCTGGACGGCGAGATTGTAGAGCGCTGCGATCCGCATATCGGCCTGCTGCATCGTGGCACCGAAAAGCTGATGGAAAGCCGCACCTACCTGCAGAACCTGCCATATCTGGATCGCCTCGATTACGTGGCGCCGATGAACCAGGAACATGCGTGGTGTCTGGTGATCGAAAAGCTGACCGGGGTAGAGGTGCCGCGCCGCGCCTCGCTGATCCGGGTACTCTATTCCGAGATCGGTCGCATCCTGTCGCACCTGCTCAACGTGACGACGCAGGCGATGGATGTGGGCGCGCTGACGCCCCCGCTCTGGGGTTTCGAAGAGCGTGAAAAGCTGATGATCTTCTACGAACGGGCCTGCGGCGCGCGTCTGCACGCCGCCTATTTCCGGCCCGGCGGTGTGCATCAGGACCTGTCTGCCGACCTGATCGACGATATTGACGCGTGGTGTGACAGCTTCCCGTCGGTGCTGAATGACATCGATGATCTTCTGACGGAAAACCGCATCTTCAAGCAGCGCAATGCCGATATCGGCGTCGTGACCGAAGAAGAAATCCTTGATTGGGGCTTTTCCGGCGTGATGGTGCGCGGATCGGGTCTCGCATGGGATTTGCGCCGTGCGCAGCCCTATGAATGCTACAACGAGTTCGATTTTCAGATCCCCGTGGGCAAGAACGGCGATTGCTATGACCGTTACCTTGTTCGCATGGCCGAGATGCGCGAAAGCCTGAAAATCATGAAACAGGCGATTGAAAAGCTGCGCGCGCCCGAGGGGCAGGGCGATATCCTGTCGCGTGGCAAGGTCACGCCGCCGAAACGCTCCGAGATGAAGACCTCTATGGAAGCGCTGATCCACCACTTCAAGCTCTATACCGAAGGTTTCCACGTGCCCGAGGGCGAGGTCTATTGCGCGGTCGAGGCACCGAAGGGAGAGTTCGGCGTGTATCTGGTGGCGGATGGGTCGAACAAACCCTACCGCGCCAAACTGCGCGCGCCGGGCTTCCTGCATTTGCAGGCGATGGATCATGTCGCCCGCGGACACCAGCTGGCCGACGTTGCCGCGATCATCGGGACGATGGACGTGGTGTTCGGGGAAATCGACCGATGAGCCTGCGCTTGGTGCTACCCTTGGCGGGTCTGGCCCTCTTGGCCGCTTGTGCCATGCCGCCCGAAGGCGTGACGCCGCAGGACCTTGCCGCCTTTGACGAGGCCGTGGCCTCGATCGGGTGCGACCTTGTTGGTGAGAGCGATTATCTGCCGGTGGAATTGCAAACGGGTCTGACGCGCGAGCAGGTGACGCAGACCGCGGCGTTCCGTGTCGCCTCTGAAGAGGCGGTTCGGCTCGAAAATGGTGGAATTCGCCTGGTCAACGGAGCCTGCGCACCGGCATGAGGCGGGTTGGGCTCATAGCTGGCTTGGCATTGCTGGGGGCCACAGCGGTTCAGGCCGTCGAGGTCGGAATGTCGGATTACCGATTTGTGTCGGACTTGGTGACCGAAGGGTTTACGCCCTTTGGAACAGGTGGTGCTTCGCGTGATCTTTTCGGCATGACCAATGGGGCCGACATCTACCTGTGCTTTTTGCTTGATAGCCCCGAAGACCAGTCAGCACGCCAGTCCGCGCTGATCGCCGAACTTCAGGGCGGCGGCGACAGCCAAGCCGTGCCAAACATTCCCGTTGTCTGCGTGATGACGCAATAGGATCCGATATGCTACGACGCCTTCATTCCGAACAACCCGACAGCTTTGCCTTCACCCCAGCCAATCAGGCCTGGGCCGATGCGCAGATCACCAAGTATCCCGAAGGGCGTCAGGCCAGCGCGATCATTCCGCTGCTGTGGCGCGCGCAGGAGCAAGAGGGCTGGTTGACCCGTCCGGCGATCGAGGCGGTCGCGGACATGTTGGGCATGGCCTATATGCGGGCGCTCGAAGTGGCGTCGTTCTACTTCATGTTCCAGCTGCAACCTGTTGGCAGCGTTGCGAATATCCAGATTTGCGGAACCACGTCCTGCATGATCTGCGGGGCAGAGGACCTGGTCGCGGTCTGCAAGGAAAAGATCGCTGCCAAGCCGCACACGCTGTCTGCGGACGGCAAGCTGAGCTGGGAAGAGGTCGAATGCCTCGGCGCCTGTGCCAATGCGCCGATGGCGCAGATCGGCAAGGATTATTACGAAGACCTGACCACCGAGCGTTTCGCTGAAATCCTAGACGAACTCGTTGCGGGCAAGGTGCCTGTGCCGGGTCCGCAAAATGGGCGCTACGCGGCAGAGCCAAAATCCGGTCTGACCACGCTGACCGATTTCGCGTCTGACAGGCACAAATACAATGCGTCGGTGCAGCTGGCGACGGATATCGGCGACACGGTCAAGCGGATCGACGGTACCGAAGTACCGCTGATCGCGCCGTGGCAGGGCAAGGCGGCCAATGCCGCAACTCCGCCCAAGCCCGGACCCGATGCGATGATGCCACCTGCCGGTCCCGACGGGCCGCAGGGTGGTCGCGCCAAGACCGACACCGCGGCACCGCGGGATGTGGGCGACGCGTCCGACAAACGGTCCGAGGCGCCGGGGCAGGCACCTGATGTGGAAGCAACAGCAAAGCCCAAGGCTGACGTGACAACGGCGAAGTCAGCGGAAGCCGCAGAGGCGTCGGGTTCGGATGCCGCGCCGGGGCTGAAGCCCGTGACGATGGATGCGCCGAAAGATGGCAAAGGCGATGATCTGAAGCTGATCAAGGGCGTCGGTCCGAAACTCGAGAAGATCTGCAATGAGCTGGGCTTTTACCACTTCGACCAGATCGCAAGCTGGACCGACGAGGAGGTGGCCTGGGTCGATCAGAACCTCGAAGGGTTCAAGGGCCGCGTTTCCCGCGATAATTGGGTCGAACAGGCCAAGACACTTGCCTCAGGCGGCGAGACAGAGTTTTCTGCACGTGTCAAAAAGTGATGTCGAAGCAACGTGACATCTGAACACGGACGGGGAGAATACGCATGCAACAACGGAATACCGGCATAGGCTGCCAGCTGGGATCATGGGCATTGGCTGCGGGGGTTGGACTTCTTGTCTTTGTCCTGCTGCTTGTCATCGGCGACTGGGGTCTCCTCGGGGCCATCTTCATGGCGGGTGTCGCATTCCTCGTGCTGGGCGCTGCATTCAGCTGGCTGTTCTGCCGCGAGTTGCCCGAGGCACGCGGCCCGGGCAACATCGACATGTCGGGCGCACGCGACACGTCTGTCGCGGCACCGGCGGCGTCTGCGCCCCAGGCAGAAGCCCCAAGTGCGGCACCTGCACCAACCGCTGCTGACAGCGCAACTGGCACCAAGGCGGCAACCGCGCCCAACGCGACGACGACGACCACCAAGTCAACACCCGCCAAGGACGCAGCCGCGACAACCACGCCCGGCTCGGACTCACTGCCCGATGTGCAGACCGCAAACGCCCAGGCCGATGCCGAAGCGGGCGCGCAGGTGCAACCCTCGACACGTCTGGCCGGCCAGGAAGAATTGGCTGCGCGCAAGGGCGAGTGGAAATATGACAAAAACGACGATCCCAAGCCCGGCAAAGCCGCCGTGCCCGGCCCGTCCGCAGCCGAGGCGACGCCCGACTACGACGGCGACGGAAAGGCAGAGGACGCCGAGGAAGGCACCAAGCCCGCGACCTTGACCGCAGCCCGCGAGGGTGGCCCGGACAACCTCAAGGAAATCAAGGGTGTGGGGCCAAAACTGGAAAAGCTTCTGCATTCGATGGGCTTTTACCATTTCGACCAGATCGCCAACTGGAGTGCGGACGAAGTGGCATGGGTGAATGCCAATCTCGTTGGCTTCAAGGGACGCGTGAGCCGCGACAACTGGGTCGAGCAAGCAAAAATCCTCGCCTCCGGCGAGGAAACCGAATTCTCCAAGCGCGTTGACAAAGGTGACGTGTACTGACGGGGGCTGAGACCAGACCATGAGCCGGGATTCAGACGAAGCCCGCAAGGGGCGGCGCATCGCGCTGCTCATCGCAGGCATTGGCATTTTCTGGATCCTGGTGACCGCCATCGGATCCCAATATGGCTGGAGCCAGCGGGTCCGGGCGCTGTTTGACCTCGCCGCAATGGCGGGGTTCGGTGCGGCACTATGGATGACATACCAACTCTGGCGTGCGCGCCAGGCTGACAAGGATTGAGCAATGCTGAGCGATCAGGACCGGATCTTTACCAATATCTACGGGATGCATGACCGGACCCTCAAAGGGGCGCAGGCGCGCGGCCATTGGGATGGCACGGCGGACATCATCAAGAAGGGCCGTGACTGGATCATCGACGAGATGAAAGCCTCGGGTCTGAGGGGCCGGGGCGGTGCGGGTTTTCCGACCGGTCTCAAGTGGTCTTTCATGCCCAAGGAAAGCGATGGACGGCCCGCCTACCTGGTGGTCAATGCCGATGAATCCGAGCCGGGCACCTGCAAGGACCGCGAGATCATGCGCCACGATCCGCACACGCTGGTCGAAGGCTGCCTGATTGCCAGCTTCGCGATGCAGGCACATGCCTGCTATATCTACATCCGTGGCGAATATATCCGCGAGAAAGAGGCGCTGCAGCGTGCCATCGACGAGGCGTATGACGCCGGTCTGGTGGGCAAGAACGCGGCAGGCTCCGGCTGGGACTTCGACATTTACCTGCATCACGGGGCCGGTGCCTATATCTGCGGCGAAGAAACCGCGCTTCTGGAAAGCCTTGAGGGCAAGAAGGGCATGCCGCGCATGAAGCCGCCATTTCCGGCCGGTGCGGGGCTTTATGGCTGCCCGACCACGGTGAACAACGTGGAATCCATCGCCGTGGTGCCGACGATCCTGCGGCGCGGCGGCCAGTGGTTTTCCAGCTTTGGCCGGCAGAACAACGCGGGCACCAAGCTGTTCGCGATCTCGGGCCATGTGAACAATCCGTGCGTGGTCGAAGAAGCGATGAGCATCTCCTTCGAGGAACTGATCGAAAAGCATTGCGGCGGCATTCGTGGCGGCTGGGACAACCTCAAGGCGGTGATCCCCGGCGGCTCCTCCGTGCCCTGCGTGCGCGGCGAGAACATGAAAGACGCCATCATGGATTTCGACTACCTGCGCGGTGAGCTTGGCTCTGGCCTTGGCACGGCGGCTGTGATCGTGATGGACAAGGACACCGACATCATCAAGGCGATCTGGCGTCTGTCGAAATTCTACAAGCACGAAAGCTGCGGCCAGTGCACACCCTGCCGCGAAGGCACCGGCTGGATGATGCGGGTCATGGACCGTCTGGTGCGCGGCGAGGCCGAGGTCGAGGAGATCGATATGCTCTTCGACGTGACAAAGCAGGTTGAAGGCCACACGATCTGCGCGCTTGGAGACGCGGCGGCCTGGCCGATCCAGGGTCTGATCAAGAACTTCCGCGACGAGATCGAGGACCGCATCAAGGCGCAGAAGACGGGCCGGGTCAGCGCCGTTGCGGCGGAATAGACGGCGCGCGGTTTCGAAACCGCGTGGCAAGGCCGTTCGAACGGCTTTTGAGAAAGGCGCGTCGACGCGCCTTTTTTCGTTTCAAAGAACATCGGCCCTGCTCGGGGGTTGCAAGCGTGACGCATCCAAGCGCATGGTGCGGCCAAGAAATTCCAAGGGGTGTCTCCATGAAATCAGGTTGGGTCATTGTATCGAGTCTTTGCCTGCTCGCCGCCTGCGGCGAAAACGAGCGTGACATCGTGACTTTCGAGGGTGTCCGCTTTGTGGGTGACCTGCGGTCCGAGCGCGGGGATCGCGCGGCGTTTGTTGCATCCGGCGGACCGGCCTCGGTGAGCCTGGAAGGGGCCAAGCAGGCCGCGCAATATCAGGCGGTTCAGCATTGCATCGCATTTCTGGGCACATCGGATGCGGCATGGGTCAACGGCCCTGATGTTCCGGATGCAGAACTGGTCGTGACCGACAACAGGGTGGTTTTGACCGGGCGCTGTGTCGAGCCGTAAAGCGCCGAAACACGCAAAATTCTCCAAAGTCTTGAGTCACGTTATTGAATAGCCGTGGCCATCGACCCATTATTCACATCAGACCCAACCCGGTGAGACCATGCGGATCCTGACGGCACTATTGATCATGACACTGTCGTTTGCCGGGGCGGCATCTGCCAAGCCCCCCTTGCGCGAGGTGGCCGAGATCGACAATGGCTTGATGGCCGTGGCCATCGCCGATGCGATCCGCAAATCCTGTGACACCATCGACGCCCGACTGATCCGCGCCTATACGGAACTGAACCGGCTGAAAGCGGTGGCGCGTGAGCGCGGCTATACCGCAGACGAGGTCGAGGCCTATGTCACGTCGAAGTCAGAAAAGGCACGGATGAAGGCCAAGGCCGAGGGCTTCCTGCAGGCCAACGGCGTGCCGGCGAACGACATTCCTGCGCTTTGCCGCTTTGGCCAGTCGCAGATCCGGTCACAGACCCAGATCGGTCAACTGCTCAGATAAACGGCGTGTGGCGTTGAAAATCGGGGTTTTTGTGCAGACGCAGCATCAGGCGTGCCGCGTCGATATTTCCCGCATCTTTTTCCCTGAACATCTGGCCTATTTGAAGCGTTGGGGTTAGAAGGCGGGCGACGTCAGCCGATAGCCGGATCGCCACGGCATCGACTGCGCCAGCCAAATGGGAACAAAGGGCTCGGGCATGTCTGACTTGCGCAAGATCATCATTGATGGAAACGAAGTTGAAGTAGAAGGCGCGATGACGCTGATTCAGGCTT
Source organism: Pelagibaca sp. (assembly GCA_041725935.1). Classification (GTDB taxonomy): domain Bacteria; phylum Pseudomonadota; class Alphaproteobacteria; order Rhodobacterales; family Rhodobacteraceae; genus Marivita. The sequence goes on from JBGRQD010000004.1 coordinate 254,829, forward strand.
GTGAACAAGCCGGGATCGAAGTGCCGCGGTTCTGCTATCACGAACGTCTGTCCATCGCCGGCAATTGCCGGATGTGTCTTGTCGAAGTCGTCGGTGGCCCGCCCAAGCCGGCCGCAAGCTGTGCGATGCAGGTCAAGGATCTGCGTCCCGGCAAAGATGGCGAACCGCCCGTGGTCAAAACCAACTCGCCGATGGTCAAGAAGGCGCGCGAAGGGGTGATGGAGTTCCTGCTCATCAACCACCCGCTGGATTGCCCGATCTGTGATCAGGGGGGCGAGTGCGACCTTCAGGATCAGGCGATGGCCTACGGTGTCGATTTCAGCCGCTTCCGCGAACCCAAGCGCGCGGTCGAGGATCTCGACCTTGGCCCGCTGGTCGAAACCCACATGACGCGCTGCATTTCCTGCACCCGCTGCGTGCGCTTCACCACCGAGGTGGCGGGCATCAGCCAGATGGGCCAGACCGGCCGGGGCGAAGACAGCGAGATCACGTCTTATCTGGGCGAAACGCTGGACAGCAATTTGCAGGGCAACATCATCGACCTGTGCCCGGTGGGCGCGCTGGTCTCCAAGCCCTACGCCTTTACCGCCCGTCCGTGGGAACTGACCAAGACCGAATCCATCGACGTGATGGATGCTCTGGGTAACAATATCCGCGTCGACACCAAGGGCCGCGAAGTCATGCGCTTCCTGCCGCGCAACCATGACGGCGTGAACGAGGAATGGATTTCCGACAAGACGCGCTTTGTCTGGGACGGGTTGCGCAAGCAGCGTTTGGACAGGCCTTATGTGCGTGAAAATGGCAAGCTGCGCCCGGCCACCTGGCCCGAGGCGCTGACCAAGGCCGCCGAGGCGATGAAGGGCAAGAAGATTGCCGGTCTCGTGGGCGATCTGGTTCCGACCGAAGCGGCCTATGCGCTGAAAACCCTGATCGAGGGGCAGGGCGGTCATGTCGAATGCCGCACAGATGGCGCAAAATTGCCGGCTGGCAATCGCTCGGGCTATGTCGGCACCGCGGCCATCGAAGACATCGACACGGCGGACATGATCCTGCTGATCGGCACCAACCCGCGCGACGAAGCGCCGGTGCTGAATGCACGCATCCGCAAGGCCTGGGCGGCGGGCGCACAGGTCGCGGTGATTGGGGAACCGGTCGACCTGACCTATGAGTATCACCACGCGGGCAAAGGGCGTTCCGCGTTGCAGGCGATGATCGATAAGGGTGTGTCGGACGAGACACGTGACGAAAAGAGCACAGTCGTGATTGTCGGGCAGGGCGCCCTGCGCGAAGCCGATGGCGCGGCGGTTCTGGCGGCGGCGCAGAAGATGGCCGAGATCTCGGGCGCGGGCTTCTTGGTGCTGCACACCGCCGCTGGCCGTGTTGGCGCGATGGATGCGGGCTGCACCACCGAGGGCGGCATGGACGCCGCCATTGACGGGGCCGAGGTAATCTACAATCTGGGGTCGGACGAGGTCGAGATCGCGAAAGGTGCTTTTGTGATCTACCAGGGCAGCCATGGCGACCGTGGCGCGCACCGTGCCGACATCATCCTGCCGGGCGCCGCCTATACCGAGGAACAGGGCCTCTTTGTCAACACCGAAGGCCGTCCGCAAGTGGCGCTGCGCGCAAGCTTTGCGCCGGGCGAGGCCAAGGAAAACTGGGCGATCCTGCGGGCTCTCTCTGCCGAAATGGGTGCGACGCTGCCCTTCGACAGCCTTGCGCAGCTGCGTCAGGCGCTGGTCAAGGCTGTGCCGCATCTGACGCAGATCGACCAAGTGCCGGAAAACGAATGGCAGGCAGAGCCGACGGGCAAGCTGGGGGATGCAGATTTCCGCAATGCCGTTCAGGATTTCTACCTGACCAACCCGATCGCGCGGGCCAGTGTCCTGATGGCGGAACTGTCGGCGGGCGCCCGCGCCCGCAAGGACACCAAGATCGCGGCGGAGTGAGCAGGGTGCGCCATATGGCGGTCATAACACCCGCCGCGCTGGTGGTGATGCTGGGCGGCTGTGATGCCGCGCAACCCGAGTCCACGCGGTTCGCGCCAGAGTACCAGGGCGTCGAGACGACACTGCTGGACGGAGATCTGGTCAAGTTTGACGTGACGATGCGCGGGGCGCGCGCCGCCACGGATGTTGAAGATTATGCTGAATGTGCAGCGGCGCAATATGCCCTGATCCGGGGCTATGGCTTTGCGCGGCATTTACGCACGAATGTAGACGAAGAGGCTGGCCTCTGGCGAGGAGATGCGGTTTACACCATCTCGCCGGCGCTACCCCGTGGGGTGCGGACCATCGACGCCGAAGTCGTGACCGCCTCCTGCGTTGAAAACGGAATACCGATGGTTTGAGGACGTGATGGCTGACTTCTTTACCACAACTGCCGGAATCGGCGTGATCATTGTCGCACAGTGCCTTGCGGTCCTGGGCTTCGTGATGATCAGCCTTCTCTTCCTCGTCTATGGTGACCGGAAAATCTGGGCGGCTGTCCAGATGCGGCGCGGTCCCAACGTCGTGGGGGCTTACGGCCTGCTGCAAACGGTTGCCGACGCGCTGAAATATGTCGTCAAGGAAGTGGTGATCCCTGCGGGTGCGGACAAACCGGTGTTCATGCTGGCGCCGATGACCAGTTTCGTGCTGGCCATGATGCTCTGGGCTGTGATCCCGTTCAACGACACCTGGGTGCTGGCGGATATCAACGTCGCCATTCTTTACGTCTTCGCGATCTCGTCGCTTGAAGTCTACGGCGTCATCATGGGCGGATGGGCGTCGAATTCCAAATACCCGTTCCTCGGCTCGCTGCGGTCGGCGGCGCAGATGATTTCCTACGAAGTGTCGCTGGGCCTTGTCATCATCGGCATCATCATTTCCAGCGGGTCGCTGAATTTCGGCGACATCGTGCGCGCGCAGGATGGCGATTTCGGGTTCTTCAACTGGTACTGGCTGCCGCATTTCCCGATGGTGTTCCTGTTCTTCATCTCGGCGCTGGCCGAAACCAACCGCCCGCCGTTTGACCTGCCCGAAGCTGAATCCGAACTGGTTGCGGGCTACCAGGTGGAATATTCCTCGACCCCGTTCCTGCTGTTCATGGCGGGTGAATATATCGCGATCTTCCTGATGTGTGCGCTGATGTCGCTGCTGTTCTTCGGCGGCTGGCTGTCGCCTATTCCCGGTCTGCCCGATGGGGCGCTGTGGATGGTTGGCAAGATGGCGTTTTTCTTCTTCCTGTTTGCCATGGTTAAGGCGATCACGCCCCGCTACCGCTACGACCAGTTGATGCGTCTTGGCTGGAAGGTATTCCTGCCGTTCAGCCTCGTCTGGGTCGTCTTCGTTGCGTTTGCGGCGAAATTCGACTGGTTCTGGGGCGCATTCGCGCGCTGGGTATAAGGAGAGCAACGATGACGCAGATCGATTACGGACGCGCCGCCAAGTACTTCCTTTTGCAGGACTTCTACCAAGGCATGAAGCTTGGCCTGAAATATTTCTTCGCCCCCAAGGCGACGATCAACTACCCGCATGAAAAAGGCCCGTTGTCCCCGCGATTCCGCGGCGAACACGCGCTGCGCCGCTATCCCAATGGCGAGGAACGCTGCATCGCGTGCAAGTTGTGCGAGGCGATCTGCCCGGCGCAGGCGATCACGATTGATGCGGAACCGCGCGATGACGGCTCGCGCCGCACCACGCGCTATGACATCGACATGACCAAGTGCATCTATTGCGGCTTCTGTCAGGAAGCCTGCCCGGTGGATGCGATCGTCGAAGGTCCGAACTTCGAGTTCTCGACCGAGACGCGTGAAGAGCTGTATTACGACAAGGCCAAGCTGCTGGACAATGGCGACCGCTGGGAAGCCGAGATCGCGCGCAACCTCGAGCTGGACGCGCCGTACCGATGAGCGATGCGAAAACCCCCTTTGAGTTGATGATGCAGCAGGCGCAGGAGATGGCGCGGGCCTTCAACCCAGCGCTCACGTCTTTTGACCCCAAGGGGTACGAAAAGATGTGGCCGACCATGCCCAAGGACGCCATGGAGATGTGGTTCGGCAAGGGCATCAGCAAGGACGGTCTGGATGCCAAGACGCGGCTGCTTCTGACCATTGCGGGCATGACGATGCAGGGCGCGCAGGCGGAGACGCCATTCCGCATGACCGTGCGCCACGCCACCGAGGCGGGTGCCTCTAAGGACGAAATCGCCGAGACCATCGCGCAGATGTCGATGTTTGCCGGTATACCCGCCATGACCCGTGCGATGGAATTGGCGCGCGATGTCATGGAAGACGACAAAAAGGATGACGAGACATGAGTGTCTTTGCCTTCTACCTCTTTGCCATTTCGACGATCGCCGGCGGGCTGTTCACCGTGGTGAGCCGCAACCCGGTGCATTCGGTGCTGTGGCTGATCCTCGCCTTCCTGTCCTCCGCCGGGCTGTTCGTGTTGTTGGGCGCCGAGTTCGTGGCGATGCTTCTGATCATCGTCTACGTGGGCGCGGTGGCGGTTCTGTTCCTCTTCGTGGTCATGATGCTCGACGTGGATTTCTCGGAATTGAAGGCAGAGATGGCGCGCTACATGCCGCTGGCGCTGCTGATCGGGGTGGTGATCCTGATGCAATTCGCGCTGGCCTTCGGCGCGTGGGAAAGCAACGCGGCGGCCGAGGGGCTGCGCACGCAGGTGACGCCGGTGGACCGGCACAACACCGAAGCTTTGGGCATGATCCTGTATGACCAGTATTTCCTGCTGTTCCAGCTTGCAGGCCTGATCCTGCTGGTGGCGATGATCGGAGCCATCGTTCTGACCCTGCGCCACCGCTCGGACGTCAAACGCCAGAACGTGCTGGCGCAGATGTACCGCGATCCGGCCAAGGCGATGGAACTGAAAGACGTGAAGCCGGGGCAGGGCCTTTAAGAGATACGGCCCGGACATGGTTCGGGACGCTGTGAAAAAGACAAACGACGGGGCACACCCCGGAGGGACGTGATGATAGGACTTGAGCATTACCTGACAGTGGCAGCGGTGCTGTTCGTGATCGGGATTTTCGGGCTGTTCCTGAACCGCAAGAACGTAATCATCCTGCTGATGAGCATCGAATTGATGCTTCTCGCGGTGAACATCAACCTTGTCGCGTTCTCGAGCTTCCTTGGCGATCTGGTGGGGCAGGTGTTCACCCTGTTCGTGCTCACCGTCGCCGCAGCCGAAGCGGCCATTGGCCTTGCCATCCTCGTCTGTTTCTTCCGCAACCGTGGCTCCATCGCGGTTGAAGATGTCAACGTGATGAAGGGCTGACGATCATGGAAACGCTTATCCTGTTTTCCCCGCTGGTCGGTGCCATTCTCTGTGGCTTTGGCTGGAAATTCATCGGAGAGACCGCCGCGCAATGGGTGGCCACCGGCCTGCTGTTCTTTGCCTGCATCCTGTCCTGGATCGTGTTCCTGACCCATGACGGCGTGACCGAGACCATCGACATCCTGCGCTGGATCGAGAGCGGCACGCTGAGCACCGAATGGGCGATCCGGCTGGACCGTCTGACGGCGATCATGCTGATTGTCGTGACCACGGTATCGGCTTTGGTGCATCTCTACAGCTTCGGCTACATGGCGCATGATCCCCAGTGGCGCGAGGGCGAGGTCTACAAGCCGCGCTTCTTTGCCTACCTTTCGTTCTTCACCTTCGCCATGCTCATGCTGGTGACGTCGGACAACCTTGTTCAGATGTTCTTTGGCTGGGAAGGCGTGGGCGTCGCGTCTTATCTTCTGATCGGGTTCTACTACCGCAAGCCATCGGCCAATGCCGCCGCGATCAAGGCGTTCGTCGTCAACCGGGTCGGTGATTTCGGCTTTGCGCTGGGGATCTTCGCTTTGTTCTTCCTTGTGGACAGCATCCGCTTTGACGACATCTTTGCCGCCGCACCCACACTGGCGGAAACGCAACTGACGTTTCTCTGGACCGAATGGAACGCGGCGAACCTGATCGCCTTTTTGCTGTTCATCGGGGCGATGGGGAAATCGGCGCAATTGTTCCTGCACACATGGCTGCCCGACGCGATGGAAGGTCCGACACCCGTTTCGGCGCTGATCCATGCCGCGACCATGGTCACCGCGGGCGTGTTCCTGATCTGCCGCATGTCGCCGCTGATGGAATTCGCACCCGAAGCGATGGCCTTCGTCACCTTCCTTGGTGCGAGCACCGCCTTTGTTGCGGCGACCATCGGTCTGGTTCAGAACGACATCAAGCGCGTGATCGCCTATTCGACCATGTCGCAGCTGGGTTACATGTTCGTGGCTGCCGGTGTCGGTGTCTACTCGGTGGCGATGTTCCACCTCTTCACGCACGCGTTCTTCAAGGCGATGCTGTTCCTTGGCGCCGGATCGGTGATCCACGCCATGCACCATGAGCAGGACATGCGGAACTATGGCGGTCTGCGCAAGAAGATCCCCTATACGTTCTGGGCCATGATGATCGGCACGCTGGCCATCACTGGCGTGGGTATTCCGCTGACCGGATGGATCGGCTTTGCCGGGTTTGCGTCCAAGGATGCGGTTATTGAATCGGCCTATGCCGCCGGTCCGATGGGCTATGCCTTCTGGATGCTGGTCATCGCAGCGCTGTTCACGAGTTTCTACAGCTGGCGCCTGATGTTCCTGACCTTCTACGGCAAGCCGCGCGGCGACAAGCACACGCATGAGCACGCGCATGAAAGCCCGATGGTCATGCTGATCCCGCTTGGGGTACTGGCCCTTGGGTCGGTCCTTGCCGGTGCCATCTGGTATTCGAGTTTCTTTGGCAAGGTGAACGAGGTCGTCAGTTTCTTTGGCGGTGCCTATGGCGAACCGACGGCTGAACTGGTCGAACAGGTGGCCGAACGCAGCCCGAAGGCGTCGGAACTGCACTACATCATGGAAAGCGCGCCCGGCGAGGCCGCGATCTACATGGCACCCGAGAACACCATTCTGCACGAAGCGCATTACGTGCCGACCTGGGTGAAACTCAGCCCGTTCATCGCGATGCTGATCGGGCTTGGCACGGCATGGATGTTCTACATCCGCGACCGGTCCCTGCCCAAGCGGTTGGCCGAGAACCAGCGCATCCTTTACGAGTTCCTGCTCAACAAGTGGTATTTCGACGAGATTTACGACTTTATCTTCGTGCAGCCTGCACGGGGTCTGGGACGGATTTTCTGGAAGCGTGGTGATGGCAATGTCATCGACGGGTCGCTCAACGGCTTGGCCATGGGCTTTATCCCGATGCTGACGCGGCTCGCGGGGAAGGCGCAGTCCGGATACATCTTTACCTATGCCTTCTACATGGTGATCGGCATTGCCGCCCTTGTCACATGGATGACGCTGAGCGGAGGAGCAAACTGATGGATAACCTTCTTTCCATTGTCACGTTCCTGCCGGCACTGGCGGCGCTGATCCTGCTGGTCTTCCTGCGCGGCGACGACGAGGCGGCCAATCGCAATGCCAAGTGGCTGTCGCTGATCGCGACCAGCGCGACCTTCCTGATCTCGCTGTTCATCCTGTTCCAGTTCGATCCGCAAAACACCGGCTTCCAGATGGTCGAAGAGACCGAATGGCTGCTGGGCCTGCAATACAAGATGGGGGTCGACGGCATTTCCGTGCTGTTCGTCATGCTCACCACGTTCATGATGCCGCTTGTCATCGCGGCCAGTTGGGATGTGAGCCACCGCGTCAAGGAATACATGATCGCCTTCCTGATCCTTGAAACGCTCATGCTGGGCGTGTTCATGGCGCTGGATCTCGTGCTGTTCTACCTGTTCTTCGAGGCGGGCCTGATCCCGATGTTCCTGATCATCGGCATCTGGGGTGGCAAGAACCGTATCTACGCGTCGTTCAAGTTCTTCCTATACACCTTCCTCGGCTCGGTGCTGATGCTGGTGGCGATGGTGGCGATGTTCTCGGATTCGGGGACAACGGATATCGAGCAATTGCTGGTCCACCAGTTCGGCTCCGAGACCTTCTCGATCCTCGGTGTGCAGATCGTCGGCGGTTTGCAGACGCTGATGTTCATCGCGTTCTTCGCCTCCTTTGCGGTCAAGATGCCGATGTGGCCGGTCCACACATGGTTGCCGGACGCGCACGTTCAGGCGCCGACCGCCGGGTCGGTGGTTCTGGCGGCGATCCTGCTGAAGATGGGGGGCTACGGGTTCCTGCGGTTCAGCCTGCCGATGTTCCCGGTGGGCGCGGATGTGCTGACGCCGCTGGTGCTGTGGATGTCGGCCATCGCCATCGTCTACACCTCGCTGGTGGCGCTGGTGCAGGAAGACATGAAAAAGCTGATCGCCTATTCGTCGGTGGCGCATATGGGCTACGTGACCATGGGCATTTTCGCGGCCAACCAGCAGGGCATTGACGGCGCGATCTTCCAGATGATCAGCCACGGCTTCATCTCGGGTGCGCTGTTCCTCTGTGTCGGCGTGATCTATGACCGGATGCACACCCGCGAGATCGATGCCTATGGTGGCCTCGTGAACCGGATGCCGGCCTATGCGCTGATCTTCATGCTGTTCACCATGGCCAATGTCGGCCTGCCGGGCACATCGGGCTTTGTCGGGGAATTCCTGACGCTGGTGGGCATCTTCCAGGTCAACACGTGGATCGCCCTTGTGGCCACATCGGGGGTCATCCTGTCGGCGGCCTATGCGCTCTGGCTTTACCGCCGGGTGGTCATGGGCGACCTGATCAAGGAAAGCCTGAAGACCATCAAGGACATGACTCGCCGCGAACGCGCGATCTTTGCGCCGCTGGTGGTGGCAACGATCCTCTTTGGTGTCTACCCGGCCCCGATCCTCGATATGATCGGGCCATCGGTCGAGGCGCTAGTTTCCAATTACCAAGTCGCGCTTGCGGCAGCGGATGCCGCTGTCCAAGTCGCGGCGAACCAATAAGGGGGCGAGGCTATGCTCTCGGCTGATCTGGGTATCATCCTGCCGGAAATCGTGCTGGCGGTCTACGCGATGATCGCACTTCTGGGCGCGGTCTATACCGTCAAGGACGGCGCGGCGTCGCTGCTGGTCTGGGCGACCAGTGGCCTGTTCCTGTCAATTGCGGTTTGGATCGGGCTGAACGGGTCGGGCACCAACGTGGCTTTCAACGGCATGTTCATCGACGACGGCTTTGCCCGCTTTGCCAAGGTGGTGATCCTTGTCTCGGCGGCGGCGGTTCTGCTGATGTCCGAAGCCTACATGACCCGTCGCGGGCTGCTGCGGTTCGAATATCCGCTGCTGATCGCGCTGGCGGTTGTGGGCATGATGATGATGGTGTCGGCAGGCGATTTGATGTCGCTTTACATGGGGCTGGAACTGCAATCTCTGGCCTTGTATGTCGTGGCCTCCCTGCGCCGGGACAGCCTGAAGTCGACCGAAGCGGGCCTCAAGTATTTCGTGCTGGGCGCGCTGTCGTCGGGTCTGCTGCTCTACGGTGCGTCGCTGGTCTACGGCTATTCGGGCACGACGCTGTTCTCGGGCATCATTCAGACGGCGAGCGAGGGCGAGGTGTCGCTGGGTCTGCTGTTCGGTCTGGTGTTCCTGATCTCGGGCCTCGCGTTCAAGGTCTCGGCGGTGCCGTTCCACATGTGGACACCGGATGTCTACGAAGGTTCGCCCACACCGGTCACGGCATTCTTTGCTACGGCCCCTAAGGTGGCGGCGATGGCGCTGTTTGCCCGCGTGATGCATGACGCCTTTGGCGGAGCGGTCAGCGACTGGAGCCAGGTGATCGCGCTGCTGTCGGTCCTGTCGATGTTCCTTGGCGCAATTGCGGCCATCGGCCAGACCGACATCAAGCGCCTGATGGCGTTTTCGTCCATCGCGCATATGGGCTACGCGCTGATGGGTCTGGCAGCGGGCACGGCGTTCGGCGTGCAGGCGATGCTGATCTACATGGCGATCTACGTGACGATGAACGTCGGCACCTTCGCGTTCATCCTGTCGATGAGCCGTGACGGCCAGCCGGTGTCGAACATCGCGGCGCTGAACATGTATTCCAAGCGCGAACCGGGCAAGGCGCTGGCGATGCTGGTGCTGCTGTTCTCATTGGCCGGTGTTCCGCCGCTGGTCGGGTTCTTCGGCAAGCTTTACGTGCTGCGCGCGGCGTATGATGCGGGCCTAGCATGGCTCGCAATTGCCGGTGTGGTCGCGTCTGTGATCGGCGCGTTCTACTACCTGCGGATCGTCTTCTACATGTATTTCGGCGAGGAACGCGACGACGCGCTGGATCGCAGCAAGTCACCGATGCTCTGGGGCATGTTGATGGCAAGCGCGGTGATCATGGTGGTTGGTGTCGTGAACCTTTTCGGGATCGAAGGTGTTGCGGCAGCGGCGGCGGCCACCCTTGTCAACTAGCCAGTCCTTTTCCGTGACACATCGTGACGCGCCATTGGCGCGTCGCTTTGTTTTTTGCGGCCCGCTGCGCGGGACGCGGTGCCTCCGGCGGGAGTTTACCGGGCAAGATGAAGGAGCAGGGTGTCTTGTCTGACTGGCCTTTGGGATATGGTCGGCAGGTTCTGACCGAAGTGGACAGCACCATGCTCGAGGCGGCGCGGCAGGCGGCGGACCTGTCAGGACCAACCTGGATTTGCGCGCTGCACCAAACGGCGGCGCGGGGGCGGCGCGGACGGCTCTGGGTCAATCCCAAGGGCAATTTCGCCGCCACGCTGATGCTGCCGACTGCAGATGCAGCGGACAGGCGGGCCTTGCGCAGCTTCGTTGCGGCACTGGCGCTGTTCGATGCGCTGGTTGCGGTGTCGGGGCGGGTCGATGGGCTGGCGCTGAAATGGCCGAATGACGTGCTTTTGACCGGTGGCAAGGTGGCGGGTATCCTGCTGGAAAGCCTCGGGTCGCATCTGGCCATCGGGATCGGAGTGAATCTTGTTGTGGCACCGGACGCAACCGAGGTCGAGACGGGGGCGGTGCCGCCGGTTTCGGTCGTGTCGGCGCTGGGGGTCGAAGTGGGGCAGGAGGTGTTCCTCGACATGCTTGCCAGCGCCTTTGCCCGCCACGAGGCGCAGTTTGTGACCTACGGCTTTGCGCCGATCCGCGAGGCGTGGCTGTCACGCGCGGCACGGCTGGGCGAGGTGGTCACGGCACGCATGGGTGACCATGAAGTCACGGGTACTTTCGAAACTGTGGACGCCGATGGTCGGATCGTCCTAAACACCGCGTCAGGCCGCCAAGCCATCGCGGCGGCGGATATTTTCTTTTGAGGGGCAGGGCCATGCTTCTGTGTATAGATTGCGGCAACACCAACACCGTGTTCTCCATCTGGAACGGGGAGCGGTTCCTGTGCACGCTGCGCACCTCGACCCATCACGGGCGCACCGCGGATGCCTATTTCACGTGGTTCTCGACCCTGATCCAGCACTACGGGATCAAGCCCGACATCACTGATGTGATCGTCGCTTCGACAGTGCCACGCGTGGTGTGGAACCTGCGGGTGTTCTCGGACCGGTTCTTTGGCGTGCGTCCCATCGTGGTGGGCAAGCCCGAATGCCTGTTGCCGCATCCGCCCCGCGTTGATGCGGGCACAGGGGTGGGGCCGGACCGTCTGGCCAACGCTGCGGGCGCCTTTGACCGCCATGGCGGCGACGTGGTGGTGGTGGATTTCGGCACGGCGACGAATTTCGACGTGGTGGCTGCGGATGGTGCCTATGTCGGTGGCGTGATCGCACCCGGCGTGAACCTGTCGCTTGAGGCGCTGCACCAGGGCGCGGCGGCGCTGCCGCATGTGGATATCTCGCAGCCTGAACGCGTGATCGGCACCAACACGGTGGCCTGTATCCAGTCCGGCGTCTTCTGGGGCTATGTCGGGTTGATCCAAGGGATCACCACGCGCATCAAGGCCGAATATGGCCGGCCCATGAAGGTGATTGGAACCGGCGGCCTTGCTCCCTTGTTCGCCCAAGGGGAACTGCTATTTGACACAATCGAAGATGACCTCACCATGCACGGTCTGACGGTCATACATGCATACAACACAGAAAACGGATAAAACATGAGCGGTGAACGGATCATCTACCTGCCTCTTGGCGGGGCCGGCGAAATTGGCATGAATGCCTATGTCTATGGCTACGGCAAACCCGGTCAGGAAAGGCTGATCCTTGTGGATCTTGGCGTCACTTTCCCGGACATGGACGGCACGCCCGGCGTTGACCTGATCCTTCCGGACATCAGCTGGCTCAAGGAGCGGCGCAACCGGCTTGAGGCGATTTTCATCACCCATGCCCACGAAGACCATGTCGGCGCTGTCGGACATTTCTGGGAAGACCTTGGCGCGCCGATCTATGCGCGGGCCTTCACGGCGCATATCGCGCGGCTCAAGATGGAGGACGCGGGGCAGTCGCCGGAAACCGTGCGCACCGTGTCGCCCTGGCCCGAAACCATCGAGGCGGGACCATTCAAGGTGGGTTTCGTGCCCATTTCGCACTCGATCCCCGAAAGCTCGGGGCTGGTGATCGACACGCCGCAGGGACGGTTGGTGCATTCGGGCGACTTCAAGATCGACGAGACACCGATGGTGGGCGAAGCCTTTGACCGGGCGCTGTGGGAAGAGATCGGCAAGCCGGGCGTCAAGGCGCTGGTTTGCGATTCCACCAACGTGTTCTCGGGCCATGAAGGCCGGTCCGAGGCGACGGTCGGCCCCGAGATCGAAACGCTGGTGCGCGAGGCAAAGGGCATGGTCGTGGCGACCACCTTTGCGTCGAACGTTGCACGGGTAAAGACGCTGGCCGAAGCGGCTGTGCGGGCTGGTCGCTCGGTCTGCCTGTTGGGCCGCGCGATGCGGCGGATGATCGAGGCGTCGATCAAGACCGGCGTGCTGGCGGATTTCCCCACCGTGGTCAGCCCGGAAGAGGCGACGCAGATCCCGCGCGAGAACCTGATGTTGATCGTGACCGGGTCGCAGGGTGAACGGCGCGCCGCGTCGGCGCAGCTTGCCCGGGGCAAATTTCAGGGCCTGACCATGGCCGAGGGCGATCTGTTCCTGTTTTCCTCCAAGACCATTCCGGGCAATGAGCGCGGCGTGATCAGCATCATGAACGCGTTTTCCGAGCAGGGTGTCGACGTGGTCGATGACAGTTCGGGCAAGTATCACGTGTCGGGCCACGCGAACCGGCCCGATCTGGAAACCATGCACACATTGGTGAATCCGCAGCTTGTGGTCCCGATGCATGGCGAACACCGGCATCTGCGTGAACACGTCAAGGTTGCGGCTTCGCTGGGTCGCAAGGGCGTTGTGGCGGTCAACGGCATGATGATGGACCTGTCGGGCAATGACCCGAAAGTGGCTGAATATGTGGAAACCGGACGCACCTATCTCGACGGGTCGGTGAAGATCGGCGCGCTGGACGGGATCGTGCGGGACCGCATTCGCATGGCGCTGAACGGGCATGTGATCGTCACGGTCATTCTCGATGAAGATGACGAGATGCTGGGCGAGCCGTGGTGCGAGGTCATGGGCCTGTCCGAACTCGGCCGCAGCAATGCGCCTTTGGTGGATGTGCTGGAGGAAGACCTGTCGCAATTCATCGGACGGGCCGGTGCCAAGACACTGACCGATGACGACAAGCTGGAAGAAGGGCTGCGCCGGATCACGCGTCAGACGACGCAGAACGAGATCGGCAAGAAACCCGAGGTTACGGTTGTCATCAGCAGGCTTGCGTGACACGCGGAATCGTCTTTGATCTGGACGGCACGCTGATCGACAGCCTGCCCGACATCGCGGCGGCGGCAAATGCGCTTTTGGCGGATCACGGGCTGGACCCGCTGCCAGAGGCGCAGATCGGCAGTTTTGTCGGGATGGGCGAACGGGTGTTTCTGGATCGCCTCATCGGGGGGACGGCGCTGGAGGCGGATCAATATGACCCGCTGATGTCCCAGTTCATGACGCTTTACAAAGCGAGCACCGGGTTGACGACCGTGTTTCCCGGTGTCGTGGACGCGGTGATGCGTTTGAAGGCCGAGGGTTTCAAGCTGGGCATCTGCACCAACAAGCCGGGTGGCCCGCTTGAGGCGGTGCTCGAGGCAGTCGATCTGGCCAAATGGTTCGACGTCATCATCGCGGGTGACAGCTTGCCCGTGCGCAAACCGGACCCGGCACCCTTGCGGCTTGCGTTCGAGCGGATGGGAGTGACCGAGGGGGTCTATGTCGGGGACAGCGATGTGGACGCGGAAACGGCACAGCGGGCAGGGGTGCCGTTTGCGCTGTTCACCGAAGGCATCCGGACAAAACCTCTGGGCGAGATCCCGCATGACCGGGCGTTCGAGCGGTTCACGGATCTGCCCGACCTCTGCCGGGACTTGATCCGTCCGATCTAGGGGGGCGATGCGTCAGCGCATCGCGTCTTTCCCTGAGCGGAAACAGACGCGCAGGATTTAGCCCGCGCGCCGTTCGTCAAAGCTTTTGGCGATGAAGGACGGCATGTGATCGCCCATCCCCACAACATTGTTGTCACGTCCGCCGCCGCCACGATCATTGCGGCGATTGTTGTTGCGCGGCGCGTTGGTGTTACGCGACTTGTCCTGTTCGGTCTTCGGGGCCTCCTCGCGCGGCGCGCGGGTCGGGGCGCTTTCCTTCACAGCCTCGACCACGGGTGCCTCTACCGGCGGCTCTACCGGGGCCTCGGCGCGGCGGTCCTGAGCGGTGTCCGACGGCTTGGAGCGGCCACGACCACTCCGCAAGCGGCGGGACTTGGTGTCCGACTTGTCGTCAGCGGTTTCGGACGGCGCCTCGAAATCGGTCTGGCCCAGCGGGTTTTCCAGGCGGGGGATCGGTTTCTGCAACAGTCGTTCGATGGCGTCGAAGTTCTTTTCGTCCTTCGGCGCGCAGATCATCATCGCCTTGCCCTTGCGACCGGCGCGACCGGTGCGGCCGATGCGGTGCACGTAATCCTCGGCATGGCTGGGCACGTCGAAGTTGAACACGTGGCTGACCGCCGGAACGTCCAGACCGCGCGCCGCCACATCGGAGGCCACGAGGAACCGCAAAGTCCCTTCGCGGAACCCTTCGAGGGTTTTGGTGCGTTGTGACTGGTCTAAGTCACCATGGATCGGGGCCGCGTCCAACCCGTATTTCTTGAGCGATTGCGACACGATATCCACGTCGGATTTGCGGTTGCAGAAGATGATCGCGTTCGAGCAGGCATCGCCTTCGCCGTCGATCATCTTGCGCAGCAGGGCGCGCTTTTCGGTGCCTTCGCGGTCGCGGCGTGAGGCCTTGAACATCACCACACCCTGTTCGATGGTCTCGGATGCGCTGGATTGGCGCGCCACCTCGATCCGCGCGGGCGCCGACAGGAAGGTGTTGGTGATGCGCTCGATCTCGGGCGCCATGGTGGCCGAGAAGAACAGCGTCTGCCGGGTGAACGGCGTGAGCGAAAAGATGCGTTCGATATCTGGGATGAACCCCATGTCGAGCATGCGGTCGGCTTCGTCCACCACCATGATCTGCACGCCGGTCAGCAACAGCTTGCCGCGTTCGAAATGATCGAGCAGGCGACCCGGCGTGGCGATCAGCACATCGACACCCTTGTCGATGAGCATGTCCTGTTCCTTGAAGCTGACACCACCGATGAGCAGCGCCTTGGTCAGTTTCACATGTTTTGAATAGGTGTCGAAATTCTCGGCCACCTGCGCGGCCAGTTCGCGCGTCGGGCAGAGCACGAGGCTGCGCGGCATGCGCGCGCGGGCACGTCCACGGGCCAGCAGCGTGATCATCGGCAAGGTGAAACCGGCTGTTTTGCCAGTACCGGTCTGGGCGATGCCAAGGACGTCGCGCCCTTCCAAAGCCGGGGGGATGGCGCCTGCCTGAATGGGCGTGGGCGTGTCGTAGCCCGCCTCTTCGACAGCTTTCAGGACTTTCGGGTTGAGGTTCAACTCAGAGAATTTTGTCATGTGTATCCGTTGTTCACGGACTGACTGCGCCCGTGCGTCTGTTGTGATCCGACCCGTTTGGCCCTGTGTTTGTCCACAATTACGATCTGGACGCTATGTAATGGCGGAATGGTCGCGGGTCAATGCAGTGTGGCCGACCTGCGCGGATGTGGCATTTTGCAACAGGCTTTGGTGGCGGTGCGGCAACAATCGCCGGGTTCGCGCCAAACTGTTGCAATCCGGTCAACCGGACAGCGACACGCCGAACACATGTTCGATTGCCGCATCCGGATCGAACTGTGGCACCAGCAACAGCTTGTGCTTTTTGAGCCGCGCCCGCAGGTCCGGGCTGTCTTCGCACATCTCGGTAAAGAAGAGGCGCAGCCCGTCCTCGCCTTCCTCCTCGCGCAGATATTGCAGAAGATGACCGATGTTCTTGAGCGCGTCGTCCGATTTCACCCGGTATGACCCTTTGGACTGGCGAAATTCGAGCTTGGCCTTGAAACTGTCCCAATCGGCCGCGTGCAGGTGGCCGACATAGGCCCCTTCGATCGTCGCGGTGTTGAGAACATCCTCGCCCTTGAGCCTCAGCCGGTGGATCGCCAACCGAATTTCACCCAGACCGGTCCGGGCAAAGACTTTGCCCGCCAGGTGGCTGAGAAAGCCGCCCCGCAGGTAACTGCCGAAGGTCGGGTAGATGTCGGTTACCGCAGAGGCCGGGACCCCATCGCCCGTGGTGCGCAGCTTGAAATGCCGGGGCATGTCGCCCGCCACGGGGCTGGCCAGCGCCTCTGCCGGGTAAAGGCGCGCGCCGGCCATGGTGTCGGGCACCGCCTTTAGCAGTGTAGAGAGCTTTTTCTGGCTCAGGATGAATTCGTCGGTGTCGATATGGCCCAGCCAATTCACCTGATCGCGGGCCAGTCGCAGCGCGCGCGTCGCGTTGAAGGTCTGGCGCAGCTGGTGTGCGTCGGGGCGGTTCTTGCCCATGCCCTTCCAATAGGCGTCATCGCAGACCGTCAGTGTGACCTTCGGATGGTTCTGCAGAAGCCCGGTCACGTCCGGATCGGGTGCGTCGAGATAGAGGTGGATATGGGTCGCGCCGATGTCGAGGTGATGCGCTACAAAGCGTGCCACGTCGAGCAGCGGGGCGTTGGTGGTGCAGACCAGCCCCCATGTCGGGGTTTTCGTGGGAACGGCTGGCACGGGTACGGTGACGCCGGTTTCGGCAGGGCTGGCGGCGTTCTGTTCGATGCGGCGCTGCTTGCGCACGCGCATGCGGTGCAGACGGCGGAACACCGTGCGGGGATCATCGATCAGCCGGTTCAACATGTCCTGCGCAAGCGGTTTGATCACCGCGTCAGCTTCGGCTTCTTCCCACAGGCGTCCGATCATGTTCACGTCCAATCCGCCATCGGCCAGCGCGTAAGCGTTCATCTCGAGCGGCAGGGGTCCGCTGGCACGCCCGTCGAGGGTGAAGGGGCGGTCGGCGTCACGGCTGGAATACAACCGCTCGCTTTCATAGAGCTTCATCGCGCCAAACAGCGTCGACAGCGCCAGCCCGGTGCTGCGTTGCGTGGGCGTCTTGCCGTGATCGCCGAAGGTGGTCAGGCTCGAGACTTTCCAGCGCAGGTCCATTTCGCGCAGCAGCAGATCAGACTGTTCGGTCCAGAGCCGCAGGAACAGGTCCGCCGTGTGGGCCGGCTGGCTGCGCTTGCGCAAATGCGCGATCAGGAGCGCGTTGAGGTGCAACAGGGCGTTCTGCCCCTTCAGTTCCCGCGCGATCTCGCGGCTTTTGCGGGCGTGTTCCGACAGCTTTCCCGTGTCGTCCTCTGGCAGTTCGACCCGCGTTTTGGCCAGCTTGTTCAGATCGCAGTCCAAAGGCGGCAACGCTTCGCCCTTGGCAAAGCTCAGGGGCGTTCGCCGTGCGTTCATCTGTTTCTGGATGCCAGCCAGCCCGGTTGGATAGGCCGGGTTCGGCGGCGATTTTCGACTGCTCATGGAACCAGAGTGCCGTGTCGCTGCGGTTCGATCAACTTAAAAGGCATTGCGCAGCGCCGTGGTTCACGCGTCGCGTAAATCGCGTGCAAAAGCCCGGTTTCGCGGGCCTCGGATCACACCATCATTTCCTTGGTCGCCGACAGGGTCACGTCGGGATAGTCGCGCCCGATACGGTCAATGTCCCATTGCAGGCGGGTCAGGTAGACCACGTCGCCGTCATTGTCCTCGGCCATGTGTTGCTTGTTGGCGTTGACCAGCTTGTCCACCGCCGGTTTGTCGCCATGCACCCAACGGGCCGAGGTGAATTGCGACGGCTCGAACCGGACGGGCAGGCCGTATTCCAGCTCGATCCGGCTGCCCAGCACCTCGAATTGCAGCGCGCCGACGACGCCGACGATAAAGCCCGAGCCGATCATTGGCTTGAAAACCTTGGCGGCCCCTTCTTCGGCGAATTGCATCAGCGCCTTTTCAAGATGCTTGGATTTGAGCGGATCGCCCGCGCGCACGGTTTGCAGCAATTCCGGCGCGAAGGACGGGATGCCCGTCACCTTGAGCGCCTCGCCCTCGGTCAGCGTGTCCCCGATGCGCAACTGGCCGTGGTTCGGGATGCCGATGATGTCGCCCGCCCAAGCCTCTTCGGCCAGTTCACGGTCGGAGGCCAGAAACAGCACCGGATTGGTGATCGACATGGGTTTTTTTGACCGCACATGGGTCAGCTTCATGCCACGGTTGAAATGCCCCGAGGCCAACCGGACGAATGCCACGCGGTCGCGGTGTTTGGGATCCATGTTCGCCTGAACTTTGAAGACAAAGCCGGACACTTTGGTTTCTTCGGGAAGAATTTCGCGCGGCGTGGCTTTCTGCGGCTGCGGTTCCGGCCCGTAAGTGCCGATCCCGTCCATCAGTTCCTTGACGCCGAAGCTGTTGATCGCAGAGCCGAACCAGATCGGTGTCATATGCCCTTCGAGCACCGATTGCGGGTTCAGCGCAGGCAGCAATTCGCGCGCCATCTCGACCTCTTCGCGCAGCTTACTCAGCAGGTGCGCGGGCACGTGTTGCGCCAGCTTGGGGTCATCAAGCCCATTGATTTCAATGCTTTCCGCGACCTTGTTGCGGTCGGCGCGGTCCATCAGCTCAAGCCTGTCGCGGATCAGGTCATAGCAGCCCACGAAATCGCGTCCGACGCCGATGGGCCAGCTGGCCGGGGTCACGTCGATGGCGAGGTTCTCCTGAATCTCGTCAATGATATCAAAGGTGTCGCGGCTTTCGCGGTCCATCTTGTTGCAGAAGGTCAGGATCGGCAGGTCCCGCAGGCGGCAGACTTCGAACAGCTTTTGCGTCTGGCTTTCCACGCCTTTTGCGCCGTCGATCACCATGACCGCCGCATCCACCGCCGTCAGGGTGCGATAGGTGTCCTCGGAAAAGTCCGAGTGACCGGGGGTGTCTACAAGATTGAAGCGGAACTTTTTGAAATCGAACGACATGGCCGAAGCCGAGACCGAGATGCCCCGGTCCTGTTCCATCTTCATGAAGTCCGACCGCGTGCGCCGTGCCTCGCCCTTGGCGCGCACCTGTCCGGCCATCTGGATCGCACCGCCGTAGAGCAGGAATTTTTCGGTCAGCGTGGTCTTGCCCGCATCGGGGTGCGAGATGATGGCAAAGGTGCGCCGCCGGGCGATTTCGGCAGGCAGGTCAGGGCGATTTGAGAGCGTGTCCAGCATGGCCGCGCGTATAGGCGGCGCGGCGCGGCTTGTCTATATGGCGCTTGCGGCGTTCGGTTCGCTCAGCCGATCAGGCGCAGGGTCGCAATCGGCCGTCTTTTGGGGGCTGCAAAGGTGGGATGCACGGTCTGGACCTCCTGCATCGGGGCAATCTGCGGCTCCATGGTCTCGCTGCGGTAGAGGATGTCGATGAGGACATATTCGACCCGCACCTCGAACGCTTTGTCCGACACGAAATAAAGATCGCCGTCGCTGACTGCTGCGAACACGTCCAGGCGCTGGCCGGTGGTTGTCATGAAGACCAGTTCGGCGATGATCGACAGGGTTTGGTTCGGCAGGTTCGCCGCGCGGTCCAGGATGAACATGTCCTGCGTCGGACCATCGCGAGTTACAGAGACCCATTTGGCGTCATGTTTCGGGAGGAAGGTGTCCCCGAGGATCAGGTCCTGAATGTGGCGGATCGGGTCGCCCCGGCATACTCCGAATTCGGCGCGCACCCCGTCAGCAGGGCAGGCTTTGAAGGCGGAGGGCAGATGAAGCATAGCAGCAGACATGACCGTTTACTCTTTCGCAGACCGGAATTGAACATACACGCACCGGCATGGCTTTAAGATCGTTTGGAAATGTGGCACCTCTATGGGCAGGCCGTGGCATTTCACGGACGATTTTGACCAAATTAGGGAGCGATTGAATGGATCTCGGGATCAGCGGAAAAAGGGCGCTTGTCTGCGCGTCGAGCAAGGGTTTGGGGCGTGGCTGCGCGGAGGCGCTTGCAGAGGCAGGGGTCAACCTCGTCATGAATGCGCGCGGCGCCGAGGCGCTGGAAGCGACAGCCGCCGAGATCCGCAGCACCTACGGCGTCGAAGTTGTGACCGTTGCCGCCGATATCGTCAGCGAAGAGGGCCGCGCCAAGGTGCTCGAGGCCGCGGGTGACGTGGACATCCTCGTGACCAATGCAGGTGGCCCGCCCCCGGGATCCTGGGCCGATTGGGGCCGTGAGGATTTCATCAAGGCGCTGGACGCCAACATGCTGACACCGATCGCCCTGATGACGGCTCTGATGCCGGGCATGATCGACCGGGGCTGGGGCCGCGTGGTCAACATCACGTCGCAATCGGTCAAGGCACCGATCCCGGCGCTGGGTCTGTCGAACGCGGCACGCACAGGCCTGACCGGCTATGTGGCTGGCACCGCGCGACAGGTGGCCGAGCATGGCGTGATCGTCAACAACCTGCTGCCGGGCATCCATGCCACCGACCGCGCGGACCAGCTGGATGGTGGTGTGTCCAAGGCGCAGAACATCTCTGTCGAACAGGCGCGCAAGAACCGGCAGGCCACGATTCCCGCACGGCGCTACGGCACGCGGCAGGAATTCGGCGCGACCTGTGCGTTCCTGTGTTCGCAGCATTCGGGGTTCATCGTCGGGCAGAACGTGCTGATCGACGGTGGTGGCACCAACGCAACGATCTAGGTCATGGCGCGCGGTCCCGACGGGGCAGGGCAGGCGCAGGGGTTTTCCCTGAAGGACCAGCTGTTCAACGCCAACACGATTGGTGATCTGGCAGCAGAATACGCCGTTCTACCCGGTTTCGACGCCGCGCGCTTTAGATCGGAGGCCCTCGCGGGGTTGCCCGCGCGCGGGTTGCTGGAACGGCTGGACTGGCTGGCTGATTGCGTCGAAGCGCAACTGCCTGGTCCGTTTCCTGAAATGGCCGAAGCGCTGGAGGCGGCGATGCCGCCGCCTCTGGACCCGACCAAAACCGATGATGATTTCGGCCGCTTCATCCACGCGGTGCCCGGCATCCTTGCGGTGCGGCACGGGTTGGACGATCACCGCGACCGCGCGCTGGACCTGCTCGAGGTGGCGACGCAGCGCTTCTCGATGGAGTTCTACATCCGCCCCTTTCTCAACCGCTGGCCGGACGAGACGCTGGCGCGGTTGGCCCGCTGGTCCGAGCACGAGAATTACCACGTCCGGCGGCTCGTCAGCGAAGGCACCCGCCCGCGATTGCCCTGGGCCGCGAACATCACGCTTGATCCGCTGGTGCCGCTGAGGTTTTTGGATGCGCTGCACACCGACCCCACGCGCTATGTCACGCGGTCGGTGGCCAATCACCTGAACGACCTGAGCAGGATCGCACCGGACCGGGTGACAGGTCTGCTGCGGGACTGGCAAGGCGCGAACCGGCTGACACCAAGGGAACTGGACTGGATGACCCGCCACGCGCTGCGCACCGCTGTCAAGCGCGGTGAGGCGGGCGCGCTGGCGCTGCTGGGCTACGCGCAGGACCGCGACATCGCGGTGTCGCTGAAGGTGTCCCCGAACCCGGTGACGATCGGGGACGCGCTGTGGATCGACGTGACCTTAACCGCGCCCGAGGCGCTTCCTGTGATGGTGGATTACCGCATCCGCTTTCATCGTCCCAATGGGCGGGTCGGTGAAAAGGTGTTCAAGCTGAAGGCGGCACAGCTTGAGGCCGGCGTCCCTTTGAGCGTCCGTAAATCGCATCCGTTGAAAGATGGCGCCTCGACCTTCACGCTGCATCCGGGGCCACATCAGGTGGTTGTGCAGGTCAACGGACAGGACCGGGCAGAGGCGGTGGTGGAGTTTGTTCAGGGGGCGCCGGGCTGAAGCCCGGCCTACGGGTGTGGTTTGGGCCGTACCTATGGTACGCCTTGCGTCTCTGGCAGTTGTTGCCTTGGCGTATTTGGAAAGAGAAGAAGATCAGGTCGGCAGGTTGGTCCAGCGCGATTCCAGCTTTTCCAGTGCCGCGATGCGCTCTTCGGCCTTGGGGTGGGACATCAGCCATGCCGGAGTGACGCCCGAACGCGATTGGGTCAGAGCATCGAGCTTGTGAAACAGGGATTTCTGCGGACCGATGCCGATACCGGCCTTGTGCAGCAGGGCCGCCGCATAGGCGTCAGCCTCGTATTCATCGCCGCGCGATAGCCGGGCAGCAAGCAGGGTGGCCACAGCGTTGGCGATCCAAACACCGATGCCCGGCAGGAAGCGCGACAGCACCATCGCAAGTGCGGTGCGCAACGCGTTCTGGCCGGAAAAGTCGATCATCCGGCGGCGTGTGTGGCCCAAGGCGACATGGCCCAATTCATGTGCGATGACGCTGGCCATCTCTTCGCCCGTGACTTCGCCGTTCTGGTACTTGCGATAGAACCCGCGGGTGATGAAGATCCGCCCGTCCGGTGCGGCAAGCCCGTTCACCGGGTCGATCTCGTAGATATGAACGCGGATGCGGTCCAGATCGAGTGCAGCGGCCAACCGGTCGGTCAGACGCTTGAGGCGGGGATCGGCCAGTTCGGTCGAGCGCGAGTCCAGCTCGCGCTTCGTCCGCCAGACCGAGAAATGGTACATGGCCAGCGCGTAGAGAACCGCAAGAAGGATCGGTGTGAATTTGATCATACCCAAGATATGGGGCGTTCAGCCCATCACGGCAAGCACGGCGCGGGTGTTTCCAGCGCGCCGTGCCATTATGACCGGGCTCAGCTTTCGAGACTGGCCTCCATCGTGATTTCAGCCCCTTCCAGCACCTTGGAAACGGGACAGTTTTCCTTGGCCTTCGTGGCGGCCTCTTGGAAATCCTCTTCGCTGATGCCGGGGATGCGCGCCGTCATGTCGAGGCGCACATGGGTGATGGCAAAGCCGCCGTCCTTTTCTTCAAGGCTCACCGTGGCCTTGGTGTCGATGGCATCGGGTACGGCATCGTATTCGCCGAGGATCATCGAGAAAGCCATGGAAAAGCAACCCGCATGGGCCGCGCCGATCAGTTCTTCGGGGTTCGTGCCCGGCAGGCCTTCGAAGCGGGTGTTGAAGCCGTAGGGCTGCGCGTCCAGCGCGCCGGACTGGGTCGACATGCGGCCTTTCCCGTCCTTGAGGCTGCCGGACCAATGGGCGCTTGCGGTCTTTTTGATCATGGGAAAGCTCCTGCAGTTGCGTTTCGCTAGGGCAGGAACGATCTGTGAGGCCGCTTTGTTCCACGGCATATCGGTCAATGTCGGTGTCGTGCGGCGCGCATCAGGGTGCGCCCGAGAATGACTGCCACAAAGGCGGCCGCCAGCGCTGCGGTGATGTTGCCTGAAAGCTCTGCGACCATCTCGATATTGCTGGCGAAGGCCCAGCCCAGCCCGGCATAGATCGTCACCCAGACCAATTCACCCGACGCACTTGCGACGGAGAACCGTGACCAGGAAAACCCGGTGGCCCCGGCCGCAAGGTTCACATAGGGTCCCAGCGGGCTCATGAGCCAGCGTGTCAGAAACACCGTCACACTGCCGTTCCGCGACAGCCGCAGGGTGGCGGCGCTCATCATGCGCGCGGCTCCGGCCTTGTGCGCCATCAGCCGGGTGATCGGCTGTTGTGCAAGGCGCGCGGCGGCATAACCGGTCTGATCGCCCAGCACCGCGCCAAAATAAGACGCCAGCACAACCGAGATGATCGGCAAATCGCCCCCGGCTGCAAAGGCACCCG
Organism: Pelagibaca sp.; assembly: GCA_041725935.1. Classification (GTDB taxonomy): domain Bacteria; phylum Pseudomonadota; class Alphaproteobacteria; order Rhodobacterales; family Rhodobacteraceae; genus Marivita. The sequence goes on from JBGRQD010000004.1 coordinate 278,907, forward strand.
CCGCCAGCATCACCATCGAAGAGGGGACAGGCACCATCAGGCAGCTTAGGAAGGTGGTCACGAAGAGCAGCGGCACACCAATGCTGATCAGCCCTGCGAGCAGCCAATCCGTCATGGCTGCTGGGCGCTCAGAAACAAAGTCAGTTCGGCGATCAGGGTGCCCACAGGCCTGCCCTGGACGGCGGCAATGTCGTCTAGCGTCTGCCTGCGCGGTGCCGCGTTCGGATCAAGGCCAAGCGCCGTCGCCAGCTCCTGCGGTGACACCTGCCACGACCGCGCGACATAGCCCGGAGTCATCCAGCGCTCCGGGGGTTGTTGAAAATGCGCGGGATCCGACCAATAGAGCGTGGCGAGTGCCAGCCGCAGCGCAAAAAACACCGTCAACAGAACCGCCAGCCCGAAGGCGAGCACCAAAAGCCGGTGATGCGCCCAAAGGTGGCGGATCGTCCCGATCACTTGGCCAGCGCCTTGATCCCGCGGCTGATGCCCTCGAGTGTCATGGGCACCATCGCCTCTTCGAAGATCTCGCGGATCATCTGGATCGACTGGGTATACTGCCAATGGTGTTCGGGCGTCGGGTTGATCCAGAGGTGATGCGGCCAGTGCTGACGCGCGCGCTGCAGCCAGACCTGACCGGCCTCGGCATTCCAGTGCTCGTTGGCGCCCCCGGCATAGGCGATCTCGTAGGGCGACATGCTGGCATCGCCGACAAAGATGCATTTGTAATCCGCGCCGTAGGTGTTGAGCACCTCCATCGTGGGGATCTGAGCGTCCCAGCGGCGGCGGTTGTCTTTCCAGACACCCTCGTAGAGGCAATTGTGGAAATAATAGTGTTCGAGATGCTTGAATTCGGCGCGCGCGGCCGAGAACAGCTCTTCCACCACCTTCACATGCGGGTCCATCGACCCGCCCACATCCAGAAACAGGATCACCTTGACCGCGTTGCGGCGCTCGGGACGGGTCTGCACGTCAAGGTAGCCGTGTTCGGCGGTGGCGCGGATCGTGCCGTCGAGGTCCAGTTCTTCGGTCGCGCCATCCCGCGCCCAGCGGCGCAGGCGTTTGAGCGCCAACTTGATGTTGCGCGTTCCCAGTTCGACGCTGTCATCCAGGTTGCGGAACTCGCGCTTGTCCCAGACCTTGACCGCGCGTTGGTGGCGGCTCTCGTTCTGACCGATGCGCACGCCTTCGGGGTTGTAGCCATAGGCCCCAAAAGGCGACGTGCCTGCCGTGCCGATCCACTTGCTGCCGCCCTGGTGGCGTCCCTTCTGCTCCTTCAGCCGCTCCTTGAGGGTCTCCATCAGCTTGTCGAACCGGCCAAGCGCTTCGATCTCGGCCTTTTCCTCGTCGCTGAGGTGCTTTTCCGCCATCTTGCGCAGCCAGTCCTCGGGCAGGTCGAGCGCGTTCAGCACGTCGTCGCTGCTCAGCCTCTCAAGTCCCTTGAAGGCCTGGGCAAAGGCGCGGTCGAAGCGGTCGATATGACGCTCGTCCTTCACCATCGCCGTGCGCGCGAGGTAATAGAAGGCTTCGGGGTCATAGGTCACGAGACCCGCGCGCATGGCTTCGAGAAAGCTCAGGTATTCCCGCAGGGAGACGGGAACGCCGGTGGATCGCAGGGTGTCGAAAAAGGGAACAAACATACCCCTGATCTAGCAAGCGCGCCGCGGCCTGACCAGACGCCAATCGGTGCCGCCACCGGAAACGGACCGGGGATCGTCGCGCCCGTCAGAACACCAGTTTTTCGATCGCGATGGTCAGGATCAGCCCGCCAAGCGCAAAGGCGATGGCGTAGGCGGTTCCGTATTGCCACATATCGGCCCGGTTGCCTTTGCGTTTCTTCGCCGTCGTGGCCCCGATGATGGCCCCGAGAAGAGCCCCTGCAAGAACGATCATAAGCTGCCTCTGCCCCTGTTGAGCGGGTTCAGCGAACTGATCTCGCGCAGCTTTGCCCGCACCGACCAATCCGAGCCGAACCCGTACCGCGCCCATCCCAGACTGTCCAGACGCACATCGGCCCCGGCGGACACGCGGCCCGCGAGATCCAGTGCTTCGGCGCGCAGCATCAGCAGGGTCGACAGCAGGGCTGCGTTCTCATGTCGCGCGGCAAGGTCGATGGACCCACCTGTCAGATGGATCGCGGCTTCCGGATTGTTCTCGGTCAGCGCAAAGGCCGCCAGTTGCGAGGCCACGTAGGCGCGGTGCAGATCTGTATGCGGGGTGCGGGCGAAATAGAGGTCGGCCTCGAGAAACTGCGCGCGGGCGGCCTCGGGATCGGTGCTCTGCAGGATGCGTCCCATGGCGTAGTGGGTGAACCCGCGGCGGTGGTCCTCCCATCCCATGGCAGAGGCGATGCTCAGCGCCTCTGTCGCGGCAGCGCGGCGCGCGATCGGAGAGGCGCCGGGCCCGAGCGCCGTCTGGATGGCGTCGATCCACGGGCGCGGCGTGCGTGCGGCGCGGCGGGCGGGCAGGGACTCGCCCTCGGGATTGAGCCGAGCAAGGATGCCGGGGATGCGGCCCATCACCTCGGAGCGTGACATGCCGTTGCGCAGGGCCGGGTCGTAATAGGCCCGCAGGATCAGCATGTCATAGCCGGTCAGCACCGTATGCACATTGTCGTCGTTGAACACCGAATCCGGCAGGCGGTAGAGGTCATTGAGAGGCCCCAGCGCCTGTGCCAGTTCTTCGTGCAGGCAGTCGCGGGCCTCTTGCGGGCTGGAATCATTGGGCAGGAAAATGGCGAGACGGGTGCGGCTGGTGATGCGCGCCCAGTTCACGCGGGTCGAGCGCCGGGCCTGCCGGTACTCGGACAGCGTCGAGACGTTGGGCACGACGAAACAGGCAGCCTGCGGCAGAAAGCGCTGGATATCGGCGCGACTGACCGCGTTGATCGTGATGTTGGCATCAGGGGCGGCCGTGGAGCGGATGTCGATACCCGCCTCGGTGCGCAGGCGGTGCAGCAACCGGTCCAGATCGCTGGGCACGCTGGGTTGCACGCTGCCGGTGAGGCGCACGCTGATCGGCCCCTCGAAGCGGGTGAACACCTCGAGATCACGCCCGGATTCCAGGCCCATGGCAAGGTCCATGAAGTCGCGGGACAGATCGGCATTCGATGTGCGCACCGGCTGCGGGCGGGGCACCGAAAACACCTTCATCGCGGGCAGGCTGGATTCGACAAAGGCTGCACGGGTGGCGGGCTCTGATTGCGACACCGGCATACAGGCGCCAAGCAACAGGTAAAGCGGCAACAGCAAACGGCGCATCTTCAGCCCCGCTGGTACTTGATGAACGGGGTCAGCTGACCGATCCGGTCATAGAGCTGGCGCGCGGTGTGATTGTACTCCTGCGTGGTCCAGTAGACCGACGGCGCCCCGGCGGCATCCGCCGCGGCATAGACCGCCTCGATCAGCCCGCGACCCACGCCCATGCCACGGGCGGCGGTGTCGGCATATAAATCCTGCAGGTAGCAGACGTTCTCGATCTTCCAGCAATGGCGGTGGAACACGTAATGGGTCAGCCCGACAGGGACGCCATCTTTCTCGGCCACGAGGCCGTGGAAATCCTGCGGGTCATCGCCCAGCAGGCGCGCAAAGGTTGTCTCGTACACCTCCTGCGGCACCGACGTTTCGTAGAACGTCAGGTACCCGCGCCACAAGGCACACCACGAAGCGTAGTCGTCCGCACGCAAAACGCGCACGTTCAAATCGGTTTGGGACACGTATGAAGCCTGCCTGCTCGTTGCGGATGCTTTGTGATCCGCGGTTTTTTTGTCCTCTGTGGGGACAGCTTACGGCGAAAAGATGGTTTTTGCCCAGACTGAACGAATCGGGGCGAATCACTTTTTTCCCACCTGCGAATCGAATTTGAAAAATTGAGCGATTACAATCTCTTGACCTGTGCAAATGGGCAACAGACAGGTGCAGGAGGCCAAGTGTCGGGGTATGAACGCGCGCCGCGAGCAGGCGGTGGCTACCGGAGCGCTCGAAATCGCGGTAAGTCGCGGCCATGACACAGGATGCACCGCTTGAAATCTTCCTCTCCGGCACGCCGGGGCTGGAACACCTGCTGCGCGACGAAGCGTCGGAACTGGGATTCGCCAACCCCCAGACGGTGCCCGGCGGGGTCACCTGCGACGGCGACTGGCCAGAGGTGTGGCGCGCCAATCTCATGCTTCGCGGGGCAGGGCGGGTGCTGGCTCGGGTCGCACGGTTCCGGGCGATGCATCTCGCGCAGCTCGACAAGCGGGCGCGCAAGCTCGACTGGGCAGCGCTGCTGCGGGCCGATGTGCCCTACAAGGTCGAGGCGACCTGCCGCAAATCCCGCATCTATCATGCCGGCGCCGCCACCGAACGGGTCGAGAACGCCATCGCAGATGCGCTCGGGGTGAAACCCGACGCCACCGCCGGTCTGACCGTGCGCGTGCGGATCGAGGATGACCTGTGCGAAATCAGCCTGGATACCTCGGGCGAAGCTCTGCACAAGCGCGGCCACAAACTGGCCACCGGCAAGGCGCCGATGCGCGAAACGCTGGCCGCGCTCTTTTTGCGCGCTTGCGCCTACGACGGGACCGAGCCGGTGATCGATCCGATGTGTGGCTCTGGCACCTTCGTGATCGAGGCCGCCGAGAGAGCAATGGGCCTTGCCCCCGGTCGCGCGCGCCGCTTCGGCTTCGAGGATCTCGCCTCCTTCGATGCGGCCCGCTGGTCTGAGATACATGCCGCTCTTCCAGAACCGACCCCAACCGATCTGCGCTTTCACGGCTTTGACCGCGACGCGGGTGCCATCGCCAACGCGACGGCCAATGCCGAACGGGCAGGCGTCAACGGCATCTCCGGGTTTACCCATCAGGCCGTGACAGATCTCATTCCACCCGAAGGCCCGCCGGGACTGGTGATCGTCAACCCGCCCTATGGCGCGCGGATCGGCAACCGCAACCTGCTCTTCGCGCTCTACGGCAGTTTCGGCACTGTGATGAAAGAGCGGTTCAAGGGCTGGCGCGTCGGCATCGTCACATCAGACAAGGGGCTGGCGCGGGCCACGGGTCTCACTTTCCGCAATGTCAGCGCGCTGATTCCGCATGGCGGATTGAAAATCCAGCTGTTCCAGACTGGCCCGCTGAAATAGGCACGGCCCCCGGGCTTCTCTGGTTCAAAAATACCTCGGGGGGGGTTGGGGGGCTGGCCCCCCAAAACGTTTCCGCGGGCGGAAACGCGCAGATGCGTCGACGCATCTGCCGCCGCCTACCGCCGTTCGCGCCGCGCCATGAAGGCCAGACGTTCAAACAGGTGCACATCCTGCTCGTTCTTGAGCAGCGCGCCATGCAGCTTGGGCAGCGCGTTCACCCCGTCGCGCTTGAGGTCATCGGCGGTCATGTCCTCTGCCAGCAGCAGCTTCAGCCAGTCCAGCACTTCCGAGGTCGAGGGTTTCTTCTTCAGCCCCGGCTGTTCGCGCAGCTCGTAGAACTGGGTCAGCGCGGTGGTCAGCAGTGCCTCTTTCAAACCCGGATGATGCACTTCGACGATGCGTCGAAGTGTGTCGGGATCGGGAAAGCGGATGTAGTGAAAGAAACACCGCCGCAAAAACGCGTCCGGCAATTCCTTTTCGTTGTTCGAGGTGATGATGACGATCGGACGCTGCCGGGCATGAATGGTCTCGCCTGTCTCGTATACATGGAACTCCATCTTGTCGAGTTCCTGCAACAGGTCGTTCGGGAACTCGATATCCGCCTTGTCGATCTCGTCGATCAGCAGCACCACCTTTTCATCCGCGTCGAAGGCCTGCCACAGCTTGCCCTTGCGGATGTAGTTGCGCACGTCGTTGACCCGCTCGTCGCCCAACTGGCTGTCCCGCAACCGGCTCACCGCGTCGTATTCATACAGGCCCTGCTGCGCCTTGGTGGTGGACTTGATATTCCACTCGATCATCCGCAGGCCAAGCCCCGCCGCCACCTGCCGCGCCAGTTCGGTCTTGCCCGTCCCCGGTTCACCCTTGACCAGAAGCGGGCGCTCAAGGGTCACTGCGGCGTTCACCGCGATGGTCAGATCGTCGGTCGCCACATAGCTGTCGGTGCCTTCAAATCTCATGTCTGTCCTGCCTTCTTGTGTCTTTGACCCAACTCAATGAAATCACCGGTTTGTGCTGCTATTCGGTAGTGACAACCACTGGGCCTTCGGTTAAGTGCTGCGCTCAGGGGTGCCAGATATCTAGGGGAATTTCTATGACAGATGCTGGCGTAGACAAGGGGACCAAGATGAAAGCCGAAACTTTCCTGCCCGACGATTACAGACCCGCCGAGGATGAGCCCTTCATGAATGATCGCCAGCTGGAGTGGTTCCGTCGGGAACTTCTCGAACAGCGCAGCGAGCTTCTGAGCGACAGCAAATCCACCATTGCAGGTCTGCAGGACGGCACGCGCAACATCCCGGATGTGGCCGACCGCGCCTCCGAGGAAACAGACCGCGCACTGGAGCTGCGAATCCGCGACCGTCAGCGCAAGCTGGTGTCCAAGATCGACGCCGCATTGCGCCGGATCGACGAGGGCGAGTTCGGCTTTTGCCAGGCCACCGGAGAGCCGATTTCGCTGAAGCGTCTTGTGGCCCGTCCGACCACGACCCTGAGCCTCGAGGCGCAGGAACGTCACGAGCGCCGCGAGAGGGTACACCGCGACGACTGACGCGCGGCTTTTGAGAACGAGATTGACGCGCCGGGGCACATGCTCTGGCGCGTTTGCTTTGAGGGGATGGGGTTGTGGACCTGAGCGCTTTGGACATCACCGTGATCGGCGGCGGCATCGGCGGGCTTAGCTGCGCGCTTGCGCTGCGCCAGCGCGGTGCCACGGTCACCGTTCTGGAACAGGCGCAGGCGATCACCGAGGTCGGCGCGGGTATCCAGGTGTCCCCCAACGGCCTGCGGGTGATCGAGGCGCTGGGTCTGGGCGCGGCTCTGGCCCAGCGTTCGGTGCAGGGACGTGCGGTGTCGCTGCGCAATGGCGGGACCGGGGCCGAAGTCGCCCGGCTCGATCTGACGCGCCTGCCACCCGAGCAACGCTATTTTTTCGTCCATCGCGCCGACCTTGTCGATCTGCTGTCGACCGCTGCCCGCGATCAGGGTGTGGCGGTGCGGCTCTTGCAGCGGGTCGACACCGTGACGCAGGGCGACCGCCCGCGCATCGTGCTGGCCACCGGCGACACGCGCGAGACCGATCTGGTGATCGGGGCCGATGGCATCCACTCTGCCGTGCGCCCGGTGCTGAACGCGGCGCAAAAGCCGTTCTTTACCGGTCAGGTCGCATGGCGCTGCATCGTGCCCAACACCATCGGGCATCCCGCCCATGCGCGGGTGCATATGGGACCGGGGCGGCACATGGTGACCTATCCGCTGCGCGACGGGTCGGCGCTGAACGTGGTGGCGGTCGAGGAACGCGCGCAATGGGCCGCCGAAAGCTGGTCGCAGCAGGATGATGCCGACAATCTGCGCCGCGCCTTTGCCGGGTTCGATGCCGAGGTGCACCAGATCCTGTCGCAGGCCGAGACGCCGGGGGTGTGGGGGCTGTTCCGCCATCCCGTCGCGGCGCAGTGGCACGGGCAGGGCACCGCGCTTCTGGGGGATGCCGCGCATCCGACGCTGCCGTTCCTGGCCCAGGGCGCCAACATGGCGATGGAGGATGCCTGGGTGCTGGCCGACGCGCTGGCACAGGCGCCCGACATGGACAACGGACTTGCCGACTATCAGCAGCGCCGCCGTGCACGGGTCAGCCGGGTGATCGATGCGGCCAGCAAGAACGCCCGCAACTACCACCTGTCGCCGGGACCGTTCCGCTTTGCCGCCCATACTGCGCTGGGTCTGCTCAGCCGGGTGTCGCCGGGGCAGATGCTGGGGCGGTTCGACTGGCTTTACGGGTATGACGTGACAGCGTCGGGCTGAGACCTAACACCATCGCAGGGGGAGACAGCGCTGCGGGGCGTGATAGTGTCGCCGCAAGCAGGGAAGGAGGCCATGACAATGGATCGGTTCGACAGATGCCCGGAGACCGCGCTCGACTGGCACCGCGCGGGCAAGGGCGCGGTTCTGGCCACGGTGATCGAGACATGGGGCAGCGCGCCGCGCCGCGTGGGATCGCAACTGGCAATCTCCGGCGAAGGCGAGATCGAGGGATCGGTCTCTGGTGGCTGTGTCGAGGGTGCGGTGGTCGTCGAGGCGATGGATGCGCTGGCCGATGGCAAATCACGCGAATTGGAATTCGGGGTCAGCGATCAGGATGCCTTTGCCGTGGGTCTGGCCTGTGGCGGCACGATCCGCGTGCTGGTCGAACCGGTGGGTTCGGTCATGCCCGAGGACATTCTTGACCAATTGGTAAAATATCGCGCCGCGCGGCAGCCGGTGGCCTATGTCGTTGACCTTGATTCAGGATCCCGCAGCCTGACCCTCGACGGCCATGATCACGCGTTCCGCATGGACCGCTCTGGCTTTGTCCCGGACAGCCGGACCTTTGTGGCCATCCACAACCCGCCCTTGCGGCTGATCGTTGTGGGGGCCGTGCATATCGCGCAGGCGCTGGTGCCGATGGCGCGGATCGCAGGGTATGACCCCACGCTGATCGACCCGCGCGAGGCGTTCGGATCGGACAGCCGCTTTCCCGGCGAAACCATCCTGCACGACTGGCCGGACGAGGCGATTGCTCAGCTGGGGCTCGATGCCCGCACCGCACTGGTGCTGCTGACCCATGATCCCAAGCTTGATGATCCAGCGCTCGAACAGGCGTTGCGGGCGAACTGCTTTTACATCGGCGCGCTGGGATCGACCCGCACCCATGCCAAGCGGGTGGAGCGGCTGACGGCGGCTGGCTTTACTGAAGCCGAGATCGCGCAGATCCACGGTCCCATCGGGCTTGATATCGGCGCATCCGGTCCGGCGGAAATCGCCGTTTCAATTCTGGCCGAGATGACCCGCGTGCTGCGGAAGGGCGCATGAAGTTCGGCGCGGTTCCTCTGAGCGATGCCGAGGGCGCGATCCTTGCGCATTCGGTGGCGTTGACCAAGGGACGGTTGCGCAAAGGCGTGGTTCTGGACCCGTCCGCGCTTGCCAAGCTGACAGCGGCGGGAGTGACGCAGGTGACCGTGGCCCGCATGGAGCCGGGTGACATGCACGAGGACACTGCCGCCGAACGGCTCGCACAGGCGCTGGTGCCCGATCCGGCGGGTGTGAACCTGCGGGTGGCACCGGCCAGCACCGGGCGGGTGAACATCTACGCCACCATGACCGGTGTGGCCTCCATCGACGCTGCCCGGATCGACGCGGTCAATGCGGTGCACCCGATGGTGACCGTGGCCACCGTGCCTGAATGGCACCGCATGGCAGCACGCGGCATGGTGGCGACGGTCAAGATCATCTCGTACGCCGCCCCGACTGCCGCTGTGGAGGCTGCCTGTGCCGCCGGTCAGAACGCGCTGGCGCTGCGCCCGGTGACGCGCCAGCGCGCGCTCCTGATCCAGACCAGCGTGGGTGGGCGGGACGACAGCGCCAAGGGGCAACGCGCGATGGGCCAGCGCTTTGACCGGATGGGCGTTTCGATAGGGCCCAAGACGGTCGTGCCGCATGAAACCGAGGCGCTGCGCCACGCGCTGGTGGAGGCTGCGCCGGACTATGACATCATCTGCGTTCTGACCGGGTCGGCCACGTCCGACCTTTATGATGTCGCACCCGAGGCGGTCCGCGCCGCACGGGGCACCGTGGCGCATTACGGGATGCCGGTTGATCCGGGCAATTTGCTCTTCTGGGGCCATTTGGGTGATGTGCCTGTAATCGGCCTGCCGGGCTGCGCGCGCTCACCTGCGTTAAATGGCGCAGACTGGGTGCTGGAGCGGTTGCTCTGCGATGTGCCGGTGGTGCCGAAGGACATCATGGGCATGGGGGTCGGCGGGTTGCTCAAGGAACCGCCCTCACGCCCAGTGCCACGCGACACGGCGTGACCCGGACATGAAAAAAGCGACCCGGAGGTCGCTTTCAAAATCTTCGAAAGAATGCGGCGCGATTATTTAGAAAGCGGGCCGATCATCATGACCATCTGACGACCTTCCATCTTGGGCATGTTTTCGACCTTGCCATGCTCCTTGGTGTCCTCGGCCACCCGCTCCAGCAATTCGCGTCCCAGGTTCTGGTGCGCCATCTCGCGGCCACGGAACCGCAGGGTCACCTTGACCTTGTCGCCATTCTCGAGAAACTTGAACACGTTACGCATCTTTACTTCGTAATCGTTCGTGTCCGTGTTCGGGCGGAACTTGACCTCTTTGATCTCGATGATCTTCTGCTTCTTGCGTGCCTCGGATTCGCGCTTCTGCTGTTCGTATTTGAACTTGCCGAAATCCATGATCTTGACGACTGGCGGTGTCGCGTTGGGCGAAATCTCGACCAGGTCCAGACCGGCTTCTTCGGCAAGCTGCATGCCACGCTCGGGCGTGACAACGCCGACGTTTTCGCCGTCTGCGCCGATCAGGCGGATTTCAGAGCCCCGAATGCGTTCATTTATGCGGGGGCCGGTTTCGCGCGTTGGGGGCGCGTTGTGAGGTCTGCGGGCTATGGTGTCGCTCCTTTGGTGCAGTTCAAATCAGGGATGCAAAGTAGACGGCATGCTGTTTCCTTTCAAGCGGCTTTTCGGAGGAACCGAGCCATTTGGCACGGGTTTTCCCCCTGTATCAGCGCAAATCTGCAAGCGCAGCCCGACACTGGCTGGAAACGGGTCGGAAAAACCATGATCAAGGGGTTCTGAAGCGGTGAAAAATCTGGTTATTCTGGCGGTGTTGGCAGCTGTCTTTTTGGGCTTCTGGCTGGGCGCGCATCGCGATGGTGCGCCCGACACGCTGTCCCAGACTGCCGAGGTGCTCGGGACGGCGGTGGACACCGCGTCGGTCACAGCGCGCGCGGCCTTGGGGGACGCGAAAGAGGCTGCAGAGACCGTGATGGACGCGACCGGACCCAGCGCGCCGGTGCCGGAGACCGTGGAGCAGGCGGTCACCGCACTGGACATCGCTGAAGACTTTACAGTCGCAGGGTTCGATCATGATCGGGTCGTTGCCCATATCGACGGGTCTGAATTGTCTGCGTTCAACAAGATTTCGACCAAGGCGGCGCTGGATGGGGCACGGGATGATCCCGGTCAGCTGCGTATTGTGCTGGACCGCCTGCGCGATCGGCTTGGGCTGGCGGTGCCTTGACACATAAAAAAGCCGCGCAGAAAATTTCCTGTGCGGCTTTTTCATCAATGGCTTATGAACCATTGCTGATGTTTTACCTTAATCTAGGAACGCCTTTTCGACCACGTAGGTCTTGGGGTCGGAATTGGCACCTTCCTCAAGCCCGTAGCCTTCGAGCATTTCCTTGATCTCGAGGTTGAAGGCGAGGTTGCCGCAGACCATCGCGCGGTCGGTTTCGGGCGAAATGACCGGCACATCCAGATCGGCAAAGCACTCACCCGAGCGCATCAGGTCGGTGATGCGGCCCATCTTGGGGCTGTCTTCGCGGGTGGTGGTCGGGTAATAGCGCAGCCTGTCGGCAAAGCCTTCGCCGATCAGTTCGGCCAGCAATTCATCGCTGCGGATGCCGTCGATCAGTTCCTTGCCGTATTGCAGTTCGCCGGTTTCGCGGCAGGTGTGGGTCAGGATCACCTCTTCGTAATCCTCATAGGTTTGCGGATCGCGCAGCAGCGACGCGAAGGGCGCGATACCGGTGCCGGTGGCGAAGAGCCAGAGCCGTTTGCCCGGCAGCAGCGCGTCATGCACCAGCGTGCCGACAGGCTTGGGGCGCAGGATGATCTCGTCTCCCGGCTGGATATGCTGCAGGCGGCTGGTCAGCGGGCCGTGCTGTACTTTGATCGAGTAGAACTCCAGCTCCTCGTCCCAGCTTGGCGAGGCGATCGAATAGGCGCGCAGCAGCGGCTTTTCGCGGCCGGTCTTTTCATCCGTCTGCATCAGACCGATCATCACGAACTCACCCGACCGGAACCGCAGCGAGGCAGGCCGCGTGACCCGGAAGGAAAACAACCGGTCGGTCCAGTGCGTGACCGATGTCACGGTCTGGGCGTCGGGGACTGCGAGGGTTTTGGCAGCGGGGGCCTTGGCGGCTGAAGCGTCTGTCACGGGCGTCATCTCTGTCATGGTGTCCATCCCGGCTTCAGTAAACCGGTCCCTTACATCTATCTTTGATTTACATCAGACGAAACCCGCCCATGGTCGCAGGGACCGGGCGGGTGTTTTGGTTTTCGCCAAGGTGTTGTCAGGCGGCGATGCCGCGCAGGCGCGACTGGTAGTCATGCGCTTGCCAGTTGGCGCGGGCCAGCCATTGGTCCTCGGGCTGGCGGGCGGCCAGATCGTCGTCGATCTCCACATCGTCAAAGCCCGACCGACGCGCCATCGCGTATTGATCCGCGATCACATGACCCTGCGCGCGCAGCCAGCCCTTGTAGCCTTGCTGGCGGATCAGCCGGGCCAGCGTAAAGCCGCGCCCATCGGAAAAGCTGGGGAAGTTGATGCGCACCAGTTCCTTGCCGATCAGCAGGCAGCGGAGCCGCGCCGGATCGGTGTCTGATGCGAGGTCGATGCGCGCTTCGGGGTCGATCCAGCGGGTCGGATCGGTTGTCAGAAAGCCGGTGTCATTGATGAGAACGGTCATGTCGCGTCTCCTGTGGGTGTGGGCCTGTGAAGGCCGCATTCTGTTTTGCCTGTGCCGCGCCAGCGTCCGGCGCGAGGATCTTCGTCGCTGGCCACGTGGGTCGTGCAGGGGGCGCAGCCGATGGACGGGTAACCTTTGGCCACCAGCGGGTGCCGGGGCAGGTTGTGCGTGTCGAGATGCGCCGAGATGCGTGCAGGTTTCCAGTCGATCAGCGGGTTGATCTTGATCCGCGCGGTTTGATCGTCGAGGTCGAAATAGCCAAGGCCCTGCCGGGTCTGCGCCTGATGCCGTTTGCGCCCGGTGATCCAGGCGTCATGGCCCCGAAGCGCGGTGTTGAGCGGCTGGGTCTTTCGCAGGTCGCAGCAGGCGTCGGGATTGCCGAAGCGCAGCGCGCCGTACGGGTCGACGGCCTCAACCGTTCGATCCGAGGCGCGGATGACCTGCACATTGCTCAGCCCAAGGTGATCGGCCAGCTCGTGCTGGTAAGTCAGCGTTTCCTCGAACAACAGCGCCGTGTCGATGAAGAGCACCGGCAGGCTGCGGTCGATCTGGGCGATCAGGTGCAACAGGACCGCCGAATCCGCCCCGAAGCTGGACACCATGGCGACTCGGTCAAAGATCCCGCGCGTGAGCACGGCCTCAAGCAAGTAGGACGTGCCGAAATGGCGGTAGCGCGCGTTCAGATCGCTCACGCGATCCTGCGCGGCCATCCGCTCGTCAAGCGCGGGCGCGCTTTCTTCGCTATGGTGTCGGGAGATGTGCAGCATCACGCGGCCTTCTGGTTTTTCTCGCTCTCGCCGTAGAGCGCGGTCTTGAACGGGGTCATGCCGACGCGGCGGAACGTGTCGATGAATGCCTCATGGGCGCTGTCCCGCTCGGACAGGTAAGTGTCCACGATACGCTCGATGGCGGGCACGATCTCGTCCGCGGAAAAGCCCGGCCCAGTGCGTTGACCGATGGCGGCGGTTTCGGTGTGATCGCCACCCAGCGTGATCTGATAGTTCTCCACACCCGCACGGTCGAGGCCGAGGATGCCGATATGGCCGACATGGTGATGGCCGCAGGCGTTGATGCAGCCCGAGATCTTGATCTTCAGATCGCCGATGTCCTGCTCCAGTTTGAGCTGGTCGAAGCGCGTGGCGATTTCCTGTGCGATCGGGATCGACCGGGCGGTGGCCAGCGCACAGTAATCCATGCCGGGGCAGGCGATGATGTCGCTGATCCTGCCAATATTGGCGGTGGCAAGGCCAGCGTCTTTCAGTGCTGCGTGAATGGCGGGCAGATCAGCCTTGTGCACATGTGGCAGCACGACGTTCTGTTCGTGGCTGATGCGCAGTTCATCATGGCCGTAGCGCGCGGCAAGATCGGCCATCACACGCATCTGTTCGGCGGTCGCATCACCCGGTGTCGCGCCATGCGCCTTGAGGCTGATCTGCGCGATGGCATGGCCCGGCGCGCGGTGGACGCTGAGGTTGGTGTCGGCCCAGGACCGGAATACGGGATCGTTCGCGTACGCCTGATCGAAAGGCGCGGTGTCGCGATCCTTGAAGGCGGGTGCTTCAAAGTCGGATTTGATCTGGGCGAACAGCTGTTGATCGACGCCGCTGAACGCGGGACGCAGAAAGGCGAACCGTTCTTCGACCCGCGCACGGATGTCGTCGATGCCATGCTCATGCACGGTGATCTTGATGCGGCTCTTGTACTTGTTGTCGCGGCGGCCCAGTAGGTTCCAGACGCTGACGACCGCTTCGAGATAGGGCAGCAGGTCAGCTTCGGGCAGGAAGTCGCGCACCACCTTGCCGATCATCGGGGTCCGGCCAAGGCCGCCGCCGACGATCACCTCGAAGCCCGGTTCGCCTACATCGTTGCGGACCATGCGCAACCCGATGTCATGCGCCTTGGTTACGGCACGGTCATTCGGGCTACCCGTCACGGCGATCTTGAACTTGCGCGGCAGGAACTGGAATTCCGGGTGATCTGTCGACCACTGGCGGATCAATTCGGCCACAGGGCGCGGATCGGCGATCTCGTCGGCGGCGGCACCCGCGAAATGGTCGGCGGTCACGTTGCGGATCGTGTTGCCCGAGGTCTGGATCGCGTGCATCTGCACCTCGGCCAGCGCGTCGAGCATATCCGGCACGTCGCGCAGCGTCGGCCAGTTGAACTGGATGTTCTGGCGCGTGGTGAAGTGGCCATAGCCCTTGTCCCACCGCTCGGCGATGTAGGCCAGCTGCCGCATCTGGGCGGAGTTGAGCGTGCCGTACGGGATCGCCACGCGCATCATGTAGGCGTGCAATTGCAGGTATAGACCGTTCATCAGGCGCAGCGGTTTGAATTCGTCTTCGGTGAGCGACCCGTCGACGCGGCGCTCCACCTGTGCGCGGAACTGGGTGTTGCGCTCGGCCACAAAGGCGGCGTCGAAATCGGAATATTGATACATGATGTCTCTCCTGCGCGTCTGGGATCAGGTCCGGGGCGGGATTGTCGCGTCGGCCTGTTTGCCGTGGGCATAGTTCGAGGGTCCGGCCATGCGGAACGCCTCGCGGAAATGCGCGGGCTTGGGGCCGTTCTGGTCTGGGGTCACATCGGCGAGGTAAACGCCAACCACCTCACCTGTGCGCGAACTGGCGTCGATCAGGCGGATCTGCGCGTCGGCCTCATCGGTCAGGACATCGGCCTCGGCAAGGTGCCGGGACCATGTGTCGGCTTCCGTCAGATAGACCACGTCGCCTTCCAGCAGCGCGTTGGCGGTGACGACCTTGGGGGTAAAGGATGCGGGCATCAGATCATCTCCTGGATTTGGGGCAGGGCGGCACGGGCCGCGTCGCGCGGGGCGAGGCCATACATCAGCAGCGCGGGGCCGGTCATGTCAGCCTCGGCCAAGACGGCGGGCAGAGTGGCGAGCGTGGCAGCGACGATGCGCTGATCGGGGCGCGAGGCGTTTTCCACGATGGTCACGGGGGTGCCGGGTGCCGCGCCATGCATGAGCAGACGGCCCTGGATAAAGCGTGCCGCCTTCTTGGCCATGTAGATCGCGGCCACTTCGCCCTCGCGGGCCAGCGCGCGCCAGTCCTGGTCGGCATAGCCCTGCATGTCGTGCCCGGTGATCAGCCGCACGGCGGTGTTGCGCCCGCGTTTGGTGAGCGACTGGCCGAGCGCTGCAACGGCGGCGGAGGCAGAGGTCAGGCCCGGCACGATCGTGAAATCGAGACCGGCGTCGGTGATCGCGTCGAGTTCTTCGTCCAGACGCCCGAACACTGTGGGATCGCCGGATTTGAGCCGCACAACCCGCGCGCCGCCTAGCGCCTCATCCACGATCATGTCGTTGATCGCGCCTTGTGTCAGCGACGGGCCAAACCCTTCCTTACCGGCGCTGCGCAGCCGCGTCTGCGGTCCGACCAGCGCGAGGATCTCGGCGCTGACCAGCCGGTCATGGATCACCACGTCGGCGGTTTGCAGTGCGCGCAGCGCCTTGACCGTCAGAAGGTCGGGGTCGCCGGGTCCCGCACCTACGAAGGCGACGGGCAAGGGTGTGATCTGGTGCAGGTCGCGTGGCATTGGGATGTCCTTTTCGCCGCGTTTCTTGTCCTATATATAGAATTTTGTTCCGGTATTTGGCCAGTTGCTTGCGGAAATAAGGAAAATTGTTCTATGTGAAGAAAGGCGGAGGACAGATGATCCTCGAAACCGGCAGAAAGCGGAACAGCAATGAAGATAGACGACACGGACCGGAAAATTCTTGTCGAGTTGCAGACCGACGCGGCGCAATCGCTCGATGATATCGCCCGCAAGGTGGGCTCTTCGAAGACGCCCGTTTGGAACCGGATTCGCAAGATGAAGGAGGCCGGGATCATCGGCGCGCAGACGGTGCAGCTCGATGCCGAGGCGCTGGGATATGAGGCCTGTTTCTTCGTGCTCATCCGCACCAGCGAACACGAGGCCGCCTGGCAGCGCGCCTTTCTCAAAGCGCTGCAGGACCGTCCCGAAGTGCAGGAGGCGCACCGGCTGGCGGGGGATATCGACTATATCCTGAAGGTGCGCGTCAAGAACGCCCGCGCCTATGACGCCTTCTACCAGGCGCTGATCGCGGAGGTGCGGGTGCACAACGTCACCGCGCTCCTGTCGATGGAAGAGATCAAGTCGACCACGGCCTTGCCGCTTTAGGTGCCTTTCTGCCGGGCTTTGCGCGGTCTCGGGCGTTGATTTTGCGTATTTTCAAAGAGAAGAAGCAGGGAATGTGCAAACCTGGTCTTCTTCTCTTTCCAAATACGCCCATCCAACAGAAACACCTGCGCGCGTCAGGAGGTCTGCACCATCAACCGTTCCAGCCCGTGAAAATGGTAGGTGTTGGCGTAGCGCGGCGGTTCCGCAATGCGCAGATTGGGGCATCGGTCCCACAGGATCGGCAGGGCGATCTGCAACTCCAGCCGTGCAAGCGGTGCGCCGACGCAAAAGTGAAGCCCACCGCCGAAGCTGGTGTTCTGGATGAGCGGGCGGGTTGGATCAAAGCGGTGTGCATCCGGCCATTGGGCCGCGTCGTGATTGGCCGAAGCCAATAGCAGCGCCACCTGATCGCCGCGCTGGAAGGTGTGACCGTGCAGTGTGACCTCTTCATAGGCAAAGCGCGTGAACATGTGCAGCGGTGGGTCGTGGCGGAGGATTTCCTCCACTGTGCCGTCGTCGATCTGCCGCGTTCGAGTCTCCAGCAATGTCTTGATGCCATTGCCCAGCGTGTGCACCGTTGCCTCGTGACCGGCATTCAGCAGCAGGATGCAGGTGGTGATCAGCTCGTCGGTAGAGAGTTTTTCGCCAGCCTCCTCGGCCGCGATCAGGTGGGTGATCAGATCGTCGCGTGGGTCGGTGCGGCGGGTGTCGATATAGCGGCGCAGGAAGTCGGAGAAGTCTGCGGCTGCCTGGGCGGCGGCGTCTTCGGTCGCGCGGGTGCGGCTGGCCTGGTACATGGCGACCATGGCGTTGGACCAGCGCAGCAGATGCGGAGCCATATCGTCGGGGACACCCAGAAGCCGGGCGATGACGATCACCGGGATCGGTTGACAGAAGGCGGTCAGTATGTCGAACGGGGTGTCGCGCGGAAAGGTGTCGATTTTTTCGTGTGTGAGCGCCCTGATTTCGGGCCCCAGCGCTTTGATCCTTCGCGAGGTGAAGGCGCGCAGAACCAGTCCGCGCAGTCGGGTGTGGCGCGGTGGCTCCAGCTCCAGCATCGAATGGGCTTCGACCTTGTAGAACGCATCGAGGTGATCGGGAATGATCGGGGCCAGTTCGGGCGGCACTTCGCGGCCAAATCGGCGGTCTCGCAGGATGGCATGGACAGCGCGGTGGCTGGCCGCGCAAGGCATGTCGTATTCGTCCCACCATGCCAGATCGCCCGCCGCGCGCAGGCGGTCATAAAACTGGTAGGGATCTTGCGCAAAGACGGGGTCAGTCGGAGATTGCGAGAAGCGCTGCATGGTTGGACGTTGAGCGATCAGCCGTTGAGCGCATCGACGATGGGGGCGAAATCAGCCGATGTGAGGCTTGCCCCTCCGACCAGGGCGCCGTCCACATCGGCGACGGCGAAGATCTCGGTCGCGTTGGATGCCTTGACGCTGCCGCCATAGAGCAGGCGGATCGCGTTGGCGGTGTCCGTGCCGAAGCGGGCTTTGAGAGCCTCGCGAAGGAAGCCGTGCACCTCGGCGATCTGGTCTGTGGTGGGCACCTGGCCGGTGCCGATGGCCCAGACCGGTTCATAGGCGATGACGGTGTTCGCGCCGGTCACGTCGTCGGGCAGCGAGCCTGCAAGCTGCGTTCTGACAAGGTCGATCGTCTGGCCCGCTTCGCGCTCGGCCAGCGTTTCGCCGACACAGACGATGGCGGTCAGGCCAGCATCCCAGGCCGCGCGGGTTTTGTCGGCGATCTGTGCGTTGGTCTCGCCGTGATCGGCGCGGCGTTCGGAATGTCCGAGGATCACGTAGGTCGCACCCGCATCTTTGAGCATGGACGCCGAGATGTCGCCGGTATGGGCACCTGACGCGGCGCTGTGGCAGTCCTGCGCGCCAATGGCGATTTGCCCGGCTTTGGCGACGGCCTGTGCGATCAGCGTGGCCGGTGGGCAGATCAGAACTTCGGCTGCGCCTTTGGCTGCGTCCTGCAGCGCGTCCAGCTCACTCAGGGCGGCGGCGGTTCCGTTCATCTTCCAGTTTCCGGCGGCGAGTTTGCGGCGCATGTGGTGGCTCCTGCTGGTGGTCTTGGTCAAGGCGCATCATCGCGGGCCGGGCAGCGGCGTCAAGGGCAGTTGCGCGAGGCGAGGTCCAGTGGCACAAGACCGCGCGACAGGACAGGAGGGCAAGATATGATCCCGAGACTGGATGCACAGGCCTTGGCCGCTGGCGATGCAGATGCGCTGGCGCAGATGCGGATCGCTGCCGAAGAGGTGGGGTTTGCCACGGTCTACAACACCAAGTTCACCTCGGCCCGGATGCGGTTTGTGCTGGCCGCCTACCGCGCCTTCTTTGCTCTGCCGGTCGAGATCAAGGACCAGGTGAACATGGCGCGCACCGGGTCGAACCGGGGCTGGGGTGCTCCGAAATCCGAACAGGTCGATCCGAATGCGAACCCGGACTACAAGGAAGTGTTCGACTGCGGCTACAGCTTGCAGGACGGCGACATGCGCGTTGCGTTGTCGGTCTATGCGCCGAACCATTGGCCGGACCGGCCTGCCGGGTTCGAGCAGGTGATCCGGGCGTATTACAGCGATGCGCTGGACGTGGCGCGGGGCATTCTGCGCGGGATTGCCATGTCCATCGGATCGGATGCGGATTTCTTCGAGGACAAGTTCGACTGCCCGATGGCGTTGCTGCGCGGTAATTACTATCCGCCGCGCCCGGACTGGGCCGGGGACAAGGATTTCGGCATCGGGGCGCATAGTGACTACGGCTGCCTGACGCTTCTGGCGACGGATGGTCAGCCGGGGCTTGAGGTGCAACCGCGCGGGCGCGGCGACTGGCTTCCGGTGCAGGCCCCGCCGGGGGAGTTCATCATCAATTTCGGCGAGATGCTCGAGATGTGGACCGAGGGCCGTGTCGTGGCCACGCTCCACCGGGTCAAGGGCGGCACGGATGAGCGGATCTCCGTGCCGCTGTTCTTCAATCCCAATGTGGAGACGAATGTTGCGCCGATTGGTTCAGGCAAGCTCATCCGGGCCGGAGATCATTTGTCAAAGCGCTACGCCGAGACCTATGTGCATTTGCAGGAGAAGGGGTGACGTTCCTCGCGGAGTACCGGCAGAACGGCTGATCAACCGGGAAGTCCGTCGATCCTGTCGACGAACGACAGGTCATTGTCCCAATTCGCGCGACTGGCATGGCAGATATGGGCGTTGGGTCGGATGCTTATCGGGCTGTCGAGCGATCCTGCCGGTACGACGAGCAGGCCTTCGTTATCTTGAAAAAAGGGCAGACCGGAACCGCAGGTCGTGCAGAAGCACTTCATGTGTCGTGTCCCGGAAAGCAGGAATTGCCTGATGTTTTCCTTGCCTGACAGCCACTCGATCTTCGCTGTGGTCGAAAACAGGTTTGCCGAATGGGCTGAACCGCTATCCTTTCGACAGCGTGCACAGTGACACAGGAAAAAGCCTTGGAACGGACCCGTTATGCGGAACGTAACGGCGCCGCAAAGACACGTTCCTGTAGCCGCATCATTCATTCATGGTTCCCTCTGCGCACAGCGAATTTGCCGTCACATAGCAACCAAGCCTGTCCTACACCTTGAGGTTTGGTGCGCCGTTCGCGTGTTCGGTGGACAGCTCTTCCACGTCTTTGAACTTGATCGACTCTCCGCAGCCGCAGGCATCGGCGACGTTGGGGTTGTTGAAATGGAAGCCGGATTCCAGCAGCGAGGTCTGGTAGTCGATTTCGGTCCCGAAAAGGAACATCTGCGCCATGGGCGCGATCATCACGGTGGCGCCGTCCTGTTCGACAACTTCGTCGTTGGAATCGGGCTGGTCGACGTAGTCCATCGTGTATTCCATACCCGCACAGCCGCCCTTCTTGACGCCTATGCGCAGGCCCGCATGGCCTTTGGAGTCCATCAATTTGCGCACCTGTGCGGCGGCTTTGGGGGTAAGGGTGACGGCTTGTTTGCCGGGAATGCCGAACATGGGATATCTCGCTTTTTCAATTCCCTGCAATCTAAGGGCTTTTCGCTGAAATCTCAAGGATCATGGAAAAGTCGCGACCCGGATCGCGCGCAAATCGGACCTGGATCGCGCAATGAGTCAGCGGTTACATGAAGCCCAATTCGAGACGCGCCTCGTCGGACATCATGTCCATGCCCCAGGGCGGTTCCCATGTGAGTTCAACATCGACATGCTTTACACCGGCCAGCGGCTCGATGGCCTCGGCGACCCAGCCGGGCATTTCTCCGGCCACGGGACAACCCGGTGCGGTCAGGGTCATAATCACGCGCACGTCGTTTTCGTCACTGATTTCAAGCGTGTAAACAAGCCCGAGGTCATAGATGTTGACCGGGATCTCGGGGTCGTAGACAGAGCGGCAGGCCTCGACCACCTGATCATACAAGGGATGATCGGTGCTGGAGGGGGCAATCAGCGGTGCGCCTTCAATTTTGGGGCTGGCGTCGTTCATGTCGGTCCTTCCCGTCAGTTCCTGACCAAATATATAGGGAACACCGCAGGAGGGGTAAAGGGGCGGAAATGCCGAACCCACTGCGGTATGCCCTCTATCGCAAGCTCCTGCCCAAACCCAAGGTCTATTGCGCGCCCTCGTAATCCGCCCGCAGCGACGAAATGACCTTGTTCGCGGCCTGGCTCAGTCCGCGGATTTCAGTTGCCACCGCGGAAAAGCCGCGCCCGGCCTCGCCGACACGGGACGCTTCGATGGAGGCGTTGACCGAAATGATCATGATCATCCGGCTGATCTTTTCGAGTTCCGTGATGGAGGATCGGATCATTCTGGTTTGCTTGCCTGACTGGGACTGGCGGTGGGACACGACGTGATCCAAGGCCCGGCCAATGCCCTCCACGATAGCGTTGAGTGTGTCCAGAAGGGTGGTCGTGACGAAATCGGCAAGCTCCTCGATGGGCTGGGTCAGGGCGGCGCCGCGCGGTTCGGTCAGGCGCTGCTGTATGGACCGGGCAGTCGAGACGAAGCGCGTGATGTCTTCGGCCTGCGACGGGCTGACGGCGCTCACCTGTTCGAGAACGTGCCTCAATTCTTTGGGCAAGGTCGATGTAGCCGAACCGGGCAGCACCTCTGCCGCGATCTGTGAGAATTCGAGCAGGTTCTTCTCAAGCCCCTCCAGCCCCTTGCTGCAGGGGGTGTCCTTGCCGCTCTGCAGCAGCAGGGTCACGACGACCCTGTGCGACAGCATGCGCATCTTGCCGCAGCGGTTAATGAGAACGCCAAGGACGGCTTCCTCATTGACCTCGGCATCGGTCGTTTCGGCAAGTAAAGTCATTGCACCACAACGGACATTTCAGAAGGTGACGCTGCGCCGTCCAGCATGGTCTGCGCGATGAAGGTCAGGGCATCGGACCAAGCCTGTGCGTGATCCTGCGTCCATGTCGGCCCAACCGCATCTTCGAGACATTCGACCAGCGTTTCCGCAACAGCCGTGTAATGTGCGGGTACGGCGCCGTACTCGGCGTGTTTGACCCCGAGCGCGCGCAATGGCTCGACCAAGGCTTCGAGATTGTCCAATTTCTGCACGGCCAGTTGCAGGAGGGCGGCGAGTTTGCTGGATTGCGCCGAGATGTCGTCAGAGAACATGCTGCGGACCGACGGTGCCTTGGTGAAAAGCCTGTCGTAAAACTCGGTGACAAGGGTCTGGCGGGTGGACAGCGCCGTCGCGAACGAGGTCTGGATGAGGTCGACTTGGGGGGAGGTCAGCATAATCGGTCCTTGATACTGGTCACATGCCCTCCTCAACGACAGGTCCTTAAAAACTTTAAGGTTTGTGTCGCGTGTTTTTGAAACGGGTCCTGTCTGGCCCCAATCCCCCTCGTTCAGAGCGGTTTCTTGCGGCGCGGCACCGGGGTGGGGCGAACCTTTTCCTCGATCGCGTCATAAAGCAGACCGGCGATGTTCTTTTCGCTGGCCAATTCGATCCCTTCAAGACCGGGAGAGGAGTTCACCTCGAGCACCTTGGGGCCGGAATGCGAGCGGAGGATGTCGACCCCGGCAAAGCCCAGCCCGAAGACGCGGGCGGCGCGGACGGCGGCGTCGCGTTCCTCCTTGGTGATGCGGACCTTCTGCGCAGTGCCGCCCCGGTGCAGGTTGGAGCGGAAATCACCCTCGGACCCAGTGCGTTTCATCGAGGCCACGACCTTGCCGTTGACAACAAGGCAGCGAATGTCCTCGCCTGCGGCTTCCTTGATGAAGTCCTGCACGAGGAAGTTGGCCTTGAGGCCACGGAAGGCGTCGATCACCGATTCCGCAGCCTTCTTGGTTTCGGCCAGCACGACGCCTTTGCCTTGGGTCGATTCGAGCAGTTTGACGATCAGCGGCGCGGTGCCGACAAGGCCGATGAGGTTGGACGTGTCCTTGGGCGAGTTGGCAAAGGCGGTGGGCGGCATGCCGATGCGGTGACGCGCCAGAAGCTGATGGGCGTGAAGCTTGTCGCGGCTCGAGGTGATGCCGGCGCTGCCATTGACCACGAAGGTGCCGATCGATTCGAACTGCCGGACCACGGCGGTACCATAGGGCGTGATCGATGTGCCGATCCGGGGGATGACCGCGTCATAGCGCGGCAGACGCTTGCCGTCGTAATAGACGTCGGGGGCCATCGCGTTGATCGCCATGTAGCAGCGGGTGGTGTCGATCACCTCGACCGAGTGGCCCCGCTTTTCGCCCTCTTCCACAAGCCGCCGGGTGGAGTAGTTGTTTTCCCGGCTCAGCACCGCAACACGCAAAGCCCTGTTCGGCGCGATGCTGCGCACCCGGCGGGTGTGGTACACCTCGAAATCCAGTTCGGGCTGGTGAAAGCGTTCGCTGGGCACGATGTTGACGTGATCCTTGAGCGCCTGACGGCCCAGCAGCATGCGATTGCTCATCGTGCCACGGTCGGTCAGCGTGATCTCTATTTCCCAGGATTGTCCGCCAACGGTCATTCGGGTCGCGATCACATAGCGGCTTTCGGTCTCGCCATTGGAGGAGGTGACATCGCGCCGGTCGATGATCGGGGCGGAACAGGGGATGATCAGGTCTTCGCGGCCGGGAATGGGATGCACCGCAAAACGGACACGGGGTTTGCTGGTCGATCCGAACACCTCGATGTCGGCGGCATGCAGCGCAGAGGTACGCGCGCCGGTGTCGATCTTGGCGCGGATCGCGGGCAGGCCGAGGTCAGGCAGGCTGACCCACTCCTCCCATCCGAAGGTCAACAAGCTGTCTGGACCCGTGCCCTTGGGCGCGGGAGTATCGGATGGTGTGTCGGACATGGAATCGCGCCTCCTTGGCAATTCGGGTGATTTGGCGCACAAGGGCGCGCTCTGCAAGTAAGGCCCGAATATGACAGTTTCTTCTTCCTTCGCCCTGCACGCCACCGATGGCACGGCCCGGACCGGGGCCATCACCACGCCGCGCGGGACAATTCGCACACCCGCCTTCATGCCGGTGGGGACGGCTGCAACCGTCAAGGCCATGATGCCCGAGTCGGTGGCCGCCACGGGGGCGGATATCCTGCTGGGCAACACCTACCACCTGATGCTGCGGCCGACGGCGGAGCGCATCGACCGGCTGGGCGGGCTGCACAGGTTCATGAACTGGGACAAGCCGATCCTCACGGATTCGGGCGGGTTCCAGGTGATGAGCCTCGCTGATCTGCGCAAACTGACAGAGAAAGGTGTGACATTCAAATCGCATATCGACGGATCGCGTCACGAGTTGACGCCGGAACGGTCGATGGAAATCCAGCGCTTGTTGGGGTCGGACATCGTGATGTGCTTTGACGAATGCCCGGCACTTCCTGCCGACCGCGAGCGGATCGCGGAATCGATGCGCCTGTCAATGCGTTGGGCGGAACGGTCGCGTGATGCCTTCGGAGATCGGCCCGGCCACATGCTTTTCGGCATCCAGCAGGGTGGTTTGGAACAGGATTTCCGCGAGCAATCGGCTGAGGCTTTGAAGGCCATCGGGTTCGACGGCTATGCCATTGGCGGTCTGGCGGTGGGCGAGGGGCAGGAGGCGATGTTCGGCTGTCTGGATTTCGCGCCGGGGCAATTGCCCGAGGACAAGCCGCGCTACCTCATGGGGGTAGGCAAGCCCGACGATATCGTGGGCGCGGTCAAGCGCGGTGTGGACATGATGGATTGCGTGTTGCCGTCGCGGTCGGGGCGCACCGGGCAGGCGTGGACGCGGCGCGGGCAGGTCAACATCAAGAACGCGCGGCATCAGGACGATCCCCGCCCTCTGGACGAAGACTGCACCTGTCCGGCCTGCCGCAACTACAGCCGCGCCTATCTGCATCATGTCTTCCGCGCACAGGAAATGATTTCGGGCATGCTGCTGACCTGGCACAATCTGCATTACTACCAGCAACTGATGCAGGGCATGCGGGACGCCATCGCTGCCGGGCAGTTCGCCACGTTCGAGGCCCAGTTCCACGCGCAGCGCGCCGAGGGGGACATTCCGCCGCTTTAGCGCTTGAGCTTCAACAGCCCTTCGATCGCTTCCTGTCCGTCTGCTCCGATGTATGTGTTATAATCGGGGTGCTGAAAGAGGTGGCCATAGTAAATCTGGTGCCGGTAGGGCAAGTAATCCTGATGAATGAGGTTCTGGTTGCGGTGGATGCGCACCGCGTCCTGACGGTCATTCAGTTCGGCTATGGCGCGCAGCTGGCCGTTGTGTTCGCCGTACATTTCCAGTTCGCTTCCAAGCACGTCGTCGAAATACATGAAAATTCGGGGCAGGAAGTGCTCAGGTTTTTCGGTGACCTGTTCAAAGATGCGAAAGCTTTCCCGGGTCGAGGAATGGTAATCGGTGTCGTTGAACATCACGCCGATGGGCGCTGGTTTGTGTGTGTCCAGAAACCCGGCAATGGTTTCACGAATATCGCCGATCACCAGCTTCGCCTGCGGCACGCGGGTTTGCAGCGCTGTACGGTCCATCTTGTATTGCTTGGCGGCGAACCAATAGGGCAGATCGTAGGCACTTTCCGGCTCGGGCATACCGGACCCGGTGTCGAAGCCGTAGCAATCGACCGTCACCCCGGTGACGCGTTTCACATCCTCGGTAAAATCGCACATATAGGCGAGCCCGTTGCCACCCGCGACGCCGAACTCTATGGCTGAAATACGGTCGTGTCCCAGCAACTTGCCCAAACGCGCCGCGTTCAGCATGCAGTAGGCATAATGCGGCCGCTCTACCGCTTGCATGTCGACCTGGAAATCCACGGAATATTTCATGCGCTTGGCGGTTTTCCGAATAAGCGCGCGCGCCATCGCTCCCGAAAGCGAATTGCGGAATTCGCGCGAGTACAGCAGGCGAGAAATCATGGCTTTCATGGCGGATGTGTGCTCCGATTGAGGCCCTCGACACCGGGACGGTCTGGATTTACTGGATATTCTAGGCGGATATAAGGCAGAAGCATGAGAATTTCGTGGATCGCAACTGCAGCCCTGCTCTTTGTGCTGGGCGTTGAACCGGTTGCAGCCCAGATGATGGGCGGCGGGCATATGCACGGGCAGGGTGGCATGGCCCATGACATGTCGCGCATGCCGGGATTGCAGGGCGAAAACGCCACACCCGAGGAAAGCGCAGATCTGGCGCTGATGTTTCGCGGTTTCCAGACCATGACCCGCGAGGTTGAAAACCTGCCAAACGGGATTCGAACTGTCACCCGTTCAAGCGACCCGCAGGTGATGGACGCATTGGTCAACCACACGGTGGGCATGATCGACAGGGTGGGGCGCAGGGACGACCCGAAAATTCGCATCCAAAGTCCGACGCTTGATCTGTTCTTCCTGCGCGGAGATCGCATCCTGTCCGAGATCGACGTCACCGAAGATGGCATTGTCGTCATCCAGACCTCCGATGATCCGGAACTGGTGGCGGCACTGCACGAGCATGCCGCCGAGGTGACCGCGATGGTCGAACAGGGGATGCATGCGGTTCACATGATGATGATGCAGCGCGCGGCGAACTGAACCTTGCGGCCACGCACGGCTTGGGGCAAAGCTGCGCCATCGCCCGCGACGGGCGCAGGAGCCAGATATGGATTATGGAAAGACCGGTGCCTCGAAGCCCAGCAAGGGCGCGCCGAAATTCGACCCGCACAAGACACAGCCAAAGGGCAAAGCCGATGACGCCAAGGCGGCTCTTGTCGCGCGGATGAAAGCGGCGGCCGAAAAGAACAAGGACGACTGAGTTTCGTCTGTAAAGTTGCGTTCAAGGCAGCTGCCTTGGCGCTCCCGACCCAGGCACTGTTTACTCTGGTTCAAAAGCGACCTTGCAGGCATGACGCATCAGGATATGGTGGCAAAGCCGGAGCAAGGTTGAAACCTGCAGGGGTCAGACCCACCTTATAGCTCCATGACCGGAGATGGTCAGCGCTGCCGCCGAGCGGGGCCGGTGCCATCTTGCCAATGATAAGGATACGAGCATGCAAGAGCCTCTTAACGCCTCCTACCCAGTGTTGCCGCTGCGGGACATCGTTGTCTTTCCGCACATGATCGTCCCGCTCTTCGTGGGCCGTGACAAGTCGGTGCGCGCACTGGAGGAAGTGATGGCGGATGACAAGCAGATCCTGCTTGCCAGCCAGATGGACCCCTCAGAGGACGATCCGCAGACCGACGGGATCTACCGCGCCGGGGTGCTGGCCAATGTGCTGCAACTTCTCAAGCTGCCCGATGGCACCGTCAAGGTGCTGGTCGAAGGCCAGAGCCGTGTGCGCATCACCGAATACCTTGAGAATGACAGCTTCTTCGAGGCGCGTGCTGAATACCTGACCGAGATGCCGGGCGATCCGGCGGCCATCACGGCGCTTGTGCGCACCGTGGGCGAAGAATTCGAACGCTATGCCAAGGTCAAGAAGAACATCCCCGAAGAAGCGATGGGTGCTGTGTCGGATGCCGATGCACCTGCCAAACTGGCTGACCTTGTCGCGGGCCATCTGGGCATTGAGGTCAATCAGAAGCAGGAGCTTCTGGAAACCCTGTCGGTGAGCGAGCGTCTGGAAAAGGTCTATGGCCTGATGCAGGGCGAAATGTCCGTGCTGCAGGTCGAGAAAAAGATCAAGACCCGCGTCAAGAGCCAGATGGAGCGCACGCAGCGCGAATATTATCTGAATGAGCAGATGAAAGCCATTCAGCGCGAACTTGGTGATGGAGAGGACGGCCAGAACGAGGTTGCCGAACTGGAAGCGCGTGTGGAGGCCACCAAGCTGTCCAAGGAAGCCCGCGAAAAGGCCGATGCCGAGATCAAGAAGCTCAAGAACATGAGCCCGATGAGCGCCGAGGCTACGGTTGTTCGCAATTATCTTGACTGGATGCTGTCGATCCCGTGGGGCGTGAAATCCCGCGTAAAGAAAGACTTGGGCAACGCCGAAAAGATCCTCGATGCCGATCACTACGGTCTTGAGAAGGTCAAGGAACGGATCGTCGAATACCTTGCCGTGCAGCAACGCAGCAAAAAGCTGAAAGGTCCGATCATGTGCCTGGTCGGCCCTCCGGGCGTCGGCAAGACCAGCTTGGGCAAATCGGTCGCCAAGGCGACGGGGCGCGAATTCATCCGCATCTCGTTGGGCGGCGTGCGGGACGAGTCGGAAATCCGTGGTCACCGCCGGACCTATATCGGCTCCATGCCGGGCAAGATCATCCAGGCGCTGAAAAAGGCCAAGACGACCAACCCGCTCATCCTTCTCGACGAGATCGACAAGATGGGACAGGATTTCCGGGGTGACCCGGCGTCGGCAATGCTCGAAGTGCTGGATCCGGAACAGAACGGCACGTTCGTGGATCACTACCTCGAGGTGGAATACGACCTGTCGAACGTCATGTTCCTGACCACGGCGAACTCCTACAACATGCCGGGACCGCTTCTGGACCGGATGGAGATCATTCCGCTGGCGGGCTACACCGAGGACGAAAAGGCTGAGATCGCCAAACGCCACCTGACGTCCAAGCAGGTCAAGAACCACGGCCTCAAGAAGGGCGAGTTCGAGCTGAAGGACGAGGCGCTGACCGACATGATCCGCTACTACACCCGCGAAGCCGGGGTGCGGAACCTTGAGCGCGAGATTTCCAAGCTGGCGCGCAAGGCGGTGACCAAGATCGTCAGGAAGCAGGAAGACAAGGTGGTCGTCACATCCGACAACCTGTCTGATTTCCTGGGCGTCCGGAAACATCGCTACGGTCTTGCCGAAGACGAGAACCAGGTCGGTGTCGTGACCGGGCTGGCCTATACCAGCGTGGGTGGCGATCTGCTGCACATCGAGGCGCTCAAATTGCCGGGCAAGGGTCGGATGAAGACCACCGGTAAACTGGGCGACGTGATGAAGGAATCCATCGACGCGGCAGCCAGCTATGTCCGTTCCATCGCGCCTGCGATCGGGGTGAAACCGCCGAAGTTCGACAAGATGGACATTCACGTTCACGTCCCGGACGGGGCGACGCCCAAGGACGGACCTTCGGCCGGTCTGGCGATGGTGACCTCCATCGTGTCGGTGCTCACGGGCATCCCCGTGCGGCGCGACATCGCGATGACCGGCGAAGTGTCGCTGCGGGGCAATGCCATGCCCATCGGCGGCCTGAAGGAGAAACTGCTCGCGGCCCTGCGCGGTGGCATCAAGACGGTCCTGATCCCGAAGGAAAACGAAAAGGATCTGGCGGAACTGCCCGACAATGTGAAGAACGGGCTCGAGATCATCCCGGTCGAACATGTCTCTGACGTTCTGAGGCTGGCTCTGGTGTCGAAACCAGAGCCGATCGAATGGGATGAGGCCGCAGAAGAGGCCGCAGCCCAGACCCTGAGCAAGGACAGCAGCGGCGCATCGGCCGTCGCACACTGAGCTTTGTCTTCTATCAAAACAGTAGAAGGGGCGAGCAGTAGCAACGCCCCTCTTTTTTTTATTGACACTACTGTTTCAAATTAACAAACTTGCATTTCTTAGAGGTATTTGGTCGACATCTTTTTTAAATTTTTTGGTTCAAGTTTAACAGGGTGCATTATGAAATACGACGTACAGTTGATAGCACAGACAACCGGGATGAGCTGTTGGGCTGCGAGCATAGCTATGATTTTGGGATGGCGGTATAATACTAGTATCGCCGACACGACGATTGCAGCAAACTCGGGTGGCACAAATTACACCCCCTCGATGACTACCGGACTTGATCCAAATGATCGCTATATTTTGGAGCGGAACGGTTTTATTTTGGATGAGCCGATGTGCTATACTCCTGAATTGGTGAAGAGTATTTTGGAGGCCAATGGGCCACTCTGGGTTGCATCCCAAGTTCCTGCTGGGCCACATATCCGTGTGGTGACCGGATACGATGGTAAGCAACTCTATATCAATGATCCTGCACCAGTTGGCCGCGGCTCTCGCTACACTCGGAGTTTTGATCGTTTTTTTGGAGCGATGGAGCAACTCGGCGAGGCAGAATTGACCACTCAACGCGCTCCGATTTATGTGGCCTATCTGGCAGCATGAAATGTGAGCTTTGTTTTTTGCCGCGCTATCTTGATGTTGGGCCTGAACTCAGTACTGGATAAAGTGTGCATTTTTGCTAATGTAGTCTGAAATTCGCCCGTAAATGTCAGAGCAGACAAAGGATGAAAATGATGGCGACGACGAGAAAGACACCGACACAGGCAAAAACCCCAGAGGCGCCCGCAGCGGCGCCGGCAATGGCTTCGAAAGCAAAGCCACAGGCTGCCGAACCCGAAGTTGTGGTCACCGAATCCCCGACGATCATTGGGCCCGAGCTGAAGAAAAAGGAATTGATCGACATCATCGTGGCGCGCAGCGGTGTGAAGAAACGCGACGTGAAGCCAGTGGTCGACGCCATGCTGGCCGTGCTTGGGGAAACGATCTCCGACGGGCGCGAAATGAACCTCGCTCCGCTGGGTAAGCTCAAGATTACACGCATGAAAAAGACAACCAAGGCGCACATCATCACGACGCGCCTGCGCCGCACCGACCCGCAGCCCACGGATGCGCCGGACCCTCTTGCACAGGCTGCCGAGTGACGCTAAGACCACGCCCAACGGGTGATTAGCTCAGTGGTAGAGCGCTTCGTTCACATCGAAGATGTCAGGGGTTCAAATCCCTTATCACCCACCATTCTTCCAGACACGCGGCCTTGAACGGGCTGCGTGTCTTGCGTTTGGGGCAGGGCGAAAACGACAGCAAAAAGCGCTTGCGCCGGTCAGTGGCCTTGTCTAAACGACACGCCAGCGGGTGATTAGCTCAGTTGGTAGAGCGCTTCGTTTACACCGAAGATGTCGGGAGTTCGAGTCTCTCATCACCCACCATCCCAAGCCATTGATACTAAAGAAAAACCTTGCAAATAAAGGGTTATGTCCATTTGACTGTTACAACTCTTGTTACAATCGGGTGGTCAGCGATGGCTGGAAAAGTCCGCAACATGGTCGACAGGTCAGGGCGTTACTACGCGCGGCTGGTCGTGCCGAAAGACCTGCGAGGAATCGTTGGCAAGACCGAATTGCGCCTGCCACTCGGCGGTGACTACAAGCAAGCGCTGAAGCGCCTGCCTAGCGCGGTATCACAGCTGCAGGTTCAGATCGCTCTTGCCGAACGCCGTGCTGCGGAAGCTCTGGGAATTCCCCAGACAGCTGATCGCTATCCTTTGAGCGATGCGCAGATTGCTCTTCTGAGTTATCATGCCCGGCTAGAGCAAGACCTCTATGCGAGGCAGACTCTCGCAGCCTATGCCAACATCGGAATAAATGACCTCTTTGTGGCACAGTTGCGCATGGGAATGGCTGGTGCAGCGTCTGATGCCGAGCTCAAAGAATTGGTAGGTCATCGGATTGAGCATTTCCGAAAGATGGGCAACACGACCGCTGAATACGGAACGCAGGCATGGCGCAGTCTTGCGATGTCTCTTTGTGTCTCCGAGTATGAAGCGATGGAGCGCCTCGTGGAGCGCGATGAAGGTAACTTCAATGGTGAGATTACTGCGCCGCTGCTGGTCAGCGCACAACTACCTGAGGATCCCTCTGACCCGGTAAAGTTAAGCGGGCTCTGGGCCGACTATGTCGCAAGCAGAGTTCAGGCTGGCTTCATGCGCGATGCTGGAAAGCGCCATCGACCTGTCATCGAGAACTTGCGAGCGTTTATCAAGCACGATGACGCAGCACGTATCAGAAAAAAGGACCTCTTACTCTGGCGAGACCATTTGGTAAAAACCCTATCGGCCAAGACAGTGAACGATGTGTATCTTTCTGCCATCCGCACGCTTTTTGCCTGGGCGGTCGAAAATGAGCGTCTGCCCGAAGACGTTGCAAAGGACGTGAAGCAGCCGAAGCCAAAGAAGGTTTACTCGCGGGAGCGTGGATACACGGACACAGAGGCGTTAACGGTTCTCAAAGCGTCACGCGCATACGAGCCTCATGCTGACGCGAATGGTTATGTCCGAGAAACTCCGCAATTGGTGGCTACGAAAAGGTGGGTGCCGATCATCTGCGCCTTTACTGGGGCGCGTGTTGCCGAAATTACGCAGTTACGTGGGGAAGATATCCGACAAAAAGGGGCCGACTGGATCATTCGAATTTCACCTGACGCCGGCACGGTCAAATCCGGCGGCTACCGGGATGTTCCGCTGCACCGTCAGATCATCGCCTGTGGGTTCGGAGATTTTGTGAAAGCCGCGGGGCAGGGACCTTTATTCCATAAAGGAAAGGAACCAGCGAGCTACCAGGCGAAAGCCAAACGTATCGCGAACCAATTAGCGGAGTGGCTGCGAAAAGAGGGCATCACTCCGGACGGCGTTCAACCCAACCATGGATGGCGTCATCGCTTGAAGACGCAGTGTCGTGAGCTCGGCATATCCGAACGGGTCTTTGACGCGATCCAGGGCCACGCAGGTCGCACGGCCAGCGACAACTACGGGGATGTTACGTTGAGGACAAAGATCGATGCGATTGCACGCCTGCCGGAGTATGATTTGTAGGCCGGCTCATCCGGTGCGGTTTTGCACTAGCGGGCGCGAACTCAAATACTTTCCAAAGCTGAGCGCCGGGTATGCCCGATCCGGTAAGTGCGTCCATGTCGTTCGGTCCATAATCGCCCAAAGGCAGACATAATAGGCGTTGACAGGATCGGTTGTGAAATCTAAATTCACATTAGAAATCACAACTGGAGAATCAAAATGGCCATGTCGGCACGTGAACGAAAGCAGAAGCAGCTCGAGCGTGAACAGGAGCAGCTGAAGCAACTCGACGACTCGACCTATCCATTCCTGCAAGTCCCATTCTTTGAATGGGTGCAGGAAGACCCGAACTGGAGTTCGGTGACTCTTGAACTTGAGCTCGCTGGTATTCAGCCCCCGTCATTTGAGGACGACGGGGGACCGGAAGTCTATGCCAGTGAGGACGCGCTGCCGCCTGACAGCGATCCTGCTGAAACTTTTCCCGGTGCGAAGGGTTCAATCGGCCGCGCGGAGGAAATGGTGGATCGTTTTCTAACGGCTGCCATTGAGATGGCTGGAATGATCAACCGCTACAAAAGATATCAGCTTGAGCAGAAGCGGAACGAACTCGAAAGCTCTGATCTTTCCGATCCTGAAACCCGGAAGAAAGCTTTCGAAACTATCGGAAAGATCACTAAAATCGAGGAGGAATTGGGCCGGAATATCCGCCGAACGCTTCCTCAGTGGAAGGTGAAAGGCATCTAACCACAAATCTTGCCGCCTTGGCATGAACTAGCGTCGCAGAATGGCTCTGCGGCGAACACATAACCCTACCCGAAAATATCACTTCAAAAACCGCAGCGCAGTCTGCGAACAAAGGATGCATGGCATGAAAGACCTCGTTTCCGAAACCCAAGACCCACTTGCGCCGCCTGTTGGATATATCGAGACCAATAACGGGCTGTCGATCGTCACCGACGCCGGCGACGAGCAGTTTCTTTGCTCGCCTGTTCGCGTCATTGCAGTTGGGTCATTTCAAAACAAAACCGGTTGGGGCCGCTTGGTAGAAGTTACAGAAGGCAGCTTTAAGGGAACTTGCAAGCATGGAGGCCTCCGGGCGTCCGCAGGGCGAACCTGATGCTCTCTAAGTGAGTAACAGGCGGGCCAACTGTTTCGGTTGGCCCGTGTATCAGCTGCTTGCGACCAACGCAGAGAAATCTGCGGTGTCATCGTCTGCGCGAAGTTACATCTGGTCCCACTGGGCCACCGGTCCCAGCGAATAACCGGCAACGATGACTTTTCGACCACCGAGGCAAGCCTAAGCCTAAAGTCTGCGGACGAAAGATCCCAACGTCTCCCCAATGATGTGCTCGCTATAGCTCAAGCATGAAACGTCGCACGATGTGACGGAGGCTTAGGAGCGTTCCTTTGAAAAACACCCCGTATGAAAACAGCAAGCTGGCGAAGTTCCTCGACCGCCGGATCCTTGAACTTGCCGGAAAGAAGAGCCAGCGCGAGATTGCCATTCAGGCGGGGTTTCCGAACCCGAACTATGTCAGCATGATCAAGGCGGGTAGCTCCAAGCTGCCGCTTGACCGTGTGCCGGCGATGGCCAAGGCGCTCGAGGTCGACCCGAAATTCCTTTTCATCCTCGCTTTGGACCAGGCCGGTTTCGAGACGACGCGCGCCGCAGTGGATGACATCTTCAAAGCCGTCGTGACGGACAACGAGGTCGACTGGCTGAATGAAATTCGCGATGCCTCCGATGGCACCGATCCGCGCCTCAATCGTCGCGCCCGTGCCGCTCTGCGCGGGATTTTCGGCAAATGATGCGCCTGGTCCATCACGACTTCGCTCTGCCGGACGACCGCGTGGAGCTTACCGACGAGGAACATGCCTGGATGACATTCCTTCGAGACATCTACGGTGGTGAGGTTCGCGGCCCCACGCTGCGCGCCGTCCAGGCCCTCAGGACGAGCTTGGGTGAGGCTGGGCTGTGAGGTAGCACCGGGCCCAGTATATCTCCCAGCGACTCTCTCCGGGCCGCTGGGAGGCATCAATCGGGTGCCGCGATCGAATTGCCCAGAAACCGCGCCCAGTGTCGGTTTTCGATAGTCAGGCATCCAGGACTTCCCGAACCTTCGCGGCGAGTTCTGAACGGCGGTAGGGCTTGCCTAGAAAGTTGACATCGGAATCCAGCCGTCCGTGGTGCACAATCGCATCTCCTGAATAACCCGACGTGAACAGAACCTTCAGGTCCGGATAGATCGCAAGTGAAGCGTCCGCAATCTGACGCCCGTTCATGCCGCCGGGCAGGATCACATCGGTCAAAAGCAAGTCGATGTCCGATCTCGCTCGCAGGATGTCCAGCGCCGGAGGGCCGGCCGAAGCCGTGACGACCCGGTAGCCCAGCCCAGTCAGTTGCGCCATCAACTGCTGCAGGATCAGCACGTCGTCCTCGATGACTAGAATGTTCTCCTGCCCACGTGGCAAGGGCCCGTCCTGCGATGTATTACCCTGCTCTTCGCGGTCCCCGACATACCGGGGGAAATACAGTTTGACGGTCGTGCCTTCGTTCACTTCCGAATAGATCCGGATATGACCGCCCGTCTGTTTGACGAAGCCGTGCACCATGCTCAAGCCCAGCCCAGTTCCCTGCCCGACGGCCTTCGTGGTGAAGAACGGCTGGAAGACCTGGGCGATCTGATTCTTGGGAATGCCGTGCCCAGTGTCACTGACCGCAATAAAGATGTATTGCCCAGCAGGCACATCAGGTTCGCTTGAGACATAGGCTCCGTCGAGAACCACATTCCCAGTCTCGATGGTCAATGCCCCACCACCCTGCATCGCATCACGCGCATTGATCGCAAGGTTCAGGAGGGCGGACTCGACCTGAGCCAGATCGATCTCTGTCAGCCATGCGTCGGCGGCAAGATCGATCTCAATGTCGATATCTTCACCCAAAGTGCGGCGCAGAATGTCCTCGAAGTCGGTGATCACTGAATTGACATCAAGCACTTGCGGTTGAAGCACCTGTTTGCGCGAGAATGCCAGCAGCCGATTGGTCAGTTCAGCCGCACGATCCGTCGCAACAGCGCTCGCGTCGGCAAACCGCCGCAACGAGCTGTCTTCTTCAAGGCTGTCCCGAAGCATCTCTGTGTTGCCCATGATGATCGTCAGCAGGTTGTTGAAGTCATGGGCAATGCCGCCCGTCAGTTGGCCCACGGCCTCAAGTTTCTGCGACTGTCGCAGCTGTTGCTCCATTTCCAGACGATCGGAGATATCCGCCATGCTGCCGATGACCCGGACGATACGACCTTCGGTATCGCGGATCGGGAAGGCATGTTCTTCCACATCGGCCCAGGTGCCGTCAGCCCTTCGAAACCGATACTGATCGTGAAGTGCGCTGATCTCGCCCAGAGTGAGCTTTTCGAACAGCGCCTCGACACGCGTCCGGTGGTCGGAGTGCACGTTGGCGCGCCAGACGGTCGGCACACTGGCGTCTGGATCGGGGTGATGGCCGAATTGCTGAGCCATTCCGTCGCTCCACCACCAGCGACCTTCTGAGATGTTCCAGTCCCATACGGCACTTCTGGTTGCCTCAGCAATCAGGCGAAACCGCGTTTCAGAGACGCGCAATGCGTCCTCGCCGCGCTTGCGATCGGTGATCTCGCGCTGAACCGAAACGAAGTGCGTGACCTTTCCTGCACCATTTGCAAGCGGCACAACGTCGAGGTCCAGCCAGAATTCCCGACCGGACTTTGTGTAATTGATCATTTCGGCGCTCACCGGCAAGTGGGTCTCGAAGGCTTTTTGAATCCGGTCCAATTCGGATTGCTGAGTCTTGGGACCGTGCAGAATGCTCGGAGTTTGACCGATCGCCTCTTCCCGGGAAAAACCGGTCATGCGTTCAAACGCATCGTTGACGAAGACAATTTTGGCGTTTCCCGATGCATCGGGTTCTGCGTCCGTAATGATGACCATATCGCTGATCTGTTGCACGGCCGCCTCAAGCAACCGCAACTGTTCGGTCTGGCGGCATTCCCCGGTGATGTCCGAAAAATAGATGGCCAACCCGTCTGGTGTCGGATGCGCGCTGACACGAAACATTCGGTGGAGTGGCGGATAAAATACGTTGAACCTTATGGTCTTGCCGGAGTTTACAGCATTCGCATACTGAGCTTCGAATGTGCTTTCAGACAATTCATCGCTTATCCGGCGGCCGACCAATTCCTCACGCTTGCGTTCCAGAAGCTCTTCAGCCTTGTTGTTGAGGTAAGTAAAGCGCCAGTCATGATCGAGTGTGAAAAAGGCATCGCCGATATTTTCCAAGGTCTCGGCCAGACGATGACTCAGTTCGTCGACCTTGCGCTGCGCTGCGCACAGTTCCGTGATGTCCTGCATCGCGCCCTGCACGGCAACGATCCTGCCCGTGTCATCCTTCACCGGCACCCCAAAGGAACGGACCTGGACGCGATTTCCCTTTGCCGTGATCACATCGCGGACGTTATCAAAAGGTGTGCCGTGTTCGACGCAATCCTGAAAGACCTTGCGCGCCGAGACCCGTTCTTCCGGTGCAAAATAATCGATACCGCCGTCAAACGTTGGGGCTGTGCCAGGTGGAAGTTCGTGAATGGCCGCGACGCCATCTGTCCACATTACCTTTTCACTGGCGAGATCAACGCGCCATCCTCCCAGCTTGACCGCCCGACCGGCCATCGCCAGCAGTCTTTCCGCGTCCTCGGCCCGCTTTCGGACAGTTACCAGTTCAGACAGGTCCTGAATGGAGCCTTGAACCATCATGGTCCTTCCGCTTTCATCCAGGACCGCCTCACCCGTCGAGCGCACCCATAATTTGCGGCCTTTCGCGGTGATCACCTGTAGCATTTCATCAAATGAACAGCCGTGAGAAATGCATTCTTTGAATGCATTTTCTATCCGCTCCCGATCATCAGGCGCGAAATAGGAAAGCGCATCATCGATATGTGGTGAAAACCCGTCAGGTTCATCGTGGATACGGGCTGTCTGGGTGGACCATTCCGCTTTTCTGTTCGCTACGTCATAGCTCCATGCTCCAAACTTTGCCGATTGACCGGCAATCTCGAGCATCCGTTTCGCCTGTGCAAGGGCCGCTTCAGACTCAATCCTTTCCGTCACATCCCGTGCCGCGATCAGCCTCGCACTGCGCCAATCGTGATCGATGGGTTGACTGGTGATGTCGACATGGATGATCTCGCCAGACTTCAGCCGGTGCCGCCAGACCCCGGCTTCTGTGCGGCGTTCGGTGGCATTCGCGAGGTGGGCAACAAGGGCGGGCTTGTCTTCATCCGGACGGATATCGGCGATGGTCATCGCAAGGAATTCGTCGCGAGAATACCCGTATTTTGCAACGGAGGCCTTGTTGACATCCAGAAACC
This sequence comes from Pelagibaca sp., assembly GCA_041725935.1. GTDB lineage: Bacteria > Pseudomonadota > Alphaproteobacteria > Rhodobacterales > Rhodobacteraceae > Marivita. The sequence continues at coordinate 317,091 of JBGRQD010000004.1, forward strand.
GCAGTGTTTCCACGTCGTAGATCAACATCGGATCGGGATGTGACAGAAAGAGGCTTTCAGTCGCTGTGTTCAATTCTTCACCCTTTCGTGAAGCGGCGCCACCGGAGTCGGTTCAGCCGAAACCGGGTCGCAAAAAATTACTGGGAAACTGGCATTCAAGTTGAACTTGAATCCTAACCGCTTTCGATGTGTGACTTTCGAATTTGGCGAACAACTATGTTGCTTGCCCTTTTATACTGCGCGAGGAAACTTGCAATCTACGCCGTGAAGCAGTCTCTGCTCTGGCTTCGAAATCGCCCTAAACAAAAAGGCCCACTGGTATCGAAGATGGCGCTACCCCGACACGGTGGATGGCGCACAATTTGCGCGAATGCGGCCGTCTCTCAGCCCCGGACACGAAATCCCCGCTCGACATGAGCCTTGGTGTCGGAGGCTTGAACGTCATTTACCTCCGCCGCAGACGGGCCTTCATGGAACGCTGCAAGCAGCACGTCGACCGCCTCGCTTGCCCCGGAGACAAGGGCCTCGACGGATCCGTCAGGCAGATTGCGAACCCATCCCGAAACCCCGAGTTCTTGTGCCCGGTCACGCGTCCATGCTCTGAACGATACACTTTGCACGCGGCCGACTATACGCACATGTTTTGTCGCCATAGATTTACCCGTCAGCCCTAGTTCGTCTCTTCGCCGTCAAGCACATCTCACGGTGGCATTGATTGAGGCACGTGTTAACCCTCAAATTTGCGCTGGGACTCCCGCGTATCGACAAGGCCGGTTAGTCTGGCGAGACGAACCGTTCGGCCCGGTTAGCTTCTCTGGGCTGGCTGCAGGACCTGAAGCACCTGGTGTTCACAAAAAGATGGGGCGGGCGGATCGCGTCAGCCCCGTTCTTGCTACACTTGGTCTTCTTTTCCTCTCTGAGTGAGATAGGCGAGGACGACGCCGTTCCGGCCGTAGCAGAAGCCTTTGCCTTCTCCTGCTTGGGCTTTTTCACTTCCTTGTTCGCACGTCTGTTATTGCCTTTTCCCATCGCGACCTCGATGCCGGTTCGCGCCAGGCAAAATGCCTGTCGCGCCGTCTCTCAGGAAATCAGAGTTGCCTGCCATCGTCAGAGCGATGATCTGACTTCCCTCGCAGGTGGCAGGACCGGAGCAAGTGGACAATTTTCGGCTGGGGTGAAGGGCGTGAGCTACTTTTTCAACCTTCGTGACATCGGCTCGGTCGACATAGGCGCAGAGCACGGAGTCACCAGATCAGGCACTGACCTGGAGACCGCGGATCCCGTCGCGGATTGTGCTGTCCCCTATGATATCGTCAAGTCCATGGCCAGAAGTGTCGCTAGGCTGAAGCGGCCTTTGGTGAATTCCGGCCGGTGCTGGACAGTGGCAGGTGAATTTGATCGGTTTTGCATACTGTAATATTTTGTTGGTAAGCCACTACATCTAGATTATGTAATTTTTTCAGTTCTTCCGAGACGGCCTTTCCGGCGGCTATGGTGACCTTGCTGGCAGCCTTGCGCCACCTTGCGTGCGACCCTCTTCATGTAAAGGTATCTATTTACCTCCAAGCCCGAGTGGGAAAGGCTGCGAGCCATGAGGTAAACGTTCATGATACGGTCGCTCGGTAGTCTAAAGAGGGTCGACGGAGTCTTATCAATGGTTTGAGGAGTCCAAGCTGAGCTCGCGCGGGTGAAATTGGCGAGAGAGGAAAAATTGAGGTGCGCCGTGATCGTGGTTTTAACGGCTTTCGCTCCGGATACCTCCTGCGATGCACGTATCGGCACGACAGTCCATCTACATCTTGTGTTGCCAAAGCGAGGTTCACGGTCTCCCAGTCTACGTTCCGAGAAACGCCAGACGGTTGTCTTGGACCATTATACCGTCATTGACCTGTCAAGAACTTGTGCAATCTCAGAACCCCTCGCGGGACCGCGCTTCAAGCTCCCTAATTCGACTGTCGCTCGATGCCGCGATGCAACCGGGATCGGCATCTCACGCGTTTCGTCGAGCAAGCCAGACGCGTTGTTCCGCAAGCAGCCGCCCGCGTCGTGCCGAAGGCAGTGCGCGCGGAAGGTCACCATACAGGTCTGATATAACACGGTCCTTCTGTGAAAGTCCCGAAGACGCACAAATGGCCAGCTCCGTGGAATTGCCAGCTCTGGCGCAATCGAAGCTCGGTCCCTGCGCCAAGCTGACGGATGGTGCTGTTGCGACGGTTCCAGCTATGAAGAGAGCGAGTATTGGTCTCGTCATGGCAAATCTCCCGTTGTCGAACGGCAACCAGAGACTGGGATGGACCACAGTCTCGGAGCAAGCCTGCTCCGTGCATTCGGTGGAGGAATGGCCAGACTGGAGCCGGTGCGTCGGTGTCGTCCGGTGGGTCCCGTTTGCGAAGTCCTAGGAATAGCGCGCGTCTTTGATCCCGATGCATTTCGGCGCCGTCAGGGCGGGGCGGTCAAATCCTCCCGTGTCTGGAATAGCTAAATGTGTCATCGATATCCTGATCAAGCTCCGATTAGCTAGATGATGCTGAGCCTGACCTGAGGTTTCGGTTTATGGATTTGGCGTCTCGTCCTGATATCGTCATTCAATAGAGCTTCACCCATCCTATACTTTACGTGTTGATTTCCACGCCGAAGTGAGCCACGTGCGCCTTCCCCCAGCGCCACGCGCAACGGGGGAAAATGGCGCGATACACATAGGACTTTTGAAAATCATCCGACGTATGGCGCTGCGACAGAAGTTGCCTCTGCGCGAGGTGATCTTGCGGGGCGGACCGGGATGTCGCTCAATGTAACCAGGTTCTGCGTCTTTGAACCCCCGCCATAGCTCGCTTGGCTCTGCCATGATGACAGCGCATGAGGGATATAGCATTGCACGGGTTGGAAACGATAAGCCGGTGGCCGGAACAGGCTGAGCCTTGCGCTGGTTCGCTTTCAAGTCCGGTCCCATGCGATCCTGAGACTTGTCTGCTAAGGTTGCACGATCCTGCAAAAGTCTTTTCTAGACGTTCCGACCTGCGGATAGCCAAGGATTGCCGATGAAGCGTGCATAATTGCATGGTGCTGGCTGTCGACCCGTTCATGTTGCCTTAGGATATCCGTGACCCGCGGTGCAAAGAAAAAAGGTAAGCTCTACAGCGCCCTCAAGGGCGGGGTTCCTGCATCATCTGCAGTCCTCGTGACATTGCCCTAGCGAGCGCACGACGACCGCAATCGAGCGGGCGGGAAGAGTGCACAAGCTGCAGCTGTGAATGAATTGGCCGCCGATCTAATAGCTGAGAGCGATCGGTCGTTCGCTTCGACGGAACGGTATGGCTGCACTCATAACCGAGCAGCCCGATGTGACAAATTCCTGATTCACGTTACATTAAGCTTTTATAGGAGATTACATCATGACAGTAGCCGCGCAAGTGACGTGGGCCGAAACGTCCAATTCTTCCGAAGCCACACTCTTGAAGCTCGGAGGTGTAATGAAACGTTTGTTTGGAAAAGCAGACTGGCAACTCAAGCCTGACGATGCCATTTCAATGATCGAACAAGACGAATGGCGGTTTTACATAGAAATTGAGGATGAGAAGGTCTGGCTTGAAATCGAGGAAACAGAAGATGGTCAGAAACGTCTCGGATTGTCCGGCGATTCCGTTCCGGATGCAGTTTTCGAATCTTTACCGGATAATCCCAATCAATAAGCGGTGGTGACGTGTCCGTTGTTTAAAGTTGACGGCCGCTTGGTTCATTTTAGGTGGATTTCGAACTTCCACGGCAAGTTCATATATCAGACCAACGCCTTTAGGCGTTTCATACTACGTTTTGATGGTGCGATCCTTTCGAAGGAGTGTAAGGAAGCACTAGTGAACAAGGTCGTTACGGGAGCGCTCGACCACGCACGCCGTCAGAGCAACAATAAGGAGATCGCAAGCTTCGCTGTCGCAGTAAAACTAGGAGCTCGGCATCAACCCGAAGACGATGGCGAAGTGGCGGAAGTGTGCGACGGTCGAGGACATGAAGACCGGGCCGACGGAACCAAGCTCGATGGTTTTAACTGAAACCGAGAAACGACAATAAGAAATTTTACATAAACCTAACGAAAAACACCTCCTTCATCCTTTTTCAATCCACGGTAAACCATAAATAAAATTTGCATCATCTAGATGACTCTTTGTCTTATGATCGAAGTGAGCTCCACCCCAAAGAAACAAACAACCCTTGGCTTCCTCTGAATACCATTTCGCGGCGCCTTGCCCGGTTGCTTCTTTAAACGTATCGCGAATTTGGGCGTGCCTGATATCAAAATTACCACCGCGAAGTTTCGCCATGCTTCGGTCGTCTGCAAGAAAAACCTGAGCGCCATGGAATAACGCGTAAGCAATTAGGTGATTTAGAGGGATCTCATTTAGCCGATCAAGATCGCCGCAGGGCGCAACGGATGCAATCTCTTCAATGTTTCCACCCTCTGCAGCTTTTGCGTTCGCTGCAGCCATTGCTCTGCTGAAACGCTCAGTATTCTTGGCAAGTTCTACAAAGAGCTTCTTCACAACCCCTTTGTCAATCAACTCCTTGACTAACCTGCGACCCGCTGGGTCATTGTGCTCTTCCCCAATTCCGAGAGCGCCAGCTTTAAGGAAGTTTACCGCGTTTACTTCCAACACTTTTGGCATATCAATATTCCTCAAATCTCTCTAAACAAAATTAATCGGGTGGAAGATCTTCTCTCTGACGGTGCCTCGAAATTTCTGACGGATCAAGACTTTTGAACCAATTTGACAGACCTTGCCCAAGGGTAGACACTGTTTTACGCTTACGATGTGATCGGCCCCCCGACAGCATCGGTGTGGCAAGATGGGTCTGCGATAATCCAAAAAGGAGGACGGTCATGTCGGAGATTATCACGGCCGGCGTCGACCTGACGAAGAATCTTTTCCAAGCTCACGAGGCCGATATGTCAGGCCGAGCGGTGTTGCGCAAGAAGCTCAGAAGGAATCAGGTCCTTCAGTTTTCGGGTGGCTGCCGTCCTGCGTCGTGGCGATGGAAGCCTGTTGCGGGACGCATCTCTGCGGTCGCGAGATCGCCAAGCTGAGCCATGATGTGCGGCTTATTTCACCTGCCCAAAAAACTTCCCATGTAATCGTAAAGAAAAGAGATTCTTAGTGCCGTGGGAGTTGCCGCCGAGGTGGAGCCGGAGCTTTTGTTAGGAAGCTGCCCTTTTACGTCGAACGTCCAATTCAGAAGGCCTTGGCAGAGCCCAATCCTTATCGTCACCCGGCTGGTATGAAACTCTCACATTTTCCTCCGCTCATCGCCATTTCCCCCTCTCAGGACGACGAGAAGCGCGCATGATTGCTAAGAGAGGGGGCCATGCGGCTGCTGGCCAAGCCTGAGGCCGTCGGTTGTGTCACCGAAGCCGCACTGGGGGCAGACGGCGAGGAGATGGCCCAGGATGCGCGGGTGCTCCTCTCTGCCGCACTCGACGAAGCGCGAATGGCTCTCGAGAACGATGTTCCGGAAGCTTCTGCTTAAAAGGTGGCAGCTGCTTGCGCCCTTTAAAGACATCGATTGTGGACCAGTCGAACAGGTCATGGATGCAATTCCTACAGGGCGCCCATAGCGTTGCTCACCGCATCAAGGTGATGGGCCATCGCCTGTTGCGCAGCCACATCGTCACCGGCCGCAATGGCATCCACGATGTCGCGGTGATGCCCGGAATGGACCTGCGTGAACTCGGTCACGCCGACGCGGCGATACGTGCGGTCCCACTCAAGCTGCCAGACCGCTCTGCACCGCGTGCTTGAGAAATGGCGCAGAAGCGCGATCAAGACAGGGTTGCGTGCCACTTGGGCGATACACTGATGAAAGGCGTCATCGGCCCGTTCACACGCTGCGCGGTCGCGAGCCATCCGGCCTTGTTGGACCAATGAATAAAGCAGCGCCACATCCGGGTCCGTTCGGCGCACTGCTGCCGCTGCGGCAACAGACGGTTCCAGCATGCGGCGTGCATCCATCAGATCGAATGGTGTTGTGGCCTCGATGAGGATCCGGTCCCGAACTGGCTGTCCGGCAGGACGCTGACCGCGAAACGTGCCTTGGCCGACGTGGCGCCATATCTCCCCCTCGGCTTCCAAGAGATCGAGGGCCGCGCGCAAGGTCTCGCGGCTGCATCCGATGGCGGTTGTCAAACGGCGCTCAGCCGGCAGCCTGTCACCCACGGCCGGGGCTTCTGTTTCGATCAGGGCACGCAGCCGCGTCAGGGCCTCTACCTTTCCGATGCGCATTGTGCCCCTTCCTGTTCAGACCAATTTGCAGACCAATGATCTCTTACGGCAGACACACGCCTTGTCCAACAGGAGTGTCGACATGATTTCGTTTTCCATTCTTTTTCTCGCAGGTCTTCTGGCGGGAGGCATCAATGCCTTGGCCGGTGGCGGCACGCTGATCAGCTTTCCGGCTCTGATGTGGGTTGGGGTGCCGCCGATCATGTCGAACGCCACTGCGACCCTGACGGCGCTGCCTGGCTACGTTGCAAGTGCATGGGCCTACCGTCACGACCTGCGCGCGGAAGGAACACTTCGTTTGAGCGCGATCCTCGCCGTGACCACTACGGGTGGGTTGGTCGGCGCCGGACTGCTTCTGGTCACGCCGGGCGACGCGTTCGTTGGGATCGTGCCTTGGCTGCTCCTCGGGGCGACGGCGCTGTTTGCCCTTGGTCCCGGCATGATCAGAGCGGTCCGCTCCCGAAACATCGGGCCTGCCGGACCGGGACTGTCGGCATTGGCGATCGGTGTCGTCGCAACCTATGGCGGCTATTTCAATGGCGGACTTGGTATCATGTTATTAGCGGTCTTCGGACTGATCGGGTTTGAAAACTTGCACGGAATGAACGGGTTGAAGAATGTGCTGGCCGCGCTTTTGTCGGTTGTCTCTGTTGTGACCTATGCGTCAGCTGGCCTCATCGCTTGGGAATCTGCAATTGTTATGGCAGTTGCAACTACACTTGGCGGATATCTGGGGGCACGTGTCGCACGACGTATTCGTCATACCGGTCTCCTCCGCGGCGTGATTATCGCAATTGGCGCGATTATGACCATTGTGTTCTTCGCGGTCTAAGTTGCTCTGCGCCGAAGATCTTTGTCGTAGGTGTTCAGTCCCGGTATTCGGTGGGTCGGATCGACCAAGGCACCATCCGGCTCGCTGAAGAATGAAGACGGGCAGACTTCATCTGCCCGTCTTCATGTAATGTATTAAGTGTCGGCTAGATGTGGATCAGTCGACCCCGTAAGTCTCCGGATCGAGATTGTCGTAGATCTCGGTGCGAGCAAGTTCGGCCAAGGCTTCTACATCCGTGTAGTCGACTTCAGCCAGAAGTGCGTCCCAGCGATCGACGATGCGCTTGTATTCGGCGAGGATCTCTTCGGGATTTTCAACGCCTCGGCTTTTCGCGTTCTCGATCAGGACGGCCTCATCAGCTTTCACGAACTCCGCGAGTGCATTGACCAGCTCCTGGTCAGGTTCTGACACCTGCATGCCGTTTTCGACGGCCGAGGACACGGCCTGCTCCACGTCCTTGTCGAACTCGACACGGTGCTGGCCAAGGTAATAGGCCATCTGATCGAAGAGCACTGCACGGGTCTCAGGCGTAAGGCCCTCCCAGAAAGCCTTGTTATACCCCCACTCGAAACCGGAGTAATAATTGCCCACGGCCAGCGTGTTCATATGTGTCACCACGTCCGAGAGCGAGAATGAGTCGAGCGCATCCGCAGCCGCCACCGCGCAGTCAAGTGAGCCTGTGTCCAGACCGGTATACATCTCGCTCGATGGGATCGACACTGGCACTGCACCGACAAACTCGGCGAAACGCGACCAGGCGCCCCCGGCCATGCGCAGACGCTTGCCCTGGATATCATCGTAAGTCTCGATGGGCGTGTTGCACATCATCACGTATTCGGAGGTCGAATAGCCACCACCGAACACCATGCCGTTCCTGCGCCATTCTTCGAGCGCCGCGGCATTGGTCAGACCAAACTCCGTAGAAGCAAAGGCCATGACCATCGGGTCGGTGTTATAGAAAGCTGCGTTGCCGATGAGGTTGGCAACAGGCAGTTCAGCCGGTGTGTAGGTGCCTGCGTGATAGGTAACCTGGGCCACCCCATCCCGCACACCTTGCAGCGATGCCGCGGGAGGCAGAAGAGAGCCGCCCGTGAACACTGTGAACGTCAGATCGCCGCCTGTTTCCTCCGCCACGCGCTCGGCAAATTCGACATAGGGGCCGCGCACCATGGAGTGGCGCTCGGCAAAGAAATGGTTGGCGTTCTGAGCGGCGGCAGCTGTTCCGATGCTGCATGCCGTAAGGGCAATAAGGGCCGTTTTCATGGTCATGTCTTGTTCCTCCCGGGTTGGTTTGATGCCTCACTGCGCCATGAGTGAAGGCAGGAATAGGCTGATCGCGGGGAAGGCAATCAGCAGAACGAGCGTCACGAGATCCATCGCGATGAACCAGGTTGTGCCCGAAATGATGTCACGCAGATGCACCTCGCCGGACAGGGCGCTGTGCAGGACGTATAGGTTCAAGCCGACCGGCGGCGTCACCAGCCCGATCTCGAGCAGCTTGATGCAGATGATGCCGAACCAGATCAGGTTGATATCCGCCGCTTCGAGAACCGGCAGCAGGATCGGAAGTGTCAGCAGGATGAGGCCGATGGAGTCGATCACCATGCCCAGCACGACGAATAACACCGAGATCATAAGGATGATGATGATCGGATTGTCAGACACCGCCAGCATCATGTCCGTGAGGGATCGTGGCACGCCGGAAAGCCCCATGAAGCGGGTGAACATCACGGCGCCGATGGACAGAAAGAAGATCGAGGATGTGGCCAGCGTGGTCTGGCGGATCGCTTGCCGGAAAGCCGTCCAAGTCAGCGAACCGCGCAGGATTGCCACGCAGAGCGCCAGGAAAGCGCCGACAGCCCCGGCTTCGGTCGGGGTGAAGAAGCCACCGAAGATGCCGCCAAGGACACCCAGCACCAGGACCGGGAAGGGCCACACGGACCAGATCAGGCCAATAAGCTTCGTCCGGTCGATGCGCGTCTCCACGGCCGGGGCAAGGCTCGGGTTGAGAGCCGCACGTGTGGTGATCATGGCCATGTAAATGAAGGCGGACAGGATGCCGGGGATCAGACCTGCCACGAAAAGCTGGCCGATCGATTGCTCTGTGAAGATGCCATAGAGCACCATCAGGATTGACGGCGGGATCAGTGATCCCAGAGTGCCGGAGGCCGCGACCACACCGGTGGCCAGCGACGGGTGATAATTGGCGCGCAGCATTTCAGCAACTGCGATCTTCGACATCGCTGCGGTTGTGGCTATCGAAGACCCTGATGCCGCCGCGAAGAGGCCGCACGCCCCGACACTGGCTGAGGCAAGACCTCCCGGCACGCGCGAAAGCAGGACGCGCAAAAGTTCGAAAGCACCGGCTGTCAGGCCTGTGTTGGCCGCGACGAAGCCCATGAACAGAAACATCGGGATCGCTGTCAGCGACCAGTCTCCGATGAGATTGAACGGCATCGCGCTGACGATGCCAAGCGCGGCTTGCACATTGAACATCACCGTGATGCCGACAAAGGACACGGCCATCAGCACCGTCCCGATGGACATGCGAAACGCCAACAGGCCGAACAACGCTCCGACACCGATCCAGCCGATCATCAGATTGCTCATGATGGCGCCCCATCTTTTTCGGCTTGGGTGACGGGCAGCCCACGCAACGCCATGATCGCCCGGATGAGAGCGGCGATGCTGGCAAGTCCAAAGCCAATGGGAAGGATCATGCGGGATGGCCACACGATGACCTCGCGTCCGCCCATGACAACTTCGCCGACCGAAATAGCGCGTATGGCATCGAGGCCCGTGCGCCAGGTCATCACGCTCAGGATAGCGGCCGATGCGACACCAGTCAGCACCAGAGAGGCGCGCTGCAGCCAATCCGGAAAGTGGTTGAACAAGAGATCGACCGAGATTTGCTGGTCCTGCATCTCGACGAATGCCATGGGCAGCATGACCAGAATAACCATGTAATAATAGGAGGAAAGCTCGATCGTTCCCTGGATCGGCGTGTTCCAGATCAGCTTGAGTGCCACGTCGGCCACGATGTTCATCATCATGGCGACCACACCCAGACCACCGATGAACATCAGTGTCGCGCAGAGCCTGTTGAACAGTGCTGACATTGGGTCTCCCTCCCGATGTGGAGGCGGAATTTCATCCGTCCTCCACGGCCAAACAGTTTCGAAGCGGCGTCCCGTTGACAAATAGTGATGCTTGATCGAGTGATAACGGAACGCGATCAGGGGAAGTTCCAGGGATGAAACCAACGCGGATCGATCTTCGACATTTTCGCTATGCGCTGGCCGTATCGGATGCCGGTGGTTTTCGCGCGGCCGCCGAGATGCTCAATATCGCGCAGCCCGCAATCTCGAAGGCCGTCAAGGATACCGAGACTGATCTCGGATTTCGGATATTCGACAGGGGCGGCCAAGTGGTGGTCCCGACCGAAGAAGGCCGCGCGTTTCTGGAAGATGCCCGGCAGGTCGTTGCCATGTTCGAACGGGTCATTCGCGCGTCGCGCCGGAATACCGAAGGTGCAAGCGGGCACATCATCATCGGCTATTCCGCGCTTGCCACGTCACGCCAGATCTCCGACGGGCTGGACAGGTTCCATCGCGCCGTTCCGGGTGTTCAAGTCGAGATGCATGTCATGTCCACCGACAACATGTTGCGATCGCTGAAGTCTGGCCAAGTCGATCTTGGCTTTCTGCTGTCGCATGCCACGGTAGGCTCGAGCGATGTCGTTCAAAAGCCGGTCTGGTCGTCCCGCATCGGGGTTGTCGCGCCACACGGCGAAGTGCCTCAGACCCTGGACGATCTGCGCCACGCCCGCTTCATCCTCGGCGTGCGTGAGAACTGGCGTTCTTGGCGCGCATTGCTGGACACCGCCTGTCAGGATGCCGGTTTCGAACCCAACGTGGTGGAGGAGGCTTGGGACGTTCAGGTTATTCTACAACGGGTTGCCGAGGGGCGGGGAGTAACGCTTTATCCGATGAGTGCGGCGCCCAGCATGCCAGCCACACTGGAGTTGGCGCCGGTCGAGGGGTTTGATCAAGACGCTACCATTTCTCTTGCTTGGCACACCAATGGGGACACCAACCTCCTGAAAAGCTTCCGCGATCACATCACCTGATCGTGTTTGGTTATCGCACGATACCGCAAGTCTATTTGCCCGAACGTGCCGCGGCAGCTCTTTATGCGCGTCATGACCATGTCACAGACTGCAGATTTTGATGCCCCGGAAGCCAAGCCGTTTCTTCTCGAAGGATCGCAAACGGGCTTGCTGTGGTTGCACGGGTTCACAAGCACGCCGCAAAGCGTTCGTGACGTTGGTGAACAGGTGCATGATCTGACGGGAGCAACCGTCTACTGTCCCTTGCTGGCAGGACATGGAGAAACGCCCGACGCCCTTGCCGCGACAGACCACCAGGATTGGGTCCGGTCCGCAGAGACTGCCCTTGAGCACTTGGAGACGCGATGTTCGCGTGTCTTGATTGGCGGGCTTTCACTTGGCGCAACACTGGCACTTAATCTGGCCGCCCGCCTGCCGGACCGGATCAGTGGCTTGGTCACCATCAACGGATCGACCGGTCTCTATCGACCCGAAGTCGTGGCACCACTTTACGATACTACCTCTGCTGAACACGTTCCAGGCATAGGGTCTGATATCGCAAGGGCCGGTGCGCGCGAGATATGCTACGACGTTATACCGCGAAGCACGCTGAAAGATCGCTTCATCTTGACCAATGCAACAGGCGCGCTTTTGCCCCTTTTGCAGCAACCTATCCTCATCATGCAATCGCGGACCGACCATGTCGTTGACCCAAAAAACGCAACGCGGATCGCCTGCACTGTAGCGTCGAATGACGTGCGGCTATGCTGGTTGACCCGGTCCTGGCACGTGGCGACGCTTGATCATGACCAAGACCTCATCGCTTCGCATGTCGCGGATTTTGTCAGGTCGCTTGGCAACCATCACGATGCATCTGCCGATCGCTGATCACCAAGGCGCACGAACCCAGTCGTCAGCTCTCCTTGATGAATGCCCGTTTGACCGGACGATCACTGGGGACGTTTTATCGTGGCCCGGTTCTTTGGTTCCGAAGCTCCGACATCTACTTCCTTCGCGTATACAACGCTAGAGTCATCTGGCGCACCCCACAGAGCGCCGCTTGGTTTCCGCTGCTGGTTTTAGTTTGCCTTACTGGCGCAGAGATCGCATCCAGCCCGCGCGCCAGCGAGGCGCAGACGCATTGGCGGGACGTCATGACCCCCCGCCCACTCCTCGCACGCAAAATTTTCAGGTATTGTAGTGTGCGTCCGAATGGTGGATTCCGACCACGCCAAATTCAAACCGTAGAAGGCGTGGCTCTGGAGCCGGCGAGCAAGCCACCGGTTGCCGTTCGCCATGCGGCTCCACCGTGCATGATGGCCATCAACGATGCTGGACAGGGACAGAAGCATTCGACGCGCACACAACGGTGTCGGCTTTCCGGGGAGCCGAAAAATATTCGTGCCGTTGCTCTTGTCTGCCTCTTGCGCACAAAATGAAATCATCCCACCTCTTTGTGGCTGGGCCTTTCGTCAAGCCGAAAGCCCACGCAAACTCATCGAGATCATCGCCCTGACATTGGCAGGCAACCCTGATCCGCGAGAGACGGCTCGCCAGGCATTTCGCCCGGCGCGAACCCCCAGCGAGGACGCAATGGGAAAAGGTGACAACAGGCGCGGAAACAAGGAAGTGAAGAAGCCGAAGCAGGAGAAGGCAAAACCTTCTGCCACGGCTGGCACTACTTCGTCTGCGTCCATCTCTCTTGGCGAGAAAAAGAAAACCAAGTGACGTGAGAGTGGGGCAGGCGGGAACCGTCCGCCCCACTTTGCTTCTATGAACCTGATGCCAGAGCCTACCAATATGGTAAGATTGGGCCAATGGCTGCGGATCCATGCCCATCATGCTGCGTTGAGTCCTCACACGTTCTTGGTGACGAGGTGACAGATGCAGGAAAAGCCGAGCGAAGGGCCCGGACCGGGCGGCGGTTCGAAGCCTTGCCCGGAGGGCACCGATGAGGCCGCCCCCACCACCAAAGTCACGGCACTGCGTGAGGTGGGTCGTGGCCGGCAGGCATGGAGGCCTCATGGCATTCAACTGTCCGGGTGGCGGGACATCATTCTCAGGGCGGGCCGCCGGATCGGGCCAGATCTGATCCCACTTCTGGCTGCGGGCATCGCGTTTTTCGGGATGCTGGCGCTGTTTCCTGCGATTGCCATGCTTGCCGCGTTGGCAGGTATATTCTTCGAGCCAGACCTCGTAGTTCGCCAGATCGAGGCCTTGGAGGGCGCGGTGCCACCCGAGCCTCTGGCCGTGGTGCGGGATCAGGCGCGCGCCCTTGCCGGTCAGGCGCCGGGCCGGGCCACGGCGACGGCGCTGATCAGCCTTTCCATCTCGCTCCTCTGGGCCTCTCGGGGCATCGACAATCTCGTGAGCGGCATAAACATGGCGTATGCAGAGGCCGAGACACGGAACATCTTCTTGCGGAACTTCGTCTCGCTCTGGCTTACCGGCGTGCTGGCGATGATGGCGCTTGCCACGATCGCTGTGGCGTTGGTCATCCCTCCCTTGGCCGAAGTGTTGAGGCTTTCTGAGTGGACCGACACAATCGTGACCGTCGGGCGCTGGCCGCTCCTTACGATCCTGTCGATGCTGGCGCTTGGGCTCATCTACCGGCATGCCCCGGCCCGCCGGTCTCCGAGGTGGAGTTGGGTCACGCCGGGTGCCATCATTGGAACGGCGCTCTGGCTCGGCGGTTCGTGGCTCTTTTTCGCCTTCGTCCGAAACATCGCAAGCTACCAGCCGACATACGGCGCCCTTGCGGGGGTCGTGATCCTCTTGCTGTATTTTTGGCTGACAGCATTTGTGGTGTTGCTGGGTGCGGTTCTGAACGCCGAGATGGAACATCAATCGGCGCGGGATACCACGCGCGGACCGGTCCGGCCCATGGGAGAACGCGATGCACGAATGGCCGACACGCTTGGGCGGAAGCCTTGATCTGTTCGGATGCGACCTTCGCAAACCGCGCAGTTATGGCGCGTCCTGCGCAGAGGCCCAGCCAAAAGGCGGTTGCTTCAAGCGCCGTCGGCCGTTGCGAAGATGTCTGAAATCAGGTGGCGCAACCATTTCTGACCGGGTTCGCGCTCTGTCCTGAGATCCCAGCACAGGTCGAACGAGAACACGACCTCCTCAAGCGGCAAGGGGGCTGAAATCAAACGACATAGGCGAGGGTCGAGGGACAAAAGCCTGCGCGGCGCGATGGCGATGAGGTCTGAATTGGCGACAATGTCGGGAATGTCGAACCAACTGGCTACCGTCATTGGCAGGCCGCGCTTCAGCCCGCGCGCAGCGAGTGCATCTTCGATCACCGTCGTTCCGGTTGCAGATTGCGACAGTTTCACATGCGGCAGTTCGGCATAGAGCTCTGCGGTCATCGCGTCGCCCGCCCGTGGATGGCCGGGGCGCATGAGCACGACGATTTCATCGGCCAGAAGCCTACGACTGCGGACCATTTCGGGCTTGAGCCGTCCCGGCGTCAGACGGACCTGCATGTCGACGCGATCCCATACGCTTTCGGAAGACACCGAAAAGGGCAAAATATCGATGGAAATGCCCGGTGCCTCTGACTGCAATCGTCCTGCTAGCCTGGGAAGAAAAAAGCCCGAGACGTAGTCAGCAACCTGAAGGGTAAAGGTCCGGGTTGCCTCATCGGGCACAAATTGATGCTGCTGGGAAATGGCTGCGGAAATGAAGCCGAGGCCGCGTTCGATATCGGCGCTGAGTTCTCGGGCCCGGTCCGTAGGTTGCACGCCGTCGGCGGTCCGAAAGAACAGCTCATCGTTGAGCATGATCCGAAGCCGACCAAGTGCATGGCTTACGGCGGAAGGTGACAGCCCGATCTCTTCGGCCGCGCCGGCGATAGAGCCACGGTTCATGATCGCGCGAAAGATCACCAACAGGTTCAGGTCGAATTTGCGCAGGTTTACCATGGCTGCATCCTCAACTCATCCACCCCACGATGCTGAGCGTGACAGCTGGAACAAAGGCCACCAGCAGCAGGACAAGGATCATCACCCCCAGCATCGGCAGCAGTGGGCGCGCGATCTGGCCGATCCTCAAGCCGCTGATCGCCGCACCCACGAAGATTGTGTAGCCAAAGGGCGGTGTCGCCATGCCAATGGTGAAGTTGATGGCGATCATCGCACCGAATTGCACCGGGTCCATGCCCAACTGGGTGCCGATGGGCACAAGGAACGAGGCGAGCACGATCATCGCGGCGAGATTGTCCATGACACATCCAATCACGAGAAGCGTGAGATTCAGCATTAGCACATAAAGAACGGGCGTGTCTGACAGGCCCGACAGGCTGTCGGTGACGCGGACAGGGATCTGTTCGAACGCCATGATCCACCCAAAGCCATTGGCGAGGGCGATGATGAACATCACGATGGTCATGGTCTTGAGCGAATTGCGCGTAACCGGGCCGATATTGGAGGGTGTCAGCTCCCGGTAGACCCCGAAGCCCAGGACCAGCGCGAAGACAGCGGCAACGATAGCCGCTTCTGTCGGTGTGACGATCCCGCCATAGATCCCGCCCAAAACAATGATTGGCCCACATAGCGCCCATTTCGCGGCGTTGAAGGCCTGCCAGACCTCGGCGCGGCTGGCCTTTGGCTGCGGCGCGATGCCGTGCCGCCGTGCATGCAGCCAGCACAGCACCATCAGGCCAAGAGCCAGAAGCACGCCGGGAACGATGCCGGCAAGGAAAAGATCGCTGATCGATGTTTCTGACATCACGCCCCAGACCACCATAGGGATCGAGGGCGGCAACATCGGGCCGATGATCCCGCCCGCGACGGCCAGTGCGGTGGCAAAAGGCCGGGAATAGCCGCGGTTTTCCATCTCGGGGATCATGATGGCGCCGATGGCGGCGGTGGTGGCGGGGGCAGAGCCTGAAAGCGCCGCGAAGAATGCCGCAGCCAGAACGGCGACCATGCCCAACCCGCCGGTGCGATGGCGCACGAGAACATCGGCAAACCCGACAAGCCGCCGAGAGATGCCGCCTGCGGTCATCAGGTCACCGGCGAGGATGAAGAAAGGGATCGCGAGGAGGCTGAAGGACTGCGTGCCTGCGACCATCCTTTGGGCAAAGATCATCAGGTCGATATCGGCGCTCCAGAGCGCCGCAATGGTGGCCAAGCCAATGGACAGGGCCAGTGGAACCCGCAGTATAAGCATCATCGGCAGGCCGACCGTGAGGGCAAGTATCGTGAGGTTCATGGGGCCGTTTCCGTTTCGCTGTGCGCATGTGGTTCCAATATCAGCGCCACCGCATGAAGCAGGAACAGGGCGCCGCAGACCGGGACGGACAGGTAGAGAACCTCGATGGGGATCTGGAGCGCTGCGGATTTCTGGCCGCCGGTTCGCCCGACGTAGGCGATCCCTGCCGTCAATGTGACCCAGCCGAACACGCCTGCCAGCACCGCGACCCAGCGATCCGCCCATCGACGCAGACCGGGCCATCCGGCTGGAACGGTTTCAATCGCGACATGGAAGCCTTCACGCAGACCGACGGTCGCATAGAGCAGGACCAGCCAGGTGAAAAGGATCACGGCCAGCTCTTCGGTCCAACTGGGGGGCGCGCCGAGGAAATACCGCATCACCACTTGTGTCACCAAGAGACCCAGCATCACGTAGATGATGCCGATACAGACAATCCCCACAAGCCGCGAGACGATGCGGCTTGTGGACGTGACAAGGTGTTGGATGCGGTGCATCGCGTGGCCTTACTCGGTCGCCACGGCGGCGAGGGCAGCATCAAGCAGGTCGCTGCCAATGGTCGGCTCGAAGCGTTCGTAGACCGGGATGACCCGTGCGCGGAAGGCGGCGACATCCTCGATATCGTTGATCTCCATGCCCTTGTCCTGAAGTGCCTGAACCACCTCGGCCTCGGCGGCTGCGACAGCGGCGCGCTGTGCTTCGATGGCAGCTTCACCGGCCTCGAGAACCGCTTGCTGCACGTCTTGCGGCAAGCCTTCGAAGGAGCGTTCGGACATCAGCAGGTGGATCGCTGAATAGGTGTGGCGCGTGAAGCTGAGGTATTTGGTAACGTCAGCGTAATTGTTGGAGTTCACAACTGAGGTCGGGATCTCCAAACCATCGACGGCACCCTGCTGCATGGCCGTGAACACCTCGCCCCAAGCCATCGGCACCGGGCTGCCCCCAAGCGACGAGAACATCTCGATGAAGACAGGGTTCTGCATCGTGCGATATTTCACGCCTTCCACATCCTCGGGCGTGCGCACGGGGCGTGTGTTGTTGATCATGTTCCGAAAGCCACCCTCGGCAGCACCAAGAGAGACAACGCCATGCACGCGCAGGTTCTCGGCAAGTTGTTCACCCACCGGACCATCGAGCACCTCGTGCGCCTGTTCGGCGTTTCCGAAGAGGAAGGGGAGGTCAACAAGCTGGTAGGTCGGCTCCAGATTGGCGACGACGGCGTTGGTGATGATGCCCATGTCGATCGTGCCGAACTGCAGACCTTCCAGGATTTCCTTGTCATCGCCAAGCTGCCGGTTCGGGAAAAGCGAGACTTCAATGCGGTCGGGCATTGCGGTTTCGATTTCGGTCTTGAAGGCACGCGCGGCGATCGCATAGGGGTCCGTCGCGCTGTCGGCGGTCAGCCAAGCGAGCTTGAGTTCGATCTCGGCGGCGGGCACAGCAGTGGCCAGCGGTGCGATTGTGGCCACAGCCAGGACGACACGTCTTGCGATTGTCATGTTCATGATTTTTTCCTCCTCCTGGTTGACCGGATTGGTCCGGCCAACGGCAATGTCCAAGGAATACGGGATTCACGTTATTGCAGACAGTGCATATTTGTCACTATTACATGCACAGCGTGCAGGCACTCACCTGAATTTTCTGCAGTTGCCGCTGTGGTTAATGAAGTTCTCTCAAAGGCATCACCGCGTTAGAACGGACGAGCCGAGACAAGGGAGAGCCGCCATGACTGTTGAAAGACGTGCTGCAGACATACGGTCCATGCCCGCGGGATTTTGCTGGCCCGAAGGCAAGCGTATCGCCGTCGTCTTCAACATCGCTTTTGAAATGTGGTCTGATGGGGCAACCTCCGGGGTCGGACCGATGGGCAACGTGCTCGCCAATGGCGTCTTTGATCCAAACGCTGATTCCTATGGTCGTTACAATGCCGCTGTAGGCAGCCGCCGTCTGCTCGACGTTCTCGAAAGGCACGGGCTTTCCGGCAGTGTCCTGACCTCCGGCAGGGTCGCTGAAGTGCAGGCGGCAGAAGTGCGCAAGATCGCTGAGGCCGGTCATGATGTCGTCGCCCATGCCTATGCTCAGGACCTGGTTGGTCCGACCTTGACGCCCGAGCAGGACAGCGCCTCGATCAACCGCAGCACGCGGCTCATCGAAGTGGCGACGGGCACGCGCCCACAGGGTTGGGTCAGTCCTCGCGTCACCTCCTCGATCGAGAGCCAGCGGCGATTGGTGCGCGCAGGATACCGCTGGCACGGCGATGCGCTGGATAGCGACCTGCCTTATGTCCAGAGTTTCCCCGAGGGCGAAATCCTCGCCATTCCGATGTCAGTCGAATTCAACGATTTGCCCCACGCGATGCGGTTCGGCCGCACCCCCGGACAATTCGTGGAGCTGTTCGCCGAGGCGCTGGAAGGCATCAAGTCTCAGCCTGCCGAGACCATCATCCTAGACATCTTTGCGCATGGGCATTGCTACGGCCGCCCCGCCGCCGCCTGGGCGATCGATGAAATTGCCGCGATATGTGCACGGGACGCGGACCTCTGGCCAACGACTCGCTCACGGATCGCAGACCATTGTTTCTCGCAGATGAATACCGTCGCGGGGCAGGTCATTTCCCTATAGTCTTCTGCGCTGGCTTTAATCCCACGTCCGGCGCCTAATCCAAGATAAACAAATGCCCGGTTTCAAGGCTTGCCCAAGATGCAACTTTTGGGTGCCCTTTGCACCATCGCCGTCGGCCTAAACACGGTTACGTCCACGAGGCAGGACATTGGTGCTTAATGTCGATGGGCGTCGCGGTCGATGCCGCAGACCTCAGCTTTGACAGCCCAAGCTAAATAGCCCCATTGGCTGATGCGCTTAGCTTTGCCCGCCAAACATTGCGACAGCCGTCAATCGTCCGTCGTCCTGTGCCGCCGCTGCGAAACCAAAGTGCGTGGCGGTTTCGCCACCGAATGCGCCATCGACCCCTTGGTCAGCCCAACTGTCGACGACAGCGTCTACGGCCTCTTGCGCCAGAATTCCGCCTGATCCGCCGCGGCTGGCGCTGAGGATCGACAGGCTGGTCCAGCCGTTTGATCCTTCGGGTATGAGTTGAAAAATATTCTCGGGCAGGTCTTCTCCCTCAATGCGCATTTCGAGTAATCGCTCCGAAGCTAAGTCGAGGGGCTTGCTTACGGTGAGCACATCAAGCCCTGCTTCCGTTCGATGGACATTGATTGCATCAAGCGCGGCGGCCCGGGCCTCCGCTCTACTGAGAGCAGCGGCGTCGTCCCCACTGCCAGGACCGGCAAAGGTCTGAACTGCGTAGATCTCGTTTCCCTCGCCTGAAATGCCGAAGCCGAAACTGTTAAATCCCTCGGACAAGATGTTTTCGCGGTGATTTGGGCTTTGCATCCAGCCGGCGTGAAACGCTTCAAGTCGCTCGATGTCGGGCGGAATCGAGCAATTAGAACATTTGGCGATGTTCTCTCCAATAAGTGCCCATCGACTGCCGCCGGCAGCACGGAAGCGATCTTGTAGTGTCCCCCCGTCGGGACCGACATGGGCGTAGTAATCCCGCTCCGTCATATCGGTCGCATGACCTTGGGCTGCTTCGTTGAGAATCGACCCAAGTTTCAGTTCGGCCAGACCTTCCTGCCGGCGGGCCTCGTTCACGAGTGACACAGCGTGTTGGCGGAGCTGTTCAAGATCATCGGTGTCCTGCGCTTCTGCCGGTATCACCAATGCGCAGGCGGCGA
Source organism: Pelagibaca sp. (assembly GCA_041725935.1). GTDB lineage: Bacteria > Pseudomonadota > Alphaproteobacteria > Rhodobacterales > Rhodobacteraceae > Marivita. Next base: position 337,257 of record JBGRQD010000004.1, read on the forward strand.
AGAATGTCAGCGCTCTAAAAGTATCGGATGATTTCATCGCCGCGCTCCTTGTGACTCGATGACCTATGCGTCGCTAACTCCAATGAGTGCCCTGCGTTCCGCCAAACGTATCTTTGGGCGGATAGCAGGCGAGCTTCCAATCCCAGAAAAAGCGGCTCGACAGGTCTGTCTGTCCGTTACTCCGCGAGGCTTCAACCCTTGCCTCATTGTCGAAAGCGGTTAATTCCTTCGTAACGATCAGGAGAACTTTGAATGATGAAATACCTCGTTGGCCTTGGCGCTTTGGCCGTGGTGACGCTCGGTTATTTCCTGCTTGTCCCGTCGGTGGACGCACCGGCACCCATGCCTGAGTCTGCGGTCCGCGCACCTGACGCGGCGGCACCGGCACCCGTAACGGACCAGGCGAATCGCGGGCCTGTTGCGCCAATTGTCATCGCTGCTGAAAACGTAGCGTCTGCACTTGAGGACGAGGAGGCCGCGCTGGAAGATATGGCATTGAAGGCCCGCGAAGGCCTGCCGTCTGCTGTGACAAATACTCTTACGCTGGAGGACGCTTTTTTCCTGCCGCGGATGCGGATTATGGAATTCAGTTATGTGACCACGGCACCGGACGGCCGCGCTGTGGCAGATGAGATGCGCACCCTGATCGAAGCCCGGTCCGAAGGGATTTGCCTGGAGGGTCGGCAGATGTTCGAGATGGATGTGACCTTGCGCAACAGCTTTGAAGATCGTGATGGCACGCTGTTCCAACGGGTCTATCTGCTGCCCGAGGACTGCCAAGAGTTTTACTGAACGGCGCCTTGGAGCACGGTCGCGCGCATGTGTAGTGGTGACAGTCGTGCGAGTGCTTTTGGATAACATGTCATGATGCCCTAATGTTTGGAACATGGGCAGACTTGCCGCGTTGCACGAGTTCGCCAGCACGAACGCGCATTTGTTCAGGCCGGTTGTTCGAGCCAAAAGACGCCCCTCATCACCGGCCGGCCCCAATGCAAAGGAAGAATGATGTCTCTCGCTCCGTTCAAGACCACAACCGCTCTCGTCGCCAGCCTGTCCCTGCTGCTTCCACACACCATGCTTGTCACTCCTGCCTCGGCGCAGGAGTCTCAGTTGCTGTGCCTTGACGAAAGCGAGCCGCCTTGTCCCGAGGGTGAGCCCCAAGAAGGGTCGACCCCGGAGGAGCGGGCGGAATTCGCGGACGCAGAGGCGGATCGCCGAGTGGAAGACACGCAAGATGCTGCAAGCCCGAGCGAAGAGGAAGCCGCCGCTGCGGAAGCTGAAGCTTCACGCTTGGCCCAAGAAGCCGCCGATGCAGAAAAAGAAGCACAGGCGCAGGCGGAGGCAGACCAGGCGGCGCGGGCTGAGGCAGAGGCCGCAGCTGAAGCACAGGCTGAAGCCGATGCGATTTTAGCCGAAGAGGCAGCGCGGATCGCGGAAGAAGCAGAGGCACAGGCTGCTGATGAAGCGGCAGCAACGACCGAAGCCGAGACGCAGGCTGCCGAGGAAGCACCAGAAGCTGACGCCCAGTTGGATGCACAAGCCACGGCACCGGAAGCCGAAGTGGTCGAAGAAGCAGAGCCTGCACCAGCCGCTGAAGAGCCTGCAACTGCTGACGCCGAGGCGCAGGCAATGGAGAAAGCATCGGAAACTGAGGCCACGGTGGAAGCACCCGCTGCAACCTCAGATGCCGAAGCGCAGCAGGACACGGACGCGGCTGACGCTGACACGCAGGCCAGTGATGATGCTGTAGCAGCAGAAGCTGATGCTGAGGCGGCAGAGGAGGCGGAAACACCCGAAGCGCAAGTGGAGGCTGCCGATACTGCGCCCGAAGTTCCTGCGACAACAACTTTGGTCGATCCGACCGTGTCCGAGGTTGATGACGAGCCGGTTGCGGCGATAGCCGAGACGGCGGCTGACCCCGAGGCTGTGGTCGAGGAAACGCTCGACGCGCAGTCTGTCCGGACAAGCGAGCAGGACTTTGCCACCGAAATCGGCAATGAGACCTCGGCTGCCGCCGACGAGAACGAACGCGGTGGGATGAGCAATCTGGAAAAAGCGCTCCTGCTGGGTCTTGGGGCGGTCGTTGTCGGATCGGTGCTGCGCAATGGCGACCGGATCGTGGAAAACACCGGCGACCGTGTAGTGGTCGAAACCCCGCAAGGGTTCGCTGTTTACAAAGACGACGATGCTCTGCTGCGTCAGGACGGTGCAACGATGCGCACTGAAATCTTCGCCGATGGGTCCTCGAGCACCACGCTCGACCGCGTTGACGGATCGCAGGTTGTCACGATCCGCGACCCGCGTGGGCGCGTGCTGCGCCGTGAAGCCATATATCCTGATGGCACACGGTATGAGCTCTTTGACGATCTGCAACCCGTAGAAGCTGTGGACGTGCGCGAGTTGCAACGGACGCGCCCGGAGGCGCGCAGCTTGTCCGTGGCGGACAATGATCTGGCCGCTTTGCGCGCCGCGCTTCGCGAAGACCTCGCGTTTGATGCGGACCGAACGTTCAGCTTGCGTCAGTTCCGCCAAATCGAGCAGGTGCGTGGCCTCGTTCCCGCGATTGATCTGGATACGGTCACCTTTGCATCCGGATCGGCTGCGATCACGGCTGTGCAGGCGCGCAGCCTCGTGCGCCTTGGCATCCTGATCGAAGAGATGCTGCTGGAGGAACCGCGAGAGGTGTTTCTGATCGAAGGTCACACCGACGCGGTGGGTGGGGAAAGCTACAACCTCGCCCTTTCCGACAGGCGCGCGGAATCCGTGGCACTTGCCCTCACGGAGGCGTTCCGCATCCCGCCGGAAAATTTGATCGTGCAAGGCTACGGCGAGATGTTTCCGAAAGTGCAGACGGACGCGGCCGAAGAACGCAATCGCCGCGCGACGGTGCGCAGGATCACACCGCTGCTGCGAGAAGTCGCGGCAAATTGAGAGCGCGAATTGGCGATTGAGAGCCGTATGAACGCTGTAACGGAATGCAGATAGCGCCTTGTCAGCCAGCTAAGCGTTCGTGCAACGCTTAGCTGGTGGGTCCCGGTAGAATTGCTTGGCGGTTCAAAACCCTCAAGCCGCTACATTGTGAAGAAGGCCACCGTAAACACCACGCCCGATAACATAATATGGCCTCGCAACAGATCGATACGCACAATTCTGCGACTGAGCCGTGCTCCAGTATAGCCGCCAAGGGTCGCGCTAATCGCCATGATGAAAGCCTCCTCCCAAGCGATCAGATCGGCCCAAATAAAAGCTGCCGCCGAGACCAGAGACAGCACAGTGGCCAGCAGGTTCTTCAACCCATTCATTCCGTGTAGATCGATATGACCAAGCAAACCGAAGGTTGCCAGCAGCATGCTTCCCAGCCCGCCATTGAAATAGGCACCATAGATTGACACGATCAGAACGCCGGTGACCGACAGTGCCAGACCGGCGCTGCCTCGACCTCGCCGGTGGAACGCCCGTAGCAGGAATGGGCCGCCCGCGAAGAGGGCGGTGCCCAGCATAAGGATCCATAGCACGATCCAGAGAAAGGTTTCGCCTGAGCCAAGAGGCCTAAGGATAGCCTTCAGCGTGTGTCTAGGTCTGAGACTAAAATCATTGCCGATGGCGGCTGCCGTCGACTTTGGTCTTTGAGAAAAAAGCTTTTGATCGTTGACGAGACCCTTCACGACGGTAAGAGCATATTCGCTAGGCCCGTTGAAACGACTTGGCGTCCAACGACTTCGTCTGGCGGCTGTTTTTTCCAATGAGATCGGCAACAATCGTAATCCACAGCTCAGTCTCGCGTCTGGGCACTTGCTGGGTCTGACCTGCAAATTGAAGATGTGCGAACGGTGCTCTGCTTCTGGGTCTCGCAAGGTTGCACCACGATGAATTCCACCCATATCTTTCTGGTTCCCAAATGGTGACCTCACGGAGACGACGATGGGCTATGTGAAGACAGCGATGCTGATGGCGGCGATGACCGCGCTGTTCATGGGCGTGGGGTATCTACTTGGCGGTGCGACTGGTGCGGTGATCGCCCTGGTGGTCGCGGCGGGCATGAATGTCTTCACCTGGTGGAATTCGGACCGGATGGTTCTGCGCATGCACAATGCCCAGCCGGTGTCACCAGGCGACCGCCTGGGTCTTTACGCCATGACTGCCGAGCTTGCGCGCAATGCTGGGATGCCGGAGCCCAAGGTTTACCTGATCGACACGCCGCAGCCCAATGCCTTTGCCACGGGACGAAACCCGTCCAATGCTGCGGTGGCCGTTACCTCGGGCCTGATGCAAAGCCTTAACCGCGAGGAGCTGGCCGGCGTGATCGCGCACGAGCTTGCACATATCCGCAACTACGACACCGCGATCATGACTGTGACCGCCACTTTTGCTGGCGCGATCTCGATGCTGGCAAATTTCGCGCTGTTCTTCGGCGGATCGCGGGAACGGCTCGGGTTGGTCGGCACACTATTGATGATGTTTCTGGCTCCAATGGCGGCGGCCTTGGTGCAGATGGCCGTCAGCCGAACGCGGGAATACGCTGCTGACAAGGCGGGCGCCGAAATCTGTGGCCATCCTCTCTGGTTGGCCTCGGCGCTGGAAAAGATCGCCACGGGAGCGGCCCGGATCGACAACCACGCCGCCGAGCGCAACCCGGCGACGGCGCACATGTTCATCATCAACCCGCTGCATGCACACAAGCATGACAGCCTGTTCGCGACCCATCCGGCGACCGAAAACCGCGTGGCCGCCTTGCGGGCGATGGCTGGACCTTCTGGACCTTCCAATCAGAAACCGCGTCCGGTTGCGCGGCCCGTGTCCCGTAGCCGCATCCCCAGCACGCGGCAGCGCGGAGAAAAGGGGCCTTGGTCTTGACCTTGGTCCAGGCCAAAGCAACTCAACCGTCCTTTTCCGAAGTAATGACAGTCCGCGCTTCCGTTTGACCGGTTCAGTCGGGAAGGGAGCTGCCGCTCTAAGTTCGCCTTGAGGTCCCTGTCTGCTTGAACCGCGATGCTGCCATGCACGAAGTGCGCCTGCCCGTTAGCAAGCACATTGAGCGATGACAGGGGAATGGCCAGTGCGGCGTTAGTTGGTCAATCACTTGCGGCGCCTCCCTTGGAAGTCCTAGGAAATGTCAGATCGATACATCCCGATGTGTCTTGGCGCTGAGTGAGCGGGGCGGTCAAATCTTCCCGTGTCGCAAGAAATGCGATTGTAAAGAGGTCATCTCCGTTACCCGGATGGTTCGGCGAAATGGATTGCATCCGAGACGGCCAGATAAAGAAATTCGGCCAGATTTAGCCAGGAACAGGCTGATTGAAATAGCCCGTATTGTTTTCAAGTGAGTCTCACTCCAGCGCTGAAGCCTCCATCAATGGCGATCCGCACGTCACACGCTTGTTTATATCAAAGATGACGTGTCTTCTCTGGCTCGCTTGGGTCGGGCAATCTGGTTGCTACGCAATCGCCTTGGCGTCGCGGTCTAGAAATCGTCGCCAGCCACCAAGCACGCTGATGTCTTCAGCGTGGCTCAGGCCGCTCGCTTCGCAAAGGAATCCCTTAACCTTTGATCCATCCTTGATCTCGACGGTGCCGATGACGAGCGGCGCAGGAATATCGGCGAGGAAACCGCCGATGGCGTCCTTTGGGATGGCCCAAAGCTCGAGGGAGATGGAGGTGCCTTGTCCGTCGTCACGACGACAAAGGCCCGGACGGATGGGGGGTCCGCCCGGCAAGGCATAAAGTGCATAGCTGGGAGCTGTGTGTGTCGCTGTAAGGAACCGCGCGCCACGCGAGGTCAATTCGTGATTAAGCGGTAGGCCCGACATATGAGCGCCACAGACGGCAAGTGTCATCTCTGCTGCGGATAACGCGGGAATGTCCGGATTTGGCAGATCAGGAGCGACATGGCCCGTCGCCCCGAGAAAGGGCCGCCGGGCCTGCAGCAAGCTATGACCCTGCGCTGCAAGTGCGCCATCTCGGCCCGAGGGTGCGATCAGCGTGATGCTGCCGGGTCGCCCATCGCGGCGCGGGCCGGTCGGAACGGCAAGTGCGCAGAGGTCCAGCAGGTTCACGAAATTGGTGTAAGCTCCCAAGTTGGAATTGGGCGTGATGGGGTCAGCCTCGAGCTCGGCGCAGGTCGCGAATGTCGGGATCGTCGGCACACACAGCATGTCGGCGGAGTCTAGGATTGGCGCGCAGGCGCGGCGCAAATCCGCCAGCCGGTAAAACCCGTTGAAAGCGTCCACCGCGCTTTGGCCCTCGGCTTTGGCAATGATGGCACGGGTGACGGGGTGCACAGTGTTGGGGTGGATCGTCATCATATCTTCGATGGCGGCATATCGCTCGGCGATCCATGCGCCGTCGTAAAGCATTTGTGCGACATCGTAGAAGGGTGTGAAATCGACTCGCTCGATCCGTGCGCCGCCCTGGGCCATGGTGGTCAGGCTCGCTTCGAAATCTGCAGCCTGCACATCGTCGCCGAAGAAGATCAGGCTCTCGGCATCGGGAGCGGTGATGCGCGGCATTGGCAAAGGAGCCGGCATCGCTGCTGCCGGAAGTTGACGGGAATAGGCGTCGACGGGATCAAACGCGGCGGCAGCGCGAAACACGTCATGCGCGTCGGCCACGGTCAACGCGAAGATCGAAATCGTGTCGAGCGTGCGGCAAGCGGGCACGACGCCACTGGCCGAAAGAGCGCCGAGGCTTGGCTTCAGCCCGACAATTCCGTTCAGCGCAGCTGGCACGCGGCCCGATCCGGCGGTGTCGGTGCCAAGTGCGAAAGGCACGATCCCATGTGCCACCACGACTGCCGATCCAGAGGACGAACCACCAGGCACGATGGTGGCATCCAGCGCGTTGCGGGGCACACCATAGGGCGAGCGCACGCCGACAAGGCCGGTGGCGAACTGGTCAAGGTTGGTCTTGCCGATGGGAATGGCTCCTGCCGCGCGCAAGCGAGCCACGACAAAGGCGTCGCCGTCCGGGGTATAGGCATAGTCCGGGCAAGCGGCTGTTGTTGGCATCCCGGCCACGTCGATATTGTCTTTCACGGCAAAAGGTATTCCCCAAAGCGGGCGGTCGGGGTCGTAGGTCCCCATGGCTTCCGCCTCGGCTTGTAGATCTTCGGCGCTGGCCAAGTGAATAAAGATCGCCGGATCGCGCACGGCGTCAAGCCGCGCGAGCACCTCGGTCATGACCTCTGCGGGCGTTACGCCTGCTGCATATGCAGCGCGCAGCGCGGTGAGGGTGAACGGCAAGTCGGAAAGAGGCTTGGTCATGAGCGGGTTCTCTTATTCGGCGGCGGATTTCGCGGCAGGGGTGGTCGTATTCGTGGAGGGCGGTTTCGGGGCTGCGGCCAGCAGGGTGCAGGTATAGGGGTGGCTTGGCGTGTCCATGACCTGCGCGGCGGGCCCTTGTTCGACAATCTCACCACCCTGCATGACGATGACGTGGTCGCAGAGCAGGCGCACGACGTTCAGGTCGTGACTGACGAACAGGTAGGTCATGCCAAGACGTGCGCGCAGGTCCGCGAGCAGGTTCAGCACAACCGCCTGGATCGACACGTCGAGTGCTGCCGTCGGCTCGTCGAGGATCAGGAACTTCGGATCAAGCGCGATGGCGCGCGCAATGCCGACTCGCGCCTTTTGTCCGCCCGACAGCTGATGCGGAAAGCGGTCCAGAAGCGAAAGCGGCAGGCCGCACAGCGTTGCCAGATCCTCGATCCGCGTCTGCAGCGCAGCGCCGCGCAGATCGCTCATCCGCAGGATCGGGTCGGCAATGGTCTGGCGCGCCGAATGACGGGGGTTCAGGCTGTCGGTGGCGTCCTGAAACACCATCTGGATCTGGCTGCGCCTCTTGTCGCGCACGAAGCGGTCGGCGGGAATATCGGCGATGTCCAATCCTTCGAACAGAATGTCGCCCGATGTGCGGTCGAGCAGGCGGACCAGCATCGACGATGTCGTGGATTTGCCACAGCCCGACTCGCCCACCAGCCCGACGCTTTGACCTTCGCGGATGGTGAAGGAGATGCCCTTGACCGCGTGGACCGGCCCGGATTTTCCCGGGTATGTCTTGACGAGATCGCGCACCTGCACAAGCGCGCGGTCACCCGGTTCGTGATCAGCCAGCGGCGTGCGTGTCTCGAGCGGCAGCAGGTCGCGCAATCCAGCGCTGGGGCGCGGCGTGGCATCGACCAACTTACGCGTATAGGGGTGTTGTGGGTCTGCAAACAGCGCGGCGGCGGGGCCGGTTTCGACGATCTGTCCGTCTTTCATCACCGCTAGCCTGTCGCAATATTCGGCCGCCAGCCCAAGGTCATGTGTGATCAGGATCGACGACATGTCCCGTTCGCGGGTCAGGTCGCGCACCAGGTCCATGACTGCCTTTTGCGTGGTGATGTCGAGCCCGGTGGTCGGTTCGTCCGCAATCAGAAGGCGCGGCCCGCAAGCCAGCGCGATGGCGAAGACGACCCGCTGGCACATGCCACCCGACAATTCGAATGGATAGGCGTCGTATCGCGCCTCTGCGTCACGGATGCGCACGGCCTCCAACGCTTCTATGGCCTTGGCGCGAGCATCTGCGCGTGTGGCGCGGCCGTGGCGGCGCAGAACGTCCTCCAACTGGTGGCCCACCTTGCGGATCGGATTGAGTGCCGCGCGCGGGTTCTGGAAGATCATGCTGATCTCGCGGCCCCTAATGGCCTGCATGTCTCGCTCGGCAGCCTGTGCCAGGTCACGCCCGTCGAAGACCGCGCTGCCCGCCTTGATGCGCCCACCCGCGTCGAGAATGCGCATAAGGGCGTAGGAAGTGACGGACTTGCCGGACCCGCTTTCGCCGACAATGCCAAGTGTCTCGCCCTCTGAGAGGTCCAGAGAGATGCCACGCACCGCCTGCACCTCGCCACGCCTTGTGCGGAAGGAGACCGCAAAATCCCGGATGTTCAGCATGGCTCAGGTCCTCCGGCGCGGATCGACGATGTCGCGCAGACCGTCGCCCATGAGGTTGAAGGTGAAGACCGCCAGCATCAGCCACAGCCCCGGGAAAAGCGCGACCCACCAATGACCGGAGATGATGTAATTCGCGCCCTCGGCGACCATGATGCCCCACTCGGGTGTCGGTGGGCGCACGCCCAGCCCGATGAAGGACAGACCGGCGGCGTTCAGGATCGCCCAGCCCATATTGAGCGAGACCTGCACCATCATCGGCGGCAGGGCGTTTGGGAAGATGTGGAAGGCAAGTGTGCGAAAGTGTGAATTGCCCGACAGGCGTGCGGCCAGCGCGAAGCCTGCCTCGCGCCGGATGTTCACCTCGGCCCGGACAAGGCGTGCATAAAAGGGGATATTGATCAGAGCTGTGGCGTAGATGATATTCTCGATTGAGTTGCCAAGGGCTGCAACAATCCCCATGGCCAGGACGAAGAGCGGAAACGCCATGATCGTGTCGAGAACACGATTCAGCACCGCGTCGATCCAGCCACCCCAATAGCCTGCGATGGCGCCGAGGATCGACCCGATGACAAAGGAAATCGCCACGGCCAGCACCGAAATCGTGAGGTCCAGCCGCGTCGCCACCACCACGCGCGAAAATACATCCCGCCCTAGATTGTCGGTGCCGAACCAGTGGGTCCAGTTGGGCGGCTGAAGCGCGTTCGCGGCATTTGTAGCTAACGGATCATGCGGCACCAGATACGCGCCGAAGAAGGCCTGCAGGAGGAAGAAGGCGAACATACCGAAGGACAGCATGGTCACGGGGTTTTCGCGCAGCACATGTAGCAGATGGGCCCAGGTGCTATCGGGCTTGCGGCCCGGAATATTGGTGGCTTCGGTCATTTTGTGTCGAACCCGATGCGCGGATCGATCAGCGCGTAGCTGAGGTCGATCATGAGATTGAGCGTCACGAAGAGAAACGCCATGGCCAGCACGAAACCCTGCACCGCGGCATAATCCGAGGCGACCAGCGCCTCGACCGCATAGGACCCGATGCCGGGCCATGCGAAGACCTTTTCTACGAGCACATTGGCGCCAAGAACGAAGGAGAACACCATGCCCAAAGTGGTTACGACCGGCAAAAGCGCATTGCGCAACCCGTAGCCGAATAGGATTTTGCCGCGCGACAATCCGGCCGCTCGAGCGGTGCGGATGTAGTCTGACGACAGGGCTTGCAGCATCGCCGCGCGGGTCATCCGCGCAATGGGAGCGAGCGTGAACAGCGCCAGCGTGATCGTCGGCAGCGTCAGTTGGCGCAAGGTGGCAGCAAAGGTTTCAAGATCCCCCGCGATCAGGCTATCGATCAGGTAGAAACCGGTCACCCGCGGCGGCTCGAAATAGATGAAATCCAGCCGTCCTAATGGCGACGGGGCCCAGCCCAGCAGGTAGTAAAAGACATAGACCAAGAGGATGCCGGTGAAGAACGTGGGCAGGGACACGCCCGCCGTGACCAGAACCCGGCACAGGTGATCGACCCAAGACCCCTGCCGCACCGCCGCCAGAACGCCCAGCGGAATGGCGATAAGACACGAAAGCACCAACGCCGACAGCGTCAGCTCCAGCGAGGCAGGCAGGCGCGCGGCGAGATCGGTCAGCACCGGTTGCCCCGTGCTGATGGATCGGCCCAGATCGCCCTGCGCCAGATCTCCGACATAGAGGAAAAACTGCGTCACCAGCGGCTTGTCGAGGCCAAGCGCCTCGCGCACCTGCTGGATGGACTCGGCATCCGCCATGGCACCCGCGAAATAGACCGCCGGATCGCCGGGCAGGGCGCGGGTCAGGATAAAGCTGATCACGATCACACCGATGATCACCGGCACGGTCTGTGCCAGCCGCATCCCGATCGCGCGCGTCCGCCCGGCCATGGCTCAGACCCCCGTCATGCGGCGCGGGTCGAGCTGGCGGTGAAACCAGAACTCGTAGCCCGACGCGCCATTGACCGCGACGTTCAGCGCCGGCTGATAGAGAGGGATGCGCGGCAGGTCGTCGATCACGATCTGGAACATCTTCTTGACCAGCGGCGCCCATTCTGGGTCATCCATCGACATGTGCAGCGTCTGTTCGGTAAGGGCGTGAACCTCGGGATTGTCGTAGTTCGACGAATTGAACAGCCGGTCCTTCTGATAGGCCCAGAAGAAGTAGTAATCGGGTGTGTTCAGCCAGCCGCCGAAATTCTCGAGATGGAAATCCAGCGACTTATCGACCAGCGCAACGGTGCGCCAGTTTGCGCCAGGGATGCGCTCGACGGTTGTGGTGATACCAAGCTTGCCTAAGCTTTCCTGGATCAGCAGCGCGGTCGGCTCCATCCAGCTTGCCAGATCGAGGCTGATCGACATCTGCACCGGGAACCCGGAGGCAAAGCTGGACGCTTCGAGATGCTCGCGGGCCTTGTCCATGTCGGTCACGTATGGAAAGGGTCGGGGCCACGCAGTGTCGGTGATCTCTGCCGCGCCACCCCACATCGGCGCCCCCCGGCCATAGGCGGCGGATTGGAAGATGGCTTCGTAGGGGATCGCATGAGCGATCGCCTTCCGCACCTCTGGGTCCTGAAACGGCTCGAACCTGGTGTTGAGGCAGGCGCAGTGAATGCAGTTCTCGATCGGGGTCGAGAAGACATCAACGGTGCCCACAAGCTCTGACGCATCGCGGTCCGGGATATCGAAGGACACCTGAACGTCGCCCCGTTCGATCAGCGCGCGTCGGGTCGAATTGTTCGGCACCTCACGCATGATGACGCGCCTGACCTCGGGCAGCGGCCCACCGACCCAGCCATCGTTGCGGTCATAGACGATCTGCTGGCCCTGATCCCACCGTGTCACAGTATAGGCGCCCGATCCCGCGGTGGTGGTGTGCAAGTATTCTGTCGCCCAGGGATCAGCCTCGGTCGCGTTGGCTATGGCGACCTTGGAATTGATGATGAAAGGCACTGGCACGGCCAAATTTGGCAGCGACAGCTTGGACGGATAATCCAGCCGCAGCACGAAGGTCCGGTCGTCCACTGCCTCGAACTGGTCGGGGCGAAAGAATCCGCCCGCGCGCATCTGCGTCGATGGGAAGCCTCCCACCGAAACTGCGCGGTCGAACGACCACTTCACGTCTGCCGCTGTGACCGGACTGCCATCGGTGAAGGTGGCATCTGCCTTGAGCGTGAAGGTGAAGACCAGACCATCGTCGGAAATTGTCCAGCTTTCAGCCAGTTCCGGCACGATGGTGTCGTAATCATAGGACATCTCGCCGGTCGGCAATTGGCGGGATCCGAAGCCGACAAGCCGGTCGTAGCAATTGATCGCGACCTGGTAGCTCGCCCGGTTGGTTCCGGTGCGGTGCAAGTCCAGACTGTTGATTGTTTGGCCAGAGGCCACGACCATCGTCTCGAGCCCCTGCGCCTCTGCCCTGGTGGCCCAGGCGAAAGGTGTCATTGCCGTGCCGCCGAAAGCGGCGGTCATTTTTAGGAAATTTCTTCGATCAGTGTGCATCGGTGGCAGCCCCCTTGGCGTCGGTCACTTGTTCTGCTGTGCAGCATGGCAGGTTGCCTGTAGTTCGAAAAATGCTATGTTTTCACCGATCCGGTGCATTGAGTGCATCGCTAAGGAAATCCCGTGATGCAACATCTGGACACCTTCCGGCTTATCGAGGCAATCGCGCGCGCCGGATCAATCCGCAAGGCCGCGGAGGACTCCAACATCACCGCTTCGGCGTTGAATCGGCGGTTGGCCCGTTTCGAGCGCGAGTTCGGGTCCCAGATTTTCGAACGATTGCCGCGGGGTGTGCGCCTGAACCCGGCTGGGGAGCTCGTGTTGCAGCACTATCGCGCGCAACGCTCGGATCTGGCACGTGTGAAAAGTCAGGTTGCCGATCTGACCGGGGTGCGACGGGGCCATGTGACCATCGCATGTTCGCAGGCGCTTTTGCCCTTCTTCCTGCCGCAACAGATTGCGACCTACCGCAAGGCGCATCCGGGTGTGACCTTTGCCGTCAATGTGCGCGATCGCGAACAGGCCGAAGCCGAACTGGTCAGTTTCCGCAGCGATCTCGCGCTGGTGTTCGAGCCGCGTGTTCTTGTGGATTTCCAAGTCCTGCACGCGATCCCGCAACCGGTTTGCGCGCTGTTCGCGCGGGACCATCCCTTGGCCGATCGATTAGAACTACGGCTACGCGACTGCCTCGATCATCCACATATCGCACCGGCCCACAAATACGGAGTGCGTGGATTGCTTGATATGGCAGCTAAACGAATAGGTCGGACGGTGACACCTGTCGTCGAGACAGAATCCTTCGAACTGATCCGCTACTACGTGATGCACGAGAGTGCCGTGGGCTTTCAGATCCCCATCGGTCTCTCGTCCGAAAAGAATATGGGGATGGTGTTCCGTCCGATCTCTGATCGCGACATGCCTCCGGGAAACCTGCTCCTTGGCCAGATGCGTGGGCGCGTGCTGTCCGTAGCCACGTCGCGCTTTGCAGACCAGGTGGCGCTTGCGCTCGCGGACATGTCGACTGCATAAGAATGGTTTTGATGGTAGCCGACAAAAATATTTTCCTCGCAGGAATAGGGGCCATGTCAACGGCTCGGGTCAAAACGCTCATGCATCAATCTACGGGGACGTTCTCCCAATCTAGGGCGATCGCGGTTTGTGAATTGTCGGCAGCCAGTGCCCAGATGTGGGAGCGGGTCATTTTATAATAAACGAAGCCACTTGCGATACGGCGGTCAGGGCGCGAGAAGATAGAGGCTTGGGCTCTTGCGCCGCGAAGGCCAGCGCGTAGTGGAAGGGTAGGGTGGTAATGGCACAGAGGGTTGCTCCCCATTTATTGCTCATGAAACCGGGTTCTCGAGATCAGATTAGCCTCAAGGACAGCCTGGGCGCTGTCTGCGTGCCCATCATGATCCGCGGCTCCCTTCGAAGTCCTAGGAAATGCGCGATCAACTCATCCCGATGCATTTCGGCGCTGAGAGAATGGGGCGGTCAAATCTGCCTATGTTCAAGCATTGCGGCGAGGCCACGGCCATTAGGAGGAGAGCTGTCATTCGATGTTGTCTGGTCAAATGTCAGCTGGGCGGACCTTCTTGCCTGCCGCCGCGAGCGCTCGATTTGCACTGCGGGTGCGAAAGTCGTCAGGAACAGAGAGTGGATAGCGGTCGTTCTTTGCGCATGCAAAAACCATTGAGGAACTCTGGAAGAGTTGCAACCCAGCCTTGGAACTAGGAAGGCGCGACGGCAAAGTCCCTCGACACTCTTGGACTAGTTTTGTGAACAACTCTCAACCGCTGAATCTGAATCGGTTCGACCTCGTGTTCGGGAAACGGAGGACAACAAACGGCAAACAGGCGACACACGCCACTGCGCAAGGTTGTCGGATTGCCGGCCCAATGATCGAAACCTAGCGTCTATCGGGTAATCCCCCCGAAAGTAAGGGGATGCGGAAGTAGAATTGTCTCGGCAGGATGAATGAGGAGATTCCAATGAAGAAGACACGTTTCACAGAGGCGCAGATCATGGGTATCCCCTGAAAAATCCCGTCAGGGGCAAGGTGCCACATGGGTCAAATCTCAGTGACACTTTCGACCGCTGCTGGGTCAGTTCTCAGTGACATCAAACAGGAATGAGGTCCTGCCGCTGCTTGAGGATGCGGCAGGACCTGCGCTCAGCGTTGGTCTTCGATGCTCAGGAATCCAAGACCTCCCGCACCATGGCGGCAAGTTCGGAGCGGCGGTAGGGCTTGCCCAAGAAGTTGACGTCGAAATCCAGCCGTCCATGGTGCACGATCGCGTTTTCCGAATAGCCCGACGTGAACAGAACCTTCAGGTCCGGGTGGATC
>JBGRQD010000005.1:0-259800 GCA_041725935.1 Pelagibaca sp.
ATCCGCACCGCGTCTTTGCGGAATTCATCCGTTCTTACCGTGCCCATAGTTCGTCTCCTTTGTTGCAGTAAATGCTATCAAAGGAGCGGCATCAAACCGCGACAGGTCCAGAATACCCGCTGTCTCTGGATAGATACGATGCTCTGCAGCCCACTCTGCCGGATCACGCTTCTGGCTCGGCCGGAACAGCTCCTTCACCCAGCGTGAGAGCCTGCTCTGCTTTGCTGCTCTTTCGAGAAAGTCGTCCGAGTGCGGCATCTATTTCCTGCTCAAGCTTGAGGCGCTCCTGTGGGTCGCGCGTGTATCGCGCAGGAAGTCCCTGGAACTCAGCCCGCACAGACGAAGCCCACTCAGCCAACACGGCCATTGCATCGTCTTGGAGAATTAGTTCGCGCGTGCGCTGCTGGATTCGCAGTTCAATCTCGCGAGTACGCGCTTCAGTTGCGCGTGTGGCAGCCGCGGCCTTGTTGTTCTTGGATTGCAGATCCTCGTAATACGCGATGATGCCGCGGATCAGGCTGACCAGTGTATATTGACCGTGGCTTTCCTTGGAGATGAACCCTGCCTTGGCAAGCTTTTGAACCCATTGCGTGCTGCGCCCAGTTAGGCTTGCAACCTGGTTGACCGTAAGCGTCGAGCTCTTTTTCTTCTGCCCATCAGGGCTCAACGGTAATGACTGGCTGGTCGGCTGCATAGGGGCTCCGGCAATTAGCTGCGAAGGAGAAGAAATGACACAAGTTGGTAAAGACCTTATCCAGTCGATGGAGGAAGCCCTCGCGTTCGTAAAAGGTGAGGGCCCCGCGATTGTTCATACTCCAGTGGACCCGAAGAAGGTTCGCACGAAGGCGAAGCTCACCCAGGCGGAAATGGCGCCCATGCTGGGTATGAGCCTGTCTGGTTACCGCAAGATCGAGCAGGGAGAACGTAGAGTTGGCGGAACCTTATCTGTTCTGCTGACTGTGATCGAAAAAGAGCCGGAAGCCGTTAAGCGAGCCTTGGCAGGCTGATTCCCTACCTCCTCGCCAGCGATCCTTAGCTTTTGGCAAAGCCGTGCTCGCTTAAGAAATCATCCAGAGCCGCATCGCCCACGTCCGTGCCGCGATGTTGTGCAATGTCATCGGACACGGCGCGCGCGAGCCGAAGGCCGTCTTTTTCCAGGTAGAAGCTCAGAACAACGTCGTTGTCTCGATCGTACTCGACGCGCAGGCCTTCGTCACCGATGCCGAAGGTGTATTGCTCACCCCTGAAAAACGGCTCCATGTGGCTCACGTTGGCCGCTTGGCAGGCTTTCGAGACGGGGACGCCAACCGACATGAGCTTTTGCGCAACTCGAACCTGAATGAGGTCGCGCAACTGGTAGCATTTTTCAGGCGCGCGGCCCGGTCCTACCCAGTTTTGAGGAAGAAGGTTATCCCGGTAACGCCACATTTTGAGCGTGTTCAAGGGAGCATTCAGGATCAAGGCGGCGGTTCGGGCATTCACTGCCCAGTCTTCGAGTTTCACGTTCATGGGGACCTCCAGCCAGGGCGCGCCAGCGCCCCAGCAAAGCAAACTCTATCGGATTTTCGAAACCAAAAAAAACGCGCACAGATCGCGAGGCGGCGGCCCCGCGAGCGGGAGGTCTTTTGGAGGGGACCCAAGGGGTGGGGGTCTAGGGTCGCCCCTGCGGCCCCCCTGTGCGCAAGGCGGCACCCCCGCTCGGTGGGGGCGCACCTGCGGGTCAGGCGCACCAGTGGCGCGCTGTGCGGCCCTGTGCGTGTGTCGCTTATCGGCCCGCGTCGATCATGCGCTGCAGCTGGCGAGTGGCCTCTGCCAGAACGTCGGGCTGCGCGGCCTCGAATGCGTCGCGGGTTGCGTCCTGCACCATCTCCTTGGGAATGGCGGGACCGAACATTTTGCGGATGGGCAGCCGATCCTTGCCCTCTCGCACGAAGACGTTGTCGTGCAGGCTGGTGATTAGAAAGGCCTTCTCGAACCGCTGGCTCCTGCCCCACGGCTTTGCCCGAACGCCATAGCTGAACTGACGCGGGCTGAAGTGGGATAGGCCGAGGTGATCGCCCCGTGCTTCGATCCTATAGGTCAGGCTTGAGAACGACGACCGGAACGATTTTGTCTCGCGGTTGATGACCTTCTGCTTCGCCCCTGTTTGCTGCCGCAATGAGCGGCGCACCAGCGTCCTGACCTTGTCGCCTTCGCTATTGAGCGCCCGATTGAAGGCCTTCGTGGCCTTCTCCTCCCCGACCAGTCGGACAGCGTTCTCGAAATGCCTGCGGGTCTGGTCAAGGTCTCGGATGATCACGTTCACGAGCGCCTCCCCCCGGGCAATTTTACCCGGGCGATTTTCATGCTGCGATGGCTTGGAGTTTTGTCTGGCGGACGCTATCGGTCCCCGTACACGAGAATTGGCCGATTTTCGGGCTGATAGTCAAAGACTTTTTTCCGGAACCTAGCAGTGCAAAATGACGGAAAAACGGAAGTTATAGTAGTTCTTTCAGAGTCTTATAGGCATTTTGACAAATATCCGCGACCTAGCAGTCGCGATGTGACAAACGGTTTGCCGGATAGCCACGAGGCGGGCTGGCACCTGCCTTGTATCAACTGTCGGCGCTCGATGTGTTCCAAGCCAAAATGCGCTTGATGCGATCGGCGCGCTCGATCAGCTCCCATGCGAAATCCGGATCAACTTTCGGGTCGGTTTCGATCAGATCAATGATTTCATCAACAACATGGCCCGCACGGCGAGACGCCCATCGTGCGTCGGCCTCGTCTTCGGGATCATCCAGCCACGGAATGTTGAGCATCAGCGCAGCTTGACGATTTGTGACCTTCATCTGCTTCAGTGCCTTCCACTGGTCTTCCAGCCTGGCTGGAACGTCGCACCCACGCTTTGCGATGTTTGCCAGCCGCTGCAAACGCTTGCTCTGCGATGAAAATCGCTCACGCGCCCGCTCGTCGCGATCGGCGGCAAACTGTGGATCCTCGTTCAGCTGGCGCATGCGTTCACTTCGCTTTGTCGTCACGGCTGAAATCCCTCGCTGTCCAGACGCTGCGCGATCTTGGAAAGCGCCCTGTCGCGCATTCGGTAGGCATGCTGCCGCGAAAGCGCAAAACCCCGCGCCTTGAGTGCGCCCTCGAAGCTGGCACGGTAAACCCGGCAGCGCAGCCACAGATTCAGGATCACCGCATCTCGGGGCCGCTCACTTGCCAGGTAAAGACGGCACCATTCAAGCACCCAGACCATCTCGTCGACACGCTTCGGCGATAGGGGCAAGCGGACGACATTCTCGTCGTCCTCCGCGCCCTCAGCGCGCTCTGGAAAACCCCAGCCTTCGGCCAAGTGATCCTCGAGCGTGGGTTTGTATGCCGGCATTGTGGAGCGGATTGCTGCAGGGCCAGTTGGGCCAACGTTGTACCTCGCCCACCGGACAGCCTCGATCATGCGATCCCGGACCAGCTTCGGCGTCCATTGTTCCGACTGCTGCATCAGATGCTCAGCTTTACCCATCGCGCCGCCCCCCGTAGAGCCGATTGGCGATGTTTGTGACCGCCTGCCGATCCCAATCGCTGACCAGCTCGTCGACCGGGATCACGGCAATGCCGCGCTCGCGCCATGCCCGCTCGGACTGCTCGCGGACCTGTTGCGCCCGTCTTTGCTCGGCGTATTCAGACGGGCCTTGCCCGTAGATGCTCGAAATGGTCCGGGTCATACTCCCTCCGTTCCGGTCTTGGCCATGCGTTCGGCCATCACCTCGAAATGCTTTCGGGGGGCCTTCTGCTGAGGCCTGGACGCCACCTTGAGCCGCGGTGCAGTGAGCTGGGCTGAGACGTTCGCCATGACGCGATCTAGCGCTTTCGGCCCGTTTGGCGCTTCGTCGTGCCGCTTCCGGCTTTCCCGAGCCGTGAAGATGATTTGGGCATCGGTTAAACCGAGATCGGTCCGCCACCGGTTGACGTGAAGCTGCGCCGCTGGGGGCATCCAGTGAGCTGGCAGGTTTGGCCCGCGATGCCCGACAGCGGCGAGAACCTCGGCGTAGAGGTCATCGATCGGCATTTCGGTTTTTGCCAAACCAGCTGACGCTGCTGCTGATTCCGGCGGCGGATCGGGTTCGCGCAGATCTCCACTCTTAGGTACGGTAGTAGCAGTATATGGTTCTGGTTCTGGTTCTGGTTGGCATTCCCCCGGCAATGCCTCGGCATTGGCCCTATCTTTGATTTTATTGTCTTTTTCGTCTTTTTTTGACCAACGTTGATTTGCCTTTTCAGACTGTTTTTCAGAATTTTTTTGCGAATTTTTAGTCTCAAACAGTGCTCGTTTGTTGTTCAGGCTGCCATTTTCGATGGTGATTTTGCCCAGATCGACCAGCGACATGATGATCTTTTTCGCGCGGCCGGGCGTGCATCCAAATCGTCTTGCGAGGCGTTTGAAGTCGGCCTCTGGGCCGCGTCCTGTCGACGATGTGAGGGCTACAATAGTGATAAGCGCACCCCGCTCCTCCAGCGAAAGCTCCTGCGTTCCAGAAAGCCAGTCGTCACCAAAAAATCTGATGTATGGAACGCCGCTCATCTGTCCGGCTCCCAGATGCGATTGAAGGCCACGTTGCAGAGCACGTTGGCGGTGCCAATCGGTCCCTGCCGCTGCTTGGCGCAGATGATTTCTAGCCGGTTCCGCGACCGCTCGAGCATGTTCAACCAGATGTCGTATTCCGCTGGGTCTTCGGGCTTCTCGCGCTCCAGATAGTACTCGTCGCGGTATGTGAACAGCACCGCGTCAGCGTCCTGCTCAAGCTGCCCTGACTCGCGCAGATCGGACAAGATGGGCCGCTTGTCGTCGCGCTGCTCAACGGCCCTGGAAAGCTGCGAAAGGGCGACGACGGGTATATTGAGTTGCCCGGCAAGCTGCTTTAGAGCGGTGCTGATTTCAGTGATCAGCTCGTACCTGCTTGACTTGCCATGCGCCCGCATGAGCTGGACATAGTCGACAATCAGAAGCTTGAGGTTACCCTTCAGCATGGCCTTTGCACGCTTGGCCCCGGCCATCAGTGCGCCGATGTCGGCATACTCACGGGGAAGCATGTACATGGGCAACTGGGCCACGTCTTCGCATGCGTCAGCAAAAGTCCCATTCAGCCGCTCATCCCACTGTCCCGCGCGAAGATCGCGGTAACTGACGGCGCTTCCTTGGCTTGCCATGCGCTCGGACACGGCGCGCAGGGCAAGCGCCTCCGGCGTCATCTCAAACGAGCAGAAGGCCACTCCGTGACCGGCCCTTGCGGCATTAAGGCCTATATTAAGCGCGACTGAGGTCTTGCCCATTGACGGGCGCCCGCCAAGCAAGATCAGCTCGCCAGGGTAAAGGCCTCCGACGATATCATCTAGGGCGCGAATGCCGGTTGGGACAAAGTCGGCAACCTCGCCCCTGTGAGCTCGGAACGCTTGGTCTGCAGCAATGTGCGTGGCAGACATCATCGAAACCAGCTTTGCTGCACGTCCGCCCTCAACTGCGCTCAAGGCGGCGATCAGCTTTTCCGAGATATGTGCCGCCGGAACCTCGCCCTGAAGCGCGTCGGTACGCGCCTGGTCGATCGCGTGCATAATCTGGCGCTTGTTATGCAGCTCGCGCAAATAGTCGGCATAATAGCTGACCTGACTGTTGGATATTCCTGCCATCCGCGCCAAGTATGCCGGTCCACCAAGATCCTTTGACCAAGGTTGTGCATCAAACCATTCACGCAGACTGACCGGGCTGGCCAGAATTCCGTCGCGCTCAAGCTCTGAACACCGGCGCCATATTTCGCGATGCGCAGGGTCATGAAACAGATCGGACCCACCGCGCTCTGCAACGATGCTTACATGGCTGTTGTCAATCAGGATGGAGCCGAGAACAGTCTGCTCTGCCTCGACGCAGAATGTTGTCGGTCCCTGATTTCCCACCGGATTGAAATGGAGTATCTCTGCCATGATTTTCTCCTGTATATTGGATGATTTTTGCGGCTATCTCGCCGATGGATTTCCAGCCATCTTCCGAGCGGCGCTCAGCACTCACGCCATCCCCTCCCGGATCAGGTAGGCGAAGCAGGGAAGGTTCACGTCGATCACATGGGCATCTTCGGCTGACCACTTCCCACGGCTGACGCACTCCATTGCAGCGCGTAGCTGGACGCGGACGCGGATGGGTTGACGGTCGAACCGGTAGACCACAGCGGGCAGCTTTGATGCCGCGAGAGCCGCCCTGCTGGATTGCGTCCACCACGCTGCGAGAAAGCCGCCCCCAGCATATCGCTTGGCCTCGATTACGAAGGGAAACGACGGATCATCACAAATCAAGTCTCCGAGGTCGTTACTACGGTACTGGTCTAGGTCCCGCCTGAATTCGATTCCGGTCAGAAGGAATAGCTCTTTTGCGACCTCTCGCTCAAAGGTGCTGCCCTTGTTTCTACTGTTGGCCATGCCTGCCCCCCGTTTTGGGTTATCGTTTCGCGCCTTCGTGGCGATTGGGTTCGAACTGCTGCCGCTTCCTGATCTCGTCTGCCCTGCACTCCGCCGGAAACTTTTCGCCCCGCTCACGGAACGCAGCTACCAGCGCGTCCAGTTCTTCGACGGTCGTGCATGTGGCGATCTTGCGGGGGAGGTGCGGATCAGTCATTCGATCAATAGCCCACACCGCCGCGCGATGTTTTTCATGTCGTTTCGGTCGGCGGGCGTGATCCGCTCTTTGGTACGATCGACGCCGTGCTTGACGGTGCTGTGGTCCCGATTGAACACCCGGCCAATCTCGGGAAGGCTGGCTTGGCAATATTCATGGCAAATAAGCATCGCCATCTGGCGAGCCCGCACGCGGCTGCGTTGTCGGCTTGGCCCCGTGATCTGCTCCGGCGTGACGCCGGACACCCTGGCGACCTCTAGGATCACGTGGCGCATCGGGCCAATTCTCCGGCCGAGGAAATCGCCTTCCAAATTCATAGTTGCCACCCTTCGCGCCGGAGCATGTTGCTCACGGCCCCCGGTGTGCATCCAATGCGACGCGCGGCTTCTGCGTGGCTGATCCCGCTGCCAAGCATTTTCTCCAGTCGATCCCGTACGGTGCTGGACTTTCTGCCCGGCGCGCCTGGACGGTCCCACGTCGTGCGGGCTACGCGGTTCTCGGCGGCGGCAATGTGGTGCATTTGTTCAATGATGGTCATGCTGCAAACCTCTCGATCTGATTGCCCATCACATCCCAGCCCGGTCGCATCTGCCTAGAGAACAGTTCGATGCGCGGCACGTCAGGGCAGAGATGTTCAGCCGCGGCGAACGCCTCGTCCGGCTTCCGAGAATGCTCACGGACTGGCCCCTCGATCACGGAGCGGACATTGCGCGCTGTCTTAGGCTTGCCGACCGTGCCGATCAGGAAGGGCTCGCCAGCGCAGCGGAGGATATATCCCGTGCCGAACGCTTGGTTGCCATTGACAGTCTTTTTCGACCAGTGGCCGGCGGTCTTGAATTTGAAGCCCCAAGCGTCCATCACGTCGAAGGCGACGTTCAGCATGGGATTTGTAGCCCAAAGCCACAGAAGGCAGTCTTGTGCCGCGATGTCGCCAACGCGCAGGGACTTGAGCCATTCAAGTGACTGGCATTCGTATTGTGCGCTGGCGTTCTTGCGTTCTCCAGCAGGCGACCAGTTGCGGAACGCCCAGGGAGGGTCCGCGACGATCAACCCATATCGGAACAACGGCACGCCTTCGATCGAGCTAAAAGAGCGGTCCATTTTACACAGCGCCCCTGAAAAGACCGGCCCTGCGACGTGACAGCCAGCAGGGCCGGTGAGTTCCAACAGTAGAGACAGTGTGCGCCGGGTTCGGAGCCTCAGCCCCCGGCGTAGCTGCATCCAAGGCAAGGAGCTTGCCATCGGCCCCGAAGTGTTGCGCGGCGACCTTTTGGGAGGATCGAGCCGCCGCGCTGACCCGTACGCGGGAGGAGATTGCGCCGGGTTTTGTGCCTAGGGTGCGCGCTTCGCAAGTCATGCCGCATCCCCCTCACCAAGAAAGCGCTCCAAACGCGCTCGCGCTTGGCGCATGGCATAAATTGCCTCATCAATCTCGGTGATGGCTTGGGCTCGGTCATCCGCGGAGCTGGATTGCTCAGCCGCGAGTATGGCCGAGATGGCTTCCCCACTTTCCTTTGCGATGCTTGAGCCGTCCATCAACAGACACCCGGTGGATATTGCCGGCCGATCCTCAAGACGGCGCGCAAGCATGCGCGTGACTGGATACCGCCCGGACGCATCCTCAAGGGCGATGACATCGGCAACCGTCCAATCCAGCGTACCACTGACCTTCTTGCTTACGGTGCCCTTGCTGGCCCCCCCGCCCCAGCGCGCATTGAAGGTTTCTGCCACAGCGTCATAGCAACCGAACCAGTCGACCAGAGACTTCATGTTCGCGCGCACGATCTTGCGAAGGTCAGGCATCGGAAACCTCGTTTCCTTTGAGCTTGGCGCTGGCAGGCGCATGCTGGACGCATGATAAAGGATGGAACATCACGCGGCGTCCTCGGAGCGCGGAGAGCTCATGTAGTCACGCAGCCTTGCGGCAACGTCGAGCGTGCAGCTCTTGCCCGCCTTCAGGCGGTGATAGAGGCGGCTGTTTCCAACCGCGCGGCTTGTCACTGTTGCGGGAGCTACGCCAGTAGCTGCGGCAAATGTCTCAATTTCTGAGATGAGATGTTCGCGTGTCATGCCGCTTTATAGGGATAATAGTCCCCTTATTGCAAGGGACAATCATCGCCTAGATGGCAATCAAAGGACAGAATACCCTTGCTCTATGTCTATGACCTTTGCAGAAGCCCTTGCGGCAGCACTTGAAGTGACCAAGACGCCACTGCGGCAGATTGCCGAAAAGGCTGGTGTGTCGTACGAGCAGCTCAAGAAGGTTAAGCAAGGCAAAAGCCAGAGCACCAATGTTGACGATGCACAAAAAGTAGCGGCAGCCTTTGGGTTGACGTTAGACCACTTACTTTGTGGGCTGTTTGAGGCTCGCCCCACCATAGCCCTTGCCGGAAAAGTTGGCGCAGGCGCCAAGATTCCTTTGGTTGACGCTTACACGAAGGGCGACGGCCCGCAGGTCGAGTGCCCCGAAGGAATTTCTCCACACGGGATTGTTGCGGTCGAGGTCTCTGGTGACAGCATGGAGCCGATCTACTCCGATGGTGATGTACTGTTTTACACCCGCCACACGCACGAGAACGTGCCGAGCGAGGCTGTTGGGCGGCGCAGTGTTTGTGAGGACGCGGACGGCAATGTCTGGGTGAAGCAGGTCAAGCGCGGTGACCAGCCGGATCGCTTTCACTTGATCTCGCTGAATCCAGGCGCGCAGACCATGTGGAACGTCGCGCTCGTATGGGCATCACCAATCCGGCTGCACTGGCCACAGGAGCTGGTGAGGAAGGTGTGAAGGGCAAAGACCTTGGTGAGCTGGTCAAAGTTCTTGAGGCGCCAAAGCGCCTGTCAGGTTTAGGCAAATGGAAACCGATTAACCAAAAAGCCGAAACGGGCGCGGGGCTTGAAATACGTGGTGTGGTCGAGATAGGCGTTTCGTTCCGCGCTCAGTGCAATCCAGCCTTGCCCGAAGAAAACGTGTCGCTCATGCTTTTTACCGAGACTGAGGCGCGCCCCCGATGCTTTTCACGCATAGACTGGCGTGGGTCAAAACATGACAACACCAACAAGGCGCTGACGGGGAAATATTGGGGCCAAAGCGCAGGTCGGACTCACTTTCACGATCCAAGACTGCACTTACATATTGATTTTAAAACTTTATTCGCGACGCCCGGCGTTGATCTGCCCATAGCAACGGAAATTTTGCCCGAACCATCAAGTTTTCAGTTACTCCTCGCGGAATCTGCTATCCTGCTTCGCATCGACAATCTCGGGGAACTTCCGGATCCACCATGGCCAGCAACACGATCTCTTTTCTGAATTCTGCAGCCGAAAGGACTGTTGCCGAGGTTGTATCTGGGCTGTCGAGCTTTGACACGATCAATGGGCGCTTTCGGGTCAGCCTGCCGATAGTTATGCCATCGGGTGGATTGATTGATGTGTCTGTGTATCCCGAGCCGGGCGGTAGCTATTTGGTCTCTGACGAAGGTGCGGCATTTGCTGAGGCGGCAGGTTATGGCGTGCTTCATCGTTCGTTTGCAGCTATCGCAAAAGTTCGCGCAGCGCGCGCTGGTGCCGTCTTTGACGGTAATGCTCTGATGTTTATGCGAGTTCGATCTGAGCAACTAAGAGTCGCAATCATATCGATCGGCAACCTTTCGGCAGAGGTCGCGGCTGACTTGGTAGAACGCAGCATAAAGACCAGCGCATCTGGTGCGCGGGAAAAGCTTTTTGAAACGATAGACAAAGCATTCCCCGGAAAGCCTGTTGCGCATGACGTTGATATATACGGGGCGTCGACCGCATCTTACCAGTTTGATGCATTGGTAGAAATGAACGGAAGCTCTGTAGCCTTTGACATCTTTACCAAAGACCCGGTCTCGATTGCTGCGACCTACACCAAACTTTCCGACGTCAGCCGCATGGAAGATAATCCAGCGCTTGTCGGCGTCACCACGAACCCAGACAATGTTGGCCCTAAACTGGCGCTTATCTCCAGTGTC
This sequence comes from Pelagibaca sp., assembly GCA_041725935.1. Lineage (GTDB taxonomy): Bacteria > Pseudomonadota > Alphaproteobacteria > Rhodobacterales > Rhodobacteraceae > Marivita. The sequence goes on from JBGRQD010000005.1 coordinate 10,636, forward strand.
GCGCGCGTGATCCGGTTAGATGCCCCCGTGGACACATTCCGCAAAGCTGCTGCATAGAGCTCCGCGACTTCCGCGACATCAAAACCGAGCTTGAGGTCTTGAAAGGTGGCGGTGGAGATGGCACCTTTGAAGGCATGGAACAGCGTGTAACATGCGTACTCCAGAGCATTCGCCCACCCATTCCGACAACATGCGCCCACTTGTTCCGGGGTATCCGCCCACCAGTGACGCGTTGCCGTGAGGCAGCGTGTTTCGGGTATCAGGTGTGAGGCATTTCGTCATCCATTTTGGCGATGGTTTTGCGCATGGACGCCCCTTCCAGCTCGATGCGATATGCGTTGTGGACGATGCGATCGAGTATGGCGTCCGCGAATGTCGGCTCGCCGATGACGTCGTGCCAGGCTGTGATGGGCAACTGGCTGGTGATCATGATCGAGCCGCGGCCATACCGTTCTTCGACGATTTCCATCAGGTCGCGGCGTTGTGTGGCGGTGAGCCGATCCGGTCCCCAATCATCCAGAATGAGCAGCTGAGCTTTGGTGATGCTGCGGAACAGGCGGGGAAAGCGTCCATCACCGTGGGCCAGTTCCAGTTCTTCGAACAGGCGTGGCATCCGTTTGTAAACCACGGTGACACCATCGCGACAGGCCGCTTGCGCCAGAGCACAGCCGAGCCAGGTTTTCCCGACACCACAGGGGCCGGTGATGATCAAGCTGTGCTTGTCGGTGATCCATTTGCCGCTGAGCAAGCTCTGGAACAGCGCCTTGTCGAGGCCACGCCGGGCGCGGTAATCGACATCTTCCGGGCAGGCGCCCACATGGCGCAGCCTGGCAGAGCGCATCCGGGCCTCGAAGCGCTTGGTTTCGCGGCTGGCGACTTCGCGATCGACCAACAGGCCAAGCCATTCGGCGTGGCTGAGATCGGCAGCAGAGTCCTGAGCCTGAAGTTCGGCAAAGGCTTCGGCCATACCGTCAAGCCGCAGGGCCTTCAGGTGATCGAGGGTTGGGTGGTCAAGCATTGTGTTCCTTTCAATGGAAGTAATCGGCACCACGGATGTTGGTGTGGGTGATGGCAGGCTCTTCTGTGGCGCGGGTGCGGGGCTTGCGATCGAGCCCATTCTTCAGGATCGAATGGACTGATGAGTAGGATCGGGCATTGATCTCCAAGGCGCGTTTGCAGGCGGCATCGAGGCGGTCCCGGCCGAACTTGTCGGCCAGCCGGATCACGCCCAGACAGGTGCGATAGCCTTGTTCGGGGTGCTTGCGCTCGCGCATCACGACCTCAGCGAAGATCGCGACGTTCGGCCCGACACGCGCGGCCCGGGTTTGGATGCGCTGCGGTGTCCAGTCCTCGCGGAACCTGTGGTGCGCGGGCATGTGGTCGCGCTGTGTGGAATGCTGCCCGTTGCCGGAGGTGCGCACATGGGAGGCGACGCGCTGCCCGATATGGAAGACTTCAACCGTCCGGGCGGTGATGCGCGCCCATAGCTCTTTCTTCAGCAAGTGATGGGGCACCGAGTAGTAATGTCTGTCGATCGCGATGTGGTAATCGAGCCCGGCGCGGCACTTCTTCCATTCGGCATAGACGTAGGGCGCCACCGGCAGCGGCTTCAGAACGGGCTTGTCCAGCTGTTCGAACAGCTGCCTGCGGCTGGCACCGAGATGGCGCGAGACCTTGTCGTTGAGCCGATCCAGAAGCGGACGAATGGCAGCGTTCACGTCCCCAAGGCTGAAGAACTGACGGTTGCGCAACCGCGCCAGAATCCAGCGTTCAACCAGCAAAACCGCGCCTTCGACTTTTGATTTGTCCTTTGGTTTGTGCGGCCGCGCCGGCACCACGGCCGTGTCGTAATGTGCGGCCAGATCCCCATAGGTCCGGTTGATCACAGGGTCGTAGAAGCAGGCCCTGGTGACCCCGGCCTTCAGGTTGTCGGACACGATCTGCGCCGTCACCCCTCCGAGGAAATCGAAAGCGCGCACATGGCTCGCGATCCAATCCGGCAGCGATTGCGTCCAGGTCGCCTCCGCAAAGGTATAGCTCGAGGCCCCGAGGGTGGCGACAAACAGCTGTGCCGTGCGCACTTCGCCGGTCATGGGGTCAATCACGTCGATCGTGTGCCCTGCGTAATCGACAAACAGCCGCTCGCCCGCGGGATGGCGCTGGCGCATGACCGGCGACAGCTTGCCTTCCCACCGCGTGTAAAGTTCGCAAAATCGGGAATAGCCGTAGCCTTCCGTGTGATCCGCGCGATATTCCTCCCACAGCAACGACAGCGTCACGCCCTTGCGGCGCAGCTCGCGGTGGACATGTGCCCAGTCAGGCTGGGCCGCGATACGTTTGGTGTTCTGGTAGGCCCGATCAAACAGACGATGCTCGAGGTCCGTATCGGACATCTCTCGCGGAAGCGGCCAGCTCAGGCCCACCTCAGCGGCACGATCAAGATAGCCCCGTAGGGTGGTGCGCCCGATCGCCAGGCTCGCCGCAATCTGGCGGGTCGAAAGACCCTCGGCTGAGAGCCGTAAAACATCTCGTATCTTCCGCATCGACAATCTCTTCATCGGGCTTCCTTCGTGCCAAAAGGGCGGAAGGTAGCCGGTTACAGATTGCCTCGCAGCAGCACGTCACAGGGGTGGGCGCATACCCCGGAATCGGTGGGCGGATGAAATCGGAACGGGTGGGCGCATCAAATCGGAATCGGTGGGCGGATCACCCCGGAATACGCATGTAACAAAACTTGAAGTCCGCGTGGACGCAATTGATGCGCGACTTGAGCGCATTTAAAAGGGTATTGAGCGCATCGCCGACAAAGCCTTGACCAAATGGGATGTGGCGCTGGTTGTTTTTTTCGTTGTTGGCGCCTTGATGGCGGCTGCACTTTATGGCCCACGCATCGCGGCTATGCTGCCCACTTCGCCGTAAATCTCACCGCCCCCTTCCCCATCAGCACCCCGCCTCGGCGGGGTTTTTTGTTGCCGTTGGCGGGGCGTAATGCTGCGTTGGGCAAGTTGACTCGAAAAATTTAAGGGATAAAAATCCCTTTTTGTATTGACGGGGATATTTGTCCCCTTTAATCTTCCTCCCACATCCACCGGGAGACACCCATGCTCAACGAGACTGCACATGCGGAACGCCGCGCCGTTATGACGGACGGACGCAGGCTTGGTGCCGCAAGACGCTCAAAGCTATTTCGCGACAGGCGCTTTGGTCTCGGAGGCCTTGGGGTACTCCACGCCTTCGAACGAAATGACGCCACCGAGGACACTGTGCCACCATGGCACGACCAAACGCTGGTCTCGCTGAAACTCAAGAGCGTCGGCCGCGTCATTGTATGCCTTGGCGTCAATCGCCTTGAAGGACGGGGGTTCGTCTGCGGTGATCCGGATCATCCGGCTGTACCACTCGGCAAGCTGGTTTTCGTCGGGCGCGATCACGACCTCGATGTCGGCAAGCAGGTTGTAGTACTCGCGCTGCAGCGCCTGGTGGTCTCGGGCGGCGCGACCGAAGTCAAACACCAGCTGCAGGGCGCCGACTATGGCAATTGCTGCCCCAAACGCTTCTGCAGGTACGCGCCAGTCAATCAGGGAAACCAGATCGGCAACTGCGGCCGTACCAAGCGCAACCACCATGAAATTGAAGAGCCTGTTTATCCGTTCGAGGGATCGACGCCTTGCAACGTGGTAGAGGGCATTTCGCAGGACGTTGAATCGGATCAGTTCGAGGCTCTTTTCCATCGGTTCTACTTCTGTTTTGGCGGCGGCGCTGGTGGCGTCGGTGCGGATGGCTGTCTTGGGCCGACATGCGTGCCGGGACTGGGCTGCCGCGGCCCCATTGATCGGATTTGCATGTCCACGCTTAAGCGCGAGGTCATGTGTGCGGTTTCAATCTTCTTTTCACGTTCATTCAAAGACATCGAGATCGGCTCCGATTGGTTGTTGCAATTGGGGTCGTCAGAGGCTGGCGGGTGCGGGATACATCCGTCAGCTTCGCAAACATACCACGCAATGCGCCTTGGCTGTCAACAACCGCTAGATGTTGATGCAGTGCGCGTTGCTGTGTGCAGCGGAGGTGCGACCAGCCCCGGCCGCTTACCAGGCTTGACCGGCCAATTTGAGGCATTTGCCGCACAGACCGCGTAATCCGGCCTTCCCTCAGCACAATCAGGAGCGCCTGGTATGACCCCCCACACAGTTTGCGAACTGGACGAGCTCGACGACTTGCATGCCGCGAAGTTTGTTCCCCCGCCCGAAGAGGCGCCGATGGCAGAGCACTTCCTGACCTGGAACGGCTGGGACGTTTTCAGCACCGAAGACGACTGTGACAGCCGCGAAAAGACAAAGAGAAAGACCTGCTTTTTCGCGGTCAACCAAGACAGCGGCGAACAGTGCGACATTGACATCAGCCCTTATGGTTACGGCGATAAAAACCTGATCCGCCGCGTGATTGATCTCGGATTCCCCAAGCGGATCACCTGCGCGCCGCTGAACCACGCGGATTGCGACCGGATCGCGGCGCACAACCAGGAGCGCACAGCATGAATGACCAAACAGAAATCGAGACCGGCACGGCGCTGGCCATTCCAGAGGGTCGCTCTTTGGTGGCCATGTTCAGTAAGCCGTCGCAGGTTGATGATCTGATTGCGCGCTTAGAAGCCGAGGCGCTTTCGCACGCACCGGACCTGACCACGGTCAAGGGTCGTAAGGCAATTGCATCTCTGGCCTACAAGGTCGCGCAGTCCAAGACGGCGCTGGATAAGGCTGGAAAGAGCCTGACTGAAGACGCGCAGAAGCAGATCGACACAGTGAACGCGGAGCGCCGGAAGATCCGGGAGCGGCTGGACGTTCTCAAGGAGAAGGTGCGCAAACCTCTTGATGAATGGGAGGCCACCGAAGAGGCGCGAGTGCGGCGCTTGAAGGATCGTGTGGAGCGGTTGCGGACCGCACACACCACACTGCCCGACAACGCCACATCCGACCAAATTTCCGGCATTCTGGCCCGCGTAGAGGCGACCGGCATTGACGACACATGGGCTGAGTTCATCGCTGAAGCGGCGAAGTACAAGGATCACGCCATTGCCACCTTGCGCGACATGCGCCAACGCGCTGAAACCCGCGAAGCTGAACAGGCTGAACTTGCCCGGTTGCGCGCCGAAGCTGAGGTCCGCGAACGGGCGGATCGTGAGCGGCGGGAAGCTGAAGAGGCCGAGCGCCGCCACGTCGAAGCGGAGAAGGCGGAAGCCGAACGGCAAACCCGAATCGAACGCGAGAAGCAAGAGGCCGCAGAGCGCGCCGCCAGCGAAGCTGAGGATCGTGCCAAGGCTGAGGCCGAACGCCACGCCCGCGAAGCGGCCGAGCGCGAAGCCGAATTGCAGCGCCAGATTGCAGCGGAGAAAGCCCGAGCCGAAGCGGCTGTACAGGCCGAGCGCGACCGGATCGAAGCTGAAAAGCGCGCCGAAGAACAGGCACGCCAGAAGCGTGAAGCCGACGCTGCACACCGCGCCAACATCAAGCACCAGATCATGGCGGCACTTGAGCCGATGGTCGGAAAGCAAGCTGCGAAGAATGTCGCGAGCGCCCTCATGGACGGCAAAATTCCACACTCAAAGGTGACGCTATGACCGATTTTGAGAGTCTGCACTTTTCCGCCCGCGCGATGGGAGCTTTGCGACAGCTGCGCGTGACCTCGGCCGCAGAGCTGCTTGACGTCCAAGAGGCCGACGTGAGGTCGCTGCGCAATGCAGGCGGCAAGACATGGCGCGAGATTGCCGAGGCGCAGAGCCGCGTGCTTCGGGAGATGGCGGTGGCGCGGATCGACCTGAACGGAGCGAGTCCAAGCTCAGGGTCGGCGGGGCAGCCAGCTTTTGCAGAACCGGACCTGCCGGACCTGCGCGACAGCATCGCGATCCGCGTGCTCGCCGGGATCGTCACGGGGCTTTGGACCAATCCGGACATGGGCGCCATCACCCCGGAGGCTATGGCGGACGAGGCATATCAATGCGCCGACGCGATGCTTAACGCCCGCGCGAAAGGCGGTGCGTGATGGAAGCGTGCGACTATTGCGACCGCGATTTCCCAGAAGACGACCTCGCTGAGTACGAGCCGGACAAGTGGGCGTGCGACGGTTGCACGCGGGCGAACGACGCGCACGCGGCTGCCATGCAGGAGATGGCAGAGGACGACAAAGCACATGCTGAAATGGATCGGAGGGCGGGACTGTGAAGCGCGAAAACACGCCTATGCGTATGACTGTTGTTGACTACTCGTGGCATCACCCGCCTCGCAGGCCCCGGATAGTCGGCCTGACCAACACCCGTATCATGCTGGCTTTGCCCATCGTTGCGATTGTTGCGGCGTTTATCGCGGCACTGGTTGTTGCAGGAGCGAATTGGTGATGACGGTTCATGCTCTCGAACGCCTCGCGCAGCGGTTCCCCGACATCGCGCCTGCAGATGCCCTGAGCCAGATCGCAGCCGCAATGCGCAGCGGAAAGGCTCAACACGTCGCTGACAGCGTCGCGGATGGCAAAGCGGTTTATGCCGTGATCCTGGAGGGCGGTGCGCTGTGCTTCCCAGTCATGTCCAAAGGTGGCGCGGTTATCACCGTCCTGATCGAAGGTATGGACTTTCAGACCACGACCGGGCGCATCACTCTCGAGCGCCCCGGCCTCCCCTATGGCGTCCACCAGCTGGACGAAGCAGCATATCATGCGGACCCGGCAAAGGTTCCGAGCCTATCATCCACACTGGCGCGCAAGCTGCTGTCTCAGTCACCGCTCCATGCCTGGACGGATCACCCTCGGCTGAACCCGAACTGGCAACCCACGATCAAGACGACGTTCGACATCGGAACGGCTGCTCACGCTGCCATTCTTGGTCGCGGCGCGGGATGGTGCGTGTACCCGCCAGAGGTTTTGGGCGCAAACGGAGCGGCAAGCACCAAAGCAGCAAAGGAATTCGCTGAAGAGACACGCGCGCAAGGCATGGTGCCGCTCAAGCAGGATCAGGAAGACGGGATCCTCGCCATGAAGGCTAAGATGGCCGAGATGCTGCTGGAGTACCAGATTGACCTTGACCCGGCGTGCTCGGAGGTTGTGGCGCTGGCAGTGGTTGATGGCGTCCCATGCCGCACCATGATCGACAACGCGCCACTCGATCCGAGACAGCCGCTCTATGACCTCAAGACGTGCGAGAGCGCAGCACCGGATGCCTGCATGAAAGCCGTGATGAATTACGGCTATGACGTGCAGGCACGCCACTACCTCGACACTTGGAAGGCTGCCACAGGCCATGACCGGGCATTCCGATTCATATTTCAGGAAAAGTCGGCCCCGTTCGAGGCGTGCGTAGTGGAGCTGTCCCAAGACAGTCTCGAAATGGCGGGCCGCAAGATCACCCGCGCCCGCGAGATTTGGCGCAACTGCGTCCAGTCCGACTACTGGCCGGGATACCCCCGAGGCGTCCACCAGATCGCACTGCCTGAATTCTTCCACGGCAAATGGCTCGAGCAGGAGAGCGTAATCAAGGATTTCCGCCAGCAGACCGGGCGCGACATCCTTGATTTTGCCCACCGCTGGCAGGCCCCCGAAAATCACAAGCTCGCAGGAGAGTGACCATGACACTTTGTCAGGTAAGCGGCTGCGACCGCGATCTTTATCGTAAAGGGTACTGCGCTGCGCATTATGGACGGCTCAGACGCCACGGGGATCCCCTTGGCGGCCGCCAGATGAACGGCGAGGCTACTTCTTGGCTGGCTGCTCACGTTGAATTTAGCGGCTCTGAGTGCCTTACTTGGCCGTTCGCAAGAAGCAACGGCGGCCGCGGTAAAGTCAAAATTCATGGCCGTGAAGAGGGCGCCCATCGCGCGATGTGCAGGCTTGCTCACGGCAACCCGGAATCAGAAGAGCTTGAGGCCGCGCATTCATGCGGGAAAGGCCACAAAGGATGCGTGAACCCGAAGCATTTACGCTGGGCTACGCGTCAGGAAAACGTGGCCGATAAATTTGTTCACGGAACAACGCTGAGGGGCGACCTGTCGCCTGGCTCAAAACTTACTCCCGATGACGTGAAGAACATAAGGAGGCTCGCTGCGCAAGCGCTTCCTCAGTCGGTAATCGCAACCCAATACGAAATTCACCAGTCAATGGTCTCAAAGATCGCATCAGGATCGGCGTGGTCATGGCTGCAAAATGGAGAGTCAAAAACATGATGCACGTTCGATTTATCCCCGTCGCCGAACTGAACGACCCGCTGACACTGGCTATTGGCCTGTCTGGCGGATCGGGCACCGGCAAGACCTACACCGCACTGCTGATGGCTCGAGGAATTGCAGAGACCGTCGCGGGTCGCCCAGGCGCGCCCATCGGCTATGTTGACACGGAGAACCGCCGCGCCCTGCACTACAAGCAAGCCTTCCCGGAAATGGTCCACTACGACATGAAGGCCGTTGACGACAGCGGCAATATGTTGGGTTTTGGCCCCGAGCGCTGGATCGAAGTCATTGACGGCGCCGAGGCCGCCGGTCTGCCCGTAGTGATCTTGGACAGCTTTTCCCACGCATGGGAAGGGGTTGGCGGCGTGCTGGACCTGCACGCGCAGACACTGGACCGGCTGACCGGCGGTGACGACAGCAAGAAGAACCAGCGCAGCCAGCTTGCATGGGCAGACGTGAAGCCCCGGTATCGCCGCCTGATCGACCGGATTGTCCGGGCCAAGTGCAACATCATCATCTGCACCCGCGCCAAGCCTGTCATGCAGGAGAAGTCCTCGAAGACCGGGTGGAAGGAAGTCAACGCCCGCGCCACCAAGACCCGCCGTGCCGATGTGCCCTGGGACCCGGCCAGCGATGGCGATCTTATGTTCGAGATGACCACAATGGTTATCCTCGACCCCGCCGCCCCCGGCTGCCCCGTCCACCAGATCAAGGTCGCGGACCAGTTCAAGGGCTTGCTCGACCCGAGCCGCCCTATGAACGAGGCCACAGGCCGCGCGATGGCCGAATGGGCAAAGGGTCAAGGCGATGCGCAGGCGCAAAAGGCTATTCTCGATCGGGCTCGTGCAGCTGCGCGAGAGGGACGGGAAGCGTTCATTGCCTTCTACCAGAGCGACGAAGGCAAGGCGCAACGCCCGCTGATCAAGACGATACTTGAGGAGTGCCAGAGGCTGGCAGACCAAGCCGACGAGGCCCGTCAGGCCGACGACAGCGATGATCCGTTTGGACTGTCGCCGACGGATGACACCCCCTCCCTTTCCGAAGACGACGAGGCCCGCATATTGCGCGAGATCGAGGAAGAGAACCGGCGCGCGGCGGAGGGGGTGGAGTGACCCCGCCCACCACCACTCACCGCACCCCACCGGGCGGGATCAACGATGGCGGCGCGGATGCGCTTTGGTACGCCCGTGCCGCCATCACCGACGCAACGCAGCACGACGACGAAACCGTGGCCAGCGCGTGCAGAATTCTCATCAGCCACCCCGACACGGACCCGGACACATGGTTCCGGGCGCGGGACATGCTGTGCTTGATCGAAGGGGAAATGGTGTGACTGCTCCAATCCAAGAACGCTACCGCAGCCAGATGAACAAGCTGGCGCGCACGATTGACGAATACTTCAACGGCAAACGCAAGCCGGGGAAAGTGCCCAAGGTTGGCTTCGTCCTGCTGACCGCCAAGTTCGGCAAGATCGACGGCGGACGTGTGAACTACATCAGCAACGGCGACCGCGAGACCATGATCGCGATGTTGCGCGAGTATCTGGCGCGCGTCGAAGGCCGCTATTCAGATGGGCCGGGAACGAAGCAATGACCGCCCACGCCCCCACCGACTGGCCTCAACAGGCAGGCATCCTGTGCAACGACGAACGGTTTCAGCGCTTCGTGGTCGCGCAGGTTGATCCCGACCTGTCCGACCACTTTCTGTGCGCATCCTTCGCCGCCGAATACCTTCGCCGGTTCTGCAACATCCAGAGCCGCCGCGACCTTGCCACCAACATCGACGCCCGCGCCCGGTTCCGGATCCTCCGCACCGAATTCGACGCATGGTCCGGGCGGATTGCTGCACCGCGTTAACGAAAAGGATTTCATCATGGCGCACGACCACAGCATCAACTTCCTCGAACTGATCCAGTCCTTTCGCCGCGGCGAATTGCTGGCGCAGGCCGACCGGCAACTGGCCAAGGTCATCGAGGCAATGGCCGACACCGGCGGCGACGGATCACTGACGATCACCATCCCGCTCAAGTTCAACAAGGCCGGTCAGATCGAGGTGACACCCAAGGTCACATCGAAGGTGCCGCAGAAGGCCATGGGCACAGGCATCTACTTTGCCGACGACGAAGGCCGTCTGTCCCGCCGCGACCCCAACCAGATGGACATCGAGGACGAAATCGAACGCCGCCGCAGCGCGGCTGAGTAAACCCAACTGCCGATTCAGGAGTGAGCAGTATGACCAAAGAACTTACCGAAATCCCGGAACTGGACTATCCGCGCGATGCACTGGACGCCGCGATCGAAGGCGCGCGTCTTGCCGATCCGGTGATCGAACACAAGGACGGCCGCAAGCACGCCTTTGTGCCCGAGCGGTTCAAGCTGGTGGACATCACCGATCCGGACTTGTTGCCGCCGTTCATAAATCAGTCGATCACCGTGAACGACCGCGCATCGCTGATCGGATACGTGAACCGGTTCTCCGATGGCCGGTCCATCCTGATCGCCAATTACGACGCCTCGACCATCACGGCGCGGCTGGACTGGCATACCGACAATCAGGCGGAAGGTGCCGAACTATTGTCACAACCTTGCACCCACACGGCCACGCTCAAGATCGCCAGCAGCCTCGAATACGCGCGCTGGTCGGCGATGGAAGGCAAGATGCACAGCCAGGAAGACTTCGCGCTCTTCATCGAAGAAAACGTGTCCGACATCATTGACCCGGAACACGCGACCATTATCGAGATTTGCCGCGATCTGGAAGCCACTCAGGGCGCGCAGTTCAAGTCGCGCACACGTCTCGAAAACGGTGACCTGTCCTTCAAATACGAGACCGAAACCCGCGTGACCAATGACGTGGTGGTGCCAGACGAAATCACCCTCGCGATCCCGCTCCACTATGGCGAGGAACCGACCGAAATCCGCGCCAAGTTCCGGTTCCGCGTGTCCGGTGGCGGGCTGCAGCTCGGGTTCAAATGGCACCGCGTGGAATACCAGCGTCAGGCCAAGTTTCAGGAAATGGCGCACGACGCAGCAGAACAGACAGGCCGCCCGGTTTTCTTCGGCGCGACCTGATCATCCCATAGGCGGAATGACCCGCCTATCCCCCGCCGCTGTCAATGAGACTGGCCGGTTTCATCGAATTCTATTTCGCGGCGGGGGCATTAATCTGAGGGAACGACCGTGAGAGACACCTTCGACTTTCCAGAGCCGCCCGTGCGTGATCCGAACGGCATCCCCATGATCATCGACAGCTTTGCTGGTGGTGGTGGCGCATCGACCGGGATCGAAATGGCGCTTGGCCGCAGCCCCGATATAGCGATCAACCATGATCCAGCGGCGCTGGCGATGCACGAGGTCAACCATCCCGACACCCTCCACCTGATCAATTCGGTCTACGCGGTCTCACCGGACGAAGTGTGTCAGGGCCGCAAGGTCGGGCTGGCGTGGTTTTCGCCCGACTGCAAGCACCACAGCAAGGCCAAGGGCGGCAAGCCTGTGTCAAAGGGCATCCGCGATCTGGCGTGGGTCGTGGTTCACTGGGCCGAACGTGTCGCGCCGGACGTGATCATGCTGGAGAACGTCGAAGAGTTTCAGGACTGGGGGCCGCTCACACCCGAGGACAAACCCGATCCAGAGCGCAAGGGCGAAACCTTTCGGGAATGGGTCAAGCGCCTGCGCCGCCTCGGATACAAGGTCGAATGGAAGCGCCTGCGCGCCTGCGACTATGGCGCACCGACCATCCGGCAACGGCTGTTCGTGATCGCCCGTCGCGATGGCCTGCCGATCACATGGCCCGAACCGACCCACGGCGCACCCGACAGCGCCGGGGTGATCACCGGCCTGCGCAAGCCGTGGCGCACGGCGGCAGAAATCATCGACTGGTCACTGCCCTGCCCGTCCATCTTCGACAGCTCCGAAGAGATCATGGCAAAGTATGGCCTGCGCGCGGTGCGACCACTCAAGGAAGCCACCCTGCGCCGGATCGCCCGTGGTGTGGTGCGGTATGTTCTGGAAGCGAAACAGCCGTTCATTGTCGGCTGCGGCGGACGCATGGGGCAAAGCCCGGAGCGCCCTGTCACAAAGCCAATGCAGACGCTAACGGCTAAGGCAGACAGTTGCGTCGTCGTGCCAACCCTGATCCAAACCGGCTACGGCGAACGCCCCGGCCAGTCACCGCGCGTCCCCGGCCTCGACAAGCCTATCGGCACGATGGTGGCCAGTGGCGCAAAGCATGCGCTGGTGGCACCGCACCTGATGACCATGCGGAACGCGGGCAAACCCTTTACGGCAGGCGACGAACCGACACACACGATCACCGCAGGCGGTGCGCACATGATGGCCGTCGCCGCGTTCCTCGCCCAGCACAACGGCGGAGCCCGCATGGAAAACGCCGCAGGTCGCCCAGCCGATGCGCCCCTGTCCACCCTGACGACGCGCGGCACACAACAGCAGATCGTGGCGGCGAACCTTCTGAGCATGCACGGCAACGCGCGCCGGGACGCCTCGATCGAGGATCCGCACCCGACCCTCTGTGCCGGCGGTCAGCACTCCGCCCTGATCGCGACCTTCCTGCAGAAATACTATGGCGCAGGGACCGGGCAATCTGCTGCCGATCCGCTGCACACCCTCAGCACCCGTGACACCTTCGGGCTGGTCACGGTCGAGATCGACGGCACCACCTACGCGATCGCAGACATCGGCATGCGGATGCTGACCCCGCGCGAACAGTTCCGCGCCCAAGGCTTTGCCGACAGCTACATCATCGATCGCGCGCCCGATGGTCGACCCATGACCAAGACCGAACAGACCCGCATGTGCGGAAACAGTGTTTGCCCGCCACTGGCAGCCGCGCTGGTCACCGCCAACTGTGCACACCTTGCAGAACAGGAGGCGATGGCGTGACGGACAATGCCACCGATCAGGCCTTGGAGCTCTGGATTGACATGAAGCGCAGGCACGCGAAGGAGAAAGCGCGCTTGTTTCTTCATGCCATCCAGATCACCGGCAGCAAACTCAAAGCGTCCGAGCTTTTGGGCGTCCAGCGCAGGACCATCCAGCGGACGCTTTATCCTTGGCCGGATGCACAAAAACCGGAGGACATTGAATGACCGTCCAACCCAACCGCAACGGCTTTGCCGCCCACGAAGACGCCCGGATGCACCGTCTCTGGAACCCGTCGACCAAGCGCTACCTGCACCTATCCGGCACAGGCGAGACCGAGGACATCAACCTGTCGTGGCTGGGCCATGCGCATCAAGCGGACAACCTGCGCAATCGCGCGCTGGCCGACAGCAAGCCGTGGCCGTACCGCCGCCGGTCGCGGTCTGTGGCGCAGGTTGCGGTGCCGACGTTTGATCAGGCGGAGTTGTGATCATGACCGACAAGCCCATCCTCTTTTCCGCCCCGATGATCCGCGCGCTGCTGGCCGGGACGAAGACCCAGACGCGGCGCAAGCTGCCATCGGCGCACCCGAAGTTTCCTGAACTCAACGTCTTGAGTCTTGATGTCCTGATCGACCCTCAACAGGTCTGGTACTGGGACGGCAAGCACGACCGCGTTGGCGCATCGTATCGCCTACCCATCGCCCCCGGTGATCGCCTTTGGGTCAAAGAAACGTGGCGCGGCAGTAAAGACTATGATGCCTATCCGCCGCGTGAAATGTCCCACTGGCCCGTCCATTATGATGCGGATGGAGCGCCGGATGAGCGCGATGAACTAGGCATGAATGGCCGCACCCGCTCCCCCATCCACATGCCCCGCTGGGCGTCCCGCCTGACACTGACCGTCACGGACGTGCGGGTGCAGCGGTTGCAGGAGATCAGCGAGGCGGATGCGGTTGCGGAGGGATGCACCGAAGGCCACACGGTGGACGATATCAGCGGCGTCCATGAAGGGTGGTCGGCCCGCACCGATTTCCGCGCCCTCTGGAACAGCATTCACGGCCCCGACGCATGGAATCAGAATCCGTGGGTCGCGGCCTACAGCTTTACCATTCACCGCGGCAACATCGACCAGATGGACACCTGACATGGCCGAAAAACACCCACTGATCACGCCCGCTCTGACAATAGCCAAAGCACTTGCCCCACTTTCGTCAGGCAAGGTGCCGCAGGAAATCTTGGTTCTGGACGCCAAGACCGTCGCGATCTGCGTCGAGGTCGATGGCGTTGATTACATCATGTCGATGGTGCGAGTTCCGCGCCAAAGGCGGAAACCGGCAATGCAATGAGGATGACATGACCGAACGAATGGAAGAATTCAAAAAGTACCTTACCGGCGGTTTTGAGCATAACAAACTCCTGCACCTAAAGGATGGTGATGACGATAAGATCGTCATGTTCATGATGGACGCTGAATTTGATCTGGTTCGGATCGAATACGGTCCTGAAGATGATGTTTCGATCTACGCAGACGGTCATGACTACCACATGTTTTCTGCCGACCAACTGCAGTTCATTGCTGATCAGGTCGAAGATGCAATGGAGATGTGGGAAGACATCTTTGCAGACTGCGACGACTGAAATGACCAAACGCATACAAATGAGCCGCCGCAAAGGCGGATGGCGCAAGGATCACCGGGACGCGGTGATCGTCGCCAGACCGTCCAAGTGGCGAAATCCCTATCGTGTCGGGGTACATGGAGCGGCTGCTGAGTGCGTCAAGAAATTTGCGGATGTGCTGACTGGCCTGATCGACAATACCCGCCCACCTTGCCCGCCGGTCAAAGACCTGTTGTCGCTTGATGACTACGCGAAGACCCATCTGCACGAGCTACGCGGCAAAGACTTAGCCTGCTGGTGCCCGCTTGGTCAGTCGTGTCACGCAGACGTGCTGCTCAAGATCGCGAACGAGGACACCTAACATGGCCACGCCGCGCTCATTTACACCGATAGCCGTCCGCGACACGAAGGCTGCCGCCATGCTGGATATGAGCGCGGCTGAGTTTCGGCGGCTGGTGGAGCGTGGCGCGCTACCGCCGCCGTCACGCATTGGTGGCCTGGAGCGGTGGCGCGTTGATCAGATCGAGGCCATACTCCGAGCTGACGCAGCCCTGCCCGATGAGGATTTTGAACTGTGAAGCCACCCAAGCCCCGGATCGAGAAGCCGCGCCTTGTCTGGCGCTGGACTCGAGGAAAGTGGGTGCCCCGCCATCGCGTGACGTGGACCGAAGGCGGCAAGCAGCGCAGCCGGGAAATCACACTCGATTGGAAGGGCGACCCACGCGAGCTGGATCGCCTCTATTGGGAAGCTCAATCCGGCAAGCACGAGGCGCAGCGCCAGAAAGAACGCTACTCGTGGCAAGCCTGCATTGAGGCATGGCGGGCCGACCTGACCGTCCAAGGCAAGGTCGCCGCGTCGACCAAGACGCAATATCGCCGGGTGATGGACGCCATCACGGAGAAGAACGGCCCCAAGGATATGCGCAAGACGACGCGGCAGGCTGTGAAAGCCGCGCTGGCGAAACTGTCCGACACGCCGCGCAAGGCGTCCCGCTACGCGCAGGTGATCAGCCTGCTGTGGAACTATGCAGCTCGTGAGCTTGATTGGCCTCTTGGCCCGAACCCCGCCGCCGGTCTTGGCGCCCACAAGCCCGCAAAGCCTTTTGAGCCGTGGCCCGTTTGGATGATCAAGGCGCTCGATAGTGCGCCAGAGACCGTGCGGATCGCGGCAAACCTGATCCGCTACACCGGCCAGCGCCCCAGCGCGGCAATCAGCATGCGCCGTGACCAGATTCAAGGCGACTGGATGGTCGTTCACGACGAGAAAGGGGATCAGGAGCTTGATGTCTACTGCCCCGCCCCGCTGCGCGCTTTTGTGGCCGGGCTCACGCCGGGCGGTGCCCACCTGATCCCGAAGAACCTGACGCAGCCCTTGGGCTATGATGCTGTGGAGAAGGCGTTCCGCAAGTGGCGTGCCGACCTGGGCGAACGGGCTTTGCCATTCTCGCTGCACGGGCTGCGCAAGCTGGCGATCATCGAGCTGGCCGAGGCAGGCGCCAGTGATGCCGAGATCCAAGCCGTGACCGGCCAGAGTGCCGAAATGGTCGCATACTATCGAAGCAAGGCGAGCCGCCGCCGCTTGTCGAAGGCGGCGCAGGAACGGAGAACATGAAGCAGAGTGTGACTCGGGTGTGTGACACACCTTTTCGCGATTGCCCCAAAAAGAAAAACAGGAGCGGTTACACCCCTGTTTTTATTGGTACCCAAGGTCGGACTCGAACCGACAAGGCCGTTAAGCCGGGGGATTTTGAATCCCCTGCGTCTACCATTCCGCCACTTGGGCACTGGCGCGGAGGTAGCGAGTTTGCGCTGAAAGGTCCAGTCCTTTTCGTGCGAAAGTCGCGGCATCAAACGACGCGATCACAGATCGGCACAGCGGTGTGACCGGTACCTGTCTGGAGCCGCTGGTGCAGGGCCTGGCAATTTGCTACCTCCCCTGCAAGACCCACGCTCGGCAAGACATTTTCGAAGAGAGTTCCGAATGACAGCTGTACCAGCCGAGGACATGGCGATCTCGGACCGACTCGACCTCTTGGCGTCAGAGGCAGGGACCGGAACCGTCACGCTTGGCTGGGTGCTCGGGCAATTGAACGAACGCGCGTTCGGGCTTTTTCTGCTGGTTCTTGCCCTGCCCTGCTGCATCCCGTTCCTCTACGGTGTCCCGCAGGTCGTCGCATTGCCGCTGATGTTGATTTCCGTTCAGATCCTCCTGGGGCGCCGCATTCCGTGGCTGCCCGGGCGACTGGCCGCGCGCACCGTGTCCTCGGGTGATCTGAATGGCCTAGCTCAACGCGCAGGGCCATGGCTGCGGCGGATCGAAACCATCAGTCGTCCGCGCCTTGGGCTGCTGACCCGCAAACCGATGGATCAGGCGGTGGGCGCGGCGCTGGTGCTGTTCAGCGCGTCGATCCTCGTGCCCCTTCCGGGGACAAACACGGTCCCCGGGATCGGAGTTGTGGCGATTGCGATGGGTCTTTTGCAACGCGACGGGATCCTCGTGATCCTTGGTATGATCCTTGGCACGGCATGGATCGCCACGCTTGTGATCGCTGGTGCTACGCTGGCCAGCCTCCTCAAGACATGGATCGGAGTTTGACATGACGCTGACACGCAGATCGTTGATGCTTCTGGCCGCGGCCGGGTCTCTGGCGCTGATGCTGGGGGCGTTCGGGTTCCAGTATATCGGCGGCCTGCCCCCCTGTGCGATGTGTATCTGGCAACGCTATCCGCATGGGGTGGCGATTGCCGTCGGACTGATGGCGCTGCGGTTCGGCACTGCGGCGCTTGCATGGCTGGGGGCGCTGGCGGCGCTGACAGCGGCGGCCATCGGCGCATATCACACCGGGGTCGAGCGCGACTGGTGGGAAGGCCCCAGCACCTGTTCCTCCGGCCCCATCAGCGGGCTGACCCCGGACCAGCTGTTCGACCAGATCATGAGCGCGCCGCTGGTGCGCTGCGACGAGGTGCCATGGGCGCTGCTCGGCCTGTCCATGGCCAGTTGGAACATGATCCTGTCGCTGATGCTGATGGGTCTCTGGATCGCGGCGGCGCGGCGTTCGGCCTAACCGCCGCTTTTGCGGGTGGACAGCAGCAGGGACGTTTCCGACTGCGTCACCCCGTCCAGCTTGCGGATCAGCGACAGCACGTCATCCAGCGCCTCGAGCGTTTCGGTGCCGAGTTCCGCGATCACGTCCCAGCGTCCGTTGGTCGAATGCAGCGCGCGGACCTGAGGCAGGCTGTTCAGGTGACGGATCACCCGGTCCGTGCCGCGCCCTTCGATGCCGATCATCATCAGCGCGCGCACCGGGTCATGGGCGACATCCTCCCGGAGCACGATGGTGAAGCCCACCACGTCGCCCGAGCCCTGCAACCGGTCCAACCGCGCCCGCACCGTGGCGCGTGACAGGTTGAGCGTGGTGGCCAGGTCCGACACCGATGCGCGCCCGTTGTGACGCAGCATCGACACAAGCCGTTTGTCCGTATTGTCCATTTCGATCTCGGGATATTTCACTTTGGCCATTCATAGCTCAAATTGATCATTTTGACCAGTTCCCCAGCGCTCAGTCTGCACCCTATATCCGCAGGTAGGAAAACGGAGGACAGCATTGATGCCGTCAAAACACATCGTACTCGTTGGCGCACCGCTGGATTGCGGCAAGGCGCGCAAAGGCTGCCTGATGGGGCCGGACGCCTATCGCATCGCAGGGATTTCCCGCGCGTTGACCGATCTCGGGCATGAGGTGAGCGATCTGGGCAACCTGTCGCCAGACAGCAACGGCATCCCCGAACGCGAGGGGCTGGTGAACCTGTCGGAAACCATCGGCTGGACCACCGCGCTGATGCGCACGGCGCAGGACGCGATGCAGCAGGGCCTGCCGATCTTCCTTGGCGGAGACCACGCGCTGTCGCTGGGCACCGTGCCCGGTGTGGCTGCCCATGCCGCACAGGAGGGCCGTCCGCAATTTGTCCTGTGGCTGGATGCCCACAGCGATTTCAACACGCTGGAGACCACGACATCGGGCAACCTGCACGGCACGCCTCTGGCCTATGCCACCGGGCAATCCGGCTTTGGTGGCTTTCCCGACCTGCCCGCCATCGTGCCGCCGGGCCAGACCTGCATCATCGGGCTCCGGTCGGTCGATCTGCCCGAGAGCGCATTGATGGAGCAGACGGATGTGCGCGGCTATGACATGCGGGCCATCGACGAATCCGGCGTGGCAGCGCTGCTGGTGCCGTTTCTCGAAGACGTGGCCAAGGCGGGCGGCGCGCTTCATGTGTCGCTGGACGTGGATTTCCTTGATCCCACCCACGCGCCTGCGGTCGGCACCACGGTGCCCGGCGGGGCCACGGTGCGCGAGGCGCATCTGGTGATGGAACTGCTCTGCGACAGCGGATTGATGACCTCGCTGGATCTGGTCGAACTGAACCCCATGCTCGACGAGCGTGGACGCACCGCGCACCTGATGGTCGACTTGGCCGCCTCGGCTCTGGGCCGTCGCATCTTTGACCGCCCCACCCCGCGACTGATGTAAGGAACACAAAGCATGCAACCGTCAGACAAGGCCCTTGTCCCCTTCGTTTCGGTGGATCACATGATGCAGCTTGTGCATCACGTTGGCCTGCCAGAAATGATCCGCCGCATCGCGGACGCGATCGAAGAAGATTTCGGCCGCTGGGAAAGTTTCGACAAGACGCCCCGCGTGGCCGCACATAGCCCGGTGGGCGTGATCGAGTTGATGCCCACGGCGAATGACACGCTCTACGCGTTCAAATATGTCAACGGGCACCCCAAGAACACCTCCGAAGGGTTGCAGACCGTAACGGCGTTCGGCCTGCTGGCCGACATGCACACGGGCTACCCGGTGCTCTTGTCCGAAATGACACTGCTGACCGCGCTGCGCACCGCTGCGATGTCAGCTGTTGCTGCCAAGTACCTTGCGCCCGAGGGCGCCACCACGATGGCGATGATCGGCAATGGTGCGCAGGCGGAATTCCAGAGCATCGCCATGCAGGCGATCTGCGGCATCACGACGGTCCGGCTCTACGACAAGGACCCGGCGGCAACCGCCAAATGCGCGGCGAACCTCGCGGGTACCGGCCTGACCGTGGTGCCTTGCGACAGCGCCGAGTCGGCGATCGAAGGCGCGCAGATCCTGACGACCTGCACGGCGGACAAGCAATACGCGACGATCCTGACCGACAACATGGTCGGCAGCGGCGTGCACATCAACGCCATCGGCGGCGATTGCCCCGGCAAGACCGAACTGGCCGCAGCGATTCTGCACCGGTCATCGATTTTCGTGGAATACCCCGAACAGACCCGGATCGAGGGCGAGATTCAGCAGCTTGATCCCGGTCACCAAGTGACCGAGCTGTGGCAAGTGATCACCGGGACGGTGCCGGGCCGCCGCGATGCGCGCGAGATCACGCTGTTCGACAGTGTGGGATTCGCGATCGAGGATTTCTCGGCGCTGCGGGTGGTGCATGACCTGACGCGCGAAACCGGGCTGAACCTGCCGCTTGACCTGCTGGCCGACCCCGACAACCCGCGCGATCTGTACGGGATGCTGATGCGGGCACAATAGCGTCAGAGAAACAGTTTGGTTACCGCGACGATGGTGAGCGTTAGCGCCGAGGCCCCGCCCGCGAAGATCACGAGTTCGTACCAGCGGGTTTCCTTGTTCAGCTCCGCGGTTTCCGTAATGATGCGCGCAATCTCGGCACGCATCCTGTCATCCGCAAGCGCTTGTTCCCGGTCCGTCATGATCGCCTCCGCATCTCGATGCAAGTCTGCGCCATGAAGCGGAAGATAGGTTTAAAGCCGACCCGTATCAATGCCGACGCGCGAGGTGAGGCGGGTTGTCGAAAACCCGCCTCAAGCCCTTTCGAAAGGCCTTGCTTGCATTACAGATATTCGGAACGCTGCAAGCCGTACTTGGCCATCTTTTCGTTCAGCGTGCGGCGCGGCAGGCAGAGTTCGTCCATGACGGACGAGATCGACCCGCGGTGCCGACGCATCGTGTTGTCGATCAGCATGCGCTCGAACGCCTCGACATATTCCTTGAGCGGTTTGCCCTCGGTGGTCATCACCGGCTGCATCTCGTCATGGTCGGACATCAGCAGCGACGCGATGGTGCCCGTGCCGCGCCGGGATTGGAGCACCGCGCGTTCGGCAAGGTTGATGAGTTGTCGGATGTTGCCCGGCCACGGCGCCTGCAAGAGCTGCGCCGCCTCCTGCGCGCTGACCTGCGGCGCCTCGCAGCCGTATTCGTCGGCGAACTGGTCGGCCAGCACCGTGAATAGCGTCAGGATATCCTCGCCCCGGTTGCGCAGCGGCGGTGCGGTGATCTTGAGCGCGGCCAGCCGGTAATAGAGGTCCGGACGCAGCGCGTCCTCGCAGGTCCGGCCCTCGTCCTGCAGGTTGCAGATCGCCACGATGCGGGTTTCGGGCGGCGTGCCCTGATCGTTAATCATGGTCAGAAGACGCGCCTGCGCGGCGTCTGACAGCGCTTCGATGTCTTCGAGCACCAGCGTGCCGCCCCGCGCCTCTTCGACGGCCGGCAGGCGGCTGTCCTCGGGCATCATCGGGCCAAAGAGCCGCCGGATCAGCGTGTCCTCGTCCATTGCCGCGCAGGAGATCAGAACGAATTTCTTGCCCGCCCGGCTGCCCACCGCATGCAGCGCGTGGGCTACAAGCGTTTTTCCGGTCCCGGTTTCGCCGTCGATCAGCACATGACCGTCCGCCTGCCCCAGATCAAGGATATCCTCGCGCAGCCGTTCCATCGCTGGGCTGGTGCCGATCAGCTTGCGCATCATCTGGCTGCCGTCGCCCAGTTCACGACGCAGCGCCCGGTTGTCGAGCGTCAGGCGGCGCGCGTTGGTGGCTTTCTTGGCGAGATCCGACATGCGATCCGGGTTGAACGGCTTTTCAAGGAAATCGAACGCCCCGATCCGCATCGCCTCGACCGCCATAGGCACATCGCCGTGCCCCGTGATCATGATGACAGGCAGCGCGCTGTCCGAGCCCATCAGCTTGCGCAAAAGCTGGATGCCGTCCATGCCGGGCATCTTGATGTCCGAGATCACGATGCCCGGATAATCCGCGCCAACCGTGCCAAGCGCCTCTTCGGCACTGGCAAAGGTTTCGGTGTCATAGCCCGACAGAGCCAGCCACTGGCTGATCGACTGGCGCATGTCCTTTTCGTCATCGACAATGGCTATCTTCATGGCTTTTCCCATGGGGTTACTCCGCCGCCTGCGTTTGATCGTTCAATATAGGTAGCTGCATTTCGAACACCGCGCCGCCGCCTTCGGCGTTGCGGGCCAGCAGCCGTCCCCCGAGGTCGTTGACGATCCCCGAGGAAATGGCAAGCCCCAGCCCCACGCCGTCGCCCGGCTGCTTGGTGGTGTAGAACGGCTCGAACAGCGCATCGAGGTCTTCGATCCCGTGCCCGTTGTCGCGGATGGTCAGCGTCGCGGTCTCGCCGCTGGCAAGGATGATCTCGAGCTGCGGGCCCGACACCGCCTTGGTCGCGTCCAGCGCATTGCGCAGCAGGTTGACCATCACCTGTTCGATCCGCATACGGTCACCCATCACCAGAACGCGCTCTTCTGGCAGGATCTTGGTGATCTTGACCTTGCGGGATTTCAGTTGCGGCTCCATCATCGACAAGCTCGAGACCAGCGCATCCCCCATGTTTACGGGGGAAAACGCCTGTTGGCCCTTGCGCGCATAGCTCTTAAGCTGACGCGTGATTCCGCCCATCCGCTCGATCAGGTCGTCAATTCGCGAAAACGCCGCCAGCGCCTCTTCCGACCGGTTGCGGCGCATCAAGAGCTTGGCCCCCGCGAGGTAGGTCTTCATCGCGGCCAGCGGCTGGTTCAATTCATGGCTGACAGCGGCCGACATCTCGCCCAAAGCGGCGAGTTTGGAGCTTTGCGCAAGCGTCTGTTCGGCCACGGCAAGGGTTTCCTGCACCCGCTCGCGTTCGGCGATTTCCCGCTGGAGGCGCTGATTCAATGCGCGAAGCTCTGCTGACTCGCGCTGGAAAAGGGCCATGCGGAACGCGGTCCGACGACTCAACGTGTAGAATGTCAGAGCCAGAAGAATCGCAAATGCCATGATTTCGAGCGCCAGCACCGCGTTCACCCGTTCGCGTACGCTGGCATAGGTGGTGAAGGTGGTCATGCTCCAGCCGCGGAACGGGATACGCCCGTCGATGCGCATCACCGCCTCGCCCTGGATATAGGCGTCGGGCGGCACCGCCGTCCAATCGGCCGTGGCCCGTATCGCGCGTTCGATCGCGCCGTCGGCCGGCTGACGCGCCAACGCTTCGGACACGCCGCGACCGCGCCATCGCGGTTCGGTGGCAAGTATGATCTCGCCCTCGCTGTTGGTCACCAGCACCGCGTCGGAAATGCCTGCCCAGGAGCGTTCGAACTTGGCCAGATCGACCTCGACCACGATGACACCAATGGCGCTGCCCTGGCTTTCCATGCGGCGCGAATAGCTGAAATTGTAGCTGCCCACCTCCTGCCGCTGCGCGCTGAACACGGTGGCATTCGAGCGCAGCGCTTCGACGAAGTAAGCAGCATTGCGGTGCTGTTCGCCCAGCCGTTCGCGGCTGGTGGCCGCCACGGTTCGCCCTTCGCGGTCCAGCAGCATCAGCGAGGCCGCGCCGATCTCGTCAACGAAGGAAATCAGCCGCTGCGAGCTTTGCGAGAAATCGCCCGAGTTCAGCGCGCCGATCAGCGCCGGGTCCCGCGCAAGAAGCTGCGGCACGATGGCGTTGCGACGCAACTCGGACACGAGGTTGCCCGAGTAGAGCGCCAACCTCAGCTCCGCGCGGTTGCGGGTCGATTCGGTGAAGCGGTCCGTCAGCAGTTGGTTGGTGACGAAAACCGTCGCGATGGCGATGGCGGTCAGCAGGGCCAAGGCGACGCGCACCCGCCATGACAGCGAACCTGTCCGGGTGATATCTCGCATCAATGAGGTGCCGCTGGCCATTGCTTCAGAATATGCAAATCGCGACCGCCTCTCAAGCGGTAGCGCGTCACGGCTGCGAGAACCGGCGCTAAGCCGCCGCTAGGGCGCTGGCGATGGTGGCAAACAGCGCCTGCCCGTCGGTTCCGCCATGGTTTTCGTCCGCTGCCCGCTCGGGATGGGGCATCATGCCCAGCACGCGCCGGTTTCCGGACAGAATGCCGGCGATATCGGCGGTCGATCCGTTGGGGTTGTCGCCATAGCGGAACGCAATCCGGTCTTCGTCGGTCAACTGTCTGACGATGTCTTCAGACCCGATGTAATTGCCGTCATGATGCGCGATCGGCACGGAAATCGTCTGTCCGGCCTCGTAACCAGCGGTAAAGATGCTGTCGGTCGTACCCACGACCAGCGGCACAGTGCGGCAGATGAATTTCAGTCCCGCATTGCGCAACAGCGCACCGGGGAGCAAGCCGGTCTCGGTCAGGACCTGAAAGCCGTTGCAGACCCCCAGAACAAAACCGCCGCGATTGGCATGGGCCTTGATCTCGGCGCAGATCGGCGAATTGGCGGCAATCGCGCCGCAGCGCAGGTAGTCGCCAAAGGAAAACCCGCCGGGAATGCCGACGATGTCGATGCCCGAGGGCAAGGACGTGTCCTTGTGCCAGACCATCTCGACCTCGCATCCCGCATTGCGGAACGCGACGGCCAAGTCCCGGTCGCAATTCGATCCGGGGAATACAACAACCGCCGCGCGCATCAGCTTATCTCGATCCGGTAGCTTTCGATCACCGTGTTGGCGAGCAGCTTTTCGCACATCTCGCGCACGGTATCCTCGGATGTGCCATCGGCCAGATCCAGTTCTATGACCTTGCCCTGACGCACCTTTTCGACACCGTCAAAGCCCATGCCGTCAAGAGCGTGGCGCACCGCCTCGCCCTGCGGGTCCAGAACCCCATCCTTCAGCATCACATGCACAAGTGCCTTCATGATCGTCTCCGCCTTGTCCGGGGGCGCGACCGTCCCCCGTCTTCTTTTTCCAAATACGCACACGCGCCGCCCGTCACCGGGCGCTGCGTCAGTTGATCAGCTTCGGCTTTTCCATCGGTGTCGCGTTCTGTGGCATCACGCCAAGACGCCGCGCCACTTCGGTATAGGCATCGGCCAGATTGCCCAGATCGCGCCGGAACACATCCTTGTCGAGCTTGCGCCCGGTCTCGATGTCCCAGAGCCGGCAGCTGTCGGGGCTGATCTCGTCGGCGATGATCAGACGCTGGAAATCCCCATCGTAGACCCGGCCGATCTCGATCTTGAAATCCACCAGCTTGATGCCGACGCCGTACATCAGCCCGGACATGAAATCATTGACCCGCAGCGCAAGGCTCAGGATGTCGTCCATGTCCTGCTGGCTGGCCCAACCGAAGGCCGCGATATGTTCCTCTGTGACCAGCGGATCACCCAGCTTGTCGTCCTTGTAGCAATATTCGACGATCGGGCGCGGCAGCGGTGTGCCTTCCTCGATACCAAGGCGCTTGGCCATGGTACCAGCGGCAAAATTGCGCACGATGACTTCGAGCGGGATGATCTCGCACTGGCGCACAAGCTGTTCACGCATGTTGAGCCGCTTGAGAAAATGCGTCGGCACCCCGATGGAATTGAGACCCACCATGAAGAACTCGCTCAGACGGTTGTTGAGCACGCCCTTGCCGTCAATCACATCGCGCTTTTCGGCGTTGAAGGCAGTCGCATCGTCCTTGAAATACTGGACGATTGTGCCCGGTTCCGGGCCTTCATAGAGGATTTTGGCTTTGCCTTCGTAAATCTTCTTGCGACGGGCCATTTGGGATCTTTCTGTCAATGCGCCGGATGGCACGAAAAGGGGCGCGCATCGCCGTCCACGGGGGAAAAAACGGCAGCGTTCGAATGCGTCTTAGTGCATGCAGGGTCATGCCGCAAGCAACGCACGCACTTGAACCGATCGGCGCGTCGGGCCATACCTCATTCAACAGGAACCACATCTCCGGGAGAGCCCCCTCATGTCGACCTTCGATGACCGCGAAAATGCCTTCGAGAACAAATTTGCCCATGATGCGCAGATGCAATTCAAGGCCGAAGCCCGCCGCAACAAGCTGCTGGGCCTCTGGGCGGCCGATCTGATGGGTAAATCCGGCGATGATGCCGCCGAGTATGCCAAAGAAGTGGTTAAGGCCGATTTCGAAGAGGCCGGCCACGAGGACGTGGTGCGCAAGGTGTCCGGCGATCTGGGCGGCAAGGCCAGCGATGACGAGATTCGCGCCAAGATGGCGGAACTGATGCTCGTCGCTAAAGCGCAGATCATGGAAGAAATCTGATCCACTGATCCTGCCCGTTCGCGCGCCCGCCCCGGTGGGCGCGTTTTTCTTTTGCACGTCCCGCTGACAGAGGCCGCATGTCGCATATCGTTCTGGTCCGCCACGGCCAAGCCAATACCGCGGCGCGGGAAGAAGGCGCGTATGACCGGCTCAGTCCTTTGGGGCATCAGCAATCAGGTTGGCTGGGCGATCATTTCCGCCAGCGCGGCGATGTCTTCGCCCATGTCTGGACGGGCACGCTGCGCCGACATGTCGAAACCGCCGATGCCATCGCCGCCGAAACGCAGGGTCCGATAACCCGCGATGCGCGGCTGAACGAGCTGGAGTATTTCACGCTCTCGCATCTGCTGGCCGACCAGCACGGCATCATGCTCCCGGTAGACCGCGAAGGCTTCGTACGGCATCTGCCCAACCTGTTCGGCCATTGGCGCGACGGCAAGCTGGAGGGCGCGCCGGAACGGTTCGACCAGTTCGAGGACCGCGTGCGTGACGCCTTGGCCGAGATCAGCGCGCTGCCGGGGCGGTCGCTTGTGGTGACCTCGGGCGGGCTGATCGGCATGGCAATGCGCCTGACGCTTGGCCTCGAGATGTCGGCGTTCTGCAATCTGTGCCTGTCGATCCAGAACACCTCGGTCAGTTCCTGGCTGCCGCTTGAGGGGCAGTTGGCGCTGACCCAGTTCAACGCATTGCCGCATCTGGACACGCCGGAACGGCTGTTCGCCCAGACGCATATCTGAACAGGCCCGAGGGGGCTTTTGTCCCGGTGCCGCGCTGGCTAGGGTGCGGCAAGGCGAAACAGGGGGACACCAATGACCCATCTCTGGGTGCGCGCGGAAAGCCGCGAAAACGAGGAACGCGTCGGCATCCTGCCCGAAGGTGTGGCGGCGCTGAATGCGCAGGGCATCGCCGTGACGGTCGAGGACAGCCCGACGCGGGTGATCCCGAGTGCGGATTACGACGCGGCAGGTGCCAGGATTGCACCCGAGGGCAGTTGGGTGGAGGCGCCCGGAGATGCGATTATTTTCGGCTTAAAGGAATTACCGGATAATGGCACGCCCCTGCGGCACCGCCACATCATGTTCGGACATGCCTACAAGGGACAGCCCGCCGGTCAAAAGCTGCTGGCCCGGTTCAGGGATGGCGGCGGCACGCTCTACGATCTGGAATATCTTGAGGATGAGAGCGGACGGCGCGTCGCGGCCTTTGGCTATTGGGCGGGATATGCGGGTGCTGCGGTGTCGCTGCTGGCCTATGCGGCGCAACAGGCGGGTGCGCCCTGCCCGCCTGTCGGTACATGGTCCTCGTCCGATGCGATGCGGCTGGAGGTGAAAGCCGCGCTGAACGGCGCCACACCCAACGCGCTGGTGATTGGCGCCCTGGGCCGAGTCGGCACCGGCGCGACGGACCTGTGCGAGCAGGTTGGCCTGACGGTCACCAAATGGGACATGGCGGAAACGGCACATGGTGGACCGTTCCCCGAAGTGCTTGATCACACACTGTTTTTCAACTGCATCCTCGCGCGTCCCGGCACGCCGGTCTTTGTGCCCGCCGATGCCTGCGACCGTCCCCGCGCCCTGCGGGTCATCGGCGATATCGCTTGCGATCCAGACAGCGATTTTTCCCCGATCAAGGTCTATGACCACGTCACAAGCTGGGATGCGCCGGCCGTTCGCGCCTGTGACGACCCCCCGCTCGACGTGATGGCGATCGACAACCTGCCCTCGCTGATGCCGCACGAATCCTCCGAGGATTTCGCAGGCCAGCTTCTGCCGCATCTCAAGACGCTCGATGCCATCGACAGCGGCGTCTGGGGGCGCACAAAATCCTATTTCGACGACCATATCCGAAAGGTGACGACATGACAGTTCATTGGTGTGGCACGGGCCTGTCCTCGGTTCCCGGCCTGCGGCGGCTGCTTCGCGATGGGCATGCGGTGACGGTGTGGAACCGCACGCTGGACAAGGCGCAGGCGGCGGTGGGTGATCTGACCGACGATATCCGTGTTTTTGACCCGACCGCGCTTGCGGCGGCGGTGCGTCAGGGCGACTTGATCGTGTCGATGTTGCCGGGCGACTGGCACGTGCAACTTGCGCAAATGGCCATCGACCATGGCGCGCATTTCGTGTCGTCGTCCTATATCGCGCCCGAGATGCGCGATTTGGACAATGCCGCGCGACTGGCCGGTGTTGTGCTGGTCAACGAGGTTGGTCTTGACCCCGGCATCGACCATCTGATGGCGCATCATCTGGTTACGGATTACCGCACCAGCGCCGCGTATGATCCTGAAAACGTGATCTCTTTCAAATCCTACTGCGGCGGCGTGCCGAAGGTCGCCAACGCATTTCGCTACAAGTTCAGCTGGGCCCCCGTAGGTGTTCTCAAGGCGCTGCGGTCCCCGTCACGATCCATCCGGCACTACACCGAACTCGAGGTCCAGCGACCGTGGGACGCGATCAACCGCTATGACGCGCCCCTGCCCCAACCCGAGGCGTTCGAGGTCTACCCCAACCGCGACAGCCTGCCCTTCATGGCGCAGTACCATTTCGAGCCCACATGGACCGTCAAGGAATTCGTGCGCGGCACGCTGCGGCTCAATGGCTGGGCCGATGCCTGGGCGGATATCTTTGCCGAAGTGGGCACCGCGGATGATGCGCGTCTGAACGAAATGGCGGCGGACCTGCTGGCCAACAACGCCTATGCCGAAGACGAGGCCGACCGCGTGGTGCTGTGCGTTGACCTGCTGGCCGAGAAGGATGGCAACCCTGCGTGGCACAAGACCTATGTCATGGATGCCTGGGGCGACGCGCGCGGCACCGCCATGGCGCGGCTGGTGTCGGTGCCCGTATCACTGGCCGTCGAGTCGGTTCTGAACCGCGAGATCGCACCAGGGGTCAGCGCTGCTCCACATGATCCGAAACTGGTGACCCGCTGGTTGGACGAGGTCCAGACATTGGCGCAGAACTTGATGGTGGTGGATCACCTGAACGGGTGATTTCGGAGAGGTGCGTGCCGGGCTGAAGCCCGGCCTACGCCTTTGTCTACACGGTGCAAGAGCCGTCATCCTCGGGCTTGACCCGAGGACCTCGAACCACAAGGTCCTCGGGTCAAGCCCGAGGATGACGGTCACAAGGAAGACGAGGAGATCAGGACTCCCCGAACACCCGCGCGAAGATCGTGTCCACATGCTTGGTGTGGTAGCCCAGATCGAACTTCTCTTCGATCTGTTCAGCGCTGAGGGCGGCCACAACATCCGCATCGTTGAGCAGTTCGGTCTTGAAATCGGTCCGGTGTTCCCAGACCTTGAGCGCGTTGCGCTGCACGTAGCTATAGGCATCCTCGCGGCTGACACCGGCCTGCGTCAGCGCCAGAAGCACCCGCTGCGACATCACCAGACCCGGAAACTTGTTCATGTTTTCCAGCATGTTCTCCGGGAAAACCAGCATCTTGTCGATCACGCCGGTCAAACGCGCCAGGGCGAAATCGAGCGTGATCGTCGCGTCCGGGCCAATCATCCGTTCAACCGAGGAGTGCGAGATATCGCGTTCGTGCCAGAGCGCCACGTTTTCCATCGCCGGGATCACGGCAGAGCGCACCATGCGCGCCAGACCCGTCAGGTTCTCGGTCAGCACCGGGTTCTTCTTGTGCGGCATCGCTGATGAACCCTTCTGGCCCATCGAGAAGAACTCCGCCCCTTCCAGCACCTCGGTGCGCTGCATGTGACGGATCTCGATTGAGATGTTCTCGATGCTGCTTGCGATCACACCCAAGGTCGCAAAGAACGCCGCATGACGATCTCGCGGGATCACCTGTGTGCTGATCGGTTCCGGCACGAGGCCCAGCTTGTCGCAGACATGTTCCTCGACCGCCGGATCGACATTGGCAAAGGTGCCGACAGCACCGGAAATCGCGCCCGTCGCCACTTCGGCACGCGCATCACGCATCCGGCTCAGGTTGCGGTCCATCTCGGCATAGAAGCGGGCAAAGGTCAGGCCCATCGTCGTCGGCTCGGCATGGATGCCATGCGACCGGCCAATGCGCACCGTGTCCTTGTGCTCATAGGCGCGGCGCTTGAGAGCAGCCAGAAGCGCCTCGATATCGGCGATCAGGATATCGGACGCGCGCACAAGCTGAACGTTGAAGGTGGTGTCCAGAACGTCTGAACTGGTCATGCCCTGATGCACGAACCGCGCCTCGTCCGCGCCCACATGCTCGGCCAGATGGGTCAGGAAGGCGATCACGTCATGCTTGGTCACCGCTTCGATCTCGTCGATGCGGGCCACGTCGAATTCGACATCCTTGGCCTTCCAGACCGCATCTGCATTTTCGCGCGGGATCACGCCCAGATCGGCCATCGCGTCGCACGCATGGGCCTCGATTTCGAACCAGATGCGGAACTTGGTGGCTGGCTCCCAGATCGACACCATCTCGGGACGGGAATAACGGGGGATCATGTACGCGATCCTTTCATCGGTTGACTTGCGGAAATTTGGCGCAGTCCTAGACTGCGGACCGGTGCGCGACAAGAGAGGCCAACCCGAATGAGACGCTTTGCCCGGAGAGACCGGTTTTGAGGCCGCTGGTGACCACATGCACCGCTCCGGAATTGGCCGCGTTCGAAGGCACATGGCACGTCACCCGCCAGATCACCGACCACCGCGCCGGAACCAATGGCCGTTTCGAAGGCAGCGCCGTCTTTGTCCCCGACGGAACAGGCCTTGCCTATCACGAGACAGGACACCTGCATCTTCCCGGACATGCGCCTTTCTTGGCAGAGCGCCGCTATCATTGGCGTGCGCAGGACGGCGCACTGCATATCGACTTCGAGGACGGTCGCTTCTTTCACAGCATCGACAGCACGAGCCTTGAGGCCACCCATTGGTGCGATCCGGACACCTATGTCGTCCGCTATGACTTCGACGATTGGCCGTTCTGGCACAGCACGTGGGAGGTGTCGGGGCCGCGAAAAGCCTATGAAATGATCACTTCCTATAGTCGCGTGGCCATGGAGAGCAGATAGATTTTGCCAAATCGCCATTCCCTGCTAGCTTTTCCCTACGCAACCACAGGAGAAAGACTGATGACCATCAAGACACTTCTGACCACCTCGGCCCTGATGATCGCCAGCGCCACGGCCACCTTGGCCGAATGCAGCTGGGGCAAGGAACAGGTCACCATGACCTGCTCGAGCGGCACGGTCTATGACGCCGACACCAATACCTGCAAGGTCGTGACGGGCTGAATTGTCCCGCCTTACTTGCAGTTAAAGACGGCCGCTCTGGCCGTCTTTTTCTTGTGCGCTAAGTGTCTGCCGGATAACTTGATCACGGAATTTCGCCATGCGCGCTTTGCTTCTTTCCGCTCTTCTTGCCGCCCTGCCCTTGGCCGCGCTGGCGGTCGGGTTCAACGACGATGATCCGCCCATTCCGACCGAGACGACCAAGACCTGCACCGAGGGACAGGTCTGGGATGCAGAAACCGAATCCTGTGTTGATCCCGACAAAAGCAGCCTCAATGACACCGACCGCATGAAAGCGGTCCGCGAACTGGCTTATGCCGGTCGGATCAGCGATGCCGAGCGCGTGCTAGACGCCATGGTCGATCAGGGCAGCGACGCAGTGCTGACCTATCGCGGCTTCACCGCGCGCAAGGCGGGCCGCACGGACGACGCCTATGACTGGTACGCCCGCGCGCTTGAGGTGAACCCCGACAATCTGCTCGCGCGGTCCTATCTTGGGCAATGGCACCTTGAAAAAGGCGATTTCCAATTGGCGCGCGCGCAACTCAGCGAAATCCGACAGCGCGGCGGGCGGTCGACCTGGCCGGAAGTGTCACTGCGCCTGGCGATTCAATCGGGGTCGGGCTCAAACTACTGACGGTTTCTTAACCTTACCCTCCTAAGCCGTTGAGGACAGGATGGAGTAAGGTGAATGACCCAGTTGACCCCCTTGGCGCACACCGGATCGGGCGCGCCACCTATGGCCCCGGCCGTCCGGCTGTCGCGCCGGGCAAAGGCTGCGATCATCGTGCAGTTCATCCTCAAGGAAGGGGCGAATGTGCCGCTGACCGCGCTGCCCGAGGATTTGCAGATCCAACTTACCCAGCTTCTGGGCGAAATGCGCTATATCGACCGCGACACGATGCATGCGGTGATCACTGAATTCTCGGAAGAGCTCGACTCCATTGGCCTTTCCTTTCCCGGTGACATTGCGGGCGCGCTGTCGGCGCTGGACGGCAAGATCAGCGCCCAAACCGCCGCGCGGCTGCGCAAGGAGGCCGGTGTGCGACAGATCGGTGATCCGTGGAAGCGGCTTGCCGATTTGCCGGTATCGCGGCTTCGGGACTTCGTGACCTCGGAATCCACCCAGATCGCTGCGGTGATGGTCTCCAAGCTCGAGGTGACCAAGGCGGCGGATCTGCTCAGCAGCCTGCCCGGTGACGTGGCGCGGCGAATCACCTACGCGATGTCGATGACGGATGCGGTCACGCCGGACGCAGTAGAACGCATCGGCCTCAGCCTTGCCGCCCAGATGGATTCGGAACCGCCCAAGGCATTTCGCGCGCAACCCTCCGAACGGGTCGGCGCAATCCTCAATTTTTCGCGCGCCGCGACGCGGGACGAATTGCTCACAGCACT
Source organism: Pelagibaca sp. (assembly GCA_041725935.1). Lineage (GTDB taxonomy): Bacteria > Pseudomonadota > Alphaproteobacteria > Rhodobacterales > Rhodobacteraceae > Marivita. The sequence continues at coordinate 43,307 of JBGRQD010000005.1, forward strand.
CGATGAAGAAGACAAGGGGTTTGCCAAGGAGGTGCGCAAATCCATCTTTACCTTCGCCCACATCTCCAACCGGATGAACGCGATCGACGCCCCCAAGATCACCCGCGACGTGGATCAGGAAACCTTGGCACGGGTCATCGCCGGTGCCGTGGCCGATGTCGACAAGCGCAGCGTCGACTTCATATTGTCCAATATATCCAAACGGATGGCTGACGCTCTTCGTGAAATGTCTGAAGAGTTCAAGGACATCAAACCCAAGGAGGCCGAAGCTGCGATGAGCGCTGTGGTGCGGGCGATCCGCGCGCTTGCCGACAGCGGGGAAATCACCCTGATCCAACCCGAGGAGATCGAGGATTAGCGGGTGATGACCGACCCGCTGTCCTTGCGGAACACGAAACAGCGGTCTCGCCGCACGGTCAGCCACATGACGGTTCCGGGCTTGGGCAGGAATACGTTGGGCACCGTGGCGCGAATGATGCTCTGGTCATAGTCCATGCGGAACTCGACAAGGCTTTCCGACCCCATGAAGCGGGCGCGTTCGACCACGCCGCGTGCGGGCGCACCCGCGAGCGGCGTCGGGTTGGGGCCGCGCCCCTGCCTGTCGAAATCGATGCCGACATGCTGCGGGCGGAACACGATCTCGACCGCGCCGCCATCCGGCACTCCGGGGGCAAGGAACTGGCCGAAGGGCGTGTCGGTCAGCGCGCCGCGCACGGTTCCATTCAGCAGGTTGATGTCGGAAAAGAACGCCACCGCCGCCTTGTCCGCAGGCGCATTGTAAATGTTGTAGGGCGCGCCGCGCTGCACGATCTTGCCGTCACGCATCAGCGCGATCTCGTCCGCCATGCGCATCGCCTCTTCGGGCTCATGCGTGACCAGCAGGACCGAGGTGCCTTCGTCCTTCAGAATGGACAGGGTTTCGTCACGAATGCCATCGCGCAGCCGGTTGTCGAGGCCGGAAAACGGCTCGTCCATGAGCATGATCGATGGACGCGGCGCAATCGCACGGGCCAACGCCACGCGCTGTTGTTCACCGCCAGACAGCTGGTGCGGGTATTCGTTGATGTAATGCGACAGCCCCACCCGTTCGAGCAGTTCACCCACGCGCGGCAGCTTGTCCTTACGCGACCCCGTCAGGCCAAAGCCCACGTTGTCGCCCACGGTGAGGTGAGGAAACAGCGCAAAATCCTGAAAGATCAATCCGATAGAGCGGCGCTCGGGCGGGACGCGAAACACCGTGTCACAGACCAGATGACCGTCCACATGGATCGTGCCACTGCTCTGCATGTCGACGCCCGCGATGATCCGAAGCGTGGTGGATTTGCCACAGCCTGACGGCCCCAGAAGGCAGGTCACATTCCCGGGCTGGATCACCAAAGACACGTCATCGACCACGCGCTTGCCGTCGTAGTCGCGCACGATGTTCCTGATTTCCAGCCGCGGTTGGGTGCCGGTCACTGCTGCCTCACGAGTTTTCCGAGTAAAAGTATCGGATTAGCCAGTGTCAGGTAGCAGCCGATTTGCGGAACGACAACCCCTCAGGTCCGCGTCGTGCCGTCGCCGACAACGATGTATTTGAAGCTGGTCAGCTGTTCCGCCCCGACCGGCCCACGGGCATGCATCTTGCCGGTGGCGATGCCGATCTCGGCGCCCATGCCAAACTCGCCGCCATCGGCGAACTGGGTCGAGGCGTTGCGCATCAGAATGGCGCTGTCGATCCGTTCAAAGAACCGGTCCGCCGCCCTGTCGTTCTCGGTCAGGATGCAATCGGTGTGGTTCGAACTGTAGCGGTTGATATGGGCGATGGCGGCGTCCAGATCGTCCACCACCTTTGCCGCGATGATGCTGTCGAGATATTCACAGCCCCAGTCTGCGTCGCTGGCCGCCACGGTGCCGTCGATGGCGCGCAGGGTTTCGTCCGCGCGCACCTCGACACCGGCCTTGAGCAGCGCCTTGATGACACCCTGCCCGATCGTGCCCACCACATCCTTGTGGATCAGCAGGCATTCAGCCGCACCGCAGATACCGGTGCGCCGGGTCTTGGCGTTCAGCACCACGTTCAGCGCCTTGACCGGGTCCGCGTCGGCATCGATGTAAATGTGCACGATGCCTTCGAGATGGGCAAAGACCGGCACGCGGGCTTCGCGTTGGACAAGACCGACAAGACCCTTGCCGCCCCGAGGCACGATCACGTCGATGAAATCGGTCATGGTGAGCATCTCACTCACCGCTGCGCGGTCACGTGTGGGCACAAGCTGGATCGCGTCTTGTGGCAGGCCCGCCTTGCGCAGACCTTCGACCAGGCAGGCATGGATCGCGCCTGAGGAGTGGAAGCTTTCCGATCCACCGCGCAGGATTACCGCGTTGCCCGCCTTGAGACACAACGCGCCCGCATCCGCCGTCACGTTGGGGCGGGATTCGTAGATCACGCCGATCACGCCCAGCGGTGTGCGCACGCGCTTGATGCGCAGGCCCGAGGGTCGATCCCATTCGGTGATGACGGCCCCCACCGGGTCGGTTTGTTCGGCCACGGCGCGCAACCCGTCGACGATGCCGCGAATGCGGTCCTCGTTCAGCAGCAGCCGGTCCATCATCGCATCCGACAACCCCTTGTCGCGGCCGTAGTCGAGATCCTTGGCATTGGCCTCGATGATCTCGGCACGGTTCGCCCAGACCGCATCTGCCGCCTCGATGAGCGCTGTCCGCTTGCTCTCGGATGGGGCGAAGGCCAATTCCCGAGCGGCTGCCTTGGCGCGCGCGCCGATGTCATGCATGAGTGCGGGGATGTCTGTGAGGTCTTTCATCGGAGGTGCCTTTGCAGAGATCAAATATGCGTATTTGGAAAGAGAAGAAGCCGATCAGATCGCCATATCGTCGCGGTGTATTACCACGGCGCGGCCCGGGTAGCCCAGAATTTCCTCGATCTCGGCTGAATTGTGCCCCTTGATCGCCTGCGCCTCGACCGCGGTGTAGCGGGTCAGGCCCATGCCCAACTCGCGGCCCGCCACGTCCTTGATCGTGACCGGATCGCCCCGCCCGAACGCGCCGCTGACCGCCACGATGCCTGGCGGCAAAAGCGATGTGCCGCGCTGAAGCGCTCGCGCCGCACCATCGTCGATGGTCAGCGCACCTTGGGGTTTCATCGCCAAAATCCAGCGCTTGCGTGCCGTGTGCGGGTCAAGCTGCGGCGTGAACCACGTGGCGCGCGCACCGTCCTCCAACCCCTTGAGCGGGTGCAGGCGCGAGCCTTCGGTGATTGCCATGGCGCAGCCAGATGCAGTGGCGGTCTTGGCCGCCATCAGCTTGGTCTTCATGCCGCCTTTCGACAGGCCCGATCCAGCATCCCCCGCCATCGCCTCGATCTCCGGGGTGATCGCGTCGACCACCGGAAAGAATTGGGCCGTGGGGTCGATATGCGGGTTGGCGCTGTAGAACCCGTCCACGTCGGAAAGCAGGATCAGCTGGTCGGCCCCCACGGTGGCTGCAACCTGCGCCGCGAGGCGGTCATTGTCGCCGTAGCGGATCTCGTCCGTTGCGACAGTGTCGTTCTCGTTGACGATGGGGATGACGCCGAACCCGATCAGGGTCTCAAGCGTCGCGCGGCTGTTGAGGTAGCGGCGGCGGTCGGTGCTGTCTTCGAGCGTCACCAGAACCTGCGCCGTGGTCAGGCCGTGCGGATCAAGCACCTCTTCATAGGCGCGCGCAAGACGGATCTGGCCAACGGCGGCGGCGGCCTGCGACTGTTCGAGCGGCAGCACGGTCAGAGGCAGACCGAGCACACCGCGTCCCAGAGCGATGGAGCCGGAGGACACGAGGATCACATCGGTGCCCCGCGCCTTGATCCGCGCCACGTCTTCGGCCAGTGACAAAAGCCAGTCGCGTCGCAGCGTGCTCTTGGCCTTGTCCACCAGCAGCGCCGAGCCGATCTTGACGACCAGCCGGCGCGCGTCGCTCAGGGTCGCCACGCCTCGACCTCCTCGGTCTCCTGTTCGCGCGCGCGGGTGGACTTGACGTGTTTGCGCAATGCGCGCAGCACCTCGGTCAACCCTTCCTTGGACACGCCCGACATGAGCATGACCTCGTGGCCCGCAACGCGTTCCAGCTCTTCTTTGAGGAACGCGCGTTCCTCGTCGTCCAGCGCGTCGAACTTGTTCAGAGCGGTGATGCGCGGCTTTTCGGCCAGACCACTCCCGTAAGCTTCGATTTCGTTGATGATCGTCTGGTAATCCTCAAGCAGCGTGCCCGAGGTGCCATCCACGAGATGCAGCAAAGCCGCGCAGCGTTCGACATGGCCGAGGAACAGATCACCCAGCCCCCTGCCCTCGTGCGCGCCTTCGATCAGGCCCGGAATGTCGGCCACGACGAATTCCGCGTTATCCACGCCAACAACGCCAAGGTTGGGATGCAGCGTGGTGAACGGGTAATCCGCCACCTTGGGCCGCGCATTCGACGTTGCGGCGAGGAAGGTGGATTTACCAGCGTTGGGCAGGCCCAGAAGCCCCACATCGGCGATCAGTTTCAACCGCAGCCAGATCGTGCGTTCCACGCCCTCCTGCCCGGCATTGGCACGGCGCGGTGCCTGGTTGGTCGAGGTCTTGAACCGCAGGTTGCCCCAGCCGCCGTTGCCGCCGCGCGCCAGCAGAACGCGCTGGCCCAATTCGGTCATGTCGGCGATCACCGTCTCTTCGTCCTCGTCGAGGATTTCAGTGCCGACAGGAACCTTGAGCACAATGTCCGCACCGTCTGCGCCGGTCCGCTGCCGGCCAGCGCCGGCACGACCGTTGTCGGCAAAGAAATGCTGCTGGTAGCGGAAGTCGATCAGCGTGTTCAGCCCGTCGACCGCTTCGGCCCAGACATCACCACCATCACCGCCGTCGCCACCATCGGGGCCACCGAATTCGATGAACTTTTCGCGCCGGAAACTGATGGATCCATTCCCGCCCGAGCCCGAGCGGATATAGACTTTGCAGAGGTCGAGGAACTTCATGTGTCAGCCTTTGATCGAGCCCCTGCGCGGTCTACCGGATTTGCATCCGCGCGTCAGCCCATACGTTTGAGATAGGTCCAGGTTTTGACCGTTGTGTTGCGGGCGACGGAAAAGGATTCCGCGTCGCCGATATATTCAAATCCGCAATGCGTCAGGACGCGGGCCGAGGCCGGGTTGTCCTGAAAGACGCTTGCGAACATCGTTTCGTTGCCAAGCGGGTTGGCCGTGACGAGCGCCTCCACCGCTTCGGACGCGAGGCCCGTGTTCCAGAACGGCGGCGCGACCCAGTACCCGACTTCGGACTGGTTGCGATCCATTCGCGCCAGCGCGATCACGCCCATCACCTCGGACCCGCCGCCGGCGGTTCCGTCGATGACCCAGACATCGTCCTCGCGGCTGGGCGACAGGCTGCGATCGACAAAGGCCTGCGCCGCGCCGGGCGGGAACGGATGCGGGATGGAGGTCGTCATCGTCGCCACGCGTTTGTCGCTGGCGTAATGATCGATCAATCCGACATCGGACAGTTGAACCGGACGCAGGCGGAATCGGTCCGCCTGAACGACTGGCTGGCTGAATTCAGTGATGGTCTCTACGTTCATCTGCTCTCTCCTCATCGCAGATATAGGCAGGCCCCCGTCGAAACGGAATGGGGGACCGGCAGCGGTGCCGATCCCCCCAGATTTTCCAAAAACCTTAAGGTCGGCTTACTCGGCGGCCTCCGCCGTTGGCAGAACCGAAATAAAGGTGCGGCCTTTGAGGCCTTTGTGGAAGGTCACGTTGCCGTCAACGGTTGCAAAGATCGTGTGATCCCGGCCAATACCAACGCCTTCGCCCGGCCAGAATTTGGTGCCGCGCTGACGCACGATGATGTTGCCGGGGATCGCGGACTGGCCACCGTAGAGTTTGACGCCAAGGCGGCGTCCGGCAGAGTCACGACCGTTGCGGGATGAACCGCCTGCTTTTTTATGTGCCATTGGTCAGTCTCCTTACTTCGATGCCAGTTCTTTGGCTTGTTCGATCCAGCCTTCACGCTCGATCCGGCCCTTGAAGGACAGCTTCTCGCCGAACTCTTCGACGTCCGTATCTGTCCAGGCTGCGATCTGGGCAAAGCTGGTCACACCGGCTTCGATCAGTTTCTTCTCGAGCGCCGGGCCAACGCCCGACAGCAGCTTGAGGTCATCCGCGCCGGAGGCTGTCGCCGCCGCTTCGGCCTTGGGAGCCGCGGCCTTCTTGGGTGCAGCAGCGGCAACGGCCACGCCTGCAACCGAACCCGAACCGATCGCTGCCTTGATGCCGGACTTGTCCGCACCCGAAGCAAGGATGTCCGTCACGCGCACCAAAGTGAGCTTCTGACGGTGGCCCTTGGTCCGCTTGGAGCTGTGCTTCCGGCGGCGCTTGACGAAATTGATGACCTTTTCGCCCTTGATCTGGTCCACGACCTCGGCCTGAACGGCAGCGCCGTCGACCATCGGTGCGCCGACGACAACCGTGTCGCCACCCAGCATCAGAATTTCATTGAACTGGACTTTCTCGCCTGCATCGGCAGCCAGTTTTTCGACGCGCAGTATATCGCCCGAATGGACCTTGTACTGCTTGCCGCCGGTTTTCATCACCGCGAACATCGTGTCTTTTCCTTTGTCACCGCGTTCTGTGGCCCCGCTATGCGGTGTTTTCGGATCAGTGATCCACCTCGAACAGCGTGCCCCGTTCGGGACATCGTTATCATAAAAAACAAAAGGCGGGACCGAAGCCCCGACTTTCATGTGCGCGGCTTTTGGAATCCCGTGCCGCATTTGTCAACGCGTTTCGCGCCTAGAGTTCCTGCACCTGCATTTCCAGCGCAACGGCGATGCCGAGCGCATAGGAAATGTCGTCATACATCTGGTTGAACCCCGCAAAGAGCGCCCGGTTCAGGGCGCGCCCCGCATCGGTGCGTGACAGTTCGGTGTAGTCTTCGACCACCCCGTCTTCGAGCGGACGGTAGGCCATGAGCAGGAACGCATAGACCCATTCGCGCGTGTCGGCGCGGGTTTCATCCTCGGAAGACCAGACCTCGGTGAGGATGTCCGTCTCGCTCATCCGCAGGGCACCTCCATCCACGAGACCAAGATAGAACATATAATTGGCGTTGAGCGCCCCGACGAGGTTGGACTCCACCAAATCATTGACCGCGACGAAGTCGGAAATCGCTTCGAGCGGCTCAGAAGACGTACCCCTCAGGTCGAGATAGGCGGCGCGGGCTGCGTCCTCGATCTCCTGTTCGCGCATCGCGCTGCGGGCGCTGAGTTCTAGGCTGACGATCTGCTGTCCGGTCTCGGAGGTGAAGAACGCCATCAGGTCTTCTGTCTCGGCATCGCCGAACTCGGCCGCGAACACCTCCTGCACCGTCGCCAGCATGCGCTCGGGATCGTAAATCCGGTCGACCGTGGCGCTCCAGCCTGCGGACCCGCCGCCCGGCACCATGTCGTCGGCAAGCGTCTCGCCGTATTCCATGCCCTCTTCGCGCATGATCTGCACGATCTGCGGCACACCGAGCGCGTCCAAGAGGTCGTTCGTCGGCGTGGCCCATGCCGGCAGGGACCACGTGCACACCGCCAATCCGGTTGCCGCCACCTTCAACATATTCGCGAACATTCCGACCCTCCTAGCCTGTCTGATCATACCTATGCCGACACCGCGCCAATTCCAACCCGCAGGCGCGAACAGGATCGCACACATTTGGAGTGAAATAGAGGTTGCACAGGTCTGACGCAAAAGCTAAACGCCCCTCCAGATCCCCGCGGAGAGGTGCCGGAGTGGTCGAACGGGGCGGTCTCGAAAACCGTTGACCCTGCAAGGGGTCCCAGGGTTCGAATCCCTGTCTCTCCGCCACTTTCTCGTGGCATATTCCGGACTTATGCGGTCAATCGCAGGGCGTTGGCTAACCTGTGCCATCGGCCTTTGCACTCCGTCGGGAGTTGTTCCTTGAGGCGCGGCATGGGTGTGCAACCCGATGCTTTCCTATGTCTGGCGCCTGTCTGGTTTGCACCAGTGCCGCCGAAAGCGCAGTTGCACCAGCGCGGTCTCTAATGAAACATACCGATATTCTCCATTTTGGATGACGCAGATCGGATCGCTCGCGCAGTTAGGCTAAAGTAGAATACAGTAATCTCAAGTCTGGCGGCTGGACCTGCGATCATGGGTCACGCAAATCATTGCAAACAAGCGCAGGGCTGATCAAACATGACACACTCCATCGGCACTTTTCCATTTCGGCCTTTGACCACACTCGCCAGCCTGATGGTCGCGGCAGTGTTCGGCGTTTCAACGGCAGCAGCGGACAGCCTGAGCGGAACCGCACTGATCCGAGAACGCATCGCGCTGCCTCCCGGCGTGGTTTTCGAGGCGGTGATCGAAGACGTGGCCCGGGCCGGTGCGCCTGCAGCCGTGCTTGGCCGAACCGTGATCGAAAACGCCGGGCAGTCGCCGTTCGACTTCACCATCGACTACGACGCGACAGACCTCGACCCGCGTGCCATGTATTCCCTGCGTGCCAGCGTCCGGCATGACGGGCAGTTGCTGTTCATCACCGACACGATCACCCCTGTCCTGCAAAGGGGAGATCCAGAGACCGTGGAGGTGGTCCTGAAAATGGTGCCGCAACCCGAGACCAGTGCCATACCTGCGCTGGGAGCCCACGGCCTGCGCCTGCCCGCGACGTTCAAGGGCACCCTGCCCTGTGCCGATTGCGAGGGCATCCGCCATCACCTTGACCTCTGGCCTGCGCAATATTACCACCTCCGGCGCGACTGGCTGGGCGGGACAGACGGCACCCTGCGCCGTGACGAGATCGGGCGCTGGTATGCCGATCCGGAACGTGACGCGATCGTTCTTTATGGCGCGTCAGAGATGCCGCTGTTCTGGCAGATCACAGGTCCAGACACCCTGCGCCAGATGGACATGGCCGGGGCGCCTATCGTGTCCGAACTGGACTACACCCTGACCAGCGACGGATCGCTGGACCCGACCCCACTTCAAGCGACGTTTCTGCTGGGTCAGATGACCTACATGGCCGATGCCGCCCTTTTCGAGGAATGCCTTTCCGGCGTCCGCTATCCCGTGGCGCAGGAGGGGGATTACCTCGCGCTGGAACGCGCCTATCTCGACGCCGCACCCACGCCCGGTGCGCCACTCAAGGTTCATGTCGAAGGCGGGCTGGACCTGCGCCCGGCGATGGAGGGGCCCGACCGCATGAGCCTTGTGGTAGACCGCTTCATCAAGGTGATACCGGGCGAGTCCTGCGCGCCGCGTGAGTCGACAGCCTCCCTGACCGACACCTACTGGCGGATCGACACGCTACTCGGCGACGCCGTGGCCCCAATGGAAAACCGGCGCGAACCGCATCTCGTTTTGCAAAGCGGCCCCGACAGCCGTTTCCGCGCCACGGTCGGATGTAACCAGATGATCGGACGCTATGTGGCAGACGGCGACGCTCTTGCCTTCGAAGGTGCGGCGAGCACGAGGATGGCCTGTCCACCGCCGCTTGACGCGCTTGAACGGCAATTGCTGGATGTGCTGAACCGCACGTCGGGAATGCTGCTGGACGGGCAGACGCTGGACCTGATCGACACCGCAGGCGCACCGCTCGCACGCCTGTCCGCCGTCTATCTGCGCTGATCTCTGTATGTAGGAGCCACTGACCTGTCGTCCCCGCCTAGGCCCGCAAGCTGCGCACCACGCTGGTGCTCAGGAACAGAACCGCCGCCACGCAGACGATGGATGGCCCAGCAGGTGTGTCGAACACATAGGCCGCATTCAGACCGGCAGTCGCCGAAAGTCCGCCAATCGCCGCCGCCATCAATGCCATCTGTTCGGGGGTGCGCGACAGGTGCCGCGCAGCAGCGGCGGGGATGATCAGCATCGCCGCGATGAGCAGCACGCCCACCACCTTGATCGCAACGGCCACGGTGATGGCCAGCGCGAGGGTCAGGATCAGCTGTTCGCGGCGCGGGTCGATGCCGCTGGCATGGGCCAGTTCTTCGCTCAGCGTCGCGGTCAAAAGCGCCGACCAGCGCCACGCCATCAACCCCACGACCAGAGCCGCCCCACCCCAGATCACAACGAGATCCGACCGCGACACCGCAAGGATATCGCCGAAGAGATAGGCCATCAGGTCGATGCGGATGCCCGACAGGAAGGACACCGCGACAAGCCCGAATGCAAGCGCGGAATGCGCCAGCACCCCCAGCAGCGTGTCCATCGCATAGCCACGCCCCGACAGCACCGTCACCGTGAGCGCCATGGCCAACGCAACCGCCAAAGCGCCGGCAAAGATCGACATTTGCAGGGCCAGCGACAGGGCCACGCCAAGGATCGCCGCATGGGCAGTCGCATCGCCGAAATAGGCCATGCGGCGCCACACCACGAAGCTGCCGAGCGGAGCAGCGGCCAGCGCCACGCCCAGTCCCGCCAGAACTGCGCGGGTCATGAAATCATCGAGCATTATTCGGCAGCCTCGGTCTTTTTGGTGTGATCGTGATGCACATGATCCTGGTCGCAGGTCTCGTCATGCGCGTGATCGTGTTCATGACGGTAAAGCGCCAGCGCGCCGCCTGTCCCGCTGCCGAACAGGGCGCGGTATTCCGGCGCGGCGGACACGATCTCGGGGGTGCCTTCGCAACAGACATGCCCGTTGAGGCAGATCACACGGTCAGACGCGCTCATCACGACATGCAATTCGTGACTGATCATCAGCACAGCGCAGCCCGTGCGCTGGCGCACCTGTTCGATCTGAAGGTAAAAGGCGGCAGAGCCAGGTTGATCCAGCCCCTGCGTCGCCTCGTCCAGCAGCAGCAAATCGGGTTTTTCGATCAGCGCACGGGCCAGCAGGACGCGCTGGAACTGTCCACCGGACAGGCTCGACATCTGGCGCTGCGCCAGGTTCGGCACCCCGGCCTGATCCAGTGCGAGCGCGCAATCGGCCTTGGACGGACCGCCGGGCAGGCGCAGGAACCGTTCGACGGTGATCGGCAGCGTGGGATCGATGTGCAGCTTTTGCGGCACGTAGCCGATCCGCAGGTCAGGAGCGCGGACAATCTCGCCGGTGTCAGGCCGCACCGCGCCGATCAAAGCCCGGAGCAGCGTTGTCTTGCCCGATCCGTTCGGGCCGACGATGGTGACGATTTCGCCCGCATCTATGGACAGGGACACGTTGCGCAACACCGTGTTCGCGCCATATCCGACGCTCATGCCGTTGACGGAGATCAGGCTCATGCATCGACCTTTTCGGCGCAGCTTGGGCAGATGCCCTCGGCCTCGACCATGGTGCGTTCGATCTGGAAGCCCGCCGCGCGCGCCGCATCCCCCAAGGCACCGCGCGACGGGGTCGATTGCGCCTCGGCCACCGATTGGCACTTTCGGCAGATCATGAAGGCGGGGGAATGCTCCGCGCCTGGGTGGGCGCAGGCGATAAAGGCGTTCAGCCGTTCGATCTTGTGAGCAAACCCGTTCGCGACAAGGAATTCCAGCGCCCTGTAGGCCACCGGCGGTTGCGATCCGAACCCGGCAGCGCGCAGCTTGTCGAGCATCTCGTAAGCGCCGATGGCGCGGTGTTCCTGCAACAGAATCTCGAGCGCCTGACGACGTACCGGCGTGAAGCGCAACCCGCCGGTCGCACAATGCGCCTCTGCTGCGGCAAGCGCAGAAGTGATACATCCGGCATGATCGTGCGTTTCAAATCCGACCGGATCGGTCGTATTGGGTTTTGCTGCCTCGTTGCCGCTTGTCATGTTATTACATTTCCTGTATTCGGCCTGTAACGTTATATAATCACATGGAGACCCGCATGTCCAGAAACCTCGTTCCGCTGACCCTGTCGGCTGCCCTTCTTGGCAGCGCAGCCTGGGCCGATGTGCCCCGCGTTGCCACCGATATCGCGCCGGTGCATTCGCTGGTCGCACGGGTGATGGACGGCGTCGGCGCACCCAGCCTTGTGGTCGCGCCCGGTGCATCGCCGCATGAATACAGCCTGCGCCCCTCGGAGGCCGAGGCCTTGCAAGAGGCGGACCTCGTGTTCTGGATCGGGCCGGACCTGACGCCATGGATGGAAGGCGCGATCGAAACCCTCACGGGCAACGCAACCGTTACCGCGCTGATGGAGGTCGAAGGCACCATCGAGCTTCCCTTCCGCGAAAGCGCGCTGTTCGAAGCGCATGACCACGGGGAGGATCACGCTGACGCGCATGGGCACGAGGACCACGCGGAGGCAAAGGACGCACATGACCACGATCATGCTCATGATCATGATCATGATCATGACCACGATGACCATGGTCACGAAGAGCACGCGCATGACGATCACGGGCACGAAGGGCACGCACATGGCGCGCATGACCCGCATGCATGGCTCTCTCTGGACAATGGCGCAGTCTGGCTGAACGCGATAGCGGCGAAACTCTCTGCCGCAGACCCGGAAAACGCAGGCGCCTATTTCGCCAATGCCGCAGCGGCGCGAGAGGAGCTCGACACGCTTCGGACCGAGATCGAGCGCGTTCTCGAACCGGTGCGCGGCAGCAATTTCATTGTCTTCCACGATGCCTACCAGTATTTCGAAACGTCCTTTGATTTCCCCGCATCCGGCGCGATCTCGATCTCTGACGCGACCGATCCCAGCCCGGCCCGCATCTCGGAGATCCAGGCGCGGGTACAGGAGCAGGACATCAGCTGTGTGCTCTCCGAGCCACAATTCGATCCCAAGATCGTCGCGGCGGTGATGGGCGGTTCGGAAGCGCGGACAGGCGTTCTGGATCCGATGGGCTCCAATCTTGAACCGGGACCGGATCTGTACAGCAATGTCCTGCGCAATCTTGCGGCTGCGCTTGCCGACTGCCTGTAACCAACCTTCCAAGTCTTGGTGCCGCGCGTCCGCCCCTTGCGGGCCTGAATGCGCGGCATCTCCACCCATACGAGCCGCATATGCCGACAAACCGTGGAACCACCAGCCTGAAGCTCAGGCGGCGCGCGGGCAACCCGATGCGCGACTATGACGGCCTGCCCTGTGAATTGCGCAACTGGCTGGCCACGGCGGTGTTGCCGTGGCGCCCCGCCTCTGCCCGGCGTGCCTTTGACCGCGCCATGGCCCGCACTGCCAACCCGGCGCACGCCCTTGATGAGCTGGACCGCCTGCAGGCCCGTCTGCTGGCCAAGAATGTCGGCCGCATCTGGGGGCCGGATCACCCCCTGCTGTCACAATCGGACAGCGCCTGAAGCAAAGGTCCGCGCCCAGCAGGGGCCGATCACCTGAAAGATGTGTCGACGCCGTGTCCAAGCCGCAAGGCTGGCGCAGCTTTCTTGATCAAGACGGGTCTGTGTTCCGCTTCGAACCTTTGATCCTGTAGAACGATTTCTGAAACCAGCGAATGGTCAAAAGCCACCTAACCCCGATGGCATGGCGGAAAACTCGGGCGAAAATCTTTCGGAAACGTTGCGGATGCACTTTTCTCGGTGGAAGGAGACCTTTGACTGACACGCGCCTGTCAGGCCGTTGGGTCAGACACCAACCTGCGCCAGTGCACGAAGATGGTTGGGCAAATCACAGTACCGCGCGACGGGGCGCACTTGGTTCCCATAGGTAAGCTTGGCACGGGTCGGTTCGAGATCGGGGAAGAGCGTCGAAAGTTCTGTCCGGGCATCGACAGCCAACCCCTGTACGGCATTCGGTCCGGGATAGAAACTTTCACTGGCCGCGCCGTTGGCGTAAATGATCTGATGCGCCGCAAAGGCGAGGTGGAAATAGCTGACGCCCTGACAGCCCTGCATGACCCGCGCCTTGCCGCCGCGCATCCGAGCCAGATGGGTCGCGCGCACCAATGTCTCCTCGCCATTATCGCCGCGAAACAGCACGCCGTGCTGCGGGGACACGATGAGCGGCGAATGCCCTGCGATCAGATCGGGTGATATTCGGATCGGACGCAGCTTGGGCGCGCGGACCAGTTCGGCCCTGCCGAGTTTGCGCGACGCGACCCAGACCAATTCCTGCGGACCATTGTCCCGTGTGACGATTTGATCCCCCGGAGACAGTCGTTCGATGGGCACTTCTCCGGTCGTGGTCAGGATCAGCGTACCCTTGGCGAAACAGACCACACCGGTGTTTTCGATGGTGAAGAACGTGCTGTCCGCCATGGCTCCGGTAAAGACGATCCCCTGCCCTGACGCGAATTGCGTTTTGTTGGTGTAATCGGTGGTGTTTCCCTTGGTGTCGGTCGTGTTCGACTGGTTCAGGATGCCATCGTCAGCCTGATCAGCCCAGATTTCGAAAATCGTATCGTAATACGGCGACAGGTTGATGGCATCGTTGTTGGTCGCATCACCATCGAGCAACCCGCCGGTATTTCCGAAATTGAAGTCGCTGATCGTATCGAGACCATCGCCAGCGACATACCGGAACACATCGTCGCCATCGCCACCCGCAATAAGATCGTCGCCAAGGCCGCCGGTGATCGTGTCGCTGCCGGCTCCCCCATCCAGCGTGTCGCTGGATTGGCCACCGATCAAAGAGTCGCCGCCGCCGCCCCCGTAAAGCCTGTCTGCACCGGAACCACCGATCAGCGTATTACTGCCACCCTCCGCGTAAACACTGACCCCGGCCGTGTCACGCGTCGCATCGTAGGTGTCGGCATAGTTGGTGCCGGACGACTGTTCGATCCCGGTGAAGGTGCCCGCGGCGGTGGTGGCATTGAAATCGTAGGTCCCCGTGCCATCCCCGGTCCAGATGACAGTGACACCAGCGGTGCTTGTGGGGGTGGCAAAGACAAGTTGATCATACCATCCACCGCCATCAATCGTGTTGGCGCCGTGATCGTCTGATACCGCGATGACATCGTTTCCGTCACCCGCCAACAGCGTATCAAAGCCAGGACCGGATTGGAGATGGTCGTCGCCCGCGCCACCCGACAGGCTGTCATTGCCGGTCCCGCCGATGATGCTGTCGGCCCCGTCGCCACCCAGAATCGTATCGTTGCCGTTTCCACCGTCGATCGTATCGTTGCCGGCTTCGCCCAAGATGAAATCATTGCCGTCGCCTCCGTCAACGACATCATTGCCGCTGCCCGCAACTACGAAATCGTTGCCGGTTGTGATCGCATCGCCTTGGGGGTCGACATAGCCGGAAGTCGACGTGATGATGTCATTGTTGCTGGTGCCATCGACCGCGGATTTGAAATCACCCGCAATCCGGTCTGCCCCCAGGTCGCCGTTATCGGACAGCACAGAGTTCAGACTGAGTGACTGGATCGGCTTAACCGTCAGCGCGGCCTGATCGGCGTTGAGCGTCATCTCCGGCGCAAGATAGGTGTTTCCGTTGACGTCCTGAAAGATGACGGCCGAGAGGGTGGCAGTGGTGCCATCGGCATAGGTTACAGTTGCATCATAAAGCGCTACACCATCAAAATTCTGCGCCGTGCCTCCATTGATGCTGAAGGAATCGAACCCGCCATCATTGTCGGTGTCATATGTGTCGTTGTCGTCTTCGGTGAGCCGGACAGGTGACAGGGTCTCAACACTGTTGCTGAGCGGCGCGGTCGACGTCCCATAAGTACCCAGCAGACCAGTTGCGTTTTCAACGAATTCGTTGCCCTGAACCGTGTCGATCCGCGGCAGAGTGCCGAGGAAAATGACTTCAAATGTGGTGGCCATGTATCGAGACTCCGGTGCCGTGCCTAGGGAACCAAACGGTTCCTAGTTGAACGGTCTTAAGAAGTTTCGAACTTTTTCTGCTCCTCCTGTGTCGTTCGGTTGCGCCCCGTCCAGTCAAAAGAATAAAAAGCGGGCAGCGCCCTGCGAAACGTGAAATGGTGGTGTTCCCGGACATACCCATGGCAAACCCGAAACCAGCCCCTTTGGATGCCTTGGAGACAATGGCGCTCGACAACGCCTGAACGACCAGTGGTCTTACCCAAGACCGTCGCATCAGACAGGTCTGCTTAGCCGAGGTCCGGGTCGTCGATGGCGGCAGGCGCGGTCATCGCGCGCCACGCGTCGTATTGCGACAGGAACACGCGGCCATTCAGATCGCGCAGGAAGTGGGTCTGTTTCAGGCGGTCCATCACCGGCCCCTTGACCTCGGACAGGTGCAGGCCGATGCCCAGATCGGTCAGGCGCTGGTTGATCGCCTCAAGGCTTTCGAGAGCCGAAAAATCCACTTCGTTGACGGCCGAGAACATCAGGATGACCTGTTTGATCGCGCAGCCCTCTGACACCCGCGCCTGCACGAGATCCTCGAGGAACCGCGCATTGACGAAGTAAAGGCTCTCATCGACCCGCAGGCTGAGGACCGTGGGATCGGTTTCGACATCGTGCCGATGTATGTTGCGGAAATGCTGCGTGCCGGGCACCAGCCCGATCTCGGCCACATGCGGGCGCGAGGTCTTGTAAAGATGCAACAGGATCGAGATGCCGACACCAGAAGCCACGCCGACTTCGACCCCCAATGTGAGCGTCAGCACGATGGTGGCGGCAACGGCGGTGAAATCTGCCTTCGAGTATCCCCATGTTTTCTTCAGGATCGAAAAGTCGACAAGGCTGAGCACGGCCACCACGATGGTCGCCGCAAGCGTGGCGTTGGGCAGGTAGTAGACCAGTGGCGTCAGCGCAACAGCGGCAATCGCCAGTCCAATGGCGGTAAAGGCTCCGGCGGCGGGCGTTTCGGCCCCCGCGTCGTAATTCACCACCGACCGCGAAAAGCCGCCCGTGACCGGATAGCCCCCGGTGAAGGCCGCGCCGATATTGGCCGCGCCCAGACCGATGAGTTCCTGATCGGGGTCGATCCTCTGGCGTTTCTTGGCGGCAAGCGTCTGCGCCACGGATACGGATTCCACGAAGCCGATGATCGAAATCAGGATCGCAGGGACCAGCAATTGTTGCAGCAGGTCCGGCGAAAACCCCGGCAGGGTCAGCGGTGGCAGGCTTTGCGGCACCTCGCCCACGATCCGGACGCCCATGTCGTTCAGCCCGAACAGCCAGACCGAGATCGTTGTCACCGCGACCGCCGCCACCGGTCCGGCCTTGGTCAGCACGTCGGCGAGTTTCGGCGATGCTCCAAGACGGCGCAGCGCGGGCTTGAGCCCCTTGCGCACCCAGAACAGGAACGCCGTGGCCAGACCGCCGATCACAACGGTGATGAGGTTGATGTCGCCGATATGCTCGGCCAGAGAGGACAGAAGCTGCGGCAGGGTGTGGCCCTGCGCCGAGATGCCCAGAAGGTGCTTCAACTGGCTGAACGCGATCAGGATGCCCGACGCGGTGATGAAGCCCGCGATCACCGGATGGCTCAGAAAATTCGCGAGGAACCCAAGGCGGAACAGCCCCAGCAACATCAGAAACCCACCCGACAGGAAAGCCAGCGTCAGCGCGGCCACGGCATAGCCCGCCGTGCCCTGCTCGGCCACCTGCCCAACGGCAGACGCGGTCAGCAACGACACCACCGCCACCGGCCCCACGGCCAGCGCGCGGCTGGTGCCAAAGATCGCATAAAGGATGATCGGCGCGATGGAGGCATAGATCCCCGCCTCGGGCGGCAACCCCGCGAGCAGCGCATAGGCCAGCGATTGCGGGATCAGCATGATCGTCACGATCACCGCCGCGATCATGTCATTGGAAAACGCGTTCCGGTCATAGCGCCGTCCCCAGTCGAGGATCGGGAAATAGCCGCGCAGGTGTTTGATCATGGGTCTTCTCGAATGGGACGCGGACAGAGCCATATGGCCCTGCCCGACAATAGGATGATGCGGCGCGCAGAGGCCGCAGGAGACTGGTTACGTTGAACGCCTTTGCGCCGCACTCAAAGCGCGTTGACGGGCACCTTGAGCATCGGGTTGCCATCCTTGTCCTTCGGGACGGCACCTGCGCGCATGTTCACCTGAAGGGATGGGATGATCAGCCGCGGCATGTCCAGCGTCGCATCGCGTTCGGTGCGGAAGGTGACAAACTCCTCACGGGTCTTGCCGCCACCCACATGGATGTTGTGTGCCTTTTCCTCACCCACCGTGGTTTCCCACTGGATGTCGCGGCCATTGGGGCCGTAATCGTGGCACATGAACAGCCGCATGTCGTCCGGCAGGGCCAGCACTTTCTGGATGCTGTCATAAAGCGTGGCCGCATCGCCGCCAGGGAAATCGGCACGAGCTGACCCGCCATCGGGCATGAACAGCGTATCCCCGACAAAGGCGGCATCGCCGATCACATGCACCATGCAGGCCGGGGTGTGGCCGGGCGTATAGATTGCGAACGCCTGCATGTTGCCGATGGTGTAGGTGTCGCCCTCCTCGAACAGCCTGTCGAACTGGCTGCCATCGCGCTGGAACTCAGTGCCTTCGTTGAACACCTTGCCGAACGTGTCCTGCACCACCATGATCTTGGAGCCGACACCGATCTTGCCACCCAGCTTTTGCTGGATGTAGGGCGCTGCTGACAGGTGGTCGGCATGCACATGGGTCTCGATGATCCACTCGAGCGACAGCCCACGCTCTTCGATCTCGGCGATCAAAGCATCGGCGTGGTCATAGGTGATGCGACCCGCCGCGTAGTCGATGTCCATGACGCTGTCGATGATCGCGCAGGCGTTGGACGTTGGGTCCTTCACGATATAGCTGATCGTGTTGGTGGCGGGGTCGAAATGGGCCGACACGTCGGGCGTGACGGACATGTCCACGGGATATTGGGTCATCTGTCCCTCCTTGAGACTGTGTTCCGGGCCGAACTGTGATCAGGCGCGGCAGGTCTTGATGCCGATGATCGAATAGATCGGGCAGACGCGCACCGCCGCCACGACCAGCATCACAACGCCGATCAGCGCCGCGCCGTATTTGAACAGCGCACCGTCAAACAGCGCCAGGCCGCTGGCAAAGGCGAGATAAAGCAGAACAAGACCCAGAACGGCGCGCAGAACCCGGTCGAGAGTGCCAACATTGATGGTCATTTCGTGATCCTCCAGAATCAAACATGATTTGGTGGTACGCCTTCGCGTTCGACCCTTCAGTGATATTGTCACCCAACGCCCGAGAATTCCGAACATCGCAAAACGCGCGTGTCAGGCGCTTTCCGCCAGTTGAGCGATCCTGCTCCGGTCCAGCAGGGTGATCCGCCCCCGCGACTGCGCGATGAAGCCACGTTTCTGGAAATCGTGGAGCACGCGCGAGATCACTTCGCGCGCCGTGCCCAGCTCAGTAGCAAGTTGCTGATGCGTGGTCGCCAGCTCATCCCCGTCAGAGGCCAGCGCCAGCAGTCGCCCTGCCAGCCGCACGTCGATCCGGCCAAAAGCCACATCGTCGATCACCCGGAACAGATCGGTGATCCGGCGCGCATAGGCGGTCAGCACGAAGTCCCGAAAATCCTGCGACGACGCCATGAGCCGGTCAAACGCCCCGCGCGGAATGGCAACGGCAGTTACGTCGGTTTCGGTGACACCTTCCGCCGAATACGGCTCATGCGCCAGCATGCAGGCGGTGGTCAGAACACAGCTTTCCCCGGCCTCGACCCGGTAGAGCACGATGTCCCGACCGCTTTCGGATGTCTGCTGCACCCGCACGCGGCCATTCAGCAGGAACAGCAGGTTGTCCGGCACCGCCCCAGGCCCGAACACCGCGGTTCCGGCGGGCACCTTCATGACAGCGCTTTCGGCCACAAGCTGCGCCTTCACCGCGTCGGGCAATGTGCTCAGACCGTGGAACCGTTCGATCCAGACCCTATTATCCGCCATATGCTGCTCCCCGCCAAGTGTGGGCGGGCGCCAGGATCATGTCGGCAGCGCCTGCCCCTTGGGCAAACGCTGCCCGGTGCCCATCATGCAATCGCGTCGAAGGGATTGTCCAGAACCCCGACCAGCGGCATCAGGAACGCGCCGGTTTCGGGGTCAAGAGCTGCAGTGTAAAGGCTGTCCACCTCAGCCAATGCCGCTGCGAGACTGCTTTCCGAACCGGTGAACAGTTCCATGACAGCACGCGCATCGTCTGGGTCGGACATTCCGCGATGCACCGCATAAAGGGCACCGATATCCGTCTTGGTGGCCAGGAATTCACGGTCCGCAAGCTGCTGGGCAATGAATTCAGGTGTGGCATCGGACGGAGGCGCCGCCTTGGCGCCATCCAAAACACCTAGGATGAAGTTATCCCGACCGATACCGCCGGAATTCAATGCATTCACCCAGAACTCATAGCCGTCCTGGTCGGCAACCCGACCCAGAACGTTATCATACACAGCCGTGGCGAAGTCTTCGTTGGACAACCCTTCAGCATAGGTGGCACGGGTTTCCGGCTGGTCGATGAACAGCGACGCCATTTCCTGAAGAGTCGTGCCATTTGCAAAGGCCGTGCCCCAGAAATTCAGACCCAGCGCATCGGGCGCGCGGTTGAAATAGGCGATGTACAGCTCGACAAAGCTTTCCAGATCGGCACCCGCAAGGTTTGCCGGACCACCGAACTGGCGCAGGTCGAGTACATCGCGATCAGAGCCGGTTTCGTCATAAAACTCGATCAGTTCGATATTGCGCAGCGTGTCCGTGCCGGACCCGTCTGCACGGCGATCCTGCATCGTGATCCCGTCTGCGCCGATGGTCAGCGTGAACGACGTGTTGCTGCCAAAGAAATAAGCCAGATCGGTGCCGGTACCGCCGTCGATCACGTCGTTGCCGCCAAAGCCCTCGAGCTCGTCATCGCCTCCCCCACCAACAAGATCGTTGTCAAAGCTGTTGCCGTTGATCCAGTCGTTGAACCGCGACCCGGTGGCGTTCTCGATATCGCCCATCAGCCAAATCATCTCGGTCGGCGTCGAGTCGACAAGCGTTTCGTTGAACTGTGCTGATGGCAACGCGAAACCTGTCAATGTCTCAACCAGCGTGGTTGGTTGAAAACTGGGCAGAAAAATGGTCCAGCCTTCGGACTGATCGGAGGCGTCCGCGCGGTCGGTCCCGCTGGCATCCCAGATCGTGTAATAATACTCCTCGCTGGTCAGCCGTAGTGTCGTGTCACCCGCATTGGTCTCGGTGTTGACGCCGTACATGAACTGCAGGCCCAACACGTCCAGAACCATCGGCGTCGCCGGGTCCCAGCGCTCATATTCCTCTTCGTACTGATCCGAGTAGGACATGATCGAGAACCAGTCCATGTCGCGGAAGACCGATTGATCCAATGAGTCCAGCGCGGGCCGGCCGGGGCTGGTCTCGAACGGGTGCTTGAGGCCAAGCGCATGACCGATCTCGTGGATCACCGTCAAAAAACCTTCGGACCCAAGGCCAAAGCTGGAGGACGAGATGATGTCGTTCGAGAAGTTCAGGAAGACATCACCACCTTCGGTCTCGTACTGTTCGAAGTTCGTGAACGGTTCGGGACCGGGATAGTAGGCATAGGCCAGCGTGTCCTCATCCTCGCCGTTGTCGAGGGAGTAGACGATGTCCGCACCGGCCAGACCTGCGGTGGTCGGAGTTTCGAAATCGCCGAGATAGTCAAAGGTCACGCCGATATATTGCTCGATCGACGCAAGGGCTGCCGAGAAGGTCATGATGGCCGCGTCGCGGTCCAGCCAGACGTGTTCCGGGTTGAGACCATCGGCAAGCGCCCATGTGATTGTCGTGCTTGACGACAGATCCCAGACATAGCCATCGACCAGAACGTCGATGATCGGGTCGCCGGTCGGTTCGATGATAATGGAAGAAAGGAACGCCATGTTGGTCTCCGTAGCCAAGAAGCAATAATGATGCGCATGCCGATCATCGGCACAGGAATAAGGGTCGCACGAAACAAAAGGCGCACTTGTTCGCAGACTACGACAAGGCAGGCGTAAGTAAATCTGTTATCTGCGAAATACTGCGTTTCCCGACGGCGAATTCAGACCATCCAGAACCCGTTTTTCTTGATCTTCTGACGGATCGGCTGTTCGCGGCTCGGCAAATGGTCGCGGTCAAACAACTCGCGCACCTTGCGGCCGCGGTTCTGGTAGATCATGCGTTTGAACGGTTCATACTCCTTGAGCAACCGCTTGACCGGGTTCGGTGCCGTGATCTCTTCTAGCAGATCGACCACCGCGTCGCTTTCGCGGGCGTAGAGCAGCGGCATGTTGCGGTAATGCACCGTTGTGTCGCCATCAAGGTACCCCTCCGGCAGCGCATCGCGCCCGCCCCCCAGCGAATGGATCACCAGCGGCAGCGCGATCTGGTCCAGCCATGGTGTCAACTGCTGGCACACAAGCGCGGGCGGCGGATTTTTCCAGATCGACAGCGCCATATCGAGAAAGGTCTGCCCAAAGACATGCGGGCAGGAATAATAGAAAAATCCCGCATTAAAATAGAGGTAGCGGCGCCAGTATTCATCCGGCTGATCGAAGTCGAGCGAGCTTTGGAAATCCAAGCCGAACCGATCATAAAGCGATTGCCAGATCTCGGTGTAGCCGGGACCGTAAAGTTCGATTTGCGGCCACGTGCCCTCGACCCGCATCGACGCGGCGGGTTTCGAGAAATCGAACGGCACCGCGCCCAGATCGTCAGTCACCAGCGTATCCGTGTCGAAGAACACGAAGGGTTCCCCCTTGGGCAAGGAGAACAGCGCTTCGATCTTGTTGCCATAGGGATAGTCGCTGCCGAAATGCCGCGATTCAAACGGCAGGATCGTCGCGCCCTGCGCCGCGATCATCTCGCGAAGGGGTTCGGGACGGATGGCTGGGTCGGTCTTCCATTTGGGCCCGGGTTGCGGCTCCGCAACATGAAGCTTGAAGCGCGGGTCTTTGGTATTACGGCGCAGCGACAATGCGAAAAGCAGCGCCTCATAGGCCAGTCGGCCCATTTGCCCGACGATCAGGATATTGACGGTCTCAGGTAGGGCCGGACGGCGTGCCATGGCGATCCTTCGGCGTACTGCTCTTACTTTTCTACAACACTACAGGCGCGCTCACATGACATCCATAGGCCAGATGTCACGGCGTCTTGATCTGGTATACAAGTGTCACACTTGCCCGCAATTCGGTCTCGCCCTGCGCCATCGGAACACCTGCATCCGCCATACGCGCCATGCCGTACATCTCGGGCCGTGGCATCTGCGCTCCCGCCTCGCTCAGGCTCAGCAACGCGCCCAGTTCGACACCTGCGGCATTGGCATAAAGCTTGGCCTTTGCCCGCGCATCGGCGACCGCCTTGACCCGCGCCTCGTTGAGCAAGGGCTCGGGATCGGCGACCGTGAACTGCAACCCGCCCAGCTGGTTCGCGCCATCGTTGAGAACCGCATCGAGGATTGTCCCCAATGCTGCGAGGTCTCGCACCCGGACCGTCACGCGGTTGGACGCCTGGTAGCCGTCGATGGTCGGGCGGGTGTCCGGTGATCCCCGGTTCGACCAGACCGGCATCAGCGTCAGGTCCGAGGTCTGGATATCCCGCGCCGCGACGCCCGACGCAGTCAATTGTTCGAGAATCGCCGCCGTGATGTCAGAGGTCTGATCCATCGCGGATTTGGCGGTTTCAGCTTCGGCAGAGGCCCCCATCGTGACCGTGGCCATGTCCGGGACCGCAAAGACGCTGCCCTCGCCGGTGACCGTGATCTGGCCGGGTGTTTCAGCCCAGACCGGCGACAATCCGACCAGAAGAACCAGCGCTGAAAGGAAACCGGTGACTTTTGACATGATGACCTCTAATTCTTCCGTCAGACACACAGCAACCATCCACCCGTGGGGCTCTGCCGACAAGACTGGAAATTTCCCCGCGCAAAAGATCGCCGCCTTGCGTTTTATGCGCCCAAGTGCCTCGTAAGTGACTCCCATCCCAAGAAAAGGGCTGCTAAAATACCTATATGAAGCCAGACTTTGCCCTGACACTTTCTTTCGAAGGCATTTCGTTGCTGCGTCGCGTCCCGGGTGGCTGGACGCCGGTTGGCGATGTCGCCCTTGATGCCGCCGATTTGCGCGGCGCCCTTGCCGATCTCAGATCAGATGCTGACGCCCTGTCGCCCAACGGCGGGCAGGTCAAGCTGATCATCCCGAACGAGCAGATCAAGTACCTGTCGATTGCCAATTCCGGCCAGACCGGCGATGCGCTGCAACAGGATATCCGGCTGGCGCTGGACGGGGCCACGCCCTACGCGGTCGATGAATTGAGCTTTGATTGGTCGCATGCCGACGGCTCCATCCATATCGCTGCGGTGGCCAATGAAACGCTGGACGAGGCCGAAGCCTTTGCAAAGAGCCACCATTTCGACCCGGTCTGCTTTGTCGCGGTGCCGCCCGAGGGGGAATTCGCCGGCGAGGTGTTCTTTGGCCCGGCGGTAAGCTGGACCGGCGACGCCCCGTTGAAAGACGCGCATCCGATGAGCGTGATCGCCGCGCCTGCAACTGACGCGCCGGCGCAGATCAGCATCGCGGAAATCGAGGCACCGGCACTCGAGGAGCCGGTCGCCGACACGCCCGCCGCGATCCAGAGTTTCGTGGATGAAGAGGCCGCTCAGTATGTGACCGACGCAGAGGATGCGCTCGCCCCTGGTGCTGCCGACCTTGATCGGGACGCGGAAGACCCATATCAGGCGGACCCTGCCGGCGACACTCCGGACGCGCCCGACCTCTCTAAGTCGGAGCCTCCCGCAGCCCCCGTGCCGCCAAAACCAACTCTGACAGCCCAACCGCCCGACGAACCCGCGGCTCCAGCCTTTGCCTCGATCCGCGCGTCGCGCGCGGCCCCTGCCCCGGCAGATGTGCCAGCTGCACCCCGGATAGAGACACTTGCGCCGGATGCTCCGGCAGCCACCCGTTTCAAACTGGGCGGCGCCCGTAAATCGACACGTGACAGCGACGTGACCGCTTCCGTCCTGCAGGTCGATCCGGTCGAAGAGCCGGAAGCGCCCGAAGAGCGCAAGGGGTTCGGCTTCTTCAGTCGCCGCAAATCGCGCTCGCCCGAACAAACCACCCCGGTTCCGCCGCAGCCCGTGGCCCCACAGAGTCCCCCTGCACAACGGCACGATCCAGAACCCGCCCGCGCCGCCGTGGCCCGTATCGCCGCGATGCGCGCCGGTCGCCAGCCTGATCCTGCACCAGCCAGCACCGCGACAGTTCAGGACGAACGCGCCCGGATGACAGTGTTCGGCGCACGCACCGAACCGCAGATCGGTGGAAAGCCACGGTTCCTTGGCCTGATGCTCACAAGCGCGCTGCTGATCTTCCTGTTGGCAGTCGCGGCATGGGCCAGCGTGTTTCTGGACGAAGGTCTTTCGCGCTTTTTCGACCGTGATCCAGACACGCCCTCCATCGCCCGCATGCCGGACGTGGAACTCCTGCCGCTGGACGGCTCGGTCACAGCACCCGAGGAAGACGACTCCGACGCTCAATTTGCCGCGCTGGACCAGATCGACGCGCCCTCGGACGCTATCGACGGTCTTTCGGACCTGCTGCCGCCGCCCGCAGCGCTCACCCCCGAAGAGGCGGATGCGCGCTATGCCGCGACGGGCATCTGGCAACGGTCCCCGGAACTGCCCGAAACACCGACGCTCACCAGCCTTGATGATCTCTACGTCGCGTCCATCGACAGCCGGGTTCAGCAATTCGACGCGGTTGCCCTGCCCGCCGCAGAGGCATTGCGCAATGACCGCACCTACCTGTCGCAGCCCAATCCTGCTGCACCGGGCACCCAATTCACGCTGGACGACCGCGGGCTGGTGATCGCCACACCCGAAGGCACGACCAACCCGGACGGCGTACGCGTCTTTGCCGGCCTGCCGCCCGTTATACCGCCGATCCGCCCGACCATCGAGACGGTCCAGCCAGAGGCACCTGCGGACGGAACTGCCCAAAGCGCGGTTTCGCCCGAGTTGGAAGGCTTCCGCCCGCGCATGCGACCCACAGGCCTGATCGAGGGCAATGAGCGCGCGCAACTCGCCGGGCGCACACTGGCCGAACTTGCGGCGTTGCGTCCCGCGGCACGGCCCGAAACGCTGAAGGCCGAGGAGGAACTATCCCAACCCGACGCAACGCAATTCGCGGTCGCGCAATCCATCGCACCGGTCACCCGTCCGCGCAACTTTGCGCAGATCGTCGAACAAGCCCGAAGGGCGCCGCCGCCGCGCGAAGAGCCCGCAGAAGTCCGGCAGGTCGCTGCCGCTGCAGTGGCACCGCGCATCGTGCAGCCCAGCATCCCCTCAACCGCGAACGTGGCGCGGCAGGCGACCGTGACGAACGCGCTCAACCTGCGCCGGATCAACCTGATCGGGGTGTATGGCAAACCGTCGAACCGGCGCGCCCTCGTGCGACTGAGCAACGGGCGTTACCAGAAGGTAGAGGTCGGCGACAGGCTGGACGGTGGGCGCGTGGCGGCCATTGGCGACAGCGAGCTGCGCTATTCCAAGAATGGGCGCAACGTTGTGTTGGACATGCCGGACGGGTGAACACCCTCGATAGCTGCCAAAGAGATAAGCACTTGATGGGAAAGTGCCGCATGATTTGGCAACCCGTTATCCTCTCGGTTGTCTTTCCCGTGTCCGAACCGGCAGGATAGGACAGTTCGAAAGGCAAACCCAAAATGGCTGAATTCCTGTTCCTCGCGTCAGTCTTCCTGCTTGCAGCAGTGATCGCAGTGCCCATTGCGGCGCGCCTCGGGCTGGGATCGGTGCTGGGATACCTGTTGGCCGGTGTCGCCATCGGGCCGGGTCTCGGCCTTGTGGCCGACACGACCGACCTGCAGCATTTTGCCGAATTCGGCGTCGTGATGATGCTGTTCCTGATAGGCCTCGAGCTTGAGCCACGGGCGCTTTGGGACATGCGCCACCGGCTGATCGGCCTTGGAGGCATGCAGGTAATTCTCACCATGCTCGCCGTGATGGCAGGCGCGATTTATCTTGGGTATGTCTGGCAAACCGCACTTGCCATCGGCATGATCTTTTCGCTCTCATCCACCGCCATCGTGCTGCAAACGCTGAGCGAGAAAGGATTGATGCAGACCAGCGGCGGACGGTCGACCTTCTCCGTGCTGCTGACACAGGACATTGCGGTGATCCCCATGCTGGTGATCCTGCCCCTGCTGGCGGTGCCCATCGCGCCAACGCTCAACGAGGACGGGTCGATCTTGCGCGGCACGCTCGAGCAGTTCGACGACGGGCACGGGCACGGGATGTCCCTGATCGAGGGCCTGCCGGGATGGGGTGTCACGCTGGTGACCCTTGGAGCGGTGGCGCTGATCATCCTTGGCGGTGTCTACGGCGCGCGGCCGCTCTTCCGCTACATCCACGCCGCCCGCCTGCGCGAGATGTACACGGCGCTGGCCCTGCTGATCGTGATCGGCATCGCCTTCTTGATGACCGCCGTGGGCCTGTCGCCCGCGCTGGGGACATTCCTCGCCGGGGTCGTGCTGGCCAACAGCGAATTCCGGCACGAGCTTGAATCCGATATCGAACCCTTCAAGGGGTTGTTGCTGGGCCTCTTCTTTATCACCGTGGGCGCGGGCATCGACTTTGACCTGCTCTTAACCGAGCCGTTCGGCATTCTTGGCCTCGCGCTTGGGATCATGTTTCTGAAATGGGTGATCCTTTACGGGCTCGGTCGCGCATTCAAGCTGCGCGGACGGGACCAATGGCTGTTCACTCTGGGCCTCGCGCAGGCCGGGGAATTCGGCTTCGTGCTGATTTCGTTCTCGTTGCAACAAGCCATCCTGCCGACCTTTCTTGCGGATCGGCTCCTGCTGATCGTGGCGCTGTCGATGCTGATCACGCCGCTGGCGTTCATTCTCTACGAAATCTTGTCCAGGCGCCTCAAGGACGGCGAAAAGGACATCGAACATGATGCGATCGATGAACAGGGCACAGTGATCATTGCGGGGATCGGGCGATTTGGCCAGATCGTCAACCGCCTCGTGCAGTCGGTGGGCGCAAAGACGGTGGTGATCGACAACAACCTCAAGACCATTCAGTTGATGCGGCAATTCGGGTATCAGGGCTTTTTCGGCGATCCGCTGCGCCCTGACCTTCTGCATGCGGCCGGGATCGACACCGCGCGGGTGCTCATGGTGGCGCTGGACGACCCGGTGGCGGCAGAGCAACTGGTCACCTATGCCCGCAGGCTGCGCCCCGACATCCATATCGTCGCCCGGTCCCGTGACCGCACGCACACGTACCGGCTCTACCAGGCAGGCGCGAATGACATCGTGCGCGAATTGTTCGACAGTTCGCTGCGGGCGGGCCGTTATGTTCTGGAAAATATCGGACTGACGGACTTTGAAGCGAACGCCGCCGAAACGCTGTTCTACCAGCATGACCGTCACACGGTGCGCGAACTGGCGGAGCTCTGGGATCCGAATATCCCATCCGCCCAGAACGCCGCCTATATCGCCCGCGCCAAGGAGCTGGAGAAAGAGCTGGAAGCCTCTTTGCTGAGTGCGCTGGAGAACGCAAATAATGACGCGGCCTAAGTCTCAGGCATGAAAAAAGCGGCCCCTCTCGGGACCGCCTTGACCTTCACTCAAAGCCGAAATCAGGCTGCGGCGGGTGTCCGCGACATGAGCACGTCACCCACCTGTTTGGCGGCAGCAAGCTCGTCCCCACCCGAAGTCGCGGCGACTTCACGTGTCAGGCGTTCGAGCGCGGCTTCGTACAGCTGACGCTCGGAATAGCTCTGTTCGCGCTGATCATCGGCGCGGTGCAGGTCACGAACAACCTCGGCAATCGCGATCAGGTCGCCCGAGTTGATCTTCTGCTCGTATTCCTGCGCCCGGCGCGACCACATGGCCTTTTTGACCTTGGCCTTGCCTTTCAGCGTCTTCATCGCCTGGGTCACCACATCGGGTGAACTCAGCGACCGCATACCGATTTCCGTGGCCTTGTGCGTCGGCACGCGCAGGGTCATCTTGTCTTTCTCGAACGAGATCACGAACAGCTCGAGCGTGATGCCGGCGATCTCCTGCTCTTCGATCGACACAATCTGGCCCACGCCATGTGCCGGGTAGACAACATAATCGTTCGGACGGAATTCGGATTTTTTAGATTTGGTCATTCAGAACCTTCCTTGCGTGCGCCCATGCGACACAGACAAAAATACCGATCGGGAGCATGGCTTCCGGTCGTTTCATTCAGTGTATCAGAACAAGCTTATGTCAGCTCATATGCCATACGCCAGCAACGGCGTGTGTCCCATAGGTGTCATTTGTATCAGGAGTATAACACAAAATCAGCCCCCGCGGTAGAGGCTCGAGTCGCGCGCGATATGCATATGTTTACAAGCGCTTGCCTTGCAAACTTCAGCTATTGGCGCGGCGCAAAACGAATCATCAGCCGCCTTCGCCGGGAGCCTCGGAGAAGTACTTCTCAAGCTTGCCACTCTCACCGTCGCGTTCCTCTGCCTCGGGCAGCGGGTCTTTCTTGGTGATGATGACAGGCCATTTCTCGGCATATTTGCGATTGAACTCGACCCACTTGTCCATGTCCGGCTCCGTGTCCGGGCGGATCGCGTCAGCGGGGCATTCGGGTTCACAGACGCCACAATCGATGCACTCGTCGGGATGGATCACAAGCATGTTCTCCCCCTCGTAAAAGCAATCCACCGGGCAAACTTCGACACAGTCGGTGTATTTGCAGGCAATGCAGGCATCGTTGACGATATAGGTCATGCGCGTCTTCCATCGATCATTCGCAAGTTAGCTAAGCCACTCGGAAAAATCATTCAAGAAGGTCCGTCCGGGTTTGTTGCAAGGCGCGACGATCTTTCTTGGTCGGGCGCCCCTTGCCCTCGAATCGAGGCACCTGCTCCAGGGTATCGCGCGGCTTGGGCGGGTCGAGATCTTCGTAGAGCAACTGCGCCTCGGGTGCCGGCCCGCGCCGCTCTCCCAAGGCAAGCACCTTGATCACGCGCACATCGTCGCCCTGCGGAAAGGTGAGCACGTCCGACGTGCTCACCGCATAGGCTGGTTTGGAAATCGGCTGGCCGTTGACCCGCAGCTTGCCACCGGACACGATCTTGGCGGCAAGGCTGCGTGTCTTGAAGAACCGCGCATGCCACAGCCACTTGTCGATCCGAAGCTTCTGCACCGGGTCGGCCAACTCAGTCCTTCGTCTTCAGCCCCATGAGGGCCGCTGCAAAGGGATTGTCCGGATCGATCGGCTTTTCCTTCTTGGGAGGGCGCGCCTCGAACGTTTTCTTGCCCGCATCGCGCGGCGGCTGGCCTTTGCCCTTGGGCTTGCCCTTGCCACGCGGGCGGTCGCCTTGCGGACGCTCGCCCTGCGGTTTGGCGCTGTCCCGACGGCCCTTGCCACCATCGCGGCGCGGTTGGCGGTCGGGGCGATTGCCACGCCATGTGAAGGTATAGAACACTTCGGTTTCCGGGCCGGCCAAGGCCGCATCCGGGGCTGCACCGGGGTCGATCTCGGTTTCCGAATTGGTCGGCACCGGCGCTTCGGAAGGCACCTCCTCGGGCGCATCCATCACGGGTGCAACACCGTCGTCGGTCATGGCTTCGGCCGCGTCGGGCACATCCGCCGCTTCGGGCGCATCAGCCGGCGCAGCGGTCGATCCCGGAGCCGCGTCTTCCCGTGCCGTATCCATCACCGGCGTGTCTGGCGTCGGCGCAGGCTCATCGGTCACGATGACCGGTTCTGCAGACGCCGCATCCTCGGGCATCACTGCATCGACCGCACGCACCTTCTGGCGCTCGGCCTTTTCGGCCTTGTAGCCCAGACCGGACATCAGGTCGGCAAACTGCTCCAGCGTCAGGCCGGTGATCGACAACATGTCGGGATTGGCCTCGAAGCCTCCCCGGCTGTCCTGCGCGCGCAGCAGATCGGCCAGACGCTCCAGCATGTCGATGCGGATCGCGCGTTCGCCGGCGGCGCGGTAGCCCGCCACCATGTAATATTCCGCCGGTGTGCCCGGCATGTTGCGCACTGTCACCAGACCCGGCGGCGGCGCTTCGGGGAATTCATCGAGGTTCTTCGACAGGCTCCACAACACCAGACGCAGGCGCGTCGGCGCAGGCTTGAGCAGCAGCGGCATGAACACGGTGAATTGACCAAAGCGGATGCCATGCTTGCGCAGCATTCCGCGCGCATCCTGATCCAGCGCCTTGACGTCATCGGCCACGTCAGTACGCGGCAGAATACCCATCGCTTCGACCATGCGGAACGCGAAACCGCGCGCAAGGCCGTTCAGGGTCTCGTCTTTCTGCAGGGTGATCAGCGGCTCGAACAAAGCGGCGATCTTGCGGTCGATGAAGTGCTGCAAGCGACGCTGCACCTTCTGACCCACATCCGCCCCGGCCTCGTCGTCGACAAAGGCCACGACGCGCGGTTTGAGCGGATCATCGCCAGCGGTCAGCTTCCCCACCGCCTGGTCGCCCCACATGAGGCCACCCTGCTCGGTGAAATCCATCTCGGTATCGGGCGCGTTGTAGAAACGGTCGGCGCGCAAGTGGAAATGCGGCGCGAGCGCCTGCATCGACGCGGTCTTGAGCGTCTTCGCCTCCTGCCCGGTTGCATCCTTGTCCTGGCGGAACCGGAACCCCTCAAGCCTGCCGACGAATTCGCCTTCGACGGTGACTTCACCCTTGTCATTCACTTCGGCCAAAAGGGCCTCCTTCTGCTTCAACCGCCGCAGCAGCACGGATGTGCGCCGGTCAACAAATCTCTGGGTCAGGCGCTCGTGGAGCGCATCCGACAGTCGGTCTTCTACAGCGCGCGTCTCCCCGCGCCAATGGCTTTCGTCATGCACCCACGCTTTCCGCTGCGCGACGTAGGTCCATGTGCGAATATACGCCAATCGTTTCGACAACGTGTCAATGTCGCCATCTGTCCGGTCGATCCGATTGACCTGCCGCCCAAGGAAATCATCCGGGATTGCTCCGCGTTGATGCAAGTGTCCGTAGATAACCTCCAAAAGCCCAGCATGTTCCGCGTGGCTTATGCCGCGAAAGTCCGGAATCCGGCAGACATCCCACAAAAGCTGGATCGATTTGGGGTCTGACGCCCGCGCCTGCACCTCAGCAATCGTGCTCAGCGCCTTGAGCGCCTGCAGATCATCCGCCTCGCGCGCTTTGATCAGCAATTCGTCATTCGGACTGGCCTCGAGTGAGGCAATCAGCGTCTCGATCGACCCAAAGCGCAGATCGGCATTGCGCCAATTCAACTTTTTGAGCGGTGTGAAGCGATGACTGGTGATCGCCTCTTCCACCTCTTCCGAAATCGGCGACGCCTCACCGGTCACACCAAACGTGCCGTTCGACATGCCACGCCCGGCCCGCCCGGCGATCTGCGCCAACTCGTTGGGCATGAGCGGCCGCATCCGGCGCCCATCAAACTTGGTCAAAGACGAGAACGCGACATGGTTGATGTCAAGGTTGAGCCCCATGCCGATGGCATCCGTCGCCACGAGGAAATCCACGTCGCCGTTCTGGTAAAGATCGACCTGCGCATTGCGCGTCCGCGGCGACAGCGCCCCCATGACAACGGCAGCCCCCCCCTTTTGACGGCGCAACAATTCGGCAATGGCGTAGACGTTTTCGACCGAGAACCCGACAATGGCGGAACGTGGCTGCAACCGGCTGATCTTTTTCGACCCGGTGTAGGTCAGCTGGCTCATCCGTTCGCGGCGGACGAATTCGACTCCCGGCACCAGGTTGCCGATTGGCCCGCGCATCGTATCGGATCCCATGAACAGGGTTTCCTGAAGCCCGCGCATCCGCAGCAGACGGTCGGTGAACACATGACCCCGCTCTGGATCGGCGCAAAGCTGCACCTCATCGATGCCGACAAAATCGCAGCCCATGCCTTCGGGCATCGCCTCGACCGTGCAGACCCAATATTGCGCGCGGGGTGGTACGATCCGTTCCTCGCCCGTGACAAGCGCCACAACGGAAGGCCCGCGCGCCGCGACGATCTTGTCATAGACCTCGCGCGCCAAAAGACGCAGCGGCAACCCGATCATGCCGGTCCGATAGCCCAGCATCCGGTCGATCGCGTAGTGGGTCTTGCCTGTGTTGGTCGGGCCGAGAATCGCCGCAACCCGCGCATGTCCGGCCATGTTGACGTCCTTTGCCGTCCTGCTCGGGCGTCAGGTGGTCAGATCGTCTGGCCGATCACCTGTCGCTCCAGCCGCTCCAGCGCGTCGATCACGTCGGAATCATGCGGCCTGAGGGTGAGTACCCGCGAATAGGCGTCATACGCAAGGTGGGGTTTGTCGACCTGTTCGAATATCGCCCCCATGCCGCGCAATGCGCCAAAATGCACTGGGTTGAGCGCCAAGGTGCGCTCCAGCGCATCCGCGGCCGGGCCGAATTGGTCCGCGCGATAATAAGCCAGCGCAAGGGTGTGCCAGCCTTCGGCGAATTCTGGCGCGTGATCGGTCAGCGCCCGGAGATGCTCCAGCGCGGCGTCTACGTTGTCGACATCCAGCGCGTCCTGACCTCGCTTGAGCAGCAGGTCCATCGCAGCCGATCCGGATTTCGACCATTCTTGGCGCAACTGCCGTTCCAGCCGCTCTGCAGCGCGCGCATCCTCTGCCTCTGCCAGCTGCCCCAGCAGGTCGGTAGCGCTGGCCTGTTGTGCCTGCACTGGCCCCTGCGTCACGGCGAGTGCCAGAAGAAATGCCGCAACGGCAGATTTGTATTTGCGCATCTTGAACCTCATAACCCATGGTGAGTGTAGCGTGGGGATCGGCGAATGCCACCCCCGGTTACCAAGACGCGATCACAAGGAGACGAGCGTATGAGCGAAGTTGTGGCACAGGCAGTCACCGCCATGAACGAAAAGCTGGCCGGCGGCGGCATTGATGGCACCGCACAGTTCAACATCGAAGGCGAAGGCAGCATGGTTGTCGACAGCGACGGTGCCCGCGAAGGCACTGCAGATGCCGATGTCACCTTTAATGCCGATGCCGAGACGTATCGCGAAATCTTTGACGGCGCGCTCAACCCCACTTCGGCGTTCATGTCCGGTCGCCTGACCATCGACGGCGACATGGGAATGGCGATGAAACTGGCCGCAACCCTCGCCTGATGGGCGAACAGGCCCCCTATCGCGACGACCTTGCCCAAGGCCCCGAGATGCGCACCGAATGGTTGCGCACCTCCGACGGGGTGAGCATCCGCGTTGGCCATGCGGCAGCGACGGACAGCAAGGGCACGGTGTTCATCCTGCCCGGACGCACCGAATATATCGAGAAATACGGACGCACTGCCAAGGAATTCGTCCGCGCCGGATTTGATGTCGTGTTGGTCGATTGGCGCGGTCAGGGCATGTCCGATCGGCTTGGTGCCGATCCGATGGTCGGCCATGTCGGACGGTTTATCGACTTCCAGAAAGACTGGGCAGCGGTCCGCAGCTTTGCGCTCAAGGCTGATCTGCCGAAACCCTGGCACATGATCGGCCACTCCATGGGCGGCTGCATCGGCTTGCGTGCCTTGATGAGCGGCAGCGACATGGCCTCTGTCATGTTTTCGGGACCGATGTGGGGCATCGACATGGCCCCTTACCTGCGCCCCGTCGCGTGGACGCTGCCACGACTGGCGATGGCCTTGGGTCAGGGCCACCGGATCGCGCCCGGCACGTCGATCAAAAGCTACCCCGCCTCCGAGCCGTTCGAGAACAACCTGCTGACATCGGACCCTGAAATGTTCGACTACATGCGCCGCCATGTGGAGGCCGAGCTGCAATTCGGTCTGGGTGGGCCGTCCTGTGCATGGCTGCTCTCGGCGCTGCAGGAATGCGCTGCGCTGGCACGGATGCCCTCGCCTGCATTGCCTGCGCTGTGTTTCGTCGGATCGAACGAACGCATCGTCGACACGGGCGCGATCCGGGACCGCATGACCCATTGGAAAGGCGGAAAGCTGCTGCTGGTGGATGGCGCAGAACACGAAGTGCTGATGGAAAAACCCAACACCCGCCGGCAGGTGACCGGTGCTGCCGTGTCCCTGTTCTCCAGCTTCAAGGGTTAGGGTTTGCCGATCTCGTGCACCCCGCGCGCCTCTGTTGTGGCAGCGGCCCGCATCCACGAATGCTCGGACGAGATGAAGAAACAGCTCATACCATAGTCCGACCATTCCTGCGCCTTTTGCGCGTTGGCCACCCAGGACACATAGGCCTTGCCCGCCGCATCCGCCGCCTTGCCCACACGTTCCATCGCGGTAAAAAGATCGTCCGAGCCCATATTGTCGTGACCGTAGCCAACCGACAGGTCCGCGGGCCCGAGGAACAACGCGTCTATGCCATCTGTCGCCGCAATCGCCTCGGAGGCCGCAACCCCCTCGGGTTCCTCGATCTGCGCCATGACAACGGTTTCGTCCTGCGACCGCGCCAGGAGGTCGGGCATGGACTGTGTCGCGTACCCGGCCCAGCGGGTCGATCCTGCATAGCCCCGTCCACCGTGGCCGTACCGCGCGGCACGTGCCACATCCGCCGCCTTGTCCGCGCTGTCGACATGCGGCACCACGATCCCGACCGCGCCGCAATCCAGCGCCTGGAGGATCTCGCGCGCCGAGCTGTCGCCAACACGCACCAGCACCGGGAAATCCAGCGCCCGCCCCATCGCGCAGCAGGCGTCGATGGCGCTGCGGTCGAACGGCGCGTGTTCGGCATCCAGACAGACAAAATCCAGTTCGGATTGCGCCAGCACCTCGATCAGCTGGTAGGCGGGGGTTTTCAGAAAGGTGCCCGCCAAAGGCACGCGTGACAAAAGGCGCTGACGGAATCCGGCGATCTGCATGAAAAGGCTCCTGATGGTCTGGTCGCGCCCACCCTACGCGGCAATGGCAACTTGGCAAGCCTCTGGCGATGTCTTGATCCGCTTCTATACTTACTCCCATGACCAAACCCGTTCTCACCTTCACCGATCGTGGCATCTATTGCCCCGCCGGAGACTTCTTCATCGACCCGTGGCACCCGGTGGACCGCGCGCTGATCACCCACGGTCACGCAGATCACGCCCGCCCCGGGCATCGCCGCTACCTGTGCACCGAAGGCTGCGCCCCGGTCATGCGGCACAGATTGGGCAATATTTCTGTAGAAACCGTTAAATTCGGCGAAACCCGAAAAATTGGCGATGCCTCGGTGTCGTTCCACCCGGCGGGCCATCTGCCGGGATCGGCCCAAATCCGGGTCGAAGTTGCCGGCGAAGTCTGGGTAGCCTCCGGCGATTACAAGGTTGTATCAGACGGGATTTCCGAACCATTCGAGCCTGTTACGTGCCACAGCTTCATCACCGAATGCACCTTTGGCCTGCCGGTGTTCAAATGGGACAGCCAGACCGAGGTCGCGCAGGAGTTGAACAATTGGTGGGCGCGCAATGCCGAACAGGGCAAGGCATCGATTCTCGGGGCCTATTCTTTGGGCAAAGCGCAGCGTTTGCTGGCGATGGTCGATCCCGAGATTGGACCGATCCTGACCCATGGCGCAGTCGAAAACACCAATGAAGTGCTGCGACATCAAGGGTATAGCCTGCCCGACACACTCCACGTCACGCCTGATCTCAACCCCAAAGACCACCCCGGAGCGTTGATCATCGCGCCGCCGTCGGCGCTGGGGTCGCAATGGGCGCGCCGGTTCGGGCCTGCCTCAACCGCCTTCGCCTCGGGCTGGATGCGTCTGCGCGGTGTCCGTCGCCGCCGCGCCGCTGATAGGGGCTTTATCATTTCGGACCACGCCGATTGGGACGGCTTGATGTTCGCCATCAAGGAAACCAAGGCAGAAAATATATATGCCACGCATGGTTACACAGATATCTTCGCGCGCTGGCTGAACACGCAGGGATACAACGCAAAGGTGGTCCCGACCGAATTCGGCGGCGAGGATGACGAGGCCGACGCGGCATGAAGGACTTCGCCCATCTCTTTACCACCGTCGATCAGACAACCAAGACCAGCCTCAAGACCAAGGCGCTGGCCGAGTTCTTTCAGACCGCCAGTGACGACGATAAGCTCTGGACCATCGCGCTGTTTTCCGGCCGTCGTCCGAAACGCGCGGTGACGACCACTCAACTGCGCGAATGGGCGGCAGAGGTGGGCGGTATCCCTTTGTGGTTGCTCGAAGAAAGCTATCCCATCGTCGGTGATCTGGCCGAGACCATCGCGCTGACCCTGCCACCTCCCAACCGGCAAAGCGATCTGCCCTTGACCCATTGGATCATCGAACTGAAATCGCTTGCCGCGCTCGACATCGACAAGCGCAAGACCCGCATTCTGGATGCTTGGGACCAGCTGGATCCGACCGAACGGTTCCTCTTCAACAAGCTGATCACAGGTGGCTTTCGCATCGGCGTCAGCCAAAAACTCATGACCCGTGCGCTTTCGCAGGCCACCGGGCAGGATGAACCCAGCCTTGCGCATCGCCTCATGGGCGGCTGGACACCCGAGACCACGAGCTATCACGACCTGATCGAAGCCGAAGACGCCGAGGCGGATGACAGCCGACCCTACCCGTTCTATCTCGCCTACCAACTCGAAGACGTCCCGGAAACGCTTGGCGCACCCGAAGATTGGCAGGCGGAATGGAAATGGGACGGCATTCGCGGTCAGGTGATCCTGCGGGGCGGCACCCATCATGTCTGGTCGCGCGGCGAGGAGTTGATGACCGACCGCTTCCCCGAATTCGCGCGGCTTACCGATTTCTTGCCAGATGGCATCGTTCTGGACGGCGAGATCGTCGCGTGGGAGGGCACGCAGCCACACCCGTTCAACATTTTGCAGTCCCGGATCGGACGCAAGACGGTGCCTAAAAAACTGCTGCAGGACGCGCCGGTGATCCTGTTGGCCTATGACCTTCTAGAACACGAGGGCGAGGACCTGCGAGACCTGCCCTTGAAAGACCGCCGCGCGCGGATGGATTCGGTGCTCCGAGACTTACCCGAGGATGCCCCCGTCAAAGCCGCGCCACCGTTGACGTTCGACAGCTGGGATACTCTCGCTCAAACGCGCGTCACCGCCCGCGACCATCGCGCCGAAGGGCTGATGCTCAAACGCAAGGACAGTCCCTACCTGTCCGGTCGCAAGAAGGGCGATTGGTGGAAATGGAAACTCGACCCCCTGACGGTCGACGCGGTGATGATCTATGCTCAACAAGGGCACGGTCGCCGCGCCAACCTGTTCACCGATTTCACCTTCGCGGCTTGGGATGGCAATGATCTGGTGCCGTTCACCAAGGCCTATTCCGGCCTGACCGACGACGAGTTCCGCAAGATCACCGCCTGGGTCCGCAAGAACACGCAGCAGCGGTTTGGCCCTGTGCGGCAAGTCACGCCGCACCACGTGTTCGAGATCGCGTTCGAGGGCATCCACGCCTCGCCACGCCACAAATCCGGCATCGCGCTGCGGTTTCCGCGCATGTCGCGCTGGCGGCATGACAAGCCCTTGCAAGAGGCCAACACCCTGAACGACCTGAAGGACCTGCTAGAGACCTATGGATAAGCCGACCGCCGACTCGCCCGCCCTGCGCCCGACTGCGCCCAGCGCTACATTGCCCGACAATGCCTGCGACGCTCATGTACATCTTGTCGGTGACGATTTTGACCTGTGGGACGGCCGAGTGCAGACTCCGCCACCCGGCACTCTGGACACCTGGCTCGACCGCTATCGCACACATCTGGGTGTTCTGGGCTGCACGCGCGGTGTGATCGTGCACTCGATCCTTTATGGCGGCGACAACACCATCACGCTCGAGGCCACGCGGCGGATGGGCGACAATTTCCGCGCCGTCTGCCTGATTTCCGACGATGCCACCGAGGCTGAGATTGCCGCGCTGGCCGATCAAAACTGCAAGGCGGTGCGGCTGAACTATGTGCATGGCGGATTGCTCAGCTGGGAGGGCATGATACGCCTTGCGCCGATGCTCGCAGACCATGGCCTGCATGTGGAAATGCTGGCGCATTCGCACCTGCACCTCGAAGAACTGGCCCCACAGGTGCCCCATCTGCCCGTGCAGATCGTCTTTGACCATTGCGCATGGCCCGATCCTGCGTTGGGTGTCACCGATGGGCAGAAAGCGCTCGAACGGCTGCTTGCGGGTGGCCACGCCTGGACAAAGCTCAGCGCCACATACCGACATACGCCGGAGCCACACAGCCTGCTGCAGAGTCTGGCACGGGCAAATCCTGATCGCATCCTCTGGGGCAGCGATTGGCCCCACCTGATGCTGAACGGTGTACCGATGCCGGATGCGGGTCGACAGCTGAACATCGTGCTCGACGCGATCCCCGATCCGGTCACCCGTCAGAAGCTCTTTACCGACAATCCCGCCACGCTCTACGGCTTTGCCCCTTGAACCTTTCGCCCGCACGGCACAGGTTCGAAGGCGAATAAGGACAGGAGACACCCGATGCTGCGCACCCCCACCCCGACCCATGACGCGAACGCCCCCGGCGGCAGCAAGAACCTTGGCGACCTGCCCGAATGGGACCTGACCGATCTTTACCCCTCCGATGACGCGACCGAACTGAAGCGCGATCTCGACTGGCTGGAAGAGGCCTGCCGCAGCTTTGCCGCCGATTACGAGGGCAAGCTGGCCGACCTGAGCGCCGAAGACTTCCTGACCGCGATCCACCGGCACGAGAAGATCGAAAACATCGCCGGCCGCATCATGTCCTATGCGGGGCTGCGCTATTACCAGCTCACGACCGACGCGCTGCGCGCCAAGTTCTTGTCGGACCACCAGGAAAAGATCACCATCTACACCACGCCGCTGGTGTTTTTCACGC
This sequence comes from Pelagibaca sp., assembly GCA_041725935.1. Classification (GTDB taxonomy): domain Bacteria; phylum Pseudomonadota; class Alphaproteobacteria; order Rhodobacterales; family Rhodobacteraceae; genus Marivita. Next base: position 82,941 of record JBGRQD010000005.1, read on the forward strand.
TGGAACTGAACCGCATCGACGACGCCACCATCGACGCCCTGTTTCACGCAAATGCCGACCTGGCCCGTTACAAACCCGCGATCCGCCGCATCCGCGCGATGAAGCCCTACCAGCTGTCGGACGAGATGGAAAAATTCCTGCACGACATGGGTGTGGTCGGCGATGCCTGGGAACGTCTGTTCGACGAAACAATCGCCGGGCTGGAATTCGAAGTGGACGGCGAACCGCTCACCATCGAGGGCACGCTGAACCTGCTCACCAAACAGGACCGCAGCACGCGCGAAGCCGCCGCGCGTGAACTCTCCGCGGTATTCGCCGAGAACATCAAGATTTTCGCCCGCGTTCACAACACGCAGGCCAAGGAAAAGGAGGTGATGGACCGCTGGCGCGGCATGCCGACACCGCAGACCGGACGTCACCTCAGCAACGACGTCGAACCCGAAGTGGTCGAGGCGCTGCGCAATGCCGTGGTTGCCGCCTACCCCAAGCTCAGCCACCGCTACTATGAGCTCAAGCGCAAATGGCTGGGCCTCGACGTGATGCAGGTCTGGGACCGCAACGCGCCGCTGCCGATGGAAGCGACCCGCACCGTCGGCTGGACCGAGGCCGAAGAGACCGTGATGAACGCCTATACCGAATTCGATCCCCGGATGGGCGAGATCGCCAGGCCGTTCTTCACCAAGGGCTGGATCGACGCCGCCGTGAAACCGGGCAAGGCACCGGGGGCGTTTGCGCACCCCACGGTGACGGATGTGCACCCCTACGTGATGCTCAATTATCTTGGCAAACCGCGCGACGTGATGACCCTCGCGCACGAGCTGGGCCACGGCGTGCATCAGGTTCTGGCCGCCGGACAGGGCGAGATGCTGTCCTCCACGCCGCTGACCCTTGCAGAGACCGCCAGCGTCTTTGGTGAAATGCTCACCTTCCGCCGCATGCTCGACAACGCCAAGGACGATGCCGAAAAGAAGGTTCTGCTGGCAGGCAAGGTCGAAGACATGATCAACACGGTTGTGCGCCAGATCGCCTTCTACGATTTCGAATGCAAGCTGCACGACGCCCGACGCGGCGGAGAGCTCACCCCGGACGACATCAACGCGCTCTGGATGTCGGTTCAGGCCGAATCCCTCGGGCCGGCGTTCGAATTCATGGACGGGTACGAGACTTTCTGGGCCTATATCCCGCATTTCGTGCACTCGCCCTTCTATGTCTACGCCTATGCGTTCGGCGACGGGCTGGTGAACGCCCTCTACGCCGTCTACGAGGAAAATCCCGAAGGCTTCCAGGACAAGTATTTCGACATGCTCAAAGCGGGCGGGTCGAAGCACCACACCGAACTGCTGGCCCCGTTCGGGCTTGACGCCAGCGATCCCAAATTCTGGGACAAGGGGCTGAGCATGATCTCGGGCTTCATCGACGAATTGGAAGCGATGGAGGGGTGACCCTCTGGCGTGACGCCGCTTGACGCGTTGCAAATGCGTATTTGGAAAGAGAAGAAGCAGGGGTTGCGCACCGTCCCCGCTTCTTCTCTTTGAAAAATACGCCAGCACCTCGCGGCGGAATAACCTTGACGGCTGATTGACGCGCCAAGATTTGACCGGGCACCCATCCCGAGCCGAAGGCGAGACACCCTGCGCGGGCGACAGCCCGCACATGTCATTTCAACTGTGAATCCTTCGATCCGCGCCGGTTGATACCGCCGCGCGCCTGATAGCTGCTGTCGCGCTCCTGCTGGCAGTCAATACAGAGTTTGACGCCGGGAATGGCGGTGCGGCGCTTTTCGGGGATCGGCTCTTCGCATTCGGCACAATGGGTCAGGCTCTGGCCCTGCGGTGTCTTGCGCGCCTTCAGCCGCGCCAGCTCGTCGCTGATGGATGCGTCGATCTGTTCCTGTACCGCGCCGTCACGTGCCCAGCCGCCAGCCATATCCCTCTCCTCTTGCTTAGCTCCCTTGAAATATGGAGGCACCCGGAACAGCGCACAAGGGCGTTGTCGCAGTGCTGTCATGCAGGCATCCTATGCAGGGCCACAGAATGCTGGAGACCACCATGAACGACTACGATCTCGACCACGCCTACACCATCCACGGCGCTGCCGATGCCAAGGCTCTTTATGACAATTGGGCGACCACCTATGACAGCAGTTTTGGCGAGGGGCATGGCTATATCGCACCGCGCGAGATTGCGGGTCTCTTCGCCGCGCGCGCGGACCGCAACAATCCGGTTCTCGACATCGGCGCAGGCACCGGGCTGGTCACGGAGCACCTGCCGGGCTTTATCGTGGACGGCATCGACATTTCCGAAGGCATGCTGGCGCAGGCCGAGGCCAAGGGGCTTTATCGCAACCGCATCCTTGCCGACCTGACGCAGAGCTTGCCGATGGAAGACGCCAGCTACGACGGCTTTGTGTCTTGCGGCACCTTCACCCACGGACATGTCGGCCCCGAGGTGTTCCCCGAACTCATGCGCGTCGCACGACCCGGAGCACTGTTTGTCTGCGGTGTGATCGCGCCCGTCTATGACGGAGTGGGCTTCGGGTCTCGGCTGGCACAGATGGTGGCGCATCGGCAGATCACGCCGGTGATGTTCCACGACATCCCGATCTACGAGAACGCCGATCACGCCCATGCGCAGGATCGCGGCCTTGTCATGGAGTTCCGCAAGCTCTGAACCTTTCCTTTGTGGCCGCCGCGCCTAAATTGCACGGTAAGGAGAGATCAGATGCGTCTTGTGTTGTCAGCCCTGTTCCTGTGTTGCGCCACGCTGGCGCAGGCAGCCATGTCGTCCTTCACCTTCCCGTCCATCGACGGCGGAGAGATCGACCTTGCGCAATGGCGCGGGCAGCCGGTTCTGGTGGTCAACACCGCCTCGCGCTGCGGCTATACCCCGCAATATGACGGGTTGCAGGCACTCTACGACACCTACCGCGATCGCGGTCTGGTCGTCCTGGCCATTCCCTCGGATGATTTCCGGCAGGAATTGTCGTCGAACGAGGACGTCAAGGAATTCTGCGAGGTCAATTTCGGTCTCGACTTCCCGATGACAACGATCACGCCGATCCGAGGCGATGCGGCGCACCCGTTCTACAAATGGCTCGAGTCCGAAGCCGGGTTCAAACCAACCTGGAATTTCAACAAGGTGCTGATTGCCCCGGATGGCAGCGTGGCCGCGACATTCGGATCGAATGCGCGGCCCATGTCAAAGCCGGTGGTCGAGGCGATCACCGCGCTCCTGCCCTGATCACTTTTGCAGATAGGCCCAGATTTCATCCTTCAGCGCACCGCGCTTTTTGCGCAGATCGGTTTCGGCCAATGAATCCATCGGAGCCACGTTGGTTTCAGCCCGGTGCACCGTCCGGTTGATCTCGTGATAGCTGTCGAACAGCTTGGCGAAATGCGCATCTGACTGCTTGAGCGCGCTCATTTGTGCGACGTGATCCGGGAATTCCTCGGCCAGTTCGTGCGGCGTATGCGACATGGGTCCACTCCTCTTCTATGTCTTGGAGCCCAAGATGTCAGAGCGGTGCATGTTTCACTTTGACCCGGATCAAATGCGGATCAGTTTCGCGCCTTTCTCCAGCCCGCCGCACGCGCCTCGGTCTCGGTGCAGAACCAGCGTTCACCCTTCTGAAGCGAGATGCGCGTCTTTGAATAATACTCCTGCCCCGGCACGTGGTAGATGCGTTCGCCATTGTTGATACTGATATTGCCCTTGATTTTGCAATTGGGATTGACCGCATTGCGGATCAGCGAACGGGTCTGCGGTGTGCCACGATTGACCGTCACGGAGTTCGCCCCTGTGTCAGAGGCAGTTTGTGTGGGTCGCTCCTGCGCGCGCTGTGCCGACCGGAATGCGGCGGGCGACATCACCCCTGTGCCATGCAGGCCGCGCGCGTTCACCGCTGCGGCCTTTTCCGTCAAATCATAGTCCATGCCATATTGGCGATAGGCAAAGGCCAGTCCGTCGCTGACCAGCCGTTCGCCGACATCCTGACCGTCAACCGCGCATTTGGCGACGGTGCGACCGTAGCGATCAGTATCGGTGGTGGTGCAAAGTGCGTGGCGACCCTCGAACATCTCGCGGGTCTTGTCACGCACCCAGTCGCCGCAGGCCCATGCGGGGCTGTTGGCGTCGCCGCACATCTGGTCGGTCTCGGGGGCGTCGATGGCGTGCAGGCGGACAGTGGTGTCGCCCACCTTGAACGTATCGCCATCGACAACGCGAATGGCACCCTCGGGGCCAGCATGTGTGACAGAGGCCATCGCAAAGGCAGCGGCGGTGATCAGCGCAATTCTTAACATCCCGTTAATATCGCCCTCTAAATCGGGCAAAACAATGGAAAGCGTTAAGAAAGGTTAATCATTCTCCGCGCGGGAAGCGTTTGCTCTCCTCCAACACGTTCAGATCCATATGGTTGCGCATGAACCGCTCGGACGCGTCGCGCAAGGGCTGGTAATCCCACGGATAATAGCCGCCCTGCCGCAATGCCTCGTAAACCACCCAGCGTTTCGCCTGGCTCGCCCGCACGTCCGCATCGAAAAGCGCGAGATCCCAGCGCGCCTCGGATTTCGCCCGTAGCGTCTGGACGGTTCCCTGATGGTCGGGATGATCCGCAAGATTGGTCAATTCATGCGGGTCCGCCTCAAGATCGAACAGCTGATCGGGGTCGAGCGTGCAGCGGTTGTACTTCCACTTCCCATAGCGCAGCGCAACGAGCGGCGCATAAGACGCCTCTGCCGCGTATTCCATCGCCACCGGGCTTGTCCGCGAAGCGCCCTGTCCCAAAGGCACCAGCGATTCCCCCGTGGTCCAGGGCATCACCTCGTCCATGCTCACCCCGGCCAACGCACACAGCGTCGGGCAGACGTCGATGGTCGAGACCGGATCGGTCACCAGCCCCGGCGCCATGCCGGGCGCGGAAATCATCAGTGGCACCCGCGCCGAACCTTCGTAGAAACACATCTTGAACCACAGCCCGCGCTCGCCCAGCATGTCGCCGTGATCGGACACGAAGACGATGATCGCCTCTTGCCGCGTGTCTTCGAGCACCTGCAGGATCTCGCCGATCTTGTCGTCCAGATATGAGATATTGGCGAAATAAGCGCGGCGCGATGTGCGGATATGCTCCTCGGTGATGTCAAAGCTGCGCCAGTCATTGGCGTCGAAGATCCGTTTGGCGTGTGGGTCGTGGTCGGCGTAGGCCATTGCCGGGATCTCGGGCAGCAAATGCTCGCAGTCCTCGTACAAATCCCAATATTTGCGCCGCGCAACATAAGGATCATGCGGATGCGTAAAACTGGCTGTCAGGCACCACGGGCGGCTGTCCTGCCCCCGTGCGCGTTCGTACAGCGCCAGTTTGGTCTGGTACGCCACCTCGTCATCATATTCGAGCTGGTTGGTGATCTCGGCCACCCCCGCTCCAGTGACGGACCCCATATTGTGATACCACCAGTCGATCCGCTCACCGGGCTTGCGGTAATCCGGCGTCCAGCCGAAATCGGCGGGATAGATGTCGGTGGTCAGCCGCGCCTCGAACCCGTGCAGCTGGTCCGGTCCTACGAAATGCATCTTGCCCGACAGCGCGGTGTAATAGCCCGCCCGCCGCAGATGGTGCGCATAGGTCGGGATCGAGGACGGGAATTCCGCCGCGTTGTCATAGACCCCGGTGGCCGAGGGCAATTGGCCCGACATGAACGCCGCCCTGCCCGGCGCGCACAGCGGGCTTGCGGTGTAGGCATTCTTGAACCGGGTGGACCGGGCTGCGAGTTTCTTGAGGTTGGGCGCATGCAGCCAATCGGCGGGGCCGTCGGGAAACAGCGTCCCGTTCAACTGGTCCACCATCAGAATCAGGATATTCGGTTGCATAAAACCCCCAGAGCCACGCGTTTTGCGCGACACTGGGGGTTATTGATTCAACCGTCAATCACGAGAGTTAAGGATCACTCCCACTCCATCTCCTCGAACACACGACCGGCATTCTTGGTCGCCAGTTCCTCGAACGTGTCGAGATGCGCCCAGTTCGACTGGTCCACGTAAAACGCCCCGGCCAGATCGCCGCCCTCTTCGAGATGCGCCCCGATCTTGGCGCGCAGGTCCTTGATGTAATCGCTGGTATAGCGCGTCACCTGCGCCATGTTGGTCGGGTGGCCGTGACCGGGGATCACATAGGTCGCGTTCAACGCGGTGAACGGGCCGTCGAATGTCTCGATCCAGGCATCCGTGTCGGTTTCAGCAAAGATCGGCGGCATGCGTTCGTGAAACGCGATATCACCCGCGATGACGATGTCCCATTCGGGGATCCAGACCTGTACATCGCCCGGATCATGCGCCGGACCCAGATGCAGCGCGTGGATCGTCACACCCCCCATCTCGATGATGTGCTCGTCGTCAAAGCTGAGGTTCGGCACCACGACCTCGGTTCCCTCGGCGCGGTCGCGATTGTAGCCCTGCATGCCTTGCAGGATGAAATCGCCATCCGCCTCGATCACCGCGATGGCATCGGCATGGGCAAGGATATCCACGCCTTGCGCCGCCCAATAGGAATTGCCGAGAATCGCGTGCCCCTGCCCGTTCTCGTTGATCACCAGCTTCACAGGCTGGTCGGTCACCGCCTTGATCTCGTCATGGAGCGCTGCGGCCAGACGGGCCGAAGCACCGCCATTGATCACCACAACCCCGTCGCCAGTGACGATAAAGCTGAGGTTGTTGTTATGGCCCGCGTTTTCATAGGTGGGCGGCGCGGTGGCACCGATGGCCGAGAAGACATGCGGAATCACCTCGACCGGTTTGTCGTAAAGCTCGGATTGCGGGTACTTGTCGGCGATGTCCTCGCTGGCCATGGCGGCGGTCGCGGTCAGGCTGGCGGCGATGAGATGGGTCAAACGCATGGGTGGTCTCCTCCTGTTGGCGTCACATTCACGAATGCGAATAAGAATTGCAATCCCTTTCCGGTGACCCGTCTTGCCACTGGCGACCACTCGGGTACGGTCACGACGACAGGACCGGGAGGACGACATGACACTGGCAGGCAAACACGCGCTGATCACCGGGGGCGGCACCGGCATTGGTATTGCCATTGCGGTTGCGCTCCGCGAGGCAGGCGCAGAGGTGACGATCACAGGCCGTCGCGCCGAGGTGCTGGAGTCTGCGGCCAAAGCCCACGGCCTGCATGCACTGGTGATGGATGTGCAGGACGAATCCTCTGTCATCGACGGCATCGCACAAGCGGTCGAGGCGCGCGGCCCGATCCAGATCTGCGTGCCCAACGCCGGGATCGCCGAAGGACGCGCGCTGCACAAGATGGACATGGACTTCTGGCGCAACATGATGGCCACCAACCTCGATGGCACGTTCCTGACGATCCGCGAGAGCTTCAAATCCATGCACCAGACCGACTGGGGCCGCGTCATCGCCATCAGCTCCATCGCCGGGCTGCGCGGCCTCAAGGGCGCGCCCTGTTACAGCGCCTCGAAACACGCGGTGATCGGACTGATCCGCGGGCTGGCCGCCGACTACCTCGGCAAGCCCTACACGTTCAACGCGATCTGCCCGGCCTATGTGGACACGGATATCGTCCCGCAGAACATCGAGCGCATCATGGCCCGCACCGGCGTGAATGAAGACGAGGCGCGCGCGGTCATGGTCGGGGCCAACCCGCATGGCCGCCTGATCACCCCCGAGGAAGTGGCCGAATCCGCGCTCTGGCTCTGTTCCCCAAAATCCGGCAGCGTGAACGGTCAGGCCATCCAGATCGCCGGGGGCGAGTTTTGACCGATCCTTACAATCCCGCCCGCGACGGAGCGCAGATGTCGTTTGACGGGCGCATGTCCTATACCGACTACCTTGGCCTTGACGCCGTTCTGGACGCCCAGCACCCGCTGAGCACCGCGCATGACGAATTGCTCTTCATCGTGCAGCACCAGACCTCGGAATTATGGATGCGGCTTGCCCTGCACGAATTGCACGCCGCCCGCGACACGCTGCACGCGCAGGACACCCGCCCCGCGTTCAAGCTGCTGTCGCGCGTGTCGCGCATTTTTGAGCAGCTCAATTCCGCGTGGGACGTGCTGCGCACCATGACGCCCAGCGATTACACTACCTTCCGCGAAGCTTTGGGCCAAAGCTCTGGCTTCCAGTCGGCGCAGTACCGCGAGATCGAATTCCTGCTGGGCAACCGCAACGTGTCGATGATCAAACCGCACGCGCACCGGCCCGATCTGGAAACGCGCCTGCTCGCCGAACTGGACAAACCGTCGCTCTACGATTGCGCGCTGGCGCGGCTGGCACAAGCCGTGCCCCTGCCCGAGGCCGCACTGACCCGTGACAGGACCAAGCCGCACCAACCGGACGAGACCGTGCAGGCCGCTTGGGCCGAGGTGTACCGCGACCCGGCACAGCACTGGGATCTCTACGAACTGGCGGAAAAGCTGGTCGATCTAGAAGACTACTTCCGCCGCTGGCGCTTCAATCACGTCACCACGGTCGAACGGGTGATCGGTCTGAAACGCGGCACCGGGGGGACAGGCGGCGTGTCCTATCTCAAGCGTATGCTCGAGGTTGAGCTTTTCCCCGATCTCTGGCACCTGCGGACCAAACTCTAAGACCCCGGAAAGGGACGACATGACCGATTTCACCGCCACCCGCGCCGCGTTTCATCTGCCCGAAGGCATGATCTATCTCGACGGCAACTCTCTGGGGCCATTGCCGAAATCCGCCGCCGCCCGCGTGGCGCAAACGATGACAGCCGAATGGGGCGATCACCTGATCACCGGCTGGAACGCCTGCGGCTGGATGGACATGCCCGCTCGGCTGGGTGACCGGATCGGACGTCTGATCGGCGCGGAACCGGGCCATGTGGTGGTCGGCGACACGCTGTCGATCAAGGTGTTTCAGGCGCTCGCCGCGGCGTTGAAGCTGAACCCGGACCGGCGTGTGATCCTGTCGGACACCGGCAATTTTCCGTCCGACCTGTACATGGCCGAAGGGCTGATTTCCCTGCTGGGTCCAGACTACGAACTGCGCCTCGTCGCCCCCGAAGAGGTCGAGGCTGCCATCACCGACGACATCGCCGTGACCCTGATCACCGAGGTGGATTACCGCACGGGACGCAAGCACGATATGGCGTCGCTGACCGCCAAAGCACATGAACAGGGCGTCGTAACCGTCTGGGATCTGGCGCATTCCGCTGGGGCGCTGCCGGTCGATATGGTGGGGGCCAAGGCCGATTTCGCCGTCGGCTGCACCTACAAGTACCTCAACGGCGGCCCCGGCGCGCCTGCCTTCATCTATGTCGCGCCCCGCCATGCCGACACTGCGCTGCCCGCGCTTTCGGGCTGGCTGGGCCATGACAGCCCCTTTGCCTTTGATCTGGGCTACACCCCCGGCGCGGGCATTGCCCGCATGCGGGTCGGCACGCCGCCCATCGTGCAGATGGCAGCACTCGATGCGGCGTTGGACGCGTGGGACGATGTGGACATGGCGGACCTGCGCGCACGGTCCATCGAACTGTCCGACCGCTTCATCTTGGGGGTCGAGGCGACCTGCTCCGACCTGACCCTGGCAAGCCCGCGAGATGGAACGCAACGCGGATCGCAGGTCAGTTTCCGCTTTGCCGAAGGCTACGCTGCGATACAGGCGCTGATTGCGCACAAGGTGATCGGGGATTTCCGCGCACCGGATATCATGCGCTTCGGGTTCACACCGCTGTATATCGACGAGAGTGACGTGGATGCAGCCGTCGACATCCTCGGGCGGATCATGCGCGACCGTCTCTGGGACACACCCGAATTCAGACAGCGCAAAGCGGTGACATAGGCGAGCGAGTCTCCGTCAACGGAGACTTACAACGCGTTAACGCGTTGTCCGCCCACGACCTTTCCCTGTGTCCACGCCCGCACCGCATCGCCGAACGCCTGAAACAACGGGCGCGACACCGGGTCATTCGAGGCGTCCCATTCCGGGTGCCATTGGACAGACAGGGTAAAGCCCGGTGCATCCTTGATAAAGGTCGCCTCGGGCGTACCATCGGGCGCATGCCCCTCGATGACGATGCGCGCGCCGGGGGTCTTGATCCCCTGCCCGTGCAGCGTGTTGGTCATCACCTCGGCCGCGCCGAACAGGCGGTGGAACACGCCACCCTCCTGCAGGGTCACGGCATGGCGCAGCGCAAACTTTTCCTCCAGCGTACCTTCGGGCGGCATCCGGTGGTTCATCCGCCCCGGCAGGTCGCGAATCTCGGGATGCAGCGTGCCGCCCATCGCCACGTTGACCTCCTGAAAGCCACGACAGATGCCCAGAAACGGCTGCCCGCGTTCGACACAGGCCCGCACCAGCGGCAGGGTGATCGCGTCGCGTGCGCGGTCGAACGCGCCATGCGCTTCGGTCTCGGCCTCGCCATATTCCTCGGGATGCACATTGGGCCGTCCGCCGGTCAGCAGGAACCCGTCGCACACCTCAAGCAGTTCGTTGACCGACAGGAACCGTGGATCGGCCGGTACCAGCATCGGCATGCAGTCCGACACCTGCGCGATCGCCTCCGAATTCATCGAACCGCCCGCATGCGCGGGGTACTGATCGTTGATCAGGTGCTGGTTGCCGATGATGCCGACGACGGGCCGCGCCATAGCGAAGTATCCTTATATTTCCGCAGTCAGACCCACGGATTCGATCCCCGCCTTGGCAGCGGCCGCATCATTGTCCGATGTATCACCAGTCACGCCAACCGCGCCCAGAACGACGCCCTTGGCATCGCGCACCAGCACGCCGCCCGGCACCGGGACCATCTGGCCGCCAAGGGCCGCGCCTGCAGCCGTGATGAAATAACCCTGTTCTTCCGCCCGTTTTTTCTGCGCCGTGCCCGCCATGCCCAGCATGACCGATCCATAGGCCTTGGCATGGGCAATCTGGAACCGACCGGGGCTGGCCCCGTCCTCGCGCTCGAACGCCTGCACGTTTCCACCCGCGTCCAGAACGATCACGGAAAGCGGTTTCATCTCTGCTGCGCGCCCTGCTTCAAGCGTCTTGCGGATGATGGTGCGCGCGCGGCGCAAGGATAGGCTTGCCATGGTGTTCCCCCCGTTCAGGCAAAAAGATCATGCGCAAGTTCAAGCGCATCCACCAGTTTGTCCACTTCTTCTTCGGTATTGTACAATCCAAAAGACGCGCGACAGGTTGCAGTCAGGCCCATATGATCCATCAACGGTCCTGTGCAATGCTGCCCCGCGCGCACCGCGACACCCTTTTTATCAAGGATGGTCGAGATGTCATGCGCATGCGCCGCGCCATCCAGCGTGAAACTGAAGATCGCCGCTTTGTCAGGCGTTGTGCCCTGCACTTGCAGCCAATTCAGGCCATCCAGACGCGAGCGGGCATAATCGCGCAGCTTGGTTTCATGCGCAGCGATGTTCGCCATCCCCAGCCCCATCATGTAATCCAGCGCCACGCCAAGGCCGATTTGCTGCACGATGCCGGGTGTGCCCGCCTCGAACATCATCGGCGCGTCGTTCCAGAGCACCTCGTCCTTGTGGACCTCGCGGATCATGTCGCCACCGCCAAGGAAGGGCTGCATCTCGGCCATCCGCTGCTTGCGCATGTAGATCGCCCCCGAGCCCGACGGACCATAAAGCTTGTGTCCGGTGATGGCGTAGAAATCACAGCCGATCTCTTCGACATTCACCGGCATATGCACCGCCGCCTGTGACCCGTCGATCAGCGTCGCAATGCCCCGCTCCCGTGCCGCGGCACAGATGGTCTTCACATCAACAACGGTCCCCAACACGTTGGAAAGATGCGTCACCGCAACCAGCCTGGTCTTCGGCCCCATCGCGTCGATCACGGCTTGCGGATCAAGATAGCCGGTGCTGTCCACATCCACCCATTTGATCACCACGCCCTGCCGTTCGCGCAGGAAGTGCCAGGGCACGATATTGGCATGATGTTCCATCACCGACAGGATGATCTCGTCCCCGGCCTGCAGGTTGGGCATCGCCCAGCCATACGCCACGGTATTGATCCCCATTGTGGTGCCGGTGTTCATGACGATCTCGTCTTCGTCCTTCACACCGAGGAATTTTGCGATCACACCACGCGTGCTTTCGTATTTCTCGGTCGCGAGGTTCGACAGGTAATGCAGCCCGCGATGCACGTTGGCGTATTCCTCGGAATAGGCCCGCGTGATCGCGTCGATCACCACCTGCGGTTTCTGCGCGCTGGCGCCGTTGTCGAGATAGACCAACGGCTTGCCGTTCACCTCGCGCGACAGGATCGGAAAATCACGGCGAATTTCGGTGACGTCATACATATCCAGGAATTCCTCCGGTCTGGACGCCGAGAAGGCTGAAGATCAGGCTCAGTCCCAGCATCATGCCCACTACGGCCAGCAACAAGACCAACCCTGCCCGCAGCAGGCCCCCGGTCTCGTGGGCCACATCAATGAAGTTAACGAAGATCCAGATGCCCACCACCGATGCGGCACTGATCAGAACCCTCGACAGGAACAGGCTGATCGGACCGACAAGGGCCACCACCGCCTGCATCAGAAAACGCAAGGCCTGCAACCAGATCACGAGGATAGCGATCTGCGCATAGCTGGCCTGCCCACCCAGTGGCCGGCCACACAGCGTGACCGCGACGATCAGCGCCGCCACCGACACCGCCAGCATCGCGCCGAACACGGTCGGATTGCCCAGAACCGCGCCGAACAGATCATCCGCTGGCATGAGCATCAGCGACACCGTGAACATCAGCGTGTTCAGAACGATCACCAGCGCGAAGGCCAGCCCAAGCACCTGCGTCGACAGGTTCATGGCGATAAGCAGCCGCGCCACATCCCGCGGGGCCGTTACCGTGTTCACGGCCAGCCTGAAAAATCCCGCAATCGTCACGCCTCGCCCCCACGATAGAGCTCCAGCATGCTGCCGATCCAGAACCACATGACGACGCAGAACCACATCACACCCACGATCTGCTGTTCGATGCCCTGTCCCAGGAATCCGGCCGTGAGGCCAAGCAACAGGAACAGCGGCGACGCCGCCAAGAGCGACCAGAACAGCGACAGCCGCGCGTTATAGCTGGTGCCCGTGCCGCGCAGCGCCTTCGCCACGAGATGCGCGATCCAAGCTACGAAGTAGAAGAACAACGGCACAAGCAGCAGCCAGCCGGTCAACGCACCAGCGAGCAGGGCGTTGATGTCCTGCCCCGACAGATGCGCCTCTCGGCTCAGACGCGGCCATTGCGCGACGAACATGATCACGCAAGCCCCCATGATGATGGCCAGCGCCCGGTCCTCGCGGTGACCGGCGGCCGCGAGACGGCGCACAACCTTGCCCGGCCGCCGGTACGTGGCCGCGATATCCTGCGTGAATGGCATCGCGCGTCAGCCGCGCCGCCGCGACAGCCACGCTTCGACGCGGCTGTTGATTTCATCCTGAAGCGCTTCGTCCTCGATCTCCATGACCGCTTCGGCAAGGAAGGCAATGGTCAGGAGGTCCGTTGCCGGCCCCTCTTCGATCCCGCGCGAGCGCAGGTAGAACAGGCCTTCCTCGTCGATCGCACCGGATGTGGAGCCGTGCGAACAGACCACGTCATCGGCGTAGATCTCAAGTTCCGGCTTGGCGAGGAACTGACTGTCCTCGTCCAACAGAAGGGACTGGCTGATCTGGTAGCCATCGGTCTTCTGAGCGCCTTGCTTGACAAGGATCTTGCCCTGAAACACGCCCGTCGCCCCGTTGCGCAACACCTTCTTGAACACCTGACGGCTTTCGCAATTCAGCGCGTCATGGGTGATGAACACCGTGTCATCGTGGTGAAAATCGCCATCGCCTACGCAGGCACCCGCGATATGCGCCACCGCATTGTCGCCGGTCAGCTCGATCACGCATTCGTTGCGGGTCAGAACGCCATTGGCCGTCAGCGTAAACGACTTGAACACCGATTCCTCACCCAGCCGGGAAAAGATTGCAGTCGCCGCGCGGCGTTCGTGGTCGCGTCCCTGTGCACGGATGTGATGGAACACACCGCCATCGGCGATCTCGACCTCCATGCACTTGTTGAACCGCGCCGCAGCTGGGCCGTTTTCAAGCAGGGTCAATTCCGCACCGCTGTCGACCTTCACAACATGGTGGAGGATCGCGTCGGAAACTTCTGATTTGTGACGATAAATCACGCTGATCGGCTTCGGTGCCTTGCCGGTCACATGGATCAGCAACCCGTCCGTCGCAAAGGCCGTATTCAGCGTCGCCAGAGGCCGCTGCACCGGAGTCTGCCCACGGGTTTCCAACACGCCGTAATGGTCCTTGGCCCAGTGGATGTCCGCAGCATCGGCGAGCCGGTCGATCGACACATGCTCCATCGCCAGATCGTCGGACTCCTCCGCGCTGAACACGCCGTCCACGAACACGATCTTGAGGCGGTCCACCTCATCGAAAATCAGGGTCTCGTCGGTTTCGAGCAAAGACGCCTTGGGCGCGTCCGGCTGCACCAGCGTGTCGGCACGTGTGTATTTCCAGTACTCGTCCCGTCCACTGGGCAGACCCATCGCCCGCACCCGCGTCAAAGCATCCTCGCGCGCCGCCTGCGACCAGCCGCCCTTGGGCAGGTCGAGCGCCGCCAGCCGCGCCTCGGTGGCATCCTGTTTGATCTGCGGCAGGGCCATTACGCCACCTCCGCCAGGATATCCGCATAGCCGTTATGTTCGACCTCGAGCGCCAGTTCCGGCCCACCCGTCTTGATGATCCGGCCATCCGCCATGATGTGCACGACATCCGGTTTGATGTGGTCCAGCAGGCGCTGGTAATGTGTGATCACCAGAAAGCCCCGACCTTCATCGCGCAGCGCGTTTACGCCATCGGCAACCAGTTTCATCGCGTCCACGTCCAGACCCGAGTCGGTCTCGTCGAGGATGCACATCTTCGGCTCAAGCATCGCCATCTGCAGGATCTCGTTGCGCTTTTTCTCGCCGCCCGAGAACCCGACATTGACCGGACGCTTGAGCATCTCGGCGTCGATCTGCAGGTCCTTCGCCTTGGCGCGGATCACCTTGAGAAACTCGGTCGCCGACATCTCGTCCTGCCCGCGCGCCTTGCGCTGCGAATTCACCGCCGTGCGCAGGAAGGTCATGTTGCCGACACCCGGAATTTCGACCGGGTACTGGAATGCGAGGAAGATGCCAGCGGCAGCGCGCTCTTCAGGTTCCATGTCAAGGATGTCCGCGCCCTCGAGCGTTGCCGACCCTTCGGTAACAGAATACCCGTCCTTGCCCGAGAGCACGTAGGACAGGGTCGATTTGCCCGACCCGTTCGGCCCCATGATCGCGTGCACCTTGCCGGCCTCGACCGTCAGGTTGACACCCTTGAGGATCTGCTTGTCCTCTTCCTCAAGACTGACGTGCAAGTTTTTGATTTCCAGCATTTATTTCTTCCTTGTCATCGCGTGAATCCCGGCTTCGCCGGGGCAAAGTTCTATTGGTGAAAGGCCGCGTGCGTCCTCAGCCCCGGTCCGTCAGCACGGCCGTGCCGCTCGCCGACACCATGAGCATCGAGTTGCCGACAACCTCGTAGTCCAGATCGACACCGACCACCGCGTTGCCACCGAGGGCCACGGTACGCTGTTCCAGCTCGCGCATCGCCACATCGCGGGCGTCCTGCAGCTTGGCCTCGTAGGCACCGGACCGCCCGCCAACAATATCCGTGATCGACGCGAACAGGTCGCGGACCACATTGGCCCCCATGATCGCCTCGCCGACGACGATCCCCTTGTATTCAAGGATCTTGTGGCCCTCAATATTGTTCGTTGTGGTTATAATCATGTCTTCCTCTTTAAAACCAACTGCGCGAAAAGTGACCCCGTGAAGCCCGAAACAAAGGCAAGGACAATGACGACCCACATGGCCAGCGCGTCGGTCACCAGATCGATGATCACCGCGAACACGGCACAAAACACACCCGTCACGACCGATGTCAAAAGAATGGCTGCAACAGGCATGGCGTCCTCTGCGGCGCAGGCCGGCACGGCCTGCCCCGGCTCTCCTTAACCCACCGATCCTTCAAGCGAGATCGCCACCAACTGCTGCGCTTCCATGGCGAACTCCATTGGCAGCGCCTGAAGCACGTCCCGGCAGAACCCGTTGACCACCAGCGCCACGGCCTCTTCCTCGTCCATGCCCCGTTGGCGGCAGTAGAACAGCTGGTCGTCATCCACCTTGGAGGTGGTCGCCTCGTGCTCGACGCGGGACGAGTTGTTCTTGACCTCGATATAAGGCACCGTGTGCGCCCCGCATTCGGACCCGATCAACAGGCTGTCGCACTGGGTATAGTTGCGACTGTTCTTCGCCTTCGGATGCATCGACACCAGACCGCGATAGGTGTTCTGCGCCTTGCCGGCACTAATGCCTTTCGAAACGATCCGCGACTTGGTGTTCTTGCCTAGATGGATCATCTTGGTGCCGGTATCGGCCTGCTGCATGTTGTTGGCGATGGCGATGGAATAGAACTCGCCCTGACTTTCGTCCCCGCGCAGGATGCAGGACGGGTACTTCCACGTCACCGCCGACCCGGTCTCGACCTGCGTCCACATCACCTTGGCGCGGTCGCCCCGGCAATCGGCCCGCTTGGTCACGAAGTTGTAGATCCCACCCTTGCCGTGCTCGTCGCCCGGATACCAGTTCTGGACGGTGGAATACTTTACCTCGGCGTCTTCCTCGACGATGATCTCCACCACCGCCGCGTGCAGCTGCGCCACATCGCGCTGCGGCGCCGTGCAGCCTTCGAGGTAGGACACATAGCTGCCCTTGTCCGCGATGATCAGAGTCCGCTCGAACTGGCCGGTGTTTTCCGCGTTGATGCGGAAATAAGTGCTCAGCTCCATCGGGCAGCGCACGCCCGGGGGCACGTAGACGAACGACCCGTCCGAGAAGACAGCCGAATTGAGCGTCGCATAATAATTGTCAGACACCGGCACAACCGAGCCAAGGTATTTCTTCACCAGCTCGGGATGTTCCTGGATCGCCTCGGAGATCGAACAGAAGATCACACCCGCTTCGCGCAACTCCTTCTGGAACGTCGTGCCCACGGACACGGAATCGAACACCGCGTCCACAGCAACCTTGCGACCCTCGGCAGGCGCATCCTCGGCCCCCTCGACGCCAGCAAGGATCATCTGCTCCTTGAGCGGGATGCCCAGCTTTTCGTAAGTGGCCAACAGCTTGGGATCGACTTCGTCCAGCGACTTGGGCTTCACTTCCATGCTTTTCGGACGGGCATAATAATACTGGTTCTGGAAGTCGATTTCCGGATAATCGACCATCGCCCATTTGGGCTCTTCCTTCTGAAGCCAGCGCTCATATGCCTGCAACCGCCAGTCGGTCATCCATTGCGGCTCGTTGTTTTTTTCCGAGATCAGCTTGACGATATCGGTGTTGAGCCCCTTGGGCGCATACTCCATCTCGATATCGGTGTTCCAGCCATGCTTGTAGGTGCCCCCCACTTCACGCACGGCATCGACGGTTTCCTGATCCACGCCTTCCTTGACGGTCACGTTGTCCAAAGCAGCCATGCTTGCACCTCTTTCGATTGTATCACGCGGCTCGCGCGCGGTGTTTGTTCCATTTGGCCTGCCAGACTTCGGCAAACCGCATCACGTCGTCTTCGGTTGTCTGCGGCCCCAGCGACACGCGGATCGCGCTGCTGGCGGCGGCCTTGTCCAACCCCATCGCGGTCAGAACCGCGCTGGCCTTGACCTTGCCACTTGAACAGGCCGACCCGGCGCTGATGGCAAAGCCCGCCAGATCCATCTGCATCACCTGTGTCTCGCCCTTCCAGCCGGGGGTTGCAAAACAGGTCGTGTTCGGCAGACGACGCATTTCTTTCCCGACAAAAATAGTCTCTTTAGCGTCAGCCTCAAGGGAAGAATCTAGAATGTTTCTAAGTTTTTCGACCCGGTCCCAGACGCCCTCATCCAGATCCCGCGCCGCGGCCTCCGCCGCAGCTCCAAAGCCCGCGATGCCGATGACGTTTTCCGTACCGGACCGCCGTCCCATCTCCTGACCACCGCCGCGAATCTGCGCCGCGATATCCGTGCCGCGCTTCATCACCAGCGCGCCGATGCCCTTGGGACCGCCGACCTTATGCGCCGAGATCAGCGCCATTTCGCAGCCCAGCCAGTTGAACGCGATGGGGATCTTGCCAAAGGCTTGCGTTGCATCGACCACCGCCAACCCTTCCGGCAGGCTCTGGATGATCCCGGTCTCAGAATTGGCCAGTTGCAACGCCGAACGCTGCGGCTCGGTCACCGTGACCTGGCCCGCCTCATCGACGGCCAGCACCGGATCGATCCACGACCGCACCGCGTCATGTTCGATCTCGGACCCGAACAGGTCCCGCCCTCCGCAGGCCAATGCGGCTGCCTCAGTCGCACCGGACAGGAACACGATATCCGCACCCTCCGCGCCGAAAGCGGCAGCAACCTGCGCGCGGGCCCGTTCGACCAGCGACTTGGCCGCGCGCCCCTCTGCATGGACCGAACTTGGATTGCCCACCACCTCCATCGCCGCGATCATAGCATCGCGCGCCTCGGGGCGCAGCGGCATGGTTGCATTGTAATCAAGGTAAACCCGATCCGGCATCAGCAGGTCCCTGGCTTCTCTGGTTCCAAAATACCTCGGGGGCTTGGGGGCAGCGCCCCCAACAGATCGGATTGGCGCAGCCAAGACGATCCCATCAGTCGTCCACCACGGCAAAGAGGTTCGGCACTGCAGGGCACGGGGCAAGGCTGTTGCCCACCACGTCCGACAATCGTGTCTGGTGCAGGAACACGTAGACCTGCGCAGACAGCCCCTCCCACAACCGGTTGGTCATGGATTGCGCCCGGCTGCCGGACAGCCCACCCGAGGCCCCGGCCCCCTTGTGCATCGCGTCCACGGTCTCATCCACCGCGGCCAGAACATCGACCACGCGAATCTCGCTGGCCGGTCTGGCCAACCGGTACCCGCCACCGGGACCGCGCACAGAGGCGACAAGCCCCCCGCGGCGCAGCTTGACGAACAGCTGTTCGAGATAGGGCAGCGAGATATCCTGCCTTTGGGCGATATCGCCCAAGGTCACCAGCGTCCCGTCCGGTTGCAGCGCGATATCCGCCAGGGCGACCATCGCATACCGGCCTTTTGTACTCAGTTTCATGACCGACTCCCAAACGCCCCTGCGACACAATTGACCTTGCAGGGGCAATTGCCTATGTGCGGAGAACCATTTCGGGGAATTCCCCGATTTAGAACCATTCTAAGAAGCCTGAGTGAAGCTGTCAAGAATGACGGACGCTGCACCAGAGCCCCAGCAGGAGCCACCACCGCCTATGCCCGAGGTGATTTTTCCCGGACCCGAAGGCCGCCTCGAAGGCCGCTACCATCCGCAAAAAGAAAGTGACGCGCCGATCGCGATCATCCTGCATCCGCATCCGCAGTTTGGCGGCACGATGAACAACAAGGTTGTCTATAACCTGCATTACGCCTTCTACAACATGGGCTTCACCGTATTGCGCTTCAACTTTCGCGGTGTCGGGCGCAGCCAGGGCGAATATGACCAGGGCATCGGCGAGCTGTCGGACGCGGCCTCCGCGCTCGATTACCTTCAGTCGATGAACAACAATTCCAAGCATTGCTGGGTCGCGGGCTTCAGCTTTGGCGCGTGGATCGGCATGCAGCTCCTGATGCGCCGCCCCGAGATCACGGGCTTCATCTCGGTCAGCCCGCCCGCCAACATGTATGATTTCTCGTTCCTCGCCCCCTGCCCGTCCTCGGGCCTGATCATCAACGGGACCGGCGACCGCGTGGCCCCTCCCGCCGACACGACGTCGCTGGTGAACAAGCTGTCGGAGCAAAAGGGCATCAAGGTCACCCATACCGAGATCGAAGGCGCGGATCACTTCTTCAAGGAGCCGCACATGGACAACATGATCGACCATGTGAGCAGCTATGTGAAACGCCGCCTGACAGAAAACAGTCGTTGAGGATCGCATCACATGGCGATGGTACAGGAAATTGCCGAAAAGCTGGCCGACGACACGCTCAAGGCGATGAAACATCTCGACGATGATCGCTTCTTCATGGAAGTGGCCAGCGAACTTGGCGCGGCCTCGACCACGCTCGAAGAGGCGTTTCTGACCGCGATCCGCGTGCGCCTTGCTGAACGCAAGGCCCGCGCCTTCATCCGCGCCCGCATCGAAGGCCAGAAGAAAGACGAGAATTTCGGCCGCTAGACCCGGCCCTGCCCCCTTTCGCACCGAGGTCACATGTCCCGCTTGGACCAGCAGATGGCGTTCCTGACCGAAGTGGACCGCCTCAAATCCGTTCTGCGTGCGACCACGCTCTGTGACGGGTCGCGCATGGAAAACAGCGCCGAACATTCCTGGCATATCGCGCTCTATGCGCTGGTGCTGGCTGAACATGCCGAGACGCCGCTCGACACCGCCAAGGTGATCAAGATGCTTCTGCTGCATGATCTGGTGGAAATCGACGCAGGTGATGCGCCTGTCTTCGGCACCCATGATGCCGAGGCACTGGCAGTGCAGGAACAGGCCGCCGCCGACCGCATCTTTGGCCTGTTGCCCGAGGATCAGGCGCAGTCGTTTCGCGACATCTGGGACGAGTTCGAAGCGAACGAAAGCCCCGAGGCGCAATTCGCCAAATCCATCGACCGGATGCAGCCGCCGGTGCAGAACCTTGCGTCGGGCGGCGGGTCCTGGATCGACTACAATGTGACTCAGGACATGTTCGAGACGCGCATCGGCCCGAAGATCAACTCTGGTGCGCCGAAGATCTGGGCATGGCTTCAGCCGAAAGTCGCCGCTTTCTTTGCAGGGCGTGCGTGACACGCTTTGCTCCTCGCGCCAATGCGCAACATCCCCTAGGGTAACCCCATGTCAGATGACCCTCATCAACGCACTCTCCTGCTGACCGGCGCCAGCCGGGGTATCGGCCATGCCACCGTCAAGAAATTCGCAGCCGAAGGGTGGCGGGTGATCAGCTGTTCGCGGCAGGCGTTTTCGCCGAATTGCCCTTGGCCCGGTGGCGAACGCAACCACATCCAGGTCGATCTTGGCGATCCGCAGCAGACCATGGACGCCATTCGTACCGTGAAAGACCGGCTGGATGGAGGGCGCCTCGATGCGCTGGTCAACAATGCCGGGATCTCGCCCAAGGGGCCGAACGGCGAACGGCTGAGCACGCTGGATACGGACCTGCGGGATTGGGGCAAGGTGTTCCACGTCAACTTCTTTGCCTCGGTCGTGCTGGCGCGCGGGCTTAAAGAAGAGTTGGCCGCCGCCAAGGGGGCCATCGTCAACGTGACCTCCATCGCGGGCGCGCGGGTGCATCCCTTTGCCGGTGCCGCTTATGCCACGTCCAAGGCGGCGCTGGCCGCGCTGACACGGGAAATGGCGCATGATTTCGGGCCTTTGGGGGTGCGGGTGAACGCAATCGCCCCCGGAGAGGTCGAGACCAGCATCCTGAGCGAAGGCACCGACAAGATCGTCGAGAAACTGCCGATGCGGCGGCTGGGCCAGCCTTATGAGGTGGCGGATGTGATCTATTTCCTGTGCTCGGGGCAAAGCGGCTATGTGACGGGCACGGAAATCGAGGTGAATGGCGGACAGCATGTCTGACAGCCTATCGGGCCACGTGCCGTGCCCGATCTCGCCTCCCAGAATTTTATGGAGCGCGCCGAGATTTTTCGTACGAAAAATCTCAAGAGCCTCCAGAAAATTCTTAGGAAGATTCGGTTAATGCCGTCCTAAATTTCCTAAAAGTGAACCGCCCGCCCCCAGGCATCCAAAACGGCTTCATGCATCATCTCTGACAAAGTCGGGTGCGGGAACACGGTCTGCATCAGGTCTTGCTCGGTTGTCTCCAACTGTCGCCCGATTACGTAGCCCTGGATCAGCTCGGTCACTTCGGCCCCCACCATATGCGCGCCAAGCAAAGCGCCGGTCTTTGCGTCGAACACCGTTTTGACCAGCCCTTCAGGTTCGCCCAGCGCAATCGCCTTGCCATTGCCGATGAAGGGGAAACGGCCGACCTTGATGTCGTAGCCCTGTTCCTTGGCCTGCGCCTCGGTCAGGCCAACACTCGCGACTTGCGGCTGGCAATAGGTGCAGCCCGCGATGCTGTCCGGCTCAACCGCATGCGGATGCCCGCCCGCAATCAGTTCCGCCACCATCACACCCTCATGGCTGGCTTTGTGCGCAAGCCACGGCGCACCGGCAATGTCACCGATGGCATAGATCCCGTCGACCCCGGTGCGGCACATCGGGTCGGTCACGACATGCGTCCGGTCCACTTTGACGCCCAAAGCCTCAAGCCCCAGACCCTCGGTGTTGCCGACGATGCCGACAGCTGAAATCACCGTGTCGAACTCGTCCTTGCTGACCTTGCCCCCCTGTTCGATATGCGCGGTCACCTTGCCCTTGCCGCGATCCAGTTGCTTGACCATCGCCTTTTCGCGGATCGTCATGCCCTGCTTTTCGAACTGTTTCTTCGCGAAACCGCTGATTTCGGCATCTTCGACCGGCAGGATGCGGTCCATCACCTCGACCACGGTCGTGTCGGCGCCGAGCGTGTTGTAAAAGCTGGCGAATTCGATACCGATGGCACCCGAGCCGATCACCAGCAGCTTTCTCGGCATGCGTTTGGGAACGAGCGCGTGTTTGTAGGTCCAGACCAGATCGCCGTCGGCCTCGAGCCCCGGCAATTCGCGGGCGCGCGCTCCGGTGGCGATGACGATGTTCTTGCCGCTCAGGTCTTCGGTGCCCTTGTCGGTCTTGACCTGCACGCGGCCCTTTGCGGGGATCGTCGCCTCGCCCATCAGAACGGTGACCTTGTTCTTCTTGAGCAGGTGGCCCACCCCGGAATTCAGCTGTTTGGCGATCCCGCGCGACCGTTTGACCACCGCCTCCAGATCGTAGCCGATGCCCTCTGCCGTGAGTCCGAATTCCTTGGCACGGTGCATGAGGTGGAACACCTCGGACGTGCGCAGCATGGCCTTGGTCGGGATGCAGCCCCAGTTGAGGCAGATGCCGCCCAGATGTTCACGTTCGACAATCGCCACGCTCAACCCAAGCTGCGCGCCGCGGATGGCGGCGACATAGCCGCCGGGGCCTGCGCCGATCACGATCATGTCGAAGCTCTTGCTCATCGCCTGGTCTCCTCCCTCAAGGTCAGGTTTGGAGCGAAAGGTAGGACAAAGACGGGGGGCTCACAATGGGAAGTGGAGAGGTAGGTCCGAACCGGACCGATTGTTTCGCGCGCGAAACAATGGGTCAAGGACGCTGACCATTTAACGTATTGTTAACCCGTAGAAAATCAGGCCTCGGCCTTCTTTTCCCAGCGGCCCGATTCCTCGGACCAGTACTGCGCCGAACAGCCCGCGCCGGTCAGGATGCGCCACTGGCCGCGCGCGGTCTCGACAGCGGAAGGATCATTGCCGTCAAAGAGCACGCAGACCCGTTCGAGCCGCTGCACCTCGTCCGGGGCCACATCCGCCCCGTCCACGGTCATGAGGCATTGCGGATTGTTCGCGGCCTCAGGCGATACGGTCAGCAACACTGGCTGTGCGGCATCATGCGGACCACCGGCCAGACCGTGCGGCAGGAAGCCCTCCTCAGCACCCAGCCACAGTTTCTGATCCAGCCAATCCATGAGCGTCCTATCCGTTCCCCGCACCGCCACGCGCCAGCCCGCCCCAAGCGCCTTGCCCAGCAACATGGGCAAGGTCACTTCGAGCGGCTTTTGCGTCAGGTGGTAGAAATAGGCCGCGCCCATGGATCAGTCCCCGTTCTCGAACATGTCCGAGATCAGCCGGTCCAGCGCGCGCACGCCCCAGCCCGTGGCCCCCTTGGGCGACAGGTCCAGATCGCTTTTGACATGCGCGACCCCCGCGATGTCGAGGTGAATCCACGGCATGTCGTCCTTGACGAACCGCTTTAGGAATTGCGCCGCGGTGATCGACCCGGCGGGCCTGCCGCCGACGTTCTTCATGTCAGCAACCGGGGATTTGAGCATGTCGTCATAGGCCTGCCCCAAGGGCATGCGCCACGCGCCTTCGGTTTCTTTATCGGCGGCCTTGAGGAACGCACCCGCGAGCGGATCGTCATTCGAATACACGGCCGCGTTTTCATGCCCAAGCGCGATGATGCAGGCGCCGGTCAGGGTGGCGAGATCGATCATCGCGGCGGGGTTTTCGGACTGCTGCGCGTGCCACATCACGTCGCACAGCACCAGACGGCCCTCTGCGTCGGTGTTGATGACTTCGATCGTGTCGCCTTTCATCGAGGTCACGACATCACCGGGCCGCACCGCGTTGCCAGAGGGCATGTTTTCCACCAGCCCCACCATGCCGACCACGTTGGCGCGCGCCTTGCGCCGTGCGATGGCATGCATGACCCCCGCGACCACACCCGCGCCGCCCATATCCATGGTCATGTCTTCCATGCCAGCGGCGGGCTTGAGCGAGATGCCCCCGGTGTCGAACACCACGCCCTTGCCGATCAGCGCCAGCGGCGCGTCGCCCTTGGTACCGCCCTTCCAGCGCATGATGACCACCTTGGAGGGGCTGTCCGAGCCCTGACCGACACAGAGCAGCGCGCCCATGCCCAGTTTTTCCAGAGCGTCTTCCTCGAGCACTTCAACTTCGACCCCCAGATCACGCAGGGATTCAAGCCGCTTGGCGAATTCGGTGGTGGTCAGCACGTTGGCCGGTTCGTTCACGAGGTTGCGGGTCAGATGCACGCCTTCGGCCACGGCGATGCGCGGGGCGGCTGCGGTCTCGGCCTCGTCAGGCTTGGCGCACATGAAGCTGGCGGCGCCGAACGGATCGCCCTTCTTGGTCTTGTGGTCATCGAACCCGTAGCCGCGCAGCGCGACACCCAGCGCGATTTCCTCGATCAGCGCCGTGCTTTCGGCCAGCACGGTCAGCGCCGACGCGCCCGCAGCCATCGCCACAGCCGCCCCTGCCTTGCGCGCCAGTTCGGCTGTCGGGCGGCGCGGCAGTTTGACCAGATCGACCGCCTCGGCCTGCATGCCGACAGGCCAGGCCAGCGACAGAACCTTGCCCTCGGACAGCTTGTCCCAGGCATCCGACCCGGTGGCGCGGGCGAGCGCGCCTTTGGTCAGGCGGTTGAGCCGCCGTGCGCCGCTGCTCAGCTTGAGATCGGGTGTGATGAAGACCGCGACCCGACCTTCTGCGGTTGCCAAAGCGTCAAGATCGACCGGCACGAATGAGACTGCGCGAAGTTCCGCCATGTTCTGCTCCATATGTTGGTTTGCCTATAGGGGTAGCGCCCGTGCGCGCAGTTGACCAGAGGCCGGTTTTCGCCCAAACCCTAGAGGGTGCGGCCATGCTGGCCCACTCCATGTCGTGTAAGGGGGGCATCGTGCCAAGATTCGACAGGTACATGCTGTCGCAACTCATGGTCCTCTTTGGGTTCTTCGCGCTTGTGCTGGTCGCCGTCTACTGGGTGAACCGCGCCGTGGTGCTGTTCGACCGGCTGATCGCGGATGGCCATTCGGCGGGGGTGTTCCTTGAATTCACCGCGCTGAGCCTGCCGGGCGTGATCGCGCTGGTGCTGCCGATGGCGTCTTTTGCCGCGGCTGTCTATGTCACCAACCGGCTGATGGGCGATTCCGAACTGACCGTGATGCAGGCGACCGGCTACAGCCCGTGGCGGCTGGCGCGGCCGGTTCTGATGTTCGGCGTAATCGTGGCGCTGATGCTGTCGGTGCTGACACATGTGCTGGTGCCCGCGTCTGTGGCGCAGTTGAAAGAGC
This sequence comes from Pelagibaca sp., assembly GCA_041725935.1. GTDB lineage: Bacteria > Pseudomonadota > Alphaproteobacteria > Rhodobacterales > Rhodobacteraceae > Marivita. The sequence continues at coordinate 108,747 of JBGRQD010000005.1, forward strand.
GCGAGGTCGAAATTTCGGGGTCTGTCAGCGCGCGGTTGCTGCGCGAGGGCACGTTCCTGCATCCCGGCCCCGGCGTGACGTTCTTCATCCGCGAGATCACGCCCGAGGGTGAATTGCGCGATGTGTACCTGTCGGACCGGCGGCAGGCCGACCGCGAGGTGACCTATACCGCCGAACGCGCCTATGTGGTGCAGGCCGAACAGGGCCCGCGCCTTGTCATGGTGAGCGGGTTGGCACAGACCCTGCAACCCGAGACACGCAGGCTGTCGACCACGGTGTTTCAGGATTTCACCTATGACATCAGCACTTTGATCGTACAGAATCAGAGCCTCACCCTGCGGCCCCGGCATCTTTCGACATGGAGCCTGTTGACCCAGCCCGACGCGATGGCGTTGCTGACAGACGTGCCGCGAGCGAGGATCAACGAGGAACTGCACGGGCGCTTCCAGCAGGCGCTTCTCGGGTTGGTGGCGACACTGATCGGGTTTTCCACGCTGCTGACCGGCAGTTTCAGCCGCTTCGGCGTGGGGCGGCAAATCGTGGTGGCGATTTTCCTGCTGGTGGTGATCAAGCTGGTGGAAAGCGCTGTCACGGACCCCACGCGCAACAACGCGGCGCTGTGGCCGCTGATCTACCTGCCATCGCTGGTCGGGCTGGTGACGGCGGCAGGGTTGCTGCATCTTGCGGCCCGGCCCTTTCGACAGCCGCGCGGATCGGCGGCGACCGAGGTGCCCGCATGACGCTGCATCTTTATTTCGCGCGCCGGTTTCTCTGGACCTTTCTCGGGATCTTCGGGGTGTTTTTCCTGTTCCAGATGCTCCTTGATCTCGTCGAGCAGATCCGCCGGTTGGACAATTCGGTCAGCTTTGGCGAGGTGATGACGCTGACGCTGCTGAATACGCCCGAGGGCATGTACCAAATCCTGCCGCTGGTCATGATCCTGTCTTCGATCGCGCTGTTCGTGGCGCTTGCGCGGTCGTCGGAACTGGTCGTGGCGCGGGCGGCGGGGCGGTCGGGGATGACCGCACTTGTGGGTCCAATCGTGGTGGCGGCTGTGATCGGCGGGCTGACGGTGGCGATGGGCAACCCGATCGTGGCCGCCACGTCAAAGGCCTATTCCGACCTGCGCGAGACCTATCGAAATGGTGGCACCTCGGCGCTGTCCATCGGGGCGGAAGGGCTGTGGCTGCGCCAGTCGGACCCGCGCGGCCAGACGGTGATCCGGGCCGCACGCGCCAATCCCAACGGAACGGTGCTCTATGACGTGATGTTCGTCGCCTATGCCGAAAACGGCGGCCCGGTGCGCCGCATCGAAGCGGCAGAGGCCGCGCTGGCCAATGGCGCGTGGCGGTTGCAGGAGGCCAAGGTCTGGCCGCTGGAAGCCGGTGTGAACCCGGAAACCAACGCAGTACAGCATGATCAACTCGTGGTGCCCTCGACCCTGACGGAGGAGAGCATAAAGGACCGGTTTGGCCGGCCCTCGGCGATCTCGGTTTGGGAATTGCAGGGCTTCATCACCGATCTCGAGGACGCGGGGTTTTCCGCCCGCCGCCATGCCGTTTGGTTGCAGATGGAATTGGCGCGGCCTGTGTTCCTGATCTCGATGGTGCTGATCGGCGCGGCCTTCACCATGCGGCACAGCCGGATGGGCGGCACGGGGATCGCGGTTCTGTCTGCGGTTCTTCTTGGGTTTTCATTGTATTACGTGCGAAACTTCGCGCAGATTCTGGGCGAGAACGGGCAGTTGAACGCGCTGGCCGCAGCCTGGGTGCCGCCGCTGGCCTCGGTGTTGTTGGCGCTGGGACTGATCCTGCATCGAGAGGACGGGTGATGCGGCGCGGTGCTCTTGGCCTGGCGTTGGCGGTGGCACTGTTCTGTGCGCCCTCTGTGCGGGCGCAATCCAGCGACGTGATGTTGCTGGCTGATCAGGTCTTGGTCCAACAGGGCGGCGACACGCTTGTGGCGACCGGCAATGTCGAAGCTCTGCACGAGGGCACCCGCCTGACCGCGTCCTCGATCATCTATGACCGAAGCGCCAATACGCTGGACATTCAGGGCCCGATCCGGATCACCCAGCCCAATGGCGACGTGCTGACCGCGACACAGGCCGAACTGGATCAGGGATTTCAGAACGGGCTGCTGGAAAGCGCGCGGCTTGTGCTGGACGAGCAGTTGCAGATCGCCTCGGCCCGCGCCGCCCGCGTTCAGGGGCGCTATACCGCGATGAGCCAGGTCGCCGCGACCTCGTGTCAGGTCTGCGGCAGCGACCGCCCGCCGCTCTGGGCGATCCGGGCCAGCCGGGTGGTGCATGATGCAGAGGAACGGCAGATTTATTTCGACAATGCGCAGCTTCGGGTACTGGGCCTTCCGGTGTTTTACATGCCGCGGATGCGCCTGCCCGACCCCACACTCCCACGGGCGCGGGGATTTCTTATACCCGAACTCAAGACCACAACCCTGCTGGGGTTCGGGATCAAGCTGCCATACTTCATTCCCATAGGAGACCATGCAGACCTGACGCTGACACCCTATGTGTCGCCAATCACTCGCACGCTCGAGGCGCGGTATCGGCAAGCGTTCCGCACCGGGGACATCACGGTCAACGCCGCGATCAGCCGCGACAGCCTTGAACGCGAAGACGTGCGGGGCCTGTTCTTTGTCGAAGGCGCGTTCAACCTGCCCCGCGATTTCCGCCTGTCCTTCGACATCGAGGCGGTCAGCGACGAGGCGTATCTCAACGACTACAACAGCGACTTCAAGAAAGATCGTCTGGACAGCGCGTTGACCCTGTCGCGCACCCAGAGAGACCAGTTCTTCTCGCTGGGCCTGATCCATTACGAAAGCCTGACCGACGGCGAGAACAACGCGACCCAGCCAACGATCATCGGGGATCTGCGCTACAGCCGGCGGTTCTTTCCCAAGCGGATCGGCGGCGAAGCGCGGCTCGGGTTTCAGTTGCACGGGCATTACCGCTATTCCGACCGCAATATCGACGGCCCCGACACCGACAATGTGGTTGACGGACGCGATATGGCCCGTGCCAATCTTGACCTGAGCTGGCGCGACCGCTGGACCCTTCCGGGCGGGCTGCGCGCGGGTGCAGTGGCCCAGCTTTGGGTCGATCATTTCATCGTCGAACAGGACGCGATGGCCGGAGGCGATTACACCGAAGTCACCCCTGCCGCATCGGTGGAACTGCGCTGGCCCTTGGTCAGGCAGACCGCTTCGGGCGCGCGGGTTCTGGTCGAGCCGATCGCGCAGGTCGGCTGGGTGGGTGGCGAGCGCTCGGGCGTGCCCAATGACGAAAGCACGCGCGCCGAATTCGACGAAGGCAATTTGCTGTCGCTGTCGCGCTTCCCGGCACCCGACCGCCGCGAACGCGGGCTGATCGGGGCCGCCGGTCTGCGCTGGATGCGGCAGGACCCCGAAGGCTGGCGCGCGGCGCTGATGCTGGGCCGGGTCTGGCGCGACGAGTTGGACAGCGCCTTCTCGCGCTCCTCGGGGCAGGACAGCACGTTGTCGGATTGGCTTGTTGCAGGGCAGTTCGCGCATCAGAACGGGCTGCAGCTTTTGGCGCGGGGGCTCTACGACAGCGATCAGTTGCGGTTCACCAAGGCCGAGATGCGCGCGAACTTCAATCAGCAGCGCTATGCCCTGGGTGCGTCCTATATCCTGCTGACAACCGATCCGCGGGAAGACCGCGCCGATGCGCAGTCGCAGTGGCTGGTGAACGGGCGATACAACATCGACCGCAACTGGGTCGCCAAGGGCAACAGCCGCTACGACATCGCGGAGGGGCAGTTCCTGAATGCCGGGCTTGGCGCGGAGTACCGTAATGAATGTGTCGTTGTGGACTTTTCGGTCTCGCGCAACTTTGCCTCTTCCACTAACCTTGAACCATCTACAGATTTCGGCCTGACCGTCGCGCTGACAGGCTTCAGCACCGGCGGCAGCGGCAAGGAGTACCGCCGTTCATGCAGCTACTGAACACGTCCATCCGCAAACTGAGCGCCCTGGCCCTCGGAGTGACGCTGGCCCTTGGCCCGGTCCCGGCCCACGCGCAGAACCTCTTCGCGCCGGTCCTGCGCATCAATGACAGCGTGGTGACCGCCTACGAGCTGGAACAGCGCGCGCGCATGCTGACCGTGCTCCGGGCACCGGGGAACCCAAGCGAGCTCGCCCGCGAGCAGTTGATCGACGACCGGCTGCGCCTTCAGGCTGCCGAAGAGGCGGGCATCGTGCCCTCGCCCGAAGAGGTGATGGACGGGATGGCCGAATTCGCGTCGCGCGCCAACCTGAGCCGCGAGGAATTCATCCGGGCGATCGAAGCCGACGGGGTCTCGGAACAGACATTCCGGGATTTCGTGCGCGCGGGCCTCAGCTGGCGGTTGCTGGTGCAGGCCCGGTTCGCAGGTCGGGTGAACCTGTCCGAAGCGGAGATCGACCGGGCGCTTGGCGCGTCGGGCGAATCCTCGGTTCGGGTGCTCTTGTCCGAGATCATCATGCCGGCCCCGCCCGAGCAGGCCGAAGCCGTGCTCGAACGCGCCGAACGGATCAGCCAGACCACGTCGGAAGCCGAGTTCTCGGCGCAGGCGCGGCAGTTTTCGGCAACCGCGACCCGCGGCGCAGGCGGCCGTCTGCCCTGGCAGAACCTGGACGAATTGCCGCCCGTGCTGCGCCCGCTCGTGCTGGCGCTGGCCCCCGGTGAAGTGACCGACCCGCTGCCGATCCCGAACGCCGTGGCGCTGTTCCAGCTGCGCGGGATCGAGGAAACGGGATTTGTCCCGCCGACCTATTCGGCCATCGAATACGCAGCCTATTACCTGCCCGGCGGGCGATCGGATGCCACCTTGGCTCAGGCACGGGTGCTGGAAAGCCAGCTGGATCGCTGTGACGACCTGTATGGCGTCGCCAAAGGTCAGCCGGACGAGGTGCTTGAGCGGCAGACCCTGCCCCCGGCGGACATCCCCACCGACATCGCCTTTGAGCTGTCCAAGCTCGATCCCGGAGAAGTGTCCACGGCGCTGACCCGCTCGAACGGGCAGACGCTCATGTTCCTGATGCTCTGTGGCCGCACCGCCGAGATCAATGACGAGGTTGACCGCAACCAGTTTGCCCTTGGGCTGCGCAATCAGCGGCTTCAGTCTCTGGCGGAAAGCTACCTGCAGCAATTGCGCGCCGACGCCCGCATCGTCACGCAATGACCGCAGCGCCGATTGCCCTGACCATCGGGGAACCTGCCGGGATCGGCCCCGAGCTGGCAAGTATGGCCTGGGGCGCGCTGCGGGGCGAGGTGCCCTTTTTCCTGATCGGAGATCCGGCACATCTGCCGCAGGGCACCGACTGGACCGAGATCGCGGCACCGGACGATGTCTCGACCAAGGGCTCGGCCCTGCCCGTCCTGCCGCACCGGTTCGACGGGCCGCGCACTCCCGGCATGCCGCAGCACGCGCAGGCCAAAGGCGTGGTTGCGGTGATCGAACGCGCCGTGGCCCTTGCGGCCAGCGGCAAGGCGGGGGGGCTGTGCACCCTGCCCATCCACAAGCAGGCCTTGCAGGAAGGCGCGCGCTTTGGCTTTCCCGGACACACGGAGTTCCTTGCCCATCTGTGCGACACGGATGACGTAGTGATGATGCTGGCCGGGCCGCAATTGCGGGTGGTCCCGGTGACGATCCACATACCTTTGCACGAGGTGAAGCTTGCGCTGACGCCAGACCTGATCGAGACACGGATCCGCATCACCCATACCGCGCTGCAACGGCAATTCGGCATTGCAAAGCCTCGACTTGCGGTCGCCGGGCTGAACCCGCATGCGGGCGAAGGTGGGCGCATGGGCCGCGAAGAAATCGACGTGATCGCGCCCGTGCTTGATCGGTTGCGTGCCGAGGGCATGCAGATCGCCGGGCCGCTGTCGGCGGACACGATGTTTCACGCGGCGGCCCGCATGAATTATGATGCAGCGATCTGCATGTATCACGATCAGGCGCTGATCCCGATCAAGACGCTGGATTTCGATCAGGGCGTGAACGTGACGCTGGGCCTGCCGATCATCCGGACGTCACCCGATCACGGCACCGCCTTTGACATCGCGGGCACCGGTGCGGCCAATCCGGGATCGACCATCGAAGCCCTGCGCATGGCGTGGCGGCTGGCCAACGCGGCCCTCTGACGGCATCACCGGCGGATAGGACAGAGTTTGCGTATTTTTGAAAAGAAGAAGCAGGGGACATTCCCCGGCATGGCGAGACTGCAATGGCAATGATCGATGGCCTTCCCCCGCTGCGCGAAGTGATCGCCACACATGGGCTGAGCGCGCGCAAGGCGCTGGGGCAGAACTTTCTGCTCGACCTGAACCTGACCGCCAAGATCGCGCGTCAGGCAGGCGATCTGAGCGGCACGGATGTGCTCGAGATTGGCCCCGGCCCGGGCGGGCTGACCCGCGGCTTGCTGGTGGAGGGCGCGCGCAAGGTGCTGGCGGTCGAGAAGGACCCGCGCTGCCTGCCCGCGCTGGCCGAGATCGCGGCAGCCTATCCCGGACGGCTCGAGGTGATCGAGGGGGACGCGCTGCAGGTGGATGCGCTGGCGCATCTGACGCCGCCCATCGCGATCTGCGCCAACCTGCCCTACAACGTGGGCACCGAATTGCTGGTGCGCTGGCTGACGCCTGCTGTCTGGCCGCCCGTATGGAGCAGCCTGACGCTGATGTTCCAGAAAGAGGTGGCAGAGCGCATCATCGCCAAGCCGGGCGACAAGGCCTATGGGCGGCTGGCGGTGCTGGCGCAATGGCGCTGTGACGCGCAGATCGTGATGCACCTGCCACCCGAGGCGTTCACGCCGCCGCCCAAGGTCAGTTCCGCCGTGGTGCATCTGCGCGCCCTGCCCGCACCGCGTTTCGAGGCCGATGCCAAGCTGCTGGAGCGGATCGTGGCCGCCGGTTTCAACCAGCGGCGCAAGATGCTGCGCGCCTCTCTCAAGGGGGTGTCGCCGGAGATCGAGGATCACCTGAATGCCGTGGGTATCCCACCGACGGAACGGGCCGAACGGGTGTCGTTGGAACAGTTCTGCGCCTTGGCACGGCAATTGGCCTGACGCTCGCTGACACGCAAAAGGCCGGGGAGTTCCCCGGCCTGATCGTTGTTCCGTTCTGATGTTTATTCTGCCGCGTCCGGTGTCGATTCCTGAGCCGGGGCGTCTTCGGATTTGGGTTCCGGCTTCTTGCGCGGCTTGCGCGGCGCACGCGGTTTCTTGGGCTTTTCCTCGGCCTTGGATTCCGGCGTCTCCACCAATCCGCTCTCCGTGGAGTCTTCGCTCCGGTCGACCACGTCGGGCTGCGGCGCTTCGGCGGGATCGTTGCCGGGTTGCTGCGAGGTGTCGTTGTCCTGACGCGCGGGGCGTTCGGCGTCGCGCTGCGACTGGCGGTCGCGGTTTTCGCGTTCCTGCTGTTCGCGGCGGGCATCCTGTTCGCGCTGCGCCTCGCTGAGCAGGCGCATGTAGTGTTCCGCGTGTTGCTGGAAGTTTTCCGCGTTCACGCGGTCATTGCTCAGCTGGGCGTCACGCGCGAGTTGGTTATATTTATCAATGATTTGTTGCGGAGTGCCGCGCACCTTGCCCTCTGGGCCGGAGCTGTCGAACACGCGGTTGACGACGTTGCCGACGGTATTCGGACGGTTGCGGTTGTTCTTGTTCCGCGAACGTTTGTTTGAAGAACGCATTTGTTACTTTCCAGCCTTCTTTCAGCTGTTTTTGCGATTGCTGTGTGCGCTTTGTGCGCGGGTCCTGTGCAAAAGCATCCATGTGTGGGCTTACAATCGCGCGAGAGGGGTGCAAACCTGCCTCGACCGCGGCAATATCCCTGAGTAATCATGTCCGACCGTCGCTTACAAGTATAATTTGCGTCGAAGAGTTCGGATTTTCGCCCTTATCGGTCGGTTCGTGGCAGGATTGCGCCGGATATAACCCTGTCACGCCCATCAAGATCGGGATGCACGGCCACATTTGCAAGACCCGCGGCACGGAAAAGGTCAGCTACCGCCTGCCCCTGAGTGGGACCGATTTCGACCAGAAGCCGGCTCCCAGGGGCAAGGAAGGGGGCCGCGCCATTTGTTATGGCGCGATAGGCGCTGAGCCCGTCAGCCTCGTCGGTGAGCGCCATGCGCGGCTCGAATGCAAGGTCAGGCGCGAGGCCGCGCATTTCTTCCAGAGCGATATAGGGTGGGTTCGACACGATCAGGTCGAATGTTGCGCCGTGGGGAACCGCGTCGAACCATGCGCCCTGCGCCCAAGTCGCGCGATCCTGCAGGGACAGGCGGGTCGCGTTGTCTTGGGCAACCGACAACGCGTCGGGGCTCAGGTCAGTGCCGAGGCCCTGGGCCGATGGGCGTTCGGCGAGCAGCGTCAGAAGGAGGCAGCCCGATCCGGTGCCTAGGTCGAGAATCCGTGAGAATTCGTCCGCAAGCGCTTGTTCTATCAGCGTTTCTGTCTCTGGTCGGGGATCAAGGACAGCGGGTGTGACATGAAAGTCGCGACCATAGAAGGCGCGGATGCCTGTCAGGTGCGACACCGGTTCGCGAGTCGTCCGACGGTCGATCAGTGCGAAAAACCGTGCTGCCTGTGCATCATCGAGGCGATCGGGCAACACCAGCGTCAGCCGCCCCGGCATAACGCCCAAGACATGTGACAACAGGCGCCGCGCATCTCGGGCCGGATCGTCGATCCCCGCGTTCCGCAATTGCGCCACTGCCCGCGTCAGCGCCTCTGCGCCGGTCATGCCCCCATCTCGGCCAGCAGACTGGCCTGCGCATCGGCGGTGAGCGCGTCGATGATGTCGTCAAGATCGCCCGCCAACACCGCGTCGAGCTTGTAGAGCGTCAGGCCGATGCGGTGGTCGGTGAGTCGGCCCTGCGGGAAATTGTAGGTGCGAATGCGTTCGGAGCGGTCGCCTGAACCGACCTGGCTCTTGCGGTTGGCCGAACGTTCGGCGTCGACCTTTTGCCGCTCCATGTCGAAGAGCCGCGTGCGCAGAACCTGCATGGCGATCTCGCGGTTGCGGTGCTGCGATTTCTCGGAACTGGTGACAACGATCCCGCTGGGAATGTGGGTGATCCGCACCGCTGAATCGGTCGTGTTGACGTGTTGCCCGCCCGCCCCGGAGCTGCGCATGGTGTCGATGCGCAGGTCGTTTGCGTTGATCTGGATGTCCACGTCTTCGGCCTCGGGCAGGACCGCCACGGTGGCGGCAGAGGTGTGGATGCGCCCGCCGGATTCCGTTTCTGGCACGCGCTGGACACGGTGGACGCCGGATTCGTATTTCAGCCGGGCAAAGACGTTGGTGCCGGTGATATGCGCCACGACTTCCTTGATGCCGCCGATCTCGGTCGATTGTTCCTCGATGATCTCGAACCGCCAGCCGCGCGCCTCGGAATAGCGCTGGTACATGCGCAAGAGATCACCGGCGAAAAGTGCTGCCTCTTCGCCCCCCGTGCCGGGCCGGATTTCGAGCATCGCAGGTCGTGCATCGGCGCTGTCGCGCGGCAGGAGCGCCAATTTCAGGGCGTGTTCCACCTTGGGAAGCCGCGCCTTGAGGTCGGGCAGTTCCTCTTGGGCCAGTTCCCGCATTTCCGGGTCGGACAGCATCGCCTCGGCATCGGCGATGTCCGCGCGCACCTGTTTCCATTCGGCGATCTGCTCGACGACAGGGCGCAGGTCGGAATATTCCTTGCCGATGGCCGCAATATCTCCTGACCCTTCGGCCATCTGGGCCTCAAGGTACTCAAAACGCGATGTGATCTGATGCAGGCGGTCTTCGGGGATCATGCGGTTCTGTCGGACATCCGGAGCGGACGGTCAATAGGATGTTAAGGTCTGAAGCGGAATTGGATCACGGGACGGGCACGTCTGAGCCTGTTTCCTTGAGACACCTGCCCCGCGCGTTCCCGGAGTCCAAATAAAGTGCCGCAAGTTCCGCGTGACCTCACGCTTTGGCGATGCGGGCAATCGTCTGCCCAACCTTCACAAGCGTTTCCTTGCCTGCTGCACTGTTGTCGATCAGGTCTTGGCTGAATTCGATTTTGCCCTCTTCGAAGACAAGGACAATCGTTGAGCCGCCAAACTTGAAATACCCTTTCTCATCCATCTTCTCGACCTGGCGAGATGACTGGGTCTTGACGATGCTTCCCACGCCAAAAGCGCCGACTTCGACAAAGCAAATCGTGCCCGCGCTTTCGGTTTCGACCAATGTGTAGCTGCGTTTGTTTTCGCCAAAAACATCATGACCGCTGCCAAGGGCGATGGGATTCACGGAATGCAGTGCGCCGTCGATGTCTGTGCTGTCCGTGATCTTGCCAGCGCAGGGGAAGTGATACCGATGATAATCCGCCGGACATAAACGAACTATGGCAAGCGCACCGTTGACGTACCTGTCGGACACGTTTGGAAGCATCTTGTGAATCGAGAACTGAGACCCTTTGACCGGCACAAAGGTGTCCTCTTGCAGTCTTGGGAAGACAAGCACGCGGCCATCGGCGGGCGAAACGATATCGTTTTTATCAACGCTGAACGGACGCGCCTGGGGCTTCAGGTGGCGGACAAAAAACTCATTGAATGACTTGTACGACCCTGTCTTCTTGAGAAATTCGGACTCGTCGATGCCGAGGTCTCTGATCATAGGTGCAATTTTGCCGCGTGAAAGAGCGGAATCGTACCACAGCCCCATGACCTTGCTGACGATGGTCGATCTGAAAAGCAGGCGTTCGATGATATTGGAGGTCGAATCCTGATACGCCCAGCGGATATACTTTTCGCCAAGGATCACTTCTTCGAATTCGTTACCCGATTCCCGGTCGATGACACGGATCGGAGCTTTATCGGCCATTCTGTACCCTTTACCCGACATTCCTCAAATCAACTGCTGTTTTTTCGACGTGATTGAAGCTTTGGATAGCGTCAAGCCCGACCACCTGTCCTTTCGCTGAACGGGCACCCGCAGGCAAGCGGCACGCAAAGACGGCCCTGTATCAAACATCGTAAATACGAGAGCGCGGTCTGAAAAACCGCTTCGTTAAAAGCGGGGTTACTGTGCCGCAGACAACTGCTCCAGCCAGTCATCGACCCGTGCCTTGTTCACGCCCATGTCGGACTGGCCAAAGCGCAGGCGGGCGAACAGCTCCAGGATGTTCTCGTTCTTCATCACGGTCGTGTAGTCCGGAAACCCCATCCATTTGGAGCGCGTGACATAGGTGACCTTGCCCTCATCCACGCTGCCCGCCAGCACTTCGGTGCGCGGTGTGGCGAGGATGATGCGGTCGAGTGCGGCGAATGTGCCGTCCTGCGCGGGGATACGACGGCGCACGCCACCTGCCAAGTCCTGATCGGCGGTGACTTTGGGGTCCACATGCCAGACCGCCGGGTCTGACGGTGCAAACCTGATCCAGGCAAGACCTGCCACCACGATCAGAATCACCGCCCACAAAAACATTTTCACGACGCCCTCATCCTTGCCGAAATAGGGCACCTGCCCGCTGAACCCGCCTACTGAACCTCAGGCGCGCCGGGTCCATCCCCAAAGCGACAGAATCTCTGTCGCCACATGCGCGCCCGCCACTGCCGTTATTCCTGATGTATCGAATGGTGGGCTGACTTCAACCACATCGCCTCCCATCAGTTCGATCCCGGCGATATTTCGCAGGATCACGGCGATATCTGCGCTGGAAGGTCCGCCCCAGACCGGAGTGCCGGTGCCCGGTGCAAAGGCTGGATCAAGACAGTCAATGTCGAAGGTGAGGTATGTCGGGTAATCCTTGAGGATTTCCCGGATTTTCCGAGCCACCGCATCCGGACCGGAGCGGTGCATTTCGCGTGCGTCGATGATGTTGAAGCCCAGCGTGTCGGGATTGTCCGTGCGGATGCCAACCTGAACCGAGCGGCTGGGGTCAACCAGACCCAGCTTGACCGCCTTGTAGAGAAACGTGCCGTGGTCGATGCGCTCCATGTCATCATCGGCCCATGTGTCGGTATGGGCGTCGAACTGAAGAAGACTCAGGGGTCCGTATTTCTCGGCGTATGCTTCCAGAATTGGCAGGGTGATGTAGTGATCGCCACCCAGCGTAACTGTCGCGGTGTCGGTCGCGAGAATGCCCGCGATATGATTTTTCAGCGTTTCGGGAAATTCTGAGATCTTGGCATAGTCGAAGGCAAGGTCACCGTAATCTGCAATCGCGAAATCCTCGAGCACGTTGTAGCCCCAGCCATAGGGCATGTCGTAGGGTTGCAGGCTTGATGCCTCGCGGATCGCGCGGGGGCCGAACCGGGTGCCGGTGCGGTGGGTGACGGCCTGATCGAAGGGCACTCCGGTGATGGCGACATCCACGCCGGTCAGGTCCTTGGTATAGCGCCGCCTCAGGAAGGACGTGGCCCCGGCAAAGGCGTTTTCGAAACTTGCGCCTCTCAGGTCGTTGCGGGTGAAGGCGTGGTCGATCTGGGTTTTCGCGTCTTCAAGCGCCATGGCTCACACTCCGTGCCTTGTTTCGATCAGGCGCGCGAAGAAAGACGCGCCGATGGGGGCCACATCGTCGTTGAAATCGAACGCCGGGTGGTGACAGGACGGACCGATCCCCTGCCCGAGGAACAGGAAGGCGCCGGGGCGGGCTTCGAGCATATAGGAGAAATCCTCGGCCCCCATTTCCGGGCGCAGATCGGTGATGGTCTTGGCCTCGCCCACAACGTCCCTCGCAATGCGCCCGGCGAATTCGGCCTGCGCCTCGTGGTTCACGGTGGCAGGGTAGTTGCGCACGTAATCGACTTCGGCGGCAACGCCGTAGCTGGCCGCCTGCCCTAAGGCGATCTCGGCGATACGGCGTTCCACCATGTCGCGCAGATCGGGGTCAAAACTGCGCACGGTGCCGGACATGGACACGGTTTCCGGCACGATGTTGGTCGCTGTGCCGCCGGAAATCATGGTCAGCGACACCACCAGCGGCAAGAGCGGATCGGTGTTGCGCGACACGATGGTTTGCAGCGCCTGACCGATGGACAGCGCGCAGGGCATCGGATCCTTGCAGGACGATGGATAGGCCGCGTGCCCACCCACGCCGCGCACGGTGATGTGGAAATCATCCACCGCCGCCATGATCGGCCCCGGACAAGTGCGCAACTGGCCTTCCTCGGAAAACGGATCGGTGTGGATTGCATAGACCTCCTGAATGCCGAAGCGGTCCATGATGCCCTCTTCGACCATCATGCGCCCACCGCCGACGGTTTCTTCGGCGGGTTGGAAGATCAGCGCCACGGTGCCTTTGAAGTTGCGAGTCTCGGCAAAGTAGCGCGCAGCGCCCAAGAGCATCGTGGTGTGCCCGTCATGGCCGCAGGCGTGCATCTTGCCGGGGATGGTCGAAGCCCAGTCGGCCCCGGTGATCTCGTCCATCGGCAGCGCATCCATATCGGCGCGAAGGCCGGTGACCGGGCCGTCCCCCTGACCGCGGATCAGCGCGACGACCCCGGATTGCGCGATGCCTTCGTGGACCTCGTCGACACCGAACTCGCGCAGGCGGTCTACGACAAAGGCCGCCGTTTCATGGCAATCGAGGCTCAACTCCGGGTACATGTGCAGATGCCGCCGCCATGTCTTCATGTCCTCGGCATAGTCGCCGATCCGGTTGATGATGGCCATGGCTGGACTCCCTCGGTCTGATGCCGCATCCCTGCATCTAATCCCGAAGCACGGAGGCCTGCAATGTCCGATGATTTGATCCACAATCCCAAGGGCGGGATGCCGCGTCTGCTCGAGATCATGCGCCGGTTGCGCGACCCCGAGACGGGCTGTCCCTGGGACATCGAACAGGATTTCGCGTCCATCGCGCCCTATACGATCGAGGAAGCCTACGAGGTGGCTGACGCCATCGAGCGCGAGGCCTGGGGCGAATTGAAGGGCGAATTGGGAGATCTGCTCCTGCAGTCGGTCTATCACACCCAGATGGCGGAAGAAGCCGGGATGTTCAGCTTTGACGATGTGGCCAACGCGATATCGGACAAGATGGTGGCGCGGCACCCGCATGTATTCGGGGACGAGAGCCGGGACAAATCGGCAGAGCAGCAGGTGCAGGACTGGGAACAGATCAAGGCAGCGGAACGCGCGGGCAAGGCCGAAACCGGTGTTCTGGCCGGTGTCGCGAAGGGGCTGCCTGCCCTGACCCGCGCGATCAAGTTGCAGAACCGTGCAGCACGGGTCGGGTTCGACTGGCCCACAACTGACGAGGTCTTGGACAAGATCGTCGAGGAAGCGCAGGAATTGCGCGAGGTTCAGGACGAGGCGGAAAGGTTCGAAGAATTTGGCGACCTGCTGTTCGTGATGGTCAATCTGGGCCGTCACATGGGGCTTGACCCCGAAGGCGCGTTGCGCGCCGCCAATGCCAAGTTCACCCGCCGGTTCGAGAGTATCGAGACCGCGTTGGCGGCACAGGGAAAAACGCCCGGCGAGAGCGATCTGGCGGAGATGGATGCGCTTTGGGACGCGGCCAAGGCGGTCGAAAAGGCGCAAAAGAAAAACGCGCCCTGATCACAGAGCGCGTTTAAAAATGCCGAAGTTCGAACCGCTTACTGCGCTTCGTTGATGAACTTCACCGCATCGCCGAAGGTCTGGATGGTTTCGGCCGCGTCATCCGGAATCTCGATGCCGAACTCTTCTTCGAAAGCCATGACCAGCTCGACGGTGTCGAGGCTGTCGGCGCCGAGATCGTCGATGAACGACGCGTTCTCAACAACCTTGTCCTCTTCGACACCAAGGTGCTCGACAACAATTTTCTTAACGCGATCTGCGACGTCGCTCATGTTTTCTTCCTCACAGTTTCGTCGGCGCGGTGGCCGGGTTAGCCCGCGCCCGGGCGGAATTTGACTTGCCCTTGCGGGCGGCGGTTTGCGTCACGGTCGAACGACGACGACCGAACATATCCGATCTGCATCGGACGGGTCCCAAACCTGCGCCGCTATAGCACATGGAATCGGGATGGCAAACGCTTTCAACACAATCTCGTGCAGCGGAAAACCTTTGAGATATCAGGCATTTCTGCACCTGCACAATCAGCGTTTCCCAAGTGATATCAGAGCATTGCCATGCCGCCATTGACGTGCAGCGTGGTTCCGGTGACATAGGCGGCCTCGGGGCTGGAGAGATAAAGAACCGCCGCGGCGATCTCTTCGGGGGTGCCCATCCGACCCGTGGGAATCTGTGTGAGGATCGCGGATTTCTGGTCATCCGTCAGCTTGTCGGTCATCGCTGTCTCGATGAAGCCGGGGGCGACCGCGTTGACGGTGATGCCACGGCTGGCAACTTCATAGGCCAGGGATTTCGACATGCCGACCATGCCGGCCTTGGCGGCGGCATAGTTGCCCTGCCCCGGATTGCCGGTTGCGCCGACGACAGAGGAAATATTGACGATGCGGCCCCAGCGCGCCTTCATCATGCCGCGCAGCACACCCTTGCAGAGCTTGAACGTGGCGGTCAGGTTCACGTCGATCACCGACTGCCATTCGTCGTCAGACATGCGCATGAACAGGTTGTCGCGCGTGATGCCGGCATTGTTCACGAGGATATCGACGCTGCCCATCGCGTCCGCCGCCTGTTTCGGCAGGGCCGACACGGCCTCGGGATCGCTGAGGTTGCAGGGCAGGACATGGGCGCGGTCGCCCAGATCAGCCGCCAGTGCCTCGAGCGGTTCGGTACGAGTGCCGGAAAGACCGACCGTGGCCCCTGCTGCGTGCAGGGCGCGGGCGATCTCGCCGCCGATCCCCCCCGAAGCGCCGGTCACCAGCGCGGTCTTGCCTGTCAGATCGAACATGTCGTGGTCCTTTTCATCACAATTTAATTTTCTAGCCCGAGAATCTTCGTACGAAGATTTTCAACCCCCGCCATAAAATTCTCGGGCGTATCACGCGTCCTGAAGTGCCGCCTGCACATCAGCCGCCGTGCCCACGGCACGTGTCGCCGCGTCGCGGTCGATGCGGCGCACCATGCCGATCAGCGCCTTGCCCGCACCGATCTCCCAGAACGCGTCCACGCCCTGCCCGACCATCCAGCTGACCGACTCGCGCCAGCGCACGGCGCCGGTGATCTGTTCGACCAGCAGCGCACGGATCGTCTCGGGATCGCTCACCGCCTCGGCCCGCACATTCGCCACAACCGGCACCACGGGCGTGTTGATCGTCACGGCACAAAGAGCGTCGGCCATCGCCTCGGCTGCCGGGGCCATGAGCGCGCAATGGAACGGAGCGCTGACCGGCAGAAGAAGTGCGCGTTTCGCACCCGCCTCTTTCGCGAGATCGACAGCACGTTCCACCGCCGCCTTGTGGCCAGAGACGACCACCTGCCCCGGATCATTGTCATTGGCGGCGTCACAGACCTCGCCCTGTGCAGCGGCCTCGGCCACGGTGCGCACGTCGTCCAAACCGAGACCCAGAATGGCTGCCATGGCCCCCACACCCACCGGCACCGCGTCCTGCATGGCCGTGCCCCGCGCCCGCAAGAGCCGCGCCGCATCCGACACGGACAAGGCGCCCGCTGCGGTCAGGGCGGAATATTCGCCCAGCGAATGTCCTGCGACATAGGACGCCGACGTGACACTCACGCCCTCCGCCTCAAGCGCGCGCATCGCGGCCAATGAGGTGGCCATCAGCGCCGGTTGCGCATTGGCCGTCAGGGTCAGCGTTTCGATCTCGCCCTCCCAGATCAGCGCGCTCAGCTTTTCACCCAGCGCCTCGTCCACCTCTTCGAACACTGCGCGGGCGGCCGGGTAGGCGTCGGCCAGATCGCGGCCCATTCCAATGGTTTGCGCCCCTTGTCCGGGGAAAAGAAAAGCTCGGCTCACGGCACCCTCCTGTTGTGTTGGGCATGCCATTACAGTCCGATCCGCAGCGACGCAACGCTGCTGCACTCTTTGTGTGCGTTGGCGAAGATTGCTCCGCGCCCCCCAAACGATAGCTATGCCCAAAGTCATACAGCCCGGAGCCGACCCTATGCCCGCAGCAAATACCGCCGCCCAATATGGCACTGTCGCCAAGACCTTTCACTGGCTGACCGCGCTTGGCATTCTTGCCGTGATCCCCCTGGGCATCATCGCCAATGACCTGCCCTACGACACGGCAGAGCAACTGGCCGACAAGGCCTGGCTGTTCTCGCTGCACAAGACCATCGGTGTCACCCTGTTCTTCGTGGCCCTCGCCCGCATCCTCTGGGCTTTGAGCCAACCAAAGCCCGCGCCGCTGCATCCCGAACGCCGGACCGAGACGCTGCTGTCCGAGATCGTGCATTGGCTGCTGTACGGATCGCTGGTGCTGGTGCCGCTTTCAGGCTGGATTCACCACGCCGCGACCGAAGGATTTGCACCGATCTGGTGGCCATTTGGCCAGAACCTGCCGCTGGTTCCCGAGAGCCTTGTCATCGCCGAAATCACCGCAGGCCTGCATATCGTTTTCGAGCGCGTCTTGATCCTGTCGCTGATCCTGCACATCGCGGGGGCGATCAAACACGCGGTGATCGACAAGGACGACACGCTGGCCAGGATACTGCCGGGACGCAGCGTGGGTCAGGCGCCTATGGCCAAGCGGCACGGCCAGCTGATGCCGCCCGTCCTCGCTGTCACGGTCTGGGCAGCGGCGATCGGCGCCGGCAACATGCTGGGCGTCTTTCACGACGGGCGGGCCATCGCGGCCGAGGCCCCGGCGTTGCAGGAGGTCGACAGCGACTGGGCCGTGACCGAAGGCAGCCTTGGCCTCACCGTGCGCCAGATGGGCTCCGACGTGTCGGGCAGCTTTTCCAACTGGACCGCCGATATCAGCTTTGACGAAACCGTGTCCTCCGGGGTGGCCGGATCGGTCGATGTGGAGATCGCGATACCATCGCTCACGCTGGGATCGGTGACCCAGCAGGCGATGGGTCCGGATTATTTTGCCAGCACGCAATTTCCGACGGCCCGGTTCACCGCCGACATCCTGACCACCGGGGACGGCCATGTCGCGGAAGGCACGCTGACCCTGCGCGGTGTCGAACAGCCGGTGTCCCTGCCATTCGATCTGACGCTCGACGGGGACACAGCGCAGGTGCAGGGCACAACCATTCTGGATCGCCGCGCCTTTGAGATCGGAGCGGGGATGACGGATGAGGGCCAGCTTGGCTTCGAGGTCAGCGTGACGGTTGATCTGGTGGCGACGCGCGGTGACAGCCCTGAAAACTGAAATCCACTTCCATGTAGACAACAAAAAACCCGGGCGCGTTGCCCGGGGTTTTTCATGTCTGCGGCGGGATCAGATTACGAACCGGCTTTCATTGCTTCGACCGAGATCTGTACCTGCACTTCGTCGCTGACGAAGGGAGCAAAGGCGCCGACTTCGAAATCGCTGCGCATCAGCGTTGTGGTGGCGTCGAACCCGGCCCAAGGCTTGCCCTCCATCGGGTGATCGCCCTGCTGGTTCAGCGTCGCGGCAAGCGTGACCGGCTTGGTGATGCCGTTCAGCGTCAGATCACCGGTGATGTTGGCGGTGGTGTCGCCTGTCAGCTCGATTGCGGTCGAGGTGAAGGTGACCATCTCGTCCTCGTCCGCGCCGAAGAAATCGGCGGACATGAAATGCTCGAACCGGCCTTCCCAGCCAGTGAACATGGACCGCACCGGGAAGGATACGGATACGGTGGAGTTGGCGGGGTCCGCCTGGTCGAACTGGATGTCACCCTCAAAACCCGAGAACATGCCCCAGGTCGTGGAATAGCCTAGGTGGTTGTAGGAGAACAGGATTTGGCTGTGGCTGGAATCGAGCGTGTAGGCTTCGGGTTCGGCCTGTGCGGCAAAGGGCAGAGCGACAAAGGCCGCTGCAAGAAGTGTCTTGTTCATGTGTCAGTCCTCAATGGGAGTTGCGATGACAGACACATCGTTTCGATGCGGCGCAGTCTCAATTCGTTGAAACTCAACAGAGTCTGTGTCGGGATGAACAGTCAGCGCCCGAAGAGGCACAATCCTGCAAGTCCCATGACGATCACCGACACTCCAAGCCCCATGATCCGGGCCTCGGGCAAGGCGCCCTGCACCGCGATCCAGATGCCCGGAACCGCGATCAGGCAGGCGATGCCGATGATGCGGCGGATCAGCTTGCCGACCGCGCCGTGGCTGCGCACATAGTTTTCATCGTAATGTACCATCTTGGTTCTCCCCGACCGACAAACATCCGGCCGTTTTACCGTTTACGCTATGGAAACAGTCTGTTTGCACAATGGGCCGAATTCCGGGCGCGCTGCGTTCTTTCGCACGGCATGTTCGGGGCAGGATTATGGCCGCGCGCATGCAACGGAACAGCGGCGCTTGATCCCCAGTCCAATCCGTGTATACGGAGCGCTCCTTTCGCAAGACGATTTTTACCGCGCAGTCTCTCGTGGGCAGGGGCGAAGGGGTTCAGAGCCTGTCCTTTGAAATGCGCCAGAACAGAAACGGAGTGCACATGCCGCTATACGAGCATGTTTTTATCTCGCGTCAGGATTTGTCCAACGCGCAGGCTGAAGGCCTGATCGAACATTTTGGCACAGTTCTTTCGGACAACGGCGGCACGCTGGTTGATCACGAATACTGGGGCGTCAAAACGATGGCCTATAAGATCAACAAGAACCGCAAGGGCCACTATGCCTACCTGCGCACCGACGCACCGTCGGAAGCCGTGCAGGAAATGGAGCGCCTGATGCGTCTGCACGATGACGTGATGCGTATTCTCACCATCAAGGTGGACGCACATGAAGAGGGCCCGTCGGTCCAGATGCAGAAGCGCGACGATCGTGGAGACCGCGGAGATCGTGGCGACCGGGGTGATCGTGGCGACCGGGGTGATCGTGGAGATCGCGGTGACCGTGGCGAACGCCGCGAACGTCGCAACTGATCGCCTGAAGAAAGGACGCTAATCCATGGCTACTAAACCATTTTTCCGCCGTCGCAAGGTGTGCCCCTTCTCGGGCGACAACGCACCCAAGATCGACTACAAAGACACAAAGCTCCTGCAGCGCTACATCTCTGAGCGTGGCAAGATCGTGCCGTCGCGCATCACGGCTGTGTCTCAAAAGAAACAGCGTGAACTGGCCCGCGCCATCAAGCGCGCCCGCTTTCTCGCCCTGCTGCCCTACGCAGTGAAGTAAGGAGACACGCACATGCAAGTCATTCTTCTGGAACGCGTGGCCAAGCTTGGCCAGATGGGCGATGTCGTCGACGTCAAGCCCGGCTTCGCGCGCAACTACCTGCTGCTGCAGGGCAAGGCGCTGACCGCCTCGAAAGAGAACATCGCGTCGTTCGAAACCCGCAAGTCCCAGCTCGAAGCACAGAACCTGGAAACCAAGAAAGAGGCCGAAGCGATGGCCGACCGTCTTGGCGGCCAGCAGTTCCTCGTGATTCGTCAGGCGTCGGACGGAGGCAACCTCTATGGCTCCGTCACCACCCGTGACGCGGCTGATGTTGCAACCGCCGAAGGCTTTTCGCTGGACCGCAAGCAGATCATCATCCGCAAGCCGATCAAGGTTCTCGGCCTGCACGACGTCGAGGTGCACCTGCACCCCGAGGTCATGGTGAGCATCGAGTTGAACGTCGCACGTTCGCCCGAGGAAGCCGAACTTCAGGCCTCCGGCAAGTCCATTCAGGAACTCGCTGCCGAGGAAGAAGCCCAGGCAGAATTCGAGATCCAGGAGCTGTTCGACGATATCGGCGCAGCTGGACTCGACGATGATTCCGGTGATTACAGTCCGCAGAGCCGCAGCTCTGACGCTGATGAACAGGACGACGACAAGTAATCGTCTTCCAATTCGGACACAGCTAGAGGAAGGCCGCACTTTCGGGTGTGGCCTTTTTCGTTGCGCACCGCCTGACCGGCGACGACGCGCTTGCCTTTGCGGTGGCATCCTGCTGTCTTGATGCAATGCCCATCACGCTGTCCCGCATTTATGTCTCCGCCTACCGCGTGCCGGTCTCGTCCCCGGTGGCGACGTCCTTTGGCGTCATGAACAATCGGCCAGCGGTTTTTGTGCGGGTCGAGGACAGCGAAGGCGCTTTCGGCTGGGGCGAGATCTTTGCCAACTGGCCTGCCGCCGGGGCCGAGCACCGCGCGCGTCTTCTGATCGAGGATATGGGTGATCTGCTGATCGGCCAGTCTTTCGACAATGCGGCAGACCTTTTTGCGAGTCTGACGCGACAGACCCATATCCGCGCCCTGCAATGCGGCGAATGGGGGCCGTTCCGACAGGTAATCGCCGGTCTCGACACCGCGATGACAGACCTCGAGGCGCGCCGCGCCGGTCTGTCGGTGGCACGTTTCCTTGCTCCGCATGCGCGGCCTACGGTTCCCAGCTACGCCAGTGGCATCGCCATCGCGCAGGCCGACGACCAGATCGCACTGAGCCGGGCTGCGGGGTTTTCGGCGTTCAAGGTCAAGGTGGGCTTTGACATGGCCCGCGATACGCGGCTCTTGGCGGGGCTGTTCCAAACGCTGGCCCTGAATGAAACGCTTTGTGCCGATGCCAATCAGGCCTGGAACCTGCCCGAAGCACAGTCCTTTGTCACAACCTGCGCCGACCTGCCGTTGGGCTGGCTGGAAGAACCCCTGCCCGCCGATGCGTCATCCGCCGATTGGCGCGCCTTGGCCGACCATTCCGCAATTCCGCTTGCGGGGGGCGAGAACATAACCGGCGCGGACGGTTTCGCCGATGCGATCGCGTCGGGTGTGTTCGGCGTGCTGCAACCCGATATTGCCAAATGGGGCGGGCTCAGCGGCTGCTGGGCTGTGGCGCAGGCGATCCGCAAGGCGGGGCTGCGCTATTGCCCGCATTTCCTGGGAGGCGGGATCGGCCTGATTGCGTCTGCACATCTGCTGGCCGCTGCGGGGGGCGACGGGTTGCTCGAGGTTGATGTGAATCCCAACCCGCTGCGCGACGCGTTCGATCCGTGGCACGGTTCTGAGGATAGGGGCACTTTCCCGATCCCGGACTGTCCGGGCCTTGGCATCACCACCCTGCCCGAGGACATCGCGCCTTACCTCACCTATTCGGCAGAACTGCACATCTAGAAATGCCCAGACCACACGGGACAAAGAAAAAGGCCGCCCAAAAGGACGGCCTTTGACCTGTTTGAACCCGGGTGGGTTTATTCGTCGTCAAGCGCCTCGACGGCTTTTTCCAGATCGTCCTTGGAGACCTCTTTTTCGGTCACCGTCGCCTGCTCGGCGACATAATCGACAACCTTGTCCTCAAAAATCGGAGCGCGCAGCTGTTGCTGCATCTGCTGGTTCTGGCGGACGAAATCAAAGAACGCACGTTCCTGGCCCGGGTACTGCCGTGCCTGGTTCATGATCGCCTGAGTCATCTCGGCATCGGTCACGGTGACCTCTGCTTTCTGGCCCAGTTCGGCCAGCAACAGTCCCAGTTTCACGCGGCGCTCTGCGAGCTTGGTGTGCTCTTCGGTTGGCGTGATCTCGGGGTGATCGTGACCCTGCACTTCCGGGTTTTCCTCGTGCCACAGCTGATGCGCGATCTGGTTGGCCTCAGCCTCGACCAGCGAAGGCGGCAGGTCGACAGAGACCTTCTCGTCCAACTGGTCCAGCAGCGCGCGCTTCATCACCTGACGGGCGGCACCGGCATATTCGACTTCCAGACGCTCGGAGATCTGAGCCTTGAGCCCGGCCAAATCTTCGGCACCGAACTTGGTTGCCAATTCGTCATTGATCTCGGCTGCAACGGGCTCCTTGACGGCCTTCACGGTGCATTCGAACACCGCATCCTTGCCGGCCAGGTTTTCCGCGCCGTATTCCTCGGGGAATTTGACCTCGACGTTCTTTTCGTCACCGACCTTCACGCCGACCAGCTGATCTTCGAAGCCGGGGATGAACGATCCCGAGCCAAGCACCAGCGGGTAATCTTCGGCAGCGCCACCTTCGAACGGTTCGCCATCGACCTTGCCAAGGAAGTCGATCACGACCTGATCGCCCTCTTTCGACTTGGAGCCTTTCTTGCGGTCCTTGAAGTCCTGCGCGGTCTCGGCGAGGTTCTTGAGCGCCTCGTCAACCTCGGCGTCACCCGCCTTGACCACCAGCTTTTCCAGCGTCACAGACGACAGATCGACCTCGGGCATCTCGGGCAGCTTTTCGTAGGACATATCGACCTGGATGTCGTCGCCCTCTTTCCAGTCGTCATTGGTCATCTTGACCTCGGGCTGGAGCGCCGGACGATCTCCGCTGTCTTCGAAATGCTTGGCCATCGCGCCGTCGATGGTTTCCTGCATGGCTTCGCCCAGAAGGCGCTGACCAAACTGCTTTTTCAAAAGCGGCATCGGCACCTTGCCTTTGCGGAAGCCCTTCATTTCGATTTCAGGCTGCGCTTCTTTGAGCTTTTCATTGACCTTGGCATCCAGCTCGTCCGCCGTAACGGTGATCGAGTAGTTGCGCTTGAGGCCTTCATTGAGGGTTTCGGTGACCTGCATGTCGTCCTTATCCATTGCATAGGGGCCGCGGAGGCGTCCGCGGCGGTCAAAATCCACCGCGTCTTAGTGGGGCCATCTGGCCGGTGCAAGCGGAAATGCAGCCGTGCGATCAGGCATCCGCCGGAAGCTGCGCCTCGCCGTCGTCCTGATGCCGACCGACCTCTTTTGCTGCCTCCGCGATGACGCAGAACCCGGTGACATCCGTACCGCGATCCTGCCGGAGAACAACGTCCTCGATGGTGACCGAGCCGAACCCGGCGACCTTTAACAGATCACTGACATAGGTGCGCCCGTGGGCAAACCGGCGGGTCTCGCTCAGCGCCACATCGCGTCCTTCGGCCTGTTCGACAGTAAAGATCAACGTGCCGCCAGGGGCGAGGCTGGCCGCGCACCAGCCGATGATCCGTTCCAGCGCACCGAGATAGTTGAACACGTCTGACGCGACGATCAGCCCATACCGCGCGTCACTGATCGGAAGCTCTTGGATATCGCCCTTTTCGAGACGGTCATAGACCCCCTTGGCCTGCGCCTCGGATAACATCGCCTGCGACAGGTCGATCCCGGTCAGATGTCCGCAATGAGGCCGCAGAATCGGCCCGATCAGCCCTGTGCCGCATCCCAGATCGAGCCCATGGGCGACCGGCACGCCGTTCGTGCGCCGCAACGCATCGGCGATGATCTGCGGTCCTTGGTAATCCAGACCGTCCAGCAGCGACGCCTCGAAGCGGGGCGCGTATTGATCGAACAGATGTTCGACAAACGCGGGTGGCATCGTATCGCTCAGAGGCTGATCGCGCAGCAGGTCGCGGCGCAGCCCGCCCCCGAACGGATCGTCGGGCTGTACCTCGACCGCCCGGCCCCATGCCTGCGCAGCGCCCGACAGATCGCCTGCACGTTCAAGATATTCCCCAAGGCGAAACCACCCGGCGCCCCATTTGGGGACGATCTCCAACGCTCCGCGCAACACGTCCGCCGCCGCATCGAGATCCTCCAGATGCGCCAGAGTTTCGGCGAATTCGGCACGCCTGTCGGCATGCAGATCGCCGGATGCAAAAAGATTTGCCACCATTTACGTCTGTCCAAAAGGCCCGCTCATTTGCCTGCTTCAACAGACCACGCGACGGGCGACACGCCGCACCGGTTTTCCGGTGCGCGACAGCGCGTTAGCGCCCCGCAGGCCTGTCTGTCAACGGAATTGCGGGTGTTCCGGGCTGACCGGATCAGCGCTTCGAGGATGAGGTGGTGCGGGTGAAGGGACTCGAACCCCCACGCCAAAGGCGCCAGAACCTAAATCTGGTGCGTCTACCAATTCCGCCACACCCGCATTGCGCTGGTCAGTAGCAAAGCTGCTGCGGCGATGCGAGAAGAATTTTCGCGCGAAAATGCCCGGTGCCTAAGAATCTTCGTACGAAGATTCTTAGCGTTCGAGCGTTGAGAAAACCTTTGGAAGCATCTCGGGCAGGTCTTCGGCGATCAGGCCGGGGCCGAAGAGGCGCGCAGCCTCGCTATGCAGCCAGACCGCGGCTTCCGTCACGCAAAAGAGATCGGGCGCGGTTTCGGGGGCGGCGATCCCCGCAATCAGACCAGCCAGCACATCACCTGCGCCCGCGGTGGCCAGCCAAGGCACCGCGCGGTCGCCGGTGGCGGAGTGCACGCTCGCACCACCGCCGGGTTGCGCGATCACCGTGTCTGCGCCCTTGAGCAGGACAATGCATCCGGCGCGGTCGGCCGCTTGCCGCACCACGTCGATCTTCGACCGGTCGCCGCGTTCAGACTGGGCGAGGTCGGGAAAGAGCCGCGCAAACTCGCCCTCGTGCGGGGTCAGTACAGTTCGCGCGTGGCACAGCGTGAACAATGCCACCGGGTCTTCCTGATGGGAAGTCAGCGCATCGGCATCAAGCACCACGGCGGCGGGTCGCTCAGCGCGCGCGCCCCTTTCGTGGGTCAGCGCGGCCTCTACCATGGCGCGGGTCTCCGGCCCCACGCCCATGCCCGGTCCCAGGCAGAACGCGCTGACGCGGTCATCGGCGATCTCGCGGAACGCATCTGCATCCGCGCAGGTGCGCAGCATCACCGCATCGAGATGGCAGGCGTTTTCCAGCACCGCATCCGGCGGGCACAGGACCGTGACCAGCCCTGCCCCGGATCGCAAGGCCGTGCGCGCGGCCATCCGTGCAGCCCCCCCGCGCCCCGGCCCTCCTGCAAGCACCATCACGTGACCATAATCATACTTGTGCCCCGTGCCGCGCAGCTTGGGGATCACGGCCTCCGGCCAGATGCTTGGAGGCAGCGCAGTCCCGGCAAAATCCGGCGAGATCAGGCGCGCCCGTTCGCTGTCCGGCTCGGTGCCGATCGCGGCACGCTCGGTCGCGTCGCCTCCGGTCAGTCCGATATCCACCACCCGAACATCGCCGCAAAGCGTCGGGCCGAGACCCAGCTTGTGACCCGCCTTGAGGCTGTGGAACGTCACGGTCAGATGGGCCGAATTGAATTCTGGCGTCGTATTTTCATCCGATCCGGGGACCATGCCGGTGTCGAGGTTCAGACCGGACGGGCAATCAATGGCCAAGCGCCGTATCGCGTCACCTCGCAGCCAGTTGCCCATCATCCGAACCTCTAGCACTGCGGCGAGCTCCTCTGGCAAAGGCCGTGTCAGCCCTGTCCCGAAGAGGGCATCGACAAACAGGTCGGGCCGCGCGCTGCTCTTGACCGCTTCCAGATCGAAAGGCGTCACCTGCCCCATGGCCGCCCAAAGGTCATGGTTGCTCTTTGCGTCGGGCGGCAGCTTTGTCGTGTCACCGAAGAGAAAGACATCAACGTCCCAGCCGCGATCCACGAGGCGGCGGGCGATGACAAACCCGTCGCCGCCATTGTTGCCCGGTCCGCACAGGATCATCGCGCGACGCGCACCCTGCGCCAGTTCGGGCCATTTGGCGAAGGCGGCTTCGACCGCGCTGCGACCGGCGCGCTCCATCAATTGAAGGCCCGTGACCGCTCCCGACTCGATTTCGGCCTGTTCCACGGCCCGCATCTGGGCTGAAGTGAGCAATTCGGTCACGTCTGATCCCCTTCGCGTTTTTTATGTGCATGAAATTTATGCATCTTGCACATTTTTTAGGCGACGCTTTTCAATCCAGCCGCCCTCCCGCCTGACATTTACCCTAGCCGATTGTGGCCCTCAAACAGAAGTGGTCTGAGAACTTCAACGCAGGAGCGAGGGACCCGCCATGAAAAAGATTGAAGCCATCATCAAACCCTTCAAACTCGACGAGGTGAAGGAAGCCCTTCAGGACGCAGGAATTCAGGGCCTGAGTGTCGTCGAAGTCAAAGGCTTTGGTCGCCAGAAGGGACACACGGAACTGTATCGAGGTGCAGAATACGTGGTCGATTTCCTGCCGAAAGTGAAGATCGAGGTCGTTCTGGACGACGACCAGGTGGACGGCGCAATTGCCGCCATCGTCGATGCCGCCAAGACCGACAAGATCGGCGATGGCAAGATTTTCGTATCGCCTGTCGAGCAGGCCATCCGAATCCGCACAGGCGAATCCGGGTCCGACGCGATCTGATCCTGCGCCCAATACCAACCGAATACCGACCCAAACTCAGTGAAAGGGAAGAGAATGAGCACTGAAGCGCTTCTCAAGATGATCAAGGACGAAGATGTCGTTTATGTCGACATCCGGTTTACCGACCCGCGCGGCAAACTGCAGCACGTGACAGTGATGTCCGACCAGGTGGATGAAGACTTCCTCGAAGAAGGCTTTATGTTCGACGGGTCGTCGATTGCAGGCTGGAAATCCATCGAAGCCTCCGACATGAAACTGATGCCCGACACGGACAGCGCGTATATCGACCCGTTCTATGCCGAAAAGACCGTGTGCGTGCATTGCTCTGTCGTGGAGCCCGACACCGGCGAACCCTACAACCGCGATCCGCGCGGCACTGCTGCCAAGGCAGAAGCCTACCTGGTGTCTTCGGGCATCGGCGATGTGTCCTATTTTGGCCCGGAAGCCGAATTCTTCCTGTTCGACGACGTGCGCTACTCGGTTGCACCGAACAAGGTGTCCTACGAGGTCGATGCCGATCACGGCGCATGGAACACCGATACCGAGTTCGAGATGGGCAACCTGGGTCACCGTCCGACCTACAAGGGCGGCTATTTCCCGGTGAACCCGGCTGATGACGGTCAGGACATCCGCTCCGAGATGCTGTCCACAATGAAGCGCATCGGTATGAAGGTCGACAAGCACCACCACGAAGTGGCGACCAGCCAGCACGAGCTTGGCCTGATCTTCGGATCGCTGGTCAAGCAGGCCGACGAGCTTCAGAAGTACAAGTACATCATCCATAACGTCGCACAGTCCTATGGCCGCTCGGCCACCTTCATGCCGAAGCCGCTCAAGGGCGACAACGGCTCGGGCATGCACGTCAACATGTCGATCTGGAAAGACGGCAAGCCGCTGTTCGCTGGCGACAAATATGCCGATCTGAGCCAGGAAGCGCTGTACTTCATTGGCGGCATCCTCAAGCATGCCAAGGCGCTGAACGCCTTCACCAACCCGTCGACCAACAGCTACAAGCGTCTGGTCCCGGGCTACGAAGCGCCCGTTCTGCGCGCCTATTCCGCACGCAACCGGTCGGGCTGCGTTCGTATCCCGTGGACAGAAAGCCCGAAGGCCAAGCGCGTCGAGGCCCGTTTCCCCGACCCCACCGCGAACCCCTACCTGTGCTTTGCGGCGCTGCTGATGGCCGGTCTTGATGGGATCACCAACAAGATCGATCCGGGCGAAGCCATGGACAAGAACCTCTATGATCTTCCGGCGGAAGAGTTGGCGGGAATCCCGACCGTCTGCGGCAGCCTGCGTGAAGCGATCACCGAGCTGCAGGCCGATCACGAGTTCCTGCTGGCTGGCGACGTGTTCACCATGGATCAGATCGAAGGCTATATCGACCTGAAGATGGAAGAGATCGAAGCCTACGAAATGACACCGCACCCGGTGGAATTCGCAATGTATTACAGCAGCTGATCCGAACGATCAGAGTGCAGTTCTGGGAAAGGCGTCCTTCGGGGGCGCCTTTTTCGTAATGCAGATCCGTTTTGATGACGGTGCACGTCCCCGGCGAAATCAGCACGCCTCTATATCGCGAAAGCACTGCAAGAACGGGCGGTAACGTAACGGAGACAGCCTTCCTACTTGCCCGGAACGCCTCATTTGTTAACGTTATACCAATTGTGAATTGTTGGAGTGCCTCTTGATGCGTCGTTTCATTGCCGCTGCCTGCCTGTCTTTCTGTGCAGCGCTTCCCGCCTATTCGGCCGAATGTATCACCAGCAAAGGTGCGTTCGACCAGTACAAGCAAACGCTGGCCGGCCAAGCTGCGGCGGCCGGCGTCGGCCAACGCGGGCTGAGCGCGCTTCAGAATGCGCGGCTCTCGGACATCACATGGCGGTTCGAATCCAATCCGGGCAACCAGACCGGCACGCTTCAGGGTGATCCGGCGCAGTTCCTCGCCAAGCGGTCGGGCAGCACCGCCCAGAGCTTCATCAACCAGACCAGCGCCAAGATCGCGCGCAATCCGAACACGTTCGGTTCGATCGAACGCAACTACGGCGTTCCCGCGTCGATCCTTGCCACCATCTGGGGGCTGGAGACCAGCTGGGGCGGTTATCTGGGCGGCACGTCGGTTGTCGATGGCGCGGTCACCCTGTCCTCCTATTGCCGTCGGCATCCAAGGTTCGAGCCGCACGCGATTGCAGCGCTCGACATGGTCGACAGCGGGATTCTCTCGCCAAGTACCAAGGGCGGCCCCTCCGGCGAATTGGGGCATATGCAGTTTCTTGCGGGCAATTGGCTGAGATATCGGGTCGATGGCAATGGTGACGGCCGGGCCGATCCCTACAATGCCGACGATGCTCTTGCCACGGCGGCCAACATGCTGCGCCGAAATGGCTGGCAGCCGGGACAGCCCTTTGGCGAAGGCACGCATAATTTCAACGTTTTGTCGGTCTGGAATGACAGCGGCAACTACCTGCGCGCAATCGTCTACTCTGCCCAGCGCGCGGGCGGCTAAGCCATGTCTGCTGCGCCCGGAACATCGCTCCGGGCCAGCATGAAAGTGTGGATGGTGAACAGGACCGCATCGCTTTCGGGCAGACGCCAAAGCACCTGACGTTCGCTGCGAAGGTAGGGCGTCTTTCCCGCCTCGGTCAACGGGCGCGGTTCGGTTGCCGACCGCGGCTGGAACAGCGTCGGGTCTTCGTACCACAGCGCGTTGAACCGCCAGATCGGCAGCCCCGGACGCACCCCGTCGAACAGGCGCTGCACGCGCCGCGCGATGTCGTCGGTGTAGCTTTTGACCGGGATGTGGATATGGGTCAGCGGATGGCCGATCTTTTCGCGCAGCCGCCAGCTTGCCGGAAAGCACAGCACCGCGCCTGTCAGCACATGCTCATCGCCGCGTTTCTCCATAAGGCAGATGTCGTTTTGCAGGATATGGCCCAGCGTGCCGAACGGCTCCATGTGGTCGATCCTGACGCTCCGCCCATCCGGGCAGGTCACCTGATCGCCTGACCGCGCAAATCCCGTCGGCAGATGCGCCAGCACCGCCTCCAGCATCTTGGTCACATTCTGCGGATCGGGACTGTCGGTGGCGATTACGTCGTCGCGACGGGTGGCGATCAGACGCGCACGCTCGGCCATCTGCGCCGCATAGGCGTCATCCATGAGGAACCAGGGATCATCCCCCAAAGGCGCGATTCCCGGCAGCGGACGCGGTGACAGAACATCATAGGGCAAGGAGCGTTGGAGGATCATGGCGCATGAGTAACCCAGTGGCTTGACCGGGGAAAGGCAGCATCGACCGGGACTATGCACGCGCAGCAACGCCAAAAGCGTCATGCCGCCCGCCGAGGCAGGTCGCAAACCGGCGCGTTTGCGGGCCGCGTCCTGTCCAGCATCGCAGGCAGGAGGCCTCGCTATGAACACCCATCTCCGCGACACGCGCAAGATCGACCCAACCCGGGGCCCCACCACCGGGGACAACACGCCCAACGATCAGGACCGGGTCGAGATCGGACCGACGCAACTGGCCTATTCGGAATGGGCCGCGGCGGGGCTGGTGCTGCCTGATCTGCAGGAGATGCGTCGCTATCGCTGGGCGCGGCTGACGCAGCACATCGTCGATCGCGACTATGCCGGGCTCTTGATGTTCGATCCTCTCAACATCCGCTACGCCACAGACAGCACCAACATGCAGCTTTGGAACACCCATAACCCGTTCCGTGCGGTGCTGCTGTGCGCTGATGGCTACATGGTGATCTGGGATTACAAGAACGCGCCCTTCCTGTCGGAATTCAACCCGCTGGTGCGCGAGGCCCGGTCAGGCGCGGACCTGTTCTATTTTGATCGCGGCGACAAGGTGGATGTGGCTGCCGACATCTTCTCGAACGAGGTGCGCGGCATTCTGGCCGAACATGCCCCCGGCAACACGCGGCTCGCAGTGGACAAGATCATGATCCACGGGCTACGCGCGCTTGAAGCGCAGGGCCTGCAGATCATGGAAGGTGAAGAGGTCACCGAAAAGGCCCGGTCGATCAAGGGACCGGACGAGATCAAGGCGATGCGCTGCTCGGTGCATGCCTGTGAGGTGGCGATGTCCGAAATGGAACGTTTTGCCCGCACCCATGTGCCCGGCGGCACCGTGTCCGAGGATGACATCTGGGCGGTGCTGCATGCCGAGAACATCCGGCGCGGCGGCGAATGGATCGAGACGCGTCTGCTGGCCTCCGGCCCGCGCACCAATCCGTGGTTTCAGGAATGCGGCGGGCGCATCGTGCAGATGAACGAGATCGTCGCTTTTGATACAGACCTGATCGGCAGCTACGGCATCTGCACCGATGTCAGCCGCACATGGTGGATCGGTGACCGCGCCCCCCGCCCCGACATGGTCGCGGCGATGCAGCATGCGCATGAGCATATCATGACCAACATGCAGATGCTCAAACCCGGTGTGATGATCCCAGAACTGACCGCGCAGACGCACGTTCTGCACGAGACCTACCAGGTGCAGAAATACGGCTGCCTGATGCATGGCGTGGGTCTGTGTGATGAATGGCCGCTCGTGACCTATCCCGATCACGCGGTCGCGGGCGCTTTCGACTACCCGCTCGAGGTGGGTATGGCTCTGTGCGTGGAGGCGCTGGTCAGCCCCGAGGGTGGTGATTTCTCGATCAAGCTTGAGGATCAGGTGCTGATCACCGAGAACGGGTTTGAAAACCTGTCGAAATACCCGTTCGATGCCGCGCTGATGGGGCAAAGCCTTTAGGGTTCGAAGACGAACACCTTTGCCAGCACGCCACTGTGGTCCGACCCCAGAAGCGGGCGTGGCACCGCCTGCCCGCCGCCCGGCGCAAAGACATGGTCGATGGGCAGCGGCGCGCCCAACTTGGTGAGGGTCGAAAACAGCGGCCCGGCCCGTGTGGTGCCGGTGCTTTCTGCGATGGAGCGCAACGCAAAGGACCAAGGCACCATGTTGAAATCGCCCGCGATCACCACAGGCTCTTCAAGATCTTCTAGCACGGGAAGAATACGCGCTATCTGCGAAGCCTGTTCATAGGGCCAGGGCCATGCACCATGCAGGCTGAACACCCAGAACACGCCTTGCGGCGAGGCGACCTGAATGCCAACAACTCCCTGACCTTCCAGACAAATCTCGCCCTCGATGGGCCAGCGCGACAGGATCGCGAGCCGCGCCCATTCGACCAGCGCGCAACTGGCCTGATGGGGATACTCGGCCCGCAGATCGCGCACCAGCGGCGCGTTGCGCGAGGTCAGTTCCTGCAACGTCACGATGTCAGGACCCGTGGCACGGATATCAGCGGCTAGCGCTTCGACCTGATCGTTCTGGAACAACAGGTTCTTCTGATAGATCGTCACCGGTCCTTCGGGGTGCGAGACGTATTTCTGCGCAACGATCTGCGTCATCGCGGCAAGGCACAGCACGGCAACGCTCCACCGCAGCCACGCGGGCCAGGACGACCAGATCACCCAGAGCGCAAAGGCCACGGCAATGGGCAGGCGGAACACCGCAAGGCTGTCGCCCAGCGGGTGAAACGACCCGGCAAAGCTGCCGAAAAACGCGGCCGCCAACACACATGCAACAATGCTCACCATTCCCGGCATCGCTCTCACCATCCTGTGACGCTTCCGACACAATGCTTGTGCGGGGGCGACATGCCCCACAGTTTTGTTGCAAAGGAAACACACCGGGGCCGACATACCCCATCTGCGCCGACCCCTGCCGCTGCCCCAAGGACCAGATACATGACCACCGAACGCATCACCTTTCCCGGCCATTCCGGCGACACGTTATCGGCGCGTCTTGACCTGCCGGAGGGGCCGCATCTGGCCACCGCCCTTTTTGCGCATTGCTTCACCTGTTCCAAGGACATTCCGGCGGCCCGGCGGATCGCCGCACGTCTTGCCTCGATGGGCATCGCGGTGCTGCGGTTCGACTTCACCGGGCTGGGCCATTCCAAGGGTGAGTTCGCCAACACCACCTTCTCCTCGAATGTGGGCGACCTGACCGCAGCGGCGGCCTATCTGGAGCGGCGCGGCATGGCATCGACCCTGCTGATCGGCCATTCTCTGGGCGGTGCTGCCGTGCTCAAGGCGGCAGGCGACATGACCGGGATCAAGGCGGTGGTGACGATCGGTGCGCCGTTCGATCCCGAACATGTGACGCATAATTTCGCAGACGCGTTGGAGGACATCCAGACCAAGGGCAAGGCGCAGGTCGATCTGGGCGGGCGGCCCTTCACCATCGGCAAGGCCTTTGTCGAAGATGTCAGGGCGCAGGCGCTCGCCCCGGCGATCCGTGACCTCAAGGCGGCGCTGCTTGTGATGCATGCACCGCGCGATGCCGTGGTGGGGATCGAGAACGCGACCAACATCTTTACCGCCGCGCGCCATCCCAAAAGCTTTGTCACGCTGGACGATGCCGACCATCTGGTGACGCAGCCACGGGATGCGGAATACGCAGCCGACGTGATTGCAGCCTGGGTTGCGCGCTATCTCGACCTCGCGCCCCCTGCACCCCCCATCGGCGCACCGGAAGGCATCGTGCGGGTGTCCGAGGCTGACCCGGCCGGTTTCCTTCAGGATGTGCAAGCCGGGCCGCATCACCTGCGTGCGGACGAACCCCTGGCCTATGGCGGCACCAATCGCGGGCCGTCACCCTATGGCTTGCTGGCCGCCGGTCTGGGGGCCTGCACGTCGATGACGCTGCGCATGTATGCCCGCCGCAAAGGCTGGCCTCTGAAGCACGTGGCGGTCGATGTCAGCCATGACAAGGTGCATGCGCAGGACGCGGGCACGCCGACCGCGGCCAATATCGACCTTTTCCGCAGGCGCATCACCGTGATCGGCGATCTGGATGCGGAACAGCGGCTCAAACTGCTGGAAATCGCGGACAAATGCCCGGTACACAAGACGCTCGAAGCCTCCAGCCGTGTCGAGACCGAACTGGTGTGACAGGTTCAGCAAACGCGCGGTTCATAATCGTCTTGAGAATTATGAATTTGTCTCAACACGCGAAATATGACAGGCAGGGTCGAATTTCCTGACCACAGGCCTGTCATGACAAACCCGCTGCACGATCTTCTGTCCACCCGCGACTGGCTTCTGGCCGATGGCGCGACCGGCACCAACCTGTTCAACATGGGGCTGGAAAGCGGCGATCCGCCCGAATTCTGGAACGAAACCCGGCCCGACAACATCCGCGCGCTCTATCGCGGCGCGGTCGAAGCGGGCAGCGATTTGTTCCTGACCAACACATTCGGCGGCAACGCCTCGCGGCTCAAGCTGCACAATGCCGGGCACCGTGCCCGTGAACTGTCGCGCATCGGTGCGGAACTCGCGCGCGAGATCGCCGACACGGCGGGCCGTCCGGTCATCGTTGCGGGCTCAGTTGGTCCGACCGGCGAGATCATGCAACCCGTGGGCACCCTGTCGCATGCCGATGCGGTCGAGATGTTCCACGAACAGGCCGAGGGTCTCAAGGAAGGCGGCGCCGACGTGATGTGGGTCGAGACCATCAGCGCGCCCGAGGAATTCCTCGCCGCCGCCGAGGCGTTTGCGCTGGCCGATGTGCCGTGGTGCGGCACGATGAGTTTCGACACCGCCGGTCGCACGATGATGGGCATGACGTCGGAAGGCATGGCCGAGATGATCGAGACCCTGCCAAACCCGCCGCTGGCCTTTGGGGCCAATTGCGGCACCGGGGCATCTGACCTGTTGCGCACGGTTCTGGGCTTTACCGCAGCAGGCACCGAGCGGGCGATCATCGCCAAGGGCAATGCGGGCATCCCGAAATATGTCGACGGGCATATCCACTACGACGGCACGCCCGAATTGATGGCCCGCTACGCACTGCTGGCACGGAATGCCGGGGCCAAGATCATCGGCGGCTGTTGCGGCACCATGCCCGAGCATCTGCGCGCCATGCGCGAGGCGCTGGAGTCCACACCCAAGGGCGACAACCCGACGCTGGACCTCATCGTCGAGGAGATCGGCGCGTTCAGTTCGGACAGCGACGGCACCGGCGACCAGAGCGGCGCACCCAAGCGGGAACGCCGGGGCCGTCGGCGCGGCTGACCGGACGGGTGCCTCGCAAAGGCAGGGGTCTAGTATGCGTGGCGTCGGTTGCGTTCGCGCGCATGTCGGATTTCACCAAGTGGCATCGTCGGAAAACGACGATGAGAGGACAAAACAATCTCTGGCGGCAGCGCCAGCGTCTGGAGTGACATACATGGCTGACGAAGAAGACGACATCATCCTCGCGGATCTCAGCGACGAGGAACTGGTCGAGCAGATGTTCGACGATCTCTATGACGGTCTCAAGGAAGAGATCGAGGAATCGGTCAACATACTGCTGGAACGCGGCTGGCAGCCCTACGACATCCTGACCAAGGCACTGGTCGGAGGCATGACCATCGTCGGCAATGACTTCCGCGACGGCATCCTGTTCGTGCCCGAAGTGCTTCTAGCGGCCAACGCGATGAAGGGCGGCATGTTCATCCTCAAGCCGCTGCTGATCTCGACCGGTGCACCGCGCGTCGGCAAGATGGTGATCGGCACCGTCAAGGGCGACATTCACGATATCGGCAAGAACCTCGTGTCGATGATGATGGAAGGCGCCGGATTCGAAGTGATTGATCTGGGCATCAACAACGCCGTCGACTCCTATCTCGATGCGATCGAAGCCGAACAGCCCGACATCCTCGGCATGTCCGCCCTGCTGACCACCACCATGCCCTACATGAAGGTAGTGATCGACACGATGGTCGAGAAAGGCATCCGCGACGACTACATCGTTCTGGTGGGCGGTGCGCCCCTGAACGAGGAATTCGGCAAGGCCATCGGTGCCGACGCGTATTGCCGTGACGCGGCTGTGGCCGTCGAAACCGCCAAGACCTTTGTCGGTCGCAAGCACAATCAGCTTGCCGCTGGATAAAATTGGGCGAATTGACGCTTTTTTGGCCTCGCTTCACGGCGAGGCCTTTTCTTAGGGATCAAACTGCCCCATGTTTGTGAGGCAAGGAGATCAACATGCCAGTGACGACATTCGCTTCGATGATCTTGGCCGTGATTGCGGCATCCGGTCTGACCGTATGGGCCCTCGCCCAGTTCGGCATTGTCAAGGTTTTGCCCGCGCTGATCGCCTTGGCCCTGCTCGCCCGCTGGGGCCTTGCGCATGTGCCCGGCGATGACGAGCCTGCCTGACGATACAACGCTGACAGATGCAGGTCTTGCGGCACGCGGCGAAGGCCGGGTCCTGGTGATTGCCTGCGGCGCTCTGGCCCGCGAGATCCTCGCGCTGAAGGACGCCAATGGCTGGACTCATCTGGACCTGACCTGCCTGCCCGCGATCCTGCACAACCACCCTGACAAGATCGTCGGCGCTGTCCGTGCAGCGGTTGAGCGGCATCGTGATGCCTATGATCAGGTGTTCATCGCCTATGGTGATTGCGGCACCGGCGGGTTGCTTGAGGCCGCCTGCACAGAGATGGGTGTGGAGATGATCGCGGGGCCGCATTGCTACAGCTTCTTCGAGGGCAATGACGCGTTTGCCGCGCGGGACGAGATCACCGCCTTCTACCTGACGGATTTCCTCGTGCGGCAGTTCGATGCCTTTGTCTGGAAACCGCTGGGTCTGGACCGGCATCCCGACCTGCGGGACATGTATTTCGGAAATTATGACAGGCTGGTTTATCAGGCACAGACCGACGACCCGGCACTGACCGCCATGGCACAGCGTTGCGCTGACAGGCTGGGTCTTGCCTTTGAACGGCGCTCCACGGGATACGGCGATCTTGCCCAACATTTGCGGAGCTGGGCGACCACCTGACGTTAGGGAGCCCGTTTCCGTCGACGGAAACGACCGGACGCGTCGACGCGTCCGCGTGCCCTCAGTTCGACTGTTCCAGCAAAAGCGTCGAGACCGGCACCATGGCCACGCTCGACGCACGGTCCTGAAGGCTCCAGAGCACCAGCGCCGAGAGCGTATCCGGCGTCAACCGACCCAGCATCACCACAGCGCCATCCCGACGCGCGCGGAACGCCGCCCCGTCCAGAAAACGGCGTTTGGTCCGGGCATCCTGACCCTCGCCATCGAAATCTCGCAGTATGCTGAGCGCCGGCACGGTTTCGCGCTGCGCGATGGCTTGTGCTGTGTTGAGCCCATTGGGAAGGAATACGAGGCCATGACCGCTATCTGCTGCAAACCGCGTTGCCTGTTCGGTGACGCTGCGATCCGCCTGCAGCCCGCCCTCCGGTGCTTCGATGAGCGCCACGGCCTCGGGCACGGCAGCGATGGCACCCCCAAGGATCTGCTCCACATCGCTGGGCTGGGCGGCAGCGGGAAGCCCCACAAGTGCCGCAACCTCGTATCCCAGTGCGCGGTAGGCCGTCATGCGCTCGGCGGCACCGGGCTGGGTGGGGTCGAGCGCGAACGTCACCGGGAAGGGAAAGCCATCCAGAGTGTCAGGCCCCAGGGGTCCGGTGCCGTCGTCGATCATCACGATGGACATTTTCGGCAGGTCGGGATCGCTGTCGACCGGGGCCGCAAACCGTTGCAAAGCCGGCAGGCTGGCATCCGCCAAAGGGGCCTCGGGCGCTGCTGCGGCGGCGCTGCTCTCTCCCGCGCCGATGGATGGCAGGCGGGCTGAATTGCCCGGGCTACGTTCGGTCAGGGACGCGGCAGGCGTTCCGATGGCCGGGCTCAGTGCGGCGGTGGCGGAGTCGCTCGCATCGGGGGTTGTAGGCACAAGACGGCGGACAGACGGACGCTCGGTTGCCGGGGCCTCGATGGCTGTGTCCGTGCCAGTCTCCGCCTCCGGGACGGGCTCGTCCGCTGCGGCATCCGGCGCATCGACCGTCGTTTCGGGTTCCGGCACCAGCGGCGTGGCAACGGGTGGCACCGGCGGTGCGGGTGGCTGCGCGGGCTCGGTCGAGACTGACAGGCTGGATTCGCTTTGCGGCACATCCAGCGCTGGTGCCCCCGCGCTGCCGGGTGCGCGTTGCGTGCCCGGAACGGCGGGTGCCGTGGGCGCAGGTCCAACCGCAGGCGCGTCAAGTGCGGCTATCTCTTCGCCTGTATCCGGCGTCGGGACCGGAGCGGCGGTTGTCTCGGTCGGGACAGTGTCCTGGGGCTCTGACGGCGCGTCCAGCACGGGGACACCGGCATCGGGCGTCACCGCTGTGACATCTGCAGGTCGGCGCACAGGTGTGGTTTCAGGCTTGGCCTCAGGTGCAGGTTCGGACGCCGCTTCGGTTGCGGTCTCGACCTCCACCGGGGTTTCCTCCCGCTCGACCGCGTCGGCAGGGGTTACAGCTTCTTCTTCAGCAGCATCGGGCGCCTCGGGGCTTGCTGTTTCAGACGGCGCGGGCTCTTCCGCGAGACTGGCTTCCGGCGTCACCACCTCGGGACCTGCGGTGCTGTCTTGCTGGCTGGCGGTCGGCTCAGGCTCTGCGGTCTGCACTGCCTCCACGCTCTGTTCGGGAGCGGGCGGCGTCACTGCGGTCGGCGCCGGTGCGAAGATCGACGCTGCGCTTAATCCTCCGACGGAAATCAGCGTGCCCCAGATGGCTCCTGACAAAAACCCTCGTGCCATGCTCTTTGCCCTCGTCTTGCCCTCTCACGCGGCCCCGGCATCTCAGTCGTGCCGGTTGACCCACCCGCGCACTTGACGCGCCTTGGTCCGCCTGCGCATGTATACCGCGATTGGGCCTCGCCCCGCCAGCCCCGAGATAGAAGAAAGACCCATGCTGCTGCTCATCGATAATTACGACAGTTTCACCTACAATCTCGTGCATTATCTGGGCGAACTGGGCACCGATGTGAAGGTCGTGCGCAATGATGCGCTTACCGTACAGGACGCCATGGGTCTGAACCCGGCGGGCATTCTGCTGTCTCCCGGCCCCTGTGACCCGGACCAGGCTGGCATCTGCCTGCCGCTGACGCTGGCCGCCGCCGAAACGGGAACGCCGCTGATGGGCGTGTGCCTTGGGCATCAGACGCTAGGTCAGGCCTTTGGCGGCACGGTGGTGCGCCATACCGAGATCGTACACGGCAAGATGGGCGTGATGCACCACGCGAGCAAAGGCGTGTTTGCCGGTCTGCCCTCGCCGTTCGAGGCGACGCGCTATCATTCGCTGGTGGTGGACAAGGACAGCGTTCCCAACTGCCTCGAGGTCACGGCATGGCTCGAGGACGGAACGGTCATGGGTCTGAGCCACCGCGACCTGCCCATGCACGGTGTACAGTTCCACCCCGAGAGCATCGCTTCGGAACACGGCCATGCCCTGCTGCAGAATTTCGTGAACAATATGAAGGTGCCCGCATGAGCGACGCGATGAAGCCGCTGATCTACGCCGCCTCCGAAGGCCCGCTGAGCCGGTCGCAGGCCGAACAGGCGTTCGAATTGCTGTTCGACGGTGCGGCCACCCCGGCTCAGATCGGCGGCTTCCTGATGGCACTGCGCGCACGCGGTGAGGCGGTGTCGGAATACGCGGCGGCGGCGGCGGTCATGCGCGCCAAATGCACCCCTGTCAAAGCGCCCGAAGGCGCCATCGACATCGTCGGCACCGGCGGCGACGGCATGGGCACGCTCAACATCTCCACGGCCACGGCCTTTGTTGTCGCGGGCGCGGGCGTTCCGGTCGCCAAACACGGCAACCGCAACTTGTCCTCGAAGTCCGGCTCCGCAGATGCGCTGACCGAGATGGGCGTGAACGTGATGGTCCCGCCAGAAGTGGTCGAACGCGCCATTGCCGAAGCCGGGATCGGCTTCATGATGGCCCCCATGCATCACCCGGCCATGAAACACGTCATGCCGGCGCGGCAGGAACTGGGATCGAAGACGATCTTCAACATCCTTGGCCCGCTGACCAACCCCGCCGGTGTGAAGCGACAACTGACCGGAGCCTTTGCCATCGACCTGATCTTTCCGATGGCCGAAACGCTCAAGGAGCTGGGATCGGTCAAGGCTTGGCTCGTGCATGGCGGCGACGGCACTGACGAGATCTCGATCTCCGAACCGACGCAGGTGGCGGTGCTTGAGGACGGCAAGATTCGGGGCCGCGAAGTGCATCCCGAGGATGCGGGGCTTCGCGTGCATCCCTTCCGCGACATCCTGGGCGGCACGCCGTCCGAGAACGCACAGGCCTTCCGCGCGCTTCTGGACGGGGCCAAAACCGCCTATCGGGACGCGGTGCTGCTGAACGCGGCTGCGGCGCTGGTGGTGGCGGACAAGGTGTCGGACCTCAGGACGGGGGCCGAGATGGCCGCCGAAAGCATCGACAGCGGTGCCGCCAAGGCACGGGTCGAGGCGCTGGCGCGGGTGACGCAGGGCGCGTGACCGGGTTTGGGCCGGGACACGATGCGTCGACGCATCGTGGAGTTTCCGTCGACGGAAACTCCTGGGGCTCTGCCCCAGACCCCGCGGTATTTTTGAACCAGAGAAGCAGGGGGCGCGTGTCATGATGACCCCACCTCCGGCCTGGGCGCATTTGCCGTTTTTTCAAAACGACCTGCCCGCGATCCGCGCCGCCTTGGCGCGTGAGCCGCGACAGGTGCTGCCGCCAGAAGATCAGGTCTTTGCCGCATTCGAGGCTTGCGCGCCACGGGACGTGCGGGTGGTGATCCTTGGACAGGATCCTTACCCCACGCCCGGACATGCACATGGTCTGGCGTTTTCGGTGGATCGCAGCGTGCGACCCCTGCCCCGGTCCTTGGGCAATATTTTCAGAGAGATGGAAGTGGATGTCGGTGGATCGCCGCCCAGTGGCGATCTGCATTTCTGGGCCGATCAGGGCGTCCTGCTGTTGAACGATGTGCTCACCGTTCCGGCCGGGGACGCGCGCGGACATCGGAAGCTGGGCTGGCAGGCCCTTGTGCCGCAAGTCCTCGATACGCTGAGCGACCAGCCCCGCGCCTTTGTTCTGTGGGGCAATGACGCGCGCACTCATGCGCCGCGTCTGGCTGGGCACGGACATCTTGTCCTTCAAAGCGCGCATCCTTCGCCACTCTCGGCTCGGCGCGGGTTTTTCGGCTCCCGCCCCTTTTCCACCGTGAATGCGTGGCTTAAAGAACAGGGACACGCCCCGATCAATTGGACAGACCCATGAGCGCAACCATTCTCGACACCATCAAGGCCTACAAGCTCGAGGAAGTGGCCGCGGACAAGGCCCGCGTGGCGCTTGCCGATGTCGAGGCCTCTGCCCGCGCAGCGGATCCGGTCCGCCCGTTCGGGGCCGCGCTGCGAAATGCGCAAATGACCGGATACGGGTTGATCGCGGAAGTCAAGAAAGCCTCACCTTCCAAGGGCTTGATCCGCGCGGATTTCGAACCGGCCAGCCTCGCACAGGCCTACGAGACCGGCGGCGCGACATGCCTCTCTGTGCTGACCGACACGCCCAGCTTTCAGGGCGACAAGTCCTATCTGGTCGCCGCGCGGCAGGCGACGAGCTTGCCCGCGCTGCGCAAGGATTTCATGTATGACACGTATCAAGTGGCCGAGGCGCGCAGCCTGAACTCGGACTGCATTCTCATCATCATGGCCAGCGTCAGCGATGCGCAGGCGGCCGAATTGGAAGAGGCCGCGTTCAGCTGGGGCATGGAGGCTTTGATCGAGGTGCATGACCGCGACGAGCTTGACCGGGCGCTGGATTTGAAGTCGCCCTTGATCGGCGTAAACAATCGCAATCTCAAGACCTTCGAGACTGATCTTGAGACAACACGTGAACTGTCGAAGCATATCCCATCAGACCGGATGCTGATCTCTGAATCGGGCCTCTTCACCCCTGCCGATCTCGCCGACATGGCCGCGCATGGCGCGCGGAGTTTCCTGATCGGCGAAAGCCTGATGCGGCAGTCGGATGTGGCAGCGGCGACACGCGCGCTGCTTGCCGGTCCGGTTGCGGCATGAGCGGGCTCACGCATTTCGACGCCAAGGGCGATGCGCATATGGTGGACGTGTCCGACAAGGCAGTCACCGCCCGCGTTGCCGTGGCCGAAGGCTACATCAGGATGGCGCAGGAAACCTTTGACATCATTACCGAAGGACGCGCCAAGAAGGGCGATGTGATCGGTGTGGCGCGGCTTGCTGGGATCATGGGGGCCAAGAAGACGCCAGACCTGATCCCGCTCTGCCATCCGCTTCCGGTCACCAAGGTCGCGGTGGAACTGACGCCTGCGCCAGACCTGCCCGGTCTGCGGATCGAGGCGACGGTGAAGACCACCGGCCAGACCGGGGTCGAGATGGAGGCGCTCACCGCCGTGTCGGTGGCGGCGCTGACGGTCTATGACATGGCCAAGGCGGTGGACAAGGCGATGGAGATCACGGGCATCCGCGTGATGCTGAAAGAGGGTGGAAAATCAGGGCGGTACGAGGCGTCATGATTTCGGTTTCCGAGGCGCTGGAACACCTGTTCGCGCTGGCCCGGCCACTTGGGATCGAGACCGTTCCGCTCTTGCAGGCGCATGGGCGCGTGTTGGCGCAGGATGTGGCTGCGACGCGGAACCAGCCGCCGTTCAATGGCTCGGCAATGGATGGGTACGCGGTGGCGCAGGTGGCGCCGGGATTGCGGTTGAAAGTGATCGGCGAATCCGCTGCGGGCCACGGGTTTGACCAACCAGTCAAAGAGGGCGAAGCGGTGCGCATCTTCACAGGCGCTCCGGTGTCGGAAGGCGCAAAAGCCGTTGTCATTCAAGAGGATGTCATCCGCGAGGGGGACTGGATCACGATTGGCGACACCCCCGAGGACAACGATCACATTCGCCCGGCCGGCGGAGATTTCCGCATCGGCGATACGATCAGCGCGGGCCGTGTGATTGGGCCGAATGACATTGCCCTGATGGCGTCGATGAACATTGCCGAGGTGCCTGTCGCGCGGCGGCCCGTGGTGGCGCTGATCTCCACCGGGGACGAACTGGTCATGCCGGGCGAGACCCCCGGCCCCGACCAGATCATCGCGTCGAACACCTTTGGACTGCATGCGCTGATGCGCGATCTGGGGGCGGAGCCGCGGCTTCTGCCGATTGCGCGGGACAACGAGGCGTCACTGAAAACCGCGTTCGACCTTGCGCAGGGTGCCGACCTGATCGTGACGATCGGTGGTGCGTCTGTCGGGGATCACGACGTTGTGGCCAATCTCGCGCCGCAGCTCGGGTTCGATCAGAGTTTCTACAAGGTGTCCATGCGCCCCGGCAAACCGTTGATGGCGGGGCGGTTCGGAGCTGCCATGATGATCGGGCTGCCGGGCAACCCGGTCTCCGCCATGGTGTGCGGTCATGTCTTTGTCGCCCCGGTGGTCCGCGCGATGTTGGGTCTGCCCGCTGCTCCTGCGCCGCGCCGCACAGGTGTTCTGGCGCAGGACCTGCCCGCCAATGGCCCGCGCGAACACTACATGCGGGCACGGTTCGAAGATGGTGGGCTGGTGGCGTTCGGGTCGCAGGACAGTTCTCTGCTCAGCATTCTGGGCAAGGCCGATGCGCTGATCGTTCGGGCGCCGAAAGACGGGCCGCGCAGCGTCGGTGAGACCGTGGAGTATCTGCCCATTCGGTAAAATCCAGCGCTTGTTTACTGATTCTTGACACAAAACAGGAACAACAGTAGAACAAACGGTGAGGATCACTCGAGCGGAGGCAGAAAATGCTGACCAAGAAACAACTCGACCTGCTGGATTTCATCAGCAAACGCGTGGCACGCGATGGCGTGCCACCCAGCTTTGACGAAATGAAGGAAGCGCTGGATTTGCGGTCCAAATCGGGCATCCACCGCCTGATCACCGCTCTGGAAGAGCGTGGATTTATCCGCCGCCTCGCGCACCGGGCCCGGGCGATCGAGATCGTGAAACTGCCCGAAACACTGGCGGCCAAGCAGCCGGGTTTCAAGCCCAAGGTGATCGACGGTGATCTGCCGGATGTACCCGCGCCCGCCAATGCGATGCCGGTGGATGCGATCCATGCCATGGAGCTGCCTTTGATGGGCCGGATCGCGGCCGGTGTGCCGATCGAGTCGATCAATGACGTGCCCCCGTCAATCGCGGTTCCCGGAGCGATGCTGTCGGGCAATGGCATGCATTACGCGCTCGAAGTCAAAGGCGACTCGATGATCGAGGCCGGGATCAACGATGGCGATGTTGTCGTGATCCGGGAAACTTCGGCTGCCGAAAACGGTGACATCGTGGTGGCTCAGGTCGAAGGCTATGAGGCGACGCTCAAGCGCTACAAGCGCAAGGGCGAGAGCATCATCCTCGAAGCGGCGAACCCGGCATACGAGCCACGCATCTTGCCGGTCGGATCGGTCAAAGTGCAAGGCCGGCTGGTCGGGTTAATCCGCACTTACTGATCCTGCCGCAGCGCAGGGTCGTTCCACAGGCGCGCACCTGACCTGTCGCGCGCCTGTTCGATCTGCCAGACACCGTCGCCGCTGCGCGTGATGGACAGGCTGCCCATCCCCAGTAGCGCACGCGCATCCAGAACGGCGCAGGTGCTGGGGATGGGCCTGACCGGCAGGTCCGCGCTGGCGATGACCAGTGCGCCGTCGGTACATCCCTCGTAGGCCGCTGCGTCGCGTTTGCCGACGATGTGGCGGACGGGCAAAGAGGTGTCGTCCCACAGGGCGGCGGCGCTGGGTTGATCCAGCCCCTGCCCGTCATTCTCGAGCCATACTTCGGCGATGAACCCCGCCCCCTTCTCCCGCGACACGGCGCGGCCTGCATCGGTCATGATGCCCACCAACGCTCCGTCCTCGGCGACAAGGATCGGCGGGCGTTCCGCCTTGGCCCAGAGCAGTGCCGCCAGCAGAAGCGGGGCGAGCCCCACGGCGCGGGAGCGGCCCTTC
Source organism: Pelagibaca sp. (assembly GCA_041725935.1). Lineage (GTDB taxonomy): Bacteria > Pseudomonadota > Alphaproteobacteria > Rhodobacterales > Rhodobacteraceae > Marivita. Next base: position 153,627 of record JBGRQD010000005.1, read on the forward strand.
CACAGGATCAGGAACAGGCCACCCAGAGTGATCAGCGGCAATACGGCCGGACCGGGAGTCATTACGGGGCGCACCGCCCCGTCCCATTGCGCAATGACCTGCGCAACATACAAGATCCAGTCGAGCCCCAATCCCATTGGACCCAGACCAACCGCCTCGAGACCGAAGGGCATCAGCAGAATGCCCAGGACGGCCGCGGGGATCACCAGCAGACCCATCAGCGGCACGGTGAGCAGGTTGGCCAGAAGTCCCAGCTGCGCGATCTGGTTGAAATGGGCCATCGCAAAGGGCGCAGTGGCGGCCCCCGCGATGCCAGAGGACAGGACGACCGACGTGATCCCGCGCAGCAGGCGGTGGCGTGGCAAATCATGTGCGCTGTCGCGGATCGCCCCGAACACCGCGACGAGCGCTGTTGTCGCCGCGAAGGACATCTGGAACCCCGGTCCGATCAGCGCCTCGGGGCGCAGAACCAGCACGATCAGCGCCGCCAGCCCCACCGCCCGGAGCGAGATCGCGCGGCGGTCTACCATGATTGCCAAGAGCATCACCGCCACCATGACGAAGGCGCGTTCGGTGGCGACATTGCCGCCCGACAGCGCCAAATAGATCGCCGCGAGCACCAATGCACCGCCCGCCGCGATTTTCTTGACGGGCCAGCGCAGACCAACGGGCGTGAGCAGAAGACCAAGGCGCAGGCCGGCAAAGGCGAAGGCACTTACCAGCCCCATATGCAGGCCGGAAATGGCCAGCAGATGTGCAAGATTGGTGTCGCGCAGCGCCTGCAGCACCGGCTGAGGAATGGCACTGCGGTCCCCGGTGATGATGGCGGTGGCAAAGGCGCCGGTCTCGCCCGGCAGAGCCGCCTGCACGCGGGTCGAGATCGTCATGCGGGTGCGAAAGACGAAGCGGTCATGGCCCGCCTCTTGCCACAGGACCAGCGGCACGCGGGTATAGCCCACCGCCCCCAGTTTCAGGAACCAGGCGTGGCGGCGGAAATCGAAGCCTCCCGGTTCGACCGCGCCGCCCGGTGGACCCAGATGCGCCGTGGTCATGATCGTCATACCCGGCTCGGGGGTCACGCCGGGGATGTCGCCATGGAGCGACAGGCGGACGCGGATGGGCGTTTCGGACAGCGGCACGTTGTGCAGCCACACCCGGTCCAGCGTGATGCGCAGCGCGTCAGAGGCGGAGCGGTCGATATTCACCACCCTGCCCGTCACCGGACCGTAATAGCGCCAGTCGATCACCGGCCCAGCCACCAGATGCGCCCGCGTTCCGGCCAGCGACACCCCGAACGCCAGCATCGCTAGCGCACAGAGCAGCGGTGCAAGGACAGAGCGGCTGCGCAGGTGCCAGACCATCAGCAGTGTGCCGACCGCGGCAAGAGTGGCCAGCGCCCAGACAGGCGGCTCGAACCGGAGGGCAAAATACACACCGATCCCTGTCCCGAGGCAGACCGGGGCAAAGGGAAACAGCGTGCCGCGCTGCGCCAGAAGCATGTCGGGAATCAGATCCCGGACCCGCGCCATACTTGCCCCCGTGGATGGTGCTGGTTAAGAGTGCCTCACGCTATCCCCAAGACAGTTATCGAAAGGTAAATGCGCCCAATGTCCGGCCAGATCGTCACCCGTTTCGCCCCTTCGCCCACCGGCTACCTGCATATCGGCGGGGCGCGCACGGCTTTGTTCAACTGGCTCTATGCGCGCGGACGCGGTGGCAAGTTCCTGCTGCGGATCGAGGACACGGATAAGGCGCGCTCGACGCCCGAGGCAACGGCAGCGATTCTCAAGGGCTTGGACTGGCTGGGGCTGGATCATGACGGCGACGTGGTGAGTCAGGCCGCGGGTGCCGCGCGTCACGCCGAGGTGGCGCACGAGCTGCTTGCCAAGGGTGCGGCCTACAAGTGCTTTTCGACGCAGGACGAGATCGAGGCCTTTCGCGAGGCGGCCCGGACCGAGGGCAAATCCACCCTGTACCAGAGCCCCTGGCGCGATGCCGACCCGGCGACACATCCGGATGCCCCTTTCGTGATCCGTCTCAAGACCCCGACCGAAGGCAGCACGGTGATCCGCGACGAAGTGCAGGGCGATGTGACCATCCGCAACGATCAGCTGGATGACATGGTGCTGTTACGCTCGGACGGCACACCGGTCTACATGTTGGCGGTTGTTGTCGATGACCATGATATGGGCGTGACCCATGTGATCCGGGGGGATGACCACCTGAACAATGCCGCGCGCCAGATGGGGATCTATACGGCGATGGGCTGGGATGTACCGGTCTGGGCGCATATCCCGCTGATTCACGGACCTGATGGCAAGAAGCTGTCGAAACGCCACGGCGCGCTTGGGGTCGATGAGTATCAGGGGATGGGATACCCGGCGGCGGGCATGCGCAATTATCTGGCCCGTCTGGGCTGGAGCCACGGCGATGACGAATTCTTTACGGACGATCAGGCAAAAGAGTGGTTCGACCTGACCGGCATCGGCAAATCCCCGGCGCGGTTCGATTTCAAGAAGCTGGAGAATCTCAGTGGTCAGCACATCGCCGTCGCAGAGGATGCTGCACTGCTGCATGAATTGCAGGCGTATCTGCAGGCAGCGGGCCTTCCTGCCTTGACGGAAGCGCAGGCGGACGGGATGCATCGTGCGATGTATTGCCTCAAGGAGCGGGCACGCACCTTTCCGGAACTGATTGAAAAGGCACACTTTGTTCTGGCGAGCAGACCGCTCGACATGGACGAGAAAGCGGCAGGCCATCTAGACACGGTATCCCGTGGTATACTGCAATCGTTGACGCCGCAGTTGCAAAATGCTAGCTGGACCCGCGACGAGCTTGAAGCCGTCACATCCCGGATTGCAGAAGAGCACGGGACAAAATTCGGCAAGCTTGCGGGCCCGATGCGGGCGGCGCTTGCGGGTCGGGCCGTGACGCCGAGTGTGTTCGATATGATGCTGATTCTGGGGCGTGACGAAACGGTCGCCCGCCTGGCAGACGCAGCAGCCGCAGGATCCGAATGACGCCTTGACGGCGCACGGTTCCGAGGCTTGGTATAGCTGGCTCCGGGCGCAATGTCCGGAGCAATGAGACGAAGGGACCACGTATGTCTGACACCTCTAAAACCGCGCATCTCACGATTGGCGATTCCACCTATGACTTGCCGATCTACACGCCTTCCACCGGGCCGGACGTGATCGACATTCGCAAACTCTACAGTCAGGCGGGGGTATTCACCTACGACCCGGGCTTCACCTCCACAGCGGCTTGTGACAGCACGATCACATTCATCGATGGTGACAAGGGCGAACTGCTGCACCGTGGCTATCCGATCGACCAGCTGGCCGAAAAATCGCACTATCTCGAGGTGTGCTTCCTGCTGCTTTACGGCTACCTGCCCAAGGCAGACGAGCTTGAGAATTTCGAAAAGACGATCACGCAGCACACGATGATCCACGAGCAGATGCACAACTTCTTCCGTGGCTTCCGCCGGGACGCGCACCCGATGGCCACGATGGTGGGTGTCGTCGGTGCTATGTCGGCGTTCTACCACGACTCGACCGACATCAATAACCCGCGCGAACGCGAGATCGCGTCGCACCGCCTGATCGCCAAGATGCCCACCATCGCGGCGATGGCTTACAAGTATTCAATCGGTCAGCCCTTCGTGTATCCGCGCAACGATCTCGATTACGCGGCGAATTTCCTGCACATGTGCTTTGCGGTCCCGGCGGAAGAGTATCAGGTCGATCCGATCCTCGCCCGCGCGATGGACCGTATCTTTACCCTGCATGCCGATCACGAGCAGAACGCCTCAACGTCGACCGTTCGCCTGGCTTCGTCCTCGGGGGCCAACCCGTTCGCCTGTATCGCAGCGGGCATCGCCTGTCTCTGGGGTCCGGCGCATGGCGGGGCGAATCAGGCCTGCCTCGAGATGCTCAAGGAAATCGGCACGCCCGAGAACATCCCCGAATACATCGCCCGCGCCAAGGACAAGAACGATCCGTTCCGCCTGATGGGCTTTGGCCACCGCGTCTACAAGAACTTCGATCCGCGCGCGACAGTGATGAAGCAATCGGCAGACGAGGTGCTCGACCTTCTGGGCGTGGAGAACAACCCGATTCTAGCAACCGCCAAAGAGCTGGAGAAAGCTGCCTTGGCCGATCCCTATTTCGCCGAGAAAAAGCTGTTCCCGAACGTCGATTTCTATTCGGGCATCATCCTCGAAGCGATGGGCTTCCCGACCTCCATGTTCACGCCGGTCTTTGCGCTGAGCCGGACTGTCGGCTGGATTTCCCAGTGGAAAGAACAGCTTGCTGATCCACAGATGAAGATCGGCCGGCCGCGCCAGCTGTATCAGGGCGAAACGATGCGCGATTACGTCGATATCGAGAACCGCTGATTTGACTAGAAAAGGCCGCCTTTGGGCGGCCTTTTTATGTGTAGCCTCAGGGGCGTACCGGTTTGCTGGAACCGGCTAGGCCAGTCAGCGTCCTTCGTATTGCGCCGGACGCTTTTCGAGGAACGCAACAACCCCTTCCTTGAAATCGCGGGTCTGGCCGCACTGACCTTGCAGCTTGGCCTCAAGCGCAAGCTGGTCTTCGAGATCGTTGTCAAATGACGCACGGATGGATTGCTTGACGCGCTGATAGGCGGCGGTCGGCCCTTTGGCGAGGTGCAGCGCGCGGGATTTCCAGTGCTCGGCGAAGCGGGCATCGGACACCGCCTCATAGATCATGCCCCAGTCGTCCGCCTGACGCGCGGTGATCTTGTCAGCGAACAGCGCAGCGCCCATCGCTTTGGCCAGCCCCATCTGGCGCGGCAGGTAATAGGTGCCGCCCGCGTCCGGGATGAGACCGATCCGGGTAAAGGCCTGCAGGAAAAAGGCGGATTCGGTGGCGATCACCACGTCCGCTGCCAAAGCGAGATTGGCCCCTGCCCCGGCTGCCGCACCGTTGACGGCGCTGATGGTGGGCACCGGGCAGTCGTAGATCGCGCGCAGCATCGGCACGTATTCGTCCCGCAGGGTACGTTCCAGATCAAGGTTGGCCGCATTCGCCCGGTCACCCAAATCCTGCCCCGAGCAGAAGGATTTCCCCGCGCCGGTCAACACGACGACCCGCGCCGACTTGCCACCTGCCAGCACCGCGTCGGTGATTTCAGCCCGCATCTGGGTGTTGAGGGCGTTCATCACCTCGGGGCGGCTCAATGTGACCGTGGCCACGTCGTCGGTGATATCAAAGGTGATGGTGTCGTAATTCATGCGCCGGGAACTCCTGATGATGCTTGCGGCATCAAACACAAGAGCACCCCGTTTGGCAAAGCCGAACGCCGCGTCACGATTCTTTGAGGATCTCTTTCAACCGCGCCGATTCCTCGTCGGACAATGTTGTCTCGGTCGGCGCTGCCGCCTTGGAGCGGCTGCGCACATAGCTGATCCCGATCCCCAGAGCGAGCAGGAACAACCCCGGCCCCGAGAGCCACAGGATGATGTTCCATCCGTCAGTGCGCGGCTTGAGCAGGACAAACTCGCCATAGCGCTGAACAAGGTAGTCCAGCACCTCTTCGTCGCTGTCACCTTCGACCAGACGTTCACGCACGACGATCCGCAATTCCTTCGCCAGATCGGCGTTCGATTCGTCGATGCTCTCGTTCTGGCAGACCAAACAGCGCAGGCCTCTGGACAACTCGCGCGCCCGGCTTTCCAGCGCCGGGTCCGCCAGCACTTCGTCAGGCTGAACCGCAAAGGCGGGTGTCGCCACCGGAACGGCGACACCGAAGCAAAGGATCACGGCCAGACACCGCAGCGCGTAGGACACAGGTCTCATTCCGCGGGAACTCCCTGCGGTGTTGGTTGCTGCCGTGCGCCCGCCGCGACGCGATAGCGACGGTCCGTCAAGGAGATTAGACCTCCCAAGGCCATGAGGATGGAGCCTGCCCAGATCCAGTTCGCCAGCGGCTTGATATAGGTGCGCATAACCCAACCGCCATCATTCTGCTCGTCCCCGATCACGACATAGATATCGCGCAGGAAACGGTAGTCGATCGCCGCCTCGGTCGTGGGCATCTGGGCCACGGGGTAGTTGCGCTTTTCGGGGTTGAGCACCGCGATCTCTTCCCCGTCCTGACGGACAATCACGTCCCCCATGGTCGAGAAATAGTTCGGACCACGCACTTGGTTGACCGCAGTCAGTTCCAGTTCAAAATCACCGACTTGGAAAGGTTCCCCGATCTGCGCGACACGGATGTCTTCCTCTTGCCAGGCCATCAGACCGGCAACGCCAACCATTGTGATACCAAACCCGATATGCGCCGTCGCCTTGCCCCAATCAGAGCGCGGCAGCCTCATGAGGCGCGACAGATCGCGGGTCTGACCGGTGCGGTTGATCAGATCGACCACCGCGCCCGAGATCACCCAAGCTGCAAGGAACACGCCAACGGGACCAAGCAGGCTGGTGCCAGTCTGCATGGTCCAGAACAGGCCCAGAAGCAGGAGGCTCAAGATGAATGCCGGGAACAACTGCTTGACGGCGCGTTGCACCTTGGCCCGCTTCCAGCTGAGCATGGAGCCAAGCGGCAAGAGCAGGCCGAGCACCACCATGAACGGTGTGAAGGCCATGTTGAAGAAAGGTGCGCCGACGCTCAGCTTCGTATCGAAAAACATCTCTGCCACAACGGGCCACATGGTGCCGACGAACACGACGAAACAGCTGACCGCGAGGATCACGTTGTTTGCGACCAACGCGCTTTCCCGGCTAGCCACACCAAAGACACCCTTGGCTTCCATTGTGGACGCACGGATCGCGTAAAGCGTCAGCGCACCACCGGTGAAGAACACCATGATCATCAGGATGAACACACCCCGTTCGGGGTCGTTGGCAAAGGCATGTACCGAGGTCAGCAGACCCGAGCGCACGATGAACGTGCCGATCAGCGAGAACCCGAAGGCGAGGATGGCCAGCAGGATGGTCCAGCTTTTCAGCGCCTCGCGCTTTTCCACAACGATGGCGGAATGCAACAGCGCGGATGCCAGCAACCACGGCATGAATGACGCGTTTTCGACCGGATCCCAGAACCAGAAACCGCCCCAGCCAAGCTCGTAATAGGCCCACCACGACCCCAGCGCGATGCCGATGGTCAGAAAGACCCACGCCGCAAGCGTCCAAGGGCGCACCCACCGGCCCCAAGCCGCATCCACACGGCCTTCGATCAGCGCGGCGACGGCGAAGCTGAAACAGATGCTCAGACCGACATAGCCGAGATACAGGAACGGCGGGTGGAAGGCCAAACCGGGATCCTGCAGCAGCGGGTTGAGGTCCTGCCCGTCAAAGGGTGGCACCACGAGGCGCGTGAACGGGTTGGACGTGAAGATGATGAAAGCGAAAAAGGCAACGGCGACAGCGGATTGCACCGCAAGAACGCGGGCCCGCAAGGTCGGCGGAAGGCCTTTGCCGAACCAGGCGGCCATCCCACCGAAGAGCGTCAGGATCAGCACCCAGAGCAGCATCGACCCTTCATGGTTCCCCCAGACACCACTGATCTTGTAAATCATCGGCTTCGCGGAATGGCTATTGAGCCACACGAGCCGCAGCGAGAAATCGGAGGTCACGAATGCATAGGTCAGCGCGACGAAGGCAAACGCCGTGAGCAGGAATTGCACGGTCGCAGCCGGTTCGGCCACGGCCATCCATCCCGGCCAGCGTTTGTGCGCGCCCACCAATGGGACAACGGATTGCACGATCGCGACAAGGAACGCGAGGATGAGGGCGAAGTGACCGAGTTCTGTAACCATGTGACAGAGTATAGGCGCAGGATCTGCCACGGCCAACGAGTTTTGCCGTATGACGCGGTTCACATTGTCGCAAGCGGTTTCCCTCGACGGAACCCCCGGACGCTTTATAGCGTCCGGCCCCGCTCACCGGCGCTGCTGCCGCCACTCATCCAGCGCGGCATTGCCGTCTGCCTGCGGTTCGCCCTGCGGCACGACGGGTTCGGACAGGGTCGGCTCCGGCGGCGTCACCTGCGCCATGCGCGCCAGCAGATCGCGTTGAAACTCCTGCCCTTTGGCCTGATGCCGAGCCCCGAAGTAGAAGCTGACGATCGCCCCCAAAAGCCACCAGAGCGGATCCGGCACAAGTGCAAGACCCACCATGCGGGCGGAAAACCAGACCGGGTCCACCATCGCCGCGGCAAACAAGCCCAACGTCCCGAGCGCCATCGCCGGGCGCGGCACCCGGTTGAGCGCATCCATCAGCCGGTCGAACCAGCCTCGCTGGGGCGCGTAGAATTCCGCCGCGAATTGGCTCAGTGACGCCCCCTGACGGTCGTGATCCCGCAGCGCCTGCGCTTCGGCATTGGGGCGGAACACCTCGACCGTGTCGCGCAGCACGTTGCGCCCTGACCCGAAGACCAGCGAAAACACCTGTTCGATCAATCCCATGATGACACCCTGTGTTGAAATGCGGCCGGCGTCAGATGATAGCGGGCGGCGATGAACGCCTCGGCCCGCGTGATCCATCCGCCTTTTCGTCCCGCTCGGCTGCGCGCGTATTTGCGGCTCGTGGGGCGGCGGTCGGCAAGGTCGAAATAGTAGTTTCGCCGTTCGATCCCGTAGGCATCGACCATGTGATTCGGCGCACTGGCGTGGGCCCGGGCCGCGGCCGCGATGGTCTTGGGACCGATCGCACCGTCCACCTCCACCGCGAATCCCATCTTGCGCAAGAGCCGTTGCAGGATCTTCACCGCATTGGCACCCGCATTCACATACATGTCGAACACCGTGGCCTGCAGCGGTTCGGGCAGGTCCGCGATTCGCGGACGCACGTAGTAATGATCGACGAAAATCTGGACCGCCTGTTCGCGGCTGAGGCGCTGCACATCGGCGCGCGTCACCTGCCCGTCGCCGGTGAGGTCGAGCCCCAGACGCCGCATCGTGTGGATCGTCACACCGTGGTTGGTCGCGCCACCCGGATCGTCCGGATCATCGACATAGCCGCCCTCGCGCGCCACGATTTCCCGTGCGATGGCCCGCACCCGCTGGTTCTGCCCTTGCATCTGCCGCCCCCGATTGCCCTGCGGCGCAAAGACTGCAAAGCTATGGTTAATCAAGTCACAAACCGGCGCACGGTGCAGGAGAAACCGCGTGGAACACTCTGACCTGACAGGTAAATCGGCACAGGAGATCATTCACCACCTGGACCTGTCGCCGCATCCCGAAGGCGGGCATTACCGCCAGACATGGATCGCGGATGAGGCCGGTCGCCCATCAGGCACCTGCATCTATTTCCTGCTCGGCGCGGGTGAACGCAGCCATTGGCACAAGGTTGATGCGGCCGAGATCTGGCATCACTATGCCGGTGCGCCCCTGATCCTGTCGCTGTCCGAACACGACGCCGGCCCTGCGGTCGATCATCTTCTGGGCCCCGATCTGTTTGCCGATCAAAGCCCGCAGATCATCGTGCCGCCGCATCACTGGCAGGCGGCGCAAAGCACTGGCGCATGGAGTCTCGTGGGATGCACCGTCAGCCCCGCGTTCAGCTTTGACGGCTTCACCCTTGCGCCGCCGGGGTTTGACATTCCGCGCGCCGATTGACAGAGCGCAGGCATGACAGACATCCCCTATCTCACACCGCTGACCCCTGACCAGCAGCGCGCCCTTGGCGTGACCGAGCCCTGGCCGCTGGCGCTTGCCGACCGCGTGCGCTTTGCAGAGCTTGATCCGCTCAACCACGTCAACAATGTCGCCTATTTGATCTGGTTCGAAACCGCGCGGGTGGCCTATTTCAAGCGTGTCGGCATCTCGACCTACGAAGATGCCGCGGTCGAACCGCGCATCGTGATCCGGCGCGGTGAAATGGACTGGTTGCAGGAGATGCGCGCGGACGAGGATTTCGTGATCCTGACACGCGCCGTCGATTACCGGACGAGCAGCTTTACCCTCAAACAGGAAATCCGCGCGGGCGGCACGGTGCGGGCCAGATTCACCTGTGTGATCGTGCTGTTGCACCCCGATGGCAGCGGGCGCATGCCGATCCCGCCCCATGTCCTCGAGGTGTTTCACCAAATCGACGGCGTCGAACGACGTGCCTAGACGCCGACACGATCTCAGGAATAGCGTTTCACATAGCCCAACAGCGCCTGCGTGCTGCCATCCTTGCCGTCTGCAGGCGTATCGCCACTGACCAGCGGGCCGAGCGAGGTCGCAAGCTCCTTGCCAAGTTCGACGCCCCATTGATCGAACGAGTTGATGCCAAGGATCACCCCTTCCACAAACACCCGGTGTTCATACAAAGCAATGATCTGGCCCAGCACCTCGGGTGTGAGTTTCGGCATCATCAGTGTCGTCGAGGGCCGGTTGCCCGGAAACACCCGGTGCCGCGCCTGCCGCTCCAGTTCGTCGCCCGACAGACCCTTGGCCGCCATGATCGCCCGCGCTTCGGCCAGCGACCGCCCGCGCATCAGCGCTTCGGACTGGGCAAGGCAATTCGCGATGAGCAACTCGTGATGATGGCGCAGGTCTGGTTCGTGGCCTTCGGCAGCCACCATGAATTCGCAGGGAACGACCCGCGTGCCCTGATGGATCAACTGGTAGAACGCGTGTTGTCCATTGGTGCCCGGCTCGCCCCAGACGACCGGACCGGATTGGACCGGCAGGGACGTGCCATCCATCGCGACCGATTTGCCGTTCGATTCCATCTCAAGCTGTTGCAGATAGGCCGGCAGCCGCGACAGCCTGTTGTCATAGGGCAACACCGCACGGGTGGCATGGCCAAGCCCCTGATTGTGCCAGATGCCGGCAAGCGCCAGCAGAACCGGCATGTTTTCGTGCAACGCGGCAGACCGGAAATGCCGGTCCATCGCCTGACCGCCGCGCAGAAAGGCGCGGAACCCGTCCGGGCCGATGGCGATCATCAGCGACAGGCCGATCGGCCCCCACATGGAATAGCGCCCGCCGACCCAATCCTCGAACCCCAGCACGCGCTCCGGCGGGATACCCCACTCCGCTGCAGCCTTGGCATTTGACGACAGCGCGATGAAGCGTCCGTCGGGGCTGACACCGTGATCCTGCAGCCACGCCCGCGCGGTGCGGGCGTTGGTCATGGTCTCGATGGTGGTGAAGGTCTTGGAGGCGACGATGAACAATGTGGTTTCCGGGTCACAGCCGCGCAGCGTGTCGGCAATGTCGGCGGCATCCACGTTCGACACGAAATGGCAGCGCGGCCCGTCGCGGTAAGGCGCCAGCGCCAGATAGGCCATCGCAGGTCCAAGGTCCGACCCGCCGATGCCGATATTCACCACGTCGGTGAACGCCGCGCCCCGCACCTCGGTGGCCAGAGCGTCCATCCGGGCCAGCGTCTCCAGCACATCCGGCATCACGTCCTCACCGTCGACCAGCACCGGATCGCCATCCAGATTGCGCAGCGCTGTGTGCAGGACCGCGCGGCCTTCGGTTTCGTTGATCGTGTCGCCGGTGAACATCGCGGCGCGCCGCGCGTCGACCTCTGCCGCTTTGGCCAGCCCGATCAGCACATCGCGGGTCGCGGCGTCGATTTGCGTCTTGGAGTAGTCGAAGAGCAGGTCAAGCGCGGTCACGCTGAACCCTGCGGCCCGATCCGCATCGGCCTCGAACAGGCGAAGGATCGACCGGTCGCGGCCCGCGTCCGCCGCCGCTTTCAGGACATCCCACATCGCCTTTACTCCGCCCAATGAACCGTTGCATCGTCCAGGACCGCGTTGATCGGCGCGTCCTCGGGAAGCTTGCCCTGCGCGGCCTCCAGCGCATCGCGCTTGTCCTGACCGAAGATCAGCACATGCTTGCGCATCGCGTCGTTGAGCACCCGCGCGCTCAGCGTGATGCGGGGCTCGGGCGCGCCCGGCGCGCGCATCGGCACGAGGATCGGCGCATTCGCGTCCAGCGCAGTGTCCAGCTTGTCCGCCCCCGGAAAGATCGACGCGGTGTGCATGTCTGTGCCCATGCCCAGAAGCACAACCGCCAGTGGCAATTTATCCGCGATCTGCGATTCAAGCTCGGCCAGCACCTCTTCGGGTTCATGCGCCGGGATGTAGAGCGGCAACAGGCGTGCGGCTGCCGCGCGTTCGACCAGCAGGCGGTCGCGCACCAGTCGCGTGTTCGACCGCGCGTCGTCCTCGGGCACCCAGCGTTCATCGGTCAGCATCACGTCCACACGATCCCAGTCCAGATCGGCGGCGCAAAGATCGTCGAACACCGGCCCCGGCGACGTGCCACCGGGCACCGCAAGCACCACGCGCTCTTCATGGCCAAGGATCATGCGCAGATCGCCCGCCAGCTGGTTGGCGAGATCCATCGCCAGCATTTCACGGTCGGGATAGGTCTGAAAATCATAGCTCATGGCTTCACCTCGCGCCATTTGCGTCCGTCCCGATGCATCAGCATCAACGCATCCTCGGGACCGGAGCTTCCGGGGTCGTAAGTCTTGGGGACATCGTTGCGCGCTTGCCAGGCTTCGATCAAGGGGTCTGTCCAGGCCCAGGCCGCCTCGACTTCGTCGCCTCGCATGAAAAGCGTCTGATTGCCGCGGATCACGTCCATGATCAGGCGCTCATAGGCATCGGGCGCCTCTTCGGCTTCCGGGCCCAGCGCCTCGGCGAAACTCATGTCCAGCGGCACATCCAGAAGACGCATGCCCCCCGGCCCCGGCTCCTTGATGGTCACGTCGAGCGTCATGCCCTCGTTCGGCTGCAAGCGGATTGCCAGCACATTACGGTGCCGCCCGGCATCCGCACCAAAGATCGAATGCGGCGCATCCTTGAACACCACCGCGATTTCCGAGGCACGCGCCTTGAGCCGCTTGCCGGTGCGCAGATAAAACGGCGTGCCCGCCCAGCGCCAGTTGGAGATATGGCACTTCATCGCGATAAAGCTTTCGGTGCGCGATTTGGGATCCTCAACGTCGTCGCGGTAGCTAGGTCCGTTTTCGCCAGCGCCATACTGACCGCGCACGATGTGGTGCCAGTCAACGGGTTCGAGCGCGCGGATCACCTTGAGCTTTTCGTCCCGAACCGCGTCCGGTTCAAACTTCGCGGGCGGTTCCATCGCGATGAGGCAGAGGAGCTGCATCAGGTGGTTCTGCACCATGTCCCGCATCGCGCCGGACTTGTCGTAATAGCCGCCGCGCCCGCCGACACCCACGGTTTCGGCCACCGTGATCTGGATATGGTCGACATATTGCGCGTTCCAGAGCGGCTCGAACAGCATGTTGCCGAACCGCACCGCCATCAGGTTCTGGACGGTTTCCTTGCCCAGGTAATGGTCGATCCGGTAAATCTGGGTTTCGTGAAAATGCTGCGCCAGCGTGGCGTTCAGGGCCCGGGCGGTCTCGAGATCGTTGCCAAACGGCTTTTCCACCACGATCCGGCTTTCGGGAGTCGCCATCCCGAACCGGTGCAACCGTTCTGCCAGATCACCAAACAGCGACGGCCCGACCGAGAAATAGAATGCGCGCACGGTGTCATCGCGCATCTTGCCGTTCAGCTCGACCCAGCCATCGTCCCCACGCGCATCGGTCGTGACAAACGAGACCGTCTCGAGAAACGCCTCAAGCGTTCCAGCCTCGCAGGTGCCGCCACTGCCGAATTCGGCCACCGAGTCAGAGACCATTTCGCGGTAGTCTTCCGACGTCATCTCGGACCGAGCGGCACCGATGATCTGCGATCCCTCGGGCATCTGCCCGGCACAGAAGCGCCGGAAAAGCCCCGGCAAAATCTTGCGTCGCGCGAGGTCTCCGGTTCCGCCGAAGATCACAAGGTCGAACGGGTCAACGGGAATAACGCGGGAAACCATGGTGCGGTCCTTCCGATTCTGCTTTGCTCCGCGCCTTGTTAGCGCTAACGATTCGGATGTAAACTTATTTCGCTTCAGGTTCCGTTAGTCTAACATCCATATATGACGCTGCAATCAGGTTGCCAAAAGAAGCGGTGTAGCCCCGCCCGCACGTATCTACCTGCTTGATCCCGCGAAACCTGCATGTCACCACCGCGCAGCAAGGAGACGCGTATGGCACCCCGCAAAATCATCATCGACACCGATCCGGGTCAGGACGACGCGGTCGCCATCCTGCTCGCTCTGGCCTCTCCCGAGGAACTGGACGTGCTGGGCATCACCGCCGTTGCCGGGAATGTACCGCTGCCTCTGACCGAAAAGAACGCGCGCATCGTCTGTGAACTGGCTGGCAAGCCGGAAACACGCGTGTTCGCGGGTTGTGACGCGCCCATTGCGCGCAAGCTGGTGACGGCCGAACATGTGCACGGCAAGAGCGGGCTCGATGGCCCGACACTGCCCGATCCGACGATTCCACTTCAGGAAGGCCATGCGGTCGATTTTATCATCGACACTCTGCGCGGTGAACCTTCGGGGACAGTCACGCTGTGCCCTCTTGGCCCGCTGACCAATATCGCTGTGGCGTTGCAACGCGCCCCGGACATTGCCGAGCGCATTCAGGAAATCGTGCTGATGGGGGGCGCCTATTTCGAGGTGGGCAACATCACACCCACCGCCGAGTTCAACATCTATGTCGACCCCGAAGCGGCGAAACTGGTCTTTGACTGCGGAGCGCCGATCACCGTCATGCCGCTTGATGTCACCCACAAGGCGCTGGTCACAACCGAGCGCAACAACGCTTTCCGCACTTTAGGTACGCCTGTGGGGACTGCCGTCGCCGAAATGACGGATTTCTTCGAACGGTTCGATAAAGAAAAATACGGCAGCTCCGGTGCGCCCCTGCACGACCCCTGCGTGACCGCCTACCTGATCAAGCCAGAACTGTTCACCGGACGGCACATCAATGTGGAAATCGAAACCGACTCGAACCTGACGCTGGGCATGACCGTGGCGGATTGGTGGGGAGTCACCAAACGCCCTGCCAACGCAACCTTTGTTGGCGATCTCGACGCCGACGGTTTCTTTGCGCTGCTCACCGAACGGCTGGCCCGGTTATGAGGTCTCTGCATCTGGCAGCACCCGAGGATCTGCCGCGCTTGCTGCCGCTGGTTGCCGCGTTTCACGAACACCAAGGGTTCGGCACAACACCCGAACACCAACACGACGCGATCCTCCCGCTGCTTGACGGCAGCCCGCATGGCGCGGTGTGGCTGATCGGTCCGCGCCGCGCGCCGGTTGGTTATGTCGTCGTGTCCTTTGGCTGGTCCGTCGAATACGGCGGGCTTGATGCCATCGTGGATGAATTGTTCGTCCGCAGCGCCGTGCGCAATCGCGGTATGGGGTCGGATGCGCTCAACGGGTTGGCCAAGGCACTCCGGGAAGGCGGCATCCGCGCACTGCATCTCGAGGCTGATCAGACCGACGAAACCCTCAAGCGCTTTTACCAGCGCAGCAAGTTCTTCACCCGCGAAGGCTATGCCTACATGTCCCGCGAGCTGTGACCCTCAGCCGATCGACGACACCACGATGATCATCAGAATCGAATAGAGCATGATGCCCCCGCCGATCAGCCAGACGGGGTAATTGCGCCCGACACTGGCCTTGGCCAATTCCTTGGCCTGATAGATCAGGTCTGGCCACGTGTAGCTGACAAAATCACCCTGCGTGAAGATCACGAGGATGCGGCCTTCATCATCGACGACAGGAAGGCGGCGGAACCGATCATTCGACATGATGCGGAGCCAGTCGACAACATCATCCGTCGCCCGCGCCATACGCGGGTCCTTTGTCATGATGTCACTTAGCGTGGTGGTTTTCGCATCCTTGCCAGCGTTCACCAGTTTTTTCATCACGTCACGCTCGGTGGCGATGCCGATGACCTTCTCGTCCTTGTCAACGATCACGACCGAGCCGAAATTCTTTTCGCTCATCTCGGCCACGGCCTCTGCCACCGTGGTGGTGGGGGCGAAACACAAAGGTTTCGGCTTTGATGAAAATTCCGGGCGATCCTTGAGCTTCATGCCATATGTGTTTGAGGCTACCATGCGCGCGACTCCTTTTTTCAGCCTTCTATTGAGCCTAGCGCCGATCTGACAAAGACAACCCACTGGCGATGTCCGATCGCTGCCCTTATATCTGCGCCATGACACTGCACATCCCCTTCGACAACAGCTACGCCGCCCTGCCCGACACGTTCTTCGCGCGGGTGAAACCGGAACCGGTGACGGCGCCGTCGCTTATCGCGATCAACGAAGCGCTGGCCCGCGATCTGGGCATTGACGGGCTGGACGATCCGAACCTTGCCGCGATCTTTGCGGGCAATGCCATTCCCGATGGCGCGTCGCCCTTGGCGCAGCTATATGCCGGGCACCAGTTCGGCCAGTACAACCCGCAGCTGGGCGATGGCCGCGCGGTGCTCTTGGGTGAAACCGTCGGCAGCGACGGCATCCGACGTGACATCCAGCTCAAGGGATCGGGCCGCACGCCATTCTCGCGAATGGGCGACGGGCGTGCATGGCTCGGGCCGGTTCTGCGCGAATACGTGGTCAGCGAAGCGATGCATGCGCTCGGCGTGCCGACCACCCGCGCGCTTGCCGCCGTAAGGACCGGAGACCGCGTTGTACGGGAACAGCCCCTGCCCGGTGCCGTCCTGACCCGCGTGGCACGCAGCCACCTGCGCGTCGGCACGTTCCAGGTCTTTGCCGCCCGTGGCGAATCCCAAGCGCTGCAAACGCTCTTTGGTTACGCCGTGGCGCGGCACTATCCCGATGCGACCGATCCTGCCACGTTCCTCGACGCAGTGATGCGCCGTCAGGCGGCGCTGGTGGCGCATTGGCTCAGCCTCGGGTTCATCCACGGCGTGATGAACACTGACAATTGCAGCATTGCAGGCGAAACCATCGACTATGGCCCCTGCGCCTTCATGGACAGCTACCACCCCGAAACCGTCTATTCCTCGATCGACCGCTTCGGGCGCTACAGCTACGCCGCGCAGGCCGACATAATCGTCTGGAACATGGCGCAGCTGGCCACGGCGCTGCTGTCCCTGATGCCCGACCCCGAAGCGGCGGTGGAGCCGTTCACGGCGCAGGTGCATGCCATGCCCGACATGATCCGCGCGGAATGGCTGCGGCGGTTCGGGGCCAAGATCGGGATTGCCGACCCCAAGCCAGAGGATGCGGCCCTGATCGGCGATCTGATGACCCTGATGCAGACGGCCAAGGCGGATTTCACCAACACCTTCCGAGGTCTGATCGATGGCACCGCCCGCGACCAGTTTGCCGATCCCACCGGGTTCGACCAGTGGAGCAAGGTCTGGCAGGAGCGGATCAAGAGCGAAGAAGACCCGCAGGGCCTGATGAGCGCTGCAAACCCTGTTCTGATCCCGCGCAATCACCAGATCGAAGCGATGATCGCAGCCTCGGTCGCGGCTGATGACAGCCTCTTCGCACGGCTGATGTCGGCTTATGCCGCGCCCTTTGACGTGAATCCCGATTTCGACGATCTGCGCCTGCCTCCGGCCCCCGAAGAGGTGGTTCAGGCGACGTTCTGCGGCACCTGAGGTGCGCGCTTGCGCCGCCGGTTGATCAGCACGACACCAACCGCGACAAGGCACATCGCACCAAGAAACCCCGGCCCCACCGGCTCATCCAGCAGCAGCCAGCCCATGCCGACCGCCAGCACTGGCGACAGGAAACTGAACGCGGCGATATCCGACGCGGGGTAGATCGTCATGAGATACAGCCAGAACAGGTACCCAAGGCTGCCGACAAAAATCACCTGAAAGGCCAACCCGGCAAAGTGAACAGCGCTGGGGTCGCGCAGCAGGTCCCCAAAGAGCGGTGCCACCGCCAAGAGCCCGACAGCGGACACCGACAATTGCCAGAACAGCTGGCTTTCCGCACTCAGCTCCGACACCCGCGTCAGCCGCACGGTCAGGGCGATCCCGGCCCAGGCAAACGCCGCCAGGAGCGCCAGCACATCGCCCAGCAGCCTGCCGGCCTCGCGCGATTGCGGATCGAACAGCGCCCAGATCACGCCCGTCATCGCGAGTGCAAGCCCCAGCAGACGCCGCCAGGACAGCGTCTCTCCGGGCAGGACGAAATGCGCGATCAACGCCAGCCAGACCGGCATCGAATAGAAGAGGATCGACACCCGCGACACCGTCGTCAGGTCCAAAGCGATGAAGAGAAAGATGAACTCGATGGTGAACAATCCGCCCAGCAGCAGCCCCGGCCGGATCGTGCGGCGCAACCCGTTCAGCCGCCTCCGACGGAGCAGCAGCCAGAGCGCCAGCACCAAAAGCGCCAGACCTGACCGTAATCCGGCGGCAAAGACCGGCCCGAACCCGCCATTGGTCACCTTGATGACCACCTGGTTGAACGCCAACACCGTGGCGAACACAACAAGCCCTGCGGCCCCGGCCAGATCGATTGCGTCCTTGCGTTCCATCCGGGTCAGGGACACCCAAGCGCCCGCAGGGTCAAGCGAAAAAACCGGGCCGGATCAGCCGACAAATCCACGCGGCGCAAAGGTTTTTCTGCATCCCGCCCGCGAATCGGGCATCTTGCGCACATCACTTTAAACCCGACCACCGGAGTAAGTATTATGAGTCTCATGGGAACACTGGCCAAGGTGGCCATCGGATATGCCGCCGCGCGGGGCGTCGACCATCTTGCCGGGGGCAAGGGCCTTGGCGGGCTGATGGGCGGCGCGCAGGTTGCAGGCGACAATCCCATGGCGCAGATCCAGGCCCAGATGGGCCAGATGATGGGCGGAGCCGGCGGCGCGAACCCGCTGGCCGGGATCATGGACAAGCTGCAATCGGGCGGGCTCGACCTGTCTTCGATGATGGGTGGCGGCGCCACCGGTCAGGATGCAGGGGACAAAGGCGGCCTGATGTCGGCGTTGGGTGGTGGTGGCGGAGCCGGTCTTGCTGGTCTGCTGGCAGCAGCGGGCGGCGTGGCCGCGATGGGTGGCAAGAACATGGGCGGCATGTTTGACCAGTTCGCCAAATCCGGCGCGGCAGCCCCCGAGGCCGAGGAAACCGCGGCACTCATGCTGCGCGCCATGATCCAGGCCGCCAAGTCAGACGGCGGCATAGACGAGGCCGAACGCGCAAAGATCATCTCGACCGTGGGCGACGACGCCGACGCCGAAGACATCGCCTTTGTGCAGGACCAGCTTGCCGCACCGGTGGATGTGGATGCGCTGGCCGCAGACACGCCCGCAGCGCTGCGCACGCAAGTCTATTCGGCCTCGCTCATGTCGATCCGGCTCGATACCCAACCCGAGGCGGAATATCTCGACGCGCTGGCCCGTGCGATGGACCTCGACCAACCTACCGTGAATGCGCTGCACATGCAGATGGGTGTTCAGCCGCTCTACAGCTGATCTGACGCGCATTCATGAAAGGCATTCTGCTGGCCGTACTCGGTGTCCTGATCCTGACACCGGACGCTCTTCTGATCCGGTTGTCGGGGCTCGAGGCCGCGCCGCTGGTGGCGTGGCGCGGGCTGGCGATGGGCAGCCTGTTCCTATTGGCAGCGTTGATCACCGGGCAGATGCGTCTTTTCCCGCGCCTCTTTTCGGGCGTTGGCGTGGCGCTGGTGCTGGCGCAATGGGCGAACGCCTCGCTCTTTGCGCCCGCGATCTCGCTGGCACCTGTCGCGCTTGTGCTGATCGCGGTGGCTACGGTGCCGATCTGTGCTGCAATCCTGTCCCGCGTCCTTTACGGACAGCCAACCCGCCCTGCCACGTGGGTCACTATCGCGGTGGTCAGCGCGGGGATCGCGCTGGCCATGTCCGGCAAAAGCGATGTCGCCTTCACCGCAACCGCGCTGATCGGCGTGCTCTGCGGGCTGGGCGTCGCGCTCAGCCTCGCGATCAGCTTTACGCTTCTTCGCCACAACCCCGAGATGCCGTTGCTGCCCGCCGTGGGCACAGGGTCGGGGCTGGCCGGGATCATGGCCTTTGGCCTGACCACTCCGCAGGACATGGTCTCGGGCACCACATGGGCCATTGCAGCCGCCAGCTTCGTCGTGCTGCCCCTATCCTTCTACCTGATGTCCGAGGCATCGCGCCTCACCGCGTCGGTGAATGTCAGCCTCGTGCTGCTGCTGGAGACCGTGCTGGGGCCGCTTTGGGTCTGGGTGGTCATCCGCGAAGTGCCAACGCCACCCATGCTGATCGGCGGCAGCATCGTGGTGATCGCGCTGGCCGTCTACCTGTGGCATCTGCGGCGACGGGCACGGGTGAATATTTGACCTGCCGCTGCTGGCATTGACTCGCACAGTTGGCTACATCTTTCGCCACCAAGACAAGAGGCCCGGCGATGTCTGAGACCATCCTTTCCCGCTGCGAAGCGCAGGGCCTGCGCCTGACGGACCAACGGCGCACCATCGCGCAGGTTCTGGAAGAGGCGACCGACCACCCGGATGTCGAAGAACTCTATGCCCGCGCCTCGGGGCGGGATCCGAACATCTCGATCGCCACGGTGTACCGGACGGTGAAACTGTTCGAAGAGGCAGGCATCCTCGAAAAGGTCGATTTCGGCGATGGCCGCGCCCGCTACGAGGACGCCGAGCGTGACCACCACGACCACCTGATCGATCTGCATACAGGTCAGGTGATCGAATTCGTCGATCCCGAGATCGAGGCCCTACAGGAACGGATCGCCGCGAAACTCGGATACCGGCTCAAGGGTCACAAGCTCGAACTTTACGGCGTCCCCATCAAGAAGTGACCGCGGCGCACGCACACGGTGTCGACGGGTCTGGTCACTGTCCCAAAAGCGGCGTAGCTGATCCCCATGCAAATCGTGCGCGCCATCCTTTTGATGATCCTTGCAATGGCGCTTCTCGCGCTCAGCGATGTGTTCATCAAGCTGTCCTCGCAGGTGCTGTCACCCGGTCACGTGATGTTCTTTCTCAGCGCGGGTGGCACGCTCTGCTTTGTGCTGATCGCCAGATGGCAGGGAGCCAAGCTGCTCAGCCGCGATGCGCTGCACCCGTGGGTTCTCGCCCGCTCGGGGCTCGAGATTGTCGGTGGGCTTGGGCTGGTTCTGTCCATCGGCCAGATTCCCCTCTCGCTCTTTGCCGCGATCATGCAGATGGCCCCGCTTGTGGTGACGCTGGGCGCAGCACTCCTGCTCAAGGAACCGGTCGGCCTGCGCCGCTGGCTGGCCATCTTCGCGGGAATCGTCGGGATGTTGCTGGTGATCCGCCCCGGAGCCGAAGGGTTCGAGCCCGCAGCGCTGTTTGCCGTGATGGGGGTCTGCGGGCTGGGCCTTCGCGACCTGATCACCCGGCTGTCACCATCGCATATCCCGTCGATCTCGCTTGCAACATGGGGATTTTCGGCCACCATCCCCGTCGGGCTGGTGCTGATCCTGTTCTTCGACGCGCCACCCCCGGTGACCGGGACCACGATCTGGTACCTGGCCGCAGGAACCGTCGTGACCGCGCTGGGATACTATGCCGTAACACAGGCCATGCGGATGGCCCCCGCCGCCATCGTGTCACCGTTCCGCTATACCCGGCTTGTGTTTACCATGAGCCTCGGCATCCTGATCTTCGGCGAACGCCCGGACGGGCTGACCCTGCTGGGTGCGGCGATCATTTTGACGGCGGGGCTTTACGCGCTCTACCGCGAACGCAAACTGGCGCTTGAGCAGGACAGGTTCCGCGAAAAACCCGCCCGTTAGCGCTAGCAGGCGCAGTTTACTTTACGTCTGTCCCTGCTATACCGCCGCGTGAACGCAGCTGCTTCGGGACAAAGCGCAATGAGCACCATCATCGACATCCACGCCCGCGAAATCCTCGACAGCCGGGGCAACCCGACGGTCGAAGTCGACGTTACCCTCGAAGACGGCACGATCGGCCGCGCCGCCGTGCCCTCGGGGGCTTCGACCGGCGCCTACGAGGCCGTCGAAAAGCGCGATGGCGACAAGAGCCGCTACATGGGCAAAGGCGTTCTCGAAGCGGTTGCCGCGGTGAATGGCGAGATCTCGGACGAGATCGTCGGTCTGGACGCCACCGAACAGGTCGGCATCGACATGACCATGATCGAACTCGACGGCACCGACAACAAGGGCCGTCTGGGGGCCAACGCGATCCTCGGCGTCAGCCTTGCCGTTGCCAAGGCCGCCGCTGATTACACCGGCCAGCCGCTGTTTCGTTATGTCGGCGGCACCTCGGCCCGGTTGCTGCCGGTGCCGATGATGAACATCATCAATGGCGGCGAACATGCCGACAACCCGATCGACATCCAGGAATTCATGATCATGCCTGTGGCTGCGGAAAACATCCGCGACGCGGTGCGGATGGGTTCCGAAGTGTTCCACACGCTGAAGAAAGAACTGTCTGCGGCGGGCATGTCCACGGGTTTGGGGGACGAGGGCGGCTTTGCACCGGAACTGGGATCGACCCGCGAGGCGCTCGATTTCATTCTGAAATCCATCGAAAAAGCGGGCTACAAACCGGGCGAGGACATGATGCTGGCCCTCGATTGCGCCGCGACCGAATATTACCGGGACGGCAAATACGAGATGAAGGGCGAGGGCAAATCCCTGACCTCGGACGAGAACGTCGCCTATCTGCAGGCGCTGGTGCAAGACTACCCCATCATCTCGATCGAAGACGGCATGTCCGAGGACGATTGGGACGGCTGGGCGATGCTGACCGAAGTGCTGGGCGAAAAGGTCCAACTGGTGGGCGATGATTTGTTCGTCACCAACCCCGCCCGTCTGGCCGACGGCATCGCGCGCGGTTGCGCCAATTCGATGCTGGTCAAGGTCAACCAGATCGGCACGCTGACCGAAACCCTCAGGGCGGTCGATATGGCCCACCGCGCGCGCTACACCAATGTGATGTCGCACCGGTCGGGTGAGACCGAAGACGCGACCATCGCGGATCTGGCTGTCGCCACGAATTGCGGTCAGATCAAGACAGGTTCCTTGGCGCGGTCCGACCGGCTGGCCAAGTACAACCAGCTGATCCGCATCGAGGAGATGCTGGCCGAAACCGCCGAATACGCGGGACGGTCGATCCTTCGGGGATGACTATTTCGAATTTTCCTTTGGAAAATCCGACAGGCCGGGCGCTGCGCGCCCGGCATTTTTGGGCGTATTTAAAAAGAGAAGAAGATCACGCGCAAACTTAGCTCCCGGCGTTCGGATCCTTGTAGATGCCCTGCTCTTTCAGCGCATCGACCACCTCGGCAGGCATGTATTGCTCGTCATGCTTGGCCAGGATTTCCGAGGCTTCGAACACGCCGTCGATGAAACGGCCTGTACCGACCATGCCCTCGTTCTCGGAAAACAGGTCCGGCAGAACGCCCGCATAGGTCACCGGCACCGTGGCACCGCCATCCGTGACGCGGAAGGACACTGTCGATCCCTGCCCCCGCACGATGGAGCCTTCTTCGACCAGCCCGCCTATGCGGAAGGTTTCGTTGGGGGATGGCGGCTCTGCGACCACCTGGCTGGGCGAGCGGAAGAAATTGATGCCGTCCCGCATGCCGTAGCCGATCAGGGCGGTCGACAGGATCAGGGCAACAGTGGCCAGCGCAATCACCTGAATGCGGCGTTGTTTCTTGAGCGATTTCAGGGCCACGGCGTCCTCCCGAGTGGATTTCGAATAATATAAACACGAAATGCGCTCGCGCAAACTGCGACATATCACGTTGCCGCAGTTTCAATTCACTTTTTCTCAACAGGTGCGGGCTTAAGATTTTTCGTACGAAAAATCTCAGAGCCTTGCAGGAGCGGTTACGGGAAGCACGGTGCCAGCATCAGCCCGGCGGTTTCGGGGAGACCCAACATCAGGTTCGCGTTCTGGATCGCCTGCCCCGAGGACCCCTTGGTCAGGTTGTCCAGCGCTGCCACCACGATCGCCCGGCCGCCGATACGGTCCCCCGTCACACCGATATGGCAGAAATTCGATCCGCGCACATGGTGGGTCGATGGCGTTTCGCCGAAGGGCAGCACCTCGATGAAGGGTTCATCCGCATAGGCCTTGGTCAGGGAGCCGTAGATCGCCTGCGCATCGCCGCTGACATAGCAGGTGGCGAGGATACCGCGATTGGCTGGAATCAGGTGCGGCGTAAACTGCACGCGCACCTCTTCACCCGCCAAGGCACTGAATTCCTGATCAAATTCCCCAAGGTGGCGATGCGTGCCGCCCACCGAATAGGCGCTGTATCCCTCGGAAAGCTCGGCATGCAACAGGTTTTCCTTGAGCGATCGGCCTGCGCCCGACACGGCACATTTCAGATCGAGGATGATGTCCTTCAGCCCGATGACCTTGTCCGTGATCAACGGCCGCAGCACATACTGCCCTGTCGCCGCGTTGCAGCCGGTGCCCGCAACCAGCCGCGCATTGCGGATGGTGTCCCGGTAGAACTCCGTCAGACCGTAGACCGCCTCTGCTTGCATCTCGATCGCCGCATGGGGGTTGCCGTACCAGCGTTCATATTCCGCCGGGTCGCGCAGCCGGAAGTCCGCCGACAGGTCGACGATCTTGAGACCTGTAGGCAATTTCGCGATTACTTCCTGGCTGGTCTTGTGTGGCAGGGCGCAAAAGCACAGGTCGATGCCTGAGAAATCGATCTCTTCCCATGTCACAAGCTGCGGCAGGTCGAGATGACGCAGGAACGGAAACACCTGCGCGATGGACTGGCCCGCCTTTGAATTCGCCGCCAGCGCGGCAATCTCCATGTCGGGATGGGTGGCGATGAGACGCAGCAGTTCGGCTCCGGTATAGCCGCTGGCGCCGATGATCGCGATCTTGAAGGTCATTGGGTCACTCCCCGTGACGGGTGGAAGGGGCTGATGGGTGGCGCGGCTCAGGCCGCGTCGAACTGGATGCGTCGTCGCAGGAAATGCGTCGCGTGATCCGACACCCGCTTGGGATCGCCCGTGGTCAGGAACAGCGACGCGTCCCCGGTTCCCATCATGTCGGGATGACGCCCCAGATAATCGGCCAGCGACTCGGCCACGAGGTTGGCCTGGCTGTAGACCGCAACCTCCGGCCCCAGCGCATCCTGGAAGATCTCCTGCATCAGCGGGTAATGCGTGCAGCCGAGGATGGCCGCCTGCGGGTTTGGCATCTTGCGCCTG
Organism: Pelagibaca sp.; assembly: GCA_041725935.1. Classification (GTDB taxonomy): domain Bacteria; phylum Pseudomonadota; class Alphaproteobacteria; order Rhodobacterales; family Rhodobacteraceae; genus Marivita. The sequence continues at coordinate 178,661 of JBGRQD010000005.1, forward strand.
AGCGCATCGACATGGGACCGTACCAACGCTTCGGCGAGGATCATGTCGCCCTCTTCGATGGCATCCACCAACCCACCACAGGCCTGCGCTTCGACATCCACGCCGATGGCGCGGAAGGACAGTTCGCGCTGGAACGCGCGGCTGCGCACCGTGGCGGGTGTGGCGAACAGCGCCACATGCTGCACCGCCACTTCGCGCGGCGGGGAATTGTCGCCCCATTGCCGTTCGGTCAGCGCCTCGATCAGCGGCACGAAGACGCCCAGTACACGCTTGTCGCGCGGGATCCAGTTTTCCTGCATGCGCCGCAGAGCAGCAGCGGACGCGGTGTTGCATGCAAGGATCACAAGGTCGCAGCCCGCGTCCCAGAGTCGTTCCGTGGCCGCACAGGTGAGGGTGTAGACATCATCCGCATCGCGCACGCCGTAGGGCGCGTGCTTGTTGTCACCGAGATAGACGAACGGGACATCGGGCAGCCGCTTGGACACTGCATCCAGCACCGTCAGCCCACCCAGACCGCTGTCAAATACGCCTACCGCCATGTTGCCCTCGCGCGTTCGGCAAGGGCATGCGTTCAGCCGCGCACCCGGTGCCGTTCTTCAAACTCAAAGCCGTAGTCGTAGGATGCAAACGGCGTTGGAGACAGCTCATACGTGGCTTTGCGGAGAAAATCCATCAGCTCTCGCGCGTCTTTTTTGCGGCTTGCGATCTCGTGCGCGGGGATCGGCTCTCCGATGGCGATGCGCACGGGTGTGTCGACCCGTTTGCGGAATTCCTTGATCAACAGACCCATCCGCAGCGTGTAATGCAGATGGCTGGCCAACTGGAACAGGCGGCTGGTATGGCCGTCGAAATAAATCGGCACCACGGTCGCGTCGGATTTGCCGATCATGCGGGCGGTGAATCCGCGCCAGCCCGGGTCCATCGGCTTGGCAAAAGGCGTGACCGCAGTGGACACGGTACCACCGGGGAACACGCCGACACATCCACCCTGCCCGAGGTAGTCGAGCGCGATCTTACGCGTCTGGATGTTCTGGGCAATCGCGTCCTTGGTTTCATCGAAATTCACCGGCAGCACGATCTTGTCCAGTTCCTCGGCCTTGCGGAACACCTTGTGCGCCAGGATGCGGAAATCGCCCCGCGTGACCGACAGGATGTGACCCAGGATCAACCCGTCAAGGATGCCATAGGGGTGATTGGCAATCACGATCAACGGTCCGGTGCGCGGGATGTTGTCAAGAGACCCACCCACCACATCAAGGCTGAGACCATAGCGGTCGATCATCACCTGCCAGAAATCACGGCCTTGGGCGACCTCATCCTGATACCCCGCAGCGCGTTTGATCAGGCTTAGGCGCCCCGTGGCGTTTTCCATCAGGCGGATCATGGCGCGACCGGGCTTGGACCGGGCGGAATAGGCGTAGGATATGTCGCGGGCGGCGGATGACGTCACCGAGGATACTCCGGAAGATACAGGCAGGCGCCGTGCGGGCGTAGCATGTTCTATCCGAAAAGATGTAACGGTTTATTAACGCCCGTGTGACGCATCCGCCATCCGACCATCATTCCGCCGCCGCTTTCATCCCTGCTCCCCCGGCCCGCAACGCCGCCAGAAATTCCTCGCGGCGCTTTTCGGCGCGCGCCGCATTGGCCTGTTTGACCGGACCGAAGCCCTTGATCTCAAGCGGCAATTCGGCAAGCGCGGCGAGCGCATCGCGTGTCTCGGGTGATGCCCTCGGCAACCATTGCGCCATGTCGGCCTCGTATTGACGGATCAGCGCGCGCTCCATGCGGCGTTCCTCGGTACGACCAAAGGGATCGAACGGCGTTCCGCGCAGCATCTTGAGCTTTGCCAGCAGGCCAAAGCCCTTGAGCATCCCCTCGCCAAAGCGCTTTTTCAACGGCCTCCCGTCTGGCCCGGTCTTGGTCAGCATGGGGGGTGCCAGGTGAAACGACATCTTGAAATCGCCCCCGAACTGCTCCTGCGCCTTGGCACGGGTTTCCAGATGCAGGCGGGCGACCTCGTATTCGTCCTTGTAGGCCAAAAGCTTGTGATAGCCTTTTGCCACCGCTTCCTTGAGGCGCGGGTCAGATACCTGATCCACCATTTTGGCGTAGCGCTTGGCGTAACGCTTGCCCTGATATTTTACCAAATGGTCAAATCTGTAGGCGATCTTGTCATCCAGCGTCTTGGGCAAGGCAACCACCTTGGGCTCCGCCACGCGCGCTGCATCTTCAGGATGCAGCACCGCCCAACGCCCGACCTCGAACGCGCGGATGTTCTTTTCCGCCGCAGCGCCGTTCAATTCGATGGCTTGCACAATGGCATCCCGTGTCAGAGGCACCAGCCCCCGCTGCCACGCGGCACCGAGAATCATCATGTTGGAAAAAATCGAATCCCCCAACGTGGCCTTGGCGAGTTCCGACGCGTCGAACAGGTCGAGCCGGTCACGCAACCGCGCCTCGAGCGAGACTTTGAGCCGGTCGGTCGGCAGGGTGAATTCGGTGTTGCGTGTAAAATCCCCCGTGATGATTTCGTGGCTGTTCACCACCGCCCCGCTGCGCCCCGTGCGCATCAGGCCCAATGTCTTTGCCCCGGCGCTGACCACCAGATCACCGCCGATGAGCGCGTCCGCCTCACCCGTCGCCACGCGAATGGCGCTGATGTCTTCGGGCGCATCGGCCAGCCGCAGGTGGATATGCACCGCGCCGCCCTTTTGGGCGAGACCGGCCATTTCCATCATGCCGGCGCCCTTGCCGTCGATCTGTGCCGCCTGCGCCAGAACCGCACCGATGGTCACGACGCCGGTTCCGCCGACGCCCGTGACGACCATATTCCACGTGCCGTTAATGGCGGGTAAATCGGGATCGGGCATGTCTGGCAAGGTCACATCCGCTGTCGCGGCCTTTTTGACCTGCGCGCCTTCGAGCGTTACGAAAGACGGGCAAAACCCCTTGAGACAAGAAAAATCCTTGTTGCAGGAAGACTGGTCTATCGCCCGCTTGCGGCCCAGTTCGGTTTCCTTGGGTGCGATCGACACGCAGTTGGACTGCACACCGCAATCGCCGCATCCTTCGCAGACATCGGTGTTGATGAACACGCGCTGGTCGGGATCGGGAAACTGGCCACGCTTGCGGCGGCGGCGCTTTTCGGCAGCACAGGTCTGGATATAGACGATGGCGCTGACGCCGGTTGTCTTCGCAAAGGCTTCCTGTACGGCTGGCAATTCAGAACGCTCCGAGAAATCAATGCCTTGCGGAAAGGCTTTGGTGTCAACGTCTTCCTTTTCGTCGTAGACCACGGCAAGGTGCTTGACCCCCATCGCGCGCAGTTCCGCCGCGATCTGCTGCGGCGTCAGCCCGCCTTCGTTCTTCTGGCCACCGGTCATGGCAACCGCGTCATTGTAGAGGATCTTGTAGGTGATCGTCGTGCCCGCTGCGATGGCCGCGCGAATGGCCAGCACCCCGGAATGGTTGTAAGTTCCATCGCCAAGGTTCTGAAAAACATGAGGAGTTTTGGAAAAGAGCGATTCCCCGATCCAGTTCGCACCTTCCGCGCCCATATGGGTAAAGCCAAGCGTTTCGCGGTCCATCCACTGCACCATGTAGTGACAGCCGATCCCGGCATAGGCGCGGCTGCCTTCGGGTACCTTGGTCGAAGAGTTGTGCGGACAGCCAGAACAGAAATACGGCAGACGCGCTGCGATCTCTTCGGCATTGTCGGCTTTGCGTGCGTCATCAAGGCTTTGCATGCCGGCCTTGATGCGATCGGTATCGCGGCCTTCGTCGATCAGGATCTGACCCAGCTTTTCCGCGATCAGGATCGGGTCGAGCGCGCCGCGCGTCGGGAACAGCTCTGGCCCGTGCATCGACCCGGCCCCGCCGCCCTTGTGCCAGCCCCAGACACGCCGTCCGTGCCGGTCGTCAAAGATGGCTTCCTTGATCTGCACCTCGATCAGCTTGCGCTTTTCCTCGACGACGACAATCAGGTCGAGCCCGTCGGCCCAGTCGTAAAATCCCTTCATGTCCAGCGGCCATGTCTGTCCGACCTTGTAGGTGGTCACGCCAAGCCGTTCGGCCTCGGCCTCATCGATGCCCAGAAGCGACAGCGCATGCACGAGGTCCAGCCAGTTCTTGCCGGCCGCGACAAAGCCGATCTTGGCGCCGGGTTTGCCCCAGACGCGTTTGTCCATCTTGTTGGCATGGGAAAACGCCTCGGCGGCGAAGCGTTTATGGTCGATCATCCGCGCTTCCTGCGCATGGGGCGTGTCGGCCAGACGGATGTTCAGCCCGCCTTCGGGCAAGTCAAACTGCGGAATCACGAAAGACATCCGGTCGGGGCGTCCATCGACAACCGCGGTGGCCTCCACCGTGTCCTTCATCGTCTTGAGACCGACCCAGAGACCGGAAAACCGGGACAGGGCAAAGCCATAGAGACCGTAATCAAGGATTTCCTGCACGCCGGCAGGCGACACCACGGGCATGTAAGCGTCAATCATCGCCCATTCAGACTGGTGCAGTACGGTCGAGGATTCCCCGGTGTGGTCGTCGCCCATCGCCATGAGCACACCGCCCTTGGGGGATGTGCCCGCCATGTTGGCGTGTTTCATTGCGTCGCCGGACCGGTCCACGCCCGGCCCCTTGCCATACCAGAGACCGAACACGCCATCATGCGTGCCCTCGCCGCGCAGTTCGGCCTGCTGCGCGCCCCAAAGAGCGGTCACGGCCAGGTCTTCGTTCAGACCTTCCTTGAAGGTGACGTCTGCCGCCTTGAGAAACCGCGCCGCCTTGTTCATCTGAAGATCGACCGCACCCAGCGGCGATCCGCGATAGCCCGTCACGTAGCCCGCGGTGTTCAACCCGGCAGCCGTGTCGCGCGCTTTCTGCATCAGCATCAGCCGCACCAGCGCCTGGGTGCCGTTCAGCAACACCGGCGATTTGGACAGGTCAAAGCGGTCGTTCAGTGAGATTTCAGCTTTGGTCATTTGACGCCTCCCTGCGTGAAATGTGCCTTCATATTAGCACAAATTTAGGTCATCAATGCTGACCTTACCACAAATTTCTCTTGAATTTTAAGTGTTACGAGAAGTTGTCATTCATAAATGACATTGTGTCATGTAGACCGTCTTTAACGATTGAAAGTGTATGTCATGGACTGGGACAAGCTCAGAATATTTCACGCAGTGGCCGATGCGGGCAGCCTGACCCATGCCGGAGACACGCTGCACCTCTCGCAATCGGCCGTGTCCCGACAGATCCGGGCGCTTGAGGAATCACTGAACACCGTATTGTTTCACCGCCATGCCCGTGGACTGATTCTCACGGAACAGGGCGAATTGCTGTTCGACGCCACCCGCTCGATGAACAAGCGGATCGAAGCGGCGACCGCGCGCATCCGCGACAGCGAGGAAGAAGTGTTCGGCGAATTGCGCGTCACAACGACCATCGGTTTCGGGTCCTTGTGGCTGGCCCCACGCCTGCCCAAGCTCTACGAGAAATATCCCGATCTGAACATCGACCTCATGCTCGAGGAACGTGTGCTCGACCTGCCAATGCGCGAGGCGGATGTCGCTGTACGCATGAAGGAGCCCAGCCAGGCGGACCTGATCCGCAAGAAACTGATGTCGATCCGCATGCGGCTTTACGCGTCGCCGGAATATCTGGCCCAGAACGGCATCCCGGAAACGCTCGAGGATATCTCGAACCATCGCCTGATCTGCCAGAATCCACGTGCCGCACAGGTCAGCGCGGGCATGATGCTGGTGCAGGAACTGCTGACCCACAACGTGAAGTCGACCCTGACGGTGAACAACTACTTCGGAGTGCTGCAAAGCGTGCTGTCGGGCCTCGGAATCGGCGTTCTTCCCGACTATATCATCGAGGATTTTCCGACGATCCGGCGGGTGTTATCGAACGTGGAATCCGTCGAAGTGCCTGTTTTCCTTGCCTATCCCGAGGAACTGCGCCAGTCGAAACGCATCGCGGCCTTCCGGGATTTCGTGCAGGAAGAGATCTTTACCCATCGTCAGACACGCAAGGCGATAGAGGCCGGCGGCGACATAGATGTGTGACCCATGCGCCTCACGCATAACGGGAATGACACTGGTGCTGGACGGTTACTCTTGCCATGCAACGGAGCGCTGACTTATTTAGCACATATGGGATGACACGCTGATTTGCGCATCATCTTCATACCTCCCTGTTGGACTTCGGCCGAGCTTATTGCTCGGCCTTTTTTTTGGCTGACCGCCAACTCGGGCTATCAGCCACAAAGAGTTTCAAGGTACAGATATCATCGCACCGAAACCGGCCGGATCAGCACCGCGCCCCCTTCGGCATGGCGTCGTCGGCACAAACCGGCTACACAAGACGGACTTCTGTGGGTTCACAAAACCTTGGAGGGTGACTTGGCCCATGGTCAAGCAGGGGATGTGCCCCTGACCTGCCGGATGGACACAGCCCGTCCGAAAACCGTGCGAGGTCTTTTCACCTTCCCCGCTTTCGCCTAAACCGCCGACATCTGCGCAACCCACGGGGACATCCGGATGCAAGACCCAGCCATCACCGAAGATCTCATTTCCGCCCATGGCATCAATGCCGACGAATACGCAGAGATCCTGCGGATCATGAACCGCGAACCCACCTTTACCGAACTGGGCATCTTTTCGGCGATGTGGAACGAACATTGTTCCTACAAATCTTCCAAAAAATGGCTGCGCACCCTGCCCACCACCGGCCCCCAGGTCATTTGCGGCCCTGGCGAAAACGCCGGTGTGGTGGATATCGGCGACGGCCAGGCCGTGGTCTTCAAGATGGAGAGCCACAACCACCCGTCCTATATCGAACCTTACCAAGGGGCTGCGACCGGAGTTGGCGGCATCCTGCGCGACGTGTTCACCATGGGTGCGCGCCCGATTGCGGCGATGAACGCGCTGTCCTTCGGTGAAAAGGACCACCCCAAGACACGGCGCCTCGTGCATGGCGTGGTCGAGGGGATCGGCGGCTATGGCAACTGCTTCGGTGTGCCGACAGTGGGCGGCGAAGTGCGCTTTCACCGCGCCTACAATGGCAACTGCCTTGTGAACGCCTTTGCGGCGGGTCTCGCGGATGCCGACAAGATTTTCTATTCGACAGCCAGCGGTGTCGGCCGCCCGGTTGTGTATCTTGGGGCCAAGACTGGCCGCGACGGTGTCGGCGGAGCCACTATGGCCTCGGCTGAATTCGACGACAGCATCGAGGAAAAACGCCCCACCGTTCAGGTCGGTGATCCCTTCACCGAAAAGCGCCTGATGGAGGCCTGCCTCGAGCTGATGCAGACCGGTGCCGTGATCTCGATTCAGGACATGGGCGCGGCTGGCCTGACCTGTTCGGCAGTGGAAATGGGCGACAAGGGCAAGCTGGGCATCCGGCTCGATCTGGAGAAGGTGCCGCAGCGCGAGGCGAACATGACCGCCTACGAGATGATGCTGTCGGAGTCGCAGGAGCGCATGCTCATGGTGCTGGACCCCGCCAAGGAGGCCGAGGCCCGTGCCGTGTTCGAGAAATGGGACCTGGATTTTGCCATCGTCGGCGAAACAATCGCCGAGGATCGTTTCCTGATCATGCACAATGGCGAGACGAAAGCCGACCTGCCGCTGTCGCGCCTGTCCTCGTCCGCCCCGGAATATGACCGCCCCTGGACCCCGTCCGAAGCGCCCGCGCCGCTGGAGGATGTGCCTTCGGTCGATCCTATCGACGCGCTCAAGGCGCTGATCGGCAGCCCGAACTACTGCGCCCGCAACTGGGTCTTCGAACAATACGACAGCATGGTGATGGCCGATACAGTCGAAGGCCCGGGATGGGGCGCGGGCGTGATCCGCGTGCACGGAACCGGCAAGATGCTGGCCTTCACCTCGGACGTGACCCCGCGCTACGTCAAGGCGAACCCGGTCGAGGGCGGCAAGCAGGCGGTGGCCGAGGCCTTCCGCAACCTCTGCGCCGTGGGGGCCAAACCATTGGCGACCACCGACAACCTGAATTTCGGCAACCCCGAAAAGCCCGAGATCATGGGCCAGTTCGTTGGTGCACTGCAAGGGATTGGTCGCGCCTGCGAAGCGCTGGACATGCCCATCGTGTCGGGCAACGTGTCGCTCTATAACGAAACCGACGGTCAAGGCATTCTGCCCACCCCCACCATCGGCGCGGTCGGGCTGATTGCTGCGGATGAAGAACCAATCCTTGGCCGTGCCCGCGACGGGCATGTGGCGCTGCTGATCGGTGACACCCAAGGCCATCTGGGCCAGTCTGCGCTGCTGTACGAGGTGTTCAACCGCGAAGATGGCGATGCGCCCTCGGTGGATCTGATCGCGGAACGCCGCAACGGGGATTTCATCCGTGCCAACCGTCAGCTGATCAAGGCCTGTACCGATCTCAGCGATGGTGGCTTGATGCTGGCCGCGTTCGAGATGGCCAGCGCTTCGGGCGTAGGCGTGATCCTTGACGAGACAGATCAGGCCAGGCTGTTTGGCGAGGATCAGGGCCGCTACCTGGTCGCGTGCAATTTCGATCAGGCCGAAGCGCTGATGATCGCCGCAGGACAGGCCGGTGTGCCCATCACATCCGTTGGCCGCTTTACCGGCGATACGGTGAAGGTCGGCAGCGCGAATGCGTCCCTGTCCGAATTGGCGGAGATTCATCAGTCCGCCTTTGCGGGACATTTCGGCTAGGTACAGAGCCCTCGGGCACTCCGGGTCACATCGGAGTGTCTAGATCATCGCCATCAGACGGGTCTTTTCGCCGGGATCGTCGGGGCGTGAAATCGCGGCGGCCAGCTCTTCGAGCGACTGGATCGAATGCCCGGCGCGAAAGCTGTCCACATGGGGCAGCATCGCGCGGATGCCCGTGGCCTTGGGCGCAAACCCGTCCCAGCGCAGCAGCGGGTTGAGCCAGATCAGGCGGCGCGACGACAGGTGCAGCCGCTCCATCTCTTTTTCCAGCGCACCGGCCACATCGCGGTCCAGCCCATCGGTGATCAAAAGCACCACCGCGCCCTGCCCCATGACCCGGCGCGACCAGTCGCGGTTGAACGCATGCAGGCATTGACCGATCCGCGTGCCGCCTTCCCAATCCTGCGCCTCGGCCCCGGCGGATTTGAGGGCGGCATCCACATCGCGGGTTGCCAGATGGCGGGTGATATTCGTCAGGCGCGTGCCAAAGGTGAACGCATGCACCTTGGCCCAGCCCGCGCCTTTCTCATTGGCGACGGCATGCAGGAAATGCAGCACCATGCGGGAATACTGGCTCATCGAGCCGGAAATATCGCAGAGCACGACGAGGTTCGGCCAGCGCGGGCGCGGTGTCTTGCGGGCGATGCTGCGGATCTCGCCGCCATGGCGCATGGATTTCATAAGTGTTCGCCGGAAATCCGCCTGCTTGCCCAGAACCGACGCCTTGCCGCGCCGCGACGGGATCGGTTTCACCGGCAGGGTCAGACGGGCCAGCATACGCTTGGCCTCGGCCACCTCGGCGGTGGACATCTGTTCGAAATCCAGCGTGCGCAGCTTTTCCTCAGCCGACATGGTGAGGGTCGACTTGATCTCGATCTCGGTGCCTTCTTCGGATTGTTCGGCCTCGGGCACGTCCGGCAGATTGTCGTCCAGCAGCGCCTGAGCCGCGCGTTTTTCACCGGAGGCGGCGGATTTTTCTTCCTGCACGCCGCGAATGGCGGGCAGCATGAAAGACATCATGTGTTCAAGGTATCGCGGGTCGCGCCAATAAAGGCGGAAGACCTGCGCAAAGATCACCCGGTGTTCGGGTCGGTTTACGAAACAGGCGTGCAGCGTCCAGAAGAAATCCATCCGTTCGGTGAACCCCGCCGCTTCGACCGCGCGGATGGCGTCGATCACCCGACCCGGACCGATGGGCAGCCCGGCGCGGCGCAGGGCACGGGCGAAATGGACGATGTTCTGCGCCAGACGGGGATCGTCGGGCAATTCGAGAGGGATGTATTCGGCCATTACATGTCCGACTGGAGGCTCTGCCTCCAGACCTCCGAGGTATTTGGAAACCAGAGAAGCATCAGGCGGATTCGAGGCTCGCCTTCGCCTCGTCCAGCAGGCGCTTGGCCTCTGAACCCTGTAGTTTTTGAATGTCGTCCTGGTATTTCAGGATCGCGCCCAGCGTGTCGGAAATCAGCTCGGGCGAGAGGTCGATCACATCGAGCGCCAGTAAGCACTTGGCCCAGTCGATGGTCTCGGCAACACCGGGTTTCTTGAAGATGTCCTCGGTGCGCAGGCGCTGCACAAAGGCAACGATCTCGCGGCTGAGCGTGGCCGACGCCTCGGGGGCGCGGGCGTGCAGGATCTCGAGTTCGCGGTCGAAATCGGGGTAATCGACCCAATGATAGAGGCAGCGGCGCTTGAGGGCGTCATGCACTTCGCGGGTGCGGTTCGAGGTCAGGATCACGATGGGCGGTTCGGGCGCGGTGATCGTGCCCATCTCGGGAATCGTCACCTGAAAGTCGGACAGCGCTTCGAGCAGGAACGCCTCGAACGGCTCGTCGGTGCGGTCCAGCTCGTCGATGAGCAGCACCGGCGCGCCACTGGCATCGGGGCGCATCGCCTGAAGAAGCGGGCGTTCGACAAGGAAATCCGGGCCAAAGAGTTCCCGCTGCAGCATCTCGCGGTCGGCGTTGCCCGAGGCCTCGGCCGTGCGGATGGCGATCATCTGCGCCGGGAAGTTCCATTCGTAGACGGCGCTGGAGGCATCCAGCCCTTCGTAGCATTGCAGCCGGATCAACCGGCGGCCCAGAGAGGCCGCCAGCGCCTTGGCGATCTCGGTCTTGCCGACCCCCGCCTCACCTTCGAGAAACAGCGGACGACCCAGTTTGAGTGACAGGAACACCACCGTGGCGAGCGCCCGTCCGCAGACATAGCCGGTGTCGGCAAGCATGGATTGAACGGCGTCGATACTTTGGGGTGTCTGCATGAGGTACTCCTGTGTCACGGGCCTTGCTGCCCTGTGGGTGCCCCCAAGGTCAATAGCGCCAAGGTCGCACGTGACGGCCTCGAATTGACGCGGATGGCACGACCTGACAGAGTTAGGTCATTGATTTTCCTTAGTGCAGGCCACTGTTCCGTGAACATCACTGCCGTTCTGTGTGTCCGCAACGAGGCGGCGTTCCTGCTGGATTGGCTGGCCTGGCACCGCAGCGCGGGCATCAACGATTTCGTCGTGGTGTCGAACGAGTGCGAGGATGGCACCGATGCCATCCTCGACCGGTTACAGGCGCTGGGGGGGCAGACACATCTCCGCAACGCGCCACCTTATGGCAAGGGCGGCATTCAGTTCAGCGGGCTGAAACTGGCTGGCCGGACCGAGGCGGTGAAACGGGCCGACTGGCTGGTGACGCTGGATATCGACGAGTTCGTCAATGTCCATGTCGGCGACCGCACCCTGCCCGCGCTGATCGCAGCGTTGCCCGAGGCGACGGCCATCACGCTGACCTGGCGCAATTTCGGAAATGGCGGGGTGATGGGGTACGAGGACAGCCCGGTGCCGCTGCAATTTACCCGCGCGGGGCCGCGCCCGCTGGCATGGCCGTGGCGTGCAGCGATGTTCAAGACGCTCTACCGCAACGATAAAATCTACCGGAACCTCGGCGTGCACCGCCCGCGCAACCCGAACGCCGACCGTCTGGCGGAGGCGCGCTGGTTCGATGGCGAGGGTCGCGCCCTGCCCGCCGAGATGGCCACGGGGCGCATTTTCTCGGATTACCGAGTACCGCAGCACGGGTTGGTGCAGCTCAACCACTATCCGCTGGGATCGGTGGACAGCTACGTGCTGAAGGCCGACCGGGGCCGCGCGGTACACTCTGATGACCGTCTGGGGCTGGACTATTGGGTAGAGCGGAACCTCAACACCGACGAAGACCGGTCTGCCCTGCCGTTCTGGGACCGGGCAAAGGTGATCCGCGAGGAACTCGGTGCCGATCCCGAGCTGGCGCGGCGGCACAACGATGCGGTAGCGTGGCGCAAGGCACGGCTGACAAGGCTGCTGGAACAGGATGTCTACCGGGATCTCTACGGGCGACTTGTTATGACGCCGCCCTCGCAGCCCCTGCCCAATCAGGTGGCGCACCGATTGACGCAATATGCCCAGTCGGCACCGCGCCTGGATGGGGAAAATTCATAGACTCCCCTGCATTTTGGCTCAATTCTGCCTAAATCCCTGAGTAATCCTTTCGCCAACAACGACCTGTCAACGGGCGGGATACAATGAGGACTTAAGATCCATGCAGGACGGAACCGAGCCATACACGCTTTCCCTGAGCGACCTCAGCCCGACGCAGTGGCTCGAGGAGATGCAAGAAATCGGTGATGCCTGCGGGTTTTTCGAGCCTTTGGGCAAGCACCACAATGCCGCCTTCATCGAAAAGGGCGACACGCTGCTTGTCAGCTTTGAATCCCTGCCCGCGATTCAGGCATTGTCCGAAGAGGCCCGTCCCACCGGGTTCGATCTTGCCCATGCGAACGGATGGTCCTGCCTGACCGTGATCAGCAATCGCGACACGTGGTTTCGCGATGGAGAGGTCTACGGCTTTTTCGACCAAATGACCGATGACGGGTTCTTTGACGATTTCGAACAGGTGATCTTTTTCGGTGCCGGCCCCTGTGGATATGCAGCCTGTGCGTTTTCCGTTGCCGCGCCGGGGGCCACCGTGATTGCGCTTGAACCGCAGGCGACGCTTGATCCGCGTGTCACCGAATGGGACGATCGGTTCACCCATATGCGGCGCATCGATTTTACCGACCGGTATGGCTATGCGCCCGACATGCTCGAGGCGGCCAAGGCGACCTATGTCCTCTATGACCCCAGCGACCGGCTCGGCGCGATGCATGCGGCGCTTTTTCAACGCTCTGGCGTCACCCGGTTTCGCGCCCGGCATCTGGGCGGCGGGATGCAGCTGCACCTGACCCAGATGAAGGTGCTTGAAGCGTTGGTGACAGCAGCGGCGTCGGGTGAACTTGATAGCGCCATATTCGCGCAGCTGTACCGAGAACGCAGATCGCATGCTCTTTATTGCAAGAAACTGTTCGCCACGGTCGAAGCGATGGACCGTCCGCGGCTGGCAGAGGCGGTCTGTGAATTCATCGTGCAGAAATTCGGCGCACCTCGCTACCGGCGCAAGCTCAAGGCGCTGCGGCAGCAAGCCGACGCCACGCCAGAGGACGCGACGACCGAGTAGACTCTGGTCTAGCCGTGATCTGCATGCTACGCGATTTGCATGACAGATACGCTCACGATCCGCACCCCTGACGATTGGCACCTGCACCTGCGCGATGGCGCAATGCTGCGCGCCGTGGCCCCGGAAACCGCCCGGCATTTCGCCCGCGCGATCATCATGCCGAACCTTGTGCCGCCCGTGGTGACGGGTGCCGATGCTGCCGCCTATCGCGGTCGCATCAGGGCCGCGCTGCCCGAAGGGTCGAATTTCGAGCCGTTGATGACGCTCTACCTGACCGAGGACACAGATCCGAATGATCTGACGCGTGCGCATGAAAGCGGGCTGATCACCTCGGTCAAGCTGTATCCGGCAGGAGCGACCACCAACTCGGCCTCGGGTGTGAGCAATTTCGACAAGGTGCGCCCGGTGTTGGAACGGATGGCCGAAATCGGCTGTCCTCTTTGCGTACATGGCGAAGTCGTCGATGGGGATGTCGACATCTTCGACCGTGAGGCCGTATTCATCGAGCGCGTGCTCGATCCGATCCGCCGCGCGACGCCGGGTCTGCGCGTGGTGATGGAACACATCACCACCATGCAGGGTGTGGAATACGCGTCCGAGGGCGGGCCCGAATTGGGGGCAACGATCACCACGCATCACCTCGTGATCAACCGCAACCACATCCTCGCGGGTGGGATCAAGCCACATTATTACTGTCTGCCCGTGGCCAAGCGCGAAGAACACCGCCTTGCGCTGCGCCGTGCCGCCACAAGCGGCGATCCCACCTTCTTTCTGGGCACCGACAGCGCGCCGCACACGGATGCCAATAAACTGCTGCCCTGTGGCTGCGCGGGCTGTTTCACCGCAACAAACACGCTGTCGATCCTGGCCGAAGTCTTCGAGCAGGAAGACGCCTTGGATCGGCTGGAATCCTTCACCAGCCTGAACGGTCCGAAATTCTACGGGCTTGCACCAAATGACACCAAGATCACCCTGACGAAAGGCGATCCGGTCACCTATCCCAACCAGATCGATACCGAGGATGGACCGGTCACGGTGTTCGACCCGATGATGCCTCTGCACTGGCGTGTCACAACTTAGGGCGACCTGAAGGCTGGGTTCTTGAGTGTTCTCGAAATCCAGCCGATGCCCACCCTTTTCCTGATCATGAAAACCCGCTAGAGCGGCGCAAACCGTTCCGGAGTGCCGCGTCATGATCCCCAGTTCCTATCCCTCTGCTGAAGAAATCGCCCGTCTGACAGCGCGGATGCTGCTCGAGATCGGTGCTGTGAACTTTCGCCCGGAAGACCCGTTCATCCTGGCCTCCGGTCTTCCCTCTGCGACCTATATCGACTGCCGCCAGCTGATTTCCTATCCGCGCATACGGTCGACCCTTATGGATTTCATGACGGTGACGGTCATGCGCAACGCAGGGTTCGAGGCGTTCGACAATATCGCAGGCGGCGAAACCGCGGGCATCCCCTTTGCGGCGCTGGTGGCTGAACGTATGGCGCTGCCGATGACCTATGTCCGCAAGAAACCCAAGGGCTATGGCCGCAATGCGCGCATCGAAGGGGCCATGACCGAGGGCCAGCGCGTGCTGCTGGTCGAAGACCTGACCACCGATGGCGGATCAAAGCTCAGCTTCGTGGATGCGATCCGGGAAACCGGGGCCACCTGTGGCCACACGGCGGTGATCTTCTACTACGATATCTTCCCGGAAACGACCAAGACACTGGGCGATCACGGCGTGCAGCTGCATCATCTGTGCACATGGTGGGATGTTCTGGCCGAAGCCCGCGCACAAGGCGCCTTTGACGACGCGACACTGGCCGAAGTCGAAGCTTTCCTCAAAGCGCCTCGCGCATGGCAGGACGCGCGGGCGTAACGCTGCTGTAGATCGGGCAACCCAGGGTCTGGCGCAGCGCGCCGATCAGGTCGTCCAGCGTTTCGGCATGCACATACACGCCGCCCGTCTGATCCGCGAGGCAGCGCGCGACCGGTTCGATCATGATATTATCCGACTGGTCCGGCCAGACGAAATGCTGGCCGCGCACCCGAAAGCCGATCACATGCACGGTCATGTCCGCTCCGCGTGCCAGATCCGCGGCCAGCGCGCAGGGCGTGCCGCCGCAGGTGTCCTTGCCATCGGTCACCAGCACGATCACACCCGGTTTCTGCGTGTAATCCAGCACCGCCGCTGCCTGCGCAATGGCATCGGTCAACGGGGTCTCGCCCTCGGGCTGCAAGCCCTCTACTTCTGAAATCATCCGGTCTGCCGCATCCGCCTCCGGGGCAAAGCGCAGGCGCACGCTGTCGCAGCTTGCCCGCGCCCCCGGCCCATAGGTGATCAGGCCCATGCGCCGCAACGGCGCGACCTGCGGGATCACCGTGCGCATGGCGCGGCGGGCATCGAGAATGCGCGGCTCGTCCAGCAGGTTGAACCCCATCTCGGCCATCGACCCGGACCCGTCGAACACCACCATCGCGTCACGCGTACAGGCGGTCTGGGCCTGGGCCTGCACGGGGCCAAGCCCGACACCCAAAGCAACCAGAGCGGTCAGAATCGTTTTCATTTTCCCAAGACCTTTCCCGAAGTTGACGTAAGGGTGCCCGCGAAAAGAGGCTCTGTAAACGATTTGTAACACAATGCACCGGCGGCTTGCCGCGTGTTGACTTGGTCACACCGAGTCGCACGATATACCAGATGTTGACGCAGGCAGGCCATTTATCGCAAGATGAGGCGGTTACTTGGCGTAGCAAGCTTATCCACAGGATATACATTTTGCCCTTCACCGGTCATGTCG
The DNA here is from genome assembly GCA_041725935.1 of Pelagibaca sp. GTDB lineage: Bacteria > Pseudomonadota > Alphaproteobacteria > Rhodobacterales > Rhodobacteraceae > Marivita. The sequence continues at coordinate 194,669 of JBGRQD010000005.1, forward strand.
CTACGCCGGTTACGGGAATCTTAAGGGGTGCAGCATGAACGAAATCACGACATTCAATCCGACCGGCGCCGAGATCTCGAACCCCGAAACCATGCCGCATTCGATCGAAGCCGAGCAGCAACTGCTGGGCGCGATCCTGACCAACAACGATGTTTTCGACCGTGTGGCGTCGATCATCGGCCCGCAGCATTTCTATGATCCTGTGCATGCGCGCATTTACGAGATTTCCTCCGCCCGGATCGCCAAGAACAATCTGGCCTCACCGGTCACGCTCAAGGCATTCATGGAGGACGACGAGGGCCTAAAGGAGCTGGGTGGTCCAGCCTATCTGGCCCGTCTGGCAGGCGCCGCAATCAGTTCCTTTGCGGTGCGAGACTACGCGCAGATGATCTACGATCTGGCCGTGCGCCGCGATCTGATCTCGCTGGGGCGCGACATCAGCGCCAAGGCGGCCAAGGTGGATGTGGCCTCCGAACCGCGTGAACAGATCGTCGAGGCGGAACAGGCGCTTTACAAGCTGGCCGAACAGGGGCGCAGCGATAGCGGCTTTCAAAGCTTCCTGAAAGCCGTCACCGATGCGGTCAACGTCGCCAACGCCGCGTATCAGCGTGAAGGCGGGCTGGCCGGTGTGTCGACCGGGCTGATCGACATGGATCGCAAGCTGGGCGGGTTGCACAAATCCGACCTTCTGATCCTTGCCGGGCGTCCGTCGATGGGCAAGACCTCGCTGGCCACCAACATCGCCTTCAACATCGCCAAGGCCTATCGCAAGGGTGTGCTGCCCGATGGCACCGAAGGCACGGTCGAAGGCGGGGTGGTCGGGTTCTATTCGCTGGAAATGAGCGCCGAACAGCTGGCCGCGCGGATCCTGTCGGAAGCCGCCGAAGTACCGTCGGAACAGATCCGGCGCGGTGACATGACGGAAACCGAATTCCGCCGCTTCGTGGACGCCGCCAAATCGCTAGAGGCCTGCCCGCTTTATATCGACGACACCCCGGCCCTGCCGATCAGCCAGTTGGCCGCCCGCGCCCGCCGGTTGAAGCGGACACACGGGCTGGATGTTCTGATCATCGACTACCTTCAGTTGGTCAAGGGCACCGGCAAGGGCGAAAACCGCGTGAACGAGATCTCCGAGATTTCGCAGGGCCTGAAAGCGATTGCCAAGGAACTGGACATCCCGGTGATCGCGCTGTCGCAGCTGTCGCGTCAGGTGGAAAGCCGCGAGGACAAGCGCCCGCAACTCAGCGACCTGCGGGAATCGGGATCGATCGAACAGGATGCCGACGTGGTGATGTTCGTGTTCCGCGAGGAATATTACAAGGAACGGGAAAAACCGGGCGATCACGAGCTGGAAAAGATGGCCGCCTGGCAGGATGAGATGGAGCGCCTGCACGGCCGCGCAGAGGTCATCATCGGCAAGCAGCGTCACGGTCCCATCGGCAGCATCGAGCTTAGCTTCGAGGGCCGGTTCACCCGCTTCGGCAACCTCATCAAGCCGTGGCAGCAAGGTGCCGGAGACATGTGATCCACCTCAGGGCAGCGTGACGATCCCTCCGAACGGGGTTTCGGTGTTCCACCCATCCGGCAGCCCGAGAATGGCACAGACCGCGCGGATACAGCCTGAATGGGTCACAACGATGCTGTCTGGCGGAGTTGCCTGCAAGGCGGCGCGCACCCGGTTTTCAAGCATAGTGACGCTTTCACCGCCATGCGCCGCGTAGCCCATGAAATCGGCGGCCCAGGCATCCAGCCCGCTGCGCGGAATCTCGGACCAGGGCACACCTTCCCAGGACCCGAAATCCATCTCGATCCAGCCCTGCTCACGCTGCGGGACTCCGCCATCGCGGCCAGCAATCCGCTCGGCCAGCGTCCGGCAGCGCAGCAGTGGCGAGGTGACGACATGGGCCATCGGCTGCAGGCGGCGCAGCACCTCTTGCAGTTCGTCTTCGAAACTTGCGGCCAGCGCCAAATCCGTGCGCCCGTAACACGTGCCCTTGGCCACGTCCGGCGTCGTGTGCCGCACCAGCGTTACAGCCATGCCGCCAGCCCCAGATACAGACCCAGCTCGGTCACCTGCTGCATCCCACCAAGGCAATCCCCGGTATAGCCTCCAAGCTTGCGCAGAAAGATCACCCGCAACCGCCACCCGGCCAGAAACGCGATGACGAGGCCGGTCAGCATGGGCAGCAGTCCGAACCAAAGGACCGCCGCGACCATGATGGCAAGCGCGGTTATCAACGCGACGCGGTAGCCTTCGGGTGTGACCGTCGGAGCCACGAACTTGGCCCCCTTGTCGCGGGCGTAGTCGTCCCACCGCACAACCTGCACCGCTGCCATGCGGCTGACGCCATGCCCCATCAGCAGGACAAGAGCGGCATCCAGCGGCGCGAGGCTCATCAATGCCGCTGCCTTGAGCGCAAGAACCAGACCCAGCGTGACCGTGCCGTAGGTGCCGATCCGGCTGTCGCGCATGATCTCGAGCGCGCGCTCCCGCGTCAGCCCGCCGCCCAGCCCGTCAGCGGCATCGGCCAGCCCATCTTCGTGGAACGCTCCGGTCGCAAAGATCGTTGCTGCAATCGACAAGAGCACCGCCACGGGCATTGGCCAGACCAGCGCGGTTGCGTAAAGCACCGCCGCGCCGATGGCACCGACAATCAGCCCGACCAGCGGGTAAAACCGCGTCGCGCGGATCAAGAGGTCATCCGAGAACGGCAAATCCTGTGGCACCGGCAGCCGGGTCAGGAACTGCACCGCAAGCAGAAACTCCTGCCACCGGGTTGCCTTGATGTCGCTCATACCCGGCCCGAGACCCCTGCGCTGTCGAAACTGGCCATGTCGTTGAGCATCGCCACCGCCGATTTCAAAATGGGCCAGGCCAGCACCGCCCCCGTGCCCTCGCCCAGCCGCAACCCCAGATCAAGCAGCGGCTCGGCCTGCAGCGCGTCGAGAATGGCCTGATGTCCCGGTTCGGCGGACCGGTGCGCAAAGATCATCGCTTCGCGGCAAGCCGGGTCCATGCACACGGCGATCAAGGCGGCCGCACTGGCGATGAACCCGTCCACCAGAATGATGCGCCGCGCCTCTGCGGCCCCAAGCATTGCACCGGCGATCATGGCGATCTCGAACCCGCCGAATTCGGCCAGCACCTCGGCAGGATCGGTCAACCCCGGACGGCGCGCGGCGACCTTCCCGAGGATGCGGCGCTTGGTGGCGAGACCGGCATCGTCCAGCCCGGTACCGCGTCCGATCAATGCGTCCAGCTCCGATCCGGTGAGTGCATGTGCGATCAGTGTCGCGGCGGATGTGTTGCCGATGCCCATTTCGCCAAAGGCCACCGCGTCCCACGCGCCCTCCTGCCCGATATCGCGCCCTGCTGCCAAGGCAGCATCGCACTGAGCGCGGGTCATCGCCGGACCCTCAAGGCTGCTTGCCGTTCCTTCGGCAATGGGCAGGTTGCGCACTTCGGGCACAAGGAAATGCCCGCCGATCACACCCGCGTTGACCACCTGCAGCGCCACATCATTGGCCTTGCAAAAGACATTGGCCGCAGCGCCCCCGGCAGCAAAGTTGAGCACCATCTGGCGCGTGACCTCGGAGGGATAGGCGGACACCCCGTGGTGCGCGATTCCGTGGTCGGCGGCAAAGATTGTCAGGCAACAGCTTTGCATCCTCGGGGACAGCGTCTGCTGCACCCGGGCCACCTGCGCGGCCAGAGCCTCGATCCGCGCAAGCGCACCCAGAGGTTTGGTTTTTCCGTCGATCTTTGCCGCGAGCGCGGTCTCGAAATTCTGATCTGTCATGGCCGCGTGCTACCCTTAAGCCGAAGGTCGGACAACTGCAAATCCGCCCCAATCGCGCGGCAAAGCGCATCGAAGAATTTTTCCCGCTTGACCCCTCGCATGGACACGCACAAACACCGCGCATGGCACAGTCTGTTCTGACGATTGATCTGGGCGCGATTTGCGCCAACTGGCGGGCACTTGCGGCGATGAACGCGGGTGAGACCGCTGCCGTCGTCAAGGCGAATGCCTATGGTCTGGGTGCGGCCAAGGTCGCCACCGCCCTTGCAGAGGCCGGTGTGCGCACGTTCTTTGTCGCACAGGCCGAAGAAGGTGTCGTGATCCGTCAGGCGCTTGGCCCCGGCCCAACGATCTGCGTCTTTGGCGGGCACATGCAGGGCGATGCGCCGCTTCTGCGGGATGCGAACCTCGTTCCGATGATCAATTCCATCGACCAGATGCTGCGCCATGTCGAAGCGCTGCCCGGCCATCCCTTCGGCATCCAGCTGGACAGCGGGATGAACCGTCTTGGCATGGAGCCGGGCGAGTGGTCTGCGCTGCGTGACATCGCGCTCAGCCAGAGCCCGGTTCTGGTGATGAGCCATCTGGCCTGTGCAGATGAACCAACCCACGGGATGAACGCATTTCAGCTTCAGACCTTCCGCCAGATGACCGACGGGATCGACGCACCCCGGTCGCTGGCCGCGACGGGTGGGACCATCCTTGGACCAGACTACCATTTCGACATGACCCGTCCGGGCGTCGGCCTTTACGGCGGCCTGCCGTTTGTCGATGCGCGGCCGGTGGTGTCGCTGTCTATTCCGGTCATTCAGGTCCGTGATGTGAACCCCGGCGAATCCGTGGGCTATGGCAACTCTTGGGTAGCCCGTGTGCCGGGTCGGATCGCCACGATTTCGGCGGGCTATGCCGACGGGATCATCCGCGCGATGGGCCCAAAGGCGTATGTCTGGGCGGGAGAGACCCGCTGCAAGATCGTCGGGCGCATCTCGATGGACCTGATCGGCGTCGAGGTCAGCGCGGTCAAGGACATGCCGGACATGGTTGAACTGCTCGGGCGGCACCAGACCGTGGACACGCTGGCAGACGCGGCGGGCACCATCGGCTACGAGATCCTGACCTCGCTCGGGACGCGCTACGCCCGCACCTATCTCGGCGCATGATCGCGCGGCGGGCATGAGCTTTTTCGAACCCTCCCCCGTGCTGCTGGCCTTCATCTTCGTGCAGCGCTTCGTGTTTTTCGAGGTTCTGGCGGTGCTGGCCCTGCTGCGGGCCGGTGTCGGGCTTGGATTGGCGCGGGTGCCTGCGCTGATCACACTGCTGATCTGCACCGCCGCCATTGCGGCAACCTTTGCACCCGCCCTGAACCTGCAAGACCTGCCCGTCTATGCGCCGATGGCCCGCCTTCAGGCATCGGGCGGTGGAATGACCCTACCGCTGGTGGCGTCGGGCGTGTTCGCCCTTGGCCTGTTCCTGCCGCAACGGCGCTGGCGCTGGATCGACTGGGTGCATGTCGTCGGGGTGCTGACGTTTGTCGGCCTCTGGGTCGCGACGCGGATCTGACGGGTGACCGTCCTCAAATGGATCAACCTCGCGCTGCTGGTGCTTTACCCAGTGTCGTGGAGCGCGCCCTTGATGCGCGCGGGTCTTCTGCCGCTTTTCGGGCTCAGCGAAATCAGCGTTCTGACCGGGCTGCAGGCGCTCTGGGGCACGGACATTCTGCTGGCGCTGATCGTGACGGTGTTTGCGTTGGTCGCGCCCTACATGAAGACGATCGGGCTGGCGCTGGTGCAGTTCCGTCTGCTCAGCCGTCGCGCCTTGCCGACGCTCAGCCTGATGGGCAAGCTGGCGATGGCCGATGTGTTCTTGATCGCGCTCTACATCACGGTCGTCAAAGGCATCGGGATCGGGCGGATCGAAACCGCCTGGGGGCTGTATCTCTTCACCGCCTGCATTCTGACCTCGCTTTTGATCAGCCTCCTCGAGACGCGCCGCATCTCCCATTGACCACGGATCGGAAACAATCGTGCAGAATCGCAACGGTTGTTTACAACTCCGCCGGCAGTCCGAAAAATCGTTAAAAAACAGTATGTCCTGACCGGTGTTCGGCATAAAGTCGCCGATGTTGCCGATATGTAGATGGTTACTTGGGGGTATCCGATGATTGGAGCGATGCGATCGCTTGTCGTTTCGACGGGCTGGTTGATGCAACGTTTGATGTTCTTGGCTCTGAGCCTGCTTGGGCTGGGGGCGTTGGGATACACGCTGGCCTGCGCATTCGGCGTCGCGCCATGGCTCGACATGACCGCAACATTTGGGGGTGTGGCCTATGCTCAGGCCGGACAGGTTGTGCAGATCGGTCTGACTGGACTCTTACTCGGGCTGTGCGCGTTCCTGCCTGCAAACGCCCGGATCATGGCTTTGGAAACCTCGCACCGACGCTTCCATATCGGCATGGAGGACGTCGCCCGCGCCTACCGTCTGGCGCACGCGGTCGACCGCGACGGCGTGTTCAAACTGCGGTCCGAATTTGATTCGGTCCGCGAACGTATGGCCTTCCTGCGCGATCATCCCGATCTGGCAGAGCTTGAACCCTCGGTCCTCGAAGTGGCCAGCCAGATGAGCCATGTCTCGCGGGACCTTGCGGATACCTATTCCGACCGCAGTGTCGCGCGCGCCCGCGATTTCCTGATCCAGCGGCAACAGGAAATCGAGGACTTCAACACAAGGATCGACGCGGCCAAAGCCAGCGCCGCGGAAATGCGCGTCTGGATCGACAGGCTCGAGTTGGAAGAAAGCGTGGCCAAGTCGCAGCTGGCCCGCCTGCAGGATGAATTGTCCGATATTCTGCCTGAACTCTACGGTGACGACGCTGTGGCGCTCCAGCCGGCTCGCGTTGCAACACGCTCCGATCATGACCGCACCACCTGGGACGATTGGGAAGATCCGGTGCCGGTGCCAGAGTCCGAAGACAACCGGATCGTGGCCCTGCTCGCGCGGCGCGCTGCCGAATAATCCGGCGCGTGCAGCCGCCGCTTGCAGGCCTGCGCAGCTTGGGCCACAAGCAGCGTCATGGCGAAATCCTCGGCCACCTTTGTCTGTCAATCCTGCGGGACCACGACCACCAAATGGTCGGGTCGATGCGACGCATGCGGCGAATGGAACTGCATCGTCGAAGAGGTGCCGCTGGCCGCCGGACCAGCTGCCAAGACTCTGGGCGCCTCCAAGGGGCGGTCCCTGCCGCTCAGCGACCTGTCCAGCACCGAAGCGCCGCCACCACGCACCACATCCGGGCTGGACGAACTGGACCGTGTGCTGGGCGGAGGGCTGGTGCCCGCCTCGGCGCTTCTGGTCGGCGGTGATCCCGGCATCGGGAAATCGACACTGCTGTTGCAGGCCGCCGCCGCCTTTGCCAATGCCGGTCTCAAGGTCATCTACATCTCCGGCGAAGAGGCCAGCGCACAGGTGCGGATGCGCGCCGCGCGGCTGGGCCTGCGGGATGCGCCGGTCAAGCTGGCGACCGAAACCAACCTGCGCGATATCCTCACGACGCTTGAGAACGAAAAACCCGATCTGGCGATCATCGACTCGATCCAGACCATGTGGGCCGACAATGTCGCCTCTGCCCCCGGCAGCGTGGCGCAGGTGCGCGCCTCGGCCCACGAACTGACCAGCTTTGCCAAGCGGCGCGGCACCTCGATCGTGATGGTGGGCCATGTCACCAAGGACGGTCAGATCGCCGGTCCGCGCGTGGTCGAACACATGGTCGACACGGTGCTTTATTTCGAGGGCGAACGCGGGCACCAGTTCCGCATCCTGCGCGCCGTCAAGAACCGCTTTGGCCCGGCGGATGAAATCGGTGTGTTCGAGATGACGGGCAGCGGACTGGCCGAAGTGGCGAATCCCTCGGCGCTGTTCTTGTCCGAACGCGGCGACCCGTCCCCCGGATCGGCGGTCTTTGCCGGGATCGAAGGCACACGTCCGGTTCTGGTGGAATTTCAGGCGCTTGTGGCCCCCACGCCACACAGCCAGCCGCGCCGGTCGGTGGTCGGTTGGGATGGCGGGCGACTGGCCATGATCCTTGCCGTGCTCGAGGCGCGCTGCGGCATTCCGTTTGCCGGGATGGATGTTTATCTCAACGTTGCGGGCGGAATGAAGGTCAGCGAACCGGCGGCCGATCTGGCCGTGGCTGCAGCCCTTTTGTCGGCCCGCGAAGACATTGCCTTACCTGCCGAGACAGTGGTTTTCGGGGAAATCAGCCTGTCGGGCGCATTGCGCCCCGTTGGCCAAACCGAAAATCGGTTGAAAGAGGCACAAAAACTTGGTTTTACCGCCGCGATAGTGCCAAAGGGTGGAACATCGGCGCCCCGCGACGGGATCGCGGCAACCGAGATCGACGCTTTGGCCAGCTTTGTTGGTGATGTATTCGGCGCCGGGTAGCGCCATCCGATTGAAAAGAAGGGCAAGGACCGATGGAAGGGTTCACCATTATTGACGGCGTCGTTGCCGTCGTCATCGTTCTGTCTGCGCTTCTGGCCTATTCGCGTGGCGTCGTCCGCGAAACAATGGCCATTCTCGGCTGGATTGCAGCCGCGGTTCTGGGCTTCATGTTCGGCCCGCAGGTGCGCCCGCTGATGACGGAAATCCCGGTCATCGGGGAGTTCCTGACCGGCAGCTGCGAACTCAGCGTGATCGGCGGGTTTGCGGCGGTGTTCACCGTGGCGCTGGTGATCATGTCGTTCTTCACCCCGCTCTTTTCCACCATCGTGCAGCGCTCGGCGTTCGGCGGTGTCGATCAGGCGCTGGGCTTTCTATTTGGCGTGGCGCGCGGTGTGTTGCTGGTGGCCGTCGCGTTCTTTGTCTACTCGGTCGTGATCACGGCGCAGGATGTCCCGATGATCGACGACAGCCGCTCTGCCGTGGTGTTCGGACGCCTCACCGGCCAGATCGAACAGCGCAACCCCGAACAGGCGCTGGGCTGGATCACTGCACAGTACGAGCAGCTGGTCGGCGTCTGCGATGCCCCGACAAACAGCGACACCTGATAAAGATCGGTCAACCTGTCGCGGAATCATGATAGTTTCGTGACACGGGGCGCTATGGCGCTTAAGACGGGGCATCCTCTGCTGCCACGGATTCGGAGTACCGATTTGTCCGACACCCAGATGCCACCCGCCCATCCATTCGACGACGACAAGCTCAAGGAAGAATGCGGAATTTTCGGCGTTGTCGGTGTCACCGATGCGGCGAACTTTGTCGCCCTCGGCCTGCACGCGCTGCAACATCGCGGTCAAGAAGCCGGCGGGATCGTGTCCCACCACCCCGAGCACGGCTTCAACTCTGCCCGCCGCTTCGGCTATGTACGCGACAACTTCACCAGCCACAGGCTGATGGAAACCCTGCCCGGCGAACTGGCCATAGGCCATGTGCGCTACTCGACGGCAGGCTCCAAGGGCCAGACCCAGATCCGCGATGTGCAGCCGTTCTTCGGCGAATTCTCGATGGGTGGGGCGGCGATTGCCCATAACGGCAACATCACCAATGCCGACGCCCTGCGCCGCGAATTGATCGAGCGCGGCTCGATCTTCCAGAGCTCCAGCGACAGCGAATGCATCATCCACCTGATGGCCCGCTCGCTCCAGCGCAACATCCCCGAACGGATGGAAGACGCGCTGCGCCGCGTCGAAGGCGCGTTCTCGGTCGTCGCCATGACCCGCACCAAACTGATCGGCGTCCGCGACCCGCTGGGCGTGCGCCCGCTGGTGCTGGGCAAGATCGGCGATGGTTGGGCGTTGAGTTCGGAAACCTGCGCGCTCGACATCATCGGTGCCGAATATGTCCGCGAGATTGAACCGGGCGAGATGGTGGTCATCACCGCCGAAGATGGTGTTGAATCGATCCGTCCGTTCCGTCCGCAGAAATCGCGCTTCTGCATTTTCGAACACGTCTACTTCTCGCGCCCCGACAGCATCATCGGCGACCGCTCGGTCTACGAGACCCGCCGCCAGATCGGTGTCGAGCTGGCCCGTGAAACGCCGGTGGAGGCCGATCTGGTCTGCCCGGTCCCCGACAGCGGCACGCCTGCCGCCATCGGTTATGCCTTCGAGTCGGGCATCCCCTACGGCATGGGGATCATCCGCAATCAATATATGGGCCGCACGTTCATCGAACCGACCGAGCAGATCCGTAACATGGGGGTGCGCCTCAAGCTCAACGTCAACCGCGCCCTGATCAAGGGCAAGCGCGTTGTGCTGGTCGATGACTCTGTCGTGCGCGGCACCACCAGCCGCAAGATCAAGGAGATGATCCTCGATGCCGGTGCCGCAGAGGTGCATTTCCGCATCGCATCGCCCCCGACCGCGTGGCCCTGCTTCTATGGTGTCGACACGCCCCAACGCGAAAAGCTGCTGGCCGCCACCATGAGCGAGGACGAGATGCGCGATCACCTCGGCGTAAACAGCCTCAAGTTCATCTCGCTCGACGGCCTCTACCGCGCCGTGGGCGAGGCGTCGGGCCGCGACCCCAAGTCACCGCAATATTGCGATGCGTGTTTCTCAGGTGAATACCCTGTGGAACCGTCCGACATGGTCGAAAAAGGGTTCCAGATGAAGGCGGCCGAGTAAGCCTCGGCAGCCTTCCGCGCAGCCCCGAACATCCGCTTTCCATTGCCGTGCATTCGCCGCATCTGACAGGCGAATGAAAACAATGGACCATCGATCATGGCACAGGACACAACCCCAACCAACGTGGCGAAGCAGGCGACCCAGACGACGGATGACCTGCGCGGCGCGCTCATCCTTCTGGGCACTTTCGGGACAAACGACCACCCGCAGGCGCTGCTGAAACTGCGCGGCGGCAAGATCGCCACGGTCTCGCGCGGCGATTTGGTGAAGGGCGAAACGGTCGTTGCCATCGAAGAGGGCCGCGTCGCGCTTGCCCGCAATGGCACAGCACACTGGCTCGAAATGCCCTCGCCCCGGTCTTGATGTCACGCGCCTGATCTTCTCTGGTTCAAAAATACCTCGGGGGAGTCGCGCTTGCGCGACGGGGGCAGCGCCCCCAAAAAAGAAAAACCCCCGCCGATTGCTCGACGGGGGTCGTTTTACCGTTTGGTACAATTTCAGGCGTTGCGGCTCGACAGTGCTTTCCAGGCACCCGTAACAACCAGCGCCGCGATCACCGCCTTGATGACGTCACCGATCAGGAACGGGGCCATCCAGCCCGCCCAAAGCTCGGGCATCGTCTTGCCCAGCATCGCCGCCGGCCATGCAAGACCGGGGATGTAGATCAGCGCCGAAAGCGCGATGCCGACCAGCGCGGTGGACACCGCGCCTCGGGCGATGCCCTTCTCGACAGCAAGGCCCGCCAGCCACGCCATAGCAACGAACCCGTAGAGGAAGCCCGCGGTCGGACCGACCAGAGATGCAACCGAACCGCCATTGGCAAAGACCGGCAGGCCGATTGCGCCATATCCGAGGTAGGCGATCATCGTCCCCAGTGCGAGGCGCGACCCGAAGGTCAGACCAACGATCAGGATCGCCAGTGTCTGCAGGGTCATCGGCACGGGCCAGCCAATGCTCACCTGCGCAGCCGCCGCAATGAACGCGGCCCCGCCAAGAGCAAGAAGCGCCTGACGGAAAAGAGTGGTCTTGCCGAATGCGGCTTGGGTGAGTGTCATGACGGTTGTCCCCCGCTTGAGTGTCATTTGCCCCCGTTATTTCTGCAAATGCAGCATCAAGTCAAGCACTGCCCTCTTGCGGGCCGGGCGCCAAAAAGGCATGTGAACGCTCATGACGGACACATCACGCCCCCTCGCGCTGGTCACCGGCGCTTCTCGCGGTCTTGGCTTTGCATTGGCAGAGGCACTGGCCGACACGCATCACATCATCGCCGTCGCGCGCACCGTGGGTGGGCTGGAAGACCTGGACGACCGTATCCAGAAAAAAGGCGGCACAGCGACGCTGGCGCCGATGGACATCACCAAGGCAGACGCGATGGCGCAACTCTGCCGGTCCGTGCATGACCGCTGGGGGCAGATCGCGCTCTGGGTTCATACAGCGGTGCATGCCGGTCCCCTGTCACCGGCCGATCATCTGGATGCCAAGGACTGGAAGAAATCGGTGTCGATCAATCTCGACGCGATGTCCCACCTGGTGCCCTACATTTCGCCCCTGCTCAAACGCGACGGCAGCGCGGTGTTCTTTGACGACACCCATGGCGGAGAGAAATTCTTTGGCCATTACGGCACGACAAAAGCCGCACAGATCAGCCTCGCGCGGTCCTGGCAGGCGGAAACGGCGTCAATCGGGCCTCGGGTGAAAATTCTGTCGCCCCGGCCGATGGCGACCCATGTGCGGGCGCGGTTTTTCCCCGGTGAAGACCGCAGCGCGCTGGCATTGCCCGCCGCCGAAGCGGCGCGGCTGTTGCCGGATATCCTCGGCGGTTGATCGCGGGGCGGATGCGTCGACGCATCCGCGATTTTGCGTCACTGCAAAATCCACCAGAGGCCAAACCCGGCGGATGCTTGCCGCAGGGCGGGGCTTGGCCTATTCAGAACAAAAGCAGGGCAGAGCAGATGCGCATACTCATTACCAATGACGACGGGATCAATGCACCGGGGCTCAAGGTGCTGAGCGAAATCGCGGAAGACCTCGCCGGACCTGATGGCGAGGTCTGGACGGTCGCGCCTGCGTTCGAGCAATCCGGCGTCGGCCATTGCATCAGCTACACCCATCCCATGATGGTCAGCGAAATGGGCCCGCGCCGCTATGCCGCCGAGGGCAGCCCAGCCGATTGCGTGCTCGCGGGGCTGCATGATGTGATGGGTGGCGCGATGCCCGATCTGGTGCTCTCGGGTGTCAACCGGGGCAACAATTCGGCCGAGAACGCGCTCTATTCAGGCACACTTGGCGGTGCGATGGAAGCCGCCTTGCAGGGCATCCCGGCGATTGCGCTCTCGCAATATTACGGCCCCGACAACGTGCAGGCCGACGACCCGTTCGAGGCCGCGCGCCAGCATGGCGCCGAGGTGATCCGGCGGATTATTGCGCATGACCCGAAGGACCAGACCGGCTACCGGCTGTTCTACAACGTCAACTTCCCGCCCGTGCCCGGCGACGCCGTTCAGGGCACCCGGATCACGCCGCAGGGCATCCGGCACGGCACGCATTTTTCGGTCGAGCCGCACCTCTCGCCCTCGGGTCGGCGATTCCTCTGGATCAAGGGCGGCGATCAGCGGGCACCGACGGCACCGGGCAGCGATGCCGCCGAGAACCTGGCGGGGTTCATCAGTGTCACGCCAATGCGCGCCGACCTGACCGCCACCGACCAACTTGGCGCCATGCAGCGCGCCTTTCTCTGATGGATGATGCGGAACTCAAGATGCAGTTCCTTTATGCGCTCCGGTCGCGCGGCGTGACAAACGCCGCGGTGCTGACCGCGATGGAGCAGATCGACCGCGCCCCGTTCATCCGTGGCTATTTTGCCGAACGGGCCTACGAAGACATGCCTTTGCCCATTGCCTGCGGGCAGACGATCAGCCAGCCCTCGGTGGTCGGGCTGATGACGCAGGCGCTGGAAATCAGCGCGCGGGACACGGTGCTCGAAGTGGGCACCGGATCGGGCTACCAGGCCGCCATCCTGAGCCAGCTTGCACGCCGAGTTTACACGGTGGACCGTCACCCGCGACTGGTGCGCGAGGCGCGCGAGGTGTTCAACCAGCTGGGCCTGACCAATGTGACAGCCTTTACCGCAGATGGCAGTTTTGGCCTGCCCGATCAGGCGCCCTTCGACCGCATCCTCGTGACCGCCGCCGCCGAGGACCCGCCGGGACCGCTTCTGGCGCAGCTCAAGGTGGGGGGCATCATGGTGCTTCCGGTGGGCCAATCCGACGCCGTGCAACACCTGATCCGCGTCCGACGTACCCCGGATGGGCTGGATTACGATGAATTGAGGCCCGTTCGCTTTGTTCCGCTGGTCGAAGGGGTAGCCCGCGACGGCTAAAGCGGGCATACTATGCCGCGTGACGCCCGGGGAACAACCGGCGCATTTGAGGATATCGACATGGCTGATTGCAGAGTTTCGCTTCGTTCGGGTTTTCGAGTTGGCAGCAGTCTCTCGGTTCTTGCGCTTCTGGCGGCGTGTTCCGAACCGCTCGACATGGACATGCGCGGTTTGATGAATGGCGGGTTTACCACGTCAGACGCCGCCCGCGCCGCAACTGCACCGCGTCCGCAAGCTGATGACCGGGGCGTGATCTCCTACCCGAATTACCAGGTGGCCGTGGCCCGGCGCGGCGACACGCTGGCGCAACTGGCTGCCCGTATCGGTCTGCCCGCCGACGAGCTGGCACGCTACAACGGCATCCAGACCGGCGATACGCTGCGCGCAGGTGAAATCATCGCCCTGCCGCGCCGGGTCGCCGAACCGTCACCTGCCACCGGAGCAGTGTCGACCGGGCCGATCCGCCCATCCTCGGAGATCGACATCACGACGCTCGCCAGCGATGCCATCGACCGGTCCGCCCCGACGCCCGCCGCTGCACGCCCTGCCGCGCCGCAAACCGGGCCCGAGCCGATCCGGCACCAGGTCAAGCGCGGCGAGACCGCCTTTACCGTGTCGCGGCTTTACAACGTGTCGGTGCGGTCACTGGCGGAATGGAACGGGCTGGACAGCAATTTCACCCTGCGCGAGGGCCAGTACCTGTTGATCCCAGTGGTCACGGCTGCCGCCGCTCCGGTTGCTCCAGCCTCCCCGCCTCCCGGCACCGGATCACCCACACCAGAGCCGCCCTCTGCCTCTCAACCGCTGCCTGCCGAGACCACAACCCCAACAGCCGCAGCCCCGGTTGCCGTCGCCGCTGCACCGGTGGCCAATGTCGGCCGCCCGACAACGGCGAGCGCCTCGACGGCCGCCATGGCCTTTCCAGTGCAGGGCAGCATCATCCGCGAATACGCCAAGGGTCGTAACGACGGGATCGACATCGGCGCGTCGGTCGGCACAGAGGTCAAGGCCGCGGCCAGCGGTCAGGTTGCCGCGATCACGCGCAACACCGATGGGATCAACATCCTCGTCATCCGCCACCCGGACAACCTGCTCACGGTCTACACCCATGTGGACAACATCACCGTGGCCAAAGGCGATGCGGTAAGCCGGGGCCAGTCGATCGCCAAGGTTGCGGATTTCGAGCCGTCGCGGGTGCATTTTGAGGTGCGCAAGGGTTTCGACAGCGTCGATCCGATGGGCTACCTGCGCTGAGGCAGTGTCACGCATCGATCTGCCAGCCGTCACATTCTAGATTAAGGTCTTTCGTTCATTCTTTTTGAACGGCTCCCAGATTATTCGTACGAATAATCTGGG
The DNA here is from genome assembly GCA_041725935.1 of Pelagibaca sp. Taxonomy (GTDB): domain Bacteria; phylum Pseudomonadota; class Alphaproteobacteria; order Rhodobacterales; family Rhodobacteraceae; genus Marivita. The sequence goes on from JBGRQD010000005.1 coordinate 209,824, forward strand.
GGCGGCGTGGTTAGCGCTTTGCCAAGGCGAGGCAATTGTGCTTTTTTCATCAGCTTGCGCAGGTCCCACGGCCGGTCCGACAGGCGGTTCGCCTCGTCATGCACAAGCCCAACGGCCCGCGCCACCTGATCAGGTGCACCGGCATGAAGCCCCAACAGAAATGCATCGGGGTCAGCCCGCGACACGCCCTCTTCGGCGAGGATATCGCGGGGAAAATCCTTGGCATTCACGGTCAGGATCACGTCGGCATGGCCCGCAATCGCCGCAGCCAGCACATGCACGTCGTCGGCATCGGGCAGCCAGAGCCTGTCCAGCAGCCCCTGCTGCGGCGCGACTTTCGCGCGTGGCCAGCGGGCTGAGACCATGGCGATCTCGGCCTCCGCCTGCACCTGACCCACAGGGCCAAGCTTGGCCGCGGCATGCGACCATTCGCCCAGAATACGCTCGGACCAGAGCGGCTCGAACAGCCCCTCTGCAGCAACCCCCAGCAGCACCTCGCGCATCACCGTCGGGTAAAGCACACAGGTGTCGAGACAGACCTTCACAGCCGGAAGAACAGCGCTTTGAGATAGCCCGATTCCGCCAATTGCGGCAGCAGCGGGTGATCCGGCCCGGCCTGCCCGGTGTGGATCAGCTGGGCACGACGACCGGCGCGTCCGATGCCGCGCAGACAGGCACCGGTAAAGGCCGACAGATCCACCGCATGCGAACACGAGCACAGGACAAGATAACCGTCTTCGGCCACGAGGGGGGCCGCAAGCCGCGCCACACGTTCATAGGCACGCAGCCCGGCCTCCCGCGCCTTGGCCGAGGGCGCAAAGGCGGGCGGATCGCAGACCACCAGTTCAAAGCTCGCCTCGTCCTCGCCGAAGGTGGTCAGCGCATCGAACGCATCGCCCTTGGTGGTCGACAGCTTGCCATCGGCCCCCATCTGCCGCGCGCCGTCGCGGGCCAGCCCGAGGGCGGCTTCGGAGCCGTCCACGCAATGCGCCGAAACAGCACCGCCGGCAAGCGCGGCCAAGCCGAAACCGCCGACATGGGAAAACATGTCCAGCACCCGCGCGCCCTGCGCCAGACCGGCGGCAAAGGCATGGTTCGAACGCTGGTCAAAGAAGATGCCCGTTTTCTGGCCGCCCATCAGGTCAGCCATGTAGGTTGCACCGTTCATGCTCACCGGGACCGGGCCGGTCGGGGCGCCGCCCAACAGCACCGCATCCACATCGTCAAGACCTTCGAGCGCCCTGCCCCGTCCCCCGGCATTCTTGAGGATCGTGGTCACGCCCGTCACCTCGGCCAGAGCGGCAGCCAGATCGGGCAGCAGCACATCCGCCCAGGCGGCGTTCGGCTGAACCACGGCGATGTCCCCGAACCGGTCGATGATCACACCCGGCAGGCCGTCGGCCTCCGCATGGATCAAACGGTAATAGGGCGCGTCGAACAGACGTTCTCGAAGGCCAAGCGCCTTGCGCAGACGGGTGGCGAACCATGCCTTGTCGGGATGGGCCGCATCAGGGCCATCCAGCACGCGGCCAATGATCTTGGACTCGGGGTTCACCGCGACAAGCGCCAGTGGGCTGCGTTCCGCATCCTCGAGCACGGCGATGGTACCGGGCGTCATGGCGCGGGTGCGGCGGTCGGTGACGACCTCGTTGGCATAGACCCAAGGATAACCGCGCCGAATGGCTTGCGGTTTGGTTTTGGGCAAAAGGCGGATGATGGGCAATGGGGACAGTGTCATACCGCCCCCTTTACGCCCGTCTCTGCACCAGGGAAAGCCCGAGTTTTGACCTCAGAGGTTGTTGATCGCCTGCAAGAGACCCAGATTGGCATTTACATGCCCCCCCGGTACGGACAACTCCTCGAAGAACACGCGCGACAGATGGGCGACGATCCGCAACTTCTGGGTCTCGCCACGGGCCTCGGCAGCCATCGCATCCTGTCCGCCAAAAGCGTCGAGATCTGCGCTCACGTCCTTGGTGGGTCCGATTTGCTGGCCCGTGGCCACATCGACAAGCCGGTAGCGGAAGTCGATGTCATGCACGCCACCCACCGTGTAGCGGGCCTTTTCCGACAGCGAATGGAAACGCAGCACCTGTACATCGATCCGAACGGGGCGCGCGCCCTCGATCATCGGTGCCGCGCGGCGCAAGCCGGCCTGGAAGATCGCCTTGACCTGCGCATGGCGGTCCCCACGCGGTTCACCACGCCAGACGATATCACCGACGGGATAATACAGATTGCGCTCATTGGCCTTGAGCGACTGCGGCACCGAGACCGTAAAGCTGTCGATGCGGACGTTCGGCGTGCCATATCCGGACATCACGTCGTCCGGCATTGCAGACCGCGTCGCAGTGGGCACGCTGGCGCAGGCCGTCAACGACATCAGCAGTATCGTGGCCAGAAAGGTTTGAAACAGACGTTGCATGAAGTGGCCTCCTTTGCGGGGCATGTGCTCTTAATCCTCAACTCGGGATGTGACATGACAAATGGACAGGATCGGGGCGAAATCGGTGCAATTTCAGGCAAATTCACAGCGGGTTCCAGACTTGCGCCTTGGGAGATACACCTTTACTGTTAGCGCTAACCTCATTACATCACTGGCACACCAACGGTTAATCTTGCGCGGAGGCATCATGGCACACTCGCTGAATGACACGATCAAACGGGTGACGGAACGTGTTCAGGAACGATCCGAAACGACGCGTGGCCGCTACATGGACCGGATGCGACAGGCCGCCGCCGAAGGACCGCGCCGCGCACATCTGAGCTGTGGCAATCAGGCCCATGCCTATGCCGCGATGGGGGATGATCAAAACACGCTCGCCACCGAACGCAGCCCGAATATCGGCATCGTCACCGCCTATAATGACATGCTGTCTGCTCACCAACCCTTTGAAAGATATCCCGATATCATCCGCACAGCAGCCCGCGCCGCCGGTGGTACGGCGCAGGTCGCAGGCGGTGTGCCCGCGATGTGCGACGGCGTCACCCAAGGTCAGGTCGGAATGGAGCTTTCGCTGTTTTCCCGCGACGTGATCGCGCTCGCCGCCGGTGTCGCGCTCAGCCACAACACGTTTGATTCCGCGCTTTATCTGGGCGTCTGCGACAAGATCGTGCCGGGCCTCGTCATCGCGGCGGGGACGTTCGGCTATTTGCCTGGCATCTTCATCCCCGCCGGGCCGATGCCGTCCGGCCTGCCGAACGATGAAAAAGCCAAGGTGCGGCAGAAATTCGCCGCCGGTGAAGTGGGCCGGGACGAGTTGATGAAGGCCGAGATGGCGTCGTACCATTCGCCCGGCACCTGCACCTTTTACGGCACGGCCAATTCCAACCAGATGCTGATGGAATTCATGGGCCTGCACCTTCCCGGCAGCAGCTTTGTCAATCCGGGCACACCGCTGCGCGAAGCGCTGACCGTGGCGGGCACCGAACGCGCGCTGGAAATCACGCAGCTGGGCAATGATTACCGCCCGGTCTGCGACGTGCTGGACGAAAAGGCTTTTGTGAACGGCATTGTCGGGCTGATGGCCACGGGCGGCTCCACGAACCTCGTGCTGCACCTGCCCGCGATGGCCCGCGCCGCCGGGGTCGAATTGCGGCTTGAGGATTTCGAGGACATCTCCTCCGTCACCCCCCTGATGGCCAAGGTCTATCCCAACGGCCTGGCCGACGTGAACTATTTCCATGCCGCAGGCGGTCTGGGCTTCATGATCGGCGAACTGCTCAAGCACGGCTTGCTGCACGAAGAGGTCAAGACGGTCGCGGGCGACGGGCTGCATCTGTATGCGCAGGAACCCAAGATCGTGGATGGACGTGTGGTTTACGGCCCCGGTGCAGGCGAAACCCAGAACGACAAGATCCTGCGCCCCGCATCCAATCCGTTCCAGACCACGGGCGGCCTCAAGCAGCTTGAGGGGAATCTGGGCAAGGGCATGATGAAGACGTCCGCCGTCGCCACCGAACGCCACGTGATCGAAGCCAAGGCGCGCGTGTTCCATGATCAGGGCGACGTGAAAGTCGCGTTCAAGAACGGCGAGTTCACCGAGGACACGGTGGTTGTCGTGCGCTTTCAGGGACCAAGCTCCAACGGGATGCCGGAATTGCACAGCCTGACACCGACGCTGGCCGTCTTGCAGGATCGCGGACTGAAGGTGGCATTGGTCACAGATGGCCGCATGTCCGGCGCATCGGGCAAGGTGCCATCGGCGATCCATGTCTCGCCAGAGGCCGCGCTCGGCGGTCCCTTGGCACGGGTACGCGATGGGGATCTGGTGCGTGTCGATGCTGTCACCGGCAGAATCGACTGTCTGGCCGAGGATTTCGACCAGCGCGAACCCGTGACCGCCGACCTGAGTGGCAATGGCCACGGTGTCGGGCGCGAGCTCTTCGCAGCGTTCCGCGCCAATGTCGGACTGGCAGAGCACGGCGCCGGTGTCGTCGTTTAATCCATCACATCAACATTGCCTCTCAACCATCAGGACTTGCACATGATTATGCCCCAAAAAGCCAGCGTTGAAAGCGAAAGACTGTGCCGCCTTGCACCGATCATTCCGGTGCTCGTGGTCGATGACGCCGCGGTTGCGCGCCCCTTGGCCGAGGCACTGGTGGCGGGCGGATTGCCGGTGCTGGAGGTGACGTTGCGCACGAAGGCCGCGCTCGACGTGATCCGCGAGATGGCGCAAGTCGAAGGTGGCGTGGTCGGTGCGGGCACATTGCTCACGCCCGAGGATGTGCACAACGCGGTCGCCGCTGGCGCAAGGTTCGGCGTGTCGCCTGGGGCCACGGACAGGCTGCTGGACGCCTGCGAAGCGGCTGATCTGCCGCTCCTGCCTGGCGCTGCCACCGCGTCCGAGGCGATGGCGCTGCTTGAGCGGGGCTATACCGTGCAGAAATTTTTCCCCGCCGAAGCCAATGGCGGCGCGCCTGCGCTCAAAGCCATCGGTGCGCCGATCCCGCAGGTGCGGTTCTGCCCGACAGGCGGTGTGTCCCTCAAGAACGCTCCGGACTACCTGAGCCTGTCCAACGTGCTGTGTGCCGGGGGAAGCTGGGTTGCGCCAAAAGACCTTGTGACCAAGGGCGATTGGCGCGCGATCGAAGAGCTGGCCCGCGAGGCCGCGCTTCTGTCCCGCTAGGCAAGGGACCAAGACGTTATAATACGCCTTACGCCTCCAGTTCGGCGTCCCAATAAAGGAAATCCATCCAGCTGTCATGCAGGTGGTTCGGCGGGAACTTGCGCCCCATGTTGAGCAATTCCTGCGCGCCCGGCTGACGTGGCGGCTTGCGCAGGGACAACCCGGCCTGACGCAGGCTTTTCGATCCCTTGCGCAGGTTGCAGGGCGCACAGGCAGCCACGACGTTTTCCCAGGACGTGATCCCACCTGACGCACGCGGCACCACGTGATCGAAGGTCAGTTCACCCTTCGCGCCGCAATACTGGCAGATAAATTCATCCCTCAAGAAAAGATTAAAGCGCGTGAAGGCCACGCGCTTTTGCGGTTTGACATAATCCTTGAGCACCACGACGCTCGGTATTCGCAGCGTCATCGAGGGGCTTCGGACCACCTCGTCGTATTCGGCGACGATGTCCACCCTGTCAAGAAACGCCGCCTTGACCGCATCCTGCCACGGCCAGAGCGAGAGCGGATAATAGGACAAGGGCCTGTAATCCGCGTTCAGCACCAGCGCCGGGTGGTGCCTCAATGCGCCCGGCTCGCGCACGAACGCTGTTCTGAAATTGCCATCCATCGGGGGAATCGTCTCCTGCCCAGTCTGCCTGTTTCAGCATCGGGACGGGTCCCCGCCCCGGTCTATAATCTGTACTATATATCGCGGAAGCCAACGGGCAACCCCCGCAATATGCAGTGTGTGCCGCAGGGCTAGCCCAAGAAAATCACAGCCACGTGACAAGCCGATCAATCGGGGATGGAAAACACCTGGCCGGGGTAGATCAGGTCGGGATCGCGGATGCGGTCTCGGTTCGCTTCGAACACCTTGACGTAGGCCGGACCTTCTCCGTAGCGGTCACGTGCAATCGCCCAGAGCGTGTTGCCGGGCTGCACTGTGACAACCTTGATCACCGACGGGCCTTCCGCGCGATCGGCGGCCTGCGCCAACGCAACAGGATCTTCACGCCGGAACGGGCTTTCGACCCGTGATGTGACATCACCCGAGGCATCCACCGCATCGACGCGCAGCGTGTAGGTGCCAGTATCCACCTCCGGCAGTTCGGCGCGCCATTGGCCGTCCGTCCCGATCTCGGTTGTGATGATGGGCAGGTTGTCGAGGTAGATGCGCACAAATTCCTGCGCGATCCCGCGCCCGCTGAGCGCGACGGACCCGGCATCTTCATAGGTGATCGCATCGAGGGCGATCTGGTCGAGGAGTTCCGGCACGGCCTGCCCGGTCTGAAGCACGTTCACCCCCGCTTCGGTCGTCAGGATCACCGCCGGGGCCGAGGGCGCATCTGACGCAGGTGTCAGTGCGGTCTGGGTGGTCCCGGCTATGTCGGGTCCGGATTGCGTCTCCACCTGCGGGAGCGTCGTTTCACCGAGTGCAGGCGCGTCGATACCGGGGACCTGCGCGAGCACGCTTGGTGCTGGTGCGTCCGGTGCTTCTGGCGCTTGCGTCACTTCTGGCGGTGCGGCGGGTTCCGCCGTCACGGGGCTTGTTTCGACGACAGCTTCGATTGGCGCTTCCATCACTGTGACCGTGGGAGTTGGCGTGTCGGCTTCCGGCAGCGCGGCGAGCTGATCGGGGGCAGTGCTTTCGGGCTGCGGCGCGGTTTCCGTGACTGCCTGCGGTTCCGGCGCTGGTGCGGGCTCGGGCAGTTCAGCAACGCGGGCGACAGGCGCCAGAATGACCTGATCGGGGCTTTCAATGCGGCCTTGATCGCCATCGGACATAAGGCCGACCACGCGAGGCGCATCGCTGGGGGGCAGATCGAGGAAGGCGACGAATTTGCCGGACCCGTCAACTTCGGCCTGACCGACCTCGACCCCATCGACAAGGATGACAACCGCACCCGCGCCGGGCGCGCGACCCGCGATCAGGGTTTGGCCATCCGGGGCAACCCGAACGATATCGAAAGCAGGGGATTCGCTTGTGGGGCTGTCCTGCGTGGCGGATTCTTCGGCAACTCTGTCCTGTGGCTCTGCTTCTGCCTCATCTGCATCGACCTCGGCCTCGACTTCAGGCGCATCCACCGTGTCGTCGGCCTCTGCAAGCGGCGGTTCCGGCTCGGGCGCAACATCAGGCTCGGCGGTTTCGATATCGGGAACCGCGGTGTCCTGCACAGCTTCAGCACCGGGGGCCGCTGGCTCGGGTGACACGGCCACATTCGCGGACGGGGCATCGGCGTTGTCCGAGGGGAACAGCGACCCGCTGGCATAGATCGCCAGCACGACAGCGCCGACTGCAGCGGCTCCGCCCAGAACGATGCCCGATCTGCCATTGGCCAACGCGAATTTGCCCATCTTACCCCAAGTGTCCGTGACAGAACGGCGATATGCCATTCCCGCAGTTGAGCGTATCTATCAACGCAGGTATCACGAGGCAACTTCCCAACTCTTGTCAAGGACATGCGCCCATGATCTCGAAATCCATCTGTGTCTATTGCGGCTCACGTTCGGGTGTGAATCCTGCTTATGCAACGGAAGCCGAGGCGCTGGGTCGCGCGATTGCGGATGAGGGCTGGCGGCTGGTCTACGGCGCGGGCGATGTCGGGTTGATGGGAACCGTCGCGCGCGCCGCGCAGGATGCGGGCGGCGACACGTTCGGTGTGATCCCGACACATCTGATGGATCTGGAGGTGGGCAAGACCGACCTCACGCGGTTCATCATCACCGAAACCATGCATGAGCGCAAAAAGGTCATGGTGATGAACGCCGACGCGATCGTGGTTCTGCCGGGGGGTGCGGGATCGCTCGACGAGTTTTTCGAAGTCCTGACATGGCGGCAACTCGGGCTGCACGGCAAACCCATCGTCTTGCTAAGCGTCGACGGATATTGGGCCCCGTTGACCGCGCTACTGGATCATGTCGTCGATCAGGGTTTTGCCGACAGATCGCTGCTGGGCTTTGTCGAGACCACAACCTCTGCACCCGCGACGATCACTGCCCTGCGCCGCGCCCTGTCCTGAGTGTAGGCGCTGCTGGAATAGATCGCGAGCGCGGTCCAGATCAGGGCAAAGGCGATCATGTGCACCAGGCCAAACGGCTCGCCAAAGATCGTCACGGCGACAAGGAACTGCAGCGTCGGATTGATATATTGCACGATCCCGACCGTAGACATGGTCAGACGCCGCGCGCCGTAGGAGAACAGGATCAACGGCAAGGCGGTGATCGGTCCGGACGCCATCAGCTTGAGCGACTCTGTCAGGTCTCGCCCAAAGGCGCCACCGCCCTGCCCCATGTGGATATAGGCCAGCCACGACAGCGCAAGCGGGCACAGGATCAGCACTTCGGCCGAGACCGACACCACCGGCCCCAGATCAAGGCGTTTCTTGATCAGCCCGTACATTCCGAAGGTGCTGGCCAGCACAAGCGAGATCCACGGCACGATATGCAGCCCAATGGTCAGCGACATGACCCCCAGCGCGGCCAGCGTGATCGCCACCCATTGCGTCCTGCTCAGACGCTCGCCCAACACCACCCGGCCCAGCAGCACCGCGACCAGCGGAAAGATGTAGTAGCCCATCGAGGCTTCGGTGGCGCGGCCCGCGTGGATCGACCAGATGAACAGGAACCAGTTCGTCGAGATGAACAAGGCCGCAGCGGCGATGAGCTTGAACGAGCTCCAGTTAGACACCGCGCGCCACAGCACGTGCAACCGTCCCTGCAGGCCAAGCACCAGTCCGAAGAACACCAGCGACCAGAAGGTGCGGTGCGCCAGAACCTCGTGTGGCGGCACGCCGATCAGCGTCTTGTAGAACAGGCCGGACAGCCCCCAGATGCAGCAGGCGGCGATGAGCGCAAGAACGCCGTTGCGGGTGTCTGTCATGATGGGCCTCCGCCGCCAGCGGTATCGGTCGGCGCGGGGATGCGCAAGGGCAGCCTGTCCGGCTACAGCGCACCCTTGTGCTGCATGTAGCGCAGCATTTCCGGGCGGTAGGCAGCCAGTTCATCGGCAACCGCAGCATGGGTCATCATCTGGGTCCGGTAGCTGGTCACAGCGTCAGGCCAGTCGAGCGCCGGGATCACCGGCCCTTCGAAAAGCGCGATCCATTCCAGCGTGACAATTGTCCCACAATCGCCCATCCACAGCCGGTCGCGTGGCAGATCGGCCCGCTCCAACATCTGCCCCAACGCGATCAGGCGTTTGGAGATCATGGCATGTGCCGCAGCTATGGCTTTTGGATCACGTGTCGCAGGGGCCACATGCGGGAATGTCAGCCGCAGCGCCGGTTCCAGCCGCGTGTCGGCAAAGCGCGAGCGTTCCCGCGACAGCGCTCGCCCGATCAGCGTGTCGGGCAGCATTGCCGGTTCGGGGTGTTTTTCCTCGAGATATTCGGCAATTGCCTCGCTGTCGGTCAGCAGCAGATCGCCGTCCACCAGCGCGGGGATGTTGCCCGACGGCACGATGGCCAGATAGTCCGGCGACCCACCGCCACCGGGAGGCGGCAGTTCCTCGAACGGCAGCACCTTATGCCGCAGCAAAATGCGCAGCTTGGCACAATAAAGCGAATGGTCGGATGTGTAGACGCGCAACATGGTCAGGGTGTCCGGAATGCAAAAAGCCCTGCCAAAACGACAGGGCTTTTCAGGTTGGTTGTCAAAGCGATCAGGCTTTCGACAGGCGCTCGGCAACGTTATCCCAGTTGACGAGGTTGTCGAGGAAGTTCGCCAGGTAAGCGGGGCGCTTGTTGCGGAAGTCGATGTAGTAGGAATGTTCCCACACGTCGCAGCCCAGCAGCGCTGTCTGGCCAAAGCAGACCGGGTTCACGCCGTTCTCGGTCTTTGTGACCTTGAGCGTGCCGTCGGTATCGACCACCAGCCATGCCCAGCCCGAACCGAACTGGCCCGCACCTGCGGCGCTGAAATCTTCCTTGAACTTGTCGACCGTGCCGAAGGCATCGGCGATGCGGGTCTCAAGCTCGGTCGGCATCTTGTGCTCGCCCGGGCCCATCATCTCCCAGAACTGGTTGTGGTTCCACAGCTGGCTGATGTTGTTGAAGATGCCGCTCTGGGCCACAGCCTTGGGATCGTAGGTGCCCTTGATGATCTCTTCCATCGACTTGCCGTCCCATTCGGTGCCGGCAATCGCCTTGTTGCCGTTGTCGACATAGGCCTTGTGGTGGATGTCGTGGTGGTATTCGAGTGTCTCTTTGGACATGCCTTTGCTGGCCAGCGCGTCGTGGGCGTAGGGCAGATCAGGAAGTTCGAAAGCCATGGTGTTGTCCCCTCAATGGTGCGTCAAATTACACAGGCATACCTGATGTGACGCAGTCCCAAGGTCAAGCCCGGTGGTGCGCCAATCGGGGATTTATCCCGCCTGTCCTTCGATCAACGCGTCAGCGTGTGAAATGGTTCACCGCAGACGCATCATCCGCCGACACGCTCAGAATGCCGAACATATAGGCCGCCACAGATCGGAAACAGACGATCCGCGCGGTGTTGGCATCGTCCATCCAAAAGGCGGCTGCGACCTGCGCCATGCGGGTGCGGCGGACCATGCCGGGCGTAAAGGCGTCGGGGGACATATCCACCGGGGCCAGCTTTGCGATGACTTCGCGCAGCATCATGCCTTTCAGTTGAAACACTGCGCGGGCGTCCGAGACATTGACGACCAGCGCATGGCTGCCGTGCAGCTTGGCCGCCAGATCATCGGCCTTGTGCTGGGCTGCGTCGTAGGGGCAAAGCAGCAACGCCTCGTCCGGCGACATCCAGAGCGCACCCTGTGCGCCGTCAAACGCGGTTTCCCGCGTTCCCGGCAGGGTCACGCCAAACACGTCCCTGACCGCGGACACGATGGTGGCGTCGCTCAGGTCACCGCGCAGGGTCACCATGCCCTGCCCGGCCAGTTCCTCGATCGTCACCATGCCGTCAAAGGATGCGCCATCCAGCGCAAGTGCCACGTCAGACATTCTGCTTTCCCCCCTCGGGATCAAAAAAGACCGCGTTGACGATTTTCGCCTTGGCGATGTCGTCCCCCCCGGCGGTGAACTCGATGACCTCGCCCATGCGTTCGGGGCCGTTCAGCACCAGACCCATGGCGATGCCCTTGTTCAGGGTCGGGCTGCGATAGGTCGAGGTGACGCGGCCTTGCGTGTTGCGTTGGCCGTTCTCGTTCGTGCCCTCGGCCAAAGCATAAGCGCCGTCCCTGAGCACCGACCCGTCGAGCGTTTCAAGACCCACCAGCTTCCAGCGTTTGGGGTCGGTCATGTGCGACCGCGCCTGTGCGCGCTTGCCGATGTAATCTTCCTTTTTCTTGGAGATTGCCCAGTCGAGCCCAAGGTCCTGCGGGATCACCGTGCCGTCGGTTTCGTCGCCGATCATGATGAACCCCTTTTCGGCCCGCATGATGTGCAGCGCCTCGGTGCCATAGGGAGTGATGTTCCACTCCTGCCCGGCCTCGATCAGCTTGTCCCAGAAGGCGCGGCCCAGATTGGCGGGCACGGCGATTTCGTAGCTCAATTCGCCCGAGAAGGAGATGCGGTAGACCCGCACCGGGAAGCCGCCCAGTTCGCCGTCCTTCCAGTCCATGAAGGCCAATGCGTCTTTGCTGACATCCATCCCGCCCAGCTTTTCCAGCAGCTTACGGGCGTTGGGGCCAACCACGGCGACCTGTGCGAATTGCTCGGTCGCATTGACGGTCCAGACCTTGAAGTCCCACCATTCGGTTTGCAGCCATTCCTCCATATGGGCATGGATGCGATCCGCGCCGCCGGTGGTCGTGTGGCAAAGAAACGTGTCCTCGTCGATGCGCGCGACCACGCCGTCATCCGACAGGAAGCCATTTTCGGAGCACATCAACCCATAGCGGCATTTGCCCGGTTTCAGCGTGCTCATCATGTTGGTGTAGAGCATGTCGAGGAAGCGGCCCGCGTCCGGCCCTTTGACGATGATCTTGCCGAGGGTAGAGGCGTCAAGAAGGCCAAGGCTGTTGCGGGTGGCCAGCACTTCGCGGTTTACTGCGTCGTGCACGCTCTCGCCCTTGCGCGGGAAGGCATAGGGGCGGCGCCAATGGCCAACCGGTTCCCAATGCGCGCCGTTGGATTCGTGCCAATCGTGCATCGGGGTCTTGCGGATCGGCTGGAAAATCTCCCCACGCGCCTCACCCGCAATCGCACCCATCGAGATTGGGGTATACGGTGGGCGAAACGTGGTGGTTCCAACGCGCGGGATGTCCTCACCCAATGCATTCGCAAGCGTCGCGAGTCCATTGATGTTGCTTAGTTTTCCTTGGTCTGTTGCCATACCCAAAGTTGTATACCGCTTGGTATGCTCGACGGATTCAAAACCTTCCTGTGCCGCCAATTGCACGTCGGACACTTTCACGTCGTTCTGGTAATCCAGCCACGCTTTCATGCGCAGTTGCTTTTTTGCACCTTGCGGCATCATCCAGACCGGGACCAGCGGGGCTTCATCGGGCGCTTCGCCGCTGGACGCGGCGGCGTCGCCCTTTTCAGCATCAACACGCGCGGCGGCGGTTTTCCCTGCGCTTGCCGCGTTTTGCAGGACGTCCTTCAAGTGGAACGCGCCATCGGCAGCACCCGAGGTGATGACGAACGGGTTGCCGTCATGGCTGGTGGGCGCGCGGTCGTGATCGGGGCGGAACGTTGCCTGGGATGCGTCCCAGATCAGCTTGCCGCCGCAATGGGACCAGAGGTGCACCACGGGCGACCAGCCGCCGGACATGGCGATAGCATCGCAGAAGATCTCTTCGAGCACTTCGCCTTCACCCGCCTGCACCCCGCGACAAACGGAATGCACGCGTTTCGCGCCCTTGACCTTGACCGCAGCAGCACCCGTTTCGACGCGGATGCCAAGTGCCCTTGCCTCGTCCATCAGCGCGCCGCCCCCCTGAGGGCGGGCGTCGAGGATCGCGGGCACCTTGAGACCCGCCTGCACCAGCGCGATGGCGGTGCGGTAGGCGTCGTCGTTGTTGGTGACAACCACCGTGCGGTCTCCGGGGCTGACGCCGAAGTTCACGAGGTAGTCGCGCACGGCGGAGGCCAGCATCACGCCGGGGATGTCGTTGCCCGCAAAGGACAGCGGGCGCTCGATGGCCCCAGTCGCGGTGATGATCTGTGCTGCGCGGATGCGCCATAGACGGTGGCGCGGGCCACCGGCTTCGGGCGCGTGGTCGGTCAGGCGCTCGTAGCCCAGCACGTAGCCGTGGTCGTAAACCCCTGCCCCCATGGTCCGGGTGCGGATCTGTGCATTGGGCATCGCGTCGAGTTCTGCACGGGCCTGTTCGACCCATTCCTCGGGCGTCATGCCGTCGATCGTGCCGCCATCCACCGGCGCGCGGCCACCCAGATGGGCGGTCTGTTCGAGCAGCAGAACCTTGGCACCCGCGCGGGCAGCGGTCAGGGCGGATTGCAGACCCGCGACCCCGCCACCGATCACCAGCACATCGGTGAAAGCGTAGAAATGCTCATAGCGGTCGGCATCGCGCGACCCGGCGTCCGGGGCTTTACCCAGACCGGCAGAGTGGCGGATGAACGGCTCGTAGACGTGTTTCCAGAACGGGCGCGGATGGATGAACATCTTGTAGTAGAAACCCGCGCTCAGGAAGCGCGACAGAAGGTTGTTCACGATGCCGACATCGTAGTTCAGCGACGGCCAGTGGTTCTGGCTGGTGGCGGTCAGACCGTGGAAAATCTCGGTCGTGGTGGCGCGCTGGTTCGGCTCGAACCGGTTGCCCTCGCCAAGGCCGACAATGGCGTTGGGCTCTTCGGAACCGGAGGCCACGACGCCGCGCGGTCGGTGGTATTTGAAGCTGCGCCCCATCAGCATCTGGTCGTTGGCCAGAAGCGCGGAGGCGAGCGTGTCGCCCTGATAGCCGTTCAGGAGCGCGCCGTTGAACTTGAACGACACGGGGCGGTCGCGGTTGATCAGGCGGCCCTGGGTTTGAACGCGGGTGCTCATAAGTCAGACCTTGGCGCTGGCGGAGGTGTTGGAGCCTCCGGCGGGAGTTTTCTGGGCAAGATGAAGGATCACGCGATGTCCCTCCATTGGAAACCGGGGCGCTTGGCGCGGATGGTGTCGAGCAGCTCTTTCGGCGGTTCCGTCGTCTGGGCGCTGTAGGTGCCGAACACTTCAAGTGTGTTCGTGCAGCGCGCCGCATGGAACCACTTACCGCAGCCGTTCACATGCCGCCAGCGTTCGAAATGCACCCCTTTGGGGTTTTCGCGATGGAACAGGTAGCCGGTGAAATCGTCATCGCTGGAGTCGGGGCCGAAGCGTGTCAGATGCGCCTCGCCTCCACCATGCAGTTCGGTTTCTTCAGCGGCAACGCCGCAATAGGGGCAGTTGATCAAAAGCATCTAGTCTCTCCCTAGTGCGCGACGCCAGCGGCGACGGATTCATCAATGAACCGGCCTTCGCGGAAGCGGTTGAGGCCGAACTCGGACGTCAGCGGCGAATACCCTTTGGCGATCAGCTCGGCCATGCCCCAGCCGGAGCCGGGGATCGCCTTAAAGCCGCCGGTGCCCCAGCCGCAGTTGATGAAGCAGCCGTCGAGCGGGGTCTTTGACAGGATGGGCGAACGGTCGCCGGTCATGTCGACGATCCCGCCCCACCAGCGCAGCATCTTGAGGCGCGAGATCATCGGGAAGGTCTCGACCAGCGCGCGGACGGTTTCCTCGACATGGTGGAACGACCCGCGCTGGGTGTAGTTGTTGTAGCCGTCGGCACCGCCGCCGATGACCATTTCGCCCTTGTCGGACTGGCTCATGTAGCCGTGCACGGTGTTGGCCATGACGACGACGTCCATGCAGGGTTTGATCGGCTCGGAGACCAGCGCCTGAAGGGCCACGGATTCGATGGGCAGACGGAAGCCCGCCATTTCCGCCAGCACGCCCGAGTGACCGGCGACGACGATGCCCAGCTTGTCGCAGTCGATCTCGCCCTTGGTGGTGGTCACGCCTTTGACCTTACCGCCGTCCTGGCGCACAGCGGTGACCTCGCATTGCTGGATGATGTCCATGCCCATGTCCGAACACGCACGTGCATAGCCCCAAGCGACGGCGTCATGGCGCGCGGTGCCGCCGCGTGGTTGCCAGAGCGCGCCGAGGACCGGGTAGCGCGGGCCCTTGAGTTCGATGATCGGGCAGAGGCGCTTGACCTCGGACGGGCTGATGAACTTCGTCTCGACGCCCTGCAGGTTGTTGGCGTGTGCGGTGCGCTGGTAGCCGCGGATCTCGTGTTCGGTCTGGGCAAGCATCATCACGCCGCGGGGGGAGAACATGATGTTGTAGTTCAGATCCTGCGACAGCGTCTCATAAAGCGAGCGCGCCTTTTCGTAGATCGCGGCAGAGGGATCCTGCAGGTAGTTCGAACGGATGATGGTGGTGTTCCGGCCGGTGTTGCCGCCCCCCAGCCAGCCCTTTTCGATCACCGCCACGTTGGTGATGCCGAAATTCTTGCCAAGGTAATAGGCGGTGGCAAGGCCATGGCCGCCCGCGCCCACGATGATCACATCGTATTTCTTCTTCGGCTCGGGCTTGCGCCATGCGCGTTCCCATCCGGTCTGGTAGCGGAGGGCTTCGCGGGCAACGGCAAAGGCAGAATAGCGTTTCATGGGGCGCGACTCGGGGTTGGGGTCATGTGTCGGATATGTGGACCGGATGGGGCATCTTGCGGATACTCACAGCGCCCTTTTACCGTGATTTTGCGACATGGCGCTTTGTCACGGGGTTTTGCCCTTTTTTCAAGCGCTCAGCGGCTATACATGTCGGTAAAACAGCTTGTGGATTTGTAAACGATGACGTTTTTCTGGATCGCCACCGTCCTTCTCACCGTTGCCATGGCCGCCCTTCTGGCCATCGCCCTGTTGCGTGGACAGCGCTCCACCGGTCCCGCCGAAGCGTTCGACCTGCAGGTCTACCGCGACCAATTGACCGAAGTGGACCGCGACCTCACACGCGGCGTGATCTCGGAGGAGGACGCAGAGCGGCTGCGCACCGAGATCTCGCGGCGCATCCTGTCGGCAGATGCCAAGGCGCAGACCACGGGTGTTTCGGGCACACAGCCGCAGACGCTGGGTGTGGCCACGGCGGCGCTGATCGCCGGGCTGCTGGTCGGCGGGAGTTTCTGGCTCTACGCGCAGATCGGTGCGCCGGGATACGGCGATCTGGGATTGGCACAGCGGCTCGAGATGGCAGAAGCGGCACGTGAGTCCCGTCCCTCACAGCAGGATGCCGAAGCGCAGATGCCCCCCACCGAAGAGACCGAGATTCAGCCCGAATATGCCGGACTGGTGCAGCGATTGCGCGGTGCCGTGGCCGAGCGGCCCGGCGATCTGCAGGGGCACATCCTTTTGGCACGGTCCGAGGCCGCGATGGGCAACTACGTGGCCGCCTACATGGCGCAGCAACAGGTGCTGACGATCAAGGGCGATGACGCGACGGGCCGGGATTATGCCGATCTGGCCGACATGATGGTGCTGGCCGCCGGGGGATACGTGTCGCCCGAAGCGGAAAGGGTGCTCGAAGCGGCATTGACGCGCGAGCCGTCGAACGGCGTGGCGCAGTACTACATGGGGCTGATGATGGCCCAGACCGGGCGTCCCGATGTCGCCTTCCGCCTGTGGGACAGGTTGCTTCGGCAAAGCCCGCCAGACGCGGCTTGGTTACCGCCGATCCTGTCGCAGATCGAAGAAATGGCCTTCCGCGCCGGGGTTGCGGATTACGAAGTGCCCGAGATCGCCGGGATGCGTGGGCCAAGCGCTGAGGATGTCGAAGCCGCGGGCGAGATGAGCGCCGAAGACCGGCAGGAGATGATCCGTGGCATGGTTGCGCAATTGTCCGACCGGCTGGCGACCGAAGGCGGCCCGCCCGAGGAATGGGCGCGGTTGATTTCTTCGCTGGGTGTCTTGGGCGACGAGGCGCAGGCCATCGCCATCTGGAACAATGCGCAAGAGGTGTTTGCCGATAATCCGGCAGCGCTCGAGATCGTCCGCGATGGCGCGCGCGCGGCGGGATTGGTTCTGTAACGGCGTGATCTACGACGATATCTCCGAATTTGCCGCGATCCTGCCTTCGCGACGTGCGCTGGCGGGGCTGGACCTGGGCACCAAGACGATTGGGGTCGCGGTGTCGGACGGGATGCGCAGCGTAGCGACGCCACTGGAAACGGTGAAGCGGCGCAAGTTCGGCCTCGATGCCGAGGCGCTGCTGGTGATCCTGACCAATCGCGACATTGCCGGGCTGGTTCTTGGCCTACCGCGCAACATGGACGGGTCCGAGGGTCCGAGATGCCAGTCCACACGGGCCTTTGCGCGCAATTTCGCGGTGCTCTGGGATCGTCCGATCACATTCTGGGATGAACGTCTGTCCACGGTTGCGGCAGAAAGAGCACTGCTCGAGGCGGATACGACCCGAAAACGTCGCGCAGAGGTGATCGACCACGTCGCGGCAAGCTATATCCTGCAAGGGGCGCTGGACCGGCTGCGCCATATCGAAGCCGACGCATGAGGAAACCCGCGCTGATGAAAGACGATGTCTGGAGCCGCAACGAGATCGAAAGCCCCTGTGTGAAGATCTGCGTTGTGCATCCCGAAAGCCGCCTCTGCACCGGCTGCCTGCGCAGCATCGACGAGATCGGCGCGTGGTCGAAGATGTCACCAGAGGCGCGGCGGGCCGTCATGGCAGAGCTGCCGTCGCGTGTCGGGCAGTTGACCAAGCGTCGCGGCGGACGCGCGGCGCGGCTGTTGCGCACGGGTGGCTCGACCGACGGAATGTGACCAGACAATAAAAACCGGGGCTTTTGACCCCGGTTTTCGTTTCGTCTTATGTGGCGTGAACTCTAGTCCAGTCCAAGCGCGCAGATACAGAACTTCTTGGCCTTGTAGTGCGCTTTCTTGCTGACACTCACATTGTAAAGGATCTGGTAGGTGTGATCCGGTTTCGCCAGACAGCAGGCTGTGACTTCCACATCCTTTGGTGCCTTGGCGCAGAAGTTTCTGCCGAGGTGATACATTTCCGCCGGAACATCTGCAGTGAACATCGCACGCCGATGCCCGTCTTTGTCGGTGATGCATTTCACCTTGGGGCAAGACACCGGAGCCGGTTTCGGAACGACTTTGACCACACGCGGTTCATTCGGCTCATCTGACTCGTCCGAGGTGTTCGGACGATCCGGGCGCTCGGGACGTTCCGGAGTTGTCGGTGTTTCCGGCCGGTCAAAGCTCGGTTGTTCGTAGCTTGGCTCATTCGGCGGCACGTCCCGCGCCAAAGCGGGCGAGGCAATCAGTGCGAAAATCAGCAGGGCAAGTCTCATGTCTTTTCCCTTTGGGTACCGCACCTTGCGTGCAGCTTTTGGTTAACATGGTTCCGCGCCACCATGAAATCACGGTTTCCGGCGCGGGTTACAAGCTCAGATCCATCAGGCAGCCGCTGGTGCCAGAAGGTTCGTGTTTTCCACGATGAGGATCTGGTCGAGCGATACAGGACCAGCCGCCGCTGAGACGACCACGACGGTCTGTCCATTCAACTGTACGACGCTGTCGCCCGTGACGCCGTCGGTGTCGATCGTGACAGAACTGCCCGGGGAGGTCCCAGCAGGTACGGAAACGATCACCACTTCATCCTCTTCCAGATCCATGATCATGGGTGCGTTGGCCGGATCGACATAGGTGCCTGTGGAGAAAATATCATCGCCACCTTCACCAAATGCGACGTCACCACTGCCGATCTGGATGTCATCATTGCCCTCACCACCAAGAAGCACGTCCGGATCAAGAATATCCTGCGCGGCGAGGATGTCGTCAGTGTTGCCATCCCAGACGCCAAAGACCTGATCGTCCCCGGCACCGCCATCCAGCGTGTCGGCACCGGCACCACCGACGAGAACGTCATCGCCGTCACCGTCCATGAGGCTGTCGTCGCCGTCGCCGCCGAAGAGAGTGTCGGAGCCAGCACCGCCGAACGCCGTGTCATTGCCTGCACCGCCGACGAGTTCGTCATTGCCGTCCTGACCGTTCAGCACATCGTTGCCCGCGTCGCCGAAGAGCGTGTCGTTGCCAAGACCACCGGAAATGACGTCGTCTTCCGTGCCACCGGCCACGAGATCATCCCCGGAATTGCCGTCAAGCAGGTCGGATCCGGCAGAGCCGAAGACCTGATCATCGCCATCGCCGCCGAGCACGGTGTCGTCACCGTCCTGACCGTCAAGGATGTTGTCTCCGGCATTGCCTGAGATTTCGTCATCGCCACCGGCACCGACAACCGTTTCCGCACCTGCGGCCGCTGTCAGGCTTTCGCCGGCGTCAGTTCCGAAGGTCACACCTTCGGATGTCACGATCCCGTCCGTGACGCTGCCGCCCCCGCCAGTATCAGTGCCACCACCGCCAGTGTCGCCACCGTCAGTATCCCCACCGCCCTCGGTCGGGCCGTCCGTATCGTCGTCGTCATCGCCCGAATCCACGAAGAGGCCTGCCGAGAGACCCAAAAGCGTGAGCGCCAAAAGTGCTGCATATTCCATTTACGTTAATCCCACGATTACCGATTGGCGTTCAACTTACCCCCGGTCAAACGTCCACTCATAATAAAATCGACAATTTTACAGGTATTGTTAGGGATTTGGCGACAGTTTCGAACAGGCCTGTCCGATTGTCCCGAGTTGACCGGAGGAATATGGCGGTGCCTTATTTCTGCCCAATCCAGACCGCGCCCGAGTCGGGTGATTCAGGCCGCAGATATGCGACCATCCTGCCGTCCCGCGAGGCTGTAGCGCCTGCCTGCCAAGGCGCCACGCCGTGCAGCAGGAACGGATTGAGTAAAACCGCCTCGCCCGGACGTGTAAAGAGCGGAATGCGTGGGCAGTCGTCAAACGCTCGTTTCCGGGCGGCCTGATAAACGTCGGTGATGTCCACAAAAGCCCAGTCGGTTTCGGGCAGATGCCCCAGTGCGTCGATCATCGCCTGCTGAAGAATGTAATGGCTGCCCGACCACACCACCAAGGGGCTGGCCCCGGGCGAAGTTTCGGTCAGCGGCAGTCCCAGAATCCAGTCGTGGCGTTCGCGCAGGAAGCGGCGTTTGGACGTTCCCTCGGCAAGCAGCCCGTCCATGTGCGCGGCATCCCGGTTCCGGCGGTAGCGGAACGCGGCATCGCTTTCACCCCGGCGCGGACGCGGATAGCCGGGATAGGTGATCGACAGCTGCGCCGGGTGCAGGTCGGTCCTCGGGCCGATGCGATCGCCGACCGGTCCAGCAAGCGGCACGCCGTTCACCGCACCCTGCGGGTCGGATGGCAGCGCATCGACGCCAACGAACCATGTGCCTTCGCATTGCAACCAGGTCGACATCATCTCGGGGTCACGCGCAACATCTTGCCCGAGTTTTCGAGCAGCCCGCGCCCAACGATAGGTCTCGGGGTGCCAGTCGAAGCGGATGAACCCGCAGTCTGGCCAATCCCTCACCATGGCCCTAGCCTGCCACGGGATCAGGTTGCCGCATACGCTCGAGCGCCTCGTCCAGCAGCGCCACCCCGGCCCCCGGACGGTTGGCCTCTTCCGACAGCACCCGCCGCCATGTCCGCGCGCCCGGTTGCCCGGCAAAGAGCCCCAGCATATGCCGCGTGATCTGGTGCAGCCTGCCCCCCTGATCGAGATGGGTCTGGATATAGGGGCGCATCGCGTCGATCACGTCCTCTCTTGTCGCGATCGGAGCCAGCGTGCCGAACAGCCGTTCATCGACACCGGACAAAATGTCCCAGGGACGGTGATAGGCCGCGCGCCCGATCATCACGCCGTTCAACCCGCGCCCGATCAGGGCTTCGGCCATGTCTAGGCTTTCGATCCCGCCATTGATCGACATCGGCAGATCTGGAAACGCCGCCGCCATGTCGAACACAAGATCATAATCGAGCGGAGGAATATCCCGGTTCTCCTTGGGCGACAGCCCCTGCAGCCACGCCTTGCGCGCATGGATGATGAGGTAGTCACAGCCCGCATCGGCGACCCTTGAGATGAATTCCGGCAGGGTCTTCGCCACGTCCTGATCATCCACACCGATCCGGCACTTCACGGTGACCGGCACAGACACGGCCGCCTTCATCGCAACAACGCAGGACGCCACAAGGTCAGGCGATTTCATCAGGATGGCCCCAAACGTGCCGGATTGCACCCGGTCGGACGGGCAGCCCACATTGAGGTTGATCTCGTCATACCCGGCCTCGGCCCCCAACCGCGCCGCCTCGGCCAGTTCCTGCGGATCAGAGCCGCCAAGCTGCAACGCGACGGGATGTTCTACCGGATCATGCTCCAGCAAATGCACCGCTCCACCCCGCACCAGCGCCGGCGAAGTGACCATCTCGGTGTATAGCAGCGCCTGCCGACTGATCGTGCGGTGGAACACGCGGCAGTGCCGATCGGTCCAGTCCATCATCGGCGCGACAGACAAGCGAGAAGCATCAGTCATGCTGCGAATCCCTTGTTTCACTGGCTTTCCCTCCGTCGATGGCGTCTACGATTGGCCATCATTCGCCACTATTCGCGGTGATTTCGGCAGCCCTTGCTACAAATGTAGCACCCAGATACCGCCTTGTAGCACCGGCACTTGCGGACGTCACGCACCCACCTGCCGAGGCGCAACCACGATTTCTACGCTCCCCGATTTCCGGGAGAAATCAGCCGAACCCATCGTCCTTTCTGACAAGGAAAGGGCTGACCATGGCGACCATCACGCAACGAGACAAAACAAACGGCAAACCGAGCTTCACCTCTCAAGTCCGCTTCAAGAAAGGCGGAAAGGTGATCTTCTCGAAGTCGGAACCCTTTTCGCAGCAGAAGGTCCCGGAAAGGTGGGCCACCCGCACCGAGAAAGCTTGGCACGACGGGACTCGATCTCTCGTCACTTCAACCGGCACCTTCGCCGGGCTGATCAAGCTTTATATGTTGATTGTCACTGAGAACTGACCCGGCATTGTCACCGTAACAGGCCACCACACGTGATCGGAGCCATTTGGCGGAAAACGAGGGGTCTTTGTCCTAACGGTCACAGCCGAGTTTGGCCTAGTGTCGGACCATGGCACAGAAACCCACATATCAGTCAGACCAGCGGATGCGCAGCGTGGTCATGGTCATTTATCCGGATGCCCATATCCTAGATGTCGTCGGGCCGCTCGAGGTCCTGACGGGGACGAAGTTCTTCCTGCCCGATGGGCCCGATCCCTATGTCGTGTCGATCGTGGCCGCAGAGGCGGGACCGGTCGCGACGACCTCGGGGGTGACGCTGACCGCGCATCGGTCCTTTGCAGACGCCATGGACGACACCAGCCCGGTCGACACGCTGATCGTCAGTGGCGGGCATGGTACTATGGCTGCGATCGAGGACGTGGAACTGCTCGACTTCGTGCGCTCTACTGCAGCGCGGTCGCGTCGGATCGTGTCGATCTGCACCGGGGCGATGATCCTCGCCGAGATCGGGTTGCTGGATGGAAAACGCGCCAGCACGCATTGGTGGTGGTGCCCGATTCTCGAACAACGCTATCCCGAGGTTCTGGTCGACCGAGATGCGATTTTCATTCGCGACGGCAACATCTGGACCTCTGCCGGTGTGACTGCAGGAATGGATCTGGCCCTCGCTCTGGTCGAGATGGATTGGGGCCACGACATCGCACTTCAAGTCGCGCGCTACAACGTCATGTACATGATGCGCCCCGGCGGTCAGTCGCAGTTCAGCGCCCATCTGGTGGCGCAGCGCGCTGAAGATCCAGCGATCAACGCGACGCTGGAACACATCCTTGCCAATCCCGGCGATCCGCTGACCGTGACCGCATTGGCCGCGCGTGCGGGTTTGTCTGAGCGCACGTTCGCGCGCCGGTTCAGGGAAGAAACAGAGATGACCCCCGCGGCTTACGTCGAAACCGCGCGGGTTCAGGCCGCGCGCGTGGCGCTGGAAACGGCAAGCATCGGTGTCGAACAGATTGCATTGCAGACCGGTTTTCAGAACGCCGAGCGAATGCGCCGTGCCTTTCAGCGACATCTGGGCGTTTCGGCGTCTGACTATCGCGACCGGTTCCGTGGACCGGCTGCAAACACTGCCTTGATCCGCGACGGTCCCGACTGACCCAGGACTGACCCTCAATTCCGGCTAGCCCGCGACGCCGCACCCTTTCAGTGCGCGCGACCCCATTCCTGTTCTCAAAACTCAAGGAAACCACTGGTGAAACTGATCAAAATTTCCGCCCTTTTTCCCGTCCTGCTGTCAGCATGTGCCGACAGTGGTGCCAATTACACACCCATTCTGGACGGTGCCTCAACTGCCGCGTTCCAAAGCGATCTCGCTGCTTGTCAGGGTCTGGCCCGAGAACAGCGGCAGTTCGACCGGCAAACCATGGGCGCCACTGTGCTGGGCGCAGGTGCCGGGGCCTTGCTGGGCGAACTCGACAATGATGGCGACGCCTTGGGCGGTGCAGTCGCAGGTGCCTTGGCGGGTGGCGCTGCGGGTGCGGTCAATTCGAACGAGCGCCGCGAAGCCATCGTCGTCCAATGCCTGCGGGGCCGCGGCCACCGCATCGTCGGCTGACGGCGACCCATCATTCACACGAAAGGAATTCCCAATGCCCTATGCCCTGTATCGTCGCCACGCCCGTCTCGCCGGTGTGTATTCCCTGGCAGAACTTCTGGCAGGTGGATGGATCGGGCGCGGTCGCGCGCCATCCCTGCCCACAACCGACCGTCCAAGCCGCGACGACGCGCCTTCGCAACGCAAAGACGGAGGGCATTTTCGGGATCCGGCTGGGCCAAAACCTCTGACAGCCCGTTCCATTGGCCGACCCCTAAAGGCGGTCCGGAATGAACCCTGAAGTTTTCGCAACCCTCGAAACCGCATCTCCTTGAACCCGTCCATCAGAAAGGACACATCATGCAAACCATATTCATCGCTGGCGCAACTGGTTATCTGGGCCGCTTTTTATGTTCCGAATACCGCAAGCGCGGCTGGCGCGTCATCGCTCTTGTCCGCGACCGCTCATGGGCGCAGGACCTTGCCGCCGACACTCTGATCGAGGCGGAAGCGACCAAACCCGAAACTCTGGCAGGAGTCATGAACGGTGCTGATCTTGTGATCTCCGCACTTGGCATCACACGGCAGGCAGATGGGCTTGGATATTGGGATGTCGACTACCAGGCAAACCTCAACCTGCTGAACGAGGCGCGACGCGCCGAGGTCAAACGTTTTGCCTATATCCATGTGCTTAACGCGCGAAAGATGCGCCAGGTGCCTCTGGTGGCGGCAAAATCAGCTTTCGTACAGGCTTTGCAGGAGGCTGATATTGCTTCGACCGTGATTGCACCCTCGGGCTACTTCTCGGACACGACCGAATTCCTCGCAGCGGCGCGGTTCGGTCGCATGTGGCTGTTCGGGACTGGTGCGCACAGGATCAACCCGATTCACGGGGCTGATCTGGCCGTGGCCACAGCAGATGCCATTGCCGAGAGACGCGTCTGGCTGGATGTGGGCGGACCGGATATTTTCCGCCAGAGCGATCTGTCCAAAGTCGCTTTTGCCGCCATCGGCAAACCCGAGAAGGTCACGCGCCTGCCCGATTGGCTCCGCCGCATCGTGCTCAAGCTTCTGCCGCGCCTGACTCCGCGCCACATCCATGGTCCCGCACAGTTCTTCTTGACGGCGGTCGGCCTGGACATGGTGGGCGAGCCGCATGGGACCCGGCATCTCGAAGAGCATTTCGCAGCGCTGGCCAATTCGCGACCGAGCTAGGGGGAGGAAAGACCCTTGAACCGATCGCTTACACTGGACCGCATCGGTGGCCTGGCCGCGCTTGTTTGTGGCGCGACCTACATCATCGGTTTCGCGTTGCTCGTGACCCTGCTCGCCCCGCTAGGCTATGGCAGCGTTGATATCGACCCACGCGCGGTGGTCGTGTTCATAGACGAAAACCCCCGTTTTCTCATCACCTGGAACACCACGATCTATGTGGTCAATGCACTGGCGCTCACGGTGCTGGTCGTGGCGCTGTTTCAGCGTCTGGCCACAGCGACACCCGGTTGGGCGCAGGTTTCCCAAGGACTTGGACTTATTTGGGCAGCACTGGTTCTGGGCGCCGGTATGATCGCCAATGTCGCCGTCGAGCAGGCGGCGCACCTTTACGCCACCGATCGCCAGGCGGCAGCAGACCTCTGGGCAGTCCTGCATTCCGTCGAACTTGGCCTTGGCGGTGGAAACGAGATCGCGGGCGGGGTCTGGACCCTTTGCGTCAGCCTTGCAGGGATTATCGGGCGCAGTCTGCCTCGTCTTGTTGGCGCGCTTGGCCTGCTCACAGGTCTGGCCGGCATCGCGACGGTTGTGCCAGCTGTTGGAGAGACCGCCGGGGCCGTCTTCGGGTTGGGCGCGATCGCGTGGTTCATCGTCGTTGGATTGTCGCTGACCATTGGTCGGCAAGCGCCGACATAACGCAGATGGCTGACCGACATGGGCGTCCTCTTGAGCCACTGATGTGAAAGCCGGACACCGGCAAGCGCTACCGCCCGATGAAATCCGCGCGCCGCTCAAGCAGGCTCTCGTAGAGGAAATCGACGAAGAGCCGGACCCGCTGCACGCGGCGCAGGTCGCCATGCATCAATACCCAGGTCGACCGGCTCTGGTCGAGGCCGGTGCCCGGCACCCGCTGCAATTCGGGAAAGACGCTTTGCACCCAGGCCGCGAGAAAGGTCATGCCGGCCCCGGCCCGCGCAAGATGCATGTGCATCGCCGGATCGGAGATCGCGTGGCGCACCTTGGCGCGCGGAAAGGGCGATGCGGCGATCATTGCCTGCAACTCAGGCACTTCGCCGTAGCCGAGCCAGGTCAGCCCCTCGCCGCGTGGGCCGGCGTCGTGGAAGTGCCTGTCGAGATAGGTACGCGACGCGAAGACGCCGATCGAGAGCGGAAACAGCTTGCGACCCACCGCATCGCCGGTGAGCTCGCGCACATGGCGGATAGACACATCCGTCTCAAGTTTTTCGATCGAGTCGATGCTGTAGGACAGGTTCATATCGATGTGGATGTCCGGGTAAAGAGACAGAAACTCGCCCAGAACAGGCGCCAGCAGGAAATGCGCGGTCATCGGATCGACAGACAGACGGATACGACCCGCCGCCTCGCTGTCGAGTCCGCGCACTGCGCTGAAGCCCTGCCGCAAGGCCGTTTCTGCGTCCAGCGCTTGCGGCAAAAGCTTGCGGCCCGCCGCCGACAATTCCAGCCCGCCCGCGCTGCGCCGGAACAGCTGAACACCCAGTTGGGCCTCCAGCCCTTCGACCTGACGGCGCAGGGTCGCATGTGTGCTCCCTGCCTGTTCGGCGGCACCGCGCAACGACCCTGCCCGCGCAACGGCCAGAAAGGCCGGAAGAGATTTCCAATCCACCATGCGGAACGATTATGAACCACAGCGGTGCAAATATGGCAATATCCGGTCTGTGTATGGTCCGGTATGTCATGCGTACTCAAACGCAAAGGAAAATATCGTGACTGCCACCCTCACCGCCTGGAGCATAGGGCGCTATGGCGCCCCCGACCAACTCGCCCCGGTCAGCCGCCCAATCCCCGACCCCGGTCCCGGCGAAGTCCTGATCCGGATCCGCGCCTCGGCGGTATCGCGCGCCGACGGAATGATGCGGGCCGGAACGCCACGCTTTGCCCGTCTGTTCCTGGGCCTGCGCCGCCCGCGCCATGACCTTGTGGGCACATGCTTGTCTGGCGAGATTGTCGCCACCGGCCCGGGCGTGTCTCGCTCTGAGGTTGGTGACGAGGTGTTCGGACTTGCCGGTCTGAGCTTCGGCGCCAACGCCAGCCATATCTGCCTAAAGGAGACCGATGTGCTGATGCCGAAACCCGCCGCTCTGTCGCACGAAGAGGCCGCGGTGATGTGCGATGGACCACTGACCTCGCTGAACTTCCTGCGCGAGGTGGCAGAGTTACAAGCAGGGCAAAAAGTTTTGATCCTCGGTGCCTCGGGCAGCCTCGGAAGTGCTGCAGTGCAGATCGCCGCCGCGATCGGAGCCGAGGTTACAGGCACGTGCAGCGCCCGCAACATCGGCATGGTGGCAGCGCTCGGGGCCGGCCGAGTCATCGATTACACGCAGGAGGACTTCACCGAGGGGACCGAACGGTATGACGTGATCTATGACACGCTTGGTGTCTCTTCCTTCACGAAGGCGAAAGGCAGTCTGACCCGATCCGGACGCTACGTCTGCCCTGTACTCGGCCTGGGCCTGCTCGGCGCGATGGTTCGGACGACGATCGCTGGAACGCGAAAGGCGCGTTTTTCAGCCACCGGAATGATGAAGCCGGACGTGCTGCGCCGGATGCTGACCAGCCTCGTGGCAATGGCGGAGGACCGCAAACTGGCCCCAGTCATCGACAGGGTTTACCCTTTGAGTGACCTGATCGAGGCGCACCGCCATATGGAGACAGGTCACAAACGCGGGAACGTGGTCGTTGTCTGACGGCCACCCTTTTTCAAGTCGGATAAAATTTGAGGGTGTCCGCAAAGCGTGTTGGCAGTGAACCTGAATTCTTTCCAGGCGATCTCGAGTCTGTCAGATAGGCGCTGCGACGATGACAGCCGGAGGAGGTTCGGCACATCTCCGCTCCACGCTCGTGGTTAACTCGTCATTCTTTGGATATGGGACCAAGAAGGCTAATGTTGAAACGATAGGATGACCTTGTCAGTCCTTAATGAGGAGAGGCCACTACGAGGCCTTGATTACATCCGCCGGTCGCATCCCTGCCAGTCGCGTCTCCAGCCATCGGATATAGCCATTGAGGTTCTTCGTCGCCGGCCCGCAAAATGGCTTGATGAACCCTTTGTAGCGGGCGTGGAGCGAGTTTACATTCTGGATGTGATAACAGCCTGCCGCGACACGAGTTCCCGGCTTGCTTCCCACCACAAAATGTTCCAAGCCGCGTGCTGTCGCGAGGTCCTTGTAGCCGTTGCCGCCGTCCGAGCAGAGCACTGCATCACTTGGCACGAGGGGGTCCATGGCACGCTCCACGGTGGCGCTCTTGCGGTTTGGCAGTCGCCGGAAGAGGCGAGAACCTCCGCGGTCAGCGACGGTGAGGATGGGGAGCTGCCACTTCGAGAGGCCGCGCTTCATCTTCAGACCCTTCGTCGTGTAGTCTTCCCACCGTGGGCGCGGTGGCGGAGGGGTATTCTGCGGATCGGCGAAATGGCGCACCCATTCGCGCGATCCCTTCCGGGACTCCGCTGGTAGGTCTCGTCCGCCTCGATGATCCCCGAGAAGCGATCCGATACGCTGTTCTTCCCGATGATCGAGAACACGAGCATCCGCCAGCGCCAGATCGTGTGTTTATTGCGGTCGAGCTGCTTGGCGAGCTTCCGAACCGATTGCGGCACGGAGCTACCCAGCATATCCTTCAGCGCCGCCATGAACAGGTCAGGACGATGGATGCGGCCGACGGCGCTGCCGGTTCGGCCGGAATAGGTCTTCTGGCAGCCGGTGCATCGGTAGCGCTGGATATTTGTTCGGGTTCGGCCCCATTTCTGGCGCCGCTCGTCGCCGCAGAAAGGGCACTTGTGTTCCCGGTTTGTCCGTGCTTCGATCTCCGAGATCGCTTCCGTCTTTTGTCGGAGATCCTGGATCTTCGTCTGGGCGTCTTCGATCTGGGCCGGGTTCAGATCATCGAGGGCATCGAGAAAACGGCGAAAGTCGTGGTGTAGCAAGGGCATCCTCCGCTTCAAAAGCGGGCGAATATAGGCCCTTTCAAGCCAAGACGAAGCGAACCAACACGCTTTGCGGACACCCCCTAAAATTTAACGGAAGGACTGATTTCATGGGACGCTTGAATGGAAAACGCTGCATCGTCACCGGCGCCGGTCGCGGGATCGGGGCAGCCATCGCGCATGTCTTTGCCCGCGAAGGCGCTGACGTTGTCATTACGGACAAGGTAGCGGACACCGCCGCTGCGGTCGCCAGCGACATCGGCGCACATCACATGCGTCTCGACGTGTCATCCGAGGCCGACTGGGCCGCACTCGCCAAGGTCTGGCCCACCTGCGATGTCGTGGTGAACAACGCAGGGATCACCGGTTTCGAAGAGACCATTCGCCCGCACGATCCCGAGCACGCCTCACTCGCGGATTGGAGGGCCGTGCACGCGGTCAATCTTGACGGCACCTTTCTCGGATGTCGCTATGCGATCGGTGCGATGCGCACCGGGGGTACGGGGTCCATCATCAACATCTCCTCGCGCTCTGGCCTCGTGGGCATTCCGGCAGCAGCGGCTTATGCGTCCTCCAAAGCGGCTGTGCGGAACCACACGAAGTCGGTCGCGCTCTATTGCGCCCAGCAGGGGCTCAACATCCGCTGCAATTCGATCCACCCAGCCGCCATCCTGACCCCAATGTGGGAGCCGATGCTGGGCGACGGACCGGACCGAGAGGCGCGCATGGCCGCCTTCGTGGCAGA
This sequence comes from Pelagibaca sp., assembly GCA_041725935.1. Taxonomy (GTDB): domain Bacteria; phylum Pseudomonadota; class Alphaproteobacteria; order Rhodobacterales; family Rhodobacteraceae; genus Marivita. The sequence continues at coordinate 239,416 of JBGRQD010000005.1, forward strand.
CACGCCGATGCGCCGGTTCGGAACGCCTGAAGAGGTCGCGGCCATAGCTCTGCTGCTCGCGTCGGACGAGGCCGCTTACATGACCGGGACGGAACTGACGGTGGACGGCGGTCTGCTTGCAGGCTCCGCCGCCGCGCCGAAAACGGACTGAGCCTCTCAAGGCCGGGTCCTGGCGCTTGGTTGGTCCGAAATGGCCAAAACTCCATCGTCGAGGGCAGACTTGCGAATTTCGGAAGGACCGACATCATGACAGACCTCACCGTGACTCCAGATCTTGTGCGCAAAATACGGCTTGCGGGACTGTTCTATCTTATCATCATTGTCGCTGGTCTGGGCGCAGAGCTTGGCCTTCGCGGACCCCTGATTGACCTCACCGATGCCGACAGAACCGCCGCCGCCATCCTTGACGCGCCGGGCAGGTTCAGGCTGGCCATCGCTGCCGATCTGGTCATGGCGCTGTGCGACGCAGGGCTGGCGATCCTGCTCTTCCTGATCTTCCGATCCATGGCACCGGGACTCGCCCTGTCCGCCATGGTGTTCCGGCTGATCCAAACCGTACTGATCGCCGCCAATCTCATGGCCATGCAGGCGGCTTGGCTCCTGATTTCAGGCGCAGACGGCGTTGTCCGATGCCAACGCGCTCGCCCTGATGTTCCTCGCTATGCATGGCCATGGCTACGATCTTGGCCTGGTGTTCTTCGGGATCAACAGTGTGATCATGGGAGTGCTGGTCTGGAGGTCGGGACACTTCGCGCGCGGGTTCGGCGTCGGTCTGGCAATTGCCGGCGTGGTCTACCTTGTGGGCAGCGGCTTGCGGTTCTTTGCACCCGAGCTCTCATCTGCCTTCGTCCCAGCCTACGGGTTGACGATCCTCGCTGAAACGGCCTTCTGCCTGAGGCTGCTGTTTCAGCGGGCTGCAGGCTGAAACGCGGCGGTTTGCGCCTGGGTCATCCACAAAAGCCCGAAAAGCAAAAGGGACGCCGACAAACCGCAGGCGAGCGTCCGGACGGTGTTCCAGAAGGTCCAGCGCGGTACGTAGATTTCGGTCCAATAGGCGCGGGTCGCTTTCTCGGACAGGGTCATACCTGCCAAAGCCTCATTCATCGGCACGTTGAAAAAGACGGTCACACCGAAGCAACCGATCAGATAGACCAGCCCCGCCGTCAGAATGAGCCCACCTGCCGCATGGTTGAGGGTGGTCGCGCCGAATGCGACAAGGACAAGCGAAACAATTGCCATACTTAGAAACAGCGCCATGAAGACCCAAGAGAAGACCTCGCGGTTGATGACCTGCATGGCCTCCACCCCGCCGCTGCCGCCGGTGAGGGATAATGACCGCATTATGAAGTCGGAAAAAGCGAGGAACACGCCGCCGACAAGCGCATAGGCGAGGATAGCGAATTGCATCAGGATGAAGAAAAACAGTGACATGTGAAAATCTCCTTTAATTCGCAAGGTTACGGAAAAATCGGCTCCCGCTGATGAGGCAGAAGGCGGTCAGGCACCGGGCATTCCGGCGCTCGTACGACCCAGTGTCAGTGCATGATCGCGTGCATGACGACGGTTTCGCAGTGGCTGTCAGCCCACACATCGACAACCGAAAGAGTGTCCTGCCAGCGCTCGATGATCTGACCGGCACAGTCGTCGCGCACCTCTTCCATCGTCATGCGGAAGGCGAGGTTTCCGTTCTGGAAATCAGTCACTCTCATGTTGGCCGTGAATCGGTCCATGAAGCTCGGCCAAAGGTCATAAACTGTCTCCCGGACGTCGAAGGCGTAGTCACGGGCAATCTCGACATCCTGCCGTGTGCCCAGGACCGAAACATGACCGGACAGGAAATGCTCGAAATCGTAGGACAGGAAGGTGTCGAAATTCGCCATATACCCGGCCAGATTGCTCGTGCCGCCGAAGTTCATGAAGGGCGCCTCGCCCGGAGTGATCGTGTCGACCGCCATCAGAAAACGCTGCTCGGGCAGGTAGATGATCACGTCTGTATCGGTCGAGTGAAAATTCGCCGTCTGGAGTTCGATCGGCACGCCTCCGATCACCAACGACAACTCTTCGTCGAAGGTCAGGGTCGGCATCAGGACACCGCGCAGCGGATTGGCCGCGAGGCTGGCGGCGTTGGCCTGCGCGCCGATCACCTCGAGCCCCTCGATATCGGCGAAGGTGTAGCCGCCACCATTATGGTCGGCGTGTTTGTGACTCAGGATGAAATGTGTGATCGGCACGCCCGGCGCGGACAGCTCAATTGCCGCGCGAAGCCTGTCCCCCATGCTCGGGGGCGCGTCGAACACCACGACTCCGTCATCGGTCACCAGGAAGGCCGACTGGTAGATCATGTCGGTCACGAAAAAGAGCCCTGGCGCGATCTCGCCTACATGCAGGCCAATATCGGTGTTCACCTCGGGAACACGTGCGCGCATCGCCGGAAGCTCGGGCGCGAAATGGCGGAATGAGTCGGGGTGGTCGGTATCGGTCGAGATGGTATTTGCCGCGTTATGATCGTGCCCGGGTCCTCCAAGGGCAGGCAAAGCCGGGCCAAGAATGGTCAGGCAGGCCAAGGTCGCAAGGATGGTCGGTCTGGTCAGGTGTCGCATCGGATATCTCCCCAGTTAAGCGATGCCAGGGTGATAGCGGCCATCCGGATTGCGGTATTGACCAACCGCGCCATGGTTTTGACCGAGGCTGCCAAAGCGCGATGCAGGCTTGGAAGACAACGAACGCGGTGAGGTCAGACAAACAGCGGTTGTCAGGGCTGGCGGCGCGCCTTTCGGTAACTTGCTGGGGTCATGCCCACCCAGCGCTTGAAGGCACGGGTGAAGGCGCTCTGCTCGGAGAACCCGGTCAAGAAGGCAACCTCGGCAAGCGAATGCCGCTCATCGCGCAACAGCCCCTCAGCGAGGTCGCGCCTTGTGTCTTCGGTCAGGGTCTGAAAGCTCATCCCGTGTTCAGAGAGGCGACGATGAAATGACCGCGCGCTCAGGCCCAAACGCCGCGCGATGTCCGCCATTTTCGGCGCGCCTTCGCTCAAAGCCTGGGCGATGGCATCCTTGGTCTGGCTGACGAGCGGGGCTTCGACCGCGATCTGTGACAGTTCCGTATCCAGATGCGAGACAAGATATTGCGAAATTCCCTCGTCGCCGAGGATGTTCGGCTGCGTCAGCGTTTCACTCGAGTACAGAATTGCATCAAGGTCCATGCCGAACCGCACCGGGCAGCCGAACCAGTCCTCATGCATATCGGTCCGCTTCGGAGCGGGGTGCTGAATGTGGACCTCAAGCGGGTTCACGGGCACAGGGCAAACCTGACGTGCGATCGACACAGCGCTCGCCAACGTCGCCTCGTTCGACAGCCGCATGCCCAAGCGTCGTTTCCCCGGACGATGCAGGACGAACAGCGTGCCGCGCGCATCAGGTCGCAATTCGTACTCCACCACGCTGGTCCACAGACGGGCATAACGCTCGACCCGCGCATAGGACGCGCCCAAGGTCGTCGCCGCCTTGAACGCCAATCCAAGTGCGCCGTATTCGTCAAGGCGCATGGACGCGCCGGTGCGCACCGGCAGATTGGTGACGTCGATTTGCCCGGCCATGCGTTCGAGCATGTCGTAATAGGTTGTAGCGGGGATCATCGCCTTGGGGTCCCACGGACCGTCCGGATCAATCCCGGCTCCTGCCAGAAGCGTCGACGCATCTATGCCGCTGCCCGCCATAGCAACCATCTTCCGCGCGAACAGAGACGTGACATACCCCATGACGGGAAGTCTAAACCGCATATGGCGCAGGACAAAGCGCATTGACATCGACCGTCACGTCCAGCCGACAGACCGATCCCAAGGTGACGCGGACAGAACAGGCAGACATCGGCGATCCCGGGGATCAGGAGCTCCATTCCAACTGCGATCATGAAGGAAGAGAGCCTGTGGGTCTGGAGGAGCGCCATCTCTTTCACGAACTACGGGGTGACTGCGTCCCGTACTGCCTCCCCAACCGGACTGCAAAACCGAGGAACGCCATGAGCTGCGCGTTCGCAATGACAATGTCCAAGGCCGCGAACAGCTACCGATAACCAGGTACCAGCGCGGCTTGTACCGCCGTCAAGGCCGCACGAAGACAGACAGGGAAAGCTGTAGCATCGCGCGGATACGGGCCGGGTCCTCGCCCGAGGCGCGTTGCGTTATGGCAAGGGCGATCTGCTCGCCGAGGTATTTCGCACGCGCATCTACCGACATGCCGGCGGGCCAGTTGCTCTCGTCATGGTGCGCGTGCAGGAACGCCGCATAGGCTGCCTGCGCGGCGGCGTCGATCTCCTCGACCCGCGCCCGTGTCTCCGGGCCCAGCCGGTGCTTGCCCGCACGCATTTTGTAGAACAGACACCCGGTTTCCATACGGGGGTCGGCGCTTGCGAATTCGACCAGCGCGTCGAACGTCTCACGCAAGCCCATGCCCGCTTGCAAGATAGCGAACACATCGGACAGCACCCGTTCTGCATAGCTGTCGAGCGCCGCACGCATCAGCCCGTCCTCGCTGCCGAATGCGCGGTAAAGCGACGGCTTGGAGATGCCAGCAATCTGGCAGATCGCGTTGACCGACACGTCGGCTGGATCGCCCTCCCAGTACGCGGTCATCGCGACGTTGAGCACCTCTTCGGCGTTCATAGTCTGCGGCCGCCCGCGCAAGGGTTTCGGTTCGTCCTCACTCATTTTTGTACCAATCAGTATTTTATATTGACAGAATGCACTCGATATTCGTACCAGTCGGTAACGAAACTTTCAATCAGGGAATAGCCCGCCGCACCGATCCAGCTTCTTTGATCCGCTGCCAACCCGAAAGGACCAACACCATGATGAAGATCCTCAAAGCGACTGCCCTCTCTCTTACAGCACTGACAAGCCCGCTGCATGCCGAAGACATCGACACCGTGCGTGCCTTCTATTCGGACATCCTGACTGACCCTGCCAGCACCACCTCGGAGCGCTACTATGAACTCTTCTCGCCCGAAATCATCTCGATTCCGACCCCGCCGGGCGGTGAAGGCGCGCAAGGCATGCTCAACACAATCGGATTTTTGGGTCAGGTCGTGCCCGATCTGACCTGGGTGCCTCAAGAGATCATCGAGACAGACGACAACCGCTTCGTGGTACGCGGGCTTGCCACGGGCACGCCGGTCGGACCCTTCTTCGGCGTCGACCCAGCGACGGGCAAGAGTTTCGAGATCATGTCGATCGACATAGTCACCGTAGAGGACGGGCTGATCACCCACGTTTACCATCTCGAAGACTGGTTGGGCGCTGTTGCGCAACTGACCGCCGAGTGATGCATCAAGCAATGCTGCCTGCGACCACCCTGTTGCGCAGAACGCCGATCCGTTCGATCTCGTTTTCCACCCGGTCACCGGGCAGGCAGTAGCGCGTCGCCGCCACAAGCCCCGGTGCGGACCGCCACTTCCCACCCAGTTCGGCATCGACGGACCATGCGGTGCCGGCGGGTGTGCCGGTCAGGATCACCATGCCCGGTTTCAGGGTGAAATTGATCGAAAAGAAATGGATCAGCGCCGCGCAGCTCCAGAGCATGTCGGCGGTGCTGGCCTCCTGCCGCAACTCTCCGTTGACCCGCGTCCGCAGCATCAGCGCCTGAGGATCGGGAATCGCGTCCGTTGTGGTGATGACTGGACCGAGCGGCAGGCTGGAATCGAAGGCCTTGCCGCGTCCGAGTTCGTAATAGACAACCCCCTCGGGGGTGCGGCGCACTTGGCGGTCGCGCGCGGTCACGTCATTGGACACCGTGTAGCCAAAGACATGGGACAGCGCGTCGGACTCAGGAATGTGGCGGCCTCCGCGACCAATCACGATGGCAAGCTCCGTTTCGCAATCCAGCTTTGAGGTGAGTGCGGGGTCATGCACGATCCCGTCTTCCGGGCCGATGACGCAGTCGGATGTCTTGAGAAAGAACTCCGGCTCCTTGCCCGACAACGGCGCATTCGCCTTTTCGGCGTTGTGGGCGTGGTAGTTGCTGCCAGCACACAGCACGGTCGAGGGCAGAAGAGGCGCAGCCAAACGCACTGTGTCGATTTGAACACAGGCCTCTTCAGGCGGGTTGTCCGCGATGGTACGTACGGCCTGACGGGCGCCCTCTCCGCCCCGGATCAGCGACACCATGTCGATGAAATCAGCGCGCGGATCAGCCTTGTGCAGATCGACGATACGGTCGCTATCGACAAGGCCAAGGCGGCGTTCATCCGCGTGAAAGAAGGTGCAAAATTTCATGGTGTGATCCACGCTCCTCAGGAAAACAGAAACGACAATGTCAGCCCCAGACCCAGCACGGCGACGCCGATGCGCAACGGTTTCTCGGGCAGCCGCCGGGTGATCGACGCGCCGAAATAGCCACCGACCAGACCGCCTGCCAGGACGCAGCCCGCCGCCAACCAATCGGTAAGGCCCGAGAGCATCATCGGGATCACGGCCGCCGATTGGATCACCGCCGCAAACAGGTTCTTGGCCCCGTTCACCCTCCCCAGTCCCTGCCCCATCGAGGCCGAAAGAACCGCCAGCAGCATGAAGCCCATGCCTGCGCCGAAAAAGCCGCCGTAAAAGCCGATCAGCGTCAACAGAACCGTGGTTGCCGCGCGCAAGCGGTCTCCGGGAAACGCCCAGCGCATGAGATCGGTCGTCTTGGGGCCCAGCACGATGGCGACCACCGCGATGCACAGCAGAAACGGCACGACCCGGACAAAGACGTCATTGTCGGAATTGACCATCACCACCGATCCGGCCAGCGCGCCCAACAGGGCTGGCAGAAACTGCCAAGCCAGCGTTTTCGCGTCCTCTCTCAATTCGCGGCGGTAGACCCAGACCGCAGACAGTTGCGCGGGCCAGAGCGCCACACCCTGCGTGACATTGGCCGCGACGGGCGGCAACCCGCTGGCCAGCAGCATCGGAAAGACAAAAAGCTTGGCCCCGCCCGCTGCGGAATTGACCATTCCGCCAACAAGACCGGCGGCAAGGAAGATCAGGATTTCGAGACTCATGTGCTGGGCTGTCCTGCTGCGGCGCCCTCGACTTCCTTGAGGATCGCGGCAGTCAGCGCGAAATGGCGTTCGGTCAGGGTGCAAGCACGCTCGGCATCACGGGCCAGCGCGGCCTCCGAGATTGCGGCGTGTTCGGCGCCAAGGTCGCGCGAGCCGAGCCTCTGATAGACCGAGGCTCTTCGGTAGCGTTCGCAATGGTCGTGCAGACCGACCCGCAGGCGCAGCAGCCAATCCGACCCGCAGGCCGAGACGAGTGCGGCATGAAACCTTGCATTTGCCTGTTCCCAGGCATCCGGCACGGCGCTTTCGGCGCGGGACAGGGCCGCGTCTTCCTTGGCCATGATGTAGCTTGCCGCAACCACGCGCGCCTCCCACGCGGTGTCGCCCTGCGCGATGGACAGGCGCAGCGCCTCTTTCTCGATCACGGTTCTGGCAAGGTTGAGATCCGCAAATTCTGACGGATCAAGCGGGGCCACAGTAAAGCCGCGATTGCCCTCGGTGACGACCAGCCCATCCTGCGCAAGTTTCTGCAAGGCCTCGCGCAGCGGAGTCGGACCGATGCCATACAGCGCCTTGAGCTTTTCGATGCGCAGGCGTTCGCCTGGGACACGGGTTCCCGCGATGATGTCATGGCGCAAGCCGCGATAGGCGGCATCCACGAGGGTTTCGCCTTCGGAAGGATGGAGCGTCTGTGTGTTCATGGCCTCTGGATGTCCCACCTCGTCTGGCATCGCAACTGTATTTGACAGACTCGCTTTCATATGTTTTCTAGTTTTATCGATAAAAAATAAGAGTGTCGAGATAATGAAGCTGATTACCTTCGAAATGGACGGGGAACTGGCGGCTGGTTTCGTCGATGGGACCGACGCCGTGGTCTGTGTGACCGGGGCCGAGGCGCAACGCGCTGTCCTGTCGGTGATCGAGGGCGGAGAGACCGCGCTTGCGGCTTGGCGGGATGGCGCGGTCAAGCGTGTGCCGCTGGCGGATGTGCGCCTGCTCTCACCGATCCCGGCACCGCTGCGCGATATCTTCTGCGTCGGCAAGAATTACTACGCCCACGCGGCGGAATTCCACAACAGCGGCTTTGACTCCAGCGCCAAGGAACAGGTGCCATCGCATCCGGTGGTCTTTACCAAGGCTACGACAAGCGTCTGCGGTCCGGGTGATGTGGTGCGCGGTTCGCTCGATCCGACTGCATCGGTGGATTACGAGGGCGAACTGGGTGTCGTCATCGGCAAGCGTTGCTTTGGCGTGTCCAAGACCGATGCCTTTGACCATGTGTTCGGTTATGTCATTGTGAACGATGTCACCTCGCGCGAATTGCAGAAGCAGCACAATCAGTGGGTCATCGGCAAGGGGATCGACACCTTCTGTCCGATGGGCCCTTGGATCGTCACAGCCGACGAGGTGGGCGATGTGACGGCGCTGGAACTGGTGACGGAAATCAACGGCGAAGAACGCCAGCGCGTGACGGTGTCGGATTTGATCTTCGACATTCCAACCCTGATCGAAACGATGTCCCGCACCATGACATTGCTGCCCGGCGACATCATCGCCACCGGCACGCCGGTTGGCGTGGGGATCGGGTTCACGCCACCGAAATACCTCAAGTCCGGGGACCACATGAAGGTCTCGATCACCGGGCTGGGAATACTGGAGAACGAGATCGGCTGAGGCCGGCATGACAAAAACCTAGGGAGGAAGACATGCGTAAACTGCTGACGACGACTGCGGCGCTTGCCGCGCTTGCCACGATGGCCCAGGCTCAGGACGGCTATTTTGCCGGAAAATCCATCGACGTGATCGTGCCCTTCGGCACAGGCGGGGCGACCTTTGTGTCTGCCAAGTTCCTCGAGCCTTATTTCGAAAAGCACCTGCCGGGCAATCCCGAGATCAATGTCATCGACCGTCCCGGCGGCGGGTCAATCCTCGGGGCCAACTGGTTCGAGCAGAACGCCAAGGCGGATGGCACCACGATCCTGTTCACCACGTCTTCGACCGCCAACCCCTTTGTTCTCGGACAAGAAGGCGTAGAGTATCGCCTGTCGGAGTATCGCGTTGCCTACAGCCACCCGTTCGGCGCGGTCGCCTATGTCTCGCCCTCGACCGGCGTGACGGATGCGGCAAGCATCAAGGATTCCTCGAGCCCGCTGATCTATGGCGGCATCGCGGCGGCGGCATCGGACCTTCCGGGACTTCTGTCCTTCGAGGTGCTGGGGCTCGACGTGAAATCGGTGCTTGGCTTCACCGGGCGCGGCCCGGTGCGGCTCGCCTTCGAGCAGGGTGAGGTCAATATCGACTACCAGTTCACGCCGGTTTGGCTGACGCAGGTTGTACCCAGCGTCGAAGAGGGCAATGCCGTGCCACTCTGGACCGGCGGCGCGATGGAAGATGGCGTGCTCAAGGCACGCGACCCCGTCGCCCCGGAGCTTCCCTCGGTCTACGAGGTGTACGAGACGATGAACGGCCAGCCCCCGTCGGGCATCGAATGGGACGCGTTTCAGGGCATCGCCTCGGTGACCTATGCCTACGGTCTGACCGGCTACCTGCATCCCGACGCCCCGCAAGAGGCGCTTGATGCCTTTGCGGCTGCGGTCGAGGCGATCAATGCCGATCCCGAATTCCAGGCAGCAAGCCAGGATGTCACCGGTGGCGCATGGTTGAGCGCGGGCCCGGACACCGAAGCGGCAATCAAGGCGGCGCTGTCGCCGTCGGACGAGGTCAAGACCTACTTGCGCACCCTGCTCAGTGAAAAGTACGGCGTGAACTTCTGAAGCACAGACCAAACGGTATGGAGGCGGCACCCCTTGCGGAGCCGCCTCCTGTTCCTGTCTCCAACCCTCAGGCAGCCCCATGATCGACAACGCGCTGATCGCGCTTGACGCGCTCTTCGACCCGATGCGACTGGCCGCGCTCTTTGCAGGGATGCTGGTCGGCATGGTCTTCGGCATGCTGCCGGGACTGGGCGGGGTGGCGGCAGTGTCGATCCTGCTGCCCTTCATCTACTATCTCGACGATTACTCCGGCCTCGCGATGCTGCTGGGCGCAGTCTCCGTCGTTTACACGTCGGACACGATCACCTCCGTGCTTCTGGGCGCACCTGGCTCGCCCGCTTCGGCACCCACGGCCATCGAAGGCCATGCGCTGGCAAAGCAGGGTCAGGCAGCGCGCGCGCTTGGCGTGGGTTTTCTGGCCTCCATGGTGGGCGGGTTGGTCGGGTCGCTGGTTCTGTTCTTCGCCATACCCATCGCCGGGCCGATTGTGCTGATGCTCTCCACGCCGGAACTGTTCATGCTGGCGCTGGTGGGACTGTTCTTTGCCTCGTCGATGATCGGCAAGGATTTGGCCAAGGGATTGGCAGCGGCTGCACTCGGTGTGTTGCTGGGTGTCGTCGGACCAGCGCAGGCGGCCGCCGATTTCCGCTTTACCTTCGGACAGGTCTACCTGCTTGACGGGTTCTCACTGACCATCGTCGCACTGGGCCTGTTCGGCGTTGCCGAAGTGATCTCCATGCTCGCGCAGGGTGGCGGGATCAGCCACCAACGTATGGAAGTCACGAAGTGGGGTGAAGGTTTTCGCGATTTCTGGCGCCATCGCTGGCTGGTTCTGCGCGCCTCGCTCATCGGTGTGCTGGGTGGCTTTGTGCCCGCAGTCGGTGCGTCGGCCTCGACATGGGTGGCTTACGGTCATGCGATCCGATCCACCAAGGACAAGTCAAAATTCGGCAAGGGCGAGATCCGGGGCATTGCCGCTTCGGAAGGGGCGAACAATGCGACCGTGATTTCCGACCTCGTGCCGACCTTGCTTTTCAGCGTGCCGGGCGGACCGGCGGCGGCAATCTTTCTTGGGGCGCTGTTCTCGTTCGGTTACTATCCCGGCCCGCGCATGGTGACGCAGAACCCCGACCTGATGTTCCTCATCGTGTGGTCGGTCGCGCTCACCTCGATTGTGGGTGCGGCGCTCTGCTTTGCCATCACGCCGATGCTGGCGCGGCTGACCCGCATCCCTTTCGCGATCATCGCGGCGCCATTGGTGCTTGTCATGGTGATCGGTGCCTATCAGGCGACCTCGACTATCGGTGACATCTTCATGCTGTTCATGCTGGGTGCGCTCGGCTGGCTGATGAAGCATGGCGGCTGGCCCCGCGCCCCGGCGCTTGTGGGCTTCGTGCTGTCCGGCCCGATGGAGCAGTATTTCTGGCTCACCAACCAGATCCACGGCTGGTCCTGGCTCACCCGGCCCGGTGTGCTGGTCATCGCATCGATCATCGTGATCCCGCTGCTGATCTCCGGATTCCGCAAGCTCCGCGGGTGGCAAAGTGACAAAGCCGTCAGCGAGCCCGCAGAAACAGAGGTGGCCGAGGAGTGCAACCGGAGCGTGGCGTTGATCCTGGCGGGACTGGCTGCCGTGCTGTTCCTCTACGCGCTGTGGGAGACGTTCACCTTCAATCCGGCCTCGCGGCTGATGCCGCTGCTGGCCATCGCGCCGGGCGTTCCGCTGACGCTCTGGCTCGTGTTTCGGGGCGTGCGGGAATTCCAGCCCGACCTTTCCCGAGACGCGGGTGAGCTGACCATCCTCGCGGTTCTGCTTGTTTACGCGGTGGCACTCTGGGCCATCGGGCTGACGATCCCGACCCTGGCGCTTCTGAGCTGGATGCTGCTGGCGCGCGCGAAGATGCGGCTCTGGACATCGGCGCTGTACGGGGCGGTGGTCTTCGCCGCGATCTGGTTTCTCTTCGACGTGCTGCGTGGTGATCCGCCCGTCGGTGCGCTTATCCCCCTGAGCTGAAAGGCGTCCCCATGTCCAACATGATTGATCCCGACATCATCGAGCCAAGCATCGACCCCCACACCAAGAAGATCGGCGTGCGGCATGTGAAGGCAACCAACGCAGCAGGCACACGCACGAAAATCCAGGTGCGGGATTTCGAGCCGGTCTATACCGACGAACCCGCGTTGCTGGGCGGCACCAATACCGCGCCAAGCCCGCTTGAGACAGTTCTGGTCGCACTGGTGGGCTGCGACGGTGTCATCATCAACGGTGTGGCCAATGCCATGGGCTTTGCCTATGCCGGAGTGGATTTTGCCTGCGAAAGCCAGATCGACGTGCGCGGTCCCAAGGGTGTGCCGGGCATCCGCCCCTATTTCGAAAGCGGCAAGCTGAATATCACCGTCTATTCCGACGAACCCGAGGCACGCTTTCGCCAGCTCTGCCGCAATGTCGAATTCCGCTGCCCGGTGATGAACCTGATGGCTGCGGCACAGGTCGACATGCAGGTGACGTGGGTGCAGGCCCCCGCCGCACAATATGCCGGATCCGTCGACTAGTATCCTAGACGAGACCATGGCCCTCAGATGCATACAGCGGGCCATGGTATGACTCCCCTGAAGAACGCGGCAGCGTGATGGTCACAGCCACCGCGTCAGGATCGGACAGGATGGTGCCATCCGGCCCAATGGCCGGGAAGGCGTCTACGCGCCGCTTCAGCCACAAGATCGGCGCTCCGTTGCGTTATCTCCATCGGAGCATTGCACGCCGTTCAGTCGAACCCGCGCGCTGGAGAACCGGCTGCCTATCTTCACCATCGACCGCCCCGATGCGGCCCTTCGGTTGCGTAAGGGCCTGTTCGAAAGTGTCACCTGATACGCGCGGCTGTTGCCTATGCGATGAGGTCGGGAATGGTGTGGCGGCAATGGTCGTGGATATCGCCGCTGCGGGTCAGCCAGATGTCGTCGCGGTACGCGCAGATATGGGTCAAGGCGCGGCGCAGATGGCGCAGGCGGTAAGGCTGTCCGACAAGATAGGGATGCAGGGCAATGCCCATGACCAGAGGCTGCGCGGCGGATTGCTCGAGCATCTCGTCGAAATTGTCGATGATCATGTCCGCGAATTGCGCCGCACTGTCCTTGCGCGCGACGATCGACGGTATGTCATTCACCTCCTGCGGATAGGGAATGGACAGAAGTCGCCCTGCGCTGGTCTGCATCCAGACCGGCTGGTCGTCCATGCACCAGTTGAGCGTATAGCCATATCCCGCCTTGGCCAGAAGGTCGGGGGTGTGCAAGCTTTCGGCGATCCACGGCGACAGCCAGCCCTTGGGTGGAGTGCCCTCTTGCGCCGTCAGGACCTGTGTCGCCTCGTCGATCAGCACGGCTTCCTGCTCTGGCGGCAGAACATCCTGACGTTCGGAATTCGTGCGGCCATGCCCGACGATTTCATCGCCCCGATCCCGGAACGCCGCCATCAGGTCCGGCGCGTAGTCGTACATCGCGCTGTTGGTCAACACGCTTACAGGCATGTCCAGCGCATCGAACATGTCCCGCATCCGCCACGCGCCGACACGGTTGCCATAGTCGCGCCAGGCGTAGTTCAGAACGTCCGGCTGCGGGCCTCCGGGGGCCAGTTCGGCACCCAGCCCCTCACCGAAGGCAAAATGTTCGAGGTTGAGCCCGATATAGACCGCCAGCCGTGTGCCATTGGGCCAGTTGTAATCGGTTCGTGTATTGATCGCGCTATAGGAATAGCGCCCGTTGTCTCGCACCATTTACAACTCCGCCTCGGCAAGCCCCGCCTTGTGGAGCAGGATCTCGGCGCTGTCGTTCCAGACATCCGTGGCCACGATTTTGCCGCCCCGCACAATGAACTTGTCCATGTAGCGGTTGGTCTCGAACCCGCTGCCGTCCTTCCATTCCCCGTAAAGATAGCCGGTGTTGTAGACATGGACATCGCCGGTCTTTTTATCCAGCGCAGCATCTGTCCTGAGGAATTTCTTTTTCACCCAGGCATACCGCTTGGCGTTGAAGGCCGCGCTTTCCGCCGGACCGGAAAACTGCCGACCGCCTGTAAAGGTGAGTTGAAAATCCTTTGACACAAAGCTGGCAGCGCCTTCGGGGTCGGGCACCATGGAGCGTTCCAGATACGCCTCGACAATCGCCTTGGCCTCATCGACGGGATCGGTTTTCACATCCATCGGGGTCTCCTGCAGGTTCGCATGTTGTGACGCGTGATGCGCCGGACCGTACCGCCCGGCGCAGTAGTTCGACTGTACCGATCAGTTAATCGACACGTCCAGCATCCGCTCGGACGCTGGTGAGAGGAAGGACCGGTCAAAGATCTCCGACGCTTCGGGTAGAGTTTCGAGGTCATACCCTTCGGCAATGATCGCGATGGAGCGGGTCAGCCGTTCATCCACCAGATCACCGATACCGGTCTCGGCGGTTTCGGGCGCGTTCATGAGCTTGGTCAACGCGAATTCCAGACGTGCCCGTTCCAATTCGGGATCGACGAGGTTGTCAAAGGCCATGATCGCTTCGACCGCGACGTCCTGATCCTTCATGACTTCGAGCGTCGCGCGGGTCACCGCCCGCACCAGACCAGCCACCGCGTCGGGGTTTTCAGCCAGCAAGCTGCGCGAGACCATCATCCCGTTGGAATAAAGGTCCATGCCGTAATCTTCATAGTTGAACCAGTCAAAATCGGCAGCCGGATCCTTGCGGTTGGCAATGAGGTTGAACCAGCTCGACACCGTGAAGGTGTAGGCACCGTCAATCTCACCGCGGATCAGCATGGGTTCCTGAAGGTTCGGCGCGAGGCTTTCGTATTTCACCGTGTCGATGTCGATGCCATTGAGGCGGGCAAACACCGGGAACAGCCGCGTCGTGGGCGTGCCCTGAGCCCCGCCCAGCGTCTTGCCCTCAAGCTGCTTGGGCGATGTCAGGCCCAGCTCCTTGGGGACCGCAATGGCAAAGGGCGGCCGGTTCCACATCTGGAACACCATCACAGGCGCTTCGCCCGGACGCGTGGCGGCGTTCTGGATGATGGCGTTGATGTCGCCAAAGCCCGCGTCATAGGCACCGCTCATGATCCGCGTGATGGTCGCGGCAGAGCCTTCGCCCTGGTCGATGGTGACGTTCAGTCCTTCTTCCTCGAAATAGCCTTTGTTTAGCGCAACAAGGAACGGAGCATCGCTGCCTTGGGTCTTCCAGCCCAGCGTGAACCTGATATCGGTCATTTCTGCCATGGCCGGGCTGATCCCGGCCATCACGGCAAGTGCGGCAGCAAACAGGGTATGTTTCATCGTCTTGGTCCTTTCGAAAGAGGGGATACTCAGATCAGGTGACGGCAATCTCGGTGTCGCGGGTGGCCCAGCCCGTCACGCGGCGCTCCAGCAGCGAAAACAGCGCGTAAAGGACGACGCCCAGCACGGCGAGGATGATGAGCCCGGCAAAGACCAGCGAGACCTGGAAATTCGAGGAGGCGGTCATCATCACATTGCCGATGCCCCTGTTGGAGGCCACGGTCTCCGACAGCACCGCTCCAACAAAGGACAGGGTGATCGCAACCTTCAGCGAAGCGAAGAAATACGGCATCGTGCGCGGAAGCCCGACATTCCAGAGGATCTCGGATTTCGACGCGCCCAGTGTCTTGAGCACGTCCTCAAGATCGGGCTCGGTGGTGGCAAGGCCAGTCGCGATGTTCACCACAATGGGAAAGACGCAGATGACCATGGCGGTCAGGATGGCCGGCGTGGTGCCCGACCCGAACCAGAGCACGAAGATCGGCACGACAGCCACCTTGGGTATCGACGAAAAACCCACCAGCAAGGGATAGGCAACCGCATAGGCCACCTTTGAGGTTCCGACCAGAACGCCAAGGGACACCCCGATCATGACGCCAAGCGAAAAGCCCACCAGCGTCGAATAGAGCGTCTGCAGGATATGCGGCCACAGGATCGGGAACTTGGTCCAGAGCGTGACGATGATTTCGGACGGGCGCGGCAGCACGAGGTCCGAAACATTGAGGACGATGCACAGAACCTCCCACATCAGGAAGAAGCCCACGATCATGGAAAAGGACCAAAGCTTTATGCGTTGCTTTTCGGTCATGCGGCGCTCCTATTGACGGACCTGCGCGATCAGGGCGCGCAGGTTCTGGGTCATTTCGACGAATTCGGGCGTGTAGATCGTGTCGATCGCGCGGGGCTGCGGCAGCGGCACCACCTCGTCCGAGATGATCCGCCCCGGACGGGCGCTCATGACGCAGATGCGCTGCGCAAGGAAACCCGCTTCGCGCAGGTCATGCGTCACCAGCAGAACGGTTGGCTTGCGGTCGAGATACAGGTCCTGAAGGATTTGCCACAGCTCTTCGCGGGTGAACTGGTCCAACGCACCAAACGGTTCATCGAGCAAAAGCAGATCCGGATCATGCACCAGCGCGCGGCAGAGATTGGCGCGTTGCAGCATGCCACCGGACAATTGCCACGGGAAATGCCCGGCAAAATCCCTTAGCCCCACCTGCCCCAGCAGCGCGTGCACCCGGTCGCGGAAGGCGCCCTTGCGGTCCTGCCGGAACGTCGACTTGAACGGTTTGACGATCTTGAGCGGCATCATCACGTTCTGCTCGATGGTCAGCCATGGCAGCATCGTTGGGTTCTGAAACGCCATCCCCATGCGCAACTGCCGGATCGAGGCATCGCGCCCGCCCACCAGCACAGCACCGGAAGACGGCTTGATCAGGCTGGTGACCAGTCGCAGGATTGTCGACTTGCCACAGCCAGACGGGCCGACCAGCGCGACGAAATCGCCTTTGTCGAGGATCAGATTTGTCGGGGACAGGGCGGTGACCGCCTTGTCGCCTGTCCCGAAGACCACGGCGGCCTGCTGCAATTCGACAGCTTTGTGCCGGGTCGTGACGCCGCTCTGGGCATCAGGCAGGCTCACGGGTTCTGCGGGGGCGGATGGGTGCGCTGAAATGTTCATGCCCGCTGTTAAATCGCGGCCCGGCGGATAAACGAAAAATTAAGTAAAAATATTTTGACTAATTTTTGAGATCGTTCAAATGCCGATCAGTTTCTCTGCGTTTTGCCACTCAAACTTGCATATGCAGAAGTATACCGAGAGGATGCTGCGACAGCGCTATAGGCGGACGGCATGCCGATGCTTCGCAATGGGAATCACCTCGCAGACGAGAAACCTTGCAATTCGATGGCTCATAGGCTGCCCCTCGACACGTCAAACCACCCGCCGTCAATTCGACCGCCCACAAGTAAATGACTGTTGTCCCAGACCGCGTCGCCTATTCGGAAGTTTCGACACCCAGATAGGTCAGAACGACCTCCACCGCGTGATCCCGCCGCTCGACTTGCCACGCAGGATCGGTCAGGTCCTGTCCGACCACGGTTCCCAGCGTTGCCGCGTTGTTCAGATGATGCGCCGACAGCGCGACGACCGTCACATAAAGCTGTACCGGATCGGGTTTGCGCGCGAATTGACCCGAGGCATGACCCCGTTCCACCAGTTCACCAATCGCGGTGATAAAAGGCTGCGACATGTCCCGGATCATCTGGGATCGCTTGATATACTTGCCGTTGAGCAGGTTCTCGTTGCGGATCATCTTGAGGAAATCGCCGTTCTCGGAGAAGTAGTCGAAGGTGAATTCCACCAATCGGCGCGCCTCTAGTCCGGGATCAGCCGTGCCAAAGCGCAACTGGCCTTCGCGGTTCCGGATCGCGGCATACACACTGTCCAGCACGGCGAGGTACAACTGCTCCTTCCCGCCGAAATAATGGTAGATCATCCGCGCGTTGCACTTGGCCGCCTTGGTGATGCGTTCGACCCGCGCACCGTGAAAGCCGTGTTCGGCAAATTCACGCACGGCCACGGACAGGATCTCTGCCCGCGTCCGTTCGGGATTGCGACTGCGGACGGGGGGTGTCTTGGGAACACCGTCATCTCTGGACATGGCTTGCCTTATTAAATTCGTTGCCTGCCCACGATAGTCGCAAGCCAAACCACATGAACAGACCCGCAAAGCCGCACGTGATCGCAGGAACGCGTCAGGAGCTGTATGGGAACTGCCACGTGTCGGGAGCGCGAAAGTCCGACAGATAGTGGTCTTTCAAACTGGCGACTGACGCTCCGGCGCTACGCGCGCGGCATCCTAACAAGAAGCCCGCTGCCTAGAGCATTCGGGATGACAAGCCGTAGAAGCGCCTCGCCGTAAGACCGGTTGGGCAGCGATCCGAGATTCAGATGTTCCACCGCAAGCGCGAGCGAAGTCAGATCATTGCCCTCCAAAGCGATTGTCTTTCCGCCCCAGCGACCAACCCCGACGCGGCAGATTTCGGCCCGGCAACCGCTGGTTCGGAACAAGAGACGCGATTTGGTGACCGTCCTTGGGATCACACAATCATCCCGCGTCGCCACTTCGGACAGCAGATGCGCGGCTGACAGGCCTGCCTCTTCGGGCAGGATGCGCCGCAGGCCCAAGGTGTCGGCCAGCCTGTTGCGATCCGAGGCGGCAAGCGGAAAGTTTGTCGAGAGCGGCATCGACCAGTGCTGGATGCTGGCCACATCACGACCGCGTCGCTTGATCTCGAGACGGTCGCCAGACCGCAGCTTGACAAGGGCCCGGTCGCTTGCCGGATGCAGCAGGTAGATATCGCTGCGACGCTCGGCAGAACTCAACGTCCAAGCGCCGTTCAGAATGGCAATGGCCGGATGGCCCGAGCCCGGCCAGATGCGGTATTCATATCGGCCTTCGGGCGGCTGGGATGTCCGATTGGGCCCGCCCGCCTGTCCGAGGACACTGTCCGGCTTGGTTTGCATCGCAGCATCATCCCTATTTGGTCATGTCCCGAAATGAGCAGAGACTGGACGGTCCAGTCGTTAACGCGGGTTAACGCCGCTCTGTCCCCAGGCAATCCGCTTCAATGGCAGCCCGCATGGGATCCCGTGCTTTGACGTCCGTTAAGGCGCACCACCTTCCCCTGTGCAACGATGCTGACTGCAGTCCTTCAAGAGCAACAGGCTTCGCACCCCGTGCAGACGTCCTGCGTCGCCGCAATGGATAATGGAACCGAGAACCGTGAAAGTCAGAGCCGTCATGTCGCAATGTGTGATCTCCGTTCAGCGGCCCGACACGATCCACAAGGCGGCGGCGCTCATGCATGTGCATGACATCGGCTCACTGCCGGTGATCGACGGGCGCGACCCGGTGGGCATGCTGACGGATCGCGATCTGGTGCTGCGTGTGCTGTGCAGCGATCCGCAGACCTGCGCGCTTACGGTTGGCGAGGTCATGTCACCCGACCCGATCACCTGTGAGGCCCACCAGTCCGTCATGGAAGCGGCAGCGATCATGGGCGATGCGCAGATCCGGCAGCTTCTGGTGGTAGACGATGCGGGCGAACCTGTCGGCATGCTGTCAATTGGCGACATTGCCGAACACGTGTCCGAAAAATTGGCGGGCCAAGCCCTTGGCGAAATCGTCGAGGGCCGCCGAAAGCGATCGCCGCTGGTCAGGTAGCCGGAACGATCTCCTGACGCAGGGAAATTGGGTCGACCTCTGCGATTTCGGCAAGACTGGTCAGATCGTGCACAACGATGTTCATGTGATCGGTCACATCCAGCAGCCCGATCCGCGAAAAGCGGCGCAGCGTCCGGCAGATATGCACCGCCGACAGCCCGCAAAAGTCGCCAAGCTGTTGCTGTGTCATGGGAATGTGAAAGGTCGCACCCTCAACCATGTCCTTGCAAGTCGATCTCAGGCACAGCTCAAACAGGGTATAGGCAATAATATTCTCGGCCGTGCCCTTGCCCAACCGCAGCATGCGCTCGGAGATCCTCGACATCGCAGACCGGAGATCGCTGTTAAACAGGCGGTGCAGTTCGGCATTATCTTGCGCCGCCCTCTCCCATGTGTCTCTCGGGATCACCGCAACTTCGATGTCGGTCAGCGCCTGAATTTCGAACGCGCTGACATTGCTATCCGCCGAACCGGGATCAAAAAACTGTCCGGCCAAGACGATGTCGATGATCTGGCGCTGGCCGTCCTCAAGGGATTTCGAGGCGAGCAGCCAGCCCGATTTGACAAGGTAAATGACCGTCGCATCGTCACCTTGGAATTTCGTAATGTGCCCAACCGGGCGAGAGAAGGCGTGCTCGTCCGCCAAGGCTTGCAATGCGGTCCGGGCGAGCCCGTCGCAATCAGGACGCATACGTGCAACATCTGCAAGGTCTTTCGACACCGCGGCTACCAGACTGTCAGACATACATCCCCCTTTGAGAGAAATTTCGAGATGTGACTGTCGGCCGATGGGCGTATCTTATGCCGCAACGGATCACTTCTCCTAGCGGCGGCCTGGAGCCCGAAAATGGAGCCAAAACGCGCTGCCTTTGGTCGTGAATGATCCCAATCACGTCATGGTTATAGCGCTTAGCAGCGGGCAAAGTTCCCGGTCTCATGCGTCAAAACATGCAAATCCGTTGTGTCGTTTTAGGGCCTGTGGACAATCATCTTGATGCTATGAGTGCTGCTACGAGGTTCCAACACGCTGCGTAGCTGCAATCGGTT
>JBGRQD010000006.1:0-259012 GCA_041725935.1 Pelagibaca sp.
GTTCATTCAAACCTCCATTTTGGAAGTTTGAATCAGAAATCACGCCAAATGGGAATCCTGAATGTCCACAGGCCCTAGTCGTCGGGGTTGGCGCAACTCTGAATTTATTTCTCTGGAGCGCCTACAGCGCGAATAAGTCTCGCGAGTCCATAGCCCAAAAGCCAGAACACACCCAAAACGATCAAGATGTGATGGGGTCGTGGGACTGGTTTTTCACCACTATTGTTAACCCGCAGGACACCATCGCTCAGTGGGGTATGGCCATTCTTTCTTTGGCTGCTGTATTTTTGCTGTGGGAAACACTGAAAGCAAGCAGGCAGACCTTGGCCGCTACTCAAAAAATGGCGGTAGACAGTAGAGAAATTGGTGAGGCACAAGCGAGAGCTTATTTGAGCGTATCCAACATCGAACACGCCAATGGTTTTTTTGAAGTCACTGACGTTAGCGACGAAAAAACTAAGTCTGTGATTGTTAGCATACCAATTCGCATTGAATTCGTAAACTCTGGCAGTTCGCCCGCCAGACAAGTTCGCGCTCAATTCAGTGGTCATGCTTCCGGGTTCAAGATCGACGGCGCAGCAAAAAACTTTGGCGATATTTTTTCCGGGCGTGAAAAAAGGGGTTGCCACCTCAGCGTTCGAGACCCTGCTAAAGTTGCGCCCCCCGCTCCCGGCATGGATATGTATTGGCCGCTTGAGGCCATCAAAATCAATCTTGAATTTGTTGATGTCTTTGGACGCAAGCAAACGCACAGCGAATTCTGGACACGCAGAAGGAAGGACAGTGAGTTTGTCCGTATCCACACCAATCCATAAAGGGATTATCATAGCCAGCGCCTTAATCACTGTTCACACCCCGCCAAAGCTTGGTGCGTTTGATACATAAGGCCGCGAAATAACCCTTTACACCCAAACACCTCGCAGGCAGTCTTCGCGGACATCTGTGGGGACAGAACCATGTTTTTTAGCCGTATCAAGGCCGCGACCGCGTTGGTTGCACTGTTTGCGTCAACCGGATTCGCTTCGGCGCAGGGGTTGCAGGTCACGCCGCCAGCCGAGCTTCCGCCTGCCAGCTTTGACGCCCGGCAATATGTCGACAGCCGGGGCTGCGTCTATGTCCGGGCGGGCGTGGATGGTGCGGTGAACTGGGTGCCGCGCGTCGGGCAGGATCGCAGCCCGATCTGCGGCCAGACGCCCAGCCTTGCGCGGCCCGAGCCGGTTGTCGTTGCCCAGGCCTCCCCGGTGGTCATCACGCCGCAAGGCAGCGCGCCCCAGGCCGCTGCGCCCCGACAGGCGGCACTAGCCGTACCCAACCGCACGGTGCGCGCCCAGCAGACCCACATTGCTCAGCAGCCGCGCATCCGTGAGGAACGGATCGTTCCCAAACACGTCTACGATATGCAGGGCGACACGCTGCCGAACGTCCCCAAGGGCTACCAGCCCGCATGGGAGGATGACCGGCTCAACCCGCATCGCGCCCATATGACCCGCCAAGGCCACCGCGCGACCCAAGAAGTCTGGAGCAACACGGTCCCGCGCGAGTTGCTGTCCCGACCCCAGAGGATCGTCGAGCCGGTCATCGTGGGGCGGGGCAAAGGCCTCGGCCACTGATCACTCGCCGCAGATCCCCTGCAGGCGCAGCCAGTCGGCATCGCTGAGCACGGGGCGCTGTTCGCGTCCGGCCATCGGGTCCGCCTCGATCAACGGCAGGGTGGATTCCCCGGTGATATCAATCGCATAGGCATAGGGCGTGGTGCGCAGGTTCGCCATCTCGAACCCCGCGATGATCACGTCCGTGGACAGCTCTACGGGCTCCCGCGACAGCAGGTATTCGCTGTAGCGGTCCAGATCCTTGTCCGCCATCTCGCCGGTGGTCAGCAGGCGCAGGCTCGACCAGAGCCCGGTCTCGATCAGCATTTCCTCGAGCGGGTCCTGCGTTAGCGCCCTCAGCCGTTCGATCAGGACATAACCCGCCGTTACATCCGGCTCTTCGGGGTCTTCGACCAGCGCCCGGTTCAGAAGGATGCGCCCGCCCGGCAGATGCGCGGTCTCCGCCACACCGCCCGGAAGGACCACCAGCGCGCCGCGCTGTGCCGGTCCGAGCACCCGCGACGCCAGCCGCCGCAGCGGTTCGCGGGCATCGCGCGTCATGCAGGCCTGCCCGGAGATCCGCGTGATCCGCGCCAGTAACGCATCGCCGATCTCGACCCGCTTGACGGCAGGCACCACGTGAACCGTATGCCGCAGCAGCGCATCGGGCAGCCAGAACAGGATGCCCCCGATCACCGAAGCCGCGATCAGCCCGGTGATCCAGAACCGCAGCTTGCCGGGTTTCGGACGGGTTTTGTCGATGGCCGAGCGGATACGCTCGATCGCCTCGATCATCTGCGCGCTGTCTTCACCAAATTCGAGCGTTTCGCCGGGATCGCCGTCAGGATGGTAGATGGCGGGCATCTGCCCCTTGTTCGCGCGGGCCACGGCGGCCACCGACCAATGCGCCAGAACGTTTTCCCGCAGATCGAGGATCGTCAACGAGGCGTCACCCAAGGACACGATCACATCCTTGCGCTGATCGGCCGGCGTTGCACGCCAGACACCCTCGGCCTCCAGCCGTTGAAATTCCTTCAGCGCGGTCATGCGGGCTGCTCTGCCTCGTTGATTGGAGGCAAGGGTACACCCGCAGGACGTTTCGCGCAATGCGGCAAGCGTAGGCGCACCGGGCACGGCGGGGCGGACGAAACTTAGCGTTCGTGATCGGGTTCGAATGTCGACTGCTGGAAAATCTGTTAGTGTCTGAGTGTCGGCGCTATAGCCATTTTTGGAAGCAAACCCCATGTCTCAATCGTTCAATCGCCTCGTAGAGCGACAAATTCAGAAAGCACTGGCCGAGGGACAGCTGCAGGGATTAGCGGGCGAAGGCAAACCGCTCCCGGATCGTTCAGGCGAAGCGTTCACCGATATGGCAACTGCAGTGGCCGTTCGGATCATGGCCGAAGCAGGGACGCTTCCCGAAGAGTTCAAGATCAAGAAACTGCTCGACGCAGCAAGGGAGAGCTATCGGGATGCGGCAAGCGAGGAAGAAAAACGTGTCGCAATGGCGCTGATCGCGGAGTTGGAACAGCGGTACAATATCGCCGTCGAAGCGAGACGGCGGTTCATGGCACCGTAACCATGGCGCCACGCGTGCCGTCAGCGTAAGACATCGCCGACGTTGCGATCCCTTCAGAGCGACCGCGCCCGTTCGCGCAGCTGGAACTTCTGGATCTTGCCCGTAGACGTCTTGGGCAATTCCTCGAACACCACCTTCTTGGGTGTTTTGAACCCCGCCAGCCGCGACCGGGCAAAGGCGATCAGCTCTGCCTCGGTGGCGCTGTGATTGCCCTTCAGCTCGACAAAGGCGCAGGGCACCTCGCCCCAGGTGTCGTCGGGTTTGGCCACCACGGCGCAAAGCAGCACAGCATCATGCGCCATCAGGCAGCCTTCGACCTCGACCGAGGAAATGTTCTCGCCGCCCGAAATGATGATGTCCTTGGCGCGGTCCGCGATCTGGCAGTAATTGTCGGGGTGCATCACCGCGATGTCACCGGAATGGAAATGCCCGCCTGCAAATGCTTCGTCGGTGGCCTTGAGGTTCTTCAGGTAGCCCTTCATCACCGCATTGCCGCGAATGACGATCTCGCCCTGAGTTGTGCCATCGCGCGGCACGGGGATCCCTGCGTCATCCACCACGTCGATGGTTTCCATCATCGGAAAGGCCACGCCCTGCCGCGCCTTGATAGCGGATTTGGCGTCCTGCTCCAACCCGTCCCACGCGTCACCGTTCCAGACGCATTCGGTGACATGGCCATATGTTTCGGTCAGCCCGTAGACCTGCATCACGTGAAACCCCAGATCGCCGATCTTGGCCAGCGTCGCCGGGGCAGGGGGCGCGCCTGCGGTGTAGACTTTGACAAGATGGTCAAAATCGCGCCTGTCTGACGGATCGGAGTTCACAATCATATTGAGCACGATGGGCGCACCGCCGAAATGGGTCACGCCTTCGTCGGCAATCGCGTCATAGATCGCGCGGGCTGAGATATCGCGGCAACACACGACCGTGCCACCAAGAAGCGGCATCATCCACGTGTGATTCCAACCGTTGCAATGAAACAGCGGCACGATGGTGAGGTATTTCGGCCGCAGCGCCATTTCCCAACTGACCGCCGTGCCCATCGTCATGAGATACGCTCCGCGATGGTGGTAGACGACCCCCTTTGGTCGCCCCGTGGTGCCGGAGGTGTAATTGAGCGCAAGGCTCTCCCATTCATCCTCGGGCATGATCCACTGGAAATTCGGATCGGCACCGGCAAGAACATCCTCGTATTCGGGATACCCGCTCGACGCGTTCACGCCGCTTTGCGGATCGCCCACTTCGATCACCTGCGGGGCTGGCCCCTCCATCTGCTCCATCGCCTCGGCCAGAACGGGCAGGAATTGCGGATCACACAGAACAAGCTTCGCCTCGCCGTGATCGAGGATATAGGCGATTGTATCCACATCGAGCCGCGTGTTGATCGTGTTCAGCACCGCACCACAGGCGGGCACGCCGAAATGCGCCTCGGCCTGCGCAGGAATGTTGGGCAGGATCGTCGCCACCACATCGCCCGGTTGCACGCCCATCGACACCAACGCCGAGGCCAGCCGTGTCACCCGGTCGTGGTACTCGCGATAGGTCTTGCGGTGTTGCCCGTGCACCACGGCAAGCGTGTCGGGAAACACCTGCGCCGCGCGGTGCAAGTGTGACAGTGGCGTCAAAGGCACATAATTCGCGGCGCGCTTGTCCAGCCCGGTTTCATCCCGCATCCAACCCATCGTTCATCCTCCCCGATACGGAAACGTCCTATGACATAGCCCGGAGACGTCGTGCAGGAAAAGCAAATCCTTGTCTCGGCCCTTGGACGGTGGCACCTCTGGCACATGATCCTGTCGCGCGCCCGGAACTTCATCTTTGTGCACATCCCCAAGACGGGGGGCACCTCGCTTGCGTTGGCGCTGGAGGACCGCGCGCATCGCGATGACATCCTGATCGGCGACACACCCAAGGCGCTGCGGCGCAAGGCGCGGGTCAAGACGCTTGGCGCGACAGGACGGCTCTGGAAACACAGCACTTTGGCCGATCTCAACGGGGCGCTGTCACAGGATGAAGTGGCGCGGATGTTCGTCTTCACGCTGGTGCGCAACCCGTGGGACCGGATGGTCAGCTATTACCACTGGCTGCGCGCGCAGGGCTTTGACCATCCGGCGGTCACGCTGGCCAAGGCCCAGCCCTTTGACATCTTCGTGCTGCACCCCGAGACAGCCGCCAGCCTGCGCGCCTTTCCCTACGCGCGCTATGTGACCGATGCGGCAGGGGTCAATCGCGCCTCGGCCTTTGTGCGGCTTGAACATCTGGACGAGGATCTCGCCCCGGTGGAACAGCACCTCGGCTTTCGGCTGGAGGTCCCGCACGCCAATGCGTCGGACCGCCCAAAGGATTACCGCGCCGCCTATGACGACCGCACCGCCCCAGCCGTGGCCGAGATGTGCGCCGCGGACATCGCGCAGTTCGGCTATCGGTTTGACGCCTGAATATTGAGCGAATTGCGGTTCTCTGCCTAATGCGCAGACAGGATATCCGGAAATGCTGCGGCGCAGCATCGCCGCTCATCTCGGCTTAAGCTTTTTGAACTAGCCTGAGATCACCACCCGTCAGAGGTGGATCATGCCAAGGGAGGACACTTGAAAAAGGAGTTTTCCCATGTGTCTGACTGCCGAAGCCTTTGCCTTGTTTCTCAACATGATCATCGTGCCCGAGATCACATCCGAGCCGGGTCGCATCGTGGTCCATGCCGAAATCCGCGACGCCCATTGGGTCGCTGTCGGGGATGACTGGTGCACGATGGCTCCACAGATCGACCGGATGCAGAGGTTGGCAGCACTCAGGACAGAGTAATCGTAGGCCGGGCTTTTGCCCGGCGCCACGCAAAGCCGGGCAGAAGCCCGGCCTACGCCTTTTCACATGTGCCGATCAGGCCGCCGCTTTCTCGGGTGCGAAACGACCGTAAAAGCTCTGACCCTTTGCCGCCATCTCGCGCAACAGGTCGGGGCAGGCAAAACGGTCGCCGAATGCTTCGACCAACTGGTCGCAGCGCTCTGCCGCATATTCCGCACCCAGCATGTCGAGCCATGACAGCGGACCACCGGACCAAGGCGCAAAGCCCCAACCCAGGATCGCGCCCACATCGCCTTCGCGGATGTCCATGAGAACACCATCCTCAAGCGCCCGCACCGCTTCGAGCGATTGGGCGAAGAGCAGACGGTGCTGCACGTCGATCAGGTCGGGCTGGTCGTCAGCCTCGGGGTATTGCGTCTTCACGACCTCGGACAGACCCGTGCGCTTGCCCTTGTCGTCGTAGTCATAAAAGCCCGACTTGGTCTTGCGGCCCAGACGACCCTGCGCTTCCATCCAGAAGATCACCTCGTCCACCGCACCATCCGGATAGGCATCGCCCATCGCCGCCTTAGTGGCGCGAGCAATCTTGGCACCAAGATCGATGGAGGTCTCGTCCACCAGTTGTAGCGGCCCCAGCGGCATGCCGACCATCTTGGCGGCGTTCTCGATCAGGGCAGGGGACACGCCTTCTGCGACCATGCGGATGCCCTCGTTGATGTAGGGAATGATGCAGCGGTTGGCATAGAAGAACCGCGCGTCGTTGACGACGATGGGCGTCTTCCTGATCTGGCGGACGAAGTCCAAGGCCTTGGCCACGGCACGGTCGCCCGTCTGCTTGCCCTTGATGATCTCGACCAGCATCATCTTTTCCACCGGTGAAAAGAAGTGAATGCCGATGAACTGCTCAGGCCGCTTGGACGCCTTGGCCAGATCACTGATCGGCAGGGTCGAGGTGTTGGTTGCAAAGATGCAGTCTTCGCCGATGACCTTTTCCACCTCAGCCGTCACCTCGGCCTTGATCTTGGGGTCCTCGAACACCGCTTCGACAATCAGGTCACAGCCCGCGAGATCATTGTAATCCGTGGTCGCGGTGATCCGCGCCAGCATCGCGTCGGCCTTGTCCTGCGGGATCTTCCTGCGGGACACACCCTTGGCGGCATAGTCGGCGGAATAAGCCTTGCCCTTGTCCGCCGCCGCCTGATCCCGGTCGAGCAGCACCACTTCGATGCCCGCCTGCGCCGCCACCAGCGCGATGCCCGCGCCCATCATGCCAGCGCCCAGCACGCCGACCTTGTTGACGCGCTGATCGTCCACGCCTGCGGGCCGCACAGCCCCTTTTTCAAGCGCACTCTTGTTGACAAACAGCGACCGGATCATCGCCCCTGACGACGGGTTCATGATGATCGATGTAAACCAGCGCGCCTCGATCTTGAGCGCCGTGTCGAAGGGCACCAGCGCGCCTTCATAGACCGCGGACAGCAGCGCCTTGGCCGCAGGATACACACCCTTGGTCTTGCCGTGGACCATTGCAGACGCACCCACGAAGGTCATGAAGCCAGCCGGATGGTACGGCGTGCCGCCTGGCATCTTGTAGCCCTTGGCGTCCCATGGCTTGACCAGATCGGCGTCCTTGGCGTTCAGCACCCAGTCGCGCGCATCGGTCATCGGATCAGCCGAGACCTCGTCGATCAGGCCAGCTGCCTTGGCTTTGGTCGGGTCCGACAGCTTGCCTTCGAGCAGGAATGGTGAAGCCGCCATCGCGCCCATCTTGCGCGCCACGCGGGTCGTGCCACCCGCACCGGGGAAGATGCCGACCATGATTTCCGGCAGGCCGATCTTGGCCTTGGGATTGTCGGCCGCAAAGACGCGGTGGCAGGCGAGTGGAATCTCCAGCCCGATGCCAAGCGCCGTGCCCGGGAGTACCGCCGCGACCGGCTTGCCGCCCTTCAGCGTCTTCGGGTCCATGCCCGCGCGTTCGATCTTGCGCAGCACGCCGTGCATTTTCATGATGCCCTCGAACACCGCCTCGGCCCCGGCATCGCGCAGCGTCGCCAGCACGTTGAGGTCCATTCCCGCGGCGAAATCTGCCTTGGCGCTGGTGATGATGATGCCCTTGACGTCGGCGTCTGCCAGGGCTTCGTCGACGAGGTCATTCAGCACCTGCAAGCCTTCGAAGCTGAGCACGTTCATGGATTTGTCCGCAACGTCCCAGGTGATCGTCGCAATGCCCTCGGCATCGGTGGTCATCGTGAAATCGGTCATTCTTTTTTTCCCTTTCGTGGGTGGTCCTGTCGCCGCCTCAGCGACGTATCCTGTCCAGCAGGCGGCGGGCTTCGGCCTGTGCCGCGGCTATGTCGGGGCTGAGGATCTCCAGCTCTGTGTTGTCCATGATCGCCTTCAGCCAGATGCCTTTCCACTGGCCCTCGATCTGCATCAGGACCATGTGGTTAAGATAGGGGGTGATCGCGTGCCCTTCGCGACCGGTCGTTTCCGTCCGGTGACTGCCCGCGATCATGTCGCCGCGCCCGGCGACGAATTCGGCCTCGAGGCAAGTCCGCGTATAGGTCTCGACCCCGCGGGCGATCAATTGCGCCCGGAAATCCGACATCACGATGTCCAACTCTTCGGCCGAGGACATGACGATTTCAGTGTCATGAGTCGACATCATGTTCGGAATCGCGATGTGGCGGATCATCTCGCGCAGATCACCTGCCATCAGTGCCCGCGACACGACGTCGAGGTTCTGCTGGTAAATGTGCTTGGCCATGGCTTTGATCATCAAACGTGCTCCGGGAAAAAGAACTTGGGACTGATCTGGCCGCGCGCGAGGCGACCCGAATCCGAATGGACCTGAGTATACACGGCCCGACAGGTAAGGAACCTGAATTCAAGGACATTTTCTCGTGTGTCATGGTGATCTTTCGATGTGCCGACCTGCGTTGGTGTCGTGTGCGTGGTGCCGTCGGTCCCACGGTGTCGAAGGTGTGCCTTGTGGAACGCACCTGTCGATCCCGTGTGACCCACCGTTCAGACCCGCTCGATGATTGTTGCCGCCCCCATGCCAGACGCGATGCAGAGCGTGGCCAGACCTGTGCCCTTGCCGCTGCGCTCCAGCTCGTCCAGCAGCGTGCCGATGATGATGGCCCCGGTGGCCCCGAGCGGATGCCCCATCGCGATGGAGCCGCCATTGACGTTCACCCGGTCGGCATCGACATCGAAGGCCTGCATGAAGCGCAGCACGACCGAGGCAAAGGCCTCGTTCACTTCGAAAAGGTCGATGTCGCTGATGTTCATGCCGCTGTCGGCTAGGATCTTTTCCGTCACCGGCACCGGCCCGGTCAGCATGATGGTCGGATCGGTCCCGATCTTGGCGGTAGCGCGGATACGCGCGCGGGGCTTCAGGCCCCATTTCTCGCCAAACTCCTTGCTGCCGATCAGAACACCCGCCGCGCCGTCCACGATGCCCGAGGAATTGCCCGCGTGGTGGATGTGCTTGATCCGCTCCAGATGTGGGTATTTCATCAAGGCGATGGCATCGAAGCCCGGCATCACCTCGCCCATCTGCTGGAACGCAGGGTTAAGCGCGCCAAGGCTCTGCATGTCGGTGCCGGGGCGCATATACTCGTCACGATCGAGGATCGGCAGGCCGTTCTGGTCGCGCACGGTGAGGATCGACTTTTCAAACCGCTTCTCATCCCACGCCGCCTTGGCGCGGCGCTGGCTCTCGACGGCCAGTTGATCCGCCTCGTCGCGGGAAAACCCGTATTCTGTGGCGATGATGTCGGCCGAAATGCCCTGAGGCACGAAATAGCTCTCCATCGCCACCGTGGGATCAACGGCAATCGCTGCCCCGTCGCTGCCCATGGCGACCCGGCCCATCATTTCTACGCCACCGGCGATATAGGCCTCGCCGGCACCGCCGCGCACCTGGTTCGCGGCAAGGTTCACCGCTTCCATGCCCGAGGCGCAAAAGCGGTTGATCGCAAGGCCGGGGATCGACTGATCCAGCCCCGAGGCCAGCACGGCGGTCCGCGCAAGGCACCCGCCCTGTTCGCCGACCTGCGTCACGTTCCCCCAGATCACGTCCTCGACCGCGTGCCCCTCGAGCCCGTTACGCTCCTTGACCGCGTCCAGTACCTGCGCGCTCAGGCGCACCGAGGTCACTTCATGCAGGCTGCCATCGGCACGGCCCTTGCCCCGCGGCGTGCGCACGGCGTCGAAAATATAGGCTTCCGTCATTCTGGTCTCCGTTTCAGGCCCGGTCCGCAGGGGAGCCGGGCATCAGATCGTAAGGGTGTTTCCAACGTGGCAGGGCTTCGATGCCCCTGAGCCAGCGGTCGATATTGGGCCAGTCCGCGCGGTCGAAACCGAACGATTCTGGATAAAACAGGTAGCCGCAGCACGAGATGTCGGCATTGGTGATCCCGTCGCCGACGATCCAGTCGCGCCCCTCGAGATGGGTGTCCAGCACCGCGTATGCCGCCTTGAGCCTACCTTGCGTGAAGGCGATCACCTCTGCCGGGCGCTTGTGCTCGGGCAGGAAATTCATCAGGAACCGCGTCATCCCGGCCTGTGAGCTGAGCTTGTGGTTGTCCCAGAATACCCAGCGCAGCACCTCGCGCGCCTCTTCCGCGCTGGTGCCGCCGAACTTGCCGGATTGTTCGGTCACATACATCTGGATCACGCCCGACTGCGTCAGGGTCACATCGCCATCCACCAGCACCGGCGCTTCGCCCATCGGGTTGATGTTGGTGCGGAAATCGTCGCTGCGGGTCTCGCCGCCAAAGAAATCCACCTTGACCGGCGCCCAGTCGAGGCCGCTGAGTTCAAGCGCAAGCGCAGCCTTGTAAGCGTTGCCTGACTCGCCAAAGCAATAAAGTTGGATGGTCATCTGGTCTGATCCTTGAACGTCACAGTTGGGTGAAGAGGCCGGGAGCCTCCGGCGGGAGTTTGTTTGGCAAGATGAAGCAGGAGCCTTCCTCTTCTTTACCAGCCGTTAAGGTTAACCGGGCCATACTGGGCAGGCATGGCAGACTGGAGAGTTGAGCCATGTGCAAGGTGAAGCCCCGCCGACAGTGCCTGACGCCGCGTGGTAAAGAGGCCGACCGGCGGGGTGGAGCTTGCCGCGCTCCTTCATCTTGCCGGATAAACTCCCGCCGGAGGCATCCCGCACTTTCCGTTTGCACCATTGCCGGGGCCATCAGAGCGCCCTCGCAATCAGCTCTTTCATGATCTCGTTGGTGCCGCCATAGATCCGCTGCACGCGGGCATCGGCCCACATCTCGGCCACCGCGTATTCCTGCATGTAGCCATAGCCGCCATGCAGCTGCACACATTCGTCCAGCACTTCACCCTGCGTGTCCGACAGCCAGTATTTCGCCATCGCGGCTTTCTCGACGGTCAGTTCCCCGCACAGGTGCTCTTCCATGCAATTGTCCAGAAACGCGCGCGCCACTGTGGTCTTGGTCTGGCATTCCGCCAGCTTGAACCGGGTGTTCTGGAACTGCGTGAGCGGCCCGCCGAACGCCTCGCGTTCCTTGCAATAGGCGATGGTGCGGGCAACAGCGCCCTCCATCGCACCCACGGCGCCGCAACCGATGATGAGCCGTTCCTGCGGCAGCTGCTTCATCATCTGGTAGAAGCCCTGACCTTCCTCGCCGCCCAGCAGGTTTTCCGGCGCGATCTCGACATTGTCGAAGAAAAGCTCCGACGTGTCCGCCGCGTGGCAGCCGATCTTTTCAAGGTTGCGCCCGCGCTGGAAGCCCTCGGCCCCGTCGGTTTCCACGACGACCAAAGACGTGCCTTTTGATCCTTGGGCGGGGTCGGTCTTGGCCGCGACGAGGATCAGGTTGGCATGCTGGCCATTGGTGATGAACGTCTTTTGCCCCGACAGACGGTAGGCGTTGCCGTCTTTCACCGCACGCGTCTTGATGCCCTGCACGTCCGATCCGCCCGAGGGTTCGGTCATCGCCAGCGCACCGACCAATTCTCCGGTGACCATCTTGGGCAGCCAGCGGTTCTTCTGTTCCTCGGTGCCGTAGGACAGCACGTAATGGGCGACGATGCCGGAATGGATGCCGTGGCCCCAGCTAGCCAGATTGGCGCGACCGGCTTCCATCAGGATCACCGCTTCATGGCCGAAATCGCCCCCTGCGCCGCCGTACTCCTCGGGCACCGACGGGCAGAGCAGGCCCAGTTCTCCGGCCTGCTGCCATGTCTCCCGGTCCATCTGGCCCTGCTTGCGCCACGTGTGGTACAGCGGCTGCCATTCTGTCTCGATGAACTTTGCGGTCATCTCGGCGAGCATCTCGTGCTCGTCGGTCATCCAGTTTGATCGCATGGCTCCCCTCCCTAGGCGCGCACGGTGTTTCTTGGCGGTAGGGTGCGTGCGCGCACGCACCGCCCTTTTCAGAAGTTCGCCGCCTCCAGCGCCATGACAGGGTCTGCCCCGGTTTCGATCCGCGCAAGGTGCATCTTGGTCGCCGGAAGCTGACGCGCCATGTAATAGCGCCCGGTGGCCAGTTTTGTCTCGTGGAACGCCACGTCCGAGGCTCCGCCCTTCAGCGCCGTGGATGCTGCAAGACCCATTCGCGCCCACATGTAGCCAAGGCAGACATGACCGAACATGTGCATGAAGTCATACGATCCGGCGAGTGCGTTGTTGGGGTGCTTCATGCCGTTCTGCATGAAATACATTGACGCCGCCTGCAAATCCTTTGACGCCGCCTTGAGCGGTTCGAGGAAATCGCGATCGAAGGCGTCGTCCTGGCCCTTGGTCTCGGAGGCAAATGTCTTGACCATGTCAAAGAACGCCATGACATGCTTGCCGCCATCCTGCGCCAGCTTGCGCCCCACCAGGTCAAGCGCCTGAATGCCGTTCGCGCCTTCATAGATCATGGCGATCCGGGCATCGCGCGCGAATTGGGACATGCCCCATTCCTCGATATAGCCGTGGCCCCCATAGACCTGCTGGGCATTCACCGCCATCTCGAACCCCTTGTCGGTCAGGAAGCCCTTGATGATCGGGGTCAGCAGCGAAATCAGGCCATCGGCATCCGCGTCCGAGTTTTTGTGCGCCCGGTCGATCAGGTAGGCGCCCCAATAGGTGAAGGCGCGCGCGCCTTCGACAAAGCTTTTCTGATCCATCAGGTTGCGGCGGATGTCGGGGTGCACGATAATCGGGTCGGCCGATTTCTCGGGCGCCTTGGCCCCGGTCACGTCGCGGCCCTGAAGCCGGTCATTGGCATAGGCAACCGCGTTCTGATAGGCGACCTCGGCCTGCGCATAGCCCTGAAGGCCCACACCCAGACGCGCCTCGTTCATCATTGTGAACATGGGGCGCATACCCTTGTGCATCTCGCCCACCAGATAGCCGGTCGCGTCGTCGTAGTTCATCACGCAGGTGGCGTTGCCGTGGATGCCCATCTTCTCTTCGATCTTGCCCACCGACACGCCGTTGCGGTCGCCGAGGCTGCCATCCTCGTTGACGATGAATTTCGGCACGATGAAGAGCGACACGCCTTTGATACCGTCCGGCCCGCCGGGGATTTTCGCCAGAACAAGGTGGATGATG
Source organism: Pelagibaca sp. (assembly GCA_041725935.1). GTDB lineage: Bacteria > Pseudomonadota > Alphaproteobacteria > Rhodobacterales > Rhodobacteraceae > Marivita. The sequence continues at coordinate 13,544 of JBGRQD010000006.1, forward strand.
TTATCCGCCATGTCGTGATCACCGGCCGAGATGAAGATCTTCTGGCCCGTCAGCTTGTAGCTGCCATCATCCTGCGGCACCGCCTTGGTGCGCATCAGACCCAGATCGGTGCCGCAATGCGGCTCCGTCAGGTTCATGGTGCCGGTCCATTCGCAGGTCGTCATCTTGGGCAGGTAGGTCTGTTTCTGCGCGTCCGATCCGTGCATGTAGATCGCGGTATAGGCGCCGTGTGTCAGGCCCTGGTACATGTTGAATGCCATGTTGGCCGACACGAACGGCTCCTGCGCCGCCGTGTGCATCACATAGGGCAGGCCCTGCCCACCGTATTCGGGATCGCAATCCAGCGCCGTCCAGCCGCCATCGCGCATCTGGTCGAACGCCGCCTTGAAGCCTGTGGGCGTGCGGACCACGCCGTTTTCCAGCGTGCAGCCTTCAGTGTCGCCGACCGCGTTCAGCGGCATCAACACGTCCGACGCCAGCTTGCCCGCTTCCTCGATCACCGCAGCGGTGAAATCGCGGTCCAGCTCGTCATAGCCCGGAATATCCTGTTCCGAGGCCTTGAGAACGTCGTGCAGGATGAACTGCATGTCTTTCAGAGGTGCGGTATAGCTTGGCATTGCGGTCTCCCTAACTGCGCTGCTGCGGCCTACTCAGCCGCGCGTTTACTTTGATCCATCGAGGCAAGCATCTTTTCGCCCCAACGCATCTGTTCCTTGAGTTCATCAATCGCCTGATTAAGCTCGTCGCGTTGCGTTTCCATGTCAGTCAGGCGCTGCTGGGCGATTTCATAGGTCCGGGCCAGCTGTGTCTGCTGCTGGTCCCCCATGTGGTAGAGGTCCAGAAGCTGGCGAATCTCTTCGAGGCTGAAGCCAAAGCGCTTGCCGCGCAGGATCAGCTTGAGCCGCGCGCGATCGCGCTTGGTGAACAGGCGTTTCTGGCCTTCGCGGATCGGAAACAGCAGTTCCTTGGCTTCATAGAACCGCAGGGTACGCGGTGTGACGTCATAGGCGTCACACATCTCCCTGATGGTCATGATGCGATCGTCAGTCATTGTCGTCGTCCTTGTTTCGGTGCCGGTCATGGCATCGACATGCGAAGGCTGATGCTCTCTTACAATGGGAATTTACGTTGACGTAACTCAGACGCCACGTCACTTTTACGTTGACGTAAGATCAGGCAACGTCACCCGCATCGAACGGAAATATTGTTTCAAAGCGCTTTGAGTCAGGCGGGAGCGTCAGGTCGGGAATAGCTGACCCAAAGTCAGCAAGGCATCGCCTGCGACTCGGTCAGCGGCGTTTGTCAGATGTGGCCCCGGCCCCGGATCAGTCTCCGAGACCCGCAGCCGTGTCGTCGCGCAGTTTTTGCAACTCGTCGATCGCCTCATCAAGCTGTTTGCGCTGCTCGGCCAATTCGCCCAACTGCCGGTCGGCAAGGGCAATCCAGGCGCGGTTCTGCGCCTCGGTGCCGTCCTGTTCGTAGATCAAGAGCCATTGCCGGATGTCTTCCAACTGAAAGCCGAACTTGCGTCCGCGCAGGATCAGAGTCATCCGCGCAACCTCTTTCGGGCCGTACCAACGCGATCGTCCATCGCGTTCCGGCTGCAGGAGTTCGATATATTCGTAATATCTCAGGGTGCGTGGAGTCACATCGAACTTCGCACACATCTCCTTGAAACTCAGACGCTTGTCGGTCATTTCAATTCCCTCTCGCTGCGCGACCTTAAAAGCGTGCAGCTTGCAGGGCAACCGCGTCATCACACGTCTGGTTTCCCGGCGCGAAGGGGCGTAAACCGGGCGCAGCATCCGAGGACTGACCATGACTGTCGACAAGGCCAAGATCGCAAGGCAATTCATACAGACCATTCCCCACTCCAAGGCACTGGGCATGGACATCACCGCGCTGGGCGATGGCATGGCCGAGATCTCCATGCCCTATGACGAACGCTTTATCGGCGATCCCAAGACCGGCGTGATCCATGGGGGCGCGGTGTCGGCATTGATGGACACCTGCGGCGGAGCGGCTGTCATGAGCCACCCGGACGCGCCCGCAGGCACGGCGACCATCGACCTGCGCATCGACTACATGCGTGCAGCCACCCCCGGTCAGGCGATCACCGCGCGGGCCGAGGTCTATCACATCACGCGCTCGGTGGCCTTTGTCCGCGCCACGGCGTTCGACGACGACACCGCCCACCCCGTGGCCACCGCCACAGGCGCCTTCACCGTGGAGGGCCGCTGACATGGCGCGCAAGGCCCCCGATCCCGTCCAGATCGTCAAGCAACGCCGCGATGCCGCGCTCAACGCGCTGGTGGGGGGCGTGCCTTATATCAGCTTCATGGGCATCAGCTTTGACCGGCGCGGTGATGAGCTGACCGGCGTGCTGTGCTTTGACGACAAGCTGATCGGCAACCCGATCCTGCCTGCGATACATGGCGGGGTGACGGCGGCCTTTCTCGAAGTGACCGCCGTGATCTCGCTCAGCTGGGCCTATATCTGGGAGGATTTCGAAAGCGGCGCTCTGGATGTCGAGGCGCTGGCTGCCGGCAATCTGCCGCGCCTGCCCAAGACCATCGACTTCACCGTGGATTACCTGCGCTCCGGTCTGCCGCGCGATGCCTATGCCCGCGCCACGATCACCCGCGCCGGACGGCGCTATGCCTCGGTGCAGGCCACAGCCTGGCAGGACAACAAGGACCGGCCGTTCGCACAGGCCACCGCGCATTTCCTGATGCCGCGTCCCGATCAGGCCCCCGATCCGAGCAATGACTGACACGGCCGTCGCGCCGCAAGCGATCACCAACCGGCGCGTTCTCAAGATCGCGTTTCCGATCGTGCTGTCCAATGTCACGATCCCGATCCTGGGGGCAGTGGACACTGCCGTTGTCGGCCAGATGGGCGATGCAGCCCCCATTGGCGCTGTGGGGATCGGCGCGATCATCCTGTCGGCGATCTACTGGCTCTTCGGGTTCCTGCGCATGGGCACCACCGGTCTGGCCGCGCAGGCACTGGGGCAGGGCAACCGCGCCGAGGTGGCGGCGATCCTGACGCGGGTCCTGATGATCGGCTTTGCGGGTGGCGCCGCGATCATCCTGCTGCAACTGCCGATCTTCTGGGCGTCTTTCCGCATCGCCCCGGCCAGCGCCGAGGTCGAGGCCCTGGCCAGTGGCTACATGGCCATCCGCATCTGGTCGGCCCCTGCCGCCATCGCCGTCTTCGGCATCACCGGCTGGCTGATCGCGCAGGAACGCACCCGCGCCGTGCTGGTGCTGCAATTCTGGATGAACGGCGTCAACGTGGTGCTCAGCATGCTCTTCGTGCTGGGCCTCGGCTGGGGTGTGAACGGCGTGGCCTTTGCCACGTTCCTCGCCGAATGGAGCGGGTTGGCGATGGGGCTTTACCTGTGCCGCGCGGCCTTTCGCGTGCCCGACTGGCGCAACTGGGCGCGGGTGTTCGACCGGGTCAAGCTGGTGCGCATGGCGCAGGTCAATTCGGACATCCTGATCCGGTCGCTGCTGCTCGAGGCGGTGTTCCTGTCCTTCATGTTCCTTGGCGCGGATTTCGGCGATGTCACCCTGGCCGCCAACCAGGTTTTGCTGCAATTCCTGCACATCACCGCCTATGCGCTCGACGGTTTTGCCTTTTCCGCCGAGGCGCTGGTCGGGCAGGCGGTCGGTGCGCGAGCGGTGGCAACCCTGCGGCGGGCCAGCGTGGTGGCGAGCCTCTGGGGGCTGGCGGCCTCGGCGCTGCTGGCCTTGGGCTTCTGGACCTTCGGCGCGCAGATTGTCGATCTGATGGCCAAGAACGAAGAGGTACAGGACGCCGCGCGCGCCTATCTGCCGTGGATGGCCGCCGCGCCTGTTCTTGCGCTGGCGTCCTTCATGTTCGATGGCATCTTCATCGGTGCGACCCGCACCGCCGACATGCGCAACATGATGCTGGTCTCGGCGCTGATCTATGCCGGTGCGGCCATCCTGCTTTTGCCGGACTATGGCAATCATGGGCTTTGGGCGGCGCTGCTGATCTCTTTCGTGGCGCGCGGCGTGACGCTGGCGGCGCGGTATCCCGCGCTGGAGCGGTCGGTGGCGGATTAGACCTCCAAAAGGCGCTTCCCCTTGCTCATCGCGGATCACCCGGCTACCTGTGTCCCGTTCGACAGGAGAGGCGCGCGCGATGAACGATCTATTCAACAGTTTCATGACCGGTCCCGATGAAAAGGGCCGCTTCGGTATCTTTGGCGGGCGGTTCGTCTCGGAAACCCTGATGCCGCTCATTCTCGAACTCGAAGAGCAGTACGAGCGCGCCAAGACCGACGAGAGTTTCTGGTCCGAGATGGACTTCCTCTGGAAGCACTATGTCGGCCGTCCGTCGCCGCTCTATCACGCCGAACGCCTGACCGAACATCTGGGTGGTGCCAAGGTTTACATGAAGCGCGACGAGCTGAACCACACCGGCGCGCACAAGATCAACAACGTGCTGGGCCAGATCATTCTTGCCCGCCGCATGGGCAAAACCCGTATCATCGCTGAGACCGGCGCGGGCCAGCACGGCGTGGCCACCGCCACCGTCTGCGCCAAGTTCGGTCTGAAATGCGTCGTCTACATGGGCGCGCATGACGTTGAACGTCAGCAGCCCAATGTCTTTCGCATGCGGCTTCTCGGGGCCGAGGTGATCCCGGTCACATCCGGCCGCGGCACGCTCAAGGACGCGATGAACGACGCGTTGCGCGACTGGGTGACCAATGTGCGCGACACGTTCTACTGCATCGGCACCGTCGCCGGTCCGCACCCCTATCCGGCGATGGTCCGTGATTTCCAGTCGATCATCGGCAAGGAAGTCCGCGAGCAGATGCACGAGGCCGAGGGCCGTCTGCCCGACACGCTGATCGCCGCCATCGGGGGCGGATCGAACGCAATGGGCCTGTTCTACCCGTTCCTTGACGACAAGGAGGTGAACATCATTGGCGTCGAAGCGGGCGGCAAGGGTGTGAACGAGAAGATGGAGCATTGCGCCTCGCTCACCGGTGGACGACCGGGCGTGCTGCACGGCAACCGCACCTATCTGTTGCAGGACGATGACGGCCAGATCCTCGAAGGGTTCAGCATCTCGGCGGGGCTCGACTATCCGGGCATCGGGCCGGAGCATGCCTGGCTGCATGACATCGGCCGCGCGAAATACGTGTCGATCACCGACACCGAAGCGCTCGAGGCGTTCCAGTTGAGCTGCGCGCTCGAAGGCATCATCCCTGCGCTGGAACCCAGCCATGCGCTGGCCCACGTGATGAAGATCGCGCCCGAACTGCCCAAGGATCACATCATCTGCATGAACATGTGCGGACGCGGCGACAAGGACATCTTTACCGTCGCCAAGCACCTGGGATTCGACATGGGCTGAGGCCCGCCGCATAAACCTGCGGTCTATAACGACCTCCGGACCCCTCGCGCCCTTGGCGCGGGGGGTTTTTCTTTGCAGCAAAACGCTCAAGGGTCCGAATAAACCTTGGTTTATGGGGTTATGGCAGGGGTTTATGGACCAGGGATTAAACCTTGTGCACATATCCCAGAGCGAAAGGGCCGGTCAGGTTCAGGGCATCTGCGGTTTCGCAGGCCAACGGATATGAAAGGACCTTACAGTGAAAAAGACATTGATTTCCGCCGCCCTCGCCAGCCTTGCTGGCACCATGGTTCTGGCTCAATCGGCCACCGACCAGATCGTCAACGACCTGACCGCCCAGGGGTTCCAGCGCATCGAGATCGACAACGGCATCAGCCAGATCAAGGCCGAAGCGATCCGCGGCACCCAAAAGCTCGAAGTGATCTACGATCGCACCACGGGCGATATTCTCAAGCAAGAGGTCGAGCGCGTTGACAACGATGACGACACCCGTCCCGGCGTTGAGATCCGCACCCGCACCCGCGATTTTGTCGATATCGCGCGATTTGATGATCTGCGTGACGACGATGACGTCCGTGGCAATGGGCGGGGTGATCGAGGTCGGAATGATGACGACGATCGCGACGACGATGATGATGATCGTGATGACGACCGGGATGATGACCGTGACGGCGACCGGGATGATGACCGTGACGGCGACCGGGATGATGACCGTGACGGCGACCGGGATGATGACCGGGATGATCGCGACGATGACGACCGCGATGATGATCGTGACGATGATGATGATGACAACGATGACAGTGAAGATGACGACGATGATGATGACGACGACTGAACCATCTGTTAGCTGAAGGCCGGAGGCTTCCGTCCCGAGGACGGGAGTTTCCTGGAGATTGGGAATGAAACGAAGACAGCTCTTGGCAGGTTTGGTGACGGGAATGATCGCGCCGCAGGCGGTTCTCGCACAGACTGCCGAAGACCAGGTGATCAACCAGCTGCGCCGGCAGGGCTACCGCGAGATCACTCTCCAGCGCACCCTTCTGGGCCGGACACGGATCGTCGCCACTGGCTCGGCCGGGCGGCGCGAAATCATCCTCAATCCCTCGACCGGCGCGATCCTGCGGGACTACACCGACAGATCCGACCGTGGGCGCGACAGCGACGACAGGACCGACCGCGGCAGGGATCGTGACGACCTCGACGAAGACGATGACCGGGATGATGATCGGGACGATGACCGAGATGATCGTGACGACGACCGCGGCGGTGGAGACGACGACGATAGCGGCGGGGATGACGATGACGACTGATCCGGCATCTTTCCAGACACCGGCTGGCCGGTGAGGGTCTGGGTCGCCCTGATCCCCCTGGGAGCGCTGCAATTGGCCAGCGGGTTGTTCCTGTTGTGGGACATCCTCGGCAGTATCTTCGGCTTCAAGTCATCACCGATTGCCTGGGTCTATTACGAACTGGCCCAGATCGGGGCCGTGATCGGCCTCATGCTGGGGATGGTTGTCAGCGCGACGCTCATGGTCCGGTCTCTTCGCCGACAGCGCGCGGCAGAACAAAGCCTCCGTCTGGCCTCGGGTGCCTTCATGGACGTGTTGCAGGAACGCTTCGCCGAATGGGAACTGACCCCGGCGGAAAAGGACGTGGCGCTGTTTTCCATCAAGGGGCTGAGCACCGCCGACATCGCCGCGCTGCGCAGGACCTCCGAAGGCACGGTCAAGGCACAGACCAACGCGATCTACCGCAAGGCAGGCGTGTCGGGCCGTCCACAGCTTCTGAGCCTCTTCATCGATGAATTGATGGGGGATCCCATCGGCATCCAAGCCGCCCAGCCGCAGCAGATCGACAAGGCGTCCTGAGACCGTTCAGGTCTCGGACGTGTTGATGTCGTGCTGCTCCAGCACACGCATCGGCACCACATCAAGCGCGCGCTTGTGGGTCGCGGCAAGGTTCACCTTGGGCGCGCAGCCCTCGTCATGCGCCTGAAGAAAGCGCGATGCACAAAGGCACCAGTGATCTCCGGGCTTGAGCCCCGGAAAACGGAACTGCGGCACAGGGGTGCTCAGGTCGTTGCCCACGTATTTCGAATAGGCCAGGAACTCTGCCGTCATCACCGCGCAGACCGTGTGGCTGCCCTGATCGGCGGCGCAGGTGTTGCAATGCCCGTCGCGGAAGAACCCGGTCATCGGGTCGGTCGAACAGCCTTCGAGCGGGCCATCCAGCACGTTGATTGCGTCTTCCGGTTCCATAGGGGCCTCCTTGCTGTGCGGTTCGGGATACACCTAGTGGGGATTCCCTGCCCAATCCACCCAGCGGCCATGAAAATCTGCGCGCCCGAGCGCGATATGATGGTTGCCGGGCCACAGCCGGGCCGTAACCGACGCGCCTCTCGTGGCCCCGTCCGCCTCCATCCGCAGCCATGCAACCGGGTTGTCCGGGGTGGCCGTGGCACCCGCTGCTTCGATCAGGGCCGTTCCCCGCGCCTGCCGCTCCGGCGGGAAATACTGCCACGCAATCGTGTGGTAGATCAGGTGCATCTGTCCTTGTGGCGCATCCGCCAGACGCTGCTCCAGCCACTTCACGGCATCGCCGCGATCCACCTTGGCCGTGTTCACCGCAATCGCCGCATCGGTCAGCGCGACCCGGTGCGCCTGATCCGCCCAGAGATAGGCGCGCAGGCGCAGCGCATCCTCCGGACAGTGCGGATCGAGCGGATTGAGATCGACACCACGCCAGGCGGTCACTGTGAAAGGCGCGGCCATAGGCGCGGGTCCGGTCCAGTCGGGCATCAATGTCAGCGCGGCATCCTCCGGCCCCAGCCGCGTGTCGCCCGCCATCAGCGCGAAACGGTCGAACATCAGGTTCAGTCCCGCACTGGCGCCAAGCTCGGACAGGTGCACCTGCGCAACCCCGGTCTGCTGCACCAATGCATGTGTCCCGGCGATCAGCACGGCCGACCGGCGCACCTCATTGGTCTGCGGCGCAGAGGTGATCCAGTTCAGCAGGAACGCTGCGTGCCGGTCGAGCGCTCCGGTCAGCGCGGTCACGAGCCTGTCATCGGACACCGCGTTTGGCGGATAGACCGCCGCAAGCCCGGCATCCTGCCCGGTCAGCACCAGCGCATGCAGGCCCGAGGCCAGACGCAGGGGCAGGGAATGGCCGTTGGGACCGAGATCGCCGTCGAAACCCGCCACGGCGGTGTCCAGCGCCGACCCCGCAGGCCAGACGTGGGCCAGCAGTGGCAACATCTGCGCCATGAAGGGCGAGCCGAGTGCGGCGCAGCTCTGCGCCTGACGCAGCAACGCGTCGTGCAGGCTCACCGGAACCGGTCCACCAGTCTTTGAAACGGGTTACGGGGGTCGGGTTCCGGGTCCGCCTGTGGTTTCGGTTCGGGCTTCGGCAAATCGGCCTTTTCCGCTTTGGCGGGCTTCTCCGGTGTTTTCGAAGACCGCGCCGGGGCCACGCGCAAGGCCACCGCGTTCATGAACTTGGCGCTGTCCCCGTCCGCCAGATGCGCCGCACCGTCGGAAATCCCGCGCAGCAGATCGTCCAGCCAGTCCTCATCCGCCTTGGGAAAGTCGTGCAGCACATAGCCCGCCACCTTGTCCTTGTGGCCGGGATGCCCGATGCCCAGCCGCACGCGGCCGTACGCTTCGCCGATATGCCCGTGGATCGACCGCAGCCCATTATGCCCCGCATGCCCGCCGCCCTGTTTGACGCGGCATTTACCAGGGGCAAGGTCCAGCTCGTCATGGAACACCACCACATCGGCAGGCTCCAGCTTGTAGAACTGCATCGCCGCCTGCACCGACTGGCCCGAGCGGTTCATGAAAGTGCCCGGCTTCAACAGCAGCACCTTGTCGCTGCCCAGCCGCCCCTCCGTCACTTCGCCCTGAAACTTGGACTTCCACGGCGCGAACCCGTGATCCGACGCGATCCGGTCCATCGCCATGAAGCCGATATTGTGCCGGTTGCGGGCATAGCCGCTGCCCGGATTTCCAAGCCCCACAAAGAGTTTCATCGCTGCCCCTGCCTCCACGCACCACGCATTTGCCCCTCTCTAGGCCAAACCGGGGCCAAGGGCAAAAGCCCCGTGATCAGAACTGCGCCAGCACCAGCGCGGCCGCCGCCGACAGGCCCAGTGCCCAGCCAATCGCCAGATGCGCCCGCAACAGCAGAACCGCCGACAGCGCGATCAGCGCCACCGCCTGCCAGTTGAGCGTCGCCGGGTCCGGCACCCAGAGCCGAAGGAAACCGATCTCGGTCTTGGTCACCGTGCCGAACACCACATGCAGCGCGAACCAGAGCGACAGGTTCAGGATCACGCCGACAACCGCTGCGGTGATTGCGCGAAGAGCGCCGTTCAGGCGCGGCTGAGCGGAGATCCAGTCGATGTAAGGCGCGCCGAGAAAGATCCACAGGAAGCAGGGCACGAACGTCACCCAGAGGGTCATCAGACCACCCGCAACCGCCAGCGCATAGCCACCCTCGCGGAACGCCGCCAGGGTGCCGACGAATTGCGTGACAAGGATCAGCGGGCCGGGAGTGGTTTCGGCCAGCCCCAACCCGTCCATCATTTCTGTCGGCGTCAGCCAGCTATATTGCACCACAACGTCTTGCGCCATGTAGGCCAGAACCGCGTAAGCCCCGCCAAAGGTCACCACCGCCAGCTTGGAAAAGAAGAGCGCGATCTCGGTCAGGATCGACCCGGCGAACAACAGATCCACCGCGAGAACCGGCAACCCCCAGACCGCGAGACCAATCAGGATCGTAGTCAGGCTTCTGCCAGCGGACACGGTGACCGGCAAAGCCGGTGTCGGGTCCGTGCTTGAAACCACCAGCGCACCATACACTCCCGCCGCCAGAACGATTACCGGAAACGGCACCGCGAAGAAAAAGATCGCGACAAAGGCCAGCCCCGCCAGCGCCCAATGCGACACCCCATGCAGCGCGCGTTTGGAGACCTTGAGCAAGGCCTCGACCACGATCACGGCCGCCACAGCCTGCACGCCCAGAAACAGGGTGTCCACCAACGGCAGGTCGCCATAGGTCACGTATAAGAGCGCCAGCGCAAATATCACCATCGCCCCCGGCAGCACGAACAGCAGCCCCGCGATCAGCCCGCCACGGATGCCGTGCAACCGCCAGCCTGCATAGGTGGCCAGTTGCATCGCCTCCGGCCCCGGCAGGAGCATGCAGAAGCTCAGCGCGTTGAGGAACTGCTTTTCGGTCAGCCAGTCGCGCTCGTCCACCAGCATCCGGTGCATCAACGCGATCTGCGCTGCCGGTCCCCCAAAAGACAGCAGGCCGATTTTCAGGAATACGGCAAAGATCTGGGCAAGGGTGGGCGACATGAAGGGCTTTGTCTCTGATCTGCGTGTCAGGAGCATGACAGTGCGCCCCTCAATGACAGATCACTCGCAGGATGTCGCGCTGCGCCGGGCCGTGTCGAAAATCCAGTCCGGCTTGTAGCCGAAATGCGCCGTCAGGTTGCCGTGCCATGTCCAGCCGTCGAAGGTGCCGTCATCGTCGACATCCACCTCGATCAGGTTTTCCGTGGCGGCACCCACCCGCGCGGCATTGGCAAAGTCGATCCGGGGTGCGAGCGGCACGGCCTTGCCGCCCTTGCATTCGGTCATCCGCACCACGTCCGAGGCAGATGAGCCGCTCTCGCGCCGCACCACCGCGTCGCCGTTGCAGGCAAACCGCCGTGTGGCAAAGATGTCGAAGATGCGGCCCTCGTCTTCGACATAGCTGTCACCGCCGCGCCACAGTCCCACATTCGCGTCCTGAAACATGTTCTGCACATTGGTGTCGATCGGAAGGCCGCGCCGACAGCCCGACCCCGTGTCGCCGAACCATTCCCGGTCGACCTGATTCTGAAACAGGTGCCAGTCGCCCGAGCGGTGAAAGGCGCTGCTGCGGGAAAAGGCGCGCGAGGCGGAAATCCACGAATAGTCGATCAGGCTCTGGTCACGCAGGATCTGATGCGCATGGCCGCTGCCATAGGCGCCGGTCCTGTAGCCGGCCGCATCCATCCGCGCCTTGATCACGCGGAAATAGCGGATCATCAGGTCAATCGTGTCGGTGTCGCTGTCGGTGAAGTTGAAATCCACGCCGAAATAGATCGCCGTCCCGCGCGGCTGGCCCAAATCCTGCGCCTGCGCAATCGCGGCCTGCACGTCCAGTTCCGCCTCCTGCTCGACCGTTCGGCTCGCTCCGGTCCAGTTGCAATTGGCGTCGGGCAGGGCTTTGCCCTCCCGGTTCTGACCGCGAAACTTGTTCGGCGTGTTGCTGTAATACTGGTAGATCGACAGCACAGCAAAGCCCTTGGCGAACATCTGCGCAATCTCGCTGGAGGGATCGCCGGGCCGCCCCTGGTTGATTAGGCGCTTTTCGGTCAGGCCGTATTCCGGCTGGTCGCAGCGCGCGTAATAGCGCCCGATCACGGTCACGCCACGGTCCTTCAGCTGGTCGAGATAGGGGCGGGTGTCAAAGGCCGTGTCGATGATGGAAACGCGCGTATCAGACAGGGCCGCATTGGCCAAGGCCGCTGGCAAAAGTGCAATCAACAGGCAACGCAGAATGGGCATCAACACGGGAAATCCCCGAAAACCGGCAGAACCAATATTGCGATCTTAAGTGCATTTTGTCCAAGGTCAAAGGTCGAAACGAAAACGGCCCCGCCCGTTGGGGCGAGGCCGTTCGAACCAGATGGTCCGGAAGTATCAGTCGTCGGACTGCTCGGTTGCCGGAACGTCGCCTGCATCTGCAGTCTCTTCTTCGGCGTCCGACGCGCGCAGGCCGGACGGAGCAGAGATGTTCGCGATCACGAAATCCCGGTCGATGGTCGGCTTGGTGCCTTCCGGCAGGGTGATGTCGGAAATCGTCACGGTGTCGCCGATGTTCAGGCCGGACAGATCGACGGTCAGCTTCTCGGGGATGTCACCCGCTGTCACGACCAGTTCCACCTCGGGGCGCACAGCAGTCAGAACGCCGCCGCGCTTGAGACCGGGAGCGGCACCTTCGTTGATGAACTCGACCGGAATAAACAGGTTGATCTTGGTGGTGCGGCGCAGGCGCATCAGGTCGACATGGGTCGGCAGATCTTTGACGACATCGCGCTGCACGTCGCGGCAGATCACGCGGACGTCCTCGTGGCCTTCAACCTTGAGGTTGAACAGCGTTGCCTTGAAGCGGCCCTTGCGCAGGCGCTGCAACAGCTTGTTGAACGGAAGGTTGATTGCCAGCGGGTCTTTGTCGCCACCAAATACAATGCCCGGAACCATGCCGTCGCGGCGTGCCTGACGAGCGGCGCCCTTGCCTGTCCCCGTCCGTTCCAGAGCTTCGAGATCAGGAATCTCTCCAGCCATGATATATCTCCAATATGTAAGGGCAGGGTGCCTCCAAGGCTGTCACCCCGCATGAAGCCCGCGCGATAGACCGGATTCCCGTGCAGGGCAAGAGTGAAGGTTGCGGATTTCATCCGGAATGTGCCGTTTGTGGGCTGGACCGTGGCGGCGCACCGTGGCACTGGCAGCGCCATGAGCCTTTTGCGTGATCTCTACATCAGCCGAGGACCCGCTGCCGCTTTTGCCGCCGTGGGTGTGTTCTGGGGCAGTTTCGCAGCCCTCGTGCCGGTGCTCAAGCCGCAGGTCGGCCTCTCGGACGGGCAGTTCGGGCTGGCACTGCTGATCACGTCGATCGGCGCGGTGATGGCGATGTGGCTGGCACCGCTGGCGGAACGGGCGCTGGGCCTGCGGGCCGTGGGTGTGCTGATCGCGCTGCTCGCTGTCGCGACTCTTCTGCCGGGGCATACAACGAACGGGGTGCTGTTCACGCTGGCGATGCTTGGAGTGACGATGACATCCGGCACGCTCGACGTGGCGATGAACGCGCGGGTCAGCGCGCTCGAGGCGCAAGTCGGGCGCAGCCTGATGAACCTCAACCACGCGGTGTTTTCGGTGGCCTATGCCATCTGCGCGCTGGCGACCGGTCTGATGCGCGAGGCGGGCTCAGATCCGGCGGCGATCCTCACATGGGCGGCGGTGCTGATCGGGATGCTGGTGATGCAGGCCGTGGCTGCGCCGGTGGCCGATGCAGACCACGACGACGACAGTGTAGAGGTCGCCCCGTTGCCCTGGACGCTGTTGCTGCCGGGCGGGATGATCATCCTCATCGCCTTCATGTCTGAACAGGCAACCGAAGGCTGGTCGGCGCTTTACCTCGAACGCAATCTCGGAGCAGGGGCGGCACAGGGCGCGTTGGGGCCGGCGCTGCTGGGCATCACGATGGCGGTGGGGCGTCTGACTGGTCAAGTCGTTGCCAACCGCGTCTCCGAACGCATGGTGATCCGCTGGGCCTCGGTCACTGCCGGGATCGGCGCGTGCATCGCGGCGACGGCTCCGTCGCTGGGGGTGGCCTATCTGGGGTTCTCGGTCCTCGGGCTGGGCGTGTCGGTGATGGCACCGATGGCCTATGCATGGATTGGGCGGATGGTGCCGAACCGCTACCGCAGCCACGCGATCTCGCGGATTTCGGTGGTGGGCTATGCCGGGTTCTTCATCGGACCGCCGCTGATGGGGTTCCTGTCCGAAGGGTTCGGTTTGGCGACGTCCTTTCTTGTGATCGGTGGGCTGTTGTTCTGCGTGACGCTGGTGCTCTTGCCGGTGCTGACGCGGGTGGCGCAACTGCGGGTCTGAGCGGGGGTGTCCCGCACGCTCGGTTTCCGGATCGTTAACGTCTGCTGCGCCATACACCCACCCACGATGCGCATCGAGCGGGAAGGGTCACTCCCATGCCGCGACATTTGAACTGACCTTCTCTCGACAGCCCGCAAGGGCCGACCATGAGAAACCGGTTTCAGAAGGCCCGACAGGGCACAGGTCACGGGGGCAACCCCGGCAGAACGAGAGAAGTGTCAGGCCACAAGGGCGGCGCCGCTTCTTTATCTTCAGACCGTCATCCTCGGGCTTGACCCGAGGACCTCATGTCGAACAGATCCTCGGGTCAAGCCCGAGGATGACGGCGAGGCGTGCCGAACAGATCCTCGGGTCACGCCCGAGGATGACGGTGACGCGTGACCTATTCCACCCAATCGCCCGAAAATCCCTTGGGGATCATCAGGATGTCGCGGTCCAGATCGTTGACGTCCGTGCGGCCGCACAGCCCCATCGACATCTCAAGTTCCTTGTGGATCAGCCTAAGCGCGTCTGTCACGCCTTGCTGCCCGTTGGCGCCCAGCCCGTAGACATAGGCGCGGCCGATATAGGTGCCCTTGGCCCCCATCGCCATCGCCTTGAGCACGTCCTGACCGGACCGGATGCCGCTGTCGAGATGCACCTCGATCTTGTCACCCACCGCATCCAGAACCGCCTCAAGCGCCCGGATCGAGGACAGCGCGCCATCAAGCTGCCGACCCCCGTGGTTCGACACGACGATTGCGTCGGCCCCCACGTTCAACGCCTCCAGTGCATCGCGCGGGTCCATGATGCCCTTGATGATCAGCGGGCCGTCCCACATCTTGCGGAACTGCCGGATGCGGTCCCAGTTCAAAGACTGGTCAAAGGCCTGCGCCGTCCAGGACGACAGCGAGGACGGGTCTTTGACGCCTTTTGCGTGACCGACAATATTGCCGAAGAACCGCCGCTTGGTCGACAGCATCCCCAGACCCCAGTGCACCTTGGTCATCATGTTTGCAACCGAGGCCGGCGTCAGCTTGGGCGGGGCGCTGAGACCGTTCTTGATGTCCTTGTGCCGCTGGCCCAGCAGTTGCAGATCGACCGTGATGATCGCTGCCGAACACTTGGCGTCTTTCGCCCGGTCGAACAGGCGCTGCATGAAATCGTCGTCCTTGAGCGTGTAGACCTGCATCCAGAACGGTTTGGACGTGTTGGCCGCCACATCCTCGATCGAACAGATCGACATCGTGCTGAGCGAATAGGGCACGCCGAATTTTTCCGCTGCCTTCGCCGCTTTGATCTCGCCATCGAAATGCTGCATTCCCGTCAGCCCGACCGGGGCCAATGCCACCGGCATCGACACGTCCTGACCGATCATCTGGGTCGCGGTCTTGCGGTTTTCCATGTCGATGGCAACGCGCTGCCGCAGGTAGAGCTTGTCGAAATCCGACGAGTTCTCGCGGAAGGTTTGTTCGGTCCAGCTTCCCGATTCCGTGTAGTCGAAGAACATCTTCGGCACCCGGCGTTTGTAGATGCGGCGCAGGTCTTCGATTTCGGTGATCACGGGCATGGCAAGGCCTTTCGGAGGTATTGGTTAGATTTGTTTACCAATGACGGGCAAACCGCGCAACGCGGCATTTTTGTTTCTGTTGATTAATTGCTCGATATCGGACTAAGTAATGCGATATCGAACCAAATGGAGATTCGCATGTCACTTTCCCGTCGCAAGACACTTGGCCTGATCGGGGGTGGCACGGTGCTTTCCGCCGCCGGCCTTGGCCTTTTCGCCGCCACCCGCACGCCCCAAGCCGCGCTTGCCCCTTGGGACATGGCGGGGCAGTATCCCGACCCGCGCCTGCGCGCGCTGTCCCATGCGCTGCTGGCACCCAACCCGCATAATCGCCAGCCGTGGGAGGCTGAACTGATCGGGGAGGACACCGTTGCAATCTGGCGCGACCCGGCGCGCGACCTGCCCGTCACCGACCCCTATGCGCGCCAACTGACCATCGGGATGGGCTGCTTTCTGGACCTGATGCGCATGGCCGCCGCCCAAGAAGGCTACGCCATCGACCAGACGCTGTTTCCCGAAGGAGAGGCGGGGCCGGTGGCGCTCTGCCGCTTTATCGCCGGTGGTGCACAGCCCGATCCGCTGTTTGAACATGTGCTGCAACGGCGCTCTCACAAGGAGGTGTTTCAGGACCGCCCGATCGAGGCCGCCGCTCTGGACAGCATCGCGCCCCATGTCGATCTTGTCGCGCAAAACGCCGATGCCGATGTGCTGCGGGAACTCGCGACCGAAGCGTGGCTGATCGAAGCAGGGACGCCCGAAGCGTGGAAGGAAAGCATTGACCTCTTGCGGATCGGCAAGGCCGAGATCAACGCGCAACCCGACGGCATCGACTTGGGCGGCGCGACGTTCGAACTGCTCAACAGGGCCGGACTTCTGACCCGCGAGGCCTCGCTTGATCCGACGACGATGGCGGCGCAGGGCGCAATCCGAGGCACGGTGGACGCGATCACATCGGCCCCGGCCTTTGTGGTTCAGACCAGCCGCACCAACACCCGCGCCGACCAGATCGACACCGGAGCGCGCTGGCTGCGGCTCAACCTTGCGGCCACGGGCGCCGGGCTTGGCGTGCGACCGGTCAGCCAAGCGTTGCAGGAATACCCCGAGATGACGGCGCTTTACGACGCAATTCACGCCGCGTATGCGCCCGAAGGCGGAACAGTTCAAATGCTCGGGCTTCTGGGTTACGCTATGCCAACGGCCCGCACCCCGCGATGGCCGATTGACGCACGGATGAGGCAAAAACCCTGGAATGCCTGACACGCCAGACACACACTCCGCGACGCGTCTTTATTTCGAACTCTTCAACGAGATCGGCATCCTCAGCCAGCTCAGCCGTGCCTTGTTCGAGGCGCGGTTGCCCGAAGGTCTGGTGCTGCCGCATTTCACGGTCATCAATCATTTGATCCGGGTGCAGGATGGGCGGACGCCGCTGCAATTGGCCCGTGCGTTCCAGGTGCCCAAGACCAGCATGACCCATACGCTGGCC
The DNA here is from genome assembly GCA_041725935.1 of Pelagibaca sp. Classification (GTDB taxonomy): domain Bacteria; phylum Pseudomonadota; class Alphaproteobacteria; order Rhodobacterales; family Rhodobacteraceae; genus Marivita. Next base: position 30,687 of record JBGRQD010000006.1, read on the forward strand.
GGGCTGGAAAAACGCGGCTTTGTCACGATGCGCGCCAATCCCGATGACGCCCGCAGCAAGCAGGTCTGGCTGACCGACGCGGGCCGCACGTTCCGCAATTCTGCGATTGCCGGGATCGCGCCTGACCTTGCCGGGATGGCCGACACGCTGGATTCGGAGGAGGTGCGCGCGCTCATCGACAAGCTGGCCATACTGCGCAAACGGATGGACGCAGCGCGGGATTAGGACTGGTTCCCCCCGCGCTCTGTTCAGACAAACGTGACGCGCAGCCCGTCGATCAGCGGTGTGTCGAAACTGGTTTCCCAAATCTGGCCGGGCGCAATCGGGCGGGCATCTGTCAGGGTACCGGTGGTCACAACCTCTCCGGGTTGGATCGGTGCGGCGCCGGGCATCCGGTCGATCTGGCTGACGAGATAGTGCAATGCCATAAGCGGCCCGCCCAGCACATCGACCCCTTGGCCGATCAGCTGTTCTTCAGGTCCGTTCAGCGTGACGCCGCAGGTGGTCAGCGCCTTCAGCCAGTCTTGCGTCGGCGCGCTGCGCGGTCCGACCCACAGCGCGCCATGCATCGCCATCGCGGCCACGGCATCCGGTGCAGTGAACCGCCAGGCGGGGTAAAGCGAGGTGACGATCTCGAACCCGTGCGCGACCCAGTCGATACAGTCGGCAAGGTCGGTCAGATCCATTTCGGGGGTGGGGGAGGCTTTGAAGCCAAACACGATTTCCGGCTCGATCCGCAGTTCCGGCAGGGCGGGCAGGGGGATCACGCCATCCGCCGGGATATCGTGCACGCCGCCGTCGTACATCCAGCCCCAGACAGGCGCGTCGACATTGTAGATCGGCCAGATCGTGCGGTTGGTGAAGCCGATCTTGCGGCCCGCGATCTGTTCGCCGCGCGCGCGGCGCATCTCGCCGACCTGTGCTGCAATGCCATAGCCTTCGTCGAGGGTCAGGTCGGGAGACGTGTCCGTCAGTGGCGCAATCTGGGAATTTCTGTCGAAAGCCTCAAGCAGGGCATTGGCCGCCGTGTCACGCACGGTGCGCCCCGTCCGCGAGCGTCTTGACGAAGGCCAGAACGTCGCTCACCGGTTTGCCCATGGCCAGTTCCGACACTATGGCCGATCCTACCACGCAGCCATCCGCGACACCCGCGATGGCCTGCGACGCTTCGGGGGTCTTGATGCCGAAGCCCACGATCACCGGCAGATCGGTCTGCGACTTGATCCGCGCCACTTCGGGGCCGACATCGGCGGCCTGTGCTTCGGCTGCACCGGTGATGCCAGTGATCGACACGTAATAGACAAAACCGGACGTGTTCTGGAGCACCTTGGGCAGGCGCTTGTCATCGGTGGTCGGTGTCGCCAGACGGATGAAGTTCAGCCCCGCCGCCTGCGCCGGGATGCACAGCTCGTCGTCCTCCTCGGGCGGCAGGTCGACGATGATCAGACCGTCGATCCCGGCCTCTTTGGCTTGGCTCAGGAACAGGTCGACACCGCGCGAATAGATCGGGTTGTAATAGCCCATCATCACGATCGGGGTCGTGTCGTCCGCCTCGCGGAACCGGCTCGCCAGCTCCAGCGTGCGGTCCAGCGTCATGCCGCCTTCGAGGGCGCGCTGACCGGCCAGCTGGATCGTGCTGCCATCGGCCATCGGGTCGGTGAAGGGCAAACCCAGTTCGATGATGTCCACGCCTGCTCCCGGCAGACCCTTGACCAGCTCGAGCGAGGTGTCGAAGTCGGGATCGCCCGCCATGACATAGGACACGAAGGCCTTTTTGCCGTCTTTGCGCAGCTCTGCGAATTTGGCGTCGATACGGGTCATGGGGCTCTCCTGATTGGTCGAACCCGATTGCCGGAACTGGCCGGGAAAATCAATGGGGCAGGCGACGGTGTTTTTGATGCGTGTCAAAGAGACCTTTTCACGCAGCTGTTACACTAGGGCAACCGACACCCCAAAGACCGGAGCCCTGCATGACATCTTCCCCCCAGAGTGCCACCGATCCCAAGATCATTCCGCAACCGGCCAACAGCGCGACAGAGGCGCCCGCCAAGGCGGTGACCGCCGATCAGGTGCGCCGTGCCTTCGAGACAGGCAGATACCCCTATCGCTACAGGATGTCCCGCAGGGCCTACGAGGCCGAGAAAGCCGCGCTTCAGGCGGAATTGCTCAAGGTGCAGCTCTGGGCGCAGGAGACCGGCCAGAAATTCGTCATGATCTTCGAAGGGCGCGATGCGGCGGGCAAGGGCGGCACGATCAAGCGGTTCACCGAACACCTCAATCCGCGTTCGGCGCGGGTGGTGGCGCTCAACAAGCCCACCGATGTGGAACGCGGGCAGTGGTACTACCAGCGCTATATCGAGCACCTGCCGACCGCGGGCGAGATCGTGCTTTATGACCGCTCGTGGTACAACCGCGCCGGGGTGGAGCGGGTGATGGGCTTTTGCGAGCCTTCAGAATACCTTGAATTCATGCGCCAGACGCCGGATTTCGAACGGATGCTGACGCGCTCGGGCATCCGGCTTTACAAGTACTGGTTCTCGGTCACGCAGACCGAACAGAAGAAACGCTTTGCCAGCCGCGAGACCGATCCCCTCAAGCAGTGGAAGCTGTCGCCCATCGACAAGGCGAGCCTTGATAAATGGGAGGAGTATACCGAGGCCAAAGAGGCGATGTTCTTCTACACCGACACCGCCGACGCGCCCTGGACCATCGTGAAATCCAACGACAAGAAACGCGCGCGGCTGAATTGCATGCGGCATTTCCTGTCGACGCTGGACTATCCCGGCAAGGATCCCGCCATCGTCACGCCGCCCGATCCGCTGATCGTGGGCGGCGCAGGGCATGTGATCCACCGGCTGGATCACATCCTCGGCCCGTCGCCGCGGCCCGTGACGCAGGAGACCCGTGCCTGAAGGGTGCGCAATTCTCTGCCGCCCGCCTGTCCATGACCTTGCCTTGGCGGTCCGGGGGGCTTACCTCGGACGACTATGAAGCATGCCCTTTGCGCCCTCGCTCTTGGTCTGGTTGCCGCGCCGCTTGGCGCGCATCCGCACATCTTTGTCGACACCGCCCTGCGGTTCGAGATCAACGAGGCCCGCGAAGTCACGGGCGTGACGGTGACATGGACCTATGACGACTTCTTCACGCTCCTGATCCTCGAGGATTACGGTCTTGATCCAGATGGCGACAGCACACTGACCAAAGCCGAATTGGACACGCTCTTCGGATTCGACCTGATCGAATGGCCCCCGGGTTTTGAAGGCGATCTTTATGTCTATTCATACGGCGAAAAGATCGAGATGCCGCGCCCGAAACCCATTGGCATCGCGGTCGAGAACGGGATGATCACCGCAACCCATTACCGCGAGATCCCTGCGGTGCCGGTCGAGGCGGTCGAGATCCTGCAATACGATCCGACCTATTATGTCGCTTATGACGTGTCGCAAGGGGTCACCGCGACCGATCCGGACTGCACCGCCAAGATAACCGAACCCGATCAGGCCGCCGCACAAGAGGCCGTGGATCGGGAACTGAACGGTGGGTCAATGGAGGATATCTTCGACGAGATGCGCGTGGGCATCCATTTCTCCGACTCGATCACGATCTCATGCGCACCGCACTCCAACTAGCGGCGCTGGCCGTCGTCGCGCTGGCGATCTGGCTCTGGGGCTTTGACGGCGCGCAGATGCTCGAACGATGGGCTGCCGAGGGGCAGCGCGCCGCCCAAAGCGGCATGGCGCGCGGGCTGCGCGCGTTGCGGGCCGAAGAGCCGGGCGCGATCCTGACGCTGATGGCGGTCTGTTTCACCTACGGGTTTTTTCACGCGGTTGGGCCGGGCCACGGCAAGATCCTGATCGCGGGCTATGGCCTGGCCGAACGTGTGGCGCTGAGGCGTCTGTCGCTGTTGGCCATCCTGTCGAGCCTTGCGCAGGCGCTGACCGCGATTGTCGTCGTTTATACAGGGGTCTGGGTTCTTGGACTTGGCCGCGAAGCGATGGTGGGCGCGGCCGAGGATTTGTTCGCGCCTGCCAGCTATGCCGCGATCTGTGCTGTTGGCGCATGGCTGGCGCTGCGTGGGGCGCGGCGGCTCTGGGCGGACAAGGCCGGGACACAAGTGCATCATCACCATGACCACGATCACAACCATGACCACACCGATGACGGCACCTGCCAGTCCTGCGGGCATGCTCATGCGCCGACCCCCGCGCAGGCGCAGAATGTCCACTCGCTGCGCGATGCGCTGGTGCTGATCGGGGCCATCGCGATCCGTCCCTGCACTGGCGCGCTGTTTCTGCTGATCCTGTCGGTCAGCATGGGCATCGACTTTGCGGGCATCCTTGGCACGCTGGCGATGGGGCTGGGCACGGCCAGTGTCACGGTGGCCGCCGCTGTCGGGTCGGTGACGTTCCGCGAAGGTGCGCTGGCGCGCTTTGCCAACGGGCCGCACACAGCCCGCATGGCGGGGGTGATCGAAACCGGCGCCGGGTTGATCATCGCCATTCTTGCGGCGCAGTTCCTGATCCGCGCGCTCTGACCAGACAAAACCCTTGCCCATTTTGTAGGCAGTGTCTATCGCAGGCGCCATGCAAACAGTGCAGATGTCATACCCGGCTCATGTCAGGGCTATCCTCGTCTTGGGCGTGCCGCTGGTCGGCGGGCACATGGCGCAGATGGGCATTGGCCTGACCGACACCATCATGGTGGGCTGGTACGGGGCCGAGGCGCTGGCGACGGTCACACTGGCCAACACGCTGTTCTTCACGCTGTTCCTGTTCGGCTGCGGCTTTGCCTGGGCGGTGATGCCGATGGTGGCGTCTTACGCGGCTGAAGGCGATAACCAGAAGGTACGCCGCGCAACCCGCATGGGGCTTTGGCTGTCGGCGCTGTTCTGCGTTGTGATGTTCCCGCTCCTGTGGTGGTCGGACCCGTTGCTGCGCGCCTTGGGCCAGACACCCAAGATCGCCGCCGAGGCACAGGTTTACCTGCGGGTTCTGGCCTTTGGCCTGCTTCCTGCGCTGGTGACGATGACGCTTAAGAGCTACCTCGCCGCGCTGGAAAAGACACAGGTGGTCTTTTGGGTCACGGTTGTCGCGCTGCCCTATAACGCACTGGCGAACTATGCGCTGATCTTCGGCAGGTTCGGATTTCCGGAACTGGGCTTGCAAGGTGCTGCCATCGCGTCGCTGAGCACACATGTGGTCTCGATGCTGGTTGTGGTCGCCTATATCCTCGCCTTCGTGCGCACGCACAGCCTGTTCCAACGGCTTTGGAAGCCCGACAACGAGATGTTCGCGCAGGTGTTCCGGCTGGGCGTGCCCATCGGCCTGACCTCTCTTTCGGAAACCGGGCTTTTCGCCGCCTCGGCCATCATGATGGGCTGGCTGGGCACAATCCCGCTGGCCGCACATGGCATTGCCCTGCAACTGGCCTCGATGTTGTTCATGCTGCATCTGGGTCTGTCCAACGCCGCCACGGTGCGGGCGGGCAATGCGTTTGGCCGCCGCGACTGGCCGCATATGGCGCGGGGCGGGGTGGTGGCGCTGGCGCTGTCGGCTTTCGTCGCCGCGATCACGATGGTGCTTTTCGTGGCCGTGCCCGAACCGCTGATCGCGATTTTCCTCGATCCCGAAGACCCGGCCCGCGCGGACATCATTGAAATGGGCATCACCCTGCTGGTCCTCGCCGCGGTATTCCAACTTGTCGACGGCGCACAGGTGGTGGTGTTGGGCCTGTTGCGCGGGGTGCAGGATGCGCATGTGCCGATGATCTACGCAGCGGTGTCCTATTTCGGCATCGGACTGCCCGCCGCCTATGTTCTTGGCTTTGTGCTGAACTGGGGCGCGACCGGCATCTGGCTGGGTCTGGTGGCCGGACTGGCGGGGGCTGCGGTGCTTTTGAACCACCGTTTCTGGTTCCGCATGATGCCTGATCTCAGCCGCCTTGCAGCGCCTGCGGCCAACGCTTAGAAGCGGCGCAAATCTGCAAGATCAGGAGAGATCGACATGGGCTTCAAGGTGGGAATCGTGGGTTTGCCGAACGTGGGCAAATCGACCCTCTTCAACGCGCTCACCAAGACCGCGGCGGCGCAGGCGGCGAATTTCCCGTTCTGCACGATCGAGCCCAATGTCGGGGATGTGGCTGTCCCCGATGCGCGGCTGGACAAGCTGGCCGATATCGCGAAATCCAAGCAGATCATCCCGACACGGATCACCTTCGTCGACATTGCCGGTCTGGTCAAAGGTGCCTCCAAGGGAGAAGGTCTGGGCAACCAGTTCCTCGCCAATATCCGCGAGACAGATGCCATCGCCCATGTGCTGCGCTGTTTCGAGGACGGCGACGTGGTGCATGTGGACGGCCGTGTCGATCCGGTCGCCGATGCCGAAACCATCGAGACCGAGCTGATGCTGGCCGATATCGAAAGCCTTGAAAAGCGGCTTCAGAACATCGTCCGCAAGGTGCGCGGCGGCGACAAGGACGCGGTGCAGCAGGAACGCCTGATGCGTGCCGCGCTGGCAGCATTGGAAGAGGGCAAGCCCGCCCGCACGGTTCCCGTCGATGACGAGGACCGCAAGTCGTGGGACATGCTGCAACTTCTGACCACAAAGCCGGTGCTCTATGTCTGCAACGTGTCCGAAGCCGATGCCGCCGACGGCAACGCGCTGTCCAACGCGGTGGGCGAAATGGCGGCGGCACAGGGCAACAGCCATGTCGTCATCTCGGCCCAGATCGAGGAAGAGATCAGCCAGCTCGACGAAGACGAAGCGCAGGAATTCCTGTCCGAAATGGGCCTCGAAGAACCCGGCCTCGACCGCGTGATCCGCGCAGGCTACCAGCTTCTGCAGCTCGAGACCTATTTCACCGTCGGCCCGAAAGAGGCCCGCGCCTGGACGATCACCAAAGGCACCGCAGCCCCACAGGCCGCCGGAGTGATCCACGGCGATTTCGAAAAGGGCTTCATCCGCGCCGAAACCATCGCCTATGACGACTACGTCTCGCTTGGTGGGGAAAATCCGGCCAAGGAAGCGGGCAAGATGCGTGCCGAGGGCAAGGGCTATGTCGTCAAGGACGGCGACGTGCTGCACTTCCTCTTCAACACATAACGCATTCCGGTTTTGCGCCGCGTCAGAACCCGAACACCATGACCGCAATCGGCACGGGGGACACGGCGATCGCGATGGCGATGAAGGTCTGGACCGGGGCGAAGATGCCACTCATCCCGGCCATGATCATGATGCCGCCACCACCGCCGATCACCGCGTTTCCGGGCGTGTTCACGAGCAGCGCCAAAGCCACGTACCGGTGACGCAAGGCAAGATGGACGATCCTGGGCGGTGAGCCGTCCAGCAAGAGGTTCAACCGGTCTTTCGGGGGCAGGGCGGCGGCGCGCCCGATCAGATCAGCCGCCTTGCGCATCCGCAGAATAGACAGGATCCACACCAGCGTCGTGCCCGGCAAGAGCCGTCCGAGAAGGAAGGACACCATCATGGCAAGCACAGTTGCTGCGTAAACCAGAGGTGCGATGGCCGCGCCGAAGACGGTCAGCATCGCGAGCCCGATCTCGGCCCCCGGCACAAATGGCAGCGCCAGCAAGCCGATATAGGCGAGAGAGCCCAGCATCAGCAGGCGGTGCACCTGCTTTTCGTTGTTGGGCATGATCGTGAGGTTCAGCGCCTCTTTCAAAAGATGTGCGCCCCAGGTTGCCATAATGACAACGACCAAAAGTCCAGCCACGCGCAGCGCAATGCCTCTGGTGGTCAGCCCAACAACCGACGTCGTTTTTGAAGGCCTCACCCGGAGACAGAGCCATCTGTGGCTGGCAAACGCAATCCCTGACCCACGCCGTTGATCTGATGTGTCCAGTACCAACGCCGCGTTGTCCAGCTCATCTGGACAGTGATGTCACCGTCGGTGACTTGCCCATGCCAGACCACCCTGTGCGGCGCGGTTGGGCAGGTGGCAACGGTGGTGAAATGAATCACGTCGCCATCGACCCATGTCTGGTAGTCGGAAAATCCGAAGTCGCAGTATTCCTGGCAATCCATTGACATGAACGCACCGTCCTTGAAGACAAGTGTGTCGGTTTCCCCTTCTGCGCCATTGTCCAGTGCCGCCGTAATGAAAAAAGATGCGCCATCGAGCTCTTGCCCCGGTGCCCACGCAAGCTCGGGCACGGTCATGTCCGGAATATCCTCATTCATGACAGACACTGCGGCAGCCCCGGTTCCCAGGGTGATACAGGCAATGGCAGCAGCTTGGGCAATTGGGGTCACAACGATCGCTCCAATGTCAGCTAAACGAAAACTGAGAATAGGGTAACCCGGTTACTGCCCCATGCAAAGTAAACACGCGCCTGAATTGCCGACCGCGTCAGGGCAAGCACGCTTTTTGCGCGGAATTTGTCATCCAACATGCGTGATTTGGCCTTGTCCCCGCCTGCACGCTTCCTTAAACGGGTCGACGGAGATGTGGCCGAGTGGTCGAAGGCGCTCCCCTGCTAAGGGAGTAGGCCCGGAAGGGTCTCGAGGGTTCGAATCCCTTCGTCTCCGCCATCATACCTAAACGCAGGTTAGCCTTGGTGGTCAGAGCGCACGCTTTTGGCCGATAGGCCATCATTCCTGTATGCAGATGGCTACCATGCTGCCCAGCATCCGATCGGCTTGCGCACAGCCGGCGCCCACCGTCGCTGTCCGGTCCAGATACCTCTGACAGACAGTCCTCCCACGATCGGATTGACACCGTCTGCGCTTTGCAGGACGGTCATGGTCACGCCGGGGGCGCCGCAAGGCTGAGATGCACCCTTTGAACCTGAACCAGATAATGCTGGCGGAGGGAGGCAGGATCGGACCTTGAAGGTTTGGTGCGTCTCTCCGTCCTCGATTAGGATAGGAGAGATCGAATGACGCCCAAAGCTGCTTTGGAGGCGCTGCGCGCGCAGGCACCGCTGGTGCATTGCATCACGAATTACGTCGCCATGAACATCGCGGCCAATGTAACCCTCGCGGCGGGCGCCTCGCCCGCGATGATCCACGCGCCGCAGGAGGTTGCCGATTTCACCCCGGTGGCCGGCGCGTTGACGATCAATATCGGTACCCTGTCAGAGCCCTGGGTCGAGGGCATGCTTCATGCCGCACAGACCGCGACGGCGCAGTCCGTGCCGTGGGTGCTGGACCCGGTGGCGCATTTTGCGACGCCGTACCGTGCGAAAGTCGCGCAGGATCTGCTGGCGCTGAAGCCGACCATCCTGCGGGGCAATGCCTCCGAGATCATTGCACTGACCGGTGGCGGCGCTGCGGGCAAGGGGGCGGATAGCGGGGACAGCGTGGCCGACGCCCAATCCGGGGCAATAGCGCTTGCCACGCGCATGGGATGCGTCGTGGCGATCACCGGCGAAACGGATTTTGTCACAGACGGGGCGCGGCATGTCACGGTGCATGGCGGTGCTGCGATCATGCCGAAGGTCACGGCGCTGGGCTGTTCGCTGACGGCGCTTGTGGGCGCCTATGCGGCTGTCGCCCCGGAGCTGGATGCCACTGTTGCCGCATTGCTGCACTTCGCGGTCGCCGGGGAACGTGCTGCCCCCATGTCCGACGGGCCGGGGAGCTTTTCTGTCCGGTTCCTCGATCAGCTGCACCTGATCCAGCCGGACGATCTGGATGAGAGCCATCTGACATGGCAGTGAGCCGGGACAGCCTGCGGCTTTATCTTGTCACCGACCCGGCGCTGTGCCCGGGCGCGGGCCTCGTCAGCATGGTCCGTGACGCGGTGCGCGGTGGGGTCGGCTTTGTTCAGCTGCGGGACAAGACCGCCTCGACCGACGCGCTGATCCAGACGGCGCTTGCGGTGAAGGCGGCGCTGGCGGGCAGCGGGGTGCCCCTGGTCATCAACGATGATCTGGATGCCGCGATTGCCGCGGACGTGGACGGGGTGCATCTGGGGCAGGATGACATGACACCCGCCGAGGCGCGGGCGCGGCTTGGTCGCGACAAGATCATCGGCCTGTCTTGCGAAACGGTGGCGCAGGTGCAGGGCGCGGACCCGGCGCTGGTGGATTACCTCGGGCTGGGAACGGTGTTTCCGACAGCCACGAAAGCGGATCACAAACCGGCCATCGGGTTTTCCGGATTGGCCGCGCTGGTCAAAGCCTCCGCCTTGCCAAGCGTCGCCATCGGCGGGCTGAAGCGGGACCACGCAGCAGATGTCATGGCAACCGGATGCGATGGCATGGCGGTCGTGTCGGCCATCTGCGGTCAGCCTGATCCGGAAAGCGCCGCACGCGCGTTGCGCACAGCGCTTGATGCAGCCAGAGGAGACACCCGATGATCAGAAATGTCCTGACGATTGCTGGCTCCGACCCTTCGGGCGGTGCAGGCATCCAAGCCGATCTGAAAACCTTTGCGGCCAACGGCACCTATGGCATGGCCGCGGTGACGGCGCTCACGGCCCAGAACACCCAGGGTGTCACCGGTGTCGAACTGGTGCCGCCTGCCTTTGTGCGGGCGCAGATCGCCGCTGTGTTTGCCGATGTGCGGGTGGATGCGGTCAAGATCGGCATGATTGCAACAGCCGAGATCGCCATGGCCGTGGCCGATGTGATGTCGGATCATGGGGAGGTTCCGATTGTCCTCGACCCGGTGATGGTGGCCAAGGGAGGCGCGTCCTTGCTGGCCGACGATGCGATGGAAGCGCTGCGGACTGTCCTTCTGCCGCTCGCAACAGTGGTGACCCCGAACCTGCCCGAGGCGGCACGGCTTCTTGGCCAGCCAGAGGCGCGGGATCGCAACGCCATGGCGGATCAGGCGCGGGCCTTGACAGCGCTTGGCCCCAAGGCCGCGCTGGTGAAGGGCGGGCATCTCGATCAGCCCGATAGCCCGGATGTGCTGTGTTCGGGCGGTGCGCTGCATTGGTTGGAAGCCCCGCGCACGATCACGCGGAACACCCATGGGACAGGCTGCACGCTGTCCTCCGCACTGGCCGCACATCTGGCCAGGGGCGTGTCGCCACTGGAGGCCGCGCAGGCCGCCAAACGCTATGTCGCCGGTGCGATCAAGGCGGCGGACGCCTTGTCGGTCGGCCACGGCCATGGCCCGGTGCATCATTTTCACGACTATTGGAGAGATTAGAATGACGAAAACCCTGAAGGACCAAACGGTGCTGGTGACCGGCGCGGGTCGTGGCCTGGGCGCTGCAATCGCAACGGCTTTTGCCCGCGAGGGCGCGCAGGTGGTGATCAATTACCGCAAAAGCAAAGATGCGGCAGAGGCGCTTGCGACTGCGCTGGGCGACCGGGCCATCGCGGTTCAGGCCGATGTGCTGGATGCGCAGGCCGTTGCGTCGATGATCGAGACAGTGACGGATCGCATGGGGCCGATCACCACCGTCGTGCACAATGCGCTGGCCGATTACAGCTTCAACGGCGATGCGCGGCAAACGCTTGATCGCATCCCGGCGGCCAATCTGGTGGCGCAGCATGCCACCGCCGTGCTGGGCGCGCTCAACGTGTTTCAGGCCACGATCCCCGCGATGGAGGCCGAGGGGTTCGGACGGATCGTGACAATCGGCACGAACCTCTTTCAGAACCCGGTGGTGCCCTATCATGACTACACCTCGGCAAAGGCCGCGCTTCTGGCCCTGACCCGCACATCGGCGGCAGAGCTTGGGCCCAAGGGGGTCACCGTCAACATGGTCTCGGGTGGCTTGCTGCGCACCACCGATGCCAGCGCCGGCACGCCCGACGCGGTCTTTGACCTGATCGCGCAAAACACTCCGCTGAGGTCGGTCACCACACCCGAAGAGGCCGCGGATGCGGTGCTGTTTTTTGCCAGCCCCTGGGCGCGTGCGGTGACGGGGCAGAACCTGATCGTCGACGGTGGGCTTGTTTACGGCTGACGTCGCAGGTGTGACCGCGGGTTGTGAGGCGTGGCTTTGGCCGATCCTGCCGTCGCTCCATCATCGCAAAGGGGGGCGGTGCCCGCATCACCCTGCCAAGCGAAAATCCCCCTCCGGCAATCCGGTTCTTTCAGATCGAGATCACTCACCGTTGGAGTTGGCAATACGCGGGAAGTTTCCGTTGGCATACATCGAGCGAACAGAGCCGTAAGCGCTGTGACCTGCTGCTGAACTTCCATCCAACCGGAACCGGGCGAAAGGTTTGATCGTTGCCCGTCCGTCATGGCAAAGCAAATCTTCATTGCGCTCGCGGGAGTTGCACTTCTGGCGGTCGGTCTTTCCGCTGCATATTTCGCGCGGACCCTCGACCAGAGCCAACCCGCCCAACCGCCTGCCGCCCCGCTTGTGGAAGTGGCGTTTGCCGAGCCGGTCTCGTCCCCTCCGGCGATTCGGGAAACCGGATTTGTGCGGGCTTACGAACAGGTCGACGTGACGCCCGAAGTTGCAAGCCGCGTGGTGGAGATCAGCGAAGGCTTCTATCTGGGCGCGCGGGTGTCGCAGGGCGATCTGTTGGTCAGGCTCGAAGCGCGGAGCATCCGCATCAACCTCATGCAGGCCGAGGCCGATCTGGAAAGCGCGCTTGCTGCCGAAGATCAGGCCAACGCCCGGCTCCAGCGTCAGCAGGAGCTTGCTGCCGACAATTTCGCATCAGAAGCCGAGTTGGACCGCGCCCAGGCGGATGCTGTTGCGGCACGGGCACAAGTTGCACAGGCAGAGGCGGCCATCGAAGCGGCCGAACTGCGCCTTGAGGACACGCGCCTGACCGCGCCCTTCGATGCCTTGGTGGTGGCTGAAACCGTGTCGCAGGGAAAGTTGCTGCAGGTCGGCGCGCCGGTCGGCACGCTTGTGGCCTCGAACATCGTCGAGGTGCGCGCCGGTCTGAGTGAGCAGGATTTCCGAACGTTGCGCCGGGGGGGTGACCTTGTCGGGCGCGATGTGCGCATAGAAGGGACTGACGGGCAGGGCGTTACGGGGCGGATCGCCCGCGTGGCCCCGGTTCTCGAAGGGCGCGCCCGGACCGTCGAAATCGTGGCCGAGGTCGAGGACCCGTTCGAAAAGGGGCGTGACCTGATCCTCAATGCGCTGGTGACCGTGGTGATCCCGCTGCCACAAGGCGACGGCACGCTCTATCGCCTGCCTGCGGCGGCGTTGCATGGCGGCGACCGGCTTTGGCGTGTCGGGCCGGACAGGACGTTGCAGCCAGTGGAGGCGACGGTGCAGGATCGGGGCGACGATAGGGTCTTTGTCGTCTCGGATGACCTTGACCCGCAGGACCGCATCCTCGTGACCGAGGTGCAGACACCCTTGCCGGGACTGTCCGTGCGCCTACGTGACGCTTCGGGTCGCAACGGCTCGGACGACGCCGAGGCTGACACCCCATGACGCGTCTGATCGAAGCCGTTTTGGGCAACAGGGTTCTGCCGAACCTTTTGATGGTGGGTCTGCTGCTGTCCGGCGGCTTTGCCATCTCGAACCTGACCGTCCGGAATTTTCCCGAAATCAACACCGGCGCGGTGCAAATCTCGGTGGCGTATCCCGGTGCCACGCCGCAGGAGGTGTCGGACGGCGTGGTCGAGCCGATCGAGAACGCGATCCGCGCCATCGAGGGCATCCGACGGATCGACGCGCGCGCGCTCCAGAATTCGGGAGTGGTCACGGTATCCGCGCTGCGCTCGGCGGATGTGGGCGTTCTGCAGGACGACATCGAAACCGAAGTACAAGGCATCACGATCTTCCCGCAGGCTGCCGAGACCCCCATCATCACCGAGGTCGAGCCAAAGGAGCTTGCGATCCAGTATGTCCTATCGGGCGACATCGATCGTGCGCTCCTGAAAGACGTGGCGCAATCGGCGCGGCAGGATCTGCTGTCGCGCGACGGTGTCTCTACCGTCGAGGTATCGGGTGTGCCGGTCGATCAGATCGGGATCGAGATCGGTCAGGCTACGCTGCGCGCCTACGGGCTGGATATCGGAACGGTGGCCGACCGTGTCCGTGCCGAGAACCTCGATCTGTCGGGCGGCACGTTGCAATCGCCCGATGCCCGCATCCAGGTGCGCACGATGGGCGAGGAACGGGTCGGCGCCGGGCTCGTCGATCTGCCAATCATTCGCAGCGATAGCGGGATGGTCACGTTGGGGCGTATCGCCAGCATCGAGGACGGCCTTGCCGAAGCACCGGTACTGGCCTTGTTGGACGGCCAGCCGGCCGTTTTCCTGTCGGTGTTCCGGTCGGGTGAGGAACAGCTGCTGGACCTTGTTGAAACCGTGCAAACCTATGTCGAGGACCGGCTGCGCCCACGTCTGCCACCTGCCATCGCGGTGTCGGAATGGTCGAACGAGGCGGAAAACCTGGAGGGCCGGATCGGGCTGCTGGCCAAGAACGCGGCGATCGGGACGGCGCTGATCCTGTTCCTGCTGACACTGGCGCTTGATCTCAGGATCGCGGCCTGGGTGTCGGCGGGCATCGTGGTGGCCTTTGTCGGAGCATTCTCGCTTTTGGCGGTCTTTGGCATCACGATCAACCAGCTGTCGCTGTTCGGCTTCATCCTCGCGCTTGGGATCGTGGTCGATGACGCCATTGTTGTCGGTGAACAGGTCTATTCAGAACGGCAATCCACCGATGACGGGCATGCCGCTGCCGTCGCAGGGGCCACGCGCATGGCGCGCCCGGTGCTGTTCGCGGTCGCAACGACCATCGCCGCCTTCGTGCCGCTGCTGTTTTTGCCAGGCACCTCCGGATCGTTCATCTTTCCCGTTGCTGCTGTCGTGATCATGGTGCTGACGATGTCGCTGCTGGAAAGCTTCTTCATCCTGCCGCAGCACCTGTCACATATCGGCACCGGACCGCCGCGTCGCTATTCGCCGCGACGGCTCACGGACCGTCTGCGTGCACGTGTCGGTGCCGGCATTGATTGCTTTGCGGATGGGCCGATGCGCCGGATCTCCGCGTTCTCCGTGGCGCGTCCGGTCTTTACCATCTGCCTGTGCTTCGCGATCCTTGCGGGCAGCGTGTCGGTTCTGACCTCGGGCACGGTGCGGTTTGTGTTCTTCCCCGAGATCGAAGGCAACACCGTCTCGGCCCGGCTTGTCCTGCCTGCGGGCAGCGCCGCTCCCCGCACTCAGGCCGAGGCCGAGCGCATCGCCGCCGCCGCCATCCGTGCCGCAGACACATTGGCCGAAGACACCGAAGGCACCGCGGCCGAAGACGTGCTGATGGCCACTGCCATCTCTGTCGGGTTCCAGCCTGCCTCGGGCGGTCCAGACGGTGGCGGGACCGCTGCAGCCAACGAGGCGACGGTCGAACTGCGCATTCAGGACGCCGAAACGCGCAATTTCGCGGCCCAGAGGTTCGCCGATCTCTGGCGCAAGGAGATCGGAGAGATCCCCGGTGCTCGTGAACTGGTGTTTTCCTCGTCGGTTGTCGGACCCGGCGCGCCGATCTCGCTTCAGATTTCGGCAGCGACCGCGCAATCGCGTCTGAACGCGGTAGACCGCATCCGCGAGGCACTGGCCGGGCGCAGCGGTGTCTACGGCATCCGCGACAGCGAGGCGAGCGCGGCAGAGGAAATCGTGGTGACCCTGCGCGACGATGCGAATGCGCTTGGCGTAACGCTGGCGCAGGTCGCCAACGCGGTGCGTGCCGCGACCTTCGGCGCGGTGGCCGAGGAATTCCTTCGCAACAACGAAGAGGTGGAACTGCGCGTCCGGCTTCCCGAGGACGAGCGCGAAACGCTGGCCGATCTGCAACAGTACCGCATTCCCACGGGGGATGCCTTTGTGCCGATCAGTGCCGTGGCTGATTTGACACGCCAGCCTGCACCGACCACGATCACCCGGCTTGACGCTCGGCGCGTTACCTCGGTCGAAGCGGATGTGGACACCGCCGTCACTTCTGGCGGGGCCGAGACAGCCTTTATCCGCGAAGAGGTGTTGCCGGACATCCGCAGGGACCACCCGGATGTAGAGCTGCAATATGGCGGCGAACAGGAAGAGCAGTCGCGCTTTGGTCCTGCACTGGCCCAGAATTTTGCGCTGGCACTCTTTGCGATCTATGCGTTGCTGGCTCTGGCATTGCGGTCCTATTCGCGACCACTTCTGATCCTGTTGACCGTGCCCTTTGCCTTTGTCGGCGCGGTCCTGGGCCATGCGGTGATGGGGCTGAACCTGACGCTGCTGTCGATGTTCGGGATCATCGGCCTGACCGGCATCCTGATCAACGCGTCGCTGTTGCTGTTGAACGAATACGATGCGCTGAGGTCCGATGGCACCGACTGGCAGGATGCCGCGTCCGAAGCTGCGGCACGGCGGTTCCGGCCGATTTTTCTGACCACGCTGACGACCTTCCTTGGCATTTCGCCGCTGATTTTCGAGACCTCGCTGCAGGCGCAGTTCCTGATCCCGACAGCGGTGTCGCTGGGTTTCGGCATCCTCGTCGGGTCGATGATTGTCTTGTTGGTGGTCCCGGCCTATGCGTCGCTGTCCGCCCGGATCGCGGATCTGGCGCAGCGGTCCTAAAGCGCGGGTGATTGGTCCGGGGTCGCGGCCTCTGCCCTTGGATCGGGGATCAGACGCAACGTGGCAATCGCGCCACAGAGGCACAGAGCCATGACCATGAAGGACCACCAGCCGCCAAAGCTCTGGGTGATCCACGCAAAGGCAAAGGGTGCGGACGCATTGATCCCCATTTGCACAAAGGAAATCCAGCCAAGCCGCGTGCCGTATCCCTTGGCCCCGAACAGCGCCAGCGGCAGGGTGCCGCGCGCGATGGTCTTGATCCCGTCCCCCATCCCGTAAAGGGCAGCCGCCAGCATCAGGCCGGGCAGGGTGAAGCCCACCACCAGCAACACGGCGAAGCCCGCGAACATCAGCCCGAGGCTAAGCGCATAGGTGACGCGCGGATACATGTTGCGGCTGACCAGCATCTCGAAGAACCGGCCCACGGTCTTGAACGGTCCGATCACCGCACCGGCAAGTGCCGCCATCGCAGCGGAATGCCCGATATCCTGCACGTTGGTGACCCAGAGTGTCATCACCGCGCCCATGAGGTAGCCCGAACAGACGAACGAAATCACCATCCACAGCATCCCCTGCCGCCGCATCGCGCCGGTCAGTTCGGGCCAGTTCGGGCGCGGGCTTTTCGGCGGGCTGTCCGGAAGGGTTTCGGCACCGCGCAGGGTGAAGAAATGGATCGGCGTGCAGATCAACAGGAGCGCAACGCCCAGCACCGTCCATGTGCTCTGCCAGCCCATCGCCGTATAAAGCGCAAGCGTCAGCGGCCAGAAAATGGTCGAGGCCACACCGCCAAAGAGCGTGATGATCGAGATCGAGGTTTGCGGCGGCAGGCTCAGATCGAGCCGCGTCACGGACGCGAAGGCCACGTTGTAGAGCACAAACATTCCCGCGCCCTCGGCCAGCAGGATGGCGACCAGCAGCCCGGTGGTGGTCTGGACATGGCCCAGTGACATCACCGATCCCGCTGCTGCGACCGACCCCAGCGTCATGACCCACCTGCCGCCGAACCGGTCCACCAGCTTGCCCGCGACCGGCGACAACATGCCGCCAAAGAAAAGACCGAGCGACAGGATGCCGAACACGCCGGACAGGCTCAGGCCCAGATCCTCGGCCATGTGCGGTAAGAGGATCGCATAGGCGTACATCAGAGTGCCGTAACCGACGATCTGGCTGATCCCCAGACCGATGGCAGGCCAGTGGTCGCGGGTGATCATCCGGCGGGATGCGCGCGGTAGGCGGGACGACCGGCAACCCATGTGCCGCAGATCGCGGGCGGTTGGCCGTCGGGCCAGTCGACCAGCACCAGATCGGCGCGTTTGCCGACGGCGATCTCTCCGCGATCGGACAGGTTCATGGCCCGTGCCGGTCCCGACGACACCAGTGACCAGAGGCGCAGTCGGTCGGTGCGCCGTTCGGCGTCCAGCCGTGCGATCGCGGCGAGCATGGCCGGGTAGAAGTAATCCGACGCCAGCGCATCACAGAGTCCGGCCTCGACCATGTCGCCCGCGCCGAGCGATCCGATATGGCTGCCGCCTCGCGTCGCGTTCGGAGCGCCGAAGATGATCGTGTCGCCATTGTCACGCGCCGCCTCGACCGCTTCGAGGACCATTGGAAACTCGGCCACCTTTGCGCCCCGGTCGCGGAACCAAGTTCGGGTCTCGGCGCGCGTATCGTCATGGCTGAGCATCGGTGCCCCCTTGGCGCGGGCCTGTGCGGCGACCCGGTCGATGGCGGCGGGCACCTCGCTGCGTCGGTCCCAGACCTGTGCCAGCAGCGCCATGTATTCCGTTTCGGACAGGCCGGAACGGCGCATGTTCGACTCGTTGCGCTTGCGCATCCGGGGATCGTTGATGTCACCGACAACGAAGTCGGGGCTGAATTCGAATGCGCGATCCTGAACCGGAATGTCGAACCCCCGCATGGTCATCGAGGTGTGATCGTTGAAGGCGACCGAGGGCAGCAGCGGCGCGTCCAGCGCCCATTCGATGGTGTCCAGCGCCTCGAAGGCAAAGGTTTCCCAGCGCAACTGGATGCGGTTCTCGACCAGCAAACGAGGGGCCAGATCGCGGATCGCCTGCATCAGCGTGCGCCCCCGCGCCACCTCGCGCAGGCCCGGTTCCCACCCGAGGGTCAGCGCGTGATAGGCGGTGGCGATGCCGTTCGAGGCAAGCTGGCGGTCGGTGTCGATCATCGCCGTTTCGATGGGGAAAAATACGCCGGGACGGGGCATGACCTGCCGTTCAAAGGCATCGCCATGCACGTCGATCAGCGCAGGCGCGAGGATCAGGCCACGCGCGTCGATCACATTGCCCTGCTCCGGGCCTCCGATCTCGACGATATGGCCGTGTTCGATGGTGACGCGGGTGTGGTGAATGCCGTCCGGCAGGTAGACGCAAGCGCCTTCAAAGGTGGTGGCGGTCATTCGAGTTCCCAGTGCAGTCAAGTGTGTGTCCCGATACCGCGTCCCGCGACTTCGAAAAGGTCAGGCGACGCGCTTTCCTTGGCTCCAGACGCCACGGATCAATGGTGTGCTTCCCGCCGTTCTGACCCGGATCACGTCGCCGCGCAATCCGGGCACCAATCGTCCGCGATCGTTCAAACCTGCGGCCTTGGCGGAATTGTGGGTGACGCAGGCGATGGCGGCGGGCAGGTTGTCCCACATGTCGGCCAGCTGGAACGCCGACAACAGCAGCGCGGCGGGCACGTAATCCGAGGAGATGATGTTGAGCATCTCTGCTTCGGCCAGTTCGCGCGCCGCCACGTTGCCCGAATGCGATCCGCCGCGCACGAGGTTGGGCGCGCCCATCATCACCGCGATGCCATGCGCGCGGCAGGCCGCCGCCGCTTCGCGGGTCGTCGGAAACTCGGCAAAGCCCACGCCGTTGAGCGCGGACTTGTCGACCTGATCGGCGGTGGTGTCGTCATGACTGGCCAGCACCGCGCCGTAGCGACGGGCTTCGGCCACGGCACCTGCTTCATGCGCCGCGCCGTATTTTGCCTGCATCTGCTTGAGGTTTTCCACGTGTTCGGCAAAGTCGGCGTCGTTCATTCCGCGCTTTTTCGTGACATAGGCCTTAAGCGAGGTCAGGTCGCGGAACTGGCGCTCGCCGGGGGTGTGATCCATCAGGCTGACGATGCCGACGCGATCCTCGGGGCCAAAAGCGGCCATTTCCTCGAGCAGGGTTTCGGAACAGATCTCGGCGCGCAGGTGCAGGAAATGGCTGATCTTGAACAGTCCTTCGGTACGGGTGGCCAGCAACTCGTCCGCCAGCTTGCGGGCATATTCGCCGTAGCCGGTTTTCGAGCTGTGGATCGAGCCCACGCGCAGCGCGTCGAACACGGTGGTGATGCCGGTCGAGGCAAGCTCGGCGTCATGCGCCAGAAGCGCCGGAAGATGCGGCCAGTTCACCTCGGGCCGTGGTTCGATATGGCGTTCGAGGTTGTCTGTGTGCAGTTCCACCAGCCCGGGCATGACATAATCGCCCTGACAGTTCACCGCACCGCGCGGCACGGCGTCGCCTTCTTCGATCCGGTCGATCTGCCCGTCGATGATGACGATGTTGCCCCTCATCACCCGGTCGGACAAAACGAGGCGGGCATTGGCAAGATGCAGCACCTCTGACATGGAGCCGTCATGTACCTCTGCCAGAGCGGTCGAAAAGAAAGGAGAGTTCATGTCATACACTCGCTTTGCGATTTATTATCTGCCGCCCGAGGGCGATTTGGCTGATTTCGGCGCCGGGTGGCTGGGATGGGACTGTGTCGCGGGGCGCGACTCGGTACGGCCCGATGTGCCCGGTCTTGATGACGTGACGATGACACCGCGCAAATACGGGTTTCATGGCACGTTGAAGCCCCCCTTCCGGCTGGCCGACGGCACTGATGCCGATGGGTTGCGGGAGGCCGTGTCCCAGATGGCACAGGTCTGCGCGCCCGCGCGGAGCGATGCCCTGGCGCTGACCGCGCTGGGCCGGTTCCTTGCGCTGACGCCGGTCGGCGACACCTCTGGCATCGCCCGTGTCGCGGCCACCTGTGTCGAGGCGCTGGATGCGTTTCGCGCCCCGCCCGGCGCGGCAGAGCTGGAACGCCGCCGCAAGGCGCGGCTGTCGGAGCGGCAGGAGGCGCTGCTGCAACGATGGGGCTATCCTTACGTGATGGAAGAGTTTCGCTTTCACCTGACACTCACCGGGCGCCTTGATGTTGATAAAATCGACCACTGGTCCGACATCGCCCGTGCGCACATGCCCCCTTTGCCCAGCCCCTTCGTGATGGACGAGGTGGCGCTGGTCGGAGAGCGGCAGGACGGGCGGTTCGAACTGGTCCAACGCTACGCCCTCGCTGGCTGAAGCGCGTCAAGCGCCTGTGTGATGGTGTCCTCGAGCGCGCCGTCATTGGCGATGGTCACCACGTCAAGACCGTCGGGCAGGCACTTGCCGGCTTGCGCCAGCCGCGCGGCGATCTCGGCTTCGGTTTCGCGGCCACGCCCGGCAAGACGGCGGGCCAGCGTGGCGGGCGAGGCGGTGATGTTGAGCACGGTCAGGGCCGGGAAAATCCCGGCCGCCTGTATCAGCGCGCTGCGCGAGAAATTGGCAAGACATTCGGTGCCGGTCTGCACGTCGCGCAGCACATCCGCCGGGATGCCGTAGGACAGGCCATGCGCCGACCAGTGGACGCAGAAGTCACCGTTCCGGGCGGCATTGGCAAAGGCCTCTGGCGTCACGGCATCGTAGTCCTCGCTGCCCAGATCGGGCGCGCGGGTGATGGTGCGGCGCACAAGGCGCATGTCCGGGCGCGCGGCGATCATACCCGCCATGACGCTGTCCTTGCCGACACCCGAGGGGCCGACCACGGCGATGAGGCGACCTGTGTTCATATTCATGCTCATGCCGCGCGCGCCGGGGTGAAACGGCTCACGTCGATTTCGCGGTCGCAGACGCTGTTGCGGGCAGCCTCGTCATGGAAGATGCCGATGATCGCGGCCCCCCGCGCCTTGGCGGTTTCGATCAGCGACAGTACCACCTCGCGGTTGGCGGCGTCCAGACTGGCGGTGGGTTCGTCCAGCAGCATCGCCGGGTAGGGGTGGGCAAAGCCCCGCGCGATGTTGACACGCTGCTGTTCGCCGCCTGAAAACGTGGTGGGCGACAGCGACCAGAGCCGTTCGGGGATGTTAAGCTGCGCCAGAAGCTCTTTGGCCCGTATCCGGGCCTCATCGCTGCCGACACCCACCGCGCGCATGGGCTCGGCCACAACGTCGAGCGTCGGCACACGGGGCACGACGCGCAGGAACTGGCTGACATAGCCCAGCAGCTCGCGGCGCAGGCGGATGATCTCGCGCGGTTCGGCCTGCACCAGATCGACACCGCCGATCTGGATCGTGCCCGATTGCGCCCGGTAGTTGCCGTAGATCATCCGCATCAGCGTGGACTTGCCTGCCCCCGATGCGCCGGTCAGGGCGACGCATTCGCCGGGTGCGACTGTCAGGCTGACATCGCTGAGCACGTCGATCACCGCGCTGCCCTGATTGTGCAGGGTGAAGGTCTTGGACACGTTGGAAAGGTCGATCATGGTCTCATACCTGCAAAACAGAGCTGACAAGAAGTTGCGTGTAGGCGTGCTGCGGATCATCGAGCACCTGGTCGGTCAGGCCCGCCTCGACCACATGCCCGTCCTTCATCACCATCAGCCGGTCGGCCAGAAGCCTTACGACAGCAAGGTCATGGGTCACGATGATCGCCGACAGCCCCATGTCCCGGACCAGCCCGCGCAGGAGATCCAGAAGACGCGCCTGCACGCTGACATCCAGCCCGCCTGTCGGTTCGTCCATGAAGACCAGCCGTGGCCCGGTGACCAGATTGCGCGCGATCTGCAAGCGTTGCTGCATACCGCCGGAGAACGTGGTGGGGCGGTCATCGACCCGGCCTGCGTCGATCTCGACCCGGTCGAGCCAATCCACCGCCTTGCCGCGAATGTCGCCGTAATGCCGCGCGCCCACGGCCATCAGCCGTTCGCCCACATTGCCCCCTGCCGAGACACCCATGCGCAGCCCGTCGCGGGCGTGCTGGTGGACAAAGGCCCAGTCGGTGCGGCTCAGCATCCGGCGCTCGGGTTCGCTCATGGTGACCGTGTCGCGGGGGCCGTGGCCGCGCGTGTCGAAGACCACTGTGCCCGCATCGGGGGGCAGATGCCCCGCCATGCAATTGAGCAGGGTGGATTTGCCCGAACCGGACTCGCCGACGATGCCCATGACCTCGCCGGGATACAGATCGAAGGACACGTCGGCACAGCCGATGTGCGCGCCGTAGTGTTTGCTCAGGCCGTGAACGGAAAGCAGTGGGGTCATGAGTGGGACTCCAGAAAACGGTTGATCGCGACCTGCATTTCGACCGGTCGGTCCTGCGGGATCATGTGGCCGGTGTCGAAGGTGACGCACTGGACCTGCGGGCAGGCGGCTTTCATGTCGGCGCTGCTGGGCGGGCGTGTCAGAAAGCTTGTCTTGCCGAAAATCGCCAGCACGGGAATCTTGGCCGCGCTGATCCGGCGCATGAGGTCTTCGCCGTCAAAGAGTGCCGCCGCAACCATGGCGTCGCTCAGCGATGCGGGATCGTTCGCCGCGATCCAGTGCTGGAACTCTCGCCGTTTGCCCACGGTCTCGACCCTGTAGGACACCAGCTTGCCGATCATTCGGGGGCCAAGCGTACGCACAATCCAAGGCGCGAGTTTCGGGCCAAGGGTTTTCACCCCCAAAGCCCGGATGGTGAGCGGAGTATCCACCAGAACCAGTGCCCGGATGTTCAGGGACGGGCGCGCGGCCAGATCCATTGCGACCATGCCGCCAAGGCTGTGGCCCACAAGCGCCGCGTTTTCAGGTATCTCGGGTGCCAGCGCATCGGCCATGGCGGCCACGCGGGGGCGCGCCGCTCTGGGCCGGTCGCCATGACCGGGCAGGTTCAGCGGATGACCGGGAATGTCCTCCCAGCTTTGCGCATTCAGCCCGGCACCGTGGAGATAGATCGTACCGGTCACGCCGCATCCTTTCCGCGATGCCCTGCCGATTGCCGCGCCTCGCAGTAATCGGTGTCTGAACAGACGAACATCCGCCCGCCTGCGTCATCGACGATCACCTCGTCAAGATAGCTGTCGGTCGCGCCGCACATGCCGCAGGGGTGATCGGCCTTGGTGGCCTCGAACGGGTGATCCTCGAAATCGAGGCTGACCACCTGCGTGTACGGCGGCAGGGCATAAATGCGCTGTTCGCGGCCCGCGCCGAAAAGCTGGATTGCGGGGCAATCGCCCAGCTTGGGATTGTCGAATTTCGGGATCGGGGAGGGATCCATCACGTAGCGCGCCTCGACCTTGACCGGATAGGCATAGGAGGTGGCGATATGGCCGTGCCGCGAGATGTCTTCGTACAGTTTCACATGCATCAGGCCGTATTCTTCGAGGCTGTGCATCTTGCGGGTCTCGCTTTCGCGTGGTTCGAGAAAGCGCAGCGGTTCCGGGATCGGCACCTGATAGACGAGGATCTGACCCTCGCTCAGCGGCACCTCGGGGATGCGGTGGCGGGTCTGGATCACCGTCGCCTCGGTGGTGACTGTGGTGGTGGCGACGCCTGCGGTGCGTTCAAAGAAGCTGCGGATCGACACGGCGTTGGTGGTGTCGTCCGCGCCCTGGTCGATCACCTTGAACCGGTCATCCGGTGTCAGCACGGCAGCGCTGACCTGTACGCCGCCGGTGCCCCAGCCGTACGGCATCGGCATTTCGCGGCTGGCAAAGGGCACTTGGTAGCCGGGGATCGCCAGACCCTTGAGGATTGCACGGCGGATCATGCGCTTTGTTTGCTCATCCAGATAGGCAAAATTGTATTCCGAGGAGGGTGTCACAAGACTGTCTCACTGCTGTGGTTAATGCGACGAAACGAGTCGCTGTCCGAAAACCCGGGGGTGTTATGGTCGCGTTGATGATTACTTTTCTTTGGTGGGTGGGCGTTGCCCTCGTGGCGTGGCTTGCGCTGGAACCCGTTCTGTTCCGCCTGCTGCCGCGTCTCGAACGTCTGTTGCCCAGCGACATCATCGGGCCGGATGGCTGGTTCGCCGACACGACGAACCAGAGCGGCATTTTCGACCTGCCGCTCAAGCGCCGTCGCGGTTGAAGCTTTTGCTGCACCGGTCATAGCACGGACCGGTCTGTCAGGGCAGTGTCCAGCGCTTCGGGCGATGTGAAGTGGATGCCATCCATTCCGACAGCGCGGGCACCTTCGACATTGTGCAGCCCGTCGTCGATGAAGATGCAATCGCCGGGCGCAACACCGGCGCGGTCGCAGAGCAGGCGAAAGATGCGCGGGTCGGGTTTGATCATGCCTTCCTCGCCTGAAACCACCAGCGCCTCGAACACCTCTGCCAGACGGGGATGCACCTTGAGGCCTTCGGGCCAGGTTTCCGCCGACCAGTTGGTGATCGCGTGCACCGGCGTGCCCTGCGCCTTGAGCCGGTCGAGGATGGCCCATGTGCCGTGGATCGGATCGGCCACGGTTTTCGTGTACAGCGCGACGTAGTCGGCGAAATGTGCGCGGTCGTCGGGGTCTGCGACCTCAAGCGCGAGATCGGCAAAGCGTTCGCCATTGTCTGCGCGGGCGTTGAGAGCATGGAAATTGGTGCGCTCAATAAACGCGTGCGCGGCCTCGGTCGACCCAAACCTGTCGGCCCATGCCAGATGCGGCTGCCAGTCCACCAGCACACCGCCGATGTCGAAGACGACGTGTTTCAGGGTCATGCGAGACCTCCTGTCCGAGACGCCACAAGCGGGCCGTAATTCTGCGCTACACAGGCTGCGCGACAGATGTGCGAGGGTGTATGGACTGGACTGTGATCCTGATTGCGCTGGGCTTTGTTGCCCTGCTGGCCGGTCGGACCTTCATTGGCATCTGCTTTGAGGGCAGTTGGTTGAATTCGGCCATCGAAGGTTCGTCGGACACTGACGGCGACGGCGGATGTGATGGCGGGGATGGCGGCGACTAGGCTCATTCAGCCGCCTCCTTGTGCTGGCTTTCCTCGACCGAACGGCGCAGCTTGCGCACTAGCTCGAGTTCGGACTGAAAATCGACGTAATGCGGCAGCTTGATATGTTCGAGGAAGCCCGTCGCCTGAATGTTGTCGGCGTGGTAGAGGACGAATTCCGCATCCTGCGCCGGAGCGCCCACATTGTCTTCGCCCAGTTCTTCCCACCGCAGCGCGCGGTCCACGAGCGCCATTGAGATCGCCTTGCGTTCGGTCTGGCCGAAAACCAACCCGTAGCCGCGGGTGAATTGCGGCGGTTCGGTCTTGGAGCCCTTGAACTGGTTGACGGTCTCGCATTCCGTCAGGGTGATCTCGCCGATTTCAATGGCAAAACCCAGCTCGGGAATCTCCATCTCCACTGGCACTGTGCCGATGCGCAATTCGCCGACAAACGCATGGTTGCGGCCGTAGCCACGCTGGGTGGAATAGGCCATCGACAATGTAAAGCCTTCATCGGCGCGGGTCAGCGCCTGGAGCCGCAGCGCGCGGTCGGCAGGCATTTCCAGCGGTTCACGGGTGAGGTCCGGCGGCGGCGTGTCGTCGGGCTGCGCCTCTTCGATCAGGCCTTCACGGTTCAGGAACCCCGTCACATGTGGAACCGAGGCGGGATCGGCCTCGCGCGTAGGGGCTTGGGGCACCTCGCCATCGGCGGCAAGTTTGAAATCGAGCAGGCGGTGCGTGTAATCGAAAGTGGGGCCAAGCACCTGCCCGCCGGGCAGATCCTTGAACGTCGCCGAGATGCGCCGGTCGCAGGCCATGTCAGCCGTGTCCACCGGGCTGGATGCGCCGAAGCGGGGCAGGGTGGTGCGATAGGCGCGGATGAGAAAGATCGCCTCGATCAGGTCGCCGCGCGCCTGTTTGATGGCAAGTGCTGCCAGATCGGGATCGTAGAGCGAGCCTTCGGCCATCACCCGGTTGACGGCAAGGGCAAGCTGTTCGCGGATTTGTGCAATGGACAGCTCGGCCACGTTTGTATCTCCACGCCGTTCCTCGGCCAGCCACGCATGGGCGTTCTGGATCGCACGTTCACCGCCTTTGACCGCTACATACATATCAGCGCACTTTCGTCGAGCGAGGCAGCGCCGCGATGCGGTCGCCGCTGGTGAACAGGAAATCGAGACCCAGCGGGAACAGCAAAGCGTTGTCCTGAAACGCCTTTGTGTCGGGCAGGTTGAGCGCGGCGGTGTCGCGGATGCCGGGGCCGGTCAGGGTGGTGCCTTTGGGCTCAAGGGCTTCACATTCGACGATCAGTGTTGCGGACCGATCCGGGTATTCGGACGTGCCGATGGGGTAGGCCGACAAGGGACCAAGCGCGTCCCATGTGCCAAGCGCGAACATGCAGGTTGCAGGGCCTGTGAGCGGTGCGCCGGTATGGAACGCGATCCACGCGCGCACGGCGTCACAATCGGTGTTGCCCGCAAGGTACAGCGGGGTTTCGGTGTCACAGAGTGTCAAAAGCGCAACTCCTGCAGCGACGGAGAGCGGCGCGGGGGGCTTTGCGCCTTTGAGCGTGTGAATCGTTCCGGGGCGGGCCATCGCCTCCATCACGCTGCGAAAGGCATGTGCGGCATCGGTGGCGGGATGTGCGAACCCGCCTTCAAGCGTTTGCGCCTGCATCAGTCTTCTCCCCGAACCATGGTAAAGAAATCCACCTTGGTGGCGGCGGCCTTTTGGGCGCGCGTGGTGCGGCGTGCGGTCTGTTCCTGATCCAAGGGCTTTAGCACCTTGGCGCGCAGGGTGGCGGCGGCATCGGTGACCATCAGCGCATCGACCAGTGCCGCCGCTTCGGCGTCAGGCTTGCTGCGGCCCTGGATATAGCCATGCCCAACCTCGCCGGTGCTGAGCGTGAGTGCACAGCGCGTGACGGTCATTTCGCCAAGGTTGAAGGGCGCGCCGGTGCCGCCCGTGCGACCGCGCACCATGACGCTGCCGATCTCGGGCGCACGCAGCCATGTAAAGGCAGGACGGGGCAAGGCAGCGTCCATCAGGGTGGCGACGCGGCCTTGTGGCGCTTTCGCCATCAGGCTCATCCAAGCCTTGCGGTCCGGTGTCTGATCGGTGGTGTCTTTCATCTCGACAACTTTGCAAGTTTCTATACAACTAGACACATCATACCAGATTCCCCCATGCCTGACAGTGGAGATTTGTGAAATTTGCGTAACACCCGGTCTTCGACCCCTGTCTGGCAGGCCATCGCGGCAGCGCTGAGGACGGATATTTCCGAAGGGCGCTACCTGCCTGGCGACAAGCTTCCGACCGAGGCGCAGCTTTCGGCGCGGTTTGGGGTGAACCGGCATACGGTGCGCCATGCGCTGTCGCATCTGGTGGATGCGGGACTGGTGCGCACGCGGCGCGGGGCGGGGGCCTTTGTTGCGTCCACGCCGACCGACTATCCGATTGGCACACGGGTGCGGTTCCACGAAAACCTGCTCGCCGCCGGGCGGAGGCCGGAGAAGCGTGTTCTTGATGTGGAATGCCGTGTGGCCACAACGGGCGAGGCGAGGGCGCTTGAGATCAACGACGGCGCGCCGGTTTGTGCCTATCACGGGCTGTCCCTTGCGGACGCCGCACCGATTGCGCTGTTCGAAAGCGTGTTTCCGCTGGACCGGGTTGCCGGGATCGACCGTCACCTGACCGAGACCAGCAGCGTGACCGAGGCTTTGGCCCGCGCCGGGGTGGGCGACTACACCCGTGCCAGCACAAGGCTGACGGCGGTTCTGGCGGATGTGACCCAAGCGTTGCACCTGCACCTGCGCGAAGGTGATCCGCTGCTGCGATCCACCAGCGTCAATGTCGACGCGGCGGGGCAACCGGTGGAATACGGCCGCACGTGGTTTGCCGGGGATCGGGTGACGTTGACGCTGGAGGCCTAGCCTCCGAACCGTTCCAGAAATGCCTCGGCACTCAGCGACCGGAAGTCGTCCAGCGCCATGCGCAGCGCGTCGTGGGGCCAGTCCCACCATGCCAATTCGATCAGGCGCTTGGCGATCTCGGGCGGCTGCCGTTCTCGCATCACCTGCGCCGGGGTTCTGGCGACGATGGTATAGGGCGCGACATCCTTTGTGACGACAGAGCCGCTGGCCACAACTGTGCCATGGCCCAGCGTGACCTCGGGTTTGATCATCGCGCCGTGGCCGATCCAGGTGTCATGGCCGATCACCGCGCGGCGGGTCTTGCGGTGGTTCAGGAAATCCTCGTCCGGGCGGGCGTCGTCCCAGTAATCCTGCGACCGGTAGAGGAAGTGGTGACAGGCGGCAGTGTCCAGCGGATGATCGGTCGCGCCTATGCGCACGAAGCTGGCGATATTTGCGAACTTGCCCACATCTGCATTGGCGATGTCGCCGTAGCGGTCGCAATAGCTGTAATCGCAGATATGGCTGTTGGCGACGCGGCTGCCCATGCCGATCTCGGTATAGGCGCCGAAAGTGCTGTCGCGCAGCGTGCACCCTTCGTGAACGAAGGGTGCGTCATGTGTCAGTCGGGCCATATCAGTCCTTGCGACCGATCAGCTTGCCGCGCAGCCAACCCGAGAAGCTGTCCATGACCATCACCATGATGACGATGAGCAGGATGTAGTATGACACTTCTTCCCAGTCCTTCTGGGTCTGAATCGCCTGCGTGATGAACAGACCGATGCCGCCCCCGGTGATCGCGCCGATGATCGTCGCGCTGCGGGTGTTGGATTCGAAGAAGTAGAGAATCTGCGACAGCAGCACGGGCGTCACCTGAGGGATCACGCCGAAGCGGTAGCGCTGGATCGGACGCGCGCCGGTGGATTGCACGCCTTCGATCTGCTTTTCATCGACGTTTTCGAGTGCCTCGGAAAAGATTTTGCCGAAACTGCCGGTGTCGGTGACAAGGATCGCCAGCGCGCCGGTCAGCGGGCCGGGACCAAAAGCCCGCGAGAGGATGATCGTCCAGATCAGGCCGTCCACACCGCGCACGAAATCGAACACCCGGCGCACGAAGAAGCGTATGGCCACAAACGGCGCAAAATTCTTGGCGGCGAGGAACGCCAGAGGCAGGGCGATGACAGCAGCCCCGATGGTGCCAAGGAACGCCATGAGGATCGTTTCGCCCATCGCCCACATGACATCGGCATGGCGCCACATCTGGTTGCCCCAGAAATCCTCCCAGGCGCCGACGAGGTTGGAGCGGTCCGGGTCGATCTGCGGGCCGGTCAGAAGGGTGAAAAAGCCGACGCCGTGATAGGGGCTGTCCAGCGTGAACCAGAACAGTTCCCAGCCAAAGAAGTAGCGGAACACCTCGTCCTTGGAGCGTGTGACGCTCAGGCGGCCTGCGTCGGTGGTGATGGACACGCGGCTGTCGGACACGTTGGCCCAGTCGGGGCTTTCACCGGGGGCGAAGCCGGGGAATTCCGCGACAATAGCATCGTTGACGCGGTTGAGCTCGATCGTGCCGAGATCGGGAATGTCATATGTCACGCGGCGGTCCGGCAGGAAACGGACGACATGGCCGTCGCCAAGGTCGATGACCGTGTCGTCATATCCGCCGGTCACCCAATCGGGAGTGGTGCCTTCGGGATAGGCCCCCTTGTTTTCGCCCTCGACCGCGTATTCCATTTGTTCGGCGCGGGCGTTGCGGGTGATGTGCACCTTGTGGCTGTAGCTGTCGCCGACCAGGATGCGGGCATTGTCCAGCCGGGCGCGTTCGGCAAGGCCGGCAATGTCGAAGGCAAAGAAGACATAGACGAAATAGGCGAGGATGAAGACCGGCACGGCCAGCGCCGCGTTGCGCTTGCGGCGCAGCAGCCGTTCGGCATTGGTCCGCATCGTTCCGGTGTTCGTGATATCGACCGCGAGGCTCATGCCTGATCCCCTTTCACCAGCTTGTTGCGATAGTGGCTCGAGACCTGATCGAAGAACACGATGGTCAGGAACAGCAGGATGAAGATCGCCGCCGAGATGTCGAAGCGACCGGTGCCGAAGGTCATCGCGTTGCGCAGCTCGTAGCCGATGCCGCCCGCGCCGACAAAGCCGAGGATGGCCGAGGCGCGGATGTTGATTTCAAAGCGCATGAGCGCATAGCTCAGGTAGTTCGGGGCGACCTGCGGGATGACACCCAGCAGCATCCGCTGCCACCAGTTGGCACCCACGGATTCCAGACCTTCGAGCGGCTTCATATCGACGTTTTCGGCCACTTCCGAGAACAGCTTGCCCAGAGCACCGGCAGTGTGCAGCGCAATGGCGATCATCGCGGGCACGGGGCCACCGCCAAGGATAAAGATGAGGACGAGCGCGATCACGATCTCGGGAAAGGCGCGCAGGATGTCCATGGTACGACGGAACAACGGGATCAGTCGGGGAAAGGGAGCAAGGCCGCGTGTCGACACAAGCGACAACAGCAGGCCAAGCGCCGCGCCCAGAAGGGTCGAGACAGCGGCGATATTGATGGTTTCGACCAGTGCGGGGAAGAATTCGACAAAGTAGCCGGGCAGGTTGCTGCGCTTTTCCCAAGCCTCGGTCACAAGGCTGGTGGGGAAGTCGAGCACTTGCGGCAGGCCGGTCCAGAAGCCGCCCGCGCTGCGATCCTCGACGATCTGGAAGCCCACGATCATCGCAATGACAAACAGCGCAATCGTCAAGCCCGAATAGAGCCGTTTTGCACGCACCATCGCCATGTAGCTGTCGCGCGTCACGTCAAGCGAGGAGGTTTGCGCTGAGATGTCGGCCATCATCTGCCCTTTGCATCAAGAGGAAACGGGCTCCGGGAAAACCCCGGAACCCGCTTTTAAATCCAAAGCTGGATCAGTTGGTTTGCGACTGCTGCGCCATGCGGACCGCAATGATGGTCTTGTAGGCGTCGTGGGAAACAGGTGTGAAACCGGCGGTTTCGCCGGCGGCCACACCGTAGGCGCAGGCTTCGTCACGGGCGTGCAGGCCAGCTGTCAGCTCGACCATCTTTTCCTTCACGTCCTCGGGCAGCGCGTTGCGCAGAACGATCGGGCCTTCGGGGATCGGCGAGGATTTCCAGATTTCGACCAGGTCGTTCATGTCGACCAGACCGGCATCCACAGCGCGACGCAGAGCGCCCGAGTTGTACCCGTCTTCCCAGTCACCCTGGCCGTCGGCCCAAGTCACGGCACCGTCGAAATCGCCAGCGTTCACGCCGACGATGGACTGCTCGTGACCACCCGAGAACACGACGTCGGAGAAGAACTCACCCGGCTCCATCGAATACCCTGCCTCGGGCAGTTCGACGAGCGGGATCAGGTAGCCGGAGGTGGAGTTCGGGTCAGCAAAGGCAAACTTCTTGCCTTCCATGTCGTCCAGCGAGGTGATGCCGGAATCTTTGCGGGCAAAACCGATCGAGTGGTAGGTGAACGAACCGTCGAGGTTGGTTTTCACCAGTACCGGTGTCACGGCTTCCGGATCTTCAAGGTACACGGCTGCGTAGCCCGATGCGCCGAGCCATGCCATGTCCAGCGTGCCGCCGATCAGGCCCTGGATCACGCCGTTGTAGTCAGCTGCGGTGAACAGCTTTGTGGGAACGCCAAGCGCTTCTTCGGTGTAGGCGCGGAAGCACTCGTTGGACGCCAGGCGGTCCTGAGCGTTTTCGCCGCCCAGCAGGCCGATGCGGAATTCAGAGATTTCCTGTGCAAAAGCTGCGGTGCTCAGGGCAGTCGATGCGGCAAGCGCAAGTGCGATGGTCTTTTTCATCTGTCTCTCCATTGGATACGATGCGGGAAAAGGCCCGCCGAAGCGGGGTGGAAACTGGCTCAGGCCGGAACAGGCTGTGCGATGGTCCTGTCCAGTGTCTCGATGGCGGTGGAGGTGGCGGCTTCGGAAAAATCCGCACCCGCGCCGTAGATGTCGCGGGCCACTCCGGTCGTCAGTTGCTCGGGGCTTCCGTCAAAGACAATGCGCCCGTCGCGCATCCCGATCACGCGGTCGCAATAGCGGCGCGCGGTGTCGAGCGTGTGCAGGTTGGCGATGACCATGCGCCCGTCTTCCTCGTGGATGCGGCGGAGCGCTTCCATCACGATCTGGGCGTTCATCGGGTCAAGGCTGGCAATCGGTTCATCGGCAAGGATGATGCTGGGGTCCTGCATCAGCGCGCGGGCGATGGCGACACGCTGCTGCTGGCCACCCGACAGCGCCTCGGCGCGTTTGGGGGCCTGTTCGGCAATGCCCAGACGATCAAGGATTTCGATCGCCGTGTGAATGTCCGACTGCGGATAGAGGTTGAACATCGTCGCAAGTGTGGACCTGCGGTTCAGCGTGCCGTGCAGCACGTTCGAGACCACGTCCATGCGCGGCACGAGGTTGAACTGCTGGAAGATCATCGCGCAGCGTGACTGCCATTCCCGGCGGGCCGCACCCTTGAGCGAGGAGATTTCGCGCCCTTCGAACAGGATTTCGCCGTCGCTGGCATCGCTGAGGCGGTTGAGCATACGTAGAAGGGTTGATTTGCCAGCGCCCGACCGACCGATGATACCGATCATCATGGGCCGATCCACGGTGAATGTCGCCGCATCAACAGCAGTCTTGTCGCCAAACCGTTTGGTCAGTGACTTCAGTTCAAGCATTGTATCCCCCAGTGCTCTTTGAGGGGGCGGATACGGGCTCAGTGCTACGCTATCACGACAGTTTTGAATCGGATTTGCGAAGTTAAGGACTCTGTTTTGTAACACGGCGCGGCCTGCTGGCTGCTGAGCGATATCGCGGCAGGGGACACACACATTAAGCAAAAGTTATCCACAATGTGTCATGAAACCGTTACATTTAAAAACTGCGTGCTACCTTTAGAGTATGAAACAGGTTCTTGCCCTTGCTTTATGCACCCTTGCCCTTGGCCCGCAGACCGCGGCGGCGACGATTTCCGATCTTTTCTGCGATGACAGCGCGCGGCTGGAGAGACAGCTTTTGACCATCCACGGTGCGCAGAAGCAGGGCTACGGGATGCGCGGGCCGGATGCGCTTTTGGAAATGTGGATCGCGCCGTCCAGCGGCGACTGGACGCTTGTGCAGAACTACGCCGATGGCCGCTCTTGCATTGTCGCCATTGGTGAGCATTGGGAGGATATACCGACCGAGGCTGATCCCGCCTGACCTCATCCTGACCTGCGCGGTGACGCGGCGCTTTTGCCGCCGATGCCCAAGAACTGGTCGCAAAACCCGCCCTTTTCCCGCGACACCCACGCTATCCAGACTTGGGGCGGTTTGTGTTTGATCGCCCGCGATCTGTTCAGGTGAGGGGGCAATGGCATGAGACGGATGGGCCTCGATGCGGCGGATATCCGCATTCTCAGTGCGGTGCAGCAGCATGGCCAACTCAGCAAGACGCGGCTGGCCGAGATCGTCAACATCTCTGCCACACCCTGCTGGGTAAGGCTGGACCGGCTCAAGGCGGCGGGGTTCATCCGCAGCTTTCACGCCGATATCGCGTTGGAGAAGGTCTGTGATTTCACGCAGGTGGTCGTCACCGTGTCGCTGACCCATCACCGCAAGGCCGATTTCGACCGGTTCGAGACCTTTGTCCGCGATCAGGACGAGATCATCGACTGCATCGCCACGGGCGGCGGGATGGATTACGTGTTGAAGGCGGTCTGCCCGAACCTCACCCAGTTTCAGGACCTGATGCAGAAGATGCTCGATGCCGAACTGGGGGTCGATCGCTACATGACCTACATCGTCACGCGCAGCGTCAAATCGACTCGTCCCAATATCTCCAAACTGCTCGCCGCATCGTCGCGTTAGCGCTGTCGGTCCGAACAGTCCGGGCGGCGTCGAAAAATCGGGCTGTTCGGACCTGCCGGAGGATATTTTTTGGTCCACGCGCCGGCATGTTCCGCGTCTAGAAAAGCGCCAGGTTCAATCCATCCGGACGCGATGCGACGGGGGCGTAAAGGGGAGATTACGATGCACTCAGATGACTTCGGCTTTGGCACACAGATCCGCAAATCACCTTATTTCGATGCGACCGTCCGTTGGGGTGCCAAGGGGTTTTCGGTCTACAACCACATGTATATTCCGCGCGATTTCGGCGATCCGGAACAGAACTTCTGGACCCTCGTGAACGACGCGATCCTGTGTGACGTGGCGGTGGAGCGCCAGGTCGAAATCACCGGGCCGGATGCGGCGGCGTTCGTGCAGATGCTGACCCCGCGCGATCTGTCGACCATGGCGGTCGGCCAGTGCAAATACGTGCTCATCACCAATGCCGAAGGCGGCATCCTGAATGATCCGATCCTGCTGCGGCTGGCCGAGAACCACTTCTGGATCTCGCTGGCGGACAGCGACATTCTGCTCTGGACCCAGGGCGTTGCCGTGCATTCGGGCATGGATGTCACGATCCGCGAACCCGACGTGTCCCCGCTTCAGCTGCAGGGGCCGAAATCGGGCGAGATCATGCGCGCGCTCTTTGGCGACGACATCATGGACCTGAAATACTACTGGTTGCGCGAGCTTGATCTGGATGGGATTCCGCTGATCGTGTCGCGCACCGGCTGGTCGAGCGAGTTGGGCTATGAGCTGTACCTGCGCGACGGATCGCAGGGTGACGTTCTGTGGGAAAAGATCATGGCGACCGGCATGGCCTATGGCCTCAAGCCCGGGCACACCTCGTCGATCCGGCGGATCGAAGGCGGGATGCTGTCCTACCATGCGGATGCGGATATCAACACCAACCCCTACGAGCTGGGTCTGGACAGGCTGGTGAATCTCGACATGGAGGCCGAGTTCATCGGTAAGGCGGCACTGCGCCGGATCAGGGACGAGGGTGTCACCCGCAAGCAGGTCGGGCTGATCATCGACTGCGACCCGATGAAGGGGCCGAACACCACCTTCTGGGCGATCAACAAGGACGGCGTCAATGTGGGTAAGGTCACATCCGCGGTCTATTCGCCGCGGCTGGAGCGCAACATCGCGTTGGCGATGGTCGCGGCGGATTGTGCGGTGATCGGAGCCGAGGTCGAGGTGATCACCCCGTCCGGTCCGACACAGGCCACCGTTGTCGAACGTCCGTTCTACGATCCCAAGAAAAAGCTCGCCGCTGCCTGAGCGTAACGGCCCGAAGAAAGACCAGATCCATGTCCGACCTGTCGATCGAGCTGCACTGGCAGCGCGCAGAACCCGTCTTGCTGACCGGCAAGTATTCCAACGCACATCACGTGCAGTTCAACGATACGTATGACGTGACCGTGGACGCCGCCCCCGATTGGGGCGGCGATCCCTCCAACACCAACCCAGAGCAGGCGTTGGCCTCGGCACTGTCGTCCTGCCATATGATGACCTTCCTCGCGCTGGCCGCAAAGGCCGGTTGGCCAGTGGCGGGCTACAGCGATCACGCGGTGGCGCATCTGGGCAAGAACGCCAAGGGCCAGATGTCGGTCACGCGCATCGACCTGCACCCGGTGGTGCGGTTCGACACCGGCTTTGCCCCGGATGACGGCGAGCTGGACAAGATGCAGCACCGCGCGCACCGCTACTGCTTTATCGCCAACACGCTGGCCGACAGCGTCGAGATCAACATCCTCTGACCTGACGGAGCCTTCCTGATGACACAAAGCGACATCCTTCTGCGCGACTTGACCGACGACGGCATTCTGCGCCTGACGCTCAACGACGTGGGACGGCGCAATGCCCTGTCCGAAGCGATGCTGACCGCGCTGGGCACGGCCTTTGCCGAGGCGGGCAAGGATGCGGCGGTGCGGGTGATCGTGCTGGCCGCCAACGGTCCGGCCTTCTGCGCAGGGCATGACCTCAAGGAAATGACGGCGGGTCGCGACGCCGAAGATGGCGGGCGTGCCTATTTCACCCGCGTGATGACTCAATGCTCTGGTGTGATGCAGGGCATCGTCAATTGCCCCAAGCCGGTGATCGCCGAAGTGACGGGCGTGGCCACTGCGGCGGGGTGCCAATTGGTGGCAAGCTGCGATCTGGCAATCGCCGCCGACACCGCCAAGTTCAGCACGCCGGGTGTTCATATCGGGCTCTTCTGTTCGACCCCGATGGTGGCGCTGTCGCGCAACGTGGCGAACAAGCATGCGATGGAGATGTTGCTGACCGGTGACATGACGCCAGCCGACCGCGCCGCCGAGATTGGCCTCGTGAACCGCGCGGTT
Source organism: Pelagibaca sp. (assembly GCA_041725935.1). Lineage (GTDB taxonomy): Bacteria > Pseudomonadota > Alphaproteobacteria > Rhodobacterales > Rhodobacteraceae > Marivita. The sequence goes on from JBGRQD010000006.1 coordinate 67,283, forward strand.
GCGGCGGATGAGCTGCGCGACGAAGTGATGGCGATGGCGGGCAAGATCGCGTCGAAATCCAGCATGACACTGGCCACCGGCAAGCGGGCGTTCTACGCTCAAAGCGAGATGCCCCTGGCCGAGGCCTATGCCTATGCCAGTCAGGTGATGGTGGACAACATGCTGGCGCGTGACGCAGAAGAGGGCATTGGCGCCTTCATCGAAAAGCGCGCGCCCCAATGGCAGGATGCCTGAATTGACGCAACAGAACCCCTACAACACCGGTCTTGATCGCAACCCGGCGAACCACCAGCCGCTCACTCCGCTGACATTTCTCGAACGCGCGGCGACGGTCTTTCCCGAACACATCGCGATGGTGCATGGCGCGTTGCGGCGCAGCTATGCCGAGTTCTACAGCCGGTCGCGGCAGTTGGCCTCTGCGCTGGCGGAACGCGGGATCGGACGGGGGGATACCGTGTCCGCCATGTTGCCCAACACGCCCGCGATGCTGGAATGTCACTACGGGGTGCCCATGACCGGCGGGGTGTTACATTCGATCAACACCCGTCTGGATGCTGCGATCATAGCGTTTCAACTGGATCACGCCATGGCGAAGGTGGTGATAGTGGACCGCGAGTTCATGCCGCTGATGCAGGAGGCGCTAACGCTGGCGTCAGTCACACCGCTAGTGATCCAGTATGACGATCCTGAATTCACCGATCCGACGCCCGAGGTCGAGGCTATCGACTATGATGCCTTTGTCGCCGGGGGGAATCCCGATTTCGCTTGGCTGATGCCCGAGGATGAATGGGACGCGATTTCGATCAACTACACCTCCGGCACGACGGGTGATCCCAAGGGTGTGGTCTCGCATCACCGGGGCGCATACCTTCTGGCGCAGGGCAATGCGCTGACCACGTCGATGCGCAAACACGCGGTCTATCTCTGGACGCTGCCGATGTTCCATTGCAACGGCTGGTGTTTCCCGTGGACGCTGTCGGCGATCATCGGGACCCATGTCTGCCTGCGGCAGGTGCGGGCCGAGCCGATCTGGGCGGCACTGGCGGATGAGGGCGTGACCCATCTGTGTGGCGCGCCGATCGTGATGTCGCTGATGATCTCGGCCCCGGACAGCGTGAAGCGGGATCTGGACCAGACGGTCCAGTTTTTCACCGCCGCCGCGCCACCGCCGGAAAAGCTGTTGGCTGACATGAAAACCGCAGGGTTCGACGTGACGCATCTCTACGGGCTGACCGAAACCTATGGCCCGGCGGTTGTGAACGACTGGCATGCGGACTGGTCCGATCTGCCGCCTGCCGAACAGGCGCGGCTCAAGTCGCGGCAGGGTGTACGGTATTTGCCACTCGAAGGTCTGGATGTGCTGGACCCTGAAACCATGCAGCCGGTGCCGCGTGACGGCACCACGATGGGCGAGGTGATGTTTCGCGGCAACGTCGTGATGAAGGGGTATTTTCGCAACGCCAAATCCACCGAAGAGGCGTTTGCCGGGGGGTGGTTCCATTCCGGCGATCTGGGCGTGCGGCACCCCGATGGATATATCCAGCTCAAGGATCGGTCCAAGGATGTGATCATTTCAGGCGGCGAGAACATTTCGTCCATCGAGGTGGAAGAGGTGCTGTACCGGCATGACGCCGTGGCTGTGGTCGCGGTCGTTGCCATGCCGCATGAGCGGTGGGGCGAAACGCCCTGCGCCTTTGTCGAACTGGCGGCGGGGCAGCCGGTGGATGCAGATGCGTTGCGCGACTGGTGTCGGGAACATCTGGCGCATTACAAGGTGCCGGGGCGGTTCGTCTTTGCCGAGATCCCGCGCACATCGACAGGCAAGATCCAGAAATTCGCGCTGCGCGAACAGGCGCGGGAACTGTCCTGAGTCTTCAGGCCAACCGTCACGCGATCCGGTCGTAAACGCTCGCCCTGAGGTCTTCGAGGATCATGTCGGAGGCTTTCTCTCCGATCATGATGGCGGGGGCGTTGGTGTTGCCCGACACGATTTCGGGCATGATCGAACAATCCACCACCCGCAGCCCGGCGATGCCATGCACCCGCAGCCGCGCATCGACCACCGCATCGCCGCCCTGGCCCATCTTGCAGGTGCCGGTGGGGTGGTAGATCGTCGTCGAATTGTTGCGCGCCCAGTTCAGCGTGCCCTCGTAATCGTCGATGTCCAGCGAGTCATCGGGGCGGTATTCCTTGGAAATCTTGTCGGTCAGCGGCGCGTGGCGCGCGATGCGGCGGGCGATTTTGATGCCTTCGACAATCGTGCGGCAATCGGTGTCCGTGGACAGGTAATTGGGGTGGATCTTGGGATAGACTGCCGCGTCGGCTGCGGCGAGCCGGATCGTGCCGCGGCTTTCGGGGCGCAATTGGCAAACCGACATGGTGAAAGCGGAAAACGGGTGCACGCCTGCGCCGGGGCTGTCGGCGGACCACGGTTGTACATGGAACTGGATGTCGGGAGTGTCGACATGGTCGCCGGTGCGCAAAAAGCCGGTGGCAAGGCTTGCCGCCATCGCCATCGGTCCGCTGCGGGTCAGCGCGTATTTTATCGCGATGCGGGCCTGATCGACGATGCTGCGCACCTCGTCGTTCAGGGTCGGGTCTTTGCATTTGAAGACAAGCCGCGCTTGCAGATGGTCCTGCATGTTTCGGCCAACACCGCGCAGATCGTGCCGCACGGTGACGCCGTGATCGCGCAGGTGATCGGCCTCTCCGATACCCGAGACCATCAGCAGGTGCGGGGAACCGATGGCACCCGAGGACAGGATCACCTCGGCGCGGGCTTTGACCGTGTGCTCGACGCCGCCCGCGTCGCGATAGGCCACGCCTGTGGCGCGTTTGCCATCAAAGAGGATGCGGCTGGCCGCAGCCCGCGTGACGATGGTGAGGTTCGGGCGGGACCGCGCGGGGTTGAGGAACGCCACCGCGCTGGAGCAACGCCGCCCGTTGCGGGTGGTCAGTTGGAAATACCCCACGCCTTCCTGCGAGGCGCCGTTGTAATCGGGATTGAACGGGTATCCTGCCTCTTGGGCCGCAGCCACCCAAGCGTCACAGATCGGGCGTTTGAGGCGCATGTCGGAGACCGAAAGCGGGCCTTCATTGCCGTGAAACTCATCAGCCCCACGTTCCTGATTCTCCGAGCGTTTGAAGAGCGGCAGAACATCATCCCAGCCCCATCCCGGATTGCCCATCTGAGCCCAGCGGTCGTAATCCTGCGGCTGCCCGCGCACGTAGAGCAAACCGTTAAGCGAGGATGATCCGCCCAGAACCTTGCCGCGCGGCCAGTCAAGCTGGCGTCCGTTGAGGCCGGGGTCGGGTTCGGTGCGGTAGCACCAGTCGACCGCCGGATTGTGCATCGTCTTGAAGTACCCGACGGGGATGTGAATCCACGGATTCCAGTCGCGCCCACCTGCCTCGAGCAGGATTACTTTGACATCCGGGTTCGCGCTGAGCCGGTTCGCAAGGACGCATCCGGCCGAGCCTCCACCAACGATGATATAGTCTGCTTCCACGGTGGTTTCCTTGAGGTGATCAAAAAATCCTAGGCAAAACGAAAATACCAGTCTAGCCTTTTTTGAAAACATTAGTCTCAATAATTGCTAAAACGGGAGGTAAAGCAATGAAGATCGGAGATCGTATCAAGGGAGTCTCGCGTCGGGATTTCTTCAGGATTGCAGGAACTTACGGGATGAGCTCAACGCTTCTGGCAGCGGGCACATTCGGCGGGGTCATGACCGCAGCCAGCCTCGCAAAAGCGGCGGAATCAACCTACAACAAGCGCTTCGGCAAGGAAGCCAAGCACACGCTGAAATTCGGCGCGGCGGGTTTCAACCCGCAGAACCTGCTGATCGAACGGGCAGGTTGTCTCGAGTTTGCGCGCGATCTCGAAGAGCGCACGGATGGTGAGATCCGCATCGAATTCATCGGCAACAACCAGATTTGCAGCCAGCTGTCCTGCGTCGAGAAAACCCAGCAGGGCATCATCGACATATACGCGGCGTCCACGCAGAACTCTGCCGGTGGCGCGCCCTATCTGAACGTGCTGGATTACGCCTACATGTTCCGCAGCCGCGCGGACCAGTACTACTTCATGTATTCGCCGGAATCGCAGCGCATCCTGCGGGACCCGTTCGAAAAGCGCCACGGACTAAAGTTCCTCTTCACCCATGCGGAATTGCGCGGCATCCAGATGGGCCAGAGTTTTGCCGACAAGCCCACGGTGACCCGCGTTGAAGATATCATGGGCACCAAGAACCGTGTGACGGGAACTCAGCTGGGCCGGATCGCGATGGAAGCGCTGAACCTGAACCCGGTTCCGATCGCGTGGGAAGAAACGCTTGACGGTCTGAAACAGGGCCTGATCGACGGCGCGGAAACATGGGCATCCGCCGTGGCTTATGCCAACATGTCGCCCGTTGTTAGCCAGAGCGTCGATCTGCGCTTCTTCTGCGGCACCGAGCATACGGCCATGCGGTCCGAAACCTTTGACGGGCTGTCAGGCGAATTGCAGGACGCGGTCATGGAGTCTTCGTATCTGACGCAGGTGCATGTGCAGGCCGCGAACGAAGCGGCACTGGTCAACACTGTCGGTTTCACCGATCCGCCGATGCCGGGCACGATCTTTGCGGAGAACAATGTCCGTGTGGCCAAGCTGTCGGATGCCGAAGTCCGCAAGGCCGAAGAGATGTGTTCGCCCGAGTTCCAGCCGCAGCTCTGGGAGCAGTGGCGCGAGCGGATCAACGGCTGGGCCGATGGCATCGACACGTATCAGGACATCTACACCGAAGTGCGCAACAACCCGCACACGCTGGCCGAAAACGTCGAGCCGCGCCGTTGGTGGAGAACCTGATCCGCATGTCCGGATAATACCGAAACAGCCCCGCATTGACGGGGCTGTTTTACCTAGAGACGCACAGACCGGATCAATCCGGCACAGTCTTAACTTGGGAGGAGGGGACAGATGGAACTCTGGTCCGATTTCAGCGCACTTGTCAGCGCGCTTGCCAGCCAGGATTCCTGGACGATCCGGCAGGCCTTGTCACCGAATTCGGTGTATGTGTTCAGCGCGGTCTTTCTGCTTCTGGCGGGATTGGCCCTGTCCTGGGTTTATCACAATGTACCGATTTTCGAGCGGTATTTTGAACGCACTGTGATGATCATCTGCTATCTTGGAACTGCCGCGATCATCTTTTGGGGGGTCATCGACAGGTTCGTCTTTTCCAACCAACAACCCTGGTCGACAACCATCCCTCCGTTCCTGTTCATGGTGATGGCGTGGTTCGGGGCGGCCTATAACATCCGCGTCCGCACCCATCTGAGCTTTTCGGAATTTCGCAGTCGAATGCCGCGGGGTGGGCAATTTGCCTGCCTCTGTCTCGACTTTGTCCTGTGGTACGGTTTTGCGCTGATCTTCCTGGTGACCACGATGCGCGTGGTTGCCCTGTCTGCCTCGAACTTCCAGATCGTTCTAGGAACCGACAACACGATGCAGTGGTGGTTCCTGCTGAGCGCGCCCTTTGCCGCGACGCTGATGGCCGCGCGTGCGATCGAGAACATTCAGGATGACATGAAGAATTTCCGGTCTGGCGAGCCGCTGATCCGCCAAGGCGTCATCGGGGGAGACACGTAATGACCGACGGAACCATCATCACACTGATCTCTCTGGGCGTGACGTTCCTGTTCATGCTGGGCGTGCCGGTGCTTCTGGTCATCGCGTATTGGGTCATCGGCTGTTCCTTCGTGCTGGGGCTGACGCTCGACAACATGGGGGCGGAACTGCTCAACGTGTTCAACAAGGGTTTTGCGCTTCTGGCGATGCCGCTATTCATTCTGACGGGCGACCTGATCAACAAATCGGGCATCGCGCGACGATTGTCGGATTTCGCCTATGCCTGTCTGGGCTGGATGCGGGGCGGGCTGGCGATGGCCTCGCTTGGTGCCTGTGGGTTGTTCGCGGCCATTTCGGGCTCGAACTCGGCCACCACGGCCACCATCGGGTCGATGTTGCACCCCGAGATGGTCAAGGGAGGCTATGACGAACGCTTCTCGGCGGCGACAGCGGCGGCGGGCGGCACGGTGGGGATCATCATTCCGCCGTCGATCATCTTTATCGTCTACGGGTTCCTGATGAACCTGCCGATTTCCGACCTCTTCGTCGCCGGCATCATCCCGGGGGCGCTGATGGTGATCGGGATGCAATTCTCTTGCTGGATCATCTGCCGGATGAACGGCTGGGGCTACCTGATCCCGCTGCAACTGAACCGGGTTCTGAAAACCGCCTTTGGCGCATGGCTTGGCTTTTTCGCCATCGGGCTGGTGCTTTGGGGCATCTACACCGGCAAGTTTTCCCCGACCGAGGCGGCAGGGGTCACTGTCGGCTTTTGCATCATCGCGGGGCTTGTATCCTGGGTCGTCAGCCGCCTGATGCGTCAGGACCCGGCCAAGACCTGGGAGGACAAGAGCTATGGCGAAATGCTGGTCGTCGAAGGCTTTACCCTGTGGCAGATCCCCAGCATCACGATGCGGTCGGCCGAGATCACCGGCATCCTTGCGCCGCTGATCGCGATTTCCGTGGTGATGCAGCAGATCCTGTCGCTTTTGGGAGCGCAGCAGGTGATCGGTGATTTCGTGACGGCGATGGGGGGCTATTACGCGGTGCTGTTCACGGCCATGATCATCGTCTTCGTATCGGGCATGGTGCTTGAATCGCTTCCGGTGACAATCATCCTCGCGCCTATTCTCGCGCCGATTGCTGCAACTGTGGGCGTCGATCCGATCCATTTCTCGGTAATCTTCCTTGTGGGGGCGTCGATCGGGTTCATCACGCCGCCTTACGGGCTCAACCTTTACGTAGCGTCCGGCGTGACGGGTGTTCCGTATTTCCGGCTGCTCAAGTACACGGTCCCCTATCTTGTCGCTTTGATCAGTGTTTGGGTTCTGGTTGCCCTGACACCCCAGCTCGCGTTGTCCCTATTGCCGAACAGGTGAGATCACCACATGCCCGACGCCTCTGCTTCTGAGACAAAAGGGCAGATCCCGACAAATCTGCGACTTCTTCTGATCCTGGAAGAAGTCGCAAGCGCAGGTGTGCCGGTTACCCCGTCCACCTTGTCAGACGCGCTGGGCCTGCCGAAACCGACCATCCACCGCCTTCTGGCCACCGCCGAGGAAGAGGGGTTTCTGCAGCGTGATATTGATGGGCGGTCCTACGGTCCGGGGCGACGGCTGCGCGTACTGGCGGGCAATACCTTGTCATCGCAGCGCCTGCGGACCGAACGGCTGGCGATCATGCAGGCGCTTGAAAGCGAAGTGGGCGAGACCTGCAACTTGGCCGCACCGGGACGGCACGGGATGGTGTACCTAGACCGGGTCGAAACCCATTGGCCGCTGCGTATCCAGTTGCCGGTGGGCACACAGGTGCCGTTTCATTGCACGGCAAGCGGCAAGATGTACCTGTCTTCCCTGCGTGTCGACAAGCTCAAGAGAGTGTTGTCCTGGCTTGACCTGGAGCCGTCTACCGAGAGGTCGATCACCGGGGTGGCGGAACTTTTGGAGGAGCTTGCGATCACGCGGAACCGCGGTTTTTCGACCGACAACGAGGAATTCATGGACAACATGGTGGCGATTGCTGCCCCCATTCGGGACAGTGAGGGCCGTCTATTGACCACCTTGTCGATCCATGCGCCGCGCCAGCGCTATGATCTGGACAGCCTCATCGCGATGGTCCCGCAGGTGCAGGAAGCCGCAGGACGGCTGGAGATGCTGGCGCGGAACTAGTCGTCATCTGTGTTATTCGCAGCCGCCAACCGCCCACTGCCGCAGATTCCGTTTGAAGATGCCCCCGAACGGATGCGGCTTTTCAAGCGATTTCTGGCCGCTCAGCGTCAGGTAGACATTGGCCTGATCGCACAGCCGTTCCTGGTTCCACTCATGGCAATTGCTGCAGGTCTCTGCTTTCCAGAACTCGTCCGGCAAACCTTCGACTGGCGGGAACATCGGCGACAAGTTGGTGATTTCCGAAAGAATGATCCCATCGATCACCGAGCCGGGCGCGATCAGTGGCAGGTCGAACTTGACCACATTTGGAACGCTCGATCGCTCCTGTTCAATGTCGGCAAGCGCCAATTCGGTTGCTTCCGGCGCAGGTGTCACGCCTTCGCCGACAGGGTCGGTGCTGGCTTGTGCCTGAAGCGCATCGACCTCGCCGCGGGCAAATTCCGCGAACGTGCCATTTGGGAAAGCGTCAAGATACTGGCGGTAGGCATCGACAGTGGGGTTGGCTTGCGCCGCTTCGAACAGCGCTTGTTCCTCTGGCGAAGGCCCGGCAGGGACAGGGCGTTCGACCGCAGCCGTTTCATTGGTCAGTTCCGCCTCGATTGCTGCGGACAACAGGGCGCGCGCTTCGTCGGCATAGGCGCTGTCGGGGTATCCACGCAGAAACAGCATGATCTGCACCGGATCCTTGGTCGCCTGCACAGACTCCCACAATTGGCGGGCAGCAAGGTCTTCGGGGTTTTCAATCGGCGCATTCACGAAGGTGAAGTTATTGGTCAGCGAGGACGTGTCCCATGGGGTCTGCAGGCCGTTCGTTTTCTCGAGAACTGACACGCGGACCTGTTTGAACATCTGTTCCACCGGAACGCCGGGCTTCGTCATTTCGCGGACCAGCGCAGTGGTAAACGGGCTGTTCTGTCCAGTCCCGTCCAGCGCGACGGCGCCCGGAGACGTGGCGTAGGACAGGAAGGTCCCGGTGGGCGCCTTCATCTCGGCCAGACCCGGCGAGTCAAATTCAGCCATGGTCTCGAACGGGTTGTTGCGGCAGGCATCGAGAATGACGAAATTCGTCCGATTGCGCGCTGAAGCCATCTGACGCAGCACTGACTGCGCTTCGACGCCTTCCAGGTCAAGATCTGCGGCATCGTTCAGCGCAACGTCGACCGGCAGCAGGTAGTTGTTGCCGAAGCTTTGAACGCCGTGGCCTGCATAGTAGAACAGGCCCGTCGTGTCGGCACCGCCATTGCGCAGGTTGCGACCGAAATCCGACAGCGCCTGCTTCATCTCGGTTTGCGTGGCGTCGATCAGCAGTGTGACCTGAAAGTCGATCTGTTCCAGAGTCGCCGCGATCAGTTCCGCGTCACGAGTCGGATTATCGAGAGCGGAGACGGTTTCATAGGTGGAGTTGCCGATCACCAACGCGATTCGCTCTTGTGCCATGGCTGGTATGCTGCCAGCCGCCAGAACAAGCGAAGCCACTGTTGAATGTGCAAGGAACTTTCCCAGTCGTCGTAGCCAGTCGGTCAATGCTTCCTCCTGCCGTAGCTTTTTGCTGCAATTTGAAATAATTTTCCGCAGTTCAATGTCCATAAGATATCGCGTGTCCTAGGCAAGCATGCAAGGTTTATGCTACAATCATGTTTTATAAAGTTTGAAACTCTTCACCTGTGTACGCAATTCATCTGCGAGGCCATCATGAGACCAATTCTTATCCGTTTATTCCAAGCCATCGCCCTTGTGGTTCTTCTGCCCCTCGGGATGGCATCCGCCCAAAGCTCTGATCCGTTCGAGTATGGCTGGAACCTGGATGCTGACGCGTCCGAATTGAGGTTTTTGTCGGTCAAAAAGTCAAAGATCGCTGAAACAAGCTCTTTTGCAACGCTCTCCGGTCTGATCACCGAAGACGGTCAGGCGCAGGTTCGGGTGCTTCTGGATTCAGTCGATACCAAGGTTGATCTGCGCAACGTGCGCATGCGCTTTCTGTTCTTCGAAACATTCCGGTTCCCGGAAGCGGTGATCACGACGGAACTGTCGCCGGACCTGTTGACCGATCTGCATCTGACCCGCCGCAAGGAAATCGAGCTGCCCTACACCTTCACTCTGCGCGGCGTGACGCTGGAGCGCTCCACTGATGTGTCTGTGACGCTGATCGACAATGACCGTGTGGTCGTGTCTTCGATCACGCCGATTGCCTTTACACTCGAAGAGCTTGATCTTGAAGAGGGTCGCAAGAAGCTCGAAGAGGCAGCCAATGTCGACATCACGCCTGTCGGCATCGTCAGCTTCAACTTCGTCTTCGACCGGGCGCAGCAGGGAACACCGCCGGACCTGCCCGAGGCTGTGTTCACACCGGCTGCGGTCGCACTTGAGGACAAGGGCATCATGACCGAGGAAGCCTGTCTCGGCCGCTTCGAGATCCTGTCCAAGACCGGCAACATCTTCTTCCCGTCCGGCAGCACACGGCTGGACGATCAGAGCCTGCCGCTGCTGGAAAACATCTATGACATCGTGGATCGCTGCCCGTCCTTCCGTCTTGAAATCGCGGGCCACACGGATTCCATCGGCAGCGATCAGCAAAACCAGAGCATCAGCGAACGCCGCGCGGCCTCCGTGGTCCGCTGGCTGACCGACAAGGGCATCCCCCGCGATCGCCTGACCTCTGTGGGATACGGCGAGGACAGGCCGATCGTGGACAATGACACGCCGGAAAACCGTGCGCGCAACCGTCGGATCGAATTCACCGCGCTGGTTGATTAGGTCGGTCGAAACCGGATCGTTAAGACAAACAAAAGGGCACCTGGTGAACAGGTGCCCTTTTCAATGTGCGCGTACCGGTGTCAGGCGAATGGATCGTCCAGGACCCCGACAAGTGGCATCAGGAACTCTCCGGATGTGGGGTTCAAGGCTGCGTCGTGGAAGCTGTCGATCTGCGCGACGGCGGCGGTCACGCTTCCGGCAGAACCATTGAAGATTGCCATCGCAGCCGCTGCATTGTCGACGTCGGACATGCCTTTGTGGACCGCGAAATAGGCCCCGATATCAGTTTTGTTCGCCAGGTAAGCGCGGTCGGCCAATTGCTGGTCGATAAAATCCTGGGTTGCATCTGCGGGCGGGTCCGCCTTGGCGCCGCCGAGAATGCCGAGGATTGCAATGTCCCTGCCGATCCCGCCCATGTCCAAAGCGTTCACCCAGAAATCGAACCCGGCCTGATCGGGAATGCGCCCCAGCACGTTGTCGTAAATCGTTGCCACCAATTCCGAATTGCTGAGGTCGGATGGGTATGTGGCACGTGTTTCAACCTGATCGACAAAGTCTGAGGCAATTTGATCAAGTGACCTGCCATTCGCAAAGGCGGTACCCCAGAAGTTAAGGCCCACCGCGTCTGGTGCCCGGTTGAAATAGGCAATGTAAAGCTCGATGAAACTTTCGAAATCGGGTGCCGACAGGCCGGTCGGCCCGCCGAATTGCTGGAGGTTGAACGGGGTTCCCTCGAAGAAATCCGCATCGAAATCAAGCAGCTCGATCCCGATCAGAGTGTCAAGACCATTTCCGCCGGCGCGCCGATCCTCGATCACGGTGGAGCCTGCGGACAGGGTTAGCGTATAGGCACTTTGCGCGCCCGAGAAGACTGCTGTGTCGATGTCGGCCCCGCCATTCACAAGGTCGTTGCCGCGTCCTCCTTCGAGCACATCATTGCCACCTTCGCCCACAAGCGAGTCGTTGCCGGCCTGACCGTCGAGCGTGTCATTGTCCGCCCCGCCATTGATGAGTTCCGCCTGAGCGCCGCCGCGTACGAAATCGTCGCTCGCCCCAGTGAAAATGCGATTGTCGGTGGGTCCGCCACCATTCGGGTTCACCCGCACAACCGTGTCCGGCAGCGTATCGATGATGATGATGTTTTCGCCATCGATCGGATAGTTCGGCCATTGCGCCGCGATCTCGGCGATTGTGGCTGGCTCCTGCGTATAATCGACGCTGAACAGCAGTTCCCCGTCAAGAGACCGCACTTCCATCGCATCGACCGTGCCGGATAATTGAGACAGTTCGGTTGGAGCATTCTTGGCGAATGTGCCGGTCAATTCGATGTTCAGGTTGGTCCCGGTGACGCCTTCGATAAACACCGCGTTTGTTCCGTTTGCGATGACAAGTTCGGTATTGGCATCGTTCAGTGCAAAACTTCTGGGGTTTTCAGACAGGATATTGGGCCGCGCATAGATATAGGCCGCACCACTTGGGATACCGTCCCTATCGGCGAGGTCAGCCACCAGCCGCTTCTGGGCGGTGCTTTGTACAAGGATCGCAGAGCTCGCGTCATTTATGCTGTTGCTGACCTGCCGCGACAATGCACCCGGGTCGAGCCGGAAACCATCGGCGGCACCGTAATCCACCTGGTAACCAAGGTCCTGCATTGCCGCGATGGTCAGCGCGCTGATCGGGTTGTCGGGAACGCCGAAGTTCGGCGGTCCGGCTTCGGGTCTGCGTGTCTCGACGCGAGAGGTCATGAGTTCCTCGTCGAAGACGGCCTCGCTCCAGTATTGGGCGGCAAGTCCACCGTCTGCGCCTGTCTCGAGCGCGTTCACGCCGTTCAGATCGTCCGAGAGCTCCTCCATCTCCCGCAGACCGTTTGGCCCTGTATAGGTCGCGACCCCGTCGATCAGGCGAACGAGCCCGAACTCTTCCCAAAGCGCGCCGAAGCCCAGGGCGCGCCCGATGGTGTTGGCAACAAACTCGTCGAGATTGAGAAGGGTGCCGACCTCTTCGGAATTGATCACGATGCGCGAATAGCTCGGTAGTGCATCTGCGCCTGACAGGCCGTCGCGCTGATCGAGCACGCTCGAGATTGCGAGGATCGTCTGTTCCACGCCTTCGAAGCTCAGGTCGATGTCCTGCACGGACACCTCGATCAGGATGTCATCGACATAGCCGTAGCCTTCGACGAAGGCATAGGGCAGATCGCCGGTGATGATCTCTTCCCAGCGTTCGACCGCATCCTCGAACGCCTCGATGTAGGACTCCGGAATAGCATCCGAGGTGAACTCGACGGTGATGTCGAACCGGCCATCATCAAGCGGTCCCAGATCGTTGAGGTCAAGCCGGTACTGGCCCGTGGTGTTGGCAAAGCCGCCAGCCGCCAAGTAGAAGGTGCCACCCACGTCGGTGACGAATTGCAGAGCGCTGCTGGTGCCCGGTCCGCCATCGTCATTCGCGGTGTTCTGGATCAAAACGCCGTTGGCATCGTAGACCCCGTTGAAAAACGGATCGGCCAAGGCATTGCCACCGTCCACTGGGACCAGGCTGATTTCGTAAAGCCGGTTGGCGGCGAGGCTGACCTCGAACCAGTCTTCATCCTGCGCAAAATCAATGCGGCCCGTCGCGGTACTTCCGGGCGCGATGGTACCGGTGGTGTCGATGTCGGACGCAAAATCGTCCCGTATCCCGATGTCGATGACCTCGACCGCGTAGGTGCCAAGGCCGTCGAACCCGTCCTGCACCGCGATGAAGAAGTCGCCGGCGGATTGCGGGGTGAAATAGGAAATGCTGTCATCTCGGATCAACTGTGTATTCAGCGTCTGGACAGAACTGATCGGCGCGCCGCTCAGGGCGCTGGACGAAAAGACGCCCAGCAGGGATGGATCAAGGAGCGTGCCGTTGTTCGACGCTTGCCCGAGGATGTTGATCTGGTAGGTGGTGTTTGACTGCAACGACACGCGGAAGGCATCGATATCGCCGATCGTTTCGATCTCGCCCGGTGTGCGACCGCCAACGGACACGTTGCCGACACCTGCGGCGATGCCGGGCAGGAAGTCATCGACAAAGCCGGTGAACGTCGCAGTCAGGGTGTAGTCGCCGATGCTGAGACCCTGCGCGCCTGCAACCTCGATCTGGTAGATTCCATCGGTCGGAACGGTCAGTCCCGTGACAAGAGCGTTGGTGTCGACACCGCTGTCGCTGTCCGCACTGCCGGGGACCAGAATCCCGGTGCTTGAGAAGACCCCGGTGATCTCCGGGTTCGGGTTGGACCCGCCACCGGTTGCGAGCCCCTCAAGCGAGATGTCGTATTCTGCCCCAGCCAGTAGCGTGATGTCGAAACGGTCCCTGTCCCCAGACCGCTCGATATTGCCGAATGCGGGCACATCCACGACGGCCGCGCCGAAATCGTCGGCAAACGGCCCCGGCAGGAAATCATCCGCAGCCCCAAGTGACAGGACGCTCAGTTCGTAGCCACCTGTTCCGAATGGGGTGTGGCTGCCGACCTCGATCTCGTATGTGCCGCTTGTATTGATGACGATGGGCGCCACAAGGGCGTCGAGACCGAGGCCGCTGTCATTATCGGCCGACCCCGGCAGCGCGACGTTCAGGCTGTCGAAGATCCCGAAGATTTCCGGGTCTGCCAGTGTCCGGGTTCCATCGGAGGCGGACACGAGGCCGATCGAGTAGAGTTGTCCTGCTTCGAGCGTGACCACGAACCGGTCCCGGTCGCCCGGTTGCTCGACGCTGCCAAGCTCTGGCGTGCCTACGTCGATGCTGCCGAGCACCAGAGCATTCTCGCCGGGCAGGTAATCATCTGCCGTTCCAAGAGATAGGACACTGAGTTCGTAGCCGCCAATTCCAAGGGGTGTGTGGCTGCCGACCTCGATCTCGTAACTGCCGCTGGTACTGACGACGATGGGTTCAACAAGCGCGTTCAGATCTTGCCCGCTGTCATTATCGGCCGACCCCGGCAGCGCATTGTTCACGCTGTCGAAGATCCCGAAGATTTCCGGGTCCGCCAGCGTCCCGCTTTCGTCAGAGGTCGACACGAGGCTGATCGAATAAAGCTGGCCTGCTTCAAGCGTGACCACGAACCGGTCCCGGTCTCCCGGTTGCTCTATACTACCCAGTTCCGGAGTGCCTACGGCGATGCTGCCGAGCACAAGCGCGTCCTCGCCGGGCAGATAATCGTCCAGCGCGCCAAATTCGACGATTTGTTCGGACTCCGTGCGCGCGCCCCGGCTATCAATCGCAGTGAATCGGATGACAAGGCTTTGACCCTCGGTGCCCGTCGCGCTGTTGATCAGCAGGTCGCCATTGGCCAGCAATTCGCCGGTGGCGGTGGGAGATTCGAACAGGAACGGGATCACCGTGAACAATTCTTCGCTGCCGTCGGCGAAATTCGTCAGGACGTTGCCAATGATTTCGGGTTCGGTGAAGCTGTAGTTCTCGATCGGATCAGGGATGCCGAACGGGGCGGAGTTGATCGTAAAGCTGCGAGTAAAGTCGATTCGGGTTTCCTCGGTGAACCCTGTGACCGATCCGCCAAGCAAGTTTGTTTCGGGTGATCCGTCGAAGTTCGGAATAATCCAGTCGATCGTGCCAACGACCCGAACGGAAACGCTTTCGTCATCTTCGACCAGCTCGTCCATAAATGCCGCGAAATTCAGCGATTGTGATCGGCCGAAAGAATAGGAAACCGTGAAATCCTCACCTTCGATCGCATTCTCTGTCGTGACGATGACCGAAATCTGTCGATCGCGGATGTATTCATCCAGAGAGCCCGTGGAGGGGATGCCCAACGGGATATCCGTCTGGAGCGACAGAGTGATATCATCGCCTTCGTTCAGGTCTTCATTTATGACAATTGGTGTCCCGCCGATGATATTGTACTCAATTTCGTAGGTGCCCGTGTCTCCATCGGATGAGTCACCCTGGAACGCGGCTGCGGACAGGTAATGTGTTCCCGTGTAATTGGCTGTGAAGATCGAGGCG
Organism: Pelagibaca sp.; assembly: GCA_041725935.1. Classification (GTDB taxonomy): domain Bacteria; phylum Pseudomonadota; class Alphaproteobacteria; order Rhodobacterales; family Rhodobacteraceae; genus Marivita. The sequence goes on from JBGRQD010000006.1 coordinate 82,799, forward strand.
CTGTTCAAAGTGCCGGAATTGGCATCATCATTGCTAAACCCAAGGAACACACCTGAATCGTTGTACACGCCAGCGAACAACGGGTCCTCAAGGGTACCGTCCCGGGTTGGCGCTCCTCGCAACTGAACTTCATATTGCACGCCTGCGATCAGTTCGACAGCGAACCAGTCTTCATCGCCAAAAAAACCGATGCCGCCCAGCGAAGGAAGGCCTGCGGTGGCGCTCCCGTAATTACCATTCAAGCTGAATTGGCTGTCAAAGTCCGGAAATTCTTCCATGATCAATCATCCGTCTGGCAAAAAGGCAGGCTTCTGAAAAGCCGTTAAAAATTCAGAGCCAAGACAGTGCTGACGACAATCGACACACATAATCACTGATGAGATTGGCATGTCCTCTTTGCGCTGCGGACGTGTCAAAAATCCCGGCTCAAGTTGTTCAATGAGACTGGTAAACCAAACGTGAGTCAAGGATCGCTTGTTGGGCAACCGGGCTCATACGCGGCTGGCACGGGGGGCAGGCAGGCGTTCGCATAAGGTGCCAGAAGATTTGGCGAAACCGGCGATCAGTCTCGGGTTTCGCAAAGAAGTGAGTGAATTCGAGCTGTTCCCGGCGTATGGTACACCTGTAAATGTCAAAATAAACGATTGGATCAAGCCATGACCCGCATCGTCCGACTTTTCCTGCTTCCCGTTGTTCTGCTGTGGTCCAGTATGACGCTCGCCATGGCCAGCCCCGACCGGGTGGCGCTGGTCATTGGGATGGCGGACTACGAGGCAGTCACCCCCCTGACCAACACCCGCAACGATGCCGAGGCGCTTGCGGATACACTAACAGACATCGGCTTTGACGTGACCCGCGTCATCGACGTGAGCCTCGCCGAGTTGCGGGCGGTCATGAAAGATTTCTCCTTCCGGTCGGAAACGGCGGACCTTGCTTTGATCTACTTTGCAGGTCACGGGATCGAAGTGCAGGGCGAGAACTTCCTGCTTCCGGTAGATGCGCAGCCGCGGTCGAATCTCGATGTGCAGAACCAGTCGGTGTCGCTCAAGGAAATGCTGGCTGTCGTGGAAAAGGCCCGTGTCATGCGGATCGTCATTCTGGACAGTTGCCGGGACAATCCTCTGGGCGGCAGCATCGACACAAACGCCGTGTTGCAATCGGCACTGCAAACGACCGATCAGGCAACGCGCGGGGTCGGTGGTCTTGCCCCAGCCAACCCCGATCGCGGCACGCTCGTGGCCTTTGCCGCCAAGGACGGGCAGGTGGCGCTAGACGGAACGCGGGGCAACAGCCCCTATGCGCGGGCGTTGATGGACAAGATGGCCAAGCCCGGGCTCGAGATCAGTCTGATGTTCCGGCAGGTGCGCGACGCGGTCCTTGCCGAAACGCGGAATTTGCAGGAGCCCTACACCTACGGCTCCCTGACAGGCCAGCCGTTCTACCTGTCCGGTGCACCCGAGGGTGTGGCAGAGGCCGATGTGTCGGAACCGTCGAAATCATGGTCAAAACTGCGCCCCGATCAGGAGTCGCAGCTTCTGGCACTCGCCAATCTGGGTGACACGCGGTCCATGCTGGGCCTTGCGTATATCCGCCTGAATCCCGAAGACAGCCGCTTTGATCCCACACAGGCGGTCAGCTTCCTCGAGCGGGCCGTCGAACGCGGATCACCCGAAGCGCAGATGGAATTGGCCAAGCTTTACGAGCAGGGCATCGGCGTTGACGTGAACGAGGCTCGCGCGCTTGAACTGTACCAGGCGTCCGCCGATCAGGGGTTCGCGGATGCGATCAACGATCTGGGCTTCCTCCATTATCAAGGCGGTCTTGGCCTTCGGCCGAATCCTGAAAAGGCGCTTGAGCTGTTCGAGCAGGCGGCAGACCTGCGCCATCCGGAAGCACAGTTCAACTTCGCCGCCCTGATTGACGATGGATTGATCCCCGACAAAGGGCCGAAGGATGCGGCCTCGTATCTTTATGCGGCATTGCGCAGCGGCAGCACGGATGTGCTGAACCTTTTGCTGGAACGGCCAACGATGTTCGCCGAGGAAACCCGCCGTGAGTTGCAGGCCCAGTTGCAGGCCTTCAACTTCTACGACGGATCGATCGACGGTGACATAGGCCCCGGAACCAAGCGGGGTATCCGAGCGGCCTATGGTCTTGAGTAGCTCTCAGGTCGACCGGAGCAGGACCTTGTTCGATCCGACAGCAGCGGCAATGCGCTGGTAGTGGATGGCCCGTGTCGCGTCCGAACTGGCCGAGCGTAGCAAAACGGTTTCCGCTTCGGCGAGAACATCGCTGGCCTGCCGGTTCAACTCGGCCGCACGAGGGGCCTGTACGGCGCGCATGGGCGGTGTCGGTTGGGATTGACCGCTGTTGTTCCTGATCCGCGCGGTCAGGGCGGGTTTCTCGCGGTCAATGTTGCTGCGCACGATATTGTCGAGCTTGCGCGCTGTCTCCAGAAGCACGTCGCGCGCCTCGTCGTAATCCCCGTTCGCGGGTATCTCTTCGGCCAATTGGCGATAGGTGACCGCAAAGCACGAAATGCGATATTCATCGTCCATGACATCGCAGATCTGCTCGCTGTCTTCCAAGCGATTCACGAACTGTGTCGTTTGCGCCGTGGATGCGGTAACGGGCGGGCCGCTGGGCGCTCTGGCATTGCGTTCACTGTCTGATGACTCGTTGTCGCCGCCGCCGATGTCGTCACCGCCGACCTGGGCATATCGGGGATAGAGCACCTCAACGGAGCGGGTCGCCAGATCGGTTTCGATGTCTGCACGGCCCACTTCCGGCGTCGAGGCAGGGATCGGGGTCGACAACAATCCGAGAAGCACGGGGATACCTATAATCCGGGCGGTGGGTTTGCTTGAAATCATGGTTGTGACTTTCGGTTTTGTGGAAATGGACAGCGAGAAAACGATAAACCCAAGGGCACCGCGACCGTCCAATTTTGAGGTCAGCCAATGGCATCATTGATGACGCAACGGTAAGACGGGATTTGCCTCAAAGCAAGTTCGGCCTTGGATGATCGGCCGTTGCTTCGTTATTCCGCAGCTGTCGTCACGAAGAAATAGACCCATTCGCCTTTGAATGCGGGATCACGGGCGCGGGCGTCGGCGACCCGTTCGCGTAGCCAGTTGAGGTACGGACCGGCAGGTTCGACCAAGGGACGCACGCCATCATAGAGCGGCACAGAGGATGCAAAGGCCACGGCGATCTCCTGACCGAACGGTGGTCCGATTTCGATATAAAGACCCGGCTCGCCAGCGGGCAGCACGGTGTCAGAGCCGATCTGAAGCGCAGATTCGGCAGGTGTCAGGGTCAGGGGGGTGAATTCGTTGGGCAAGAGATGCACCACATTTCCGTCTGCATCGAAGTAATCGACATAGACATAAGCGTCGTAATCCGCTCCCTGCAGTTCCATGACCAGCGGGTTTCCCGCCGTATACCGGAATTCGCGCGCGTGGGTGCTTTCGCCCAGGAGCAGCGGATTGGTGATCTGGTCCGTCGATTGCGGCAGGCCGACATTGGCGATGCCGGTCAGCGCGCCGCATTGCGGTCGGGGCAGGATCAGAAGCGTGTCGCGGACCGGGATATCCGCGCCCATTTTTGCCTGCATGGCCGCAACGACCTCGGCGCGCAATTCACGGTCGGGAACGTGGCCGGAGACCTGCAACGAGTTGTCGGTCGGGTCGAACGCAACCTGAAGCCGCGCACAGGGGATGGCGCTCAGGGCGCCGGTGATGCCATCGCGGACATCCGCGGCCGCGCCGCCTAGATCGCCCGGTTCCATGAAGCTTTGAAAGGCCGACAACGACACCGGGTCGATGGCCCCGTCGCCCGACCCCTCGAAAGCAAGCGCAGCCCTGGCGCGGTCCGTCTTGGGCTGAACGTGGGGGGCCGTTTCTGCGTTGACCGGTCTCTGGGCGATGTTCAGGGTCTCGGGAATGGCAGGGGATGCCGCGTTGCTCATCGGGGCAAGCGTTTGCGCTGTTGGTGTCGCGGGCTGGGTCTCGGTCTGACGCAGGACTGTGGGTTGTGCTGCGCCCAGTGTGGTCGACACTGGCAGGGCGGCAGGGGAGGCTGTGGCAACTTGGTCGGTCGGGGAAGCGGTCTGGCGTATCACGGTGGGTTTCGCTGGATCGAGCGTGTTCGATATGGGTAAAGCGACAGGTGCGACCGTGGCCATCCGGTCGGTCGGGGCGATCCTGAGCGCCGTGTTCGGCAGAGCGATGCGGGCCGGCGTTACGTTCGCAGGCAGGGATGCCGCCGGGACGGATTGCGCCGAAATCGCCGCTTGTGGTGCGGCATCGGCCAAGGTCTGTGCGGCTGCGGCGCTGGTTTGCGGTGCGATGACAGCTTGAACCGGGTCAGAGGTTTCCGCAAGAAGCGTGGCCTCTGACCCTTCTGGTGCTGCGGCTGCGATGCTCTCGCCTTCAGGCGCACGGGCCGAGGTCTCTATTCCGTCGGGCTGCAAGGCGTTCGCGCGGGACGTGGCGATCAGGCCCTGACCCAGCGCCGCGCCGCTGGTGTTCCCGGCCAAGGCCTGATCCGGGTCAAGGGCCGTTTCCCGTGCCGTGCTGCGGTCGACCTGATAGGCGGCGAGTTCAAGCCGGGTTTCGGGAACAGGCTGTTCGGGAATGTCACCCGGACGGATGGCGAGGTAGATCGCAACGGCTCCTGCGCCATGTGCGCTGACCGACACGCCAAGGGCCAGGGCCCATGTCAGCACCGGGCGTATCATCGGGGGGGCGGTGCGGTTTCGGGTGTAACGACCAGCACGACATCCTGCGCACCCAGCGCCTCGATCCGGCTGACGAGCGGCAGCACGTGGCGCAATTCGGTGTCGCGATGCCCGTTGATCCGGACCAGCGTGTCGGATGTTGCCGCAAGGCGCGCTGTGATTGTCTGGTCAAGCGCGGCTTCGTCCACGATCAACCCATCCACCGCCAGATGGCCGCTGGCCGAGACGGATACCGTGATCCCGCCCGACGGCATGTCAGCCCCGGTTTCTGAGGTCGGCGGGGTGACGTCAAAGGGGGCGGTGGCGTCCATCCGACCGATCAGCATGAAGAAGACCAGCAAAAAGAAAACCACGTCGATCAGCGCGACGATGGTTTCGGGCGGTTGCCGTGTGACCGGGCGCGTCAGTCTCATTCCGCCACCTCGAGCCGGACGACGCGCAGGCTGGTCACGCCCGCACGGGTGGCCGCATCCATGACCGACACGAGCGCCTGCATGTCCGCTGCGCCGGAAGGCAGGACCAGAACGCGCAGGGCGGGCGTGCCTTGCAGCCGGTCGCGGAACATCGCCTCGAGCGCTGGCAGGTCCATCCCGACGCCACGTAGGGTTGGCACGCCGTCTGCGCCAATCCGGATCAACAGGGGCGCGCCGGTGTCCTGCGTCGTCATGGTGGTGGTGTCCAACGGGTCATCCGCGCGTTTGACAGCCGGGATCATGTCGAGGTTCAGATAGGTCGAGGTCACCATGAAAAAGACCAGCAGAATCAGCATGACGTCGATCAGCGGCACGAGCGAAATCAGCGCCTTTGGGTGGGCGTGTCGCCGGATGCCGAATGTGCCGGGGTCCTGCATGCTCTGGCCCTAATCCGACGGCTGATCCGCGATCAGCATCAGTTGCGCGATAGCGCCTTCGATCAGCTGCGCGCCGCGTTCCGCGCGTCCCGCCAAAAGCGATGCGCCGACCGCCGCGGGGATCGCGACAAGAAGCCCAGCTGCCGTGGTCAGCAGCGCCTGCCAGATGCCGCCCGCCAGAACCGAAGCGTTGGCTGCGCCTTGTGCCATTTCAAGCTCCTGAAACGATTGGATCATTCCCAGAACTGTGCCCAAAAGCCCCAGCAAGGGCGAGATCATCGCGATCAGTTCCAGCAGGCGGATGTGACGGGTCATGCGGCTGAGCTCTTCGTTGCCGCGCCGCATCAGTTCGGCCATCAGGGCGCTGCCGGACCGCCCATTTCCAAGCGCCTTGATCGCAAAGGCCAAAACGCGGTCAGCAGGGGCAGGGCCGCTTTCGGCTGCCCGGCGCGCGTCGTCGATCTTGCCCGCCTCGAAACTGGCCAGCGCCGCGTCCCGGTTGGCCTCACCCTTGGTGACCGGCGACAATTGCACGATCTTGTAAACGATCAGGGCAAGCGAAAACACCGACAGGATCGCCAGCAGAAAAATGATCGGCCCGCCGGTCCCGATATCGGAAAATGCGTCCGGCACGTCACTTCACCAGTGCGGCGTCGGTCTTGCTGCCCAGTTCGAGGAAGGCGAAGCAATCGGTGTTCTCTTCGTTTTGCGGTTTGCAGACCGGCATGTCGTGCAGAACGATCTCGGAAATATCCGAACAGGCGATTTCCGGGATAGCAAACAGCTTGAGCGTGGTGCGTTGCACCGGCAGGGGTGCCGCGTCGATGGACAGCAGGCGGTCGATAACGCCGTTACCATCGAGAATGGCAAGACTCATCTCGAAGCCCTCGAAACTCTTGCCGGTGTCGTTACGAAACAGGAAATAGGCCTGACATCCGCTTGGATCACCCGGTTCGACCTTGTTCAGTTCGACCGACAAGGTGCCGGATTGCGCCCATGCACCCGATGTCATCAGGCACAGCGCCACGGCCGAGAGCCAGGTTGGGGTTTTCTTCACATCGACCTCCTGAAATGTGGCCTGGTGTGGCCAGGCGTTCCAATCTTCTGGTTTAGTGTCAGCGCACTGACGTAAAACGTTGATTCAAAATTATTAAACATGATGGGCAAGAGCGGTGGCCGCTGCCCGCAAGATGTCTTCTGTCCTGCACAAACAAACGCCGAGTCGGTGTTTCGGTCAAGCCCGCTCAGCCCGCCGGTACCCATTCAGCAAAGACCGATCAGAGCCTCACCGACCGCGACAGGTTTCAAAAAATCTTTGTCCGGCAGTGCGTTTGTGCAAAGAATGCTTCTGTGCAGGGTGCCGTCGGGCGCATCTGTGCGGCACGATTTTAAAAGCCAACACGTTGTTATGAAAATTTTATTGGAGGTGAATATGCTTGATCAGGTCAAGGGGCCGCAAGACGCGCTTGCCGAGTTGCAGATGTTCCGCGATGCGCTCAAGACGGACGTCGCTGCGTTGACGAAAGAAATCGCGCTTCGAGACAAGATGAACCACCAAGCTGTGCAACCGCTCTGTGCCAGGATCGACATTGCCATCCGCGACTATTCCTCCGGTTTTCTAAGGCGGCTCCGCGCGATGCGTCGTGATCAAGAGGCCGAGGCCGAAGACCGCGATGCGGTTGTCGACATGCGCCGGGAATGGGGCATTGCTCATTCGAGAACCAGCCTTTTCCAGGTAGAGTTGAACCAGTGGTCGCTGATGAAAGCGCTTGTCGCCAGGCAGGTTGCATCGAGGAAAAAACGTGTGCCCTTATACGAGACCCGGCGGACGGCACTTGGCGCGGTGCAATCAGCGGCAAGCGATGACGTGTTCGACTTGGTGCATGCCATCCTCAATCCGGAAAAGCAGTCCGACGAGGCTTTCCAGAGCGGGTGTTTTCCCGATATCGCCCTGCGCAACAGTCGATTTCACGAGCATCTGCATGCGGCGTACCGCGTGTTGCTGGCGCAGGGCCGCACCCAACCGATGCGGTTTTTGGATGTCGGATGCGGCGGCGGGCTCAAGGTGCTGTCGGCGCTCCGGTACTTCAAGCGCTGTGACGGGCTGGACTACCAACAAAGCTATATCGACACGGCGCGCAGCCTGCTCGAACGGGCCAAGGCCTGCGAATCGAATGCGTTTCAAGCTGATGCGCTGATGTTCGAAGGCTATGACACTTACGATATCATCTATTTCTACAAGCCGATCCGGGATGATCAGAAGCTTGTCGAGATGGAACAAAGGGTCGCCGATCTGGCGCGACCGGGGACGGTTCTGATTGCGCCCTATGTCGGGTTCGAAGCGCGGTGTGCAGGCTTGGGCTGTGGGCAGGTTGCCGGGTCAGTCTTTTTGGCCAAGACATCTCAGAAAGAGGCCGATCGGTGGCGGCGCAGGGCCGAACGAACCGGTGTCGCTGTGGTGCATGCCGAAGATGAACGGGTCGCGACCATCTGGACTCCGCTGCTCGAGGCATCGCGCTACGCGGGCTACGATATCGAACGGTTCAAGCCACTTGTCTGAGCCGTTGGGCGGCTTGGCGCGTGAAAAGAAATTTACCTTAGGTCACATTCTAGTGCTGGATTTTTCACAAAGACTTGATAACCTTTGGATAGTTTTGTTGCCCTAAGGCGGGCGTATTTGATCATTTTTATTGTTTCTGAAGGCTGCCAACTTGTCGGACATCCTTAAATCACATGGCGAAACTGCGCCCAGTGGCGAGAATCTGGAGTATGATCCGGATTTCATCGCAATGGAGCTTGCAGGGCAACCTGAGGAAGAGCGACAGGCTGGATCAGAGATCGTCGAGGGCAGCGATCCCGACTACAAGGATCTCGCCAAGAAGGCGCGTGTTGTTCTTGAACGCAGCCATGACATTCGCGCAGCGGTCTACCTTGCGGACAGTGAGTTGCGGCTCAAGGGCTTGATCGGCTTTGCAGAGATCACGGCCTATATTCGTGGGTGCCTTGAGGAGTATTGGGAGACGTGTCACCCGCAGCTCGACGCAGATGACGATAACGATCCGATGATGCGAATCAACGCGGTCAGCGGGCTTGCCGGGCGGACAACAATCCTGCGTGGGTTGCGCATAGCGGCACCTTTGACCAACAGTCGGGCTGTCGGACGGATTACATTGCGCGACATCGAAATCGCAAATGGCGAGGCGCAGCCGCAGGCAGATGAATCGCCGAAATCGACGAATGAGATCGATGCTGCCTTTACCGACACACCGACCGAAGATCTTGAAGGATATTTCCGTTCAGCGACTTCGGCTCTGGAGGATGTTCGCGCCATTGACGCGGTATTTTCGGAAAAAACACCGGGGTTCGGTCCGGCGCTGGACGATCTGCAGCGTATTCTGGCTCGGATCGTCAAAGCCCTGTCCGCGCATGTCGAAGCGGACGCACCCGAGGGCGCGGACGAAGCCGAAGGTGATGCCCCTGAGGGTGATCCGCGACCAGCTGCAAAAAGCGCTGGCGCGCCCGGAGAGATTGCGACTCGAGCCGACGTGATCGCAGCTTTGGATCGGATCATGGTCTATTATCAACGCCATGAGCCGTCGAGCCCGCTGCCGATCATCCTGAAGCGCGCCAAACGATTGGTGGGCGCCAGCTTCATGACCATTATCAACGACTTGGCCCCATCTGGCGCAGAAAGCGTCAAGCTTGTCAGTGGGGGAGTGGAGGAAGACGAAGCGACCAGCGACTGACTTAATCGACTGGCATGTGCCGTCGCAAATTGCATCGCGGCCGTGGAAGAAAAGAATTTGAAATTCGAACAACAGACGGGGAAATAATATGTCCAGTTCTCAGAAGTTCATTGCCAGAAACCGCGCCCCAAGGGTTCAGATCGAATACGACGTCGAACTCTATGGCTCGGAAAAGAAGGTCCAGCTCCCATTCGTGATGGGTGTGATGTCGGACCTGGCCGGCAAATCGGAAGTCCCGCAGCCGAATATCGCGGACCGGAAGTTTCTTGAAATCGATGTCGACAATTTCGACGACCGTATGAAGTCGATGAAACCGCGCGTGGCCTTCACGGTTCCAAACACGCTGACGGGCGAAGGCAATCTGTCGGTCGATGTCACCTTCGAAAGCATGGATGATTTCTCTCCGGGCGCGATCGCCAAGCAGGTCGAACCGCTGCGCAAGCTGCTCGAAGCCCGCAACGAGCTGTCCAACCTCATGACCTACATGGACGGCAAGCCCGGCGCGGAAGAACTGATTTCCAAGGCAATGAATGATCCGGCTCTCCTCAAGTCGCTGGCGGCTCAGGCCGCGCCGACGGACGGAGATGAAGCCGCCAAGGACGAGGGATAAGAGATGGCTGAACAAGCAACAGAAGCACAAGTTGAAGGCGGCGCAACGGAAACCTCTGATTCCGACTTTGCAAGTCTGCTCCAGAAGGAATTCAAGCCGCGCACGGACACGGCGAAATCCGCGGTCGAATCCGCTGTCACGACGCTTGCGCAGCAGGCGCTCGAGAACGCGAACCTGATTTCTGAAGACGTTCTGCAATCGCTCGAGGCAATGGTCGCCGAGATCGACCGCAAGCTGTCCGAGCAGGTCAACCAGATCATACACCATGACGAGTACCAGCAGCTCGAAAGCGCGTGGCGTGGCCTGCATTTCCTGGTGAACAACACCGAAACCGACGAGATGCTGAAGATCCGGGTGCTCAATATTTCCAAGAAGGATTTGCACAAAACTGTCCGCAAATTCAAAGGCACCGCCTGGGATCAATCGCCGATCTTCAAGAAGCTCTACGGTGAAGAATTTGACCAGATCGGTGGAGAGCCATATGGCTGCCTGGTCGGCGACTACTACTTTGACCACACCCCCCCTGATGTCGAGCTTTTGGGCGAAATGGCAAAAATCGGTGCTGCAGCGCATGCGCCGTTCCTTGCCGCTGCCGCACCGTCGCTGATGAACTTCGAAAGCTGGAGCGAGTTGGCCAATCCGCGCGACCTGACCAAGATTTTCCAGACGCCGGAATATGCCGGTTGGCGCAGCCTTCGCGAAAGCGAGGACAGCAAATATATCGGTCTTGCAATGCCAAAGTTCCTTGGCCGCCAGCCTTACGGGGCCAAATCCAACCCGGTCGAGGAATTCGCCTTTGAAGAAGACACCGGTAATGGAGATTCCGACAAGTTTGCATGGGTGAACGCCGCCTATGGCATGGCGTTCAACATCAACCGGTCTTTCAAGGAATATGGCTGGTGTAGCCGTATCCGGGGTGTTGAATCGGGTGGCACGCTCGAAGGGTTGCCAACCCACACCTTCCCGACGGATGACGGTGGTGTTGACATGAAATGTCCTACCGAGGTCACGATTGGCGACCGCCGCGAGGCCGAACTGGCCAAGGCGGGTTTGATGCCGCTCTTGCACCGCAAGAACACCGACAACGCGTCCTTTATCGGCGCACAGTCCTTGCACAAGCCTGCGGTCTACGAAGACCCGGACGCGACGGCAAACGCCAACCTGAGCGCCCGGCTTCCGTATCTGTTCGCCACATGCCGCTTTGCACATTACCTCAAGTGTATGGTGCGCGACAAAGTCGGATCGTTCAAAGAGCGCGCCGATATGGAGCGGTGGTTGAACAACTGGATTATCCAGTACGTGGATGGAAGCCCGGGGAGTTCCAGCGAGCGCACCAAGTCTGAAAAACCGTTGGCGGCAGCCGAGGTCAAGGTTCAGGCGGATCCCGAAAACCCGGGGTACTACAAGTCGCAATTTTTCCTCAGACCGCATTATCAGCTGGAAGGCCTGTCCGTATCCCTGCGGCTGGTGTCCAAGCTGCCTTCTGAGAAGGCGTAAATCCATAAGCCGCGGCGGGTACACCGCCGCGGACCATTCATCTGACCCAAGCGGCAAAAGCTGCGAAACATTAAGAAAGGAAGACCGTCATGGCTGTTGACATGTTTCTCATTATCGAAGGTGAAATCGAAGGTGAATCAAAGGATTCTGCCCATCCGAATGCCATTGATGTGCTTGCCTGGTCCTGGGGGATGAGCAATTCCGGCACGTTCCACACGGGGGGCGGCGGCGGTGCCGGGAAGGCGAATTTCCAGGATATCAGCGTCACCAAATGGGTCGACAACGCGTCGGCCGAATTGATGAAGTACTGTGCCAATGGCGACCATTTCGCCACTGCCAAGCTGATTGTGCGCAAGGCTGGCAAGACACCGCTTGAATACATTGTCATCGAAATGGAGAAGGTGATGATCACCTCGGTCTCGACCGGTGGATCGGGTGGGGAAGAGCAGTTGACCGAGAACGTCTCGCTCAATTTCGCGAAAGTGAAGTACTCCTATAAGAAACAGAAGGACGACGGCACCGGCGAGGCAGCCAAGGAATTCCCCTGGAACATCGAGGCAAACGCAGAAACCTGATCAGCTTGCTTCGAACGTCGTCGCAGACTGTCTGCGGCGACACCCCAATATTACACAAACTGGAGCTCGCCTGTGCAGAATACCGCGACAGACCTACTCAAGGCCGGAGACCTGTCCGGCGCATTGGCGAGCTTGCAAGACAGCGTTCGGGCCAACCCCGACGACGCGAAACTCAGGATTTTCCTGTTCCAGTTGCTCTGCGTCATGGGCGACTGGAAACGCGCGGTGGCGCAGCTCAAACTGTCGGCGCAGCTTGATGCGGCGGCCTTGCCGATGGCCCAGACCTACCGCGAGGCCATCATCTGCGAAGTGTTCCGCGAAAAGGTGTTTGCCGGTGACAAAGAGCCGCTGATCTTTGGCGAGCCGCAGGATTGGGTGGCGCTTCTGGCGCAGGGTCTCAAGGCGCTTGCGCAGGGCAATCCCGACCGCGCAGCCGATCTGCGCGCTCAGGCCTTTGACAAGGCGCCGACAACGTCGGGCAGTCTCGATGAACAGGATTTCGAGTGGATCGCCGATGCCGACATGCGGCTGGGTCCGGTTCTCGAAATCATCATCAATGGCAAGTATTTCTGGATGCCGTTCAACGTGTTGGCCAGTCTGCGGCTCGACCCGCCGCAGGATCTGCGCGACACGGTCTGGACCGCCGCCAACCTCACCTTGAAAAACGGCGGCGAACTGGTCGGGCTGATCCCGACCCGCTATGCCGGGACCGCCGAGCGCGGCAATGACAGCATGAAACTGTCCCGCGTTACGGAATGGGAAGACCTTGGCAGCGACACATTTGCCGGTTTGGGGCAACGTCTGCTGGCGACGGACACGAGCGAGGTGTCGTTGATGGACACGCGCAATTTCCAGTTTGCCTTGGTGTCGGCCGATACCGAAGGCGAGGTCGGGGTAGATGGCTGACCGAACACTGACAGAGCGGCTTCAGCCGTCCATCCTTGACCGCCTCACCGATGACAATCCCGAGAAGACGTCGGAACACGCGTCAGATCGCGTGATCGACATCCGCAGGCTCAGAGAAATCATCCAGCGCGATCTGGCCTGGCTGTTGAACACGGGCAATCTTGACTCCGTGCTGGACGCAGAACGCTATCCCAACGTGGTGCGGTCAGTCGTGAATTACGGCGTTCCAGACTCGACCGGGGATTTTGCCAACAAGAAACGCGCCAATTCCGTGCGGGACGCGATCCGCAGGGCAGTTGAAGTCTTTGAGCCGCGTCTGATCGACGGCACATTGAATGTTGTCAGCCGCACCACGGACGAAAAGCGGGAATCCGTGATCGTTTTCGACATCATCGCCGATATGTGGGCCGAACCGGTTCCGACCGAACTCTACCTGCGCAGTCAGTTCGACACCACGACCGGGCATGTCTCGCTCGAATACGGTGGGTGATCGGCTGTGGATACAAGGCTGCTCAGACATTACGAAACCGAACTCGCCTTCCTGCGCGAGATGGGTGCCGAATTTGCCCAGAGCTATCCCAAGATCGCGTCGCGCCTTGGCATGGACGGGCTGGAGATCCTTGATCCCTATGTCGAGCGTCTGCTGGAAGGGACGGCTTTCCTCACGGCGCGGGTGCAGCTCGAGCTTGAACTGCAATACCCGAATTTCACCAATCACTTGCTGGACGTGGTGTTCCCGCATTTCCTGGCGCCCACCCCGTCGATGATGGTTGCTGAACTGACGCCGGACATGGAAAATGCCGATCTGGTGGCAGGGTACACCTTGCCCCGCCAAACCGTGCTGCGATCAAAGCCGGTGCCGGGCGCGCAGAAAGCCTGCCAGTTCCGAACCGCCAGCGACCTGGACCTCTGGCCGGTCACGGTATCCGAGGCCGAATATATCGACGGCCGGGGTGCGCTGGTCGCAGCGGGTGTGGCGAGGGATCCCAAGGCGCGTGCTGCAGTCCGGTTGCGGTTGACCCGGCACGGCGGACTGCCGATTGCCGAACTGCCGCTGGATCGTCTGACCTTCTTTCTGGGCGGGCAGGTCAGCACAAGCTGGACATTGTTCGAAATGCTTTGCGCCAAGCCTGCGATGGCGATTGCGCGGTCGGTCGACCGGCGGGACGATTGGGTGGTCGCACTCGATGCGCCCGTGCAGCCGCGCGGGCTTGAGCCGGAAGAGGCTCTGTTGCCGACGCCGCGCCCGTCATTCGACGGCTATCGCCTCCTGCAGGAATATTTCGCGATGCCGGAACGCAACCTCTTTATCGAGGTGTCGGCTCTGGCCCCCGCGCTGGAGCGCACGACGGCGGACAGCATGGACCTCTACCTGCTCCTGCGGGACAACAAGGCCGAGATCGCGCCGAACGTGACGCCAGAGGCGTTCAAGCTGCATTGCGTGCCTGCGATCAACCTTTTTCCGAAACGCTGCGACCGGGTACCTGTGTTGCGTCGTGAGACCGAACACCATGTTGTTCCCGACCGCACCGCGCCCAAGGATTTCGAAGTCTACGCGATCACCAGCGTGATGGGCATCCGCAAGGAGGGCAAAGACGACATACCCCTCAAGGCGTTCTATTCATCCGACGAATTTACTGCGGCAGGTGGCGGTGGGTCAGCATATTACACCCACACGCGGCACCTGCGTCAGCGCAGCGAAAGCGAAGCTTTGCGCGGGGTGCGCACCAACTATCTCGGGTCCGAAAGCTATCTGGCGGTCGTCGATGCGAACCAGGCACCCTATCCAGGTGACATGGGGCAATTGGCCGTGCAGGCCATGGTGAGCAACCGGGATCTGCCAATGCTCTTGCCCACCGGTGTGGACAACGTGTTCCACCTTCCCGATGGCGGGCCGGTCGCCACCATCCGTACGCTGATCGGGCCGACCAAGCCGCGCCCCTGCATCGCGCAGGGGGACGCCGCATGGCGCGCGGTCAGCCACCTGAGCCTGAACTATCTGTCGATCTCGGATGAAACCGATGCGCCGGGTGGCGGTGCGGCAGCGCTGCGCGAGCTCGTGGGGCTGTACACGCCGGTTGGTGACAGCGCGATGGAACGTCAGCTGGAGGGCATCATTTCGGTCACCACCCGGCCCATCGTACGCCGCATCAGTGACGGCGTTCTGTCAACGGCGGTGCGCGGGCTGGAGATCACAATGCTGCTCGACGAAAGCCTGTTTGAAGGCAGTTCGATCTACACGATGGGATCGGTGCTCGAACGGTTCTTCCGCAAGTATTCGACGATCAACAGTTTCACGGAAACGGTTTTGAAGACCCAGCAAAGAGGAGAGATCGCGCGATGGTCACCAAGGATGGGGACAAACCGCGTGATCTGACTCATTACGAGCAGCTGGTCCGCGATCCCAAGTCCCACCACATCTTTTTCGCGATGCGTGTCCTCGAGGCGCATTTTGATGAACAGCCGCGTCTCGGCACGGCCCGACGCCCACGGCAGGAAAAAGTGCGTTTTGGACAAGAGCCGCAGCTCGCCTTTCCGAAAACGACCATCCACGCGTTCGATCCACAGACTGCGACTGCGCCTGCCAAGCTCAGGAACCTGTTTTTCGGGCTATACGGCGCGCATGGGCCATTGCCGCTTCACCTGACCGAGTACGCCCGGGGCCGCAAGTTGAACCAGAAGGACGGCACGCTGATCGCCTTCACCGATATGCTGATGCACCGGTTGATGGAATTGCTCTACCGTGCATGGGTGCGGGGCCAGCCTGCACCTGCCTTTGACCGCGGTGCCAACACTGAAACGGAAAACAAGATCGGTGCGCTGGGGGGCTATATCGGCGAACATATGCGCGACCGTGACGCGATGCCCGATCTTGCCAAACGGCATTTTGCGGGGCTTTTGTCAGCGGCGCCCAAGAATGCCGAAGGGCTGGTGTCGATCCTCAAGGGGTTTTTCGACGCGCCTGTGACGCTGGAAGAGTTCATTGGGGAATGGCTGGTGTTGGAGCCGGATGACCGCTGGCAATTGGGCGGTCAGGGCGGGCTGGGCCAAACCACCTGCATCGGCGAACGGGTCTGGTCACATTCGTCAAAGTTCCGCCTGCGGGTCGGACCGCTGAGCCTCGAGGAGTACAAACGCTTCCTTCCCGGCACTCCAGCGCTGGCGCGCTTCCGCGCGATCGTGCGCAATTACGTTGGCGACCAGCTGGACTGGGATGTAAACCTCGTCCTGCGCGGGCAGGATGTGCCACAGGCCCAGTTGGGGGCGGGCACGCAGCTGGGCCTGACCAGTTGGATCGGGTCCGATGACCACCCGGACGATGTTGCAGATTTATACATGACACCTTTGACCGACGTTCCATTGAAAGACGCCTTGGCGGCTTAGAAGAAACCATTTCGCGATGCGCGAAGGAGAGTGAATTATGACCGAGATCAGCCGTGTTGCCCTGTTCGGCAAGCTCAACAAAGTTGGATATCAGGCCGTCGAAGGCGCAACGGTGTTCTGCAAGATGCGGGGCAATCCGTATGTCGAGATCATCCATTGGCTGGCCCAGCTTGTTCAGGTCGACAATTCCGACGTGCAGAAGATCATCCAGCACTACGATATCGACCCGGCCAAGCTGTCGGCGGACATGACCCGGGCTCTGGATGCGCTGCCGCGCGGAGCAAGCTCGATCTCGGACCTCAGCTCGCATCTGCAAGACTCGATGGAACGCGCGTGGGTTTACGGGTCGCTGCTTTATAATTCCAATCAGGTGCGCACTGGTCACTTGATCTTGGGGATGCTCAAGACGCCGGAATTGCGGGCCATCCTGATGAACATCTCGAAAGAGTTCTCGAAGATTGGTGCCGATGATCTGTCCGACAATTTCCACAAGGTCACGGACGGATCGGTCGAGGACAACCTGCGCCCGCAGGACGGTTCCAATACCGGCGGTGGGGCTGTTCCGGGCGAAGCCTCGGGCGCGATGGCACCGGGCGCGATGGGCAAGCAGGAGGCGTTGTCGCAATACTGCACCGACCTGACGGAACAGGCCCGCAACGGCGAGATCGACCCCATCGTGGGCCGGGATGAGGAAATCCGCCAGATCGTCGATGTGCTGATGCGCAGGCGTCAGAACAACCCGATCCTGACCGGCGAGGCCGGGGTGGGCAAGACAGCCGTGGTCGAAGGCTTTGCCCTGCGGATCGCCCGCGGTGACGTGCCGCCCGCGCTTCGCGAGGCGCGGTTGCTGGCGCTCGACGTGGGGCTGTTGCAGGCCGGTGCGTCGATGAAAGGTGAGTTCGAGAACCGCTTGCGGCAGGTGATCGACGAGGTTCAGGCATCGACCATTCCGATCATCATGTTCGTCGATGAGACCCATACGCTCGTGGGGGCGGGGGGCGCTGCCGGAACCGGAGATGCGGCGAACCTGCTGAAACCGGCGCTGGCACGCGGCACGCTGCGGACCATCGGGGCCACGACCTGGGCGGAATACAAGAAACATATCGAAAAGGACCCGGCGCTCACCCGGCGCTTCCAGGTGGTGCAGGTCGAGGAGCCGAGCATTCCCAAGGCCATCATGATGATGCGCGGGATCGCGTCGATGCTGGAAAATCACCACAAGGTGCAGGTGCTGGACGAAGGCATCGAAGCGGCGGTGTCGCTGTCGGCGCGTTATATCCCGGCGCGGCAATTGCCCGACAAATCGGTCAGCGTACTGGACACCGCATGCGCGCGCGTCGCCGTCAGTCAGCACGCGGTGCCCGCCGAAGTGGATGACAGCCGCAAGCGGATCGACGCGCTGACGACCGAGCTGGAGATCATCGGGCGCGACGAGACCGCCGGTATGGACATCGGAGCCCGCCGCGAGACCATTCAGGCGCTCAAGGAAGAGGAAGAAGCGCGGCTTGCCGAATTGGACAAGCGTTGGGACGCCGAGAAATCGGTCGTGACCCAGATCCTCGATCTGCGCGCGAAGCTGCGCGAGGGTGGTGCCCCCGTCGACACACCCGATGCGGCAGGCGAGGAAGCTGCCGAAAAAAGCCCGATGACCGCCGACGAACGGGCGGAACTGCTGACGCAGCTGCGGGCGAAGAACAAGGAACTGACCGACCTGCAGGGCGAAAACCCGTTGATCCTGCCCATCGTCGATGAACAGGCGGTGGCCAGCGTCGTGGGTGATTGGACGGGCATTCCCGTGGGCCGCATGGTCAGCGACGAGCTTGAAACCGTGCTCAACCTCAAGGACCATCTGGCCAAGCGCGTCATCGGCCAGGATCACGCCATGGAGATGATCGCCAAACGCATCCAGACAAGCCGTGCGGCGCTTGACAACCCGAACAAACCCATCGGGGTTTTCCTGCTCGCGGGCACCAGCGGTGTCGGCAAGACCGAAACTGCTCTGGCATTGGCCGAGGTGCTCTATGGCGGGGAACAGAATGTCATCACGATCAACATGTCCGAATACCAGGAGTCGCATACGGTCAGCAGCCTGAAAGGCGCTCCTCCGGGATATGTCGGCTATGGCGAGGGCGGCGTGCTGACCGAGGCGGTGCGGCGCAAGCCCTATTCCGTGGTCCTTCTGGACGAGGTCGAAAAGGCGCATCCGGATGTGCACGAGGTGTTTTTCCAGGTCTTCGACAAGGGTGTCATGGAAGACGGCGAAGGCCGGGTGATCGACTTCAAGAACACGCTGATCCTGCTGACCTCGAATGCCGGATCGGACCTGATCATGGACATGTGTTCCGATCCCGACCTGATGCCGGAACCCGAAGGCATCGCCAAGGCGCTGCGCGATCCGCTGCTCAAGATCTTCCCGGCTGCATTGTTGGGGCGTCTGGTGACGATCCCGTATTATCCGCTGAACCCGGACATGATCGGCAAGATCACCCGCCTTCAGCTCAACCGCATCAAGAAGCGCGTGACCGAGTCCCATGGCGTGCCGTTCGAGTATTCCGATGCCGTGGTCGAAACGATCGTGTCACGGTGTCAGGAGCTGGAATCCGGCGGACGGATGATCGACGCGATTGTCACGAACACCATGCTGCCCGACATCTCCGGCGAATTCCTGCGCCGCATGATGGAAGGCAAGACTGTCAGCAAGGTTGCGATCGACGTCAAGGATGGTGAGTTCACCTATGCGTTCGATTGAGTCCGGTACACCCGCCAGTTTGCCGGTGCTGTCTCATAGACCATTGGTCAGCCATGCTTTTGTGCGTTAGGCTTTGACGAAACGGAAGGAGCGACCGAGATGTTCAAGAAGCCCGATCCTTCGAACTTTCCCTTGCGCCTCGAAGGGGCGCCCGAGGTCAAGAAGCTGCTGCCGATTTCCGCAAGGGTGACCGAACAGATCAGCCGGATCCCGACGATCGAGGTCCATTTCTACAGCGACAACGAGGACCTGCCGCTCGACGATATCGTCGGCAAGAGCATGCACCTCGTTGCCGAAAGCGAAGACAAGTCCAGCAAACGCTGGTTTCGCGGCACCTGCGTGTCAGCGGAATTTGTGGCACTTCTGGACGTGGGCGGCCACTTCAAGGCCGAGGTGCGCCCGTGGTTGTGGTTCCTGACCCGGCGCACGGACCTGCGTATTTACCAGAACATGAAAGTGGTCGAAATCATCCAGGCGGTGCTTCAGGAGTACGGCTTTTCCGGCAATCTCAAACTCAAGCTGTCGCACAGCTACGAGACCCGCGAGTATTGCGTCCAGTATCGCGAAACCGATCTCGATTTCATTGATCGTCTGATGCAGGAAGAGGGTATTTACTACTATTTCGATCACACGCCGGACACCGAAGAGATGGTTCTGATCGACGACATGGGCAAGCATGTCGACATTGCTGCTCCATCAACGCTCAAATACCGCGAATACTCCATGCGCTCCACGAACGAGACCGCCGAGCCGTTTGTCTTTTCCTGGAGCGGGCAGGAGAAGGTGCGCAGCGCCAAGCTGGTGCTCGAGGATTACAACTTCACGAACTCGACTGCGACCCTGACCTCGGAAAACCAGACGACGCGCAAGAAACACTACCTTCAAGAACAGCACGAGCGATACGACTATCCCGGACATTTCCGCGAGGCCGGATTGGGGGAGCATCGCGCGCGCGTCCGCATGGAAGCCGAGGCGGTGGCACAGCACACCGTGTCGGGGGTCTCGGATGCCATCAACATGGCGGTGGGCTGCCTGTTCAAGATCGAGGATCTGCCGCGCACCAAGGGAGAGCCGAAAGAGGTGCTCTTGCTTGAATGCGCGCATGAAATTGTGCAACTCGAGGCGTTCGACGAGGGTTTTTTCGACGGTGCCGCGAACCTCGCCGAAGTGACCGGTGTGTCGCCCGACACAAAGGAGCCGCACCTTGTCCGGTTCGTGGCGATGGACGCGGAAGGCACGCAATACCGAGCGCCCTTCCGGACGCCATGGCCGACAGTCGGCGGCATCCATACCGCCCTCGTGACCGGACCCAAGAAAGAGGAAATCCACACCGATGAATACGGTCGGATCAAGGTGCAGTTCCATTGGGATCGCGATGGTGAACACGATGACAATACCACATGCTGGGTCCGCACCATGATGCCCTGGACTGGCAAGAACTGGGGGGCGATTGCCATTCCCCGGATCGGTCAGGAGGTTGTCATCAGTTTCGAAGAGGGCGATCCCGATAGGCCCGTCTGCATCGGCATGCTCTATAACGACAAGACGATGCCGCCTTACGCCTTGCCAGAGAACAAGACACAGTCGGGCGTCAAGACCAACAGCACAAAGGGCGGCGGCGGCTTCAACGAACTGATGTTCGAAGACAAGAAGGGCGAAGAGCTTGTGCGGTTCCAGTCTGAAAAGGATTACGAACAGATCGTCCACAACGACTCCACGATCACGGTGGGTCTGGACAAGAAAAGCCCCGGCAATCTGAGCACGACGGTACACAAGGACCTGTCCGAAACGATCAATACCGGCAATCACAGCACCTTGGTCAAACAAGGCGATCTGAGCATCGACGTGAAGATGGGCAAGATCACCGTCACCGCGATGAAATCCATCGAATTCAAGTGCGGTGGTTCGACGATCAAGATGGACCCGCAGTCTATCAAGATCAAAAGTCCGATGGTCACAGTTCAGGCGGATATGAAGGCCGACGTGAAAAGCCCGATGACCACGGTAAAGGGTGACATGATGCTGACGCTCAAGGGTGGCGTCGTGATGATCAACTAGAGGTACACATCATGGCAAGCCGTTTCAGCAAGCTGACGAAAATCCCCACCGACCCGGCGGCCAAACTCTTGGCGCAAGGCAACGTCAAGCTGGACACCCCCTTGGATGCGCCCGCGAGCGCGTCGGTGGAGGCCGTTCTGAACGAACTGGACGGCAAAGGGGCCAATGTCGATCTGCTGCGCCTTATGTCCATCGCGTTGCCGCCGCGCGAACGGGTCTGGTGGGCGTGCCTCGCCGCCCGTGATATCGTCGGGTCGGGTGTAGAAAACGAAACCCCGTCCTTGCAGGCGGCCGAAGCATGGGTGTTCCGCCCCAGCGACGAAGCGCGGGACGTCGCCATCGCGAGCACGGAACACGCCGACAAGGACGATGTGACCGTCCACTGCGCGATGGCCGTCATGTATTGCGATGGCACTCTGGGCACTGGGGATATGGCGCAGCTCCCGGCACCGCCGGGAGGATCGTCCATTGCGGCATTTGCCATGAATGTGGAGGCGATATCAACACGAACGGACGATTTTGACGCTTATATTCAAGAGCTTATTGACCGCGCTGTCGATATCGGACGAGGTGGCAACGGGAAACGCAAGGAACAGGAAGGGGGCGCCTAGATGCCAGGACCTCCGCAGGCCAGATTGCTTGATTTCCATGCGTGCTTTACACCCGGCCCGCCTCCGGCGCCACCCGTACCGATTCCGGTTCCGGGCATACCGATCATACCGCCGTGCTGTGTCACGGTCATTGTCGGCAAGTTTCCAGCGGCTCGGCTGCTGGATATGACCAACCCGGCTTTTCCACACCCGATCCTAAAAGGGTCTTCGTCGGTCATAATCGGAAAGATGCCCGCTGCCCGCATCGGGGATACTGTCGCCTGCGGCGGGATGATCATTAAGGGTGAATTTACCGTGCTTGTAGGAGGCTGACCGCCAGTGATGACGGTGACACTGAAATTTCAATCCTCCGGGATGGTGCCGGGCGATGGGCGTCCGGTACAGATGAAGGGTGGTAGCCTGACCGTCGGACGCGGTCCGGGGAATGATCTAGTCCTGCCGGATCCGGATCGCATGCTGTCGAAAAGCCATTTCGTGATCGAGGATCACAACGGCAAGATCGTGATTGTCGATTTCTCGACAAATGGCACGTTTCTCAACTACTCCAAGGCTCCATTAGGCCGCACGCCGACGACCCTCAACAATGGCGATGTCCTGTCGGCGGGGGGGTATGAGCTTGTCGTTGAGATCGGGCAGGAACTCGCGGACCTTGATGACTTGATGCCGCGTAAGCCGGACCAGACTGGCCTTTCTCATGGCACGGCCGATAATGCCCCCGATCCGTTCGAGATGCTCGATGATCCGGGGCAGGGTGGGGACTTCCTTGACGATCTGCTGGGGGCAGAAGGCGGGCCAACCGGGCCAAAGAACCTCGGGGCCTCCGACCCGATCGACGATCTTCTGCCGCCGCTCGGCGAAGAGGAAGACCCGTTCTTTCAGGAACCCAAGGATGGCCGCGAAGGTGACGGCGCATCGCTGCCGATGCACAATCCCTCGGTGTCGGACAGTTTTGCCCCCTCTGGCAAAAGCAGCCCCGGCTTGATCCCGGATGACTGGGACGATTTCCTTGCGCCGACCGATGACGAGATCCCGGCCAGGGAGGAAACACCACCCTCCGCGCCGGAGCCTGTCGCGCCACCGATCCCCGAAGAGCCCCCGATACAAGAACCCGCGCCGCCCCCCCCTGCAGAGCAGGTTCCGCAAACGCAGGTGCCACCCGCACCACCAGCCGGTACAGGTGGTGATCAGGCCGCTGCCCGCGCCTTTATCGCGGCGCTCGATGTCGAGGATCTTGTGATCGATGATGCCGATCTGGAACGCAGCATGACACGCATGGGCCGGGTCATGCGCATGATGATCGTCGGGCTTCGGGAAATCCTGATGACCCGGACGTCGATCAAGTCCGAATTTCGCATAGATCAGACTATGATCGCCTCGGGCGGAAACAACCCGCTCAAGTTCTCGCTCAGCGAAGATGACGCGGTCACGGCCTTGGTCAAACCCAAGGCCAAGGGATACCTCAGCTCCGAAACCGCGACCGAACAGGCGCTTGGCGACATCAAGGCGCACGAGATCGCAATGGTCACCGGAATGGAAGCCGCGATCAAAGGTGTGCTTGCCAAGCTTGATCCCGAAGTGCTTGCAGGTCAGATTGAGACATCCACTGCGATTGGAAGTATGTTTAAAGGTAAGAAGGCCCGGTATTGGGAGGTATACGAGAAGATGTACGCCCAGATTTCCGATCAGGCCGAAAATGATTTTCACGAACTGTTCAGCCGCGAGTTCGCCCGCGCCTACAAGGAACAGCTCGAAAAGTTAAAATAAGCGCCTTCGCGCGCAAAGGTGACGGGAGAGTATTAACGTGTCCTGGGACAACAAGGTGCTGTGGACGGAGGGGCTGTTTCTGCAGCCACACCATTTCCAGCAAGCAGACCGTTACACCGAAGCGCTGGTTGCAGGGCTGGCGCGCCGTGTGACGCCCTATGCCTGGGGCTTCAGCGAACTCGAGATTGACGATGAAGCACTCAAGATCGGGAAGTTCGCGGTGAAATCCTGTGCCGGGCTGACGCAGGATGGCACCATTTTCCGTGTGCCGCAGGCCGAAAACCACCCGCCATCGCTCGAGGTGCCGGACAACATCAAGGATTGCGTTGTCGTTCTGACCATCCCGCAGCGGCGTCAGGGCGCAACCGAGGTCGATTTGACCGAAAGCGGGAATTCGGCCAGCCGTCTGAAGCCCGCCGAGATCGAAATCACCGATGTGACAGGCGCGGTCGGCAAGGGCGTGACCATCGGCGTCGGCAAGCTGCGCTTGCAATTCGCGCTCGAGGTGGACGATCTCGCCGACATGCTGGTGATCCCGATTGCCCGCATCATCGAAGTGCGCCCCGACAAGGAAATCCTGCTCGACCGTGCCTTCATTCCCAGTTGCGTCGATATTCGCGCTGCCCCGACCCTTGCGGGCTTCGTAAGCGAGCTTGAAGGGCTGTTGTCGCATCGCATGACCGCTCTCGCCGGGCGTCTATCGGAAAGCGGGCCGGCACGCGGGACGGCGGATATTTCCGATTTCCTTCTCCTGATGACGGTGAACAAGGCGCTGCCGCTGTTCCGTCATTTCACCAATATTGAAAACGTCCACCCCGAGACCGTGTATCGCGCCTGCATCACGCTGGCGGGTGAACTCGCGTCTTTCATGGCAGAAAACAAGGAAGCGCCCAAGCTTCCGCCCTACAAGCACGACAACCAACCGGCAACCTTCCTGCCGGTGTTCCGCATCCTGCGCCAATACCTGAGTGCGGTGCTGGAGCAATCGGCAGTGCTGATCAACTTGGAGGAACGCAAATACGGCATCAGCGTCGGTCTCATCGCAGACCGCAAGCTGCTGTCCACCGCGGGCTTTGTCCTTGCGGTCAAGGCTGAAGTTCCGGCTGAGGACATCCGCCGCCATTTCGCGGGCCAGTCCAAGATCGGACCGGTCGAAGAAATCCGGCAGTTGGTCAATTCCGCCCTGCCGGGCATCACATTGAGACCCCTGCCAGTGGCCCCGCGCCAAGTGCCGTATCAGGCGGGAAAAGTGTATTTTGAACTCGACGCCGACAGTCCGTATTGGGGCAAGATGACGACATCCGGCGGTATCGCCGTGCATGTGTCAGGACAGTACCCGGGACTTGATATGGAGCTGTGGGCGATCCGAAATAGTTAAGAAGAGGCTGCTGCGATGTCTGACGAAGACCCGTTTGCCGAACCGGATGACACGGACAGAACCGTCATCAAGCCCAATCCGGGAGGCCGGCGCACGGCCGCACAGGTGCCGCCGCCGCAACCGACCCAGGCGCAGCCGGTGGCGCCGCAACACACACCGCCCGAGGAACCTGCCGCGCCGCTTGACACGTTCGGTATTCCCGCCGCGGCAAGCACACCCGAGGCAACCACACAGCGCGCGCAGCAGCAGGAGGTCGAACCGGTTCTGACCGGCATGAATCGGTTGAATGCCTGCGCCGCTCCGCTGTTTTCCCTGATCAGCCGCATCCGCAACCGCGCGCAGCACATGGATGCCGACAAGCTACGCCAATCCGTGGTCTCCGAGGTGCGGGCCTTCGAGAACCGCGCACTTCAGGCGGGGATTGCCGCGCAAACGGTCAAGGCCGCACGCTATTCGCTGTGTGCGACATTGGACGACGTGGTTCTGAACACGCCCTGGGGCGGGCAATCCAACTGGGGGCTGCAATCCATGGTGGGCACGTTCCACCGCGAAACTGTGGGGGGAGACCGCTTTTACGATCTGCTGGCGCGGCTCGAAAAGGAACCCGCCAACAATATCGACCTGCTCGAATTCATGTATATGTGCATGTCGCTTGGCTTTGAGGGACGGCTGCGTGTCGAACAGGGCGGACCGGACAAGCACGCCCGCATCCGCGCAGGGCTGGCATCCGTCATCCGCGCGCAACGCGGCGCGATGGAGCGGGACCTGTCACCTAATTGGAAGGGTGTGGAAAAACCCTATCGCGCCTTGTCGGCATGGAAACCGGTCTGGATCGCGCTGGGCGTCACTGGGCTTTTGCTGATCAGCGAATTTGCCAGTCTCAGCTACGTGCTGTCGAACCGGACCGAGAACCTGATCGGGCAACTTTCCATCATCGAAGCCGGTCCGGTTGCAGAGCTTGAACGCCGCGCACCACCGCCTCCGCCGCCACCTCCGGTCGACACGCAAGCGGTTCAGCTTGAGAAATTTGTCACGTTCCTCAAGCCGGAAATCGACGAAGGTCTGGTCAAGGTCTTCGGACAGGGAAACACACTGGTGATCCGGATCGCTGGTTCGGGCATGTTCGGCTCGGGGTCCGATACCCTCGTGGACAAGTTCCACAACATCATCAACCGGGTCGCGACTGCCTTGGACGACGAACCGGGCAAGGTGATCGTGGTGGGCCATTCCGACAATGTGCCGATCCGGTCCTCGCGGTTTCCGTCAAACATGCACCTGTCCCTCGCACGGGCAAAATCGGTGATGACCAAGATGTCCGAAGCCATCGAGGATGATGCCCGTCTGAGCGCCGAAGGACGGGCAGACGCGGAACCGATTGCAGACAATGCCACACGCGAAGGACGGGCCACGAACCGCCGCATCGAAGTGGTTCTGGTACGGGAGAACGAGGCATGAAGGTATTGCGGTTCTTTACATCGATCTATTTTGGCCTGTTCTTCGCGGCATTTGTCCTGTCGCTGCTGGTTTGGTATCTCGGTCCGCTGATCGGCAATGATCAGGTCCGCCCGTTCGGGTCGGTAATGGCGCGTCTTTTGACGGTGGGGTCTTTCGCGCTGATCTTCGGTGGAATCGGTCTGGGCATTTTCCTGAGCCGCCGCAAACGCGAAACCCGCATGACCGAGGAAATCGCGGCCAGTGTCGATACGGGCGATGATCTGGTCGGCGGTGAAATTTCGGAACTGCGCGACAAGCTCAAGACGGCAATGTCGGAATTGCGCAAGTCCAAGAACGGGCGCAAGCATCTGAACGAATTGCCGTGGTATATCATGATCGGCCCGCCGGGTGCGGGCAAGACGACTGCCATCGTCAATTCCGGGTTGCAGTTTCCGCTGGCCGACGAAATGGGCAAGACGGCTATCGGTGGCGTTGGTGGCACGCGCAACTGTGACTGGTGGTTCACCAACAACGCTGTGCTGATCGACACGGCGGGCCGGTATACAACGCAGGAAAGCGATGCGCAGGTCGACAATGCGGGCTGGATCGGGTTTCTGGATTTGCTCAAGAAGTACCGAAAGCGTCAGCCGATCAACGGCGCGATCATCGCGATCAGCCTCAGCGACCTGGCCCTTCAGGACGAGATCACCCAAAGGGGTCATGCAGCCGCCGTGCGCGCCCGCCTGACCGAGCTGCGCGAAAAGCTGGGCGTCCGCTTTCCGGTTTACGTGCTCTTTACCAAGGCCGATCTGATCGCTGGGTTCACCGAATTTCATGACAATCTCGGCAAGGAAGACCGCGAACAGGTCTGGGGCTTCACCCTGCCGCTCGAACAGGGCAAGGCCGAGGCCTCGCCCGTTGGCAGCTTTGACACGGAATTCGCGGCGCTTCTGGAACGGCTCAACATGCAGTCGCTGGAACGGATGCAGGCGGAAAGCGATCCGCAGCGCCGCACGCTTGTCGCGGGGTTCCCGTCGCAGGTGGCCTCGATCCGCAGCGTCGCCAAGGCGTTCCTCACCGAAGTGTTCCAGGAAAACCGCTACCAGCATCGTCAGATGTTGCGCGGTGTGTATTTCACCTCCGGCACGCAGGAAGGCACACCGATCGACCGTCTGATGCTGTCGATGGCGCGCACCTTTGGCATTGGCCGGCAGGCCATCGGAACGGGGCAGGGCGCGGGCCGGTCGTATTTTCTCACGCGGCTTTTCGAAGGGGTGATCTTTCGCGAGGCGGGTCTGGTCTCGGCCGATGACAAGGTCGAACGGCGCTATAAAATCACCAAATGGGCCGCGATGGTCGCAACAATCATGGTCGCGGCGGGCGCAGGGGCGCTTCTGGTCCGGTCGTTCCAGGGCAACAGCGAGTTGATTGCGCAGGCCAATGCTCATGTGACCGAATATTCCGGCTTTGCCGCGACGCTTCCGGGCAGCCCGATTGGCGACACAGACCTAGTGCCAATTGTCGAAGCGCTGAATGTCCTGCGCGACATGCCTGCAAATCCGACGATTTCGGATCCCGCACCGGACAGCCGCCTGACCTACGGTCTTTACCAGGGCGAGGTGATCGGCTCCCAGGCGGCGCAGACCTATCGGCGCGCTCTGAACCAACGTTTGCTCCCTCGTTTGCTGCTGCGTCTCGAAGAACAGATGAGCGGCAACATGAACAACCCGGACCTGCTCTACGAGGCACTCAAGATTTACCTGATGCTGGGTCTGCAGGGGCCGATGAATTCGGACCTGGTTGCGGAATGGATGCAGCTGGATTGGGAACTGTCCTATCCCGGTCCCGCCCGCGAGGAATTCCGGCAGGATCTCGAGATCCACATGAACGCGCTGCTGGATCAGCCGATGCAGCAGATCGAACTGAACGGTCCGCTGGTCGAACAGGTGCAGACGCTGTTGTCGGAAATGCCGCTCGCGCAACGCGTCTACAATGGCATCATCAACAGCCCCGCAGCGGTGTCCATGCCGACATGGCGGGTCAGCGATGCAGGTGGTCCTGCGGTCTCGCGGGTGTTGGTGCGGTCCTCGGGCAAGCCCCTGACAGACGGGGTCGAAGGCATCTTTACCCATGACGGCTTCAACTCGGTCTTTCTGGGCGAAGCGCTCAGTGTGGCCGAGCGGATCCAGCGGGAAAGCTGGGTTCTTGGCCCGCGCGGAGAGGCCGAGCAGACCGAACAGGCGCTGGCCGCGCTCAGCCGGGATGTGCTTGATCTCTACTACAACGACTTTATCGCGCGATACGATGCGATCCTTGGCGATGTCGATATCATCCCGCTGGAATCGCTCAGTCACGCGGTCGAGGTCACCAATGTCCTGTCTGGCCCGACCTCACCCATCGTCAACCTCCTCGAAGCGATTGCCGACGAAACACGGCTCACCGAGGATCGCAGCGGCGGCGGTGGAGCCGAGGACCTCGCCACGGATGTTGGCGGGATTGCCGAGCGCGATGTACTGCGTCAGACCAGTACGCGCACCCGACTGCTGCTCGAGGCCCTGTCCCAATCCGCCGCTGCCTCTGGCGAAGCGGCACCCCAGCCTCCCGGAGCCTATGTGGTCGATCGCTTCAACTGGTTGCACCAGCTGACCACGCCGCCGGAACCGGGATTGCCGTCACAGCTTGATGAGTTGATCGGACTTCTGACCGAACTCTATCAGGAATTGAACAAGATGAGCTTTTCCGGCTCGTCCTCCAGCAACGAAGGTGGTGCCGCGATCCAGCGGTTCCAAGAGGCGGCTGCCCGTGTGGACGGCCCGCTCGAACGCTGGGCAACCCAGATCACGTCTGGCTCGTCCGGGATCACCTCTGACAACACCCGCACGGGCATCAACGCGCGCTGGCAATCGGCAGTGCTGCCTTTCTGCCAGCAGGCCCTGTCCGATCGCTACCCGTTCAATCGACGCGCGCAGGCGGATGTGGCGATTGCCGATTTCCAGAAGTTGTTCGCCCCCGCAGGCTTGATCGACAGTTTCGTCAATGAGAACCTGATCCAGTACATCGACACCCGCACGCGGCCGTGGTCGTGGAAACAGGTGAACGAGGTGGATCTCGGGATCAGCCAGGCGGTTCTGGAGCAATTGCAGCATGCCGCCGAAATCCGCGAGGCGTTCTTTGCGGCAGGCGGTGCTGCGCCGAACATCCAATTCCAGATGATGCCGCAAGCACTCGATCCCAAGGCCGAGGCGGTGATGCTCGAAGTTCACGGCAAGCAGGTACCCTTTGCCCATCGGGGCGGTGCTCCGACGCCGGTGGCGCTGGATTGGCCGGGTGGGGTTGGCCTTGCGCGGATCACGTTCGAGCCGGCTGCGTCGAATGCCGAAAGCGTGCTGCAAAAGGATGGCCCCTGGGCGTGGTTCCGGCTGCTGGATGCGGCAGAGGTTCGGCGCACCAACGTGTCGGACCGCAAGCGGGTGATCTTCAACGTGGGCGGGCGCATCTCGATCTTCCAGCTCCAGGCCGGATCGGTTCTGAATCCGTTTGCGCTGCCTGCGCTTTCGAAATTCAGCTGCCCGAAAACGTTCTGATGACCGTCGCGACGTTCGGAGCCTTCGGAAAGATCCCCTCGGTCGGGGATTTCTTTCGGATCAACGCACCTGCGGGCTTCGCGACGGTCTGGGACGAATGGCTCCAGCGATGCCTGCTCTCAGGCACGCATTTCTACGGAGCGCGATGGGACGAATTGTACATGTCCGGTCCGATCTGGCGGTTCTGCCTGTCGGCGGGGATTGCCGGACCTGCCGCGATCATGGGGGTTCTCATGCCATCGGTCGACCGTGTGGGCCGCCGCTTTCCCCTGACCTTAATGGGGCCAATGACCGAGGAAACGCCAGTTCTCCACGCGCATTTCGCGGACGCGGACAGGTTCGAAACGCTCGAAACCATCGCCCTGTCGGTGCTCGATGATGATATCGGCAAGGACGCGCTTGAGGAAAAGCTGTCGGCGCTCGATCCGCCCGAGATCACGAACCCTGCGTTCTGCCGGATCGTACCGGGAACGGGCGTGAGCTGTACGGGTGCTGATCCGCAAGGCATGCTCCACCGTGTGACAGCCGATCTTCTGGCACGGTCGTTTCAGGCTCCGACGATCTGGAGCACGCTCATGGAGGGCGATTGCCGCCTGATGGTCTGTGAAGGTTTACCGGAGGGGGCGAACATGCAAGGCTTGTTCGATCTGGACGCGGACCTTTGGAGAGAGGGCATTTCATGAATGTTGTCACGCCACGCGTCCGCTTCAACGCCCGCAGCCATGTGGGGCTCAAACGCAAGGTGAACGAGGATTCGGTCCTGGCCTTGCCTGAACAGAACATCTGGGTCGTGTCCGACGGCATGGGTGGCCACGAGGCAGGGGATTTTGCCAGCCGCCTGATCACCGACATGATCGCCACCATCGCACCCGACCTGCCTGCGACGGACCGGATGCACGCGCTGCGCCACGCAATCCAGAAGGCGCACAGCGTCATCCGTGCCGAAGCAGACGCCCGTGGCGTGGCCACGATTGGCGCAACCGTGGCAAGCCTGATGCTGGCGAACGGACATTTCGTCGGCATCTGGGCCGGGGACAGCCGCATCTACCGGGTCCGCGATGGCGCGATCCAGATGCTGACTGCCGATCATTCGCTTGTGGCGTCGCTGGTCGAATCCGGCCAGATGACGTGGGACGAAGCCGAACATCATCCGCAATCGAACGCGATCACCCGCGCTGTCGGGGTTGGGGACGCGCTTGAACTCGATAAGGTGCGCGGCACTGCCGAACCCGGCGACCGGTTCCTTGTGTGCTCGGATGGCCTGACCAAATATGCGACGTTCAAGATGATCGAAGACGTGATGAACGCCGAACCGCTGGAAACCGTGGTCGACCGCCTGATCCAGATCGCGCTGGACGGGGGCGGGGCCGACAACATTACCGTGATCGTCGTCGACGTGACCTGATCGCCGTCAGCGCGCGAGGGTCTCCAGAATGCGGCTGTCGAGAGAATAGATCCGCGCCGCCATGTTCCGATCTTCTTCAAGCAGAGCTTCGGAATAGCTGATCGCAGATTCGCTGGTGGGACGCATTTCATTGAACAGAGGTTCGCTGGAATGGATCACGAGGATCTTGGATTTGCCCAGCGTTGAATCGTCCACCCGGAACGCCAGACCGCCATTCTGCTGCGATTCGTCGATCGAATAAGCGGTGCGGATTGAGACCGGACCATCCGCACCGTCGCGCAGGGCGGCGACAGAATTGTCCTCGCGGTTTAGGTTGGGCAAGAGGTGGAACACGTTGCCCGACACGTCGAGCACCGACACGGTCAGGAATCCGTCCGTGACTTCGGCTGGCAATTCCACGTCTATCACGGGGTTTTCGCCAACCACGAATTCACCGGTCGGGTTCGGATTGTTGCCCTGATCGCCTTGATAGAAGGCGACGTCGATAGCGCTGCTGGCCGCCTTGGGCAGCACGCTTTCGATCAGGCACAGCGTCGTGTTCAGGATGTCCACATCGACCCGCACGGGGCGCGACCCGACGACTGCGGACAGCGCGCTGGAAAGCGCGGCGCGGCTTTCCTCGCTGGACATCACACCGCCGATCACAACAGGGCTTTCCGGCCCATAACCTGCGATGGGCCGGTTTACGAGGGTCAGGCGGCCGCAATCTGCAAAGGTGTTCAGGATGGGGTCAAGCTGCTCTGGCGCAAGGATGATCTCGTCCAGCCGCAGGTCCGGCGCGCCGTTCAGCGCGCCCATGGCCCCGGCGTCAAAAGCCGCCATCACGCTGTCATAGATCGGCCTGCTGGTGGTGGACCCTTCTACCTCGGCAAGATTGCCCGACAGGGACACCCGCCAGCTGTCCATTTCGTCGATGGTATCGACCACGCGCAGCATGTCGGTGCCCCAGCTTTCGGCAATCGCGCCGCTCGCCAGCGTCAGATCAAAGGTGCCATTCTGTTGTTGCATCTGCTCGCGCAGCGCCGCGGCGATGTCATCCGCGGGCACGAAGCCCACAGCACGCGGCGCGCTGTCCTTGGGCTTGGCAATCGACAGGCGATAAGGATCGGCGACGGGCAGGCTGGGCTCGGACGAGAACAGTCCCATCGCAAACGCACCTGCCAGACCGGCGACAACCACACCGCCGATGGCAAGCGGGATCACCAGACCGCTCTTTCGCCTATCTTGATCGGCGGGCTTTGCGGCGCGCTTGGGGGGCGCTGGGTCCTCCGGCGGTGGGGGTGCGGTGACGGGCTTTGCCTCTGCAGCAGCTTTCGCGGCTGCGTTCAATGGCGCGATGACGGTGGCATCCGACAAGGGCGCATTCTCGGGCGCGTCAAAGGGCTCTCCTGCCAGCGCATCAAGCACCGCGACCGCGCTTTGGAACCGGTCGTCGGGATTGGGCTGGGTCATCTTGTCGAGGATCGACTTCAGCGGCTCGGGTACGCCTTCCGTATCCAGCGGCTCGGCTTTTTTCTGAACGACCTCCATCGGATTGCGCCCGATATCCGGGGACTTGCCCCTGAAATTTGCCAAAAGCGACGCGCCCAGCGAATAAATATCCGTGCGCGCATCGGTCTTGCCGGCCAGTTGTTCCGGCGCGGCATAGGCGTATTTGCCCGCGAATTCATTGCCGACGATCGTTTCGGCGCCGGGATTGGTGTCCTTGGCGATGCCAAAATCGATGATGACCGCTTGCGCAGGATCGCCGTCGCGAAGGATGATGTTGTCCGGCGACAGATCGCGGTGAAAGATATTGCGCTCATGCGCCGCCTGAAGCCCCTCGGCCACCCGTTTGCAGATCACCATTAGGTCATCCGCGGACATCGGACCCTGCTTGAGCTTCTTGTCCATACCGGGACCGTCGACATAGTCGATCAGAAGGTAGACATGGCCATCCGCCGTTCGGTGGTTCTCGGAATACCGGACAATCGCATCATGCCGGATCTCGCGCATCGCCTCTTCGCGCGTGAGCAGCAGAAGGTAATCCTCGTTGGTCGAGAACTCCGATTTCAGCACTTTCAGGGCGACAAGCCGCCCGGAGATTTCAGAGCGCGCTCGGTAAACATCGGATGTGCCACCGCGGCCCAGAATGGCTTCCACGCGGTAGGTGTTGTTCACGAGGTCGCCAGCCTGAAACAGGTCTCCTGGACGGCTGTCTGTCATGATGTCTCCGGTTTCAGAAGGTGACCGAAGTCATTACCCAAGCGCTTGGAATTCAACACGCCGATTGTCGTCGCTGCGCGGATCTTCTGCATTGAAGGGCGCGCTTTCACCCATGCCGATCGCCTCGAGCCGGGTCTCGGGAATCCCGCATTCGGTCACAAGGTGCCGCTTGACCTCTTTGGCACGCAGCAGAGACAGGTTCTCGTTATACGAGGCCGACCCGGAACTGTCGGTATGGCCTACGATCTGGAACAGCTGGACATCCACCGCCTTCATGACCTCGCACAGCGTGGCCAGTTGCGGCTTCTGGTCGTCTCGCAGCGTCGCGCTGTCGAAATCGAACTTGATCTTGATGTTGACCTGATCGGCCTTGTCGACCTCGGTATAGGTGGTTTCTGCCGTGGTGACCGTGGTGGAGGTCTCTGCTGTTTCGGCCGGGGCCGTGCTGTCGGACGGCACGAGAACCAAACCCCGTGTCTTTTGCTTTTCAAAGGCTTGCATGATCTCTTCGGCACTCATCGTACTGGCATCGGACGATTGCGCGGAAACCGTGTTGGTCATCCCCAAGGAAAGGGTGATCGCAAGGGCAAGGGCGGAAACTCTTCGGATATGTGACATAGCAATACATGTCCTCAAATGAAAAAGGTTTGATGACCCAAGGTTACCTTAGCTCTCCGCCTCCGGCAATGGGTTTGAGGCATTGCCGGAGCCGATCATGCCCCTGGATCATGTTTGGCTGGATCGTCGCGCAGAATCCGGGTTAAATGGGACAAGTTTTTTGCTTTGGGAATTTTGTGTCATGCGCCTTCTTCCGGCGATTATCCTGAGTGTGGCGATCCTTCTGGTGCCCGTCATCTGGATCTTCGTGCCAAGGCTGATGTCGAGTGACGACTCGGGCTTTGCAGGAACGGCAATCGACTCCGGTGCCCGGATCGAGATCGAGATGCTCAGCCAGCAGGTCGAGGACCTTCAGATCCGCCTCGATGAAATGACACAGGAACTGACGCAGGTGGCAGCAACCGCTGCACGCGCGCCGGTGGCGCCCTTGCCGAGCCAGACGATTGCCCCGCCCTCTTCAGGCGCCGGAGCGGCGGATGTGTTCCGCCGAAACGGCACCAACGACATCATTGACGCTTATGCTCAGGTGGTGCTGATCGCTGATCGGCGCAACGTGAACGAAGGTCTCACCATCGCTGGCCCGTCCTATCTGACGCGGGTCTTCGGTCCGCCCCGCGAGGTGATGTCGGATGATTGCGAAGAGATGACAAACCCGAGGCTGGCCAGCAAGCTGGTGCTTGAAGAAGTCGGCCCGATCCGGGTGCGCATGCTGAAACCCGCCGCAGATTCCCTGCGCCGGGTCTTTGAAGAGGTGCGCCTGACCGACCCCGATCTCTATGCCCGTATCGACACTGCCGGGTCGCTCTGCGTGCGCCAGATTCGCGGCACGCGCGGACGTGCTTCGACCCATGCCTTCGGGCTTGCGGTCGATCTCAATATCGACGGCGTGCTGGACACGCTGGGCGATGGCCGAACGCAACTTGGCCTCACCATCCTTGCCGATTTTTTCCGAAGCGAGGGCTGGGTCTGGGGCGCATCCTGGGGCCGCGAGGACAGTATGCATTTCGAGGTGAGTCGCCAGAAACTGGACGAATGGATCAATTCCGGCGCGCTTTGATCCTGTCGGTTCCTTTGGGCCGTCCCACCCGACCTGTCAGGATGATGTCGCCCCGCCTGCCATGAGCGTTTCAAGTGGCATTCCCCGCCAAGCCTGTGCAATCTGCGCGCAAAGACGACCACGGGAGGGGTTCCATGAGTGACAAGAAGACCGCGCTGGTGATTTCGGCACATGCGGCCGATTTCGTCTGGCGCTGCGGCGGTGCCATCGCGCTGCATCAGAAGCTGGGATACGAGGTGACGGTGGCCTGCCTGTCTTTCGGCGAACGCGGCGAAAGCGCCAAGCTCTGGAAGGAAGGCAAGACGCTGGACGAGGTGAAATCCATTCGCCGCAAAGAGGCCGAAAATGCCGCCAAGGCGCTGAATGTCCATGATATACAGTGTTTCGATCTCGGAGATTATCCGTTGGTCGTCGATCACGAGGCCAAGATGAGGCTGGTGGACCTCGTACGCGCGGTGCAGCCGAACTTCATGCTCAGCCATTCGAAATACGATCCCTACAACACCGATCACATGTACACGAGCGGGCTGGCTCTCGAAGTGCGGATGATCGCACAGGCTTGGGGGCACAATCCGGGCGAAAAAGTGCTGGGCGCACCGCAGCTTTACCTCTTCGAGCCGCACCAGACCGAACAGATGGGCTGGAAGCCTGACGTGTTTCTCGACATCACTGAGGTCTGGGATCAGAAGCGCGCCGCCATCGAATGTATGGAAGGTCAGCACCACCTCTGGGACTACTACACCAACGTGGCTGAGAACCGGGCCAATCAATTTCGCCGAAATTCCGGTGGGCAGTCCGGCGGTCGTGCTGCGAAATACGCCGAAGGCTTCCAATCGGTGTTCCCGCGCACAGTGGATGAGCTTTGATGAGCGTCGTGGTGCAGACCATCGAACGGGCGGACCCGGAGGTGATCGACGGTCTGGCGCGCTGTGGGGTTGCAACAGTGCACGAGGCACAGGGGCGCATTGGCCTGCTGGCATCCTACATGCGCCCGATCTATCGCGGCGCTGCTGTCGGCGGATCGGCGGTGACGATCCTGGCGCCCCCTGCCGACAACTGGATGTTGCATGTGGCCATCGAACAGGTGCACCCCGGTGATGTGCTGGTCTTGGCCACCACATCACCGTCGGATGCGGGCTATTTCGGCGACCTGCTTGCAACATCGGCGCAGGCGCGGGGCTGTCGTGGGTTGATCATCGACGCCGGCGTGCGCGACGTGGTGGACCTCGAGAAGATGGGCTTCCCTGTCTGGTCCAAGGCGATCTGCGCCCAGGGCACGATCAAGGAAACGCTGGGGTCGGTGAACGTGCCGGTGGTCTGTGCGGGCGCTTCGGTCGATCCGGGGGACGTGATCGTTGCGGATGACGATGGCGTCTGCGTGGTCAGGCGTGCGGATGCTGCAGATTTGCTGGAGAAGGCGCAGGCACGCGTCGCCAATGAAGAGGCCAAGCGCAAACGGCTGGCTTCGGGTGAGCTGGGTCTGGACATGTACCAGATGCGCGAACGGCTGGCCGAAAAGGGCCTGCGCTATGTCTGATGGCATCCGCTGCATGTGGATGCGCGGTGGTACGTCCAAGGGGGGCTATTTCCTGGCCGAGGACTTGCCCGCCGACCGCGATGCCTTTCTGCTGCGCGTCATGGGCAGCCCGGACCCGCGTCAGATCGACGGGATGGGCGGGGCGGATCCGCTGACCTCCAAGGTGGCGGTGGTGACACGGTCAAACCGCGACGGTGTCGATGTGGATTACCTCTTCCTGCAGGTGATGGTGGATCAGCCTCTGGTCTCGGACGGTCAGAACTGCGGCAACATTCTTGCCGGGGTCGCGCCTTTTGCTATCGAACGTGGTCTGGTCGCGGCGCAGGACGGGCAGACCCGCGTGACGATCTACATGGTGAACACCGGCCAGACCGCGATTGCGACCGTCCAGACACCCGGCGGCGTGCCCCGCTATGACGGCGATTCCGCCATAGATGGGGTGCCCGGAAAGGCCGCACCCGTGCCGCTGGAATTCGTCGGAACGGCAGGCTCGACCTGTGGGGCGTTGCTGCCGACGGGCAACACTTGCGACAGGGTTCAGGGCGTCGATGTCACGATGATCGACAACGGCATGCCGGTGGTCCTTCTGCGCGCATCTGATCTGGGCATCGCCGGCGCCGAAAGCCGCGCGGATCTCGAGGCGCATGAGGCGCTCAGGACACAGCTCGAGGCGATCCGCCTGGCCTGTGGGCCATTGATGAACCTCGGTGATGTGGCCCAAAAGACCGTGCCCAAAATGACACTGGTCAGCGCGCCACGGCAGGGTGGCGTGATTGCCACACGCACCTTCATCCCGCATCGCTGTCATGCTTCCATCGGGGTGCTCGGCGCGGTAAGCGTCGCCACCGCCTGCCTGTTGCCGGGCTCCGTGACCGAAGGTCTGGCGCAGGTGCCGGGCGGCGCGGACAAGCGCATGCCCATCGAACACCCGATCGGAGAGACCAGCATCATCGCGCAGGTGTCGGGCACGGGAGAGGTCACATCCGCCGCCGTTTTGCGCACCGCGCGCAAGCTGATGGACGGCGTCGTCTTCGGCTGATCCGGAGGATTGGATCAGACCGCGAAGGGGTCGTCCAACACGCCAACGACCTGCAGGATGAACGCGCCGCCGTCTGCGGCAAGAGCGTCTGCATAGACCGCGTCGGTTGCGTCGATGGCGTTCTGGATGCTGCTCTCGGTTCCGTCGAACAGGGCCATCACCGCAGCCGCATCGCCGACATCCGAAAGCCCGTTTGTCACCGCGAAATAACCGCCGATATCAGTCTTGTCGCTCAGGTACTGCCGGTCCGCCGCCTGTTGCTCGATGAACTCCTGACTGGCTCCGGCAGGTGGCGCGGCCTTGGCCCCGCCGAGGATGGCAAGGATGAACTGGTCGCGTCCGACGCTGCCGCTGTTCAGCGCATCGACCCAGAACTCGAACCCGTCCTGATCGGGGATGCGGCCCAGAACGTTGTCATAGACCGCCGTGGCAAAATCGGAATTGCTCAGGCCCGACGGGTAGGTGGCGCGGGTCTCGGGCTGGTCGATGAAAAAGCTGGCGGATTGTTCCAGCGTCACCCCGTTCGCAAAGGCCGTACCCCAAAAGGACAGCCCCACCGCGTCGGGGGCGCGGTTGAAATAGGCGATGTAAAGCTCGATGAAGGTTTCCAGATCGGCTTGCGACAAGAGCGCCAGCCCGCCGAACTGCTCGAGGCTGAAGGGCGCATCGTTGAAATCCGTGTCGAAATCCAGCATCTCGATCCCAGTCAGCGTGTCGGTGCCGTTGCCCCCGTCGCGCCGGTCGGTGATCGTGACACCCGATGCGCTCAGGGTCAGCGTGTACTGCGCCTGATCGCCGTCGAAATACGCCGTGTCCGTTCCAGCGCCGCCGTTCAGGTCATCGTCACCGCCGCGTCCTTCGAGAATGTCATCGCCATTCGCCCCTTCGAGCAGGTTCGCCGCCGCGTCGCCGCGCATCTCGTCCGCGCCACTGGTGCCCAGCACGTTTTCGATGCTGGAGAACAGGTTTGAAATCGGGCCGTTGGACTGCGTGACAGATGTGATCTCGATGGCAAAGCTTGGAATGTCGTCTTCGGGTTCGTCCCCTGTCGGCAGGCGCAGCGTCAGGTCCGACGCGGCACGGGCGTAAAGCGGGTTGGACAACAGGACGTCACGCGGCGTGATGGATTGCCCGTCAAACTGGCGCGAGGACGTGCTGCCGTCATCGGCCCAGACCACGCGGCCCAACTCCACCTCGCGCGCCAGCGATTGCGCCTGCAGGTCGATGTCGAGCGACAGCGTGCGGCCCCCCCCTTCGGCAAGGTCGGTGCCCCCTGAGAAATCGAGCGTATCACTTCCGTCGCCCCCATCCGCGAAGAACGAGCTTGCTCCGACCACCATGCGGTCATTGCCGCTGCCACCGTAAAGCTCGTCCTGCCCGGTGGTCGAGTTGTGACCACCTGCAATCAGGATATCGTTGCCAGCACCGCCGGTGATCGTGTCGACGCCCGCTCCCCCGGACAGCAGGTTGGCCTGATCGTCGCCGGTGATGGCATCGTTCAGATGTGTGCCGAACAC
The DNA here is from genome assembly GCA_041725935.1 of Pelagibaca sp. Classification (GTDB taxonomy): domain Bacteria; phylum Pseudomonadota; class Alphaproteobacteria; order Rhodobacterales; family Rhodobacteraceae; genus Marivita. Next base: position 122,064 of record JBGRQD010000006.1, read on the forward strand.
GTTTTCGATGTCGATGAGCGTGTCGCTTTCGCCGCCGCGCCCGCCGGTCTGTCCGGCCAGATCGACAGTTGCGGCGGCAAAGACCTGGGCGACGATCTCGCCCTCGGCCCCGCCATAACTGGGAAAGGCGTAATCCACGGTGTCGGTGCCGTCGCCCCCGTCGAGGATGTCATCGCCTGCGCCACCATTGATCGTATCGTTGTCCCCTTCGCCCCGAATCGTGTCGCGCCCGTCGCCGCCGAACAACTGATCTTCACCGTCGCCGGCGTTCACCGTGTCATTGCCCGCGCGGGTGAAAATCCGGTCCGCGTTGGCGCTGCCCACAACGGTGTCGTTTGCATCAGTGGTGACCAGCGCTTCAATGCCGGTGATACGGTCGAGGTCGATGGACCCGTCCGAAACCGCCGTGCCATTGGCAAGGTTGACCGACACGCCTTCGCCGAACCGTGACGCGAGGATCAGCGTGTCATATCCGGCGCCGCCGATAATCTCGTTGTTCATGCGGGTGATGAAGAACGTGTCGTTGCCGTCACCACCATCGGCGGTCACATTCCCGCCCGAGGTGACCTCGATCCGATCGTCACCTATCCCGCCGAACGCGTTGCCGCCATTGCCGATAATGATCAGATCATTCCCTGCATCCCCAAAAAAGGTCGGGTTCTGGGTGCCGTCGCTGGCGACGGATTCCAGATGGTCATCGCCCCCCGCACCGCGAATGGTGGCATCCGATCCGGTGCCCCATGTCACGTAATCGTTGTTTTCGCCCAGCAGGAATTCGTCGATATTATCAATGCCAAACCCTTCGCCCCGCGCGTCGATTTCGCGCCCGGTGTAATCCTTGTCAGCGGCGACAAAACGCAGGTTCCCGCTGCCGCTGCTGGTCAGGAGGATGAATCGCGCGTCCCCCACAGGCCGCAGATCAAGCGTGTTAAAGCCATTCCCGCCATCGAAATTCCCCGCGATCCGACCGCCCTGCGGGCCACGTTCCGCGATCAGCAGGTCATCGCCACTGCCGCCATGAACGTCATCCGCGCCCCACGAGTACATCGTGTCATTGCCACCGCCACCGCCGATGTCGATCCGGTTCAGTGCCGTACCGGCACCAAAGATCGTGTCCGCAGAATCCGATCCGATGAAATGCTCAATATTGAGCGCGATATCCGTGGCGATCACCTGTCCCGACCCGTTCAGCCGGTCGATCTCGCCCTCGGCGGCTCGAATGACGACAGGTCCGGTGGTGGCGCTGTCCTGCATCGCGACGTTGAGCATCCCCATGAAGAACTGGTCACTGGACAGGAAACTGCGGATCTCGTCGCGCCCGGTCGCATAGCTCAGCGTGTCAATGCCCGCCTCGCCGTCATACAGCTCGGCCGCGCCATTGTCCGACGTGTTCAGAGCGCCGAGAAAGTCGTTGCTGTCGCCACCGCGCAGCGTATCGACCCCTTGGCCACCCCAGAGCACATCGCGCCCTTCATTGCCGAAGAGCGCATCGTCGCCTCCACGCCCCGACAGCATGTCGCGACCCCGACCCGAGAAGAGCGTGTTGTCGCTGGCATTGCCGTAGATCTGCATCGGACTGCCATTCTGGATGATGACATTCTCGACATCGAAGACCTGGTTGATGTCGCCATCCGCACCGGCAAACCCGGTCTCCAGATTGACGGTCACCGATGCATTGCGCCCCAGATCGAACACCTGGAACGTGTCGCTGCCCGGCCCACCATCCAGCGCATCGACCCCCGTCCGCGGGATGAGAAGATCATTTCCCGGCCCGCCGAAGATGAAATCGCGCCCCAGCGTGCCTTGGATGCGATCGTCTCCGCCAAGCCCGTAGACCACGTTCATGCCGTTCAGGACCTGACCGTTGATCTCGAGCCCGTCGACCAGCGTGCCTCCGGGGTTGAGGAAGATCAGTTCGCTCTCGTCGCTGGTCACTTCGCCATCGGGTCCCGGAATGTCATCCAGCACCGACACGCCGACCACGGCTGCCTCGAATTGTTCCTTGGTAAAGGTCTCGGTGCCAAAATCGAAGAACTCGACCTCGGTGATGATCTCGATCCCCTCGTTGAACCCATGCCCGCCCACATCGGTATGGGTGAAGATCAGCTCGTTCGTGGCATCGTTGCGGGTAAAATCATACTCGACCAGCTCGCCCGCAAAGACCACGCGGTCGATCCCGTCGCCGCCAATGATCGTGTCCTCCCCGGCGCTGGCCACGATGATGTCATTGCCGTCATTGGCCAACACGAGGTCATCCCCGCCCGCCGGATCAAACGCCTCGTCGGCTCCGGTGCCGTACATCGTGTCGGCCGTCGGATCGCCCAGCCGCAGGGCAGGGCCGTTCAGCAGGGCCAGCGCATTTAGCTCGAGCGTCGGGAAGGTGACATCGAAGATGTCGAACGCCTCGAGCGCCAGTTCGGTGAAATCGGGCACATCGAAGAAGTTGAAATCCAGCTGATCGAGCAGGCTTTCCAGGTCCGCAACCACGTCAAGGAAGCCGTCGAACAGGTCGATCTCGGGAAAGAGCGGATCAAGCAGGGTCGCCAGTTCCTGAAACAGCGCATCGACGCCCAGCTCTTCGTTCAGGAAGTCGATGACCGGCCCGACCACAAGGTCAAACACCAGACCGATTGCGTCAAGCAGGGGCTGGATGGGGCGCAGCGCGGATTCCACGATGTCCAGAACCACGCCAAGCCCGTCGAACAGCGCATCGAATTCGACAAGGTTGCCGAAAATCTCGTTCAGGTCGGGAAACCCGGCCACGTCGAAGACATCGAGGATCTCGTTGAACCGCGCTTTGACATCGTCATAGGCATCGGCCGCATCCTGTGCCGGGCCGAAGGCGACATTGACCGGACGGACCAGAGTGTCGGCAGAGGTGAACAGGTTTTCGAAATTACCCCGCCCCGGTCGGCTGGTGCCTGCGTCGGGGTTCAGCGCTGGAATGCCGTTGGGCGTCGATACGCGGTCAAAGGCGCGGACGATCTCGTCGATGCTGTCGCGCAGGTTGACCAGCGTTTCATCCGTGGACACGATTGCGGGCATGATGGTCAGATCGACCGCAGTATCGGCTTGCGTGATCTTTTGCAGGAGCGGTTCGATTGCCTTGGCGCGGTCCGTGGCATCCTTGATCTGCACGATACGCGGTTGCAGAATTTCGAGCACGTCCTTGAGCGCGCGCGACGGCCCTTGCAACGGAGCGACGTTTTCTGACAGCTTCAGCGTTGTCAAAGCCGCAGAAAACGCGGCGTCCGCGACCTTGATGATCGACCGGAACGTCAGGTAGCTTTGCGATGCCGTTGCTGCCGAATTGAGCGCGGCTGCCAAGTCTTCCGCATCGGACCGTATGGTCTGAACATCGGTCGTGGTGGTCTGAAGGTTTTGCTGAAAATCCAGCAGGTCATTTCCGGCCGCCATTGGGCATCCTCCGATGCCCGTAATTGAGCATGACGCAGGGTAACCCCACTGGTTGCGCGCGAGTCAACGCTTTATCGACAGGGGACAGGGTCAAATTGCGCGAACTGTCCTAGACGGCCTCGATATCCTCTTCGAGAAGCGCCAGATCGGCAACCGGCAGCCGTGTGAGCACATCGTGGAATGCGGCGCGGCACTCTGCGCCTGACCAATGATCCGCGATCAGCGGTTCGGGAAACGCCGGAGTGCGCAGGATCAGCCGTCGCCATTCATGCACCACGGTCACGCGCAGGGCGGTCCGGTGCAGCAGGCTCAGGTCCTGCAATCCATGCTCGGTCAGCAGCAGTTTCAACCGCTCCAACAGAGCCTCTGACGCCTCTTGCACCTCGGGTGGGCACAGCTTGTCCGTCACCCAGCGCGGCAACGGCGCCGTGGCATTCAGCGACAATCGAAGGGTGTCACCTCTGGCATCGGGTGCCGTCGTGACAAAGCTTCTGGGCCCGATCTGCACCGTCACCGCCCCTTTGCCCTCCATCTCCCGGTCAATCGGCGCCGAGGGGTCTTCGACCACAAGGAACGCGGCAACATCTTCGGGCGGCTGGCCATAGACCCGCGGCCATGCGGCGTTGGTCTGCGCCCGGCCATGCGGTGTCAGCCCATAGCGGGTCTGCCGCCCGGTGCGGTGGCTCTCGATCCAGTCTTCCTTGCGCAACCGGTGCAGCGCCACGCGCGTCGCTTCGGGTTTGATCCCGATGGCGGCCGTGATCGCGTTCACGGTCGCGCCGCTCAGCCGGGCCTGAGGGGACAGCGCCAGATCGCCGAACATCGTGACCAAGAGCGACCACACCCGTGGCGCAGAACGCCCGAGCACGCGGATCACAAGACGGTTGAACGCGACATCATCCATGCGGCACCGATACGGGTTTGACGGCCAAACGCCAAGCCTCAGCGCGGGTCCGCATAGGCGTTCATCGTCAGAAGCTCGTATTCGGCCACCGGCGCGTCGTCCTGATTGCGCAGGATCACGTGCCAGCGCACCTCGCCGTAGCTGTCGGAGCGGCGGGTCTTTTGCTTCACCGTTATTTGCACCTTGATGCGGTCCCCGGCACTGACCGGCTTCTGAAAGCGCAGGCTGTCGAGGCCGGTATTGGCCAGGACCGGGCCTTCGTCGGGGTCGACGAACAGACCTGCGGCAAAGCTGAGCAGAAGGTAGCCATGTGCGACACGACCGGGGAAGAACGGGTTCCGGCGGGCGGCGGCGTCATCCATATGGGCGTAGAACGTGTCGCCGGTGAAGCCGGCGAAATGTTCGATATCCGCCAGCGTCACTTCGCGTTCGGATGTATGCAGGGTCTCGCCGATCTGGACCTCGTCGAAATTCCGCCGGAACGGATGCGCCGGCCCTTTGGTCATTGTGGACCCCGGAACCCATTGGCCGGTGACGGCGCTCAGGATGTCGGGGCTGCCCTGAATCGCCGTCCGTTGCATGTAGTGCAACACACCACGCACGCCGCCCAGTTCCTCGCCGCCGCCCGCGCGCCCCGGTCCGCCATGCACCATGTGGGGCAGGGGGGATCCGTGGCCCGTCGCCTCGTCCATGCTGTCGCGGTTGTTGAAGTAAAGCCGCCCGTGATAGGCGCCCGCACCCATCACCACCTCGCGCGCGACCTCCGGATCGTGGGTGATCACCGAAGCCACAAGGCTGCCCGCGCCTCGGTTCACCAGCGCAATCGCATGGCTGAGGTCGCGGTAACCCATCACCGTGGCGACGGGGCCGAACGCTTCGGTCTCATGCACATGGCTTGCAGCATCGGGGTCGGCGCAATGATAGAGCATCGGCGGCAGGAACGCGCCGTTCTGCGCATCGGCACCGTGCACCGTGAACGCCTCGGGGTCACCGAACACGCGTTCCGCCTCGGTGCCGAGTGTTGCGCATTTGTCCAGAACATCGCGGCGCTGGGCGTCTGACACCAGCGCACCCATCCGCGTAGCCGGGTCGCGTGGGTCGCCGATGACGGTCTGGGCGAGTTTCTCCGCTACGGCGGCAAGCACCGCATCCACCTGTGCCTGAGGCGCGATGATCCGTCGGATCGCGGTGCATTTTTGCCCGGCCTTGGTGGTCATCTCGCCGTGCACCTCCTTGACGAACAGATCGAACTCGGGCGTCCCCGCCACAGCATCCGGCCCGAGGATCGACGCGTTCAAGCTGTCCTGTTCGGCCACGAACCGCACCGAGTTGCGCAGCAGGTTCGGCGCGCTGCGCAGGCCAAAGGCCGTTTCGGCAGAGCCTGTAAAGCTGACCACATCCTGCGGGCCAAGATGATCCAGCAGATCACCAAGACTGCCGGTCACAAGCTGAACCGTCCCATTCGGTAAAATCCCGCTTTCGACCATCATCCGCACACAGGCTTCGGTCACGTAACAAGTCGTCGTTGCCGGTTTCACGATGGCGGGCATTCCGGCCAGCAAAGTGGGCGCGAGTTTTTCGAGCATCCCCCAGACGGGAAAGTTGAACGCGTTGATATGGACGGCCACACCCTGCAACGGGGTGCAGACATGCTGTCCGACAAAGCTGCCGCCGCGCGACAATTGCTCTACCGCGCCATCGATATAGACATGGCCGTCCGGCATCTCGCGCCGTCCCTTGGAGGCGATCACCAGCATCGTGCCGATCCCGCCATCCACGTCGATCAGGTGGTCTTTCTGCGTCGCCCCGGTGGAGAAGCTGAGGTCATACAGCACCTCTTTGCGCTCTTGCAGATACAGCGCCAGCGCCTTGAGCATCTTTGCGCGGTCGTGGAACGTCATCGCCCGCAAGGCGGGTGCGCCGACCCATAGGGCATGGTCGATCATCGCGCCCGCATCGACGTTGGACCGGCCCGCACGCGCCATCACCGATCCTGTCACCGCATCGCGGATTTCCCGCGCGTTGCTGTCCGGCGCAAGCCATGCGCCCGCAATGAAACTCTCCACGTTCCGAACTGTCATCTTGATCCCCCTTCGCCTGTCTAAGTATTTGACCGGGCGCGAACTTCATGCAAGCGTCGCGTCCATGACACCGGATGAACGGGCCCAGACAGCCGCGCAGAAAATGTGGCACCAAGACCACGCCTCGCAATGGATGGGGATGGAAATGGTGCATATCGCCGAAGGCGTGGCGGTCATGGAACTGACCGTCAAGAAACATCATTGCAACGGTCACGGGATGTGCCACGGCGGCGTGATCTTCACGCTGGCAGACAGCGCCTTTGCCTTTGCCTGCAACAGCCGCAACCATGTGACCGTCGCGCAACACAACAGCATCACCTATATCGCCTCTGGCCGGTTGGGGGACCGGCTGCGCGCCGAGGCCAAGGAGGTCTCACTGACCGGGCGCAGCGGGATCACGGATGTGCAGGTGACCAATCAATCCGGCGTGCTCATCGCCGAATTTCGTGGGCTGTCGCGCGCTATCCACGGCACGGTATTCGACGAGGCGTAGGGGAGGCGTCGCTTATGAAGGATTTGTCACCAAAACCGGGCGATCTCGACCCGATCGAACTGGCCTCGATCGACGAAATCCGCGGCCTGCAACTGGGTCGGCTGCGCTGGTCCCTGCGGCATGCCTATGACAACGTGGCCATGTACCGCGCGAAATTCGATGCGGCGGGGGTGCACCCGGATGACCTGAAAGACCGGTCGGATCTGGCGAAGTTTCCCTTCACCCAGAAATCCGATTTGCGGGACAATTACCCATTTGGTCTTTTCGCGGTGCCGCGCGAACAGATCGCGCGTGTGCATGCGTCCTCTGGCACGACGGGCAAGCCGACCGTTGTGGGCTACACCAAGAACGACATCGACATGTGGGCCTCTGTCGTAGCGCGGTCGCTGCGGGCGTCGGGTCTGCGGGCCGGGGACATGGTGCATGTGGCCTATGGCTACGGGTTGTTCACCGGCGGTCTGGGCGCGCATTACGGGGTGGAAAAACTGGGCGGCACGGTGGTGCCGATGGGCGGCGGGCAGACCGAAAAACAGGTGGGGCTGATCACCGATTTTCAGCCGAAGGGCATCATGGTCACGCCGTCCTACATCCTCAATATTCTTGAGGCGTTTCACAAGGCTGGCCTTGATCCGCGCGCCTCGTCCTTGCAGGTGGGCGTGTTCGGGGCCGAGCCCTGGACCAACGCGATGCGGCTCGAGATCGAAGAGGCGTTCGACATGCACGCGGTCGATATCTACGGCCTGTCCGAGGTGATCGGGCCGGGGGTCGCCAATGAATGTGTGGAAACCAAGGACGGTCTGCACATCTGGGAGGATCATTTCTATCCCGAGATCATCGACCCCGAGACCGGCGCGGTGCTTCCTGATGGCGAAAAGGGTGAACTGGTCTTCACCACGCTGACCAAGGAAGGCATGCCCGTCATCCGCTACCGCACCCGCGACCTGACGCGGCTGATGCCGGGCACCGCGCGGACGATGCGGCGGATGGAAAAGGTGACGGGGCGCAGCGATGACATGATGATCCTGCGCGGGGTCAATGTTTTCCCGACCCAGATCGAGGAAGAGGTCATGGCGACCGGCGGTCTGGCGCCCTATTTCCAGATCGAGCTTTACAGCGCCGGGCGTCTGGACGCGATGCGCGTTCTGGTCGAGGCGATGCCCAATGCCGCAAGCGACCTGTCGCGGCAGGCGGCGGCCACGATGCTGACCGAACGGATCAAGGACCATGTCGGCGTGTCGGTCACAGTCGATGTGGGCGATCCCGGCTCGGTCGCGCGGTCGCAGGGCAAGGCGGTGCGGGTGGTGGACAACCGTTGGTCCGACTGACCGCTACTGGTCGTAATCCACCACGATACGCGAGCTGACCGGGTATGATTGGCAGGACAGGATATAGCCCTGTTCCACCTCGTAATCCTCGAGCGCGTGGTTGGCGACCATGTCCACTTCGCCCTCCAACACCTTGCATTTGCAGGTGGAACAGACCCCGGCGCGGCAGGCATGGGGCGCGTCCAATGCGTTGTCGAGCGCGGCCTCCAGCACCGTCATGTCGCGGCCCATCTCGAAACTACGGGTCATGCCGTCCAGCGTGACCGTTGCCGCGATACTGGCCTGAGTGGCAGCGGCGACAGGTTTGGTGCGCCGCGCCAGCCGTCCGGTCTGGGCGCTGGCAAACAGCTCGAACTTGATCTGTTCCTTGGTCAGCCCGTGATCGCCAAGCGATTGCGCGATGGCTTTCATCATCGGCTCGGGTCCACAGATGAAGGCCGTGTCGACGCTGGCAATGTCGATCCAGTGGGTGAACAGCGCCGCGCATTTTTCCGCGTCGATGCGCCCCTGAAAGAGGTCGATGTCTTGCGCATCGGTTTCGAGGATATGCAGGATGGTGAAGCGTCCCATGTAGAGGTTCTTGAGGTCTTCCAGTTCCTCGCGGAACATGATCGTGCTGACGCTGCGATTGGCATAGACCAGCGTGACCCGCGCTTTCGGTTCAGCCCCGAGCACGGTTTTCAGGATCGACAGCACCGGCGTGATCCCCGACCCACCGGCGAAGGCGAGGTAGGTCTTGGCCTTGTCCGGCTCGAGCGCGGTGTGGAAACTGCCCATCGGCTCCATCGCGTCGATCACCATGCCGGGGGTCAGGTCGTCATTGGCCCAGATGGAAAACGCGCCATCGGCAACCTTCTTGATGCCGACGCGCAGGGTGCCGTCATGAATACCCGAACAGATCGAATAGGAACGGCGCAGTTCGGTGCCGTCGAAATCACGCTTGAAGGTCAGGTATTGGCCTTGGGTGAAGGTGAAATCGCCACCATCCCGCGCCTCGAGCGTGATCGCCACGGCGTCGCGGGTGGTCTTGGTCACATCGGTGACGGTCAGGGGATAGAAGCGCGCCATGTCAGGCCCTTGGGGTCAGATGCATTTGAAATAGTCGAACGGCTCGAGGCATGTGTCGCAGCGCCAATGGGCCTTGCAGGGGGTCGATCCGAACTGGCTGACACGGGTGAGCGCGGTGCTGCCGCATTGCGGGCAGGCCTCGGGGCCACCAGCCGGGGACGGGGGCGCGATGCCATAGGCGCGCAGCTTGGCGCGGCCCGTGTCGGACAGCCAGTCGGTGGTCCATGCCGGGGCGATCTGGGTCCTGATCCGTACGTTCCGGACGCCCCGATCGTACAGCGCGGTCTCAATATCCATCGCGATCACCGATGTGGCCGGGCAGCCGGAATAGGTCGGGGTCACGGCCACTTCGAGCGTGTCGCCGTCCCACATCACGTCCCGCACGATGCCCAGATCGACCACCGAGATCACCGGGATCTCGGGGTCGGGCACCTGATCGAGCCAGGTCCAGATGGTCGCCACGTCCGGTGTCATGTCACCACGCGGCACCCGGATAGGCGCGTTGCAGCCATTGCATCTGGGTAAGCAAATGGCCCAGATGTTCGGAGTGGCGGAACCCGGTCTTGCCGCCGGATTGGGCATACGTGCTGGCGGGTTTGGCCAGCGTCGCCTCGGTCAGCACCGCGTCGATCCGGGTGTCGAACCGGGCGCGCAGGGCGATCAGGTCAGGCGCGATGCCTGCTTTGTGCAGGTCGGTGTCGACGGCGTCAGGGGTGAACATCTCGCCCACGTAAGGCCAGAGCAGGTCCAGCGCCGCCTGCATGCGCTGGTGGCTTTCCTTGGTCCCGTCGCCAAGCCCGATCACGGTCTCGGAGGAGCGGTCCAGGTGATAGGTGACTTCCTTCAGCGCCTTTGCAGCGATGCCCGCGATCCGGGCGTCGCTGGAGGCGCTGAGGCCAGTCAGCAGTTCGAAGTGGAACGCATCGAACAGGCATTGCCGCATCATCGTCTGGCCAAAATCGCCATTGGGCTGTTCCACCAGCAAGAGGTTGCGGAAATCCCACACGTCGCGCAGCATCGCCAGATCATCGGCGCTGCGCCCCACGCCTTCGATCTCACCCGCGAGCCCAAGCCACATCTGCGTCTGTCCGATCAGGTCCAGCGCGGTGTTGGCAAGCGCGATGTCCTCTTCCAGCACCGGCGCGTGGCCGCACCATTCGCTGATCCGGTGCCCGAGGATCAGCGTGCTGTCGCCCAGACGCAGGAGGTATTCAAAGAGCGCCTCTTGGTCGGTCATCACATGTGACCCGCTTCGTCGGGGATGTCGAAAAAGGTCGGGTGGCGGTAGACCTTGCTTTCCGACGGCTCGTACAGCGGGCCCTTGTGCGAGGGGGACGAGGCGGTAATGTGCGCGGCCTCGACCACCCAGATCGACACGCCTTCGTTGCGGCGCGTATAGACGTCGCGGGCGTTCTTGAGCGCCATCTCGGCGTCGGCTGCGTGCAGGCTGCCGACATGGCGGTGGTTCAGCCCGTGCTGTCCGCGGATGAAGACCTCCCAGAGGGGCCATTCCTGTGACATGTGTTTTCCTCCCTGCGCTTATCTAGCCTCACGGCTCTCTTCGCGAAGATGCCCGTGAGGGCTGATGAGCTATTCCGCCGCCAGCTTGGCCGCGCGTTTCTTCGCGGCATGGGCCATCAACCCGTCGCGCACCCACGCGCCCTCATCCCACGCGGTGTTGCGTGCAGCCAGCCGTTCGGTGTTGCAGGGGCCATTGCCCTTGATTACGTCGAAGAACTCGGACCAGTCGGGTTCGGCGAAATCGTAACCGCCCTTGTCCTCGTTCCAGTGCAGGGTCTTGTCCGGCACGGTCAGGCCCAGGTATTTGGCCTGCGGCACGGTCTGGTCGACGAATTTCTGACGCAGTTCGTCATTGGTGTTCATCTTGATCTTCCAGGACATCGACTGCGCCGAGTGCACTGAATCCTTGTCCGAGGGTCCGAACATCATCAGCGACGGGTACCAAAAGCGGTTGAGCGCATCCTGCGCCATCTTCTTTTGCGCCGGTGTGCCTTGGGCCATCTTCATCATGATGTGATAACCCTGCCGCTGGTGGAACGACTCTTCCTTGCAAATGCGGATCATCGCGCGGGAATAGGGACCATATGAGGTGCGCTGAAGCGGCACCTGGTTCATGATCGCGGCACCATCCACCAGCCAGCCGACCGCGCCCATATCGGCCCAGGTCAGGGTCGGGTAATTGAAGATCGAGCTGTATTTCATGCGGCCGTCCAGCAGCATCTCGGTCAGTTCATCCCGGCTCACGCCCAGCGTTTCGGCAGCACCGTAAAGGTAAAGCCCATGCCCCGCCTCGTCCTGCACCTTTGCCAACAGGATCGCCTTGCGTTCGAGCGTGGGGGCGCGGGTGATCCAGTTGCCTTCTGGCAATTGGCCGACGATTTCGGAATGCGCGTGCTGGCCGATCTGGCGGATCAGCGTCTTGCGATAGCCCTCGGGCATCCAGTCCTTGGGCTCGATCTTTTCGCCCGCGTCGATGCGGGCCTGAAACGCGGCAAGCTTTTCAGGATCGTCCTGTGTCGCTTCGGATGTGATCATCTGGGCGTACATGATGTGGGCCTCGGTGGTGACTGCGGAGAAGTGATGGAGTCACATTACGCTAAAACCGGCTTTTCGGCAATGGGCATGTTACGTATGCACGCATCACATTATTATTTGGTAACACGTTTTGGGCGAGCAGACCGTGCCTCTTCGGCACCGGGCCCGTGCTGGGTGGGGTTGCGATATCCTTTGCCAGTCGACTTTCATCGACGCAGGAACTGGCATCGAAATTCGTTTCAGTTTTTAGGGAGTTTTGGTGGCGTGGGGGGGACTCGAACCCCCGACCTAACGATTATGAGTCGTTCGCTCTAACCAACTGAGCTACCGCGCCGAACCGTCGCGTGAGTACGAGCGTGACCCGCTGGCGTCAAGGGCAAATCTTGCGTTTTTTGCCCTGTGCCGGATGCGGCTGATCCGGGATGCGGACGCGTTGACGCGTCCGCGATTTCCAGTCGACTGGAAATCGAACCGTTGCAGTTATTTGACGATCTTTTCGTCCTTGACGAACATGTTTGCCCAGGCGCGGTCGATCAGTTCCGGCGTCATCTTGTAGGGCCAGCCCTCAAAGTCGCAGACCGCGATCATCTGGTCGATCAGGAAAACCGGCTGGTAGTTCGCATAGACGTTCTTGATGGTCGGATACTTGGTCTTCAGCAGATGGATCAGGGATTTCTCGCACAGCGCCATCTTCTTTTTCTTCGCCACCATCGAGAAAATCTTGAGGAAGTTCTGCTGGTCCGGTCCGTCGATCTTGATCTTGAAGAAGATCCGGCGCAGCGCGGCCTGGTCGAAGATCTCGTTCGGGTGGAAGTTGGTCGAGAAGATCACGAGCGTGTCGAAGGGGACCTCGAACTTTTCGCCCGATTGCAGCGCGAGGATATCCCGGGCTTCTTCCAGCGGAACGATCCAGCGGTTGACCAGCTTTTGCGGCGGTTCTGCCTGACGGCCAAGGTCGTCGACGATGAAGATGCCACCGGTTGATTTGAGCTGCAGCGGCGCCTGGTAGGTGCGGGCCGTGGGATTGTAGACCAGATCCAGCATGTCGAGCGACAATTCACCACCGGTGATCACCGTGGGGCGCGCGCAGAGCACATAGCGCGTATCGAACCGGTTGGTGATCCGCAGCCCGCTTGTGGCACCGGCGGATTCCGCAGCATTGTGCACGATCGGGTCATAGACCGTGATGACCTGTCCGGCATATTCGATCGCTTGCGGGATGTAGATCTTGTCTCCCATCGCGTCGCGGATGCCGTTCGAGATCGAGGATTTCCCGTTCCCCGGAGGCCCGTACATCAGGATCGAGCGCCCCGCACCGACTGCGGGTCCCAGATTGCCAAGCAATTCCGGAGGCAGGATCAAGTGGCCCATCGCATCGGTCAGTTGCTGACGCGAAATGTGGATGTTGCGGATCGACTGACGCTTGACCTGTTCGGCATAGACGGCAAGCGGTACCGGCATTGCGCCGTAATATTCCGACTGTGCCAGCGCATCCAGTGCGCGGGCCTTGCCGGCATCGGTGAGCTGGTAGCCCATTTCCGAACCGTTGTTGGCGTTCAGCGTGCCCGTCGCTTCAAGCAGCAATTGACCGCGCGCATAGTCGATGAGTTCCTGCGTGATCGGCACGGGCAGACAGACGCTCTGGGCAATCGCGGTCGCGGTGGACACGTTCTTGCGAAACATCGTCTTGAGCATGATGTCGCGCATCATGACCGTCTGAAGCTTCATGTCTTCCAGCCGCTTGGGTGGAGGAGGCGCCAGCACGGCACTTGTTTGCATGTTCATGATCAGCCCCGGATCGGTTCAGCCAGTTATCGTCTTGGGCTGACCCTGACAGGTCAATGTGGCAACAGAAGGGCTGGGGCGGGACAGGTTGTTGGCGATCTACCTGCCGTACCACACCCCGAGCGCGAGATAGAGCGCCAATGTGCCGCCAAGGCTCAGCCCCATCGGAAACTTGGGATTTGTCCAGCTTTTCCAATGCGGCGCGATGGTGCGCAGCGCTGAATGCTTGGCGATGCGGTGGGCCACGAAGGCGGCAAGGATGTTGGCGGCAAAAAGCGCCATCAACAATCGCAGGTCACCGACATGGATGAACGGCGCAGCGGCGGCGGCGAACTTGGCATCACCTGCGCCCATCGCGCCGCCAGCGTTCAGTGCAATGCCCGCCACAAGTACCACGACAAGGTGCAGGTAGCGCCACAGGTAGGCGTCGAAGGGCAGGGCGATCAAGCCGACCACGGCAAAGACCACGAACAGGATCACGACGATCACGTTCGGAATGCGCATGTCGCGCATGTCCGAAAATGCCACGTAGACGCAGAGTGGAAGCACGAATGGCAGGAAAACCAAAGCCGAGAACGCCGAAATGTCCATCCGGTGGCTCAGTTCACGACATTGGTTTCAAGCGCGTTCAGGCTCCGGGCCGCAGCTTCGAAATGTTGCGGATGTGTTTCGATGGCTTCGCGCAGAAGGCCCTGACCGGTCACCACGTCGCCTCGCTTGACCGCGGCGAGGCCCATCGTGTGCAACAATTCGGCGCGTTCGATCTGGGTCATGGGCACAACCGGCAGCACGTAATTGCCCTGCGCGCCGCGTGCCAGAACAAGGTTGTTCTTGGCGGTGAACAGAGATTCCTCGTTGCGGATCGCTTCGGTGAACAGCCGTTCGGCACCGGAAAAATCGCCGCGCGTCAGCTTGGAGAAGCCCCAGTTGTTCATGACCGAGGCCGGTGTCGTTGTCAGGCCCACCGCTGTTTCGTAGAAACTGTCGGCCTTGTCCCACTGCTGCTTGCTGTCGGCGATCATCGCTTCGAGCCGGTAGCGCTTGTACGTTTCGTGGGTGGGCGGAATGGCGTTCAGAACGGTTTCCGCGCGTTCCCATTCGTTGTTGCGGATCAGGGCATCGGCCAATTCGACACGGTCATCGGCGGTGGATGCTGTATTGTCGACGACACGTGCCCAAGCTGCAACACCTTCGGTATGGCGTTTGGCGCGGATCAGCGACACGGCCAGACCGCGCGCGAGGTCGATCCGATCAGGGTCGGCGCTGCTGGCGCGCTGGAAATAGGACACTGCTTCGTTAGGGTCCGAGACCGACAGCATCACCTCGTTCAGGTTGGTGCCGTCGATGACGTTGACGCCTTGGAATTCACGGTCAACCGCCTCGGTATCAATGCCTTTTTCGCACCCGGAAAGCACGACCGCCCCTGTTAGACACAGGGATACTACAAAGGGATGGCGCATTTTTGCGTCCTTTACTGCTCTGCCTCATTACCGTGTCGGGCGGATTAGGAAATCACTGCTGCCGCGCCGCACAAGTTTGTATTCTTGTTCTATTTCCGCAGTGTACTGCGAATTTTCCATTTTTGCGAGAGCCAAGCGCAGATTATCCCGAATTGCAACACTTTCGCCATTGTCGAGCGCGAAAGCTCTGCGAAACACCTGCGCGGCTTCGGCTGTCTTGCCGGTTTCGATCAGGACAACGCCAAGATTGTTCCAGGCGTCGGGGCTGTCGGGATCTTCCTTGGTCGCCCGTCTGAGCAGGTCTTCGGCCTGATTGAGCCGCCCCAGCGCAAGGTTGGCAGACCCGAGCGACAGCAGGACTTCGGGGGTCAACCCCTGTTCCGCTGCCGCGAGGCTGAACGAGCTGAGCGCAAGTTCGTATTCCTGCGCCGCCATAAGGCGATGGCCCACGGTCAACTGATCGACAACCGCGCCTCTTGGGTCGACGCTCGGTGCAAACACCGTATCGTCAGACGTGGAAAAGCCGCCCGGTCCACAGGCGGCCAATCCGATCAGAAAAAGTGCGGGCCAAAACCGGCCTAAAGTCATTGCCCCACCGAACTCCCGAGATTGCCGAGTTCTTGGATGCCGAGGACCGAGGGACCAACGAGAATGATCAACAACGGCGGCACCGTCAGCATCATTGTGGTCAATGTCATTTTGGTTGGCAACTTGTTTGCCTTTTCTTCAGCCCGCATCACACGTTTGTCGCGCATTTCCGCCGCGTAGACCCGCAGCGCGTCGGAAATCGGGGTACCAAAGCTCTGGCTCTGGTTCAGAACGGTGACAAAGGACATCACGTCCTGCACGCCGCAGCGTTCGCCCATGTCGTTCAGCACCGTGCCTTTGTCCTTGCCGGCCTTCATTTCGTGGCTGACCAATTCGAATTCATCTGCAAGGCTGGGATAGGACGCGCGCAGTTCCTTGCTGACCCTCACGATAGACTGATCCATCGACTGTCCTGCTTCGACGCAGACCAGCATCATGTCGAGGCTGTCGGGGAAACCGCTTTCGATTTCTTCCTGACGTTTCTGCACCCGGCTGGTGACCCAGTATTTCGGAAACATGTAGCCCGCAGCGCCCGGCCCGAGCGTGTACATCACTGTCTGCTGAGTGGTCGCGCTGGCGGGGTCAAGGACAAGGTAGAAATACGCGACGCCCAGGATCAGGCCGCCAATCCCGAGAACGAATTGGGAGAAGTAGTAGACCTGAACGGCGTCCTTGGTCCGGTAGCCCGCCTGCAGCAGCTTCATCCGGACATCGGACAATTCCTTGGCGTCCTGCGGTTCAAGGAACTGCGCGTATTTGTTTAGCTTCTGGTTCTTCTGCTTGTCGCGCAGCACGGCGCGGGTGGCTGCGTCGACCTCTTGGCGTCCGGTCTGGTTGTTCAGTCGGTCCATCGGGTTGGCGCGCGACATGAAGAACATCGGAATCGCGAGAACCAGCAACAGGATGCCCAGACCGGCGATGATGATCATCGGACCGGCGGGCCCCAGCAGGTTGAAAGCGAATTGGTTGAAGGCTTGCATGGTTCGGACCTCAGACTTTGATATTCACGAGCGCGCGCATCACGATCAGGTTGACGATCAGGAAGGCCCCGACGACGAAACACGCAGGGATGAACCACGGGTGGTCGAGCACATCGTCGTAATAGTTGGGATCGAGCAGCTGGATGACGATCAGCGCACCTATGGGAAAGCCGGACAGGAACTTGCCGGACCATTGCGCTTCGGCCGTGATCGCCTTAACGCGGCGGAACAGGCGGAACCGCGCGCGGATCACCTTGGCCAGACCTTCGAGGATCTCGGCAAGGTTGCCGCCGGACTGCTGTTGGATCGCAACGGCAACCGCTAGGAAGCGCAAATCCTGCATGTCGAGCCGTTCGGCCATCGCCTTGAGCGCCTCGCCGATATCACGTCCGTAGCTGGATTCGTCGGCAATGAGGCCGAACTCGGTTGCAAGCGGATCCTTGATTTCCTTCGACACGATCGAAATCGCTGACGAGAACGGATGTCCGACCCGGAGGGAGCGCACCATCAGTTCCACCGCATCGGGAAGCTGCTCTTCGATCAGGCTGATGCGTTTCTTGGCCTTGCTGTTGATCCAGAAGAACACGCCGCCGACACCCATCGCCAGACCCATCACGACACGAACGGCAAACCCCGCCTCGGTTCCGACGGTCAGACCGACAAAGGCCACGACGCTGACGCCAATCATCACGAGGATCAGCTGCTGCGGTGTAAAGGCGATTGCCGCCTTCTGGGCCCGGTCCGCGAGGATCGAATAGAGCGGCAGACCGCGCGAACTCATGTGCTGGTCCATCTCCTTGCGGAGCTTGGCCAGGACTTCGTCGCGCTTGGTGCCCTTGTCGAGCATCTCGAGACGGCGGTTGACGCGTTTGTTCAGGCTGATCGTCTTGCCGAAAGCGACAAGGTAGACGCCTTCGACAAGGACCAGCACGGCGATGAAGATCAGACCGTAGACGATGGGTTCTGCGCTGAGTGTCATGGTCAGTGGTTCCCGTTGAAGGGTTCATAGATCGACGGGGGCAGGTCGTAGCCCCACATCTTGAAGCGTTCGGCATAGTTGGACCGCACGCCCGTGGCCGTGAAATGGCCGATGATCTTGTTCTCCGGGGTCAGGCCGACGCGCTGGAAGCGGAAGAGTTCCTGCATCGAGATGACCTCGCCTTCCATCCCGGTGATCTCGGTGATCGAGGTCATGCGTCGCGAGCCGTCCTGCAGGCGCGAGGCCTGCACGATCAGGTTCACAGCCGACGAAATCTGTGATCGCATCGCCTTGAGCGGCATGTCGATCCCGGCCATGGCGATCATGTTCTCCAGACGGCTCACACCGTCGCGGGCAGAGTTGGCGTGGATCGTGGTCATTGACCCGTCATGGCCGGTGTTCATGGCCTGCAGCATGTCGATCACTTCCTCGCCGCGGGTTTCCCCGACGATGATGCGGTCGGGGCGCATCCGCAGAGCGTTCTTCAGACAGTCGCGCGGCGAGACGGCACCTTTGCCTTCGACGTTGGGCGGGCGGCTTTCCATCCGGCCCACATGGGACTGTTGCAGCTGAAGTTCCGCCGTATCTTCGATCGTCAGGATGCGTTCGCTGTCGTCGATAAAGGACGACAGGGCGTTGAGCGTGGTGGTCTTACCCGAACCCGTACCGCCGGACACGATGATGTTCAGGCGTGTCGCCACGGCAGCTTGCAGGTAGACGGCCATTTCCTCGGTGAAGGCGCCGAAATTGACAAGATCGTCGATGCTCAGCTTGTCGGTCTTGAACTTACGGATCGACACCAGTGACCCGTCCACCGCGATCGGCGGCACCATGGCGTTGAAACGCGACCCGTCCTGCAGACGGGCGTCCACATAGGGGTTGGATTCATCGACACGGCGGCCCACGGCGGACACGATCTTGTCGATGATCCGCATCAGGTGCTTTTCATCCTTGAAGGTCACGTCGCTGAGTTGCAGCTTGCCTGACCGTTCGACGAAAATCTGATGCGGGCCGTTGACGAGAATATCGCTGACGGTTTCATCTTTCAGCAATGTTTCGAGCGGGCCGAGGCCCTTGACCTCGTCGTAAAGTTCCTGGTTCAGCGCCACCCGCTCTTCGCGGTTGAGCACCATGCCGCGTTCCTGCAGGCTCTCGGTGGTGATCGCGCTGATCTCTTCCTTGAGCTGGGCTTCGGTCGCCTGATCCAGCGCAGCCAGATTCAGGTTGTCCAGAAGCGCGCGGTGCAGTTCCAGCTTGATCTCACCCAGACGCTCCTTGCGTTTCTTATCACGGTCCGCCGATTCCGCAGCGGCTGCCTTTTGCGGCAGCACCTTGCGCAGCGCCTTGGCGGGACCGGACGAATTTGCCGGGATTTCAACCTTGACCGTGGGGGCCTTGGCTGCGGGGACGACCTCGACGGCCGATTTCTTGTAACGCGAAAACATTCGTGTCCTCCTCAGGCAGCTTCAGCATCGGAACGGCCGACTTCGTAGAGCGACTGGGCCAGCTTTGCGATTTCCTTGCGCAGCGCGTTCTTGGGCTGCTGCAGCCCTAGCGGCTGACCGTGATCACCTGCTTCAGAGACCGCGCGGCCACCATCCGGCAGATGCAGATCAACCGAGATTTCAAGGCTCTCCTGCATTCTCTTCAGGCGGCTTTTGCCCTGAAGGTCGGTGAATTTCGGACCTCGGTTCAACACAAAGCGGATCTTGTCGAAGGGCAGGTCTTCGGCTTGGAGCGCGCGCTTGAGCCGGTAGGTGTTCTGTGCCGACCGCATGTCGAGTTCGATCACACCGAAATAGACTTGCGCCGCGCAGAGCACGGTTTCGGACCACTGCACAAGGCTGGGCGGCATGTCCACGACGACAAAGTCGAAATGGCGCGCCGCGGTGTCCAGCAGGGCTTGCACCTCGGTCTGGCCAATGATGTCGAGCGGCGGCAGATCGGCGGGTGATGTGAAGACGTGCAGCTTGTCCTCGAAGGTGACAAGCGCCTGTCCAAAACTGTCCTCGTCCATCGAGTCGATATCCGACAGGAGTTCCAGCACGGCCTCGCGCCTCTGCACGTCGAGATAGGTCGAGACCGAGCCGAATTGCAGGCCAAGGTCGATGATGCAGACCTTGGGCGATTTGGTCTTGGAGACCGTGGCCAATTCCCATGCGAGATTGGTCGCAAACGTGCTTGCCCCGCATCCACCGGCCATGCCCTGCACCGCGATGATCACGCCATCGCCGTCATTGGACAGCTTGACCTTGGACCCGTTGCGGGCAGAGGGCGCAGGGTCCGGCATGCGCATCCGCCCGATGGCCGCGTCAAGCTCGCCTTCGGGAAGCGGGTAGGGGACAAATTCATCGGCCCCTTGGCGCAAGAGATGATGCAAAGCCGATGGCGTCACATCATGGGCGATCAGCACGACCTTGATGTCGCGGGCCTTTGCTGCCGCGATGATTGCGGACAGGTGTTCGACATTCGCTTCGTCGTCTTCGTCGATGGCCAGTGCCACGAATTCCAGATCGGCGCCTTCTTCCTGCGTGAAGAAATGCATTGCCTCATCAAAGCCAAGATCGCCCCAGGCTTCGCCCAGAACGGCTTCCATGTCTTCAATCAGCAGATCGAATTCCTGAACATCCCGACTGATCGTGCACGCAACAAGCGGCGCGGGCTGCGGGGTGCTTGGAAGGATACTCGTCATTTGCCTCGTTTCCTCTGACTTGCGACGCCCGTGACCGGCATTCTGCACGTATCAAGAGCGCCAAACCCGACTCGGTCGGGAAGGACTGCTACTGTCCGAAAGTCGTTGGAAAACTTGGCAACATTGGGGCCGAAATACCAAAATTGTACGGTATTTCAGGCCGATGGCATGGCCCCTTGCGGGGCCGTGCCTTTATTGTGTTGATTGGAAATCGGCGCCGGTGATGCCGGTAAGACCGGTTCGTGGCACAGCGCTGGTGATGTATTCGCGGTAGATGATCTCGGCATATTTGCCTTCGAGAACAGAGGGATGCGACCCGACAAAGCCCGAAACTTCGGTCACTGTGCGGCGGTTGCGAACTTCGCGTCCTTCGGTCACGATCAGCGGTTGGGTTTCACCGAAGGAGACAACAGCCTCCAGCCGGTCCTTGCCGATCCCCTGCGACGCCAAATAGTTCACAACGGCATGGGCGCGGTTCAGGCCCAGACGCTTGTTGTAGGCTTCGCTGCCCACGGCGTCGGTATGGCCGTAGACGCGGAACCGCACCTCGGGGAACTGGCGAATCCAATGCGCCTGCTCGCGCAGTGTGTCGCGCGCGCCGCTGTCGAGAACCGCACTGTTGAAGGCGAAGTTCACCGTGGTCATGACCTCGCTCGCAAAGCGTTGCGACAGATCATAGGTATAGCGCTTTTCGCCGTTCATGATCTGGGTGTTGTTCATGGTCGCGACGCCGAAATTGCCAGTGTCCAGAAGCGCTCCGGCCTCGCGGTTGAATGCGCTGTAGACCGGGTCGCTGGTCGCGCAGGCGGCGACGAAGGCAAGGCCGCTCAGGGCCAGTGGGATGCGAAGTGTCTTTTGCAGTGTCATCGCCTCAATCCATCACATAACCGTAGGAGCCGCTGAAATCCTGTTTGGCGACTTCGCCGGCGGCACCGCGCAGGTTGCGCGTGTCGTTGGCGACGCGACCGAAGAGGAACAGGTCTTTTTCGCTGGGCGGACGCACCCGGTCAGTCGGCAAGGCAAGCGCTTCGCCGCGGGTCGGTGTCACCAGATGCGGTGTGATGATGATCACCAGTTCCGACTGTTCGCGCTGGTATTCGGCGCTTCGGAACAGGGCGCCCAGGATCGGGATATCACCCAGCCAGGGTACCTGGCTGTTCAGGTCGCGGAAGTCGTCCTGCAAAAGCCCTGCGATGGCAAAGCTCTCGCCGTCACGCAGTTCGACCGTCGTGGTGGTTTCACGCCGGGTGAAGCCGTCGATCCGGATCGCACCGATATCAATCCCGCTGCTGGGGTCGATCGACGACACGGCGGCTTCAAGCTCGAGATTGATCAGATCGCCGTCCAGCACGCGCGGAATGAAGTTCAGCTCGACACCGAAGGGTTTGAACTCAACGGTGATTGCGCCGTCTTCCTGCGAGACCGGCACGGGATATTCGCCACCGGCAAGGAATGTCGCTTCCTGGCCTGAAAGCGAAGTCAGGTTCGGTTCGGCAAGGGTCCGGACAACGCCCTTGGCCTCAAGTGCCTCCAGCAGGATACCCACTTCGAGTCCACCGGCGTTGAAGCCGAAGAGGATCGCACCTTGCGAACCAACGCCCGATGTGAGCTTTTCGGATACGGAATCGACAGCTGCCAACGGGGCGGCGTTACCGGTTCCCAGTTCCAGCCCGAGATCACCGTCAAGGACCGAGCCGCCTGTGGCCAGCGAGGCTTGGAGCGATTTGGACACGGAGCGCTGCATTTCCGCGAACCGGACCTTGAGCATCACCTGCTGTACGCCGCCGACGGTCATCAGGTTGGATACCCGTTCCGGCGCGTAGCGTGTGGCAAGATCAAGCGCCCGTTGCATCCGGATCGTGCTGGACACGGTTCCCGACAACACGATGCCATCATTTGCCGTCCGCACTTCGATCTTCTCGTCCGGGAGAATCTGGCGCAGGCGTTCCTTGAATTCGGTGAGGTCCGGGGCAACCCGGACATCCACATTCGTGATCAACTGGCCGTTGCCGTCCAGAATGGTGAGTGTGGTGGTGCCGGGAGTTTTGCCCAGCACGTAGATTGTCCTGTCCGACAAAGACGAGATGTCGGCGATCGACGGGTTCGCGATGCTGAGTTCCGCAAAGGGAACTTCGCTCTCGACCACGACTGCACGGTTCATGGGAACGTTCAGTGTCGATTCAGTATTGGTCCGGATCACGCGCAATGTTTCGGCAAAAGCCGTTTGCGCGATCGGAGAAATAGCAAGAACCGCGCCCAACAGGACGGCCTTGAAGGGACTGCTCGTATACATGTGACCTGCCTTTCCGATCACGCCTCAGATATGGGTCTTTTCGCCCGATATTGCAGTCAAGCTGCGCCAAGTTGGCTTTTATTGCAAGAATCAATGAGTTCAGAGGGGTGCTTGATGTGGATAAGGCGCAACATAATGTTGCGCCTTTTTTCGGGTCGTTTTTTGGTTTTCCACCAAATGCGGTGCGGAAAACCTCAATTTGTACAAGGGATGGGCATTTCGACCACTTCACCACCCCGTCGCGTCCTGATCGTACAAATCTCGATCGAACGGGGTTTCTCGACTTCCTCGCGCTCTCCGAAGCCAAGAAGCGACCGTTGGTCGACCTCGATGACCTCTGCGACCGTGTCATCGTTGCGTCCCAAGAGCGACAAAGACAGGCGACCTGTGGACTGTGCCTGCGCCAGCGACGCCACTTGTTGCGGGCTTGCGGCGACGGTCACGGTCCGGGCAATTGTTGTTTGTGCGGTTTCGGTCTCGGATGTCTGGTCGATGGCAATCAACCGGACGCCGGTTTCGATCAGCTTGGTCACTTCGCCAGTGGGCAGATTCGGGTCGTTGCTTCTGACCCGGCCGGTCCAGTAGACATCGACGCGGTCGGTCGGGCGCAGGAAGCCCGACACGCCGGTTGCCACATCGACCTTGATCGCAAAGGCGCGTTGGCCGCGTTCCAGTCGCGAGGTTAGACCGGCATCGGCACCCGGATCGCTGACCTTGGATCCCATGATGGCCTCGAATTTTTCGATCGGGCGCAGCGCGACCCGCAGATCTGCACCTTCGGCATTCAGCGGTTTTGTCGCGTCAAAGAAATCTTCGGGCAGGATTGCCTTGGGCCAGGGCATCAGCGCGATATCTTCGTCCGCAATGAGTTCCCCGTAGTCCAGCGCCCGCGTGGCAACGTAGATTTCCTGTACCGGAACGCTGGCGGTGGCTTTGTTGCGTTCCTGTTCGAGCGCGGTCTGATAGGCACCGATATAGTTCTGTGCCATGTAAACCGCGAAACCGGCCAAAGCGAGTCCGGCGAAAAGAACAAGTCCAAAAACGATGCGCATAATGCCTCCTTACATGCTTCGGGATTGCACATCAGTTGTGCTGAAACATGGTTCATTTATTGGATTAACGGATTATTATGTCTGCCTGTTGGGCAGATTGTGGCGAAATTGAGAAGTTGGGCTGCCCTCCGTCGCGGTCGAGGCGGAGTAATCGTCAGGGGGCCGCGCTTCTGTGTCCAGAGCCCTAGGATCAAGGCAGTGTGAACGAGCTGCTCTCGGTAGATGCAACGATCGTGGTCGCGGTCGGGTTCGCGGAATTGCGGTGCGTCATTGTCAGGCCACCAATGGTCAGCCCGATTGCTGTTGCCGTCAAAAGCAGCCAATCCATCGCAAATGCGCCGGTCTCAACTGCAGCAAAGTGACTGGTGAAAAGACGCATGGAGCACCGTGCTTTTGGGTGGGTGGGGGTGTCATGTAGAAAAGAAAAAAGGCGCGCAATTGCACGCCTTTTCCAGTCGAAGGCATCGAAAATTCACTCAGCAGCTTACGGCAACCAGGTGTCTGCAGAGGTAGTAACTGCCGAACCGGTTGCACTCAGAACATCAGATGTGCTGCCCTGGATCGCGCCATAAGCAGCAATCGCCAGGCCAACAACAGCAGCGGTCAGAACGACCCAGTCAACTGTTACGGCGCCGTCTTCGTCGTTACGGAAGTTTTTGATGAAATTGATCATTTTGATCTCCATTGTCCTAGTTTGCTCACGTTGGCCAAGCTCGGGACTGTGTGTTGAGCGCTCTCTCATTCGCTCCATCCCGTCTTGGATGAGTACTTATAGCTGTCGGATTGGGGCAGCAGTTTGGCCTCATTGGATCGTTTTTGCAGCTTGGGTCAAAAGCAATCGAAAATGTATTAAGGTACTGATTTTGTGAGAAATAAATTTTCAAAAAAAGTTAATTTTGTTGAAAAGCTCCGTTTTTTCGATGGGACGCCTGGACGAATTGGCCTCAAATTTGAAACGAAATGGCAATGCGAGCCAGATTGTGTCATCATTGGCATAAATAAAACGGGCATCGAGCAGGAGCCTGATCGTGAAACGGTATGTTATCTTGGCGCTGGTTGCCATGTGTCTCGGCACGGGGGGGACTTTGGCAGAACCTCCGCCGTTTCCGGAATTCTCGGCCAAGCGGATCAAACCTCCCTCTTCGGGCGCTCAGAAACGCATCACTGTCCAGATCGCCCCGCAAGAACCGCGCCTGCCGGCTGCCCCGTCAGCAGCCGCGCCGCAACCCCGCGCACCGGGGGGCGAGACCCTTGCCTGGTTCTGGAGCGATATTTCCCCCTCGATTGACTCGCAGGGGCCGGGGCGGCTTGAGCCTGCATTGATCCGGCTGTCCAATCCCCCTTCGGGGCAGGGCATCGCGGCACCGCGCCTTCAGGACCTTCAAACCATCGCGGAACGACACGGGAAGGACATTCTGCTGCACACTGTCGGCACGCGGGTGTCTCCGGCGTTGGCGCTTGCAGTGATCTCGGTGGAATCCTCGGGCCGCGTCGATGCGCAAAGCGCGGTCGGCGCACAGGGACTGATGCAGTTGATGCCCGCGACAGCCGAGCGGTTTGGCGTGGCCGACAGTCTGTCGCCGACGCAGAACATCAAGGGCGGGGTCGCGTTCCTCGATTTCCTGATGGAGAAGTTCGACAATGACGTCATTCTTGTGTTGGCGGGGTACAATGCCGGCGAGAATGCTGTGCTGCGGGCTAAGGGAGTGCCGGACTACGCCGAAACTCGCGCCTATGTGCCCAAGGTGCTGCAGGCGTTCCAGACGGCGAAAGGGCTGTGCCTCACGCCGCCGCAGCTTGTCACGGATGGATGCGTGTTCCGCGTCGCGTCACGATAGGACCGCACCGGGGTTCATGATCCCCTTGGGATCGAGCGCATCCTTGATCGCCCGCATCGCGGCCAGCTTTGCCGGATCGCCATAACGCGCCAGATCGGCCTTCTTGGCTCGTCCGACACCGTGCTCTGCGCTGAACGTGCCGCCCAGCTCATTGGCGACGTCATGGACCATACGTTTGATCTGCTTGGTCTCGTCAAGAAACAGATCGCGCGACTTGCCCTCAGGCGGGAACACGTTGAAGTGCAGGTTGCCGTCGCCGACATGGCCAAAGCAGTTGATCCGGAAATCCCCAACCTGCGAAATTGACTGCCTGACACGCGCGATGAAGCTGGGCAATTCACCCAAGGGCACGGATATGTCATGGCTGGAGACAGCCCCGATGCGGCGGTTCGCTTCGGGGATCAGTTCGCGTATCGCCCAGAATTCGGTGCGCTGCGCTTCGGATTGGGCGATCACCGCGTCGGACACGATCCCCTCTGCCTCTGCCGACATGAAGAGGGTTTCAAGCGCCTCTTGCGGCTCGAGCCCCTTGGGCAGGCCGATATCCATCAGGATCATCCATTCGGGGTGATGGTCTCCGAACGGCTTGCGCACTTCGGGCATGGTCTTGGACAGGAAGTCGAGGCCGGTGCGGTGCATCAACTCGAACGCGCTGATGCTTTCGCCCAGCTGCGATTTGGCCAGCGAGAGCAGATCCAGCGCCGCTTCGGCGTCGCGGATGACAAACACCGCCGTGCCAATGCTGGCCGGACGGGGAAACAGCTTGAGTGACGCGCCGGTGATCACGGCAAGCGTGCCTTCGGAGCCGATCAGAAGGTTGCGCAGGTCATAGCCCGTGTTGTCCTTGCGCAGACGTTTCAGACCATTCCAGATCGACCCGTCGGGCATCACCGCCTCAAGCCCGAGGCACAGGTCGCGGGTGTTGCCATAGCGCAGGACATTGACGCCCCCCGCATTCGTGCCCAGCAATCCGCCAATCCGCGCCGACCCTTCCGACGCAAGCGACAGCGGGAACAGACGATCGACCTCTTCTGCCGCCGTCTGGATATTGGCAAGGATCACACCCGCATCTGCGATCAGTACGTTTTCCTGCGGATAGACCGCGCGGATCGTCGTCATCCGTTCCAGCGACAGGATCAGCGGCATGTCCGCGTCGCCCTGGGGCGCGATCTGCCCGGCGACAAGCCCGGTGCCGCCGCCATAGGGGACGATGCCAACACCGGCTTCGGCACAGGCCTTGACCAGTGCAGAGACCTCTTCCGTGCTGCGGGGGCGGGCGACAAAGCCGCGGGCACCCTGGAACCGGCCACGCGGCTCTTCGAGATAGGATTGTTCCGCGTGGGCAAACATATCCGCAGGGAAATGGCGCGACAGCGCGTCAATAAAGCCGCTATCGGCAGAATCGCGAGGCATGACAAGGCTCCGGCAAAGTTACTCTGGCGCGTCCCGTAACCATTCGGGACGCAGGACCACAACCGTAGGACGGGACGGCAGATCGCGCAATGACAGTTCGAGGAAAGGGCTGTCTCGGCGGTCGATCACGAAACTCTCCTGAACTTCCTCAAGGAATGCCTCGAGCGCGAAACCCGAGAACCAATGCATCGGGATCACGATGCTTGACTTCAGCCGGTCGACGATCCGCACCATCATCTCGCGCGGCATGGTATAGCCACCATCCACGGGCACCATCACCACATCGAGCCGACCGATGGCGGCGTATTGCTGATCGTTCGGTTCATGATGCAAATGGCCCAGATGCCCAACGCAGAGGCCCTCGACTTCGAAGATGAAGATGGAATTGCCATTGGGTTCGATACCGCCCATGCGCGACCGGATGTCGGTAGAGACATTGCGGACAAGCACTTCGTCGCCCACCTCCACGTAATGATCAATCCCTTCTCCGAATGGCCCCCATCCGCGCAGGACGTGAGGGATGGCAGGGTCGGGATTGGCTGTCCAGTGGGTCTCATGGGCGTGGTTCATGGTCACGACATCGGGAATGAGCGCGGTGTTGCCCAAAAATCCGGTGAAATCCGTCGCGATGTTGAGCCCGCCGGGCGTCTGCAGGAGGAAGGTTGCGTGGGAAACATAATGGATGCGGACCGAGAAATCGGGAACCGGGGCAGTCCAGGACGCTTTTTGGATATATTCAAGCCCAGGAGCGGCATCTGCGATGGCAAGGCAATGGCTGGACCGGCGGCTATCCTGAGCAAACGCGGCGCTGCCCGTGATCGCGATGGCCAGAGCCATCCAGAGTGTTTTGAAACGCATTCCGCTACCTCCTTCTAGGTAGGTAGCGCAGTCTGGTGGCCGGTCTAGTAAAACTGTGACGCTCGGAAATCGCGCCGAAGCGGCTTGGCCCTAACCGACGTCGGTGCGCCCGCGCCGATCCCGCCGCAGCGCTGCGTAGAGCACATGGGTGCGCCAGCGCCCGTCGATCTGCAGGTAGCTTTGCGCCACGCCCTCGTACTTGAAGCCCGCTTTCTCCAGCAGCCCCCGCGAGGCCGCGTTCTCGGGCAGGCAGGCGGCCTCGATCCGGCTCAGGTCCAGCCGGTCAAAGGCGTAATGCACCACCGCGTCGATGGCCTCGCGCATGTAGCCCTGCCGTGCAAAGGGCTGGCCGATCCAATAGCCCAGCGTGCCCGCCTGTGCAGGCCCGCGCCGGATATTGTCGAGGGTGATCGCCCCCAATAGCATGTCGTCGCCGCGTCGCTGCAGGAACAGCGGCACCGCCGATCCGTTGCCGATGGCGCGATTGGCCCAGTAGACGCGGTTGGTAAAGGCGCGGCGCGACAGGTGATCCTCGGCCCAGCTGGGTTCCCACTTGGCAAGGAACGCCTCGCTGTCGCGCCGCAGCGCGCTCCAGGGAGTGAAATCGCTGTGCATGGGCGGGCGCAGCACCATCCGCTCGGTGTCGAGCCGAAGCTTGCGCCTCAGGCTGAGCATCAGGCCACGCGGCGTTGGGACAGGACGGTCAGGTCGGGGGCGTCTCCGACGGGACCGTAAAGCGCCAGCGCTGCCGGGGCCGCGCGCACAAGCTGTTCGCCAAAGGCCCGCACGTCGCCGGTGGTCACGCTGTCGATGCGCGCAACCGTATCTTCGAGCGATGGCACCTCGCCCCAGATCTGGATCATCCGGGCCAGCCGCTCGGTGCGCGACGACGGGCTTTCCAACCCCATCAGCAGACCGGCCTTCATCTGCGCGCGGGCGCGGGCGACCTCGGCCGGGGACATGTCGTCCGCGGCGCGCTTCATCTCGTCGATGGTGAGATTGGTCAGGTCTTTGATCTCGTCACCGCTGGTGCCCGCGTAGATGGTCGTCATGCCGGTGTCGGAATAGGCGCCAGTCTGAGCAAAGATCGTGTAGCACAGCCCGCGCTTTTCGCGGATTTCCTGGAACAGACGGCTCGACATGCCGCCGCCAAGCGCCACGGAATAGACCTGTGCGGTGTAGAAATTCGGATCGCGATAGCCCGGCGACTCGAACGCCAGTGCCAGATGCGCCTGTTCGAGGTCTTTTACCTTGCGGGTTTCGCCACCCTGGAACCGTGCCGCATCCGCGAGGAGGAACGGGCGGGGCACCATGTCACCGAACAGCGCCTCGGCCTGTGCCACGATGGCGTCGTGATCGACAGCGCCCGCCGCCGACAGGATCATCTGGTCGGGGCCGTAATGTTCGGACACGAAGGTTGCCAGATCGTCTTTCGTAAAGCCGGACACGCGGTCGGTTTCGCCAAGGATCGTGCGCCCGATGGGCTGATCCGGATAGGCCTTTTCCTGCAACCAGTCGAAGATGATGTCGTCCGGCGTGTCTGCGGCCTGACCGATTTCCTGCAGGATCACGTGCCGTTCGACCTCGATCTCCTTGGGGTCGAACACCGGGTTGCGCAGGATATCCTCCACCACGTCCAGCGCAAGGCTGACGTCATTGCGCAGCACGCGCGCGTAATAGGCGGTCACTTCGCGTGAGGTATAGGCGTTGATGTAACCGCCCACATCTTCAATGGCCTCGGCGATCTGCAAGGCGCTGCGCGTCGCCGTGCCCTTGAACGCCATGTGTTCGAGGAAATGCGCGATGCCGTTCTGTTCGTGGCGTTCGTGGCGCCCGCCTGCCGTGATCCAGATGCCGATGGCTGTGCTTTCCAGACCGGGCATATGCTCGGTCACGATACGAAAGCCGTTGGGGAGTGTGGCGGTCTGGACGGTCAAGAGGCGATCCGATCTTTGATGAAGGTTTCAAGTTGGGTCAGGTCGTTGGGCACGCGCGTCACGCGTTCCTCGCGGGTGAAAAGGTCTGCCATGCGGTCGGGCAGGGCCGGGCGAATGCCGCTGGCCTTTTCGACGGCGTCGGGGAATTTGGCCGGATGGGCGGTGGCCAGCGTGATCATCGGCACGTCCGGGTCGCGCTGCGCTTCGGCGACGGCGACACCGATGGCCGAATGCGGGCAGAGCAATTCGCCCATGTGGTCTTGCGCATGTCGGATCATCGCCAGTGTTTCGTCTTCGGAGACCCGCCCGCTGTCGTAATGGTCGCGCAGCACGTCCATCGCCCCCTGGCTGACATGAAAGCCGCCCGCCTTGAGCTCGTCCATCAGTTGCGCCACCGCATTGCCGTCGCGGTCATAGGCGTCGAAGAGCGCACGTTCAAAGTTTGACGATACTTGGATGTCCATCGACGGGCTGATCGACGGTGTCACTTGATCGGTGACATAGCCTCCGGTGCTGAGACAACGGTGCAGGATGTCATTTTGGTTGGTCGCCACCACCAGCCGGTCGATGGGCAGGCCCATGCGCTTGGCAATATAACCTGCGAAGATGTCGCCGAAATTGCCGGTCGGCACGGAATAGCTCACCTTGCGGTCCGGTGCGCCGAGGCTGACTGCTGAGGAGAAGTAATAGACCACCTGCGCCAATACGCGGCCCCAGTTGATCGAGTTCACACCCGCGAGCCGCACGTCGTCGCGGAAGGCGAAATCGTTGAACATGTCCTTCAGCCGCGCCTGGCAATCGTCGAAATCGCCGTCCAGCGCCATCGCGTGCACGTTCGATTCAACAGGTGTGGTCATCTGGCGGCGCTGCACCTCCGAGATGCGGCCATGCGGGTAGAGGATGAACACATCCACCGCGTCCAGCCCCCGGAACGCTTCGATCGCAGCCGATCCGGTGTCGCCCGATGTCGCGCCCACGATTGTGACGCGCTTGCCACTGCGGCTGAGCGCTTCCTGGAACATCTGGCCGATCAACTGCATGGCGAAATCCTTGAACGCCAGCGTCGGGCCGTGGAACAGCTCCAGCAGGAAATGACCATTGCCCAGCTGCACCAAGGGCGCGCGGGCGTCGTGGCCAAATCCGGCATAGGCCTTGGCGATCAGGTCGGCAAAAACCTCGTCGGTGAAGGCATCGCCCACAAACGGGCGCATGACGCGGAACGCGATCTCTTCGTAGGACAGGCCGTGCATCGCGCGGATGTCGGCGGTGCTGAGCGTCGGGATTGTTTCGGGCACATAAAGCCCGCCGTCACGGGCCAAGCCCGACAGCATCGTGTCTTCGAAACCAAGCGCCGGGGCTTTGCCACGGGTCGAAATATACTGCATCGGGCTTCAGCCTTCCTTCGTCTGTCGCAAGCGCCATACCAGCGCAATGGTTCCGATCAGCCAGACCGCCGCCAGCGAGAACCATGTGATCGCATATTGCAGGTGATCGTTCGGAATGCCGCTGGTGTCCACCGGCAGCGGCGTCACGCCGGGATCGGCTGGCGACATGTTGCGGGCAATCACCAACAGCGGCTCGGTGTTGAGCGCTTCGGCCATCGGGCCGATGTCGCGGGCGAACCATGTGTTTCCGGCGATGTCGTTGTCGGGTGTCGATGAGGTGCGGTCATCGGGCCAGTGCAGATTGCCGAACACGTCTTTCACGCCGCCGTCGCGGGCGGTGTCGCGGTCCGCCACCGGGATGAACCCACGATCCAGCAGGATGCGGCGGCCTTCGTTGGTCACGAAGGGCGAAATCACCCGATAGCCCGCGCCGATGCGCTTCTGCGAAACCAGAACGTACAACTCGTCCGCCTCAACCGTACCGGTCAACTGCACGGGCTGATAGCGATCGGCCTCGGGATCGCCGGTCGCGGGCAGGGGGGCCGGGTCGCCGCCGATACGGCTTTCGATCTGGTTCAGGATGCCCTGTTTCCACTCCAGCCGCTGCAATTGCCATGCACCCAGCCAGACAAGGATGGCAGCGCCGATCAGACCGGTCAGAAGAGGCAGGGCGATACGGGACAAAGGGAGGCTCCTGAGAGTGACAAAGGCGCGCCGATCCGGCGCGCCTTGCTTTATCCTTGTTGGGGTGCCCCGTTCAAGCCGGAACGCCCCGGATGCGTCAGGTTACTGGCCCCAGACGTAGATGGCGGCAAAAAGGAACAGCCAGACAACGTCGACAAAGTGCCAGTACCAGGCCGCCGCTTCGAAACCGATATGCTTTTCCTGCGTGAAATGCCCGCGCATCAGGCGCAGCAGGCAGACGAACAGGAAGATCGTCCCGATCACGACGTGCGCACCGTGAAAGCCGGTCGCCATGAAGAAGTTGGCGCCGTAGATATTGCCGGCAAAGCCGAAACCCGCATGGGTGTATTCGTAGACCTGCAGCACGGTGAAAATACCGCCAAGCGCAATCGCGAGGATCAGGCCCCACTTCATGTCTTCACGGTTGTCCTCGTGCACCAGCGCATGGTGTGCCCAGGTCGCAGCGGCACCCGAGCAGAGCAGGATCAACGTATTGATCAGCGGCAGGTGCCACGGATCGAATGTCTCGATCCCGACCGGCGGCCAGACACCGTCGATGGCAGGGCTGTCCGGACCCATCGGGTAGAGCGCGTGCTTGAAGAAGCTCCAGAACCATGCGGCGAAGAACATGACTTCGGACATGATGAACAGGATGAAGCCGTATTTCAGGCCGATCCGCACCACCGGTGTGTGATCGCCCACATGGCTTTCGGCCACAACATCGGCCCACCAGCCGAACATGACGTACAGAACGCCGACAAGCCCGATAAGGAACATCCACGGTCCGCTGTCGTGCATCCACAGGACGGCTCCGAACAGCATCACGAAGCCCGCAACCGCGCCAAGGAACGGCCAGACGGAGGGGTTCAGGATGTGATAGTCATGATCTTTTGCGTGCGCCATTTTGGTCCCTCGTGGCTAGGCGTTAGTTCAAAGAACCGCTGTCGGTTGTTTCCACATCGAGCATCGCCTGCGTTTCTTCGGGCAGGTCGATCTCGTGGAACGTGTAGGACAGGGTGATGTGTTTTGCGAATTTCGCGTCAGTGTCGTTCATAATTTCCGGATCGATGAAAAAGCTTACCGGCATCTCCACCCGTTCACCGGGCATCAAGACCTGCTCTTCAAAGCAGAAGCAGGCGATCTTCGAAAAATAGAGTCCAGCGCCATAGGGCGCGACGTTGTAGCTTGCGGTGCCCGCAACGGGACGATCGGTCGGGTTGTATGCCTCGTAGAAGGCCAGACCTTCTTCGCCCAATCGCAATTCCACCTCAAGCTGCATCGGCTTGAATTCCCACGGCATGCCGCGTTCCTTGGAGGCGTCGAACCGAACCTTGATGGTACGATCCACAATCTCCACGCTACCGGCCTCGGCGACATTGGTGGTGCCACCAAAGCCCGTGACCCGGCAGAACCAGTCATAAAGCGGCACAGAGGCCCACCCCAGCGCGCCCATGAAGACAACGACGGCAACGCCCTGAAGGGCAGTTTTTTTCTTCGGATCAAGCGATTTCATTGGTTCACCGTATCTGTTGAAGGGGTGGAGAAATCTTCATTCGTAACTTTTACAACCGTGAGACCGAACACGATGGCGATCAGGCCCGCGAGGACCAGACCGACACCCACGTTGCGGCCGAACCGGCGTTCGTGAAGGTCATGTTGTTTTGACAGGCTCATGCCCATACCCCGAATTTGTCGAGACCCGCTTCGATCAGAATCGCGCCGAAATGCGCGAAGAGATAGAGAAGCGACAGTTTGAAGAACTTGCGTTCAGCGAGGAAATTGTCCTTTTCCGACATATCCTCGTCCCGGCGCCAGATCTGGACCGCTCCGTGCAGGAACATCGCGTTCAGCACCACGGAGGTGGCTATGTAGACCGGCCCGCCGATCGAGGTGAAGCCTGCCGCCACGGCAAGGATCGCCAGCAGAACCGTGTAGACCAGAATGTGATTGCGCGTCGCGCGGCGACCGTGGGTCACGGTCAGCATCGGCACGTCGGCATTGTCGTAATCCTTGCGCATGAAGAGCGCCAGCGCCCAGAAATGCGGCGGCGTCCACATGAAGGTCAGGCAGAACATCAGCACGGATTCGACGCTCACGCCGCCGGTTGCCGCCGCCCAGCCGATCATCGGAGGGAAGGCACCCGCTGCACCGCCGATGACGATGTTCTGCGGTGTCCAGCGCTTGAGCCACATCGTGTAGATCACGATGTAAAAGAAGATGGTGAAGGCCAGAAGCCCCGCCGCGACCCAGTTGGTCGCAAGGCCAAGGAAGACAACCGAAAATGCCGACAGCGCCATGCCGATGGCAAACGCCTCTTCGCCGGTCACTTTGCCCGCAGGGATCGGGCGGCGCTGGGTGCGCTTCATCACGGCGTCGATATCGGCGTCCCACCACATGTTCAGCGCGCCCGATGCGCCGCCGCCGATGGCAATGAACAATATCGCGCAGAAGGCGATGAACGGGTGCACCGGGGTCGGAGCTGCCAGCAGGCCGACAAAGGCCGTGAACACGACAAGCGTCATCACGCGCGGTTTCAGAAGCGCGAAGAAATCGCTGAACTGAGCGTCGTTCTCGGCGCTGTTTACCGTGGTGTTGATGCTTGTATCGGTCACGTGTGTCTTGCCTGCGTTGGGTCAGGGTGGCCTGTCGGTAAGGCGCACGCAGTGATCCCGCGTGCGCCGAAGTGTGCTCAGTTGGTCAGAAGCGTGCGGACATCCACGTACCCGCCCTCGGCCTTGGAGGCTTCGAGCCACGCGTCATATGTGGCTTCGCTCACGACCTTGACGGTGATCGGCATGTAGGCATGCGCAAGGCCGCAAAGTTCAGAACACTGGCCGAAATAGACGCCTTCCTTTTCTGCGGTGAACCAAAGTTCGGCCAGACGACCGGGGATCGCGTCCTGCTTCACGCCAAAGGCCGGAATGGTCCAGGAGTGGATCACGTCAGCACCCGTCACTTGCATCACGACGGTCTTGCCCACGGGCACGATCACGGCGGTGTCGGTGGCCAGAAGGAAATCCTCTTTCTGGTAACCCGCTTCGATCAGCTGTGCCTCGACATCGGGGCTCATGCGATTGTCGCCACCGGTGAAGGGCGAGCCGATCATGTAGCCGTCATAGGCGAGGTCTTCGCCCACATATTCATAGCCCCAGTACCACTGGTACCCGGTGACCTTGATGGTCAGGTCGCCTTCGGGGATTTCCTGCTGTTTGAACAACACTGGCAGCGAAAATGCACCGATGAACACCAGGATCAGGATCGGACCGACGGTCCACGCGATCTCGATCGGCGTGTTGTGCGTAAAGCTGGAGGGGTTGGGGTTCGAGCGCCGGTTGTAGCGCACGATGCAGTAGGCCAGCAGCGCGGTGACAAATAGAACGATGGCGAAGATGATGATATTGATCATCCCATCGAGCCACTGAAGGTCGCGCGCCAGTTCGGTTGCTGCGGGTTGAAAGCCTGTACCCCGGTCCACCGGTCGGCCGATTGTCTCGAGCGTTTGCTGGGCAAACGTCGGCGCGGCGGCGAAGGTGGTGGCCAGACCCAAGAGCAAAGATTTGAGTTGCATGTCTTACCCTGATCGGTTGCGTATATGGTCATGTTGCAAGGTAGCCCAAGGATGGCATAGGCCAGTCCAAAGCTCCCGTTGTCTTGGGAGCGGTTAAAACCATATTCTGGACAGCAGTGAAAGAAGCTTGCTTGCGGCAAAAACGCGCTTTTCTTGATCTGGATCAATTTTCACCCTGGGGGTTTCATGGCCGATACGTCTTTCCAACCATTCGACACACATCTTGATCAGGACCGCGCGCTGGCCCTGTTGAAAGAGGCTGTGGCAGGGGCGGATGACGGGGAATTGTTCCTCGAACGTCGCCGGTCCGAAGTGCTGGTCTTCGACGATGGCCGGGTCAAGACCGCCAGTTATGATGCCTCCGAGGGGTTCGGGCTGCGCGCTGTGTGTGGCGAGGTCGCAGGCTATGCCCATTCCACCGACATCTCCGAATCGGCGATCAAGCGCGCCGTCGAAACAGCGCGACTGGCGGTGGGCGAGGGGGGCGGCACGCTGGCCGACAAGCCTGCGGGCACCAATACCAGGCTCTACACCGATGCCGACCCGATTGCCGGGCACAGCTTTCCGGTCAAGGTCGACACCCTGCGCGAGATCGACGCCTATGCGCGGGCGCTGGACCCCCGCGTCGTGCAGGTGAGCGCCACGATTGCCGCGTCGTTGCAGGAGGTGGCGATCCTGCGCCCCGAAGGCACGCTTGTGTCCGACACCCGCCCGATGACCCGCGTGAACGTGAGCGTGATCGTCGAGGAAGACGGCCGCCGCGAAGCCGGCACCGCCGGGGGCGGCGGGCGCGTGTTGCTGAACGGTCTGCTCGACCCGTCCGATTGGCAAGACAAGGCCCGCGAGGCCCTGCGTATCGCGCTCGTAAACCTCGATGCGGTGGCTGCACCTGCCGGGGTGATGGACATCGTGCTCGGGCCGGGCTGGCCCGGTATCCTGCTGCACGAGGCGGTGGGACACGGGCTTGAGGGGGATTTCAACCGCAAGGGCAGTTCGGCTTTTGCCGGTCTGATGGGGCAACAGGTTGCGGCCCGCGGCGTGACCGTGTTGGACGATGGCACCATCCCCGACCGGCGCGGATCGATCACCGTGGACGACGAAGGCACGCCCTCTGCCAAGAATGTGCTGATCGAGGACGGCAAGCTAGTGGGCTTCATGCAGGACCGCCAGAACGCGCGGCTGATGGGGGTGGCCCCCACCGGCAACGGACGCCGCGAGAGCTATGCCCATATCCCGATGCCGCGCATGACCAACACTTACATGCTGGGCGGCGATGTTGCGCCGGGTGACATCGTTGCTGACCTCAAGGACGGCATATGGGCCGTGGGATTCGGCGGCGGGCAGGTGGACATCACCAACGGCAAATTCGTCTTCTCCTGCACCGAGGCGTACCGCGTGAAGAACGGCAAGGTCGGCGCACCGGTCAAAGGCGCGACCCTGATCGGAGATGGGGCCACGGCGCTGCAACAGATTCGCGCGCTGGGCAACGACATGTCACTTGACCCCGGCATGGGCAATTGCGGCAAGCAGGGGCAATGGGTGCCCGTGGGTGTCGGACAGCCCACGGTGATGATCGGCGGATTGACCGTCGGCGGTGCGCAGACCTGAAAAAGATTGCCTTTAATACAAGGGCTTGTGGGGCAGTGGGCAGTTTTATTGCCTGCCGCCCGACAGCGTTCACCACTGGTTAACCACTGACCGACTATCCCTGTTTCTGCAAGCGACGGAGACAGGATGACCTTGGAACACACCTCTTCCACTCACCCCCTACTCCCACCCACCACGGAAGACCAAAGGTTTGACTGGCTTCGTCTCTTGCGCTCGCGTCGGGTGGGGATCAGCACCTTCTACCGCCTGTTGCGCGACCACGGCACCGCTGCAGCGGCGTTGCACCATCTTCCCGAAATTGCCCGCGCCGCCGGTGTCGACAATTACGAGATTTGTCCCGAAGGCGTGGTTCAAGCCGAACTGAAAGCGGCCCAAGCGGCTGGTGCCCGGATGATCTGCAGGGGGGAAGCGTCCTATCCTTCGGGCCTTGCCGATCTGGACGACGCGCCACCGATGCTTTGGGTCATCGGCAGCACCGACATTCTGACGAAACCGCAGATCGCGCTGGTCGGCGCGCGCAATGCCTCGTCGCTGGGCGGGCGCATGGCACGGGCCTTGGCGACCGGTCTGGGGCAGGCGGGCTTTATTGTCACCTCGGGCATGGCCCGCGGCATCGACACGGCGGCGCATCTCGCGGCACTCGATACCGGGACGATCACGGTTCTGGGGGGCGGCGCGGATGTGCTTTACCCTGCGGAAAACGCGCGGCTGGCCGAGGATATCGTCGCCAAGGGCGGCGCGCGCATCAGCGAACAACCGATGGGCCTGCAACCGCAGGCGCGTCACTTCCCGGCTCGCAACCGCATCATATCTGGCCTGTCCCGTGCCGTCGTCGTGGTCGAAGCTGCGGCGCGGTCAGGATCGCTGATCACCGCACGCACCGCGCTGGATCAGGGGCGTGACGTGATGGCGGTCCCCGGTCACCCGTTCGATGCCCGCGCCAGCGGCTGCAACATGCTGCTTCGCGACGGCGCGCGGCTGGTGCGTCATGCCGAAGACGTGATCGAGGCGCTGGCTCCGCTGGCGGAATCCTCGGATGTGCCCAGCCCCGAACTGCCACTGGCAGAGCCGACCGGTGACAGGCCATTGGCCGACATCGCCAAGCTGCACCAGAGCATTCTCGACCGGCTCGGCCCCTCTCCGATGGGCGAGGATCAGTTAATCCGCGACCTGGGCGCGCCCTCGCGGATCGTGTCTCCGGCACTCACCGATCTGGAGCTTGAAGGCCGCATCAACCGGCAACCCGGCGGGCTCATTTCGCGCGTCAGCTGACAGGCGCGATCAAAAATTCTGAATTTTTGAGCTTTTCCAAACATGGAAAAGCACGCCCCTATCGACCCTCTCCGACAGCCCGCCGCACCCTGTGCAGACCGGGGTGCATGGTATGTCCGATTGACAATTCCCGCTTGCACCCCACCTGTGACGCCGCCATATGCGATACACCCAAGATAGTCTTGGAGCGGTCAGAAAGGTCTGTTTTATATGCCAGTTGTCGTTGTCGAATCCCCGGCAAAAGCCAAAACGATCAACAAGTATCTGGGGTCCAACTACACCGTTCTGGCATCTTACGGCCATGTGCGCGACCTGCCGCCGAAAGACGGATCGGTCGACACCGACAATGATTTCGACATGAAATGGGAGATCGCGGCCGACTCGCGCAAACATGTCGCGGCGATTGCCGAGGCGCTCAAAACCGACGATGCGCTGATCCTCGCAACCGACCCTGACCGCGAGGGCGAAGCGATCTCGTGGCACCTGAAAGAGGCGCTGACCAAGCGCCGCTCGATCAAGGCCAGCACCGACGTCAAGCGCGTGACCTTCAACGCCATCACCAAGGCCGCGGTGACCGAAGCGATGGCCAATCCCCGTGACATCGACGCGCCCTTGGTCGAAGCGTACCTGGCGCGCCGCGCGCTGGACTACCTTGTCGGCTTCAACCTGTCGCCGGTGCTCTGGCGCAAGCTGCCCGGTGCGCGGTCCGCGGGACGGGTCCAATCGGTCTGCCTGCGGCTGATCGTCGAACGCGAAATGGAGATCGAGGCCTTCCGCGCTCGGGAATACTGGTCGGTCAAGGCGCTGCTCTCGACGCCGCGCGGTCAGGAATACGAGGCGCGGCTTACGGTTCTGGCGGGCAAGAAGCTGGATCGCTACGATCTTGAGAATGGAACGCACGCTGAACTCGCTGTTCAGGCGATCACCAGCCGCGATCTGACCGTTCAATCGGTCGAGGCGAAACCCGCCTCGCGCAACCCCTCCGCACCCTTCATGACCTCGACGCTGCAACAGGAGGCCAGCCGCAAGTTCGGCATGGGCGCGCGCCAGACGATGAACGCGGCGCAGCGGCTTTATGAGGCCGGGCACATCACCTACATGCGGACCGACGGCATCGACATGGCCCCCGAAGCTGTGCAGGAGGCCCGCGCCGCGATCAAGGACCGGTACGGCGACGATTACGTCCCGAATAGCCCCCGGATCTACAAGAACAAGGCCAAGAACGCGCAGGAAGCGCATGAATGTATCCGCCCGACCGACATGGCCAAGGATGCCCAAAGCCTCAAGATCAGCGATGCCGACCAGCGCAAGCTCTATGACCTGATTTGGAAACGCACGCTGGCCTGCCAGATGGAATCGGCGCGGCTGGAACGCACCACGGTCGATGTGGGCAGCGCCGATGGGCAGGTCGTGCTGCGCGCCAACGGTCAGGTTGTTCTGTTCGATGGCTTTCTGCGCGTGTACGAAGAAGGCCGCGACGATGCCGGTGGCGATGACGATGATGCTCGCCTGCCGCAGATTGCGGAGGGTGAGAAAGCCCAGAAGAAGTCAATCACGCCCGATCAGCATTTCACCCAGCCGCCGCCGCGCTACACCGAGGCGACGCTGGTCAAGAAGATGGAAGAGCTGGGCATCGGCCGACCGTCGACCTATGCCAGCATCATCACTACGATCCAGGACCGCGAATATGTCCGCAAGGAACAGAACCGTCTGATTCCAGAGGATAAAGGCCGGATCGTCACCATCTTCCTGCTCAATTTCTTCAAGCGCTACGTGGAATATGATTTCACCGCAGCGCTCGAGGACGAACTTGATCATGTCAGCGCCGGAGAGGGCGATTACAAGGAATTGCTGGCCAAATTCTGGCGCGATTTCTCGGCGGCGATTTCGGAAACATCCGATCTGCGCATCACCGAAGTGCTCGATGTGCTGGACGAAGCGCTGGCACCGCAGCTTTATCCGCCGCGCGAGGATGGCAGCGATCCGCGTGTCTGCCCGAAATGCGGGCAGGGTCAGTTGCACCTCAAGACCTCGCGCACCGGCGGCTTTGTCGGCTGCGGCAATTACCCCGAATGCACCTATACCCGCCCCATCGCGGGCGAGGGTGCCGAAGGTGACGAACGCGTCTTGGGCGAGGATCAAGGCGATGAAATCTGGCTCAAGTCCGGTCGGTTTGGTCCCTACGTGCAGCGCGGCGAACCGACGCCCGAGAACAAGAAACCGCCGCGTGCCAGCCTGCCCAAGGCCAAGGGCGATTACCTGCCGGGGTGGTCACCCGATGACGTGACGCTGGAAAAGGCGATCACGCTGCTGACCCTGCCGCGTGTGGTCGGCATGCACCCCGAAGGTGGCGACGTGAAGTCGAACCTCGGTCGCTTCGGGCCCTTCATCATGCACCAGCTGCCCGACGAGGCCAAACCGGTCTATGTCAACCTCAAGGACTTTACTGACGTTTTCGAGATCGGGATGAACCGCGCCGTGGAGCTGCTTGCCGAAAAGCGCGCCAACCCGGGGCGTGGGCGCGGGAACGCTGCGAAACCGCTCAAGGAACTGGGTGATCATCCGCAGGACGGTGGCGCGATCTCCGTCATGGAAGGGCGCTACGGGCCTTACGTGAAGTGGGAAAAGGTCAATGCGACCCTGCCCAAGGACGTCGAGCCTGACGCCGTCACGATGGACATGGCGCTGGCCCTGATCGCCGAGAAATCGACCAAGAAAGGTGCGAAGAAAAAGGCCCCGGCCAAGAAACCGGCGGCCAAGAAGCCCGCAGCGAAGAAGAAAACAGCGACCAAGAAATCCTGATTCCGGGACGTTGCGGCAATGGTCTGTGGGGCGCACGGAAAAGGCCGCCTCAGCCCGGTAGCGGCAGCCCGGGATGCGCGCAGGTGACACAGGCTTTGAGGCCATTGCGCGGCGTTGACTCGGGGGCTGGGACGGGCCAAAACAGCGCAGCGTTGAACACGGGGGAATATCGCGATGCAGAAGGTCTATGGTTCGGCAACCGAAGCGCTTGAGGGCGTGATCAAGGACGGCATGCTGATCGCTGCTGGCGGCTTTGGACTAAGCGGCATTCCCGAACTGCTTCTGGCCGCGATCCGCGACAGCGGCGTCAAGGATCTGACCTTCGCCTCCAACAACGCGGGCGTGGACGATTTCGGCATCGGCATCCTGCTGCAGACCCGGCAGGTCAAGAAAATGATCAGCTCCTATGTGGGTGAAAATGCCGAATTCATGCGGCAGTATCTCTCGGGCGAGCTCGAGCTGGAATTCAACCCACAGGGCACGCTGGCCGAGCGGATGCGCGCCGGTGGCGCGGGCATTCCGGGGTTTTACACCAAGACGGGCGTGGGCACCGTGATCGCCGAGGGCAAGGATCACAAGGATTTCAACGGCCAGACCTATATCATGGAAGAGGGCATCTTTGCCGATCTCTCCATCGTCAAGGCATGGAAGGCCGACACCACCGGCAACGCGATCTTCCGCAAGACCGGGCGCAAC
Source organism: Pelagibaca sp. (assembly GCA_041725935.1). Lineage (GTDB taxonomy): Bacteria > Pseudomonadota > Alphaproteobacteria > Rhodobacterales > Rhodobacteraceae > Marivita. The sequence goes on from JBGRQD010000006.1 coordinate 163,798, forward strand.
TTCAACCCGCCCGCCGCAATGTGCGGCAAGATCTGCATCATGGAAGTCGAGGAGATCGTAAAACCTGGCGAGCTTGATCCCGACCACATCCATCTGCCGGGCATCTACGTGCACCGGATCATTCAGGGCGAGCATGAAAAGCGCATCGAACAGCGGACCACGCGCCCAAGGCCCGCAGCCTGAGACGGGACCTGGGACAGGGAACGAGCCGAAACGCCGTGGAACGCACGATCGAGAAACCGAAATTTACTTCCGTGATGGACGATAGCCAGGCCTTTGCCGGGTTTTCCCGGCTGAGCGTCGCCATGGTGATCACCAACCCGAATTCGGATGACAACCCGATCGTCTACATCAACGACGCGTTCGAACGGACCACGGGCTATCAGCGGTCCCGCGTGATCGGTCGCAATTGCCGGTTCCTGCAGGGGCCAGAGACCGACCCGAACGCGATCCAGATGATCCGCAGCGGCATCGAGGCAGGTGAGGACGTCAGCGTCGATATCCTCAATTACCGTGCGACCGGTGAGGCGTTCATGAACCGTCTGCTGATTTCACCGATCATCGACGGCACGGGCAAGCCGGTCTATTTCCTCGGCATCCAGAAGGAACTGCGCGACGACGAAAAGGACCGCTCCTCCGACGCGACGCGCCAACATCTGGATTTGGTCTGTTCGCGGGTCGGGCAGGATCTTGGGCTGATCGTCACCTCGCTGGTGGGCGAAACCGATGGCACCGCGCCGATCTCGGACGAGGCGATGAAGCGCCGTCTGCGCATGCTCGACGTGCTGCCCCGGCGGCTGGAATGCCTGCAGTTCGTCTATGAAGAGATGAAGCTGGCCGATGCACAATGGAACCGTGACGGCATCGACCTCGGATCGTTGCTGTCGCGCATTTCGCACACGATCGCGCATAACGAAGGCCGCCCCGGCGTGCGCTTCGTGTCGCTGGTCGAACCGCTTGAGGTCAATCTCGACACCGCCATCCGGGTGGCGCTGATCACGTTCGAACTCGTGTCGAACGCGTTTCAGCACGCGTTTGACGGGCTGGATCAGGGCTATCTCGAATTGCGGGTCAACCGGCTGGCTGCGGGCGGGTTGCGGATGACGATTTCGGATGATGGCGTGGGCATCCCGCGCAAACGCAATTTTCCGTCCGGCGAGTCGGTCGGGGGCCGTCTTGTGGAGACGCTGCTCGACGGTCTGGATGCCACGCTCAACGTGGTGCGCGGCGCGGCCGGAACGGTGATCATGATCGACGTGCCGGTCGGTTTTACGGATTTCAAGGGATAGCGCCGCAGCACGCGGCCTGTACGACAAACGAGGGGAAGACGATTATGGCATGGGACCGCAACCAGATGGCCGCACGCGCGGGGCAGGAACTCAAGGACGGCATGTATGTCAACCTTGGCATCGGCATACCGACACTGGTGTCGAACTACATTCCCGATGGCGTTTCGGTGACGCTCCAGTCGGAAAACGGGATGCTGGGCATGGGCCCGTTCCCCTATGAGGGCGAGGAAGATCCCGACCTGATCAATGCCGGAAAGCAGACGATCACCGAACTGCCCCATACCAGCTACTTCGACAGCGCCACCTCCTTTGGCATGATCCGCGGCGGCAAGATCGCCATGGCCATTCTCGGTGCGATGGAAGTTGACGAGAAGGGCGATCTGGCGAACTGGATGATCCCCGGCAAGCTTGTCAAAGGCATGGGCGGCGCGATGGACCTGGTCGCGGGCGTGGGCCGCGTGATCGTCGTGATGGACCACACCAACAAGCACGGTGAGAGCAAGCTGCTCAAGGAATGCACCCTGCCGCTGACCGGTGCTGGCGTTGTGGACCGGATCATCACCAATCTCGGTGTGCTGGACGTGGTCGAGGGGGGTCTGAAGATCGTCGAGACCGCAGAGGGTGTCACCGAGGACGAACTGCGTGCCGCAACCGAAGCGACCATCGTCTGAGGCGGGGCCGAATTTTCGAAAATTCGGATGCATTCCTGTGAAGGAATGCATCTCTTGCCCAAGCGGGTCGCGTGGTCGGTGCCGTCTTGGGGGTTTCACCCCCCAAACCCCCAGCATATTTGGAAAAAGAAGAAGCTAGGCACCCTCGAAGGCGCAGAGCGCATGCACATCCATGCCCATCGCCTCGAGCCGCTTGCGCCCGCCCAGATCGGGCAGGTCGATGATGAAGGCGCAGCCGATCACTTCGCCGCCCAGCCGTTCGATCAGTTTCAGACCCGCCTCCGCCGTGCCGCCCGTGGCCAACAGGTCGTCCACCAGCAGGATCTTCTCGCCCGGCTGGATCGCGTCGTCATGGATCTCGACCACCGCCTCGCCATATTCGAGCGTGTAGTCCTCCGAAATCACCGCGCCGGGCAGCTTGCCCTTCTTGCGCACCGGTACAAATCCGACCGAAAGCTGGTGCGCAATCGCGCCGCCAAGGATGAAGCCCCGCGCCTCCAGTCCCACGACCTTGTCGAACCGCACACCCGCATAGGGGTGCAGCAACTGGTCGATGGCCATGCGGAAGCCGCGCGCATCGGCGAAGAGCGTGGTGACATCGCGGAACATGATCCCTTCATGCGGGAAGTCGACGATGGTGCGGATGTAGTCTTTGACGGTCTTGGTGCTTGGGGTCATGTCGGTCTCAGTTGGTGCGACGGGCCATCGCGGTGAGGGCGCCCATGGCGACGAGGGTGGCCCCGCCCGCGCGGGTGAGCCAGATGATGACGCTCTCGCGGCCGATCCAGCCTCTCAGCCGGTCTGCGGCCAGCGCATAGGCAAATGCGTTGAGCGCGGCCAGCGCAACGAAGGTGGCGATCAGGGTGACGAATTGCGGCAGCAGCGGGGCGTCGGTGATGATGAACTGCGGCACGAAGGCGATGAAGAAAGCGATGGATTTTGGGTTCAGCGCCGTCACGAGGGCGGCATGGGCAAAGACCGACCGCGCTTTGACACTGTGGTCCGTCACCGGAAGGGCAGCACCGGGGGCAGAGCACAGAAGCTTGATGCCGAGATACACAAGGTAGATGGCACCCATCCATTTCAGCACGGTGAAGAGCGTCGCCGAGGCCAGAACCAATGCGCCCAGCCCTGCAAGCGACAGGCTCATGGCGATGAAATCCCCCAGGGCCACACCGCTGGCCGAGGCGATGGCCACGCGCTTGCCCTGGCTCAGCGCATAGGACAGCACCAGAAGAACCGTCGGCCCGGGGATCAGCAAAAGCGCGGTGGAGGCGGCGACGAAGGTCAGCCAGAGGTCGATGCTCATATCGGTTCAGCCTTGGATCATGTGCGCCCAGAAAGCACGCGACCCGCAACCGCGTCCAGCTTTTTGATCATCTCCGGGTCGCGGGCCTCGGGCGCGGTGATCAGCGCGTGTTCCAGCGCGGTGTCGCAGCCTTGGGGACAAGCAGACCTGTCGGTGCCCAACAGCGCGGGCAGGGCCTTGATCATCCGGCGCGCGGCGTCGGCATTGCCAGTCAGCACGCGGATGATGTCGGTCACCTCGACCGCGTCATGACCGGGGTGCCAGCAGTCATAATCGGTGACCATGGCCACGCTGGCATAACAAAGCTCGGCCTCGCGGACGAGTTTGGCCTCGGGCATGTTGGTCATGCCGATTACAGAACAGCCCCATTGGTCGCGGTAGAGGTTGGACTCCGCCAGAGTGGAGAACTGCGGCCCTTCCATCGCCAGATAGGTGCCCCCCTCATGCACCGTGACGCCAGCCTGTCGTGCGGCCTCGGCGCAGCTTTTGCCGAGGATCTCGCAGACCGGATGCGCCACCGACACATGCGCGACGCAGCCGGTGCCGAAAAAGCTTTTGGCGCGGGCAAAGGTGCGGTCGATGAACTGGTCCACGATGACGAAATCGCCCGGTGCCATCTCTTCGCGGAACGACCCGCAGGCGCTGACGCTGATCACATCGGTGACGCCCAGCCGTTTCAGCGCGTCGATATTGGCGCGGTAGGGCACGTCGGAGGGGCTGTGCACATGGCCGCGCCCGTGGCGGGGCAGGAACACGATCTCGAGCCCGTCCAGCGTGCCGCAATAGAGCTGGTCCGAGGGCGCGCCCCATGGTGTTTCCACGCTTTGCCAGTCTGCGTTTTCCAGCCCGTCCACGGCATAAAGCCCCGATCCGCCGATCACGCCCAGTTTGCGGCTTGCCATATGCGCCTCCGTCACCTGTTCCGCCGCAAGAGTTGCAGCCTGCCTCGGGTCCTGCAAGCGGTGTCAGCCCTGACGCGGCAAAAAGGCCTCGACTGCTGCCGTGGCGATCACCAGCGTCGACCCGCTGTCGGGATTGGTGACATTCAGCCCGCCCTCGACCGCCGTGACAGTCGCGCGTCCCCGCGGCAGGTTGTTGGCAAGCCGGGCGCAATCCACCTTGTCGGGTTCCGCCACGCCCACGGTCACCTGCACGCGCATCTGGTCATGCGGCAGGCCGGTGGCGTCGAAGAGCGGGATCGAGGAATGGCGGATCGCGTCCTCGATCGCGCGGGCGGCGGCCTTGGTGTAGTCCATGCCGTATTGGTCATTGCCCATGCCCATTTCGATGATGAAGCGTTGATCGCTCATGCCGCGCCCTCCAGATCCAGCGCCACGGAGATGGCGACATTGGCGATCACGGTCGGCTTGCCACCGTCAGCACGCGGCACGTCCAGCCCACCTTTGCGCGCGGTGACGGTGATCTGGCCGTAAGGAAAGATCGCCGCGAGGGCGTTGGTATCGACCGCGTCTGGGTCTTGTACGCCCACTTCGACGGTGATCATCATGTCGGACTTGTCCTTGCCGTAGAGTTCCGCAAGGTTGATCGAGTTGTGCCACAGCGCGTCCTTGACCGCGCGCGACGCCGCTTCGGTGTAATCCTGACGGCGCAGGGACGAGCCCATGCCGAATTCTGTGAGCAGACGTTTGACGGGCATGATGCGTTCACCTTTTGTTAAAGGACCGTATCGGACCCAATGTTTCGCGCGCGAAACAATAGGGTGCAAGACGTGACCTATTCGCCGGGACGGTTAAGGCTGAACTTGTCGCGGATCACCGAATAGTCGCGGTAGCCCATGCGGGTGAGCGGGTTGAAGCTCAGCACGTCGAATTCGCCATCCTTGATGCAATCGTCGCGCATGTGCACGCCGGTGACTTCGCCGAAGACCGCGAAATTCGCCTCGCCGGGCAATTGCACGATCTGCGTCACCTTGCATTCCAGCGTCGCCGGAGCCTCTGCCACGCGGGGGCAGTTGATCGTGTCGCATTCGGCCTTGTCGATGCCTGCATGGGCAAACTCGTCCACGTCGCGGTCCCACGCGCCCGAGGTCAGGTTCATCGCATCGCGCATCGCGTATTCGACGATGTTGACGGCAAAGACGCCGCTATCGCGAATCTGCGCCACGCTGTCCTTGGTGTCGCCGCGATCCGGCTTGGCGGAGGTGGAGGCGAACATCACCTGCGGCGGCACATAGGCCACGGCGTTGAAGAACGAGTAGGGCGCGAGATTGTCCTGACCGTCGCTGCCGCGCGTCGAGATCCAGCCGATGGGGCGGGGGGTCACGATGGCGTTGAACGGGTTGTGGGGCAGGCCGTGGCCGTCTTCGGGGCGGTAGAACATCTGGGGCAGCTCCCTGTTTGCCGAATGTTTTCCTGCGTGATAGGCCGTTTCGCAGCGGAATGCACGGGGGTGTGCACGCGTCAACGAAGAGCGGTGTCATGTTCACCCTGAGCGCGGAAACCAGAGAGGATTGGTGGGAGGTCGAAGCCCTCTATGACCTGTGTTTCGCACCGGGTCGCGAGGCGCTGTCGTCCTACCGTTTGCGCGACGGGGTACCACCTGTGGCAAGCCTGAGCCGGGTGGCGCGGGACGAGCAGGGCATGCTGGGCGGCGCGATCCGCTATTGGCCCGTCAGGATTTCGGATCAAAGGGTCTTGCTGCTTGGTCCGGTTGCGGTTCACCCGACGGCGCAGGGCGAGGGTCTGGGCGGTGCGCTGATCCGCGACAGTCTGGACCAGGCAACGGTCGAAGGCTGGGCGCGGGTGCTGCTGGTGGGGGATGCGCCCTATTACCAGCGGTTCGGCTTTTACAAGCTGGACGGGGTCGAGATGCCGCCGCCGACCAACCCGGACCGTGTTCTGGGACTGGAGCTTGCGCCGGCTGCGTGGGACGGTGTGACCGGGCGAGTGGAACGGTACGCTTGAACCGTACGGCAAACATCCCCAATTGTACGTTATGACCGGAACCCATCTCGTGACCCTCGACACCCAGACCGCCATCGCCACTCTTGCCCGACGCCACAAGGCTGCCGGAGGTGTGGGCTTGCAAGTGCTCAACATGATCGGGGGCCGGGCGGAGAACCTTCTGGAGCGGTTGCCCGACCCCGTGAAGCGAGGGCTGGAAGACGCAACCGAGCGGGCATTGCGGGTGGCCTTGCAGGCTGCGCGCCAATCGCGCGGCGTGGTGCCGGACCAGAAGGGCTGGCTCAACACCGCAATGACGACTGCGATGGGCGCGGTTGGCGGGGCAGGCGGGTTGCCGACGGCCCTTGCGGAATTGCCGGTGACGACCGCGGTTCTGTTGCGGGCCATTCAGGGGATCGCGGCGGAATACGGCTTTGACCCGAACGACCCCGATGTGCTGTCCGACTGTCTGATGGTCTTTGCCAGCGCCGGGCCATTGGCAGATGATGACGGGGCCAACATGGCGTTCCTGACGACTCGGGTGACGCTGAACGGGGCGGCGGTGCATGGCATCCTGAAATCGGTTGCCCCAAAGCTGGCGACGGTGCTGGGCCAAAAGCTGGCCGCGCAGACCGTGCCGATCTTGGGGGCTGCAGCGGGCGCGGCGACGAATTACGCCTATACCAGCTATTATCAGGAAATGGCGCATGTGCATTTCGGGTTGCGGCGGCTGGCGATCGACAGCGGCACCTCCGAGACGCTTCTGGTCGAACAATTGCGCCGCGCAGTGAAAACTGTCTGAATTTGGCGTAAATCGCCGGAGCGGTTCACTCTATCTTAACGTTAATGGCGGATTCTTGCTTTGTTCCCGGATGAAGTTCGGGGGCATGAGCGGACGGGGCGTTTTGGGCCAATCATGATCCGGCACCGGACCATTGCGCACCCGTTCGCCCGCACACATTTCAACAGCACGCGGGTCGGAAAACCCGGCTTGGTCAGCCAGAATGGCTGGGGCGTGCTGTTGGGGTGTGGTGTGGGACATTTCCTTGGCGGGTAATGTCGGCTTCGGGTCCATTTCGTCAGATGCTGCGCAGCAGACGGGTGGCCGTTTCCGGCTAACTTCCCATGAACCGCCGTCTTGCCTCTACGGCTATGTTGTAGCGTTGCTGAAGGTCTGCGATCAGGGCCATTGCAACGCGTTTGGCGTCATTGCCCTCTGCTTCCCTGTAGCTTTGCTTCGCTGCCTCCAGCAGCTTCTTGATCTTGAATTCCTCGGGCAATGTGCCTGCTTCGGCCATTATGCGGACCGCCACTGCTGTCGCCATGTCGGTAAACGCCTCGCCCGAGCGGTCGGGCAGCGGTTTCCCCTCGCCTTCAAGGCCGCGTAACTTGCCCTCTGCGAGGGCTTTCTGGATTTGTCTCTCCACGAGCCGATCAAGAGACTGGGTCATGCTATATTCCTGCCTTCTCACTGGTGCCGCCGAGGCAACTATAGCGCAGAAACAAAGCCGACTATGGAAGTTCTGCGCCGAACGGCCGTAAAGACCGCATCACCGTCATTCTCCACAACCCCGTTCAAATCTCAACTCAACCCCCTCAGGTACTCCATCACTGCCGGACGCACGCTCTGTTCGCCCGCATCCCGTGCATCGTGGATCACCTTGCGCACATCGTCGAGGTTGCAGCGCAGCAGCAGGTGCTTGACCGGGCCGACGGAGGCGGGGCGCATCGACAGCGAATGCAACCCGATGGCGGCAAGGCACAGCGCCTCGACCGGGCGGCCGGCGTCTTCGCCGCAGAAGGACAGGGGCGTGCCCGTGCTGGCGCAGCGGTGCACGATGTCTTCGAGAAAGCTCAGGAAGCTGACGTTCAGCGTGTCGTAGCGGCGGCGGACGCGTTCGTTTTCGCGGTCGGCGGCAAAGAAGAACTGCTTGAGGTCATTGCCGCCGATCGACAGGAATTCGACCTCCTCGTAGAACTTCTTGCAGGCAAATGCGAGCGACGGGGTTTCCAGCATAGCGCCGATTTCAAGCTTTTCAGGCAGAATGTGCCCCAGCTTTTTCTCGCGGGCGATGGCCTTGTCGACCTCGGCGCGGGCGGCGCTGTATTCCTCGTACTGCGCAACGAAGGGAAACATGATCGACAGCGGGCGGCCATTCGCGGCGCGCAGGAGCGCCTGTAGCTGCATCCGCATCACACCGGGCTTGTCGAGCCCGACGCGGATCGCGCGCCAGCCAAGCGCGGGGTTCGGTTCGTCCTGCGCCTTCATGTAGGGCAGCACCTTGTCCGACCCGATGTCGAGCGTGCGGAAGACCACGCGTTTGCCCTTTGCGGCGTCCAGCACGCGGGCATAGAGCGCGGCAAGCTCGGTGCGCTTGGGCATCTGGCTGCGGACGAGGAATTGAAGTTCGGTGCGGAAGAGGCCAACCCCCGCAGCCCCCGAGTTCGACAGAGACGGCAGATCGGCCATCAGACCTGCGTTCATGTCAAGGCGGATCGTCTTGCCGCAGAGCGTGACCGCGTCCTTGTCGCGGATCGAGGCGTAGCGTTCCAGCGCCTTGGCCTGCATCGCCATCTTGTCGCGGAATGCGTTGACCACGGTGTCGTCGGGGCGCAGGTGCACGACACCCTGATCGCCGTCGACCATGACGTGATCGCCGTTCAGCGCCTCGTTCTGGATGCGCTTGGCGTTGATCACCAGCGGAATGGCCAGCGCGCGCGCGACGATGGCGGCGTGACTGCCGACGGACCCTTCTTCGAGGATGATGCCGCGCAATTGCCGACCGTATTCCAGCAGTTCGCCCGGGCCGATATTGCGCGCGACAAGGATCGGATTCTCGGGCAACTCTGCGCCGGTCTGGTTGCCCTGTCCGGTCAGGATGCGGAGCAAGCGGTTCGACAGGTCGTCGAGATCCTGCAACCGTTCGCGCAAATATGCGTCGGTGGCCTGCAACATGCGGGCGCGCACGTCAGATTGTTCTTTTTCGACAGCGGCTTCGGCGCTCAGCCCGCGGTCGATGTTTTCTTCCATCCGGCGCAGCCAGCCCTTGGAGTTGGCGAACATGCGATAGGCTTCGAGCACCTGCACCTGTTCGGAATCGCCGGATGCGACCGCCATCAGCTGATCGACGCTGACGCGCAGGTTTTCCACGGCCTCGGTGAGACGGGCGTGTTCCTTGGCGGGATCGTCGCCGACAAGGTTCGTGACGACCACACGGGGCTCGTGCAGCCAGATATAGCCTTCGGCAGTGCCCTCCTGCGCGGTGACACCCCGGATCAGAACCGGCTGCGTGTGGCGCGCTTGCAGGGCTGCGCCTTCGCCGACAAAGGCCCCGAGTTCGGCCATTTCGGCCAGAACCATCGCCACAACTTCGAGCGCATAGATTTCATCAGCGCTGAATTCGCGGGCTTCCTTGGACTGGACCACCAGCACGCCCAGCTTTTCGCCCAGCCGCTGGATCGGGACGCCGAGAAAGCTGGAATAAATCTCTTCGCCGGTTTCCGGCATGTAGCGGAAGCCCTTGGCCGAGGGTGCATCGGCGGCGTTGATCACCTTGCCGGTGCGGGCGACGCGGCCGACAAGCCCTTCGCCCAGTTTCATCCGGGTCTGGTGCACGGATTCGGGGTTGAGGCCCTGCGTCGCGCAAAGCTCGAGCGTTTCGTCGTCGCGGAAGAGGTAGATGGAGCACACTTCGGTGCCCATGGAATCGGCGGTCAGATGTGTGATCTGATCCAGCCGTTCCTGTCCTGCGGCCTGGCTGGCCATCGTGTCGCGCAGCCGCCCCAGCAGCTTGCGGCTTTCGCTTTCCGCGCGCTCAACCATGTTCTGCCCCTCGAATGCCGCCCTGCGTGACAGCGCGAGTCACGTGATCAGGAGGCCTTTTCCAATTCAAACGCATCATGCAGCGCCTGCACGGCAAGTTCCATGTATTTCCGGTCGATCAGAACGGAAATCTTTATCTCGGAGGTTGTGATCACCCGGATGTTGATCCCCTCTTTGGCGAGCACGCGGAACATCTTGGCGGCAACACCGGTGTGGCTGCGCATGCCGATGCCGACGACGGACACCTTGGCCACGTCGGTATCGGCCACGATGTCGTGAAAGTTGATGTCGCCGCGGGCCTTGGCGTCGACCATCGCCTTTTCCGCGCGCCGCACCTGATCGGTGGGGCAGGAAAAGGTCATGTCCGTGCGTCCCTCGTCCGAGATGTTCTGCACGATCATGTCGACATTCACACCCGCTTCGGACAGCGGGGTGAAGATCGCCGCCGCGATGCCGGGACGGTCTGCGACGGAAACGAGGGTCATCTTGGCCTCGTCGCGGGAATAGGCCACGCCTGCTACAACATTGCTTTCCATGATGTCCTCCTCGGCGCAGACCAATGTTCCTGCGTCGTCCGATTGTTCCTCGAAACTGCTCAGCACCCGCAGTTTCACCTTGTAGCGCATTGCCAGTTCGACCGACCGGGTTTGCAGCACTTTTGCGCCAAGAGATGCCAATTCCAGCATTTCCTCGAAGGCGATCCGGTCCAGCTTGCGGGCTTTGTCGCAGATGCGGGGGTCGGTGGTGTAGACGCCGTCCACATCGGTGTAGATATCGCAGCGTTCGGCATTGAAGGCGGCGGCAAAGGCCACGGCCGTGGTGTCGGACCCGCCCCGGCCCAGCGTGGTGATGCGGCCCTCGGGGCTGACGCCCTGGAAGCCCGCGACCACGGCGACCTTCATGCCTTCGCCGAACTTGCGGTTGATGTTGTCACTTGGGATGTCCTCGATCCGGGCCGAGGAATGCGCCGATGTGGTCTTGACCGGCACCTGCCAGCCCTGCCAGCTGCGGGCGGGAATATCCATTTCCTGGAGCGTCAGCGCCATCAGGCCGGCGGTCACGTTTTCGCCCGAGGACACGACGGCATCGTATTCGCGCGCATCGAAGAGCGGCGAGGTTTCCTCGACATAGCCCACAAGCTTGTTCGTCTCGCCCGACATGGCGGACACGATGACGATCACGTCATAGCCCTTGGCCACTTCGACGCCGACGCGTTTGGCCGCACGACGGATGCGGTCGAGCGTGGCGACGGAGGTTCCGCCGAATTTCATCACGAGAACGGGCATATGTGCCTCCCGGGTCAGACTCAGCGCGTGCTTTACGTTGGGTGGCGATGCCGCGCAAGAGTGCTGCGTCATGCGGTTGGTTTACGTGTCCCGATAGTCAACAGCCGTGAGGGTTCCGGCGTTCAGGTGCGTTTCCCTGCCGGGCACCACATCGGTGTTCTGCGCGGCGACCGCCTGCCAGCCCTCGGGCGTGCGGCGGAGGGTGAATGACAGGATGGTCTGTCGGGGGCCAGCGTTGCTGCCATCGGGGGCTGTCTGGCCGGTCAGGGTGAACCGGCACTGGACGCTGGCATGATCCGGGCCAAGCATGCGCGTGCGGGTCACACCGGGTTTCAGCGTGCTGTCGGCAAAGAACGATTTGAGCGCGTAATCATGTGCCTTGGAGATCGCGTCGCGGTCGCGCCACCATAGCCCGGTGACATTCACGAAATCCGCATCCTCGGCAAACAATGCGCCGATGCGATGACCGTCGCGGCTGTGCCATGCGTCGGCAAAGGCCTTGGGGAAATCCTCGGGGGTGGCGACCGTCACAACGGCATCGCGTCGCCGTTCCACATCTCGAAACAGCCCGTGGTGTCGAGCGACAGCGCGTCGAAGCGGGACAGCAGGCCGCGCGCGGACTGATCCGTGCTGATATCGGCGGCATCGGTTCCCATGTCGGTGCGGACCCAGCCGGGGTGGTAGATGCCTACAGGAATGCCCTGCGGTTTCAGATCGATCGCCAGGTTGCGGCCAAGGTTCAGGGCTGCGGATTTCGACGCCCGGTAGATATAGCTTTGGCCCTTGGCGCGGGTGTTCGACCCCATCTGTGACGAAATGATCGCAATCTTGGGCGTCTTGGCGCGCTTCAGATGTGGCAGGAATGCCATGACCGTCAGGTAGACCCCGGTGACATTTGTAGCAAACGTGTCAGCCCAAAGCTGCGGGTCGGTCAGCTCATCTGCCGCCATCCCCCGGTCCAGAAACACACCCGCATTGCAGACCAGCAGGTCGAGAGGCGTGTCGTTCAGCCGGTCCGCCAATGCGGCGCAACTTGCAGGATCGCGCACATCCAGTGGCAGGAGCGTGCCGTGATCGGCGCTGCGGCTGGTGCCAAGCGCGGTGTCGCCCCGGTCTTGGGCCGCTGACAAAAGGGCGGCGCCGATGCCGCGATTGGCGCCGGTGATCAGGATGGTCATCAGTTCGACTTTCGCGTGGGGGTAAAGGGCAGGGGCGCGATGGGCACGCCGTCGTCGATCAGCTTTTTCGCCTCGTCGCCGCGGGTTTCCCCCCAGATCGGGCGCTGCGGCGCATCGCCGGAATGGATCGCGCGGGCCTCGTCGGCGAATCTGGTGCCGACATAGTCCGAATTCTTCTCGACGAATTTCTTGAGTTCGGCCAGCGCCTGTTCCGCCGGATTAGCGGGTTCGGTCAGCTTGGGCCGAGCGGGCGCTGTCTCGACCTTGTCGGTGGTGCTGACGCGGGGCGCCATCATCGCCTTGGTCACATCCGTGCTGCCGCAGACCGAACAGCCGACCATGCCCGCCGCGTGCAGCGTGTCATAGGCGGTTCCGGACTGGAACCAGCTGTCGAACTGGTGGTCATTGGCGCATTTCAGTGTGAAGTGGATCATTGCGATGCCTGCGACGGGTGCTCTGGTGTCTGCGTGTTTCGGGTTGTTGAAAGATAAGCGTCTGGCGGGGGACATCAAGCGTCAAGCGCATGGGTGATATCGCGTATCAACCCCTCGTGGTCGGTTTCCTGATCTAGCACATCCTGCGCCGCCTGTCCCAGTTTTGCCTGCTTTTCCGCCGTGTTGAGCGTGACGAGCGCTTCGGCAATCGCTGCCGCGTCGGGTGTGCAGAGGGCTGCGTCAGCCTCGGCCAGCCGGTCATAGGCGGCGCGGAAATTGCCCGTGTCCGGCCCGTGCAGGATGGCCGACTGGAACGCTGCGGGCTCGTAGGGCGTGTGGCCACCCCGGTCGGTCAGCGATCCTGCGACAAAGGTGACACCGGCCAGCGCATACCACAGATGCATCTCGCCCAGCGTGTCGGCAAGATAGACCTGCGCCGATCCCGGGTCCTCGCCTGTGCTGCGCCGGGCGCAGGTCAGACCGTGGGACTGGACCCTCCGCAGCACGTCATCGGCGCGTTTGGGATGGCGCGGGGCGAGGATCAGTTTCAGTGTGGGGCGGTGCTTGAGTGCCGTCTTGTGAGCCGTCAGAAGAATGTCGTCCTCTCCGGCGTGGGTGGAGGCGGCGAGCCATGTGTCTGCGCAGTCAAACGCCTTGGTCAGGGTGGCGTCCGGTTGCGCGACTGGTGGCGTGTAGAGCGCCTTGAGATCGAAAACCGGACCCAGCGCCGAATGCGGCAACCCGGCCTCGACAAAGCGTTTGGCCGAGGCGGTATCCTGTGCCGAGAGGTAGCTGATCCGCGCCATCACGCGGCGCACCAAGCTGTCGAACCGCGCCCAGCCCTTTGCCGAGCGGGCGGTCAGGCGTCCGCCCAGCACCAGAACGGGGCCGGGCGTTTCGAGAATGCGGATCGGCCAGAGATCGGATTCGAGCGTGATATGCGCCGTGATCCGCCAGTTCCGCAGGATGCGCCGGGTCGGTCCCGGCAGATCGACGGGGGCAAGGTGGATGTCGGTGTGCGCAAGGCGCCAGCCTTGGGCCATCTGCACCGCGCTGTCGGTGTTGACGGTGATCAGCAGGTGCCTGCCATCGGCCAAAAGCGCGTCGATCACCGGGCGCACAGAGGTCAGTTCGCCGTTCGAGGCCGCGTGCAGCCAGATGCGATCCGCCGTGTGATCCGGCCTCAGCAGACCTAGCCGCGCCCACAGCGCGCGACCGTCCCGCGCCCAGAGCCGCTTGGCCAGTTCTGCGCAGGCAAGGAGCGTCATGATAAGGCGATAGGTCAGCACGACGGAGTCCGGTTCAGACGCAACACACGTCTAGGCGGGTGCATGGTCGGACAGGCCGTCCGCGGGGCGCGGCGCGGTGAGCAGCGCGTCCTGAATGTGACGCTCCAGAAGCTTGAGCAGCACATGGTTGTCGAACCGCTGTTCCGCGACCTGCCGCGCGCGAGCCGACATGGCAGGCAGGTCCGGCACATTGATCGCGGCGGCGATGGCCTTGGTGAACCCATCCTCGTCATGTTCCGCCACCAGAAAGCCGGTTTGACCCTCGTCGATGGCCTCGGGGATGCCCGCGTGGCGGGTCGAGACGGTGATGCATCCGCAGGCCATCGCCTCCTGGATGGCGGTGGGCAGGCCTTCGGTGTTGCCGTCGCGGGCGGTGACGGAGTGCTGAAGGAAAAACTGCGTGCTCATCAGCCGGTCCCGGACGGTGTGATGCGGCTGCGCGCCGTGAAAGCGCAGTTTGGCCGCGACGCCCAGTTCCTGAGCGAGCGCGCGAGTCGGCTCGAGCAGCGGGCCGTCGCCGATGAAATCCAGCCGCGCGCCGGGCAGGTCGGCGGTGGCTTCTGCAAAGGCGCGCAGGGTGGTCATGGGGGCCTTTTTTTCGACAAACCGGCCAACTGCAAGAAAGCTGAGCGGCACCTTTGCTTGCGGTGCGAACCGGCGGATGTCGACCCCCGACGGGATCACCGTGCTGTTGGGATGCGAGATGCCGTGCTTGGCAAGGTTGTCGAGCAGGAAGCGCGAGACCGAGAACACCCCGGCCAGCCGTGGCATCATCTTGCGATAGGCCGACCGCATCCGTTCCGTGCGGATCGCCTTTGACGCATCGGTGCCGCGGAAATAGGTGAAAATCGGAATGCCAAGTGAGTTCGCCAGTGGAGCAAGGGCCAGCGCCTGCGTGCCGAACTCGGCCAGGATCACCTCGACCTGTTCGTCCCGCAGAAAGCGGGTCAGCGCGTCTTTTGCCTCACCAAAGGGCAGGCGCGAGGTGCCGTGTCGGACACGATTGCGCAAGAGCCACCAAGGGGCCACCATGATGTCGCGGCCTGAAAGCCCGTCGCGCCGGACAAAATATGGTTTGCCATACGGGTTGTCGCCCCGGAACCGGCCACAGACCACAACCGTATCCCCACCGAACAGATGCTCGATGTGGCGGTTGATAAAGGTCTCACCGCCAAGGTGATATTCGCCAGTTGCAATGGCTGCGCGCATGAAGCGGGTCCCATGGAAAACCGTAGTCTTAGGTAACAGTGCATCATGCCACCAGCAAGGCTGCACGTTGCGGCGGCATGCTCCAGCGGCGATGTGATCGCGCAGATGGCAGACCTGCAAGCCTGGAGGGCACAATGCCGTTGCCATTGGGCAGACCAAGGATATCAAGGAAAAAGATGGTGCTGTGAGAGAGGATTGAACTCTCGACCTCACCCTTACCAAGGGTGTGCTCTGCCACTGAGCTACCACAGCGCCGGGGTGTCAAACGCGACGTGGCGGGTGATTAGACGCAAACGGAAATCGGTGCAAGCGCAATCTGGACCCTTTTTTGCCTCTGGGATAGGAAGTGAACATGACGCAGAAACCCTCATCCGGTAAATCGGCCTCACAGGCGCGGGACGACAGGCTCAAGGCCGCGCTCAAGGCGAATATGGCCAAGCGCAAGGCCCAGGCGCGCGCGCGTACTGGAAACAATTCGGATGAGTCCAAAGACAACAAGAGTACGAGCGAGGGCAGTTAACACCAATGGACCAGATAATCGTCACGGGGAACGGCCCGCTGAGTGGCCAGATTCCCATCGCGGGCGCAAAGAACGCCTGCCTCACCCTGATGCCGGCCACGCTTTTGAGCGAGGAACCGCTGACGCTGACCAATGCGCCGCGCCTCAGTGACATCCGCACCATGACGACGCTGTTGCAGTCGCTGGGGGCCGAGGTGCAGGCGCTGCAGGATGGTCAGGTGCTCGCCATGTCGAGCCATGACCTCACCTCGGTACGCGCGGATTATGACATCGTGCGCAAGATGCGGGCGTCGATCCTTGTTCTGGGGCCATTGCTGGCACGCTTTGGGCATGCCGAAGTGTCGCTGCCGGGTGGTTGTGCCATCGGCGCGCGCCCGGTCGACCTGCATCTCAAGGCGTTCGAGGCGATGGGGGCGGAGCTGGACCTGCGGGACGGCTATGTCCATGCCAAGGCGCCCGCCGGTGGTCTGCGGGGCGGGATTGTAGAGTTTCCACTTGTGTCCGTGGGGGCCACGGAAAACGCACTGATGGCGGCGACGCTGGCCAAGGGGACCACTGTCCTCAAGAACGCCGCACGCGAGCCCGAAATTGTCGATCTGGCGCAATGCCTGCGCAAGATGGGTGCGCAGATCGACGGCGAAGGCACGTCCGAGATCACAATCCAGGGCGTCGACACTTTGGGAGGAGCGACACACCGCGTCGTCACCGACCGGATCGAATTGGGCACCTATATGCTGGCCCCCGCAATCTGCGGTGGCGAGGTGGAATGCCTTGGCGGTCGGATCGACCTGCTTGCTGCCTTCTGTGAAAAGCTGGACGAGGCGGGCATCTCGGTTGAGGAAACGTCCAAAGGTCTCAAGGTTGCGCGCAAGAACGGCCGGGTGTCGGCGGTCGACGTGACGACCGAACCGTTCCCCGGCTTTCCGACCGATCTGCAGGCGCAGATGATGGCGCTGCTCTGTACTGCCGGAGGCACCAGCGTGCTCGAGGAGAAAATCTTCGAGAATCGCTTCATGCACGCGCCGGAACTGATCCGGATGGGGGCAAAGATTGACGTGCATGGCGGCACGGCGACGGTGACCGGCGTGGATCATCTGCGCGGCGCGCCGGTGATGGCAACCGACCTGCGCGCCTCGGTATCGCTGATCCTTGCGGGGCTGGCCGCCGAGGGCGAAACCATCGTCAGCCGCGTCTACCATCTGGATCGCGGCTATGAGCACGTTGTCCGCAAGCTGGAAGGCGTGGGGGCCAAGATCGAAAGGGTATCGGGACAGTGACGCAGGACGCGACATTCGAAGACGGCGCGGCCAAGCCTCTGCGGTTGGTCGCGATGGACGACGAAGATTTGCAAGTGCTGTCGGCGCTCTGTCAGGATGCGGTGTTTCCTGCCAGCGAAATGCAGTGGCAGCGCAGCAGGCAGCGCTTTGGCATCCTTCTGAATCGCTTCCGCTGGGAGGATATTCCCGTCGCGGATCGCGGCAGGCGCAAACCCGAGCGGGTGCAATGCGTTCTGGCCGTCGAAAACGTGCAGCGGGTCGCGAGCCAGGGTGTCACGCAAGGCGATGCCGACACGATCCTGTCCGTGCTGTCGGTCACGTTCGAGCCGAATGAAGTGGACGGTGGCGCGGTTCTGCTGACGCTGGCGGGCGACGGCGCGATCCGTCTTCAGGTGTCCGAGCTTGAGGTGGCGTTGCGCGACGTGACGCGGCCTTACGCGGCGGTGTCGGGCAAGGTGCCGGATCACCCCGAATGAACATCCGGCGGCTGACGCCTAAAGACCTGTCCGCCTTCCGCGCGCTCTGGGCCGATGGGCTGATGCGCGTGCCCACGGCGTTCCTGTTCAGCGCCGAGGAAGTCCGCGCGATCCCCAACCGCGATGTGGAGCGCGGTCTTGATGTCAATCTGACGCTTGGTGTGTTCGACGATGCAAAACGGCTGGTCGGCTTTGTCTCGGCCCGGCGCGGTGGGCCAAAACGGATGCAGCACATGGCCGATATCGGCCCGCTTTATGTGCGCGCCGATGCGCAGGGGCAGGGCTTTGGCCGCGCGTTGATGGAGGCGCTGTTGCAGCAGTTGATCGACGCAGGTGTGCAGCAGGCCGAACTGGTGGTCGATGTCGAGAACACGGGCGCGCAAAAGCTGTATCACGGCTTGGGTTTTCACGTCTTCGGGCGCAGGCCCCGGTCGGTGCTGATCGACGGGGCGGGGCGTGACGATCTGCTGATGATCAAGGCGCTGGATGGCGCGGATCTGGCGCGCGGCGCTTGAGGGTTCTGGCGGCGCGGTCTAAGTACCCGGCAAAGCTGATCCGGAGAGCGTGATGCCACAATTCCTGTCCACGACCGATGCCGATTTCGACGCGCGCTTTACCGCCATCCTGAACGCCAAGCGCGAGGACAGCCCGGATGTCGATGACGTGGTCGCGGGCATCATCGCCGATGTGCGCAAGCGCGGGGATCAGGCGGTTCTGGACCTGACCGCGAAATTCGACCGGCTGGAACTCACGGCGGCACAGCTGCGCGTGTCCGAGGCTGAGATCGACGCCGAGATCGCCAAGGTGCCCGAGGCCGAGCGCATCGCGTTGGAAACGGCGGCAGAGCGCATCCGCGCCTATCACGCGAGGCAATTGCCGCGCGACGAGATGTGGACCGACGAACAGGGCGCAACGCTGGGCTGGCGCTGGACGCCGGTGTCCGCTGCTGGGCTTTACGTGCCCGGCGGGCTGGCCAGCTACCCGTCCTCGGTCCTGATGAACGCGGTGCCGGCCAAGGTGGCGGGCGTCGGGCGACTGGCAGTGACGGTGCCGACGCCGGACGGGATCATCAACCCGCTGGTGATGATGGCCTGCCGCATTGCCGGGGTCGACGAAGTCTACCGCATCGGCGGCGCGCAGGCGATCGCGGCACTGGCCTACGGCACCGAGACCATCGCGCCGGTGGACAAGATCACCGGGCCGGGCAACGCCTTTGTGGCCGCCGCCAAGCGCCGGGTGTTCGGCAAGGTCGGCATCGACATGATAGCTGGACCGTCCGAGATTCTCGTGATTGCAGACGGCGACAATGACCCGGACTGGATCGCGCTGGATCTCATGTCACAGGCCGAACACGACGAATCGGCGCAATCGCTGCTGATCACTACCGATGCCGCCTTTGGTCAGGCGGTGGCCGACGCGGTCGAAAAGCGGCTGGAAACGCTCGAACGCCGCGCGATTGCCGGGGCAAGCTGGCGCGATTTCGGCGCGGTCATCACGGTGCGCGATCTGGACGAGGCGGTGACGCTGTGCGACTGCATCGCGCCGGAACACCTCGAGCTGTGCGTGGCGGACCCGGACGCGCTGTCGGCCCGGATCACCCATGCGGGCGCGATCTTTCTGGGGCAATGGACGCCCGAAGCGATTGGGGATTATGTCGGCGGTCCGAACCACGTTTTGCCCACGGCACGCTCTGCGCGGTTCTCGTCCGGGCTGTCGGTGCTGGACTTCGTCAAACGCACGACGCTGGCGCGCATGTCGCCCGAGGCATTGCGCGCGATTGGTCCTGCGGCGGAAACGCTGGCGCGGTCTGAATCGCTCGAGGCACACGGGTTGTCCGTCACGGCACGTCTGCGCAAGCTCAACGGCTGACCTTTCGCGCGACATCCAGATGCGCTAGCGATTGGTCGACTTATCAAGAGGTGCGCAATGATCCCGGTTCAGGGTTTTGAAGGCCATCAGGTGGCCGTGTTGGGTTTGGGCCGGTCCGGCCTGTCGGCGGCGCGCGCGCTGCGCGAGGGCGGTGCAACGGCCATCTGCTGGGACGACAACCCCAAGGCCCGCGAGACCGCCGAGGCCGAAGGGTTCGAGATCCGCGACCTGTCGCGCGATGGTGCGTTCGAAGCGGTGGCGACCCTGATCGTCAGCCCCGGCATTCCGCATCTCTATCCCGCACCAAACCCCGTGATCGCACGGGCATGGGCCGCCGGTGTGCCGGTGGACAACGATATCGGCCTCTTCTTCCGGTCGCTGGCAACGCATGAATGGGACGAGTTCGACACCGCGCCGCGCGTCGTTGCCGTCACCGGGTCGAACGGCAAATCCACCACCTCGGCGCTGATCCATCACATCCTCGAAACCGTGGGACGGAACAGCCAGCTAGCGGGCAATATCGGGCGCGGCGTGCTGGACATCGACCCGCCGGGGGATGGCGACGTGGTGGTGCTGGAACTCAGCAGCTACCAGACCGATCTGGCCCGAGCGCTGACGCCGGATGTTGCGGTGTTCACCAACCTGTCACCTGATCATCTTGACCGGCACGCGGGGCTGGGCGGCTATTTCGCTGCCAAGCGCCGTCTGTTCGCCGAAGGCGGGCCGGACCGTGCAGTGATCGGCGTGGACGAAAACGAAGGGCTTTATATCGCCAACCAGCTGGCCGAAGGGCCGGGCGATGATCGGGTGATCCGGGTGTCCTCGGAGCAAAAGCTCACTGGCCCCGGCTGGATGGTCTACGCGCGCAAGGGATTTCTGACCGAATGGCGCAAGGCCAAGCAGGTCGCGTCGATCGACCTGCGCGATATCAAGGGCCTGCCGGGGGCGCACAACCACCAGAACGCCTGCGCCGCCTATGCTGCCGTGCGCGCGCTGGGCGTGGCCCCGCGCCAGATCGAGGCGGCGATGCGCAGCTTTGGGGGTTTGCCGCATCGCAGCCAGATCATCGCGGAACAGGGCGGCGTCACGTACGTGAACGACAGCAAGGCGACCAACGTGGATTCGGCGCTAAAGGCGTTGCAGGCGTTCCAGAACATCCGCTGGATCTGCGGAGGGTTGCAAAAGGACGGCGGGCTGGACGGGTTGACCCCCGGTTTCGAGCATGTGCGCAAAGCCTATGTCATCGGGCGCGAGGCGGACGCCTTTGCGGTTCAGTTGACCGGAGTCGAGACCGAAGCCTGCGGCACCATGGAGGTCGCGGTGGCCCGCGCGATGGCAGAGGCTGAACCGGGCGACGTCGTGCTGCTGGCGCCAGCCGCGGCGAGTTTCGACCAGTATGACAGCTTTGAAAAACGCGGCGAGGATTTCGCGGCGCGGGTTGCCGCTCTGCTGTCGGCTCAGGCCGGTTGAAGCGTGGTTTGGATGTGCTGCGGCGGTGTGCGAAGCGTCTTGAGCAGGCCTGAGGCCACAGCGTCGGTATGGATCACCCCAAGCTGTGCGGGAATCCTTTCAAGGTCGAGGATGTAGGCAATCGCAAACCGGTGCATCCCGCCGCCATCGCGCAGCGGCGTGCCATCGCGCGCGATGTGGACAAGAATACCACCATGTTCGCGGCGGGTCTTGTTGACCGCGCCATGCGGGCGCAGGGTGCCGGTGCGCTGCGCCTCGGCGTAGATCCGGTCAAGCTGTTCATAACGCGCGATCAACTGCTCGCGGCTGGTACACTCATCGACAAGGCCCTTGTCGTCGAGCTGCTTCAGCATCCAGTCGAACAGGCTGGTCTGCTGCCACGGCACACCGCGCTCGAAATGGTCGCGGATGCTGTCGAGCTTCAGCTGACTGCCAAAGGGTTTGCGCGACCTGTCCCAGTCTCCCCCGACCACACGCCCGGAATGCCGTCGCCGGAAGAGCGGCGCGCCAGAATGCGGATCGGCCTTGTACCAATGGGTCACGTCACGGGGGCTGACCCAGATCAGCTCGTCGCTTTGGGGCGCGTCCGGTCCAAAGCGCAGGCGGTTGGCCATGTCGCGCACAAGCTTCGCCGGAAGCCCGGCGGCAAAGGCCCGTGCAAGATCGCTCATGTCGGGATCGAGCGCAGGTCGGCAAGTGCATTCCGGGCCACGGCACCGGGATGCACGACCCCAAGCTGCGCGGGGATGCGTGTCAGACCTAAAGCGCGGGCGATGCCGATGCGGTGATTGCCGATGGCCCCGAAGATCGGCGCGCCGTGGCGGTCGATATGCACATAGACGCCTTCGGGCAGGCGCGGTGTACCGAATTTCCGAACGGACCGGTCCTGAAAGCCATTATCTCGAATATCCGAATAAAGCGCGTCGATCTGTCGGTATCGCGCGATAATGTCATCCCGGTTGCGGCAACTGTCGAAGGTGCCCCGCTCTGCGATCATCTGCGCCATGCGGTCATAGATACCGGTTTCCTCCCACGGGACGCCGTCCCGGAAATGCGCGATGCAGGCGGCAATTTTCCATGATGCGTCAATCGCTTCGGTGCGCGTGTCCCAGTCTCCGCCCAGAACCATGGCGGAGTGCCGCCGCCTGTAATCGGGGGTCTGTGCCGGGTTGCGGGTATAGATGCGAGTCAGCCGGGTCGGGTCGATCCAGATCCGTTCCTGCGCACGCGGGGCCGCACCGCCCTTGACCACGAGATTCAGCGCGTCCCGCAGCGCACCACGCAGCAGGACGAACGGCGCTTTCGGGACAGGATGGACGGCGTCGGTCATGCCGGACAAAGTGTAACGGATTTATGACCGTTTCAAGTGGCGCTGCAAATGGCGCGGCCTGCGGCGACGCCTGAACTCCAGGCCCATTGAAAATTGTACCCGCCCAGCCAGCCGGTCACGTCCACCGCTTCGCCGATCATGTAGAGGCCGGGCACATCGCGCGACATCATCGTCTTGCTGTCGATCCGGTCGGTGGCAATGCCGCCCAGCGTCACCTCGGCTGTGCGGTAGCCTTCGCTGCCGGTGGGCGTCAGAGTCCAGTGACGCAGACGGGTGGTGATCTCGTCGATCCGCTTGTCCGACAGGTCGCCGACATTGCCGGCAAGCGGCAAGTCCGACGACAGGTGATCGACCAGCCGTTCCGGCAGCACCTCGGCCAAGGCTGTTGTGACATTGCGTTTGCCGTGGGTCTGGCGCGCGGTCTTGAGCGTTTCGGCCAGATCGTGCGCGGGCAGCAGGTTTAGCGTGATCGGATCGCCTTCGGCCCAGTAGCTCGAGATTTGCAGCACGGCAGGGCCGCTCAGTCCGCGATGGGTGAACAGCAGCGCCTCTTCGAACGCGGTGCCATTGGCCGTTGCCACAACGGGGGCCGAAACGCCGGAAATCGCCGCGAAGCGTTGGTCGGAAAAGGTCAGCGGCACGAGGGCAGGGCGTGTGTCGGTGATCGCATGTCCGAACCGCCGCGCGATGTCATAGGCCAGCCCCGTCGCGCCCATCTTGGGGATCGACTTGCCGCCCGTGGCCAGCACGAGGTTGCGCGCAGTGACGCCGTGGCGTTTGCCCTCGCGTTCGATCTGAGCCGTGAACCGCGTGCCATCGTGGCTGAGGTCCACCAGCGAGGTTTGCAGCCAGAGCTGTGCGCCCGCCTGTGCCATCTCGGCCCGCAGCATGTCGACGATCTGCGTTGCCTTGTCGTCGCAGAACAGTTGCCCCAGCGTCTTTTCATGCCACGCGATCTTGTGACGGTCCACGAGGTCCAGAAAGTCCCACTGGGTGTAGCGGGTCAGCGCGGATTTGTGGAAATGCACGTTCTGCCCAAGAAAGCGCGCCGGGTCGGTGTGCATGTTGGTGAAGTTGCAGCGCCCGCCGCCCGAGATGCGGATTTTCTCGCCCGGCGCCTTGGCGTGATCGATGACAAGCGTCGACGGCCCGGCCTGCGCCGCGCACATCATGCCGGCAGCGCCAGCGCCCAAGATCAAAGTATTCACCTGCATGACGCGCACCCATCACGGAACCGGAGGACACGCAAGAGCCACAGAGCGAATCATTCCTCTGGATCGGTCGAATCATATCGGCTAAGGTAATGTCAGAGATCCGGGAAAACCCGGACGATCGAGGCAGAAATAGCGGTGAACCCATGACGGAAATGGTCTATGGCGCGGTCCCGAGCCGTGCAGGCGAACCTGTGTTGCCCAAGTGGTGGCGCACGGTCGACAGATGGTCCTTGTCCTGCATCCTGATCCTGTTCGGCATCGGCATCCTGCTGGGCCTTGCGGCATCGCCCCCGCTGGCCGAACGCAACGGCTTCGCCGCCTTCCACTACGTGCAGCGACAGGCGGTGTTCGGCGGACTGGCGCTCGGGGTGATGGTGTTCGTTTCCATGCTGGCGCCGGTGATCGTGCGGCGCTTGGCGGTTCTGGGGTTCATAGCCGCCTTCATCGCTTTGGCGATGCTGCCGTTTTTCGGCACCGATTTCGGCAAGGGGGCGGTGCGCTGGTATTCGCTGGGCTTCGCGTCGGTGCAGCCGTCCGAATTTCTCAAGCCCACTTTTGTGATCGTGACGGCGTGGTTTCTGGCCGCGAGTCAGGATCTGGGTGGCCCGCCGGGCAAGACCCTGTCCTTTGCGATCACTATCAGCATCGTCCTGATGCTGGCGCTTCAGCCTGATTTCGGTCAGGCCTGCCTTGTCCTCTTTGGCTGGGGCGTGATGTATTTTGTCGCCGGTGCGCCGATGCTGCTGCTCTTTGGGGTTGCCGGGCTGGTCATCCTTGCAGGCACACTCGCGTACCAGAATTCTGAACACTTCGCCCGCCGCATCGACGGGTTTCTCAGCCCCGAGGTCGATCCGACCACCCAGCTTGGCTATGCCACCAACGCGATCCGCGAAGGTGGGTTTCTAGGCGTTGGCGTGGGTGAGGGGCAGGTGAAATGGTCGCTACCCGACGCGCATACCGATTTCATCATCGCTGTCGCCGCCGAGGAATACGGGCTGGTTCTCGTGCTCATCATCATCGCGCTCTACACCACCATCGTGGTGCGGTCGCTTTTGCGGCTGATGCGCGAACGCGATCCGTTCCTCCGGCTGGCAGGCACCGGGCTGGCCTGCATGTTCGGCGTGCAGGCGATGATCAACATGGGGGTCGCGGTGCGGCTTCTGCCTGCCAAAGGCATGACCTTGCCTTTCGTGAGCTATGGCGGATCCTCCCTCATTGCGGGGGGCATTGCCGTGGGCATGCTGCTGGCCTTCACCCGGACCCGTGCGCAGGGCGAAATCGGCGATATCTTGCGAGGACGGCTGCGTTAGAGCCATCATCTGGGGCAATTGCGTCCGGTTTTGTTGACAAACGGCGCGGGGACAGGTCTCTGTCCTGCAACCGTTGCGCGGGGCGACAATGCAGAAACCATACTTGATCATCGCAGCCGGCGGGACCGGCGGTCACATGTTTCCGGCACAGGCGCTGGCCGAGGTCATGTTGCGCCGGGGCTGGCGGGTGAAGCTGTCCACCGATGCTCGCGGCGCGCGCTACACGGGCGGCTTTCCCCATTCGACCGAGATCGAACAGGTGGCCAGCGCGACCTTCGCGCGGGGCGGTCTGCTCTCCAAGGTGCTGGTGCCGCTCCGGGTTCTGGGCGGCGTGCTGTCGATGTCGGGCCGGATGCTGCGCGACCGACCGGACGTGGTTGTGGGCTTTGGTGGCTACCCGTCGATTCCGGCGCTGGGGGCTGCGTGGCTGCTGCGCCGCCCTAGGATGATCCATGAACAGAACGGCGTGCTGGGCCGGGTCAATGCGATCTTTGCCAAGCGGGTGAACCGCGTGGCCTGCGGCACATGGCCGACCACACTGCCCGAGGGCGTCGAGGGGGTGCATGTCGGCAATCCGGTGCGGCTTTCGGTCAAAGACCGCGCGGGCGCGTCCTATATCCCGCCGGGCGATTACCCGATGTCGATCCTCGTGATCGGTGGTAGCCAGGGCGCGCGCATCCTGTCGGATGTGGTGCCGCCGGCGATCGCCTCCCTGCCGCTCGAGACGCTGCAACATCTGCGGATCAGCCATCAGGCGCGCGACGAAGACGGCGAACGGGTCGCGGCCTATTACGCCGAACAGGGCGTCACTGCCGAAGTGCAGCCCTTTTTCACCGATCTGCCCACCCGCATGACCGAGGCCCAGCTTGTGATCTCGCGCTCGGGCGCGTCGAGCGTGGCGGATATCTCGGTGATCGGGCGTCCGTCGATCCTCGTGCCTTATGCCGCCGCCACAGCAGATCACCAGACCGCAAATGCGCGGGGGCTGGTCGAGGCGGGGGCCGCGATCCGCATTCCCGAAAGCAAGCTGACCGTCGACAGCCTTGCCGAACAGATCTTTGCAGTTTTGCAAGATTCCCAAGGGGCTTTGCAAATGTCGCAAGCCGCCTTGTCACAGGCCAAGCCCGATGCCGCGCAGGATCTGGCCGCGCTGGTCGAGACGCTGGCGGGCCACACAACACAGAGCCAAGAAGGACAGACCGAATGAACGCCGCCACCAAATTGCCCGTCGATATCGGGGCCATCCATTTTGTCGGCATCGGGGGTATTGGCATGTCGGGCATTGCCGAGGTGCTGGTGAACTTGGGCTACACGGTGCAGGGGTCCGACCTGAAAGCGTCCAAGATCACCAACCGTCTGGCCGATCTGGGCGCGCGCATCTTCGAGGGGCAGAAGGCCGAGAACCTGGACGGGGCGGAAGTGGTCGTTGTCTCGACCGCGATCAAGCCGGGCAATCCCGAACTGTATGAAGCACGGCTGCGCGGGCTGCCGGTGGTGCGCCGCGCCGATATGCTGGCCGAGTTGATGCGGCTCAAGTCGAACATCGCGATTGCCGGGACGCATGGCAAGACGACCACAACCACGATGATGGCGGAACTCATGGTGGCGGGCGGGTTCGATCCAACCGTGATTAATGGCGGCGTCATCCACGCCTATGGCTCCAACGCGCGGATGGGGCAGGGCGAGTGGATGGTGGTCGAGGCGGACGAGTCCGACGGGTCGTTCAACCGCCTGCCCGCGACCATCGGGATCGTCACCAATATCGACCCCGAGCACATGGAGCATTGGGGCGATTTCGACCGGTTGCGGCAGGGGTTTCAGGACTTCGTGTCGAACATCCCGTTCTACGGGGTGGCGGTGTGCTGCACCGACCATGAAGAGGTGCAGCGGCTTGTGGGCAAGGTCACGGACCGGCGTGTCGTCACCTATGGGTTCAACGCGCAGGCCGATGTGCGGGCGGTGAACCTGACCTACCAAAAGGGCGTGGCGCATTTCGACATTGCGCTTCAGGCCGAGGGCGACAGCATCGAGGGCTGCACCCTGCCGATGCCCGGCGATCACAACGTGTCGAACGCGCTGTCGGCGGTGGCGGTTGCGCGGCATCTGGGGATGAAGAAATCCGAGATCCGCGAAGCTCTGGCAGCCTTTGGCGGCGTGAACCGGCGCTTCACCAAGGTGGGCGAATGGAACGACGTGACCATCATCGACGATTACGGCCACCACCCGGTCGAGATTGCGGCTGTTTTGAAAGCGGCGCGGCAGGCCTCCGAAGGTCGCGTGATCGCGGTGCACCAGCCGCACCGCTACACCCGCTTGTCGAGCCTCTTTGACGATTTCTGCGCCTGCTTTAACGAAGCTGACGTGGTGGCGATTGCCGAGGTGTTCGCGGCGGGCGAAGACCCCATCGAGGGCGCCTCGCGCGATGATCTGGTGGCCGGTCTGATCCGCCACGGCCACCGTCACGCCCGCGCGATCCTCAACGAGGACGATCTGGAACGGCTGGTCCGCGAACAGGCCCGCCCCGGCGACATGGTGGTGTGCCTCGGGGCCGGGACAATCTCGACCTGGGCCAACGGGCTGCCCGAACGGTTGGCGACGTAGGCTTGGAAGCGGTTGGACGGAACGCTCACGCGCCAGTGACAGCGTGACCCGAAACATCGCCATAGTCGGCGGGGGCCTGACGGGGCTGGCGCTTGCGGATGCGCTGCGCGCGGCGGGGGTCGGGTTTCAGCTTTTCGAGGCGCGGGAGCGGCTTGGGGGGCGGATCAGCACCGCGCGCGTTGATGCGCGCTGGTTCGATCTGGGTCCGTCGTGGTTCTGGCCCGGCCAGCCTCGCATGGCAGAACTGGTGCAACGGCTTGGGCTGGAGGTGATCCCGCAATATGCCGAGGGCGCGCAGCTTTACGAGACCGCACAGGGTCAGGTGATCCGGGACCGCGGCTTTGCGTCGATGCAGGGATCCTTGCGACTGCGGGGCGGCATGGGCGCCATTGTCGATACGCTTGCGGCAGGTCTGCCGGAGGGCAGTATCGCCACAGGGCGCGCGGTCGCCTCTGTGTCTGATGCAGGTGTGATCGGCTTCGCCGACGGGGTTCAGCACGCGTTCGACCGCGTGGTTTTGGCCATGCCGCCGCGCGTTGCGGCGGATCTGCGCTTTGCACCGGACCTGCCGCCCTTGGTACAGGCGGCGCTGCGCGGCATTCCCACATGGATGGCGGGCCATGCCAAGTTCGTGGCGGTCTATGACCAGCCGTTCTGGCGCGAGGACGGGCTGTCTGGCGATGCGTCGAGCCAGCTTGGTCCGCTGGTGGAAATCCATGATGCCAGTGCAGATACAGGCGGTGCTTTGTTCGGCTTTCTGGGTGTGCCTGCAGCCGCGCGTGCTGGTCAGCGCGACGCGGTGATCGCCGCGTCTCTGGCGCAGTTGGAGCGATTGTTCGGTCCGCGTGCCGCGTCGCCGGTCGCGGTGTTCTATACGGATTGGGCCGAGGAGGTTGGTACGGCGGTGTCTGCGGATCATGAACCGCTCCGGCATCATCCGGCCTATGGACGACCCGCCGCGTTGCAGGGCGCGCCGGACAGCCGCGTCTTTTTTGCCTCGAGCGAGCTGGCCCCCGAGATGGGCGGCTACCTCGAAGGGGCTTTGGCGGCGGCGGAAGAGGCAGCGCTCTGGGTGCTGAACGAGGGCTGAGGGGCGTGTGGATGCGTCACCGCATCCTGAGTTTCGATTGACCGACACGCACGGAGCGCTGGAGAATTCCTTGGCTTCACCCTTTTGGCGTCGTGATTTGGCCCGAAACGGACCATACCCGCAGAGGACGTTCAACAAGACGGGATGCGCGCGTTCATGCTTCTTTGGCTCTGTCTCGGGTCGATGTTTCGCACCCCGTTGCGATATTTCTGGAAGCGCCTGAGCGGGCAAATGATGGAGAACCCTAGATGATGAGTCATTCCCTGAGTGCGGCCTGTTGCTGGATCATCCTTGCGGCGATCCTCGCGGCGCTTCCGTCAAAGGACAATCACTGGCGCCGGGCCTATCTGCTGATGGCGCTGGGCGTGCCGATCCTTGTCTGGGTCTACTTGTCCGACGGTGTCTATTGGGGTCTGGCCTTTACCGTCGCCATGCTCAGCGTGTTTCGCTGGCCGCTGCGCTATCTCGTGGCTTGGATCATCCGTCAGGTGACGCGCCGCACCGAATGAGGCTTGCCGCGCGGCAGCCCTTTGGGCAAAACGCGGGGCATGAGCACTTTTCCTGATATCCGGGGCACATTGACGCCCGATCGACCCTTGTCCGACCTGACCTGGCTGCGCGTGGGCGGGCCGGCCGACTGGCTGTTCCAACCGGCGGACCTTGCCGATCTGCAGATTTTTCTGCAGGGGCTGTCCAGCGAGGTCACGGTTTTCCCCATGGGCGTCGGGTCGAACCTGATCGTGCGGGATGGCGGTTTGCGCGCGGTGGTGATCCGGCTCGGGCGCGGGTTCAACGGCATCTCTATCGACGGCACGCGGGTGACCGCAGGGGCGGCGGCGCTCGATGCGCATGTGGCGCGCAAGGCGGCGGACGCGGGTGTGGACCTGACCTTTCTGCGCACCATTCCCGGCGCCACCGGTGGTGCTGTCTGCATGAACGCAGGCTGCTACGGCAGCTATGTTGCCGATCATCTGTTCGAGGCGCGCGTGGTGCTGCGCTCGGGCGCATTGGTCACGCTTCCGGCGGCGGACCTGCGGCTGGCCTACCGGTCCAGCGAAGTGCCCGAGGGTGCGGTGGTGGTCGAGGCCGTGTTCGAGGGCCAACCCGGCGATCCGGCGGCCCTGCATGCCCGGATGGAAGACCAACTGGCCAAGCGCGACGCGACCCAGCCCACCAAGGACCGCACGGCGGGCAGCACGTTCCGCAACCCGGCGGGGTTTTCCTCGACCGGGCAGGCGGATGACGTGCATGACCTGAAGGCGTGGAAGGTGATCGACGACGCCGGTTTGCGTGGCGCGACGCGCGGCGGCGCGCAGATGTCCCCCAAGCATCCCAATTTTCTGGTCAACACTGGCAGCGCCACGGCAGCCGACCTCGAAGGATTGGGCGAAGAGGTGAGAAAAAAGGTTTTCCAACACTCTGGAATAGAGTTAGAATGGGAGATCAAACGGGTCGGTGAACCTTAGGGTCAAACGACGCGACCGGACAGGGGAAGAACCCCTGCAGGTAAAGGCGGTGCGCCGGGCAGGTTGCACAACATAACAAGGGGCATAGCCCCAGGCAGAAATGGGGGCAAACCCCCATGATTTGAGGCGGTTTTGGGTATGTCGAGCAGGGCAAACCCGAAAGTGGCAGTGTTGATGGGTGGCCCCTCGGCTGAACGCGAGGTGTCTCTGTCTTCGGGGCGTGAATGCGCCGCCGCTTTACGGGGCGAAGGATTTGAGGTTCACGAGATCGATGCAGGCCGTGATCTCGCATCCGTATTGACCGCGCTTGCCCCTGATGTCTGTTTCAACGCCCTCCATGGCCGCTGGGGAGAGGATGGCTGCGTGCAGGGCCTGCTGGAGTGGCTGGGTATCCCCTACACCCATTCGGGCGTTCTGGCCTCGGCGCTGTCGATGGACAAGGAACGCACCAAGGACGTGTATCGCCGCCACGGCCTGCCGGTTGTGGACAGCGTTCTGGCCGCGCGGGACGAGGTTCGTGCGCGTCACGTGATGCTGCCGCCCTACGTGGTCAAGCCCTTCAACGAAGGATCGTCTGTGGGCGTCTACCTCGTGAACGAGGATTCCAACGGCCCGCCGCAACTGTCGGATGACATGCCCGAAACCGTGATGGTCGAAGCCTTTGCGCCGGGGCGCGAACTGACGACGACCGTGGTGGGGGACCGGGCGCTCTGCGTCACCGACATCCTGACCGACGGCTGGTATGATTACGACGCCAAGTACAAACCGGGTGGGTCGCGGCACGTGTTGCCTGCGGATGTGCCCGAAGAGATCACGGCGGCCTGTCTGGATTATGCGGTGCGGGCGCACAACGCGCTGGGCTGCCGGGGCGTGAGCCGTACCGATTTTCGCTGGGACGACCGCCGCGGGCTGGATGGGTTGATCCTGCTCGAAACCAACACCCAGCCCGGAATGACGCCAACCTCGCTGACGCCCGAACAGGCGGCGCATGTGGGCATGAGCTTTGGCGCGCTGTGCCGCTGGATGGTCGAGGACGCGTCATGTCACAGATGAGCCTGCGTCCCGATCCCGCGCCGTCGCGCCTGAAATACCGGATGGAGCGGCTCATGCTGACGCCGCTGTTCCGGTTGCTGCTGCGCTTCGGACTGCCCTGTCTTTTGACGTTCAGCCTCGCAACCTGGTGGCTGTCCTACGACGATAACCGGATGAAGATCATCGACACCTATGCCGATCTGCGGTCACAGGTGGAAAGCCGTCCGGAATTCATGGTCAACATGATGGCCATCGATGGTGCCAGCGATCATGTCGCCGACGGTATTCGCCAGATGCTGCCGCTCGATTTCCCGATCAGCTCCTTCGATCTGGATCTCGAAGCGATGCGCGAAACAGTTGTCTCGCTCGATCCGGTGAAATCCGCGCGGCTTTTCGTCCGGCAGGGCAATGTCCTGCAGGTCGAGGTGGTGGAACGTTTGCCCGTGGTGCTGTGGCGCACCGAGCAGGGGCTGCAGCTTCTGGATGACGAGGGCGTTTTGGTCGGCCCGGCCTTCCTGCGCTCGGATTGGCCGGAATTGCCGCTCATCGTGGGGGATGGCGCGAATGGTCTCGTGACCGAAGCATTGGAACTTGTCGCGGCGGCAGAGCCGCTTGCCGCGCGGTTACGCGGTCTTGTGCGCTTGGGCGAGCGGCGTTGGGACGTGGTTCTGGACCGGGATCAGCGCATCCTGCTGCCCGAAACCGATGCGGTGCAGGCGCTCGAGCGGGTGATCGCGATGGATCACGCGGTGAACATGCTGGAACGGGACTTGGTTGCGGTCGATCTGCGGCTTCCGAACCGGCCAACTCTCAGAATGACAGACGGAGCGGTGCAGGAATTGATCCGCATCCGGGCGATCGAGGCAGGGGAACAATAGTAATGATCGAGCTTTACGAGTCACAGCGGGCGATGCGCAACATGCGCAAGGCGGCGATGCAGAGGGGGGTGATCGCCGTTCTCGACATCGGCAGCTCCAAGATCGCCTGCCTCGTGCTGCGTTTCGACGGGACGGATCGTGCGGTCGAGAGTGACAGTATCGGGTCGCTTGCCGGTCAGTCCGGGTTCCGGGTGATCGGTGCGGCCACCACCCGCTCGCGCGGCGTGCGATTTGGCGAGATCGATTCGATGGGCGAGACCGAGCGCGCCATCCGGACCGCTGTTCAGGCCGCGCAGAAGATGGCGCAGATCCGGGTCGATCATGTGATCGCCTGTTTCGCCGGTGCCGATCCACGGAGCTATGGCCTTGCGGGCAAGGTCGACGTGGCGGGCACGACCGTCGATGAACAGGACGTGGCGCGCGTGTTGTCGGCCTGCGACGTTCCCGAGTTCGGGCACGGGCGCGAGGTGCTGCATGCACAGCCGGTGAACTTTGCGCTGGATCACCGCAGCGGGTTGATCGACCCGCGCGGCCAGATCGGGCAGGATCTTGCAGTGGACATGCACATGCTCACCGTCGACGCGATGGCGATCCAGAACCTCGCGCATTGCATGAAGCGCTGCGACCTCGAACTGGCAGGCATTGCCAGCTCGTCCTATGTGTCGGGCGTGTCGGCTCTGGTTGAGGACGAACAAGAGTTGGGCGCGGCCTGCATCGACATGGGCGGTGGATCAACCGGGCTGTCTATCTTCATGAAAAAGCATATGATTTACGCCGATGCCGTGCGCATGGGTGGCGATCACGTGACCAGTGATATCTCGATGGGGCTGCAGGTTCCGATGGCCGTCGCCGAGCGGATCAAGACGTTCCACGGCGGTGTCGTGGCCACGGGCATGGACGACCGCGACATGATCGAAATCGGTGGCGATACCGGCGACTGGCATCACGACCGTCGCACCGTCAGCCGTGCGGAGCTGATCGGGATCATGCGCCCGCGTGTCGAAGAGATCCTCGAAGAGGTGCGCGAGCGGCTCGATGCGGCGGGGTTCGAGCATCTGCCAAGCCAGCAGATCGTGCTGACGGGCGGAGCCAGTCAGATCCCCGGCCTTGACGGTCTTGCGACCAAGATCCTCGGTCAGCAGGTGCGTCTGGGACGGCCCATGCGGGTGCACGGATTGCCACAGGCTGCAACCGGGCCGGGATTCGCCAGCGCGGTCGGTTTGTGCCTGTTTGCAGCCAATCCGCAGGACGAATGGTGGGACTTTGAAATCCCCGTGGACCGCTATCCGGCGCGTTCTTTGAAGCGTGCGGTAAAATGGTTCCGTGATAACTGGTGACCGCAAGATGTTGACGTTTCGGCAAAATCCCGCGTAGGGGGTCGGCATCTAGCAGCACATTTTGTGCTAAAGTACGGATTTTACGTGACGTTTGGGCGATTGCCCGGTAATAATTGGCGAAACAGGTGCAGAAAACGCTCCGAATGGGGCTGAGACAGCAGGCGGACAAACACATGACATTGAACCTTTCGGTGCCCGGACAGGAAGAATTGAAACCCCGCATCACCGTGTTCGGTGTTGGCGGCGCAGGCGGCAACGCGGTCAACAACATGATCGACAAGTCGCTGGATGGCGTCGATTTCGTTGTTGCCAACACGGACGCGCAGGCCTTGCAGCAAAGCCGATCGGCAAGCCGCATCCAATTGGGTGTGAAAGTGACCGAGGGTCTTGGTGCGGGCGCACGGGCCTCCGTCGGTGCAGCCGCTGCCGAGGAAAGCATCGAACAGATCGTCGATCATCTTGCAGGCGCACATATGTGCTTCATCACGGCAGGTATGGGCGGCGGCACCGGGACAGGGGCGGCGCCGATCATCGCGCAGGCCGCGCGAGAACTGGGTGTTCTGACGGTGGGTGTTGTCACCAAGCCGTTCCAGTTCGAAGGCAACAAGCGGATGAAGCAGGCCGAGGACGGCGTCGAGGCGCTGCAGAAGGTCGTCGATACGCTGATCATCATTCCGAACCAGAACCTCTTCCGTCTGGCTAACGAAAAGACCACCTTCACCGAAGCGTTCAGCATGGCTGACGACGTGCTCTATCAAGGCGTGAAGGGCGTGACAGACCTGATGGTCCGTCCGGGCCTGATCAACCTCGACTTCGCGGACGTGCGCGCGGTGATGGACGAGATGGGCAAGGCGATGATGGGCACCGGCGAGGCCGAGGGCGAAGATCGCGCCATCCAGGCCGCCGAGAAGGCCATTGCGAACCCGCTGCTGGACGAAATCAGCCTGCGTGGTGCGAAGGGTGTTCTCATCAACATCACTGGCGGTCACGATCTCACCCTGTTCGAACTCGACGAGGCGGCCAACCGCATTCGCGAAGAGGTCGATGCGGACGCGAACATCATCG
This sequence comes from Pelagibaca sp., assembly GCA_041725935.1. GTDB lineage: Bacteria > Pseudomonadota > Alphaproteobacteria > Rhodobacterales > Rhodobacteraceae > Marivita. Next base: position 198,124 of record JBGRQD010000006.1, read on the forward strand.
TCGGCTCCACGCTGGATGACAGCATGCAGGGCATGATGCGCGTGAGCGTTGTCGCGACAGGCATCGACGCGGTTGACGTGCACACCGAAGTGCCGGTGCCGCGCCGGTCACTGGCCACACCGCTGACGCAGACCACCCGCGTTGAAGAGGCGCAGCAGGCCGAGAAGGCCGCGCCTGTGCATGAGCCGGTTGCAGCACGCAGGGCGCAGGAGCCGTCGCTTTTCGATGCCGAGCGCGAAGCGGCTGAAGAGCAGATGGAAACCATCTTCGAACAGCGCACCACCACACGGCAGGAACCGATCGAAGAAGATGGCCTTCCGGCTCCGGCCTACCGTCCACAGGTCGCGGAATTCAATCCGCACGAAGACAGCATCGAAGCCGATCCAGAGCAGTTTGTTGCACCCCGTGCCCCTGCACCGGGCACACCCAGCGCCGAGGCTCTTGCGCGTTTGCAGGCGGCGGCATCGCGGGCCCGTCCGGCCCCCGGAGCACGTCCGAACATGCAGGTCGAACCGGAACCGGCTGACAGCGAACGCCCGCGTTTCGGCATCAATTCCCTGATCAATCGCATGACCGGTCACGGTCAGCAGGGTGAGGCTCCAGTCCGTCGCACAGCGCCGCCGCCAATGCAGTCGAGCGGTGCTTCTCCGGCCCGCGCGCCGGCCCCGGAGGCAGACGAAGATCAGGAACGGATCGAGATTCCGGCCTTCCTGCGGCGTCAGGCAAACTGAAAACGCGGTTTACCGCTTGTGAAACGCCCTCGATTTCGGGGGCGTTTTGCGTTTAAATCAGGGCTTTAAGGGGTATGGCGAGATTCCGCCGATCTGTTTCAGACCCGTGTTTCAAGCCGTTACAATCTTTGATTTGAGGCAGGCCGGGTCACAGCGTATCACCCACCTTGAAACGCCGCAGGGGGCTGTGGGCGCATTTGTGCGAGGGTGTTTTGCAGACAACCGTTCAATCGATCATTCGTTTTTCGGGCATTGGCCTGCACACCGGGGCTCCGGTGAACATGTCTATCTGCCCGGCACCTGCCGATCATGGCATCGTGTTCGAGCGTACGGATATCCGGTTGGGCAATGCGCGGATCGCGGCGCTGTTCGATCGTGTCGAGCAGTCACCGCTCTGCACCAAGATCGTCAATTATTCCGGCGTGTCAGTCTCGACCATCGAACACATCATGGCGGCACTGGCAGGCTGCGGCGTGCACAACGCGCTCGTGCGGATCGACGGCCCCGAGGCCCCGATTCTCGATGGAAGTGCCGCGCCCTTCGTGCGCCGCATTCTGTCTGTCGGGGTCAAGCAGTTGCACAGCCCGATCCGGGTGATCGAGGTTCTGAGCACGGTCGAAGTGCACACGGCACAGGGCCGGGCACGGCTTGCGCCGGGTGCTGGCCTGACGATGGATTTCCACATCGATTTCGCCGACCGGGCGATTGGCCAGCAAAGCAAGTCCCTGAACCTCGCTAACGGTGCTTTCGTGCGGGAATTGTGCGACAGCCGTACCTTCTGTCGCGCCTCCGATGTCGAAGCGATGCGCGCGGTCGGCAAAGCCCTGGGTGGCACGATGGAGAACGCCGTCGTTGTCGATGGCGACAAGGTGCTGAGCCCGGGTGGCCTGCGTCACAGCGACGAGGCAGTGCGGCACAAGATGCTGGACGCACTGGGCGATCTGGCGCTGGCCGGTGCGCCTTTGCTGGGCCATTACGAAGGTCACAAGGCAGGGCACACCCTGACGAACATGCTCTTGCGCGAGCTTTTCGCGACACCCGACGGCTACCGCGTGCGCGATTGCGACACCACGCTTGCGGCATGTCTGCCCGGTGCCGGTGTCGGCGCGCACGAGATTCCGGCGGTTGCCTGACTGCGCAACGCTGTTTAGGGAACACGATCTGGACATTCGGTGCGCAGACACACGAACTCTTGTGTGTCTAAAGGCGTTTTGCCTTCCGATTTAATGTGCTAGGACCAACATCAGACAAGTGGCACACATAGCCACGGCGGCTTAACGAAGGTGACGGGCATGGCAGCGGGCAGAAGCGCAAGAGCTGTGATCGGAGCGGGGCTCTTGATGGTGACGCTGGCCGCGTGCGGCAACGGCGAACGCCCGGGATTCGGCCCCGACGGCGTCCCGATCGAGAATTTTACAGCAGAACAGATCTTCGAACGCGGCGAGTTCGAGCTGGATAGTCGTGATCCCGAAGATGCCGCGTTCTATTTCTCTGAAGTCGAGCGGTTGTACCCCTATTCGGAACTGGCCAAGCGCGCGGTGATCATGCAGGCCTTTGCGCATCACCAGAACAAGGATTACGAGAACAGCCGGTCCGCCGCTCAGCGGTATATCGACTTCTATCCGACCGACGAGGATGCGGCGTACGCGCAGTATCTTCTGGCGCTCAGCTATTATGACCAGATCGAGGATGTGGGACGCGACCAGGGCCTGACCTTCCAGGCATTGCAGGCGTTGCGCACGGTGATCGAACGCTATCCGGACAGCGAATACGCGCGGTCCTCGGTGCTCAAGTTCGATCTGGCCTTCGACCATCTGGCCGCCAAGGAGATGGAGATCGGGCGCTACTACCTCAAGCGCGATCACTATCCTGCAGCGATCAACCGGTTCCGCGTCGTGGTCGAGGATTTCCAGACCACCACCCACACTGCCGAAGCGTTGCATCGTCTGGTCGAATCTTACCTGTCGCTGGGTCTGACCGACGAGGCGCAGACCGCAGGGGCCATCCTGGGCTACAACTTCCAGTCCACCGATTGGTACGAGGACAGCTTCAAGCTGCTGACCGGGCGCGGGCTGGAACTGAAGGCGACCGGCGACAACTGGCTGGGGCAGATCTATCGTCAGATGGTTCGCGGTCAGTGGCTTTGATCGGAGGGCGGTGCGTCTGACCACGCACCCGGTTGCACAGAATGCTGCGCGCACTTGAAATACGGGACATGCTGATCATCGACCGGCTGGAGCTTGAGTTCCAGCCGGGTCTCAACGTGCTGACCGGCGAAACCGGCGCGGGCAAGTCGATTTTGCTCGATTCTCTGGGCTTTGTGCTGGGCTGGCGCGGTCGCGCGGAACTGGTGCGCAGCGGTGCCGATCAGGGCGAGGTCACGGCGGTGTTCGATCTTCCCAAGGACCATCCTGCGCGCGCCGTGCTTGCCGATGCTGGTTTTGAGGATGCGGATGAACTGATCCTGCGCCGCGTGAACACGGCTGACGGTCGCAAGACCGGCTGGGTCAATGACCGTCGCGTGACCGGTGAAATGCTGCGCGCTCTTTCTGATACGCTGGTGGAGCTGCACGGCCAGCACGACGATCGCGGCCTGCTGGACGCCAAGGGCCACCGTTCGCTGCTTGATCAGTTCGCAGGGCATGACGGGCTTCTGGCTGGTGTCAAATCGTCGTGGACGACCATGTCCAAAGCGCGCAAGGCGCTGGCCGAGGCGGAAGCGGCCTACAAGGCGGCTCAGGCCGAGGAAGAATTCCTGCGCCATGCGGTCGATGAGCTGGACAAGCTGTCCCCCGAACCGGGCGAGGATGCCGATCTCGACGCGCGGCGGCGCATGATGCAGGGTGCGGAGCGTATCCGCGACGATATCAGCCGGGCCGCTCAGGTCATGGGGCAGGATGGAGCAGAAGGAGCGCTGTCGGACGCACTGCGCTGGCTCGAAGGGGCAAGCGACGCTGCCGACGGTCGGCTGGACGAGCCGTTGGCGGCACTGGCGCGGGCGATGGCCGAACTCGACGAGGCGGCACATGGCGTGAACGCCTGTCTTGATGCGCTCGACTTTGATCCGCACGAGCTCGAGGCGACCGAAGAGCGGCTTTTTGCGCTGCGCGCGCTGGCCCGCAAACATGGCGTGGCCCCGGATGACCTGTCCGGATTGGCCGACACCCTGCGCGACAGGCTTGCGGCACTGGATCAGGGCGCGGATCGGATGACACAGCTTCAGGCCGACCTGCGCAGCGCCGAGGCGGCTTACGATGCGGCTGCGATGGCGTTGCGAGACAGCCGTGCATCGGCGGCAAAGCGGCTGGACACAGCCGTCTGCGCCGAACTGGCCCCCCTCAAGATGGACCGCGCGGTGTTCGTCACCGACCTGTCTGCAGCGCCTGCCGGACCCGAAGGCAGCGATGCGGTGGCCTTTACCGTGGCGACAAACCCCGGCGCACCGGCTGGACCCATCGGCAAGATCGCCTCCGGTGGCGAACTCAGCCGCTTCCTGCTGGCGCTCAAGGTCTGCCTGTCGGAACAGCGCGATGCCGGTCTGACGATGATCTTCGACGAGATCGACCGCGGGGTCGGAGGTGCAACCGCCGATGCGGTAGGCCGTCGTCTGGCCGCACTGGCCGAAGGTGGACAGGTTCTGGTCGTCACTCATTCGCCACAGGTCGCTGCGCTTGGCGCGCATCACTGGCGCGTCGAAAAGCGGGTCGCCAACGAGCAGACCACATCGACCGTTGTGCCGCTGGATGCGCCCGCCCGCGAGGGCGAGATCGCCCGGATGCTGTCGGGTGACACGATCACCTCCGAGGCCCGCGCCGCCGCGCGGGCGCTATTGGCACATGTGTCCTGACACCCACCGTCACAGAGTGTGATCGCAACGGGGCTGGACACCGCGGCGGCATTGAACAACCCTTGGTAAACAGATGGTTTTTGGCGTAGTTCGCTTTCCCCGAAAGGACCGCTAGGCATGGCGCCAGCTTTGCGTGGTCAGTTGCAGGCAATGAAGTCACAGTTCGCGCGCGGCTGGGATTTGCTGCGCCACAAGGGACCGTCGCAATTCCAGTTCTGGCTGATCGCGCTCCTGATCGGAATTGCCGCCGGTCTTGCGGCTACGCTGTTCCGTCTGGCCATCACCCTGCTGCAAACCACCGTGTACGGCACGCCCAGTGTCACGACGATCCACAGCTATGCCGAAACCCTGCCGTGGTGGATGCTGCTCTTGATCCCCACATGCGGGGGCTTGGTGGTGGGGGTGATCATCCACTACTTCACCCCTGATGGCCGCGTCCGGTCGGTTGCAGACGTGATCGAAGGCGCCGCGCTGAACGATGGTCGCGTCGAAAAGAAGGCAGGGATCGCGTCGGCCATCTGCAGCTGGATCACCCTGTCCACCGGCGGAAGTTCCGGGCGCGAAGGCCCGGTTGTGCATATCGCCGCGATGATCTCGTCCTGGGTGTCGAACACGATCCGCGCCGACGGCATCACCGGGCGCGACCTGCTGGGCTGTGCCGTTGCCGCTGCCGTGTCCGCCAGCTTCAACGCGCCCATCGCCGGGGCGCTCTTTGCGCTCGAGGTGATCCTGCGCCATTTCGCGGTGCACGCCTTTGCGCCCATCGTGGTGGCCAGTGCAGCGGGCACGGTGATCAACCGGCTGGTCTTTGGAGATGTGACCGAGTTCAAGCTGCCGGGTACCACGACGGTCGAATTCTACATCGAATTGCCCGCCTTTTTCATCCTAGGCCTTGTCTGCGGGTTGGTGGCCGTTGCCATGATGCGCGCGGTGTTCCTCGCCGATGACGTGGGCTCGCGCCTGCAGAACCGCATGGGCCTGCCGCACCTGCTGCGACCGGCGGTGGCGGGTGTGATGCTGGGCGCGCTGGCGATCTGGTTTCCGCATATCATCGGCGTCGGCTACGAGACCACATCCCGCGCCCTGACCGGCGCGCTGCTCTGGCACGAGGCGGTGGTCTTTGCCATGCTCAAGGTGGTCGCGGTTGCCATCACCATGGGCGGGCGCATGGGAGGTGGGGTGTTTTCCCCGTCGCTGATGCTGGGCGCGCTGACGGGCCTCGCCTTTGGCCTGATCGCCACGGGCCTCTTCCCCGACCAGTCCGGCACTGCCACGCTTTATGCGCTGGCAGGTATGGGCGCAGTGGCTGCCGCCGTACTGGGTGCGCCGATCTCCACCACTCTGATCGTCTTTGAACTGACGGGTGACTGGCAGACAGGTCTGGCGGTAATGGTGTCGGTGTCGATGTCCACCGCCGTGTCAGCCCGACTTGTCGACAGGTCGTTCTTTCTCACCCAGCTGGAACGGCGCAACGTGCATCTGGCGGCCGGACCTCAGGCCTACCTGCTGGCGATGTTCCGCGTGCAGGGCGTGATGCGCAAACCCACCGACAGCAACGCCGCCGACGAAGAAGCCTGCCTGACCATGATCGAACAGGGCCTCTACGTGCAGGCGCAGGCCACGCTGGAAACCGCGTTGCCGCTCTTTGACAAGTCCGGCGTCGCCTTCCTGCCGGTGGTCCGCCTCGAAGGGCCGGAGGATACACCCGTCCTGCAAGGCGCTTTGTTCCACGTCGATGCGCTCAAGGCCTATAACCGCGCGCTGGCTGCGACAGCCGAAGAAGAGCACAGCTAGGCCCTTTTGGCCGCGCCTTTATTTCATTCGCTGAGAATCAATTTTTCCGATATCCTTAACTCGTATTTTTTGAGGATTTTATCATGATACAGATAAATATCGGTGATCACGCCGGTAGCGAGAATGGTGACAATTTCACGCCCATTCCCGCAGGAAACTATCGGGACCAATGCCGATGGGCGCGCCGCAAGGCAATCTGGATTTCGCAGAACATGCCTAGGGCGGATCAGTACTATTCGGGCTTGGGTGCGGGTGTGAACCTGACAACGATGCTGGCCAACAACAGCATGTGGATCAACTATGACGGGTCCATCGACTACTACGGTTATACCTATTCGAACAACGATATCTGGATCGGTCCCAAACCGTTCCGCATCGGAAAGTGGAGCGTGCTGGCCACGATCCTTCACGAACTGGCTCATGTCGCAGGTGCGCCGGGCGCACCTCCGGGCGGCGGCGTCTGCGCGATCGGCGGGTTGTGTCACGCGGCAGAGCGGGCCGTCTACGAATGCGGTCTCGGCAATCGGACCGAACTGACGACAGGGATCGACGATCCCGCAACACCCTATGATCCAACCATCTCAGGATGAGGGTCATGACCGCCAGTCAAAGACGGGTATTCGTTGTCGCGACATTGGTGTGTTTCGGCTGGGCAATACATGTAGCGGCAAAGGAGCAGGGACAGGCAATGCGGACATCCAGCACGGTCAGTGAATTCGACACAGGCGCAGACGTCGCCTTGGTGAGCGAGGACCTCAAGTCCGTTCGGCAGGCCATGACCCCGATTGTGACACGCGAAGGGGTCGGAATCATCTCGGGCTCCCGTACCCTTACCAGGGCAACCGACAAGACCGCGATTGGCAAGGCGTTGCTGCAAGTCGCTGTCTTTACGCTGGCGGACAGCGTCACATCCGAAAGAGCGGTCTTGGGCGCTTTGGAAGAGATCGCCCTCGACTTGCAGCGCAGCGCCATCGCGGACACGCCGGTATCTTATCCCAAGGATGATCCGGAGGCGTCAGCCCGAGCGTTGGCTGCCTCTGATGACTGGTCGTCGCAGTTCCTATCCTGGGAGCCTGAAAATACCGACGAAGAGATCCTGACCGAGCTTGCCGCGACTCTGCAAGCTGCTGTGACCGAAACCGCAGACCTATCGGCCTACGCGGTCGAAAGCCAAAGCTGGACCTTCCAGCGAGCCGGAATTGCCATTATCGATCCGTCGACAGGCGAAGGGCTATGGTACAGTTACCGCACAGTGCGGGCCCTGACAGGCCGCCGTTGACGAAACTGTCAGACGGTTACACCCGTTCGACCTGAACACCGTCCTGCACCCAGAAGGCGAGGTGATCCTTGATCTGCGACACCTCGTCCTTGGGGGTCTCATAGCTCCAGACCGCGTTGGTGTAGGTTTTGCTTTTCGACACGATGTCGAAATAGCTGGCTTCGCCCTTGTGCGGGCAGGTCGTGCGGTAGTCGGATGCGTCCAGAAAGGCCGTCGCCACGTCAGCGCGCGGGAAATAGATCACGAAGGGCATGTCGCCCTCGGTCAGTTCCAGCGCATTGGTGCTTTCCGCGATCACTGCACCACCGGCGCGCACAACCCAGGTGCCTTCGGCAGGTCTGACTGTAATGTGTTTCTGCATGATCCATCCCCTTTTATGTGTCGTGTACCGGGGTTAGCCGGGAAATGTAAATGTTTATGCTCAGATAGGAGCACAGGCCCGGGTCAGCCACGATGAGACCTCGCCCTCGACCAACGGTCCGATCCGGGACAGTACCCCGCTATGGTAGGCGTTCAGCCAGTCGCGCTCGGCCTCGGTCAGAAGCGACAAATCGATCAAACGCGTGTCGATGGGCGCATATGTCAGGGTCTCGAACCGGTACATCTCGGGCACGGTCTGACCGGGCAGGGCAGGTGCTTCCTCGACGATGACCAGGTTCTCGATGCGGATTCCAAACGCGCCTTCCTTGTAGAAGCCCGGTTCGTTCGACAGGATCATGCCGGGCATGAATGGCACTGTCCCGGTGCGCGCAAGCCGTTGTGGGCCTTCATGCACGCTCAGATACGACCCCACGCCATGCCCGGTGCCATGCCCGTAATCCAGACCATGGTCCCAGAGCGCCACGCGGGCCAGCGAATCCATGTCGCGCCCGGCCAGCCCTTTGGGCCAGCGCAGCCGTGAAATCGCGATCATGCCCATGAGCACCAGAGTGAAGGCGCGCCGCTCCTCCTGCCCCACTGTCCCGATGGCGATGGTGCGGGTGATGTCGGTGGTGCCGTCCACATATTGTCCGCCGCTGTCGACCAGCAAGAGACCCGCATCGACCCTTCGGTTGGTCTTGTCGGTCACGCGGTAATGCACGATCGCCCCGTTGGGACCAGCCCCCGATATGGTGTCGAAACTGATGTCGCGCAGCGCATTGGTCGCAGCCCTCTCCGCCTCGAGCCGCGTGACCACGTCGATCTCGGTCAGGCTGCCCGCCGGTTGCCGATCAAGCCAGCACAGGAACCGCGCCATCGCGGCCCCGTCGCGCAGATGCGCCTCCCGCGCGCCCTCCAACTCCGCTGCCGTCTTGCAGGCCTTGGGCAAGGCACAGGGGTCCTGCGCCTCGATAATCGGGGTCCCCGCCGCGCGCAGCGTGTCGGCCACGATCACCGGGCAACTTGCGGGATCAATGCGGACCGGCCCTGTCACAGCGCCAAGCGCGGGCAGGAACGCCTCGACCGGCTCGATCCGTACCTTCGGCCCAAGGTGGTCGCCCAAGCCAGCCAGCTTGGCGGGATTGACGAAGAACGTCACCTCGCCGCCCGCATGCAACAGCGCGAAGCCATGCACAAACGGCGTGCGCGGCACGTCATCGCCCCGAATGTTCAACAGCCAGCAGATGCTGTCGGGCAGGGTCAGCACCGCGCAGCTTGCCGGACCAAGGGTTTCCGCCAGCCGGGAGATCTTGGACCCATGCGTCTCGCCGGTCAGCTCCACGGGCTGTGCAAAGGCCGGGGTCGCGGGGGCGGGCGGCTGCTCGGCCCAGATGCGATCCACAAGGTTCTCCGTCCGCCGCAGCACCACATCCCCGACACGCGTCTCGAGGTCGCGGATCTGCGACACCGTATGCAGCCATGGATCGAACCCGATCACCGCATTTGCCCCAGCGTTCTGCGTGATCCAGTCCTCCAAAGACACCTCCGGCCAGTTTACGGGCGTGAACACATCCGCCACCTGAGCGCGCACCTGCACCCGGTAGCGGCTGTCGATGAACACGCCTGCCTGATCGGCCAGCGCCACGCAGAACCCCGCCGAGCCTGTAAACCCCGTCAGCCATGCCAAGCGGCTGTCGCGCTCGGCCACGTATTCGCCCTGATGCGCGTCGGCCCGCGGGATGATGAACCCGTCCAGACCGTCCTGCGCCATCTCTGCGCGCAGCGCCGCCAATCGGGGTGGGCCTTGGTCGGGCGAGGATGTTTCTGAAAAGCTCTGGAACATGGCGCGGTCTTTCCTTCAATTTTGCCCATGCGAACCCGGAAACGCGCAAAGAGGCAACCCCTCGCACTGCCGGGGGCAGAACGCATTCCCGGCTTCTTCTCTTTCCAAATACGCACAAAACGCGGCCCGCAGGGCCGCGCCTGTCGGACCGGCCCCGCCGGTCCGATCCAATCGGATCAACTCGCGCGCTTGATGCCCATGAGTCGTGCCCGTGCCCGCGGGTCGCTGTCGAAGAGAGACGCCAGCTGCTCGGTCATCGCGCCCGCCAATTGCTCTACATCGGTGATTGTCACCGCGCGTTCGTAATAGCGCGTCACGTCATGGCCGATGCCGATGGCCAGCAACTCGACCTGACGCCGCCGCTCGACCATGGCGATCACGTCGCGCAGGTGCTTTTCCAGATAATTCGCCGGGTTCACTGACAGGGTGCTGTCATCCACCGGCGCGCCATCCGAAATCACCATCAGGATCTTGCGCGCCTCCGAGCGGTGCAGCATCCGCCGGTGTGCCCATTCAAGCGCCTCACCGTCGATGTTTTCCTTCAGCAACCCTTCTTTCATCATCAGCCCGAGATTGGACCGAGTCCGCCGCCAGGGCGCGTCGGCGCTCTTGTAGATGATGTGGCGCAGATCGTTCAGACGTCCGGGCTGCTGTTCGCGCCCTTCGTTGAGCCATTTCTCGCGGGCCTGACCGCCCTTCCATGCGCGGGTGGTGAACCCGAGGATCTCCACCTTGACCGAACACCGCTCCAGCGTGCGCGCCAGAACATCGGCGCAGATCGCGGCGATGGAAATGGGCCGGCCCCGCATGGAGCCCGAATTGTCGAGCAGCAGCGTCACCACGGTGTCGCGAAATTCGGTGTCTTTCTCGACCTTGAAGGACAGCGGCGTCGTCGGGTTCGCCACCACGCGCGCCAGACGCCCTGCGTCAAGGATGCCTTCTTCGAGATCGAACTCCCAAGAGCGGTTCTGTTGCGCCTGCAATCGGCGCTGCAGCTTGTTGGCCAGACGGCTCACGGCACCTTTCAAAGGTTCAAGCTGCTGATCCAGATAGGCGCGCAACCGTTCCAGTTCGACCGGCTCGGCGAGATCCTCGGCAAGAATCTCTTCGTCATGCGTCGCGTCGAACACCTTGTAGTCAGGGTCGGCCTCGGACATCGGGGCAGGGGGCGGCGGTTCGAGCGGCGCCTCACCATCGGGCATCTCGGTCTCGTCGCTCATCTCCTGATCGGCCATCTCGTCCATCGAGACCTGTGCCTGGCTGGGGTCCTGCGTCTCGTCCTGGCTCGATTCGGGGCTGGCTTCGCTGTCCTCGCTCTCGTCCTCGTCCTGACCGGTGCTGTCGGGCTCCTGGTCGTCGTCGCTGCCTTCTTCGGCCTGATCCTGCGCTTCGTCGTCCAGCTCGTCCGGGTCATCACCCAGCTGATCGCCATAGCCCAGATCGGTGATAACCGCGCGGGTGAAGCGGGCAAAGGCCGCCTGATCGTTCAGCACGTCCTGCAGGTTTTCCAGAGTGCCGCCCGCCTGGTTCTCGATGAACCCGCGCCACAATTCCATGACGTTCTGCGCGCCCTGCGGCAGATCGCGCCCGGTGGCCAGATGGCGCACGAGGTAACCCGCCGCCTCGGCCAGCGGTGCGTCCGATGCTTCCTTGATCTGGTCATAGCCACGGCGCAGCGCATCGTGCCCGATCTTGGCGTCGATATTGCCAGCCGTGCCCGGCATGTCGCGCGCGCCCATCGCCTCACAGCGGGCGGTTTCCATGCTCTCGTACAGCTCGCGCGCTAGATCGCCTTGCGGCGCATAGCGTGTGTGGGTGCCCGCGTCGTGATAGCGGCGATACATCGCCATCGCATCCGCCGTGCCGCGCGCCAGCAGCACCTCGTCGCGGGTCAGGCGGCGGCTGATCTGCGGCAGACGCATCGCGTCGCCGGAAATCCCCGAAGGATCGACGGAATAGCTGACCGTCAGATCGGAGTCGCGCGCCATGACCTTGGTCGCTTCGGCCAGCGCCTTCTTGAACGGATCGGCGGGGTTGTCGGTTGGTTTGTTCATGCGGCCAATCTATCCTTTCCATCGCGCGGGACAATCGTGAAAGCGCACCAATGTCCACAGTGCTGATGCCCGGTGCGGGTGCCGATGCGGCTGGTCCCGGCGCGCAGTTGTGCCATAGGTCACTTGACGGTTCGGGTTTCCGGATGGCGGCCCGCCACGTCGTGGCAGCGGGTGGCGAGCCGTTCGAAAAGGTCGCGGCTTTGCCGATCACCACCGAAGATGTAGCTGTCCACCAGCCGTACCATCTGCGGGCGCTGATCCGCGATATAGCCATCCACCCGTGCCGCGCCTCCATCCAACCGCACAGCGACATCGCGGAACGCCTTTGCCATCTCGATGTCCGCCGGGTTCGCGCTCAGATGCGCAGAGAGGTCCGCGTAGTCCGCATAGCCATACCAGATGGCGGCGCATTGGGCAGCCGGCGTGGGCGCCGCCTGCGCAGAGGTGATCGACCCTGTTACTGCAAGCGCAAGGGCAAGGGTTGCCCTGTATAGGGATCGCGCTGCCGACAGGCGGGATGGCAGGTTGGCCCCTGTCACCCCAGGCTCAGCGACGCCGCGCTCTCGGGCAGCTCTTCGTCAAAGCAGCGCTGGTAGAATTCGGCCACGGTCTGACGCTCCAGCTCGTCGCACTTGTTGAGGAACGACACGCGGAAGGCGTAGCCCACATCGCGGAAAATCTCGGCGTTCTGCGCCCAGGCGATCACGGTGCGCGGGCTCATCACCGTCGACAGGTCGCCCGACATGAACGCTGTGCGCGACAGGTCAGCCACGGTGACCATCTGGCGCACGATCTTGCGGCCTTTCTCGGTGTTGTAATGCGGTGCCTTCGACAGAACGATCGAGGTTTCCGCGTCGATCGACAGGTAGTTCAGCGTTGCCACCAGCGACCAGCGGTCCATCTGACCTTGGTTGATCTGTTGCGTGCCATGGTACAGCCCCGTCGTGTCGCCCAGACCCACCGTGTTGGCGGTGGCGAAGATGCGGAAATACTTGTGCGGGGTGATCACCTGGTTCTGGTCCAGCAGCGTCAGCTTGCCATCGGTTTCCAGAACCCGCTGGATCACGAACATCACGTCGGCGCGGCCTGCGTCATATTCGTCGAACACGATGGCAGTGGGGTTGCGCAGCGCCCAGGGCAGGATGCCTTCCTGGAATTGCGTGACCTGCTTGCCATCCACCAGCTTGATCGCGTCTTTACCGATCAGGTCGATGCGGCTGATATGGCTGTCGAGGTTGACGCGCACGCAGGGCCAGTTCAGCCGCGACGCGATCTGTTCGATATGGGTCGATTTGCCGGTGCCGTGATAGCCCTGGATCATCACGCGCCGGTTGTTGCGAAAGCCCGCGAGAATCGCCAGCGATGTGTCCGGGTCGAACTTGTAGGTGCTGTCGACATCGGGCACGCGCTCCGTGCGCTCGGGGAACCCGTGGACAATCATGTCCGTATCAATGCCAAACACCTCGCGTACGGAAATTTCTTCTGTCGGTTTGGCGTTGATGTCGATCGTCCCGTCGGCCATGTTGCGGACATCCTTCTGAGCTTGGGCTTTGGGTGTGTGGTGCAACATAATGGCGGGAGGAGCAAGGGAAAGGGCATGGGAATTCAGTGATGACGCCCAACGAAGAGGTGGAAAACCTCATTGCCCGCGTGGCGATGGGCGACCGCTCGGCGTTCAATCGCCTTTATGATCGGACCTCCGCGAAACTATTCGGCGTCTGTCTGCGTGTTTTGAACGATCGCGCAGAGGCGGAAGAGGTGTTGCAGGACGTGTTCGTGACGGTGTGGAACAAGGCAGACAGCTACAGAGTCAACGGGTATTCCCCGATGACCTGGCTCATCACGATCACCCGCAACCGCGCGGTGGACCGTCGCCGTGCGCTCAGGCTGCCGCCGATTCCTATCGAGACAGCTGATCTGCTGCCCGACAGCAAACCCGGACCCGAGGCCACTGCGGTCGCCGCGTCCGATGCGCGGCAAATCACTGCCTGTCTGGAGGAACTGCCACGCGCCCGCGCACATCTTGTGCGTCGCGCCTATCTGGAAGGCGACAGCTATGCCGACCTTTCCGAGGCGACAGGGGTCAACCTGAACACCATTCGCACCTGGCTGCGCCGCAGCCTCTTGGCCCTCCGGGAGTGTTTGAGCAGATGAGCGACCAGACAACACCCCCCTCTGAGCCCGAAGATGACGACCGCGTGTTGGCGGCCGAATACACGCTGGGTCTTTTGCCCGACGCCGAACGCACGGCGTTCGAGGCGCGGATGGCCAGCGATGCCGACCTGCGCGCCGAGGTTGTGGCGTGGCACGAACACTTCGCCACCGTGATCCTTGACGAGGTGGATGAGGTCGCGCCCTCGGACCAGGTGGCCAAGCGGTTGCAGACCCGGCTTTTCAAACCAAAGAAACAATCCTTCTGGCAGCAGATCTGGCCCTACGGCTTGGGTGGCGTCGCTGCGGCGCTGGCCTTGTGGCTGGCGGTCAGCAGTGGGCTCATCACCCCCGAAGAAGACGCGCTGCGCGCCGATCTTGTGGCTGAACTCGCTCCCACGCCCGATGGTGAAGGTCTGGTGATCCGCGCCAATGTCGACACGTCGCGCGGAGCCGTTCAGGTGGTGCGTGCGTCCGGCACGCCGCCCGAGGGCCGCGTGTTCGAACTGTGGCTCATCGCCGGGGATGCCGCGCCGGTGTCGCTGGGCCTGCTCCGGGATGACACCAGCACGATCATCGACCTGCCGCAGGAAGTGCTGGCGCTTCTGCCCGGCGCCGTTCTGGCGGTGTCGGATGAACCCCCCGGAGGATCACCGACAGGTGCGCCCACAGGTGCGGTGCGCGCCGCAGGGCCGATCACACCCTCGTGATGATAAAGTGATCACGTTTCCTGAAACGCGGGCCGTCTGAGGCCCGTGTCTTCGTCCGACCCGCGCAGAGACATGGCGGGATAAACTGGAGGACGATATGACACTGAAAACTTTCATCACTGCCGCCATAGCCGCAACGACCATCGCCGAAGCTGGCTTTGCCCAGATGCAAGGCAACTCCAACCCGATGGTTGGCGGCGCTGCGATGTTGCCAGAGCGCAACATCGTCGAGAACGCCGTGAACTCGGCCGATCACACAACACTGGTCGCCGCGGTCAAGGCTGCAGGTCTGGTTGACACCCTGATGAGCGAAGGCCCGTTCACCGTGTTCGCGCCCACGAACGCTGCCTTTGACCGCATTTCGGACGCGTCGCTGAACGCGCTCTTGCAGCCCGAAGCCAAGGCGCAGCTGACGCAAATCCTGACCTGCCATGTGGTTGCCGCCAACGCGATGTCCGATGCCATTGCGGGCATGATCGCGGATGACAACGGCACCCATGCCGTTCAGACCGTGGGCGGCTGCACCCTGCAGGCCAAGATGGACGGCTCCAGCATCACCCTTACGGACGAGAACGGGCGTGACGCCACAGTCACGATTGCCGATGTGCGCCAGTCGAATGGCGTCATCCACGTGATCGACCGCGTGCTTTTGCCGGCTCAATAACGCCCCAACCCCCCATGCGGGGTGTGAGAGATCGCGCAAAAGTGTGTGTCCCGGTCTTGTGGACTGACAGGCCGGGGCACACTCTATTAGCAACGAAGGAGGACCCGATGTTGAGACGACATTTCCTGCAGACTGCGGCGGCCGCCCTTGGCCTTGGCGCCATGGCGAAAGGCGCGGGCGCTGCCGAAGGCACGTTCGAAATCACGCGGTCCGAGGCCGAGTGGAAGGCGATGCTGACCTCGCTGGAATATCGCGTGATGCGCGAAGAAGGCACAGAGCGTGCATTCTCATCCCCGCTGAACGACGAAAACCGCGATGGCATGTTCCTATGCAAAGGTTGCGATCTTCCGCTTTACGCCTCCGAGCACAAATACGACAGTGGCACGGGCTGGCCCAGCTTCTGGCAGGCGCAGAACAATGCTATTGGTACGAAACCCGACCGTTCGCTCTTTATGGTGCGCACCGAATGCCATTGTCGCCGCTGCGGTAGCCATTTGGGTCACATCTTCGACGATGGCCCCCAGCCGACCGGCAAGCGTCATTGTATCAACGGTGTCAGCCTGACATTCCGCGCCGCCTGAAGCGTCGCCTCAGAGTTTGCAAACCGACGGATCGGGTTTGCAAACTTTATGCGCCCCGCGCGCCCAGCCCCAGTTTCATCAGCGTCTTGCGCACCGGGGTCAGCGTGTAAAGCGCATCCAGACCCGTGGCCCGAATGTCGCGCAGCGGCTGCGCGCTGAGCATTGAGGTGCGGTTCAACAGTGTGATCCCCGCCACCCGCGCCCGGATATCCGCGATGCGGTTCTGATGGTACGTGTCCAGCATCTTGCGATTGCCGATGTCGCCCCCGGCCTGACGCGCCAGGTCGTGCAGCGCGCCGATATCCTTGAGGCTCATGTTCAGCCCCTGCGCCCCGATGGGCGGCACCACATGCGCGGCCTCGGCGACCAGTGCCAGCCGCTCACCGCTCAGCCGGTCGGCATGCTGGCTGATGATCGGCCAGATCGTGCGGCGAGATGCCAGCGTCAGCGGTCCGAACAGGCTGCAGGACCGTGCGGTCATCGCCTCTTCGAACGCATCCGTGTCCAGCGCCAGCAGCGCCTCGGCGTTCGGCCCTTCCTCCATCCAGACAATCGCAGATGACGGCCGTCCCTCGAGATCAGGCAGCGGCACAAATGTGAACGGCCCGCCGGTGCGGTGGATCTCGGTCGACACGTTGCCATGGGGGATCGGATGGGTCACCGCAAAGGCCAGCGCCTTTTGGCCGAACCGGGTGGTCTTTACATCGATGCCTGCCGCCTTGCGCATCGGTGAATTGCGTCCGTCTGCAGCGATCACCAGCTTGCAGCGTACCTTGGTGCCGTCGCTAAGACCCACGCGCGCCTCGGCCTCGCGGGTAAACAGCGACACCGTGCCGACGCCGGCGCGAAAGGTGACGTTCTCCATCGCGTCCAGATGCGCGACGAATTCCCGCCGCAACAGCCAGTTCGGCAGGTTCCACCCGAAGGGCTGATCCGAGATGTCGGAGGCGTTGAATTCCTTGGTGACGCGGGCTTTCGGCTCTTCTCCACCAGCATCGACGATCCGCATGACCTGCAGCGGCATCGCGTGATCCGCCAAGCGCGCCCAAAGCCCGATCTCGTCCAGAAGCGCCTGTGCCGGTTGCAGGAACGCGGTCGTCCGCAGGTCGGCCCCATCGGCGTTGCGGTCGGTCACGGGTGGCGCGGGGTCGAGGCACAGGACCGAATGGCCCTCGGCACCAAACGCCGCCGCTGCGGCCAGCCCGGCAATGCCGCCCCCGGAGACAACGATGTCATATGTCATGGCTGGGCCTTTCGGTTCGTCGCAAGACGTGTGAATAGAGCAGGGAAAAAGCGCGATGCAAGCGCGCGCTATTTTCCGACGGTGATCAACAGCAAAACGATCATCACCACAGGCACCATGGTCAGCGCTGCCATGGTCAGCGCGACGATGCCCCATTTCATCACCGCCAGCACCACAAGGGTGAGCAAGGCGACCAAGAGGTAGTAGATCGTGTCCTCCGGCCCTTCGTTCAGATCACGGGCGATCCAGCCGAAAACCGGGATGGCGTAGAACGGGTTGCGGCGCGGCGCGGGAGGTGCTTCGGAAATGGACATGTCGGACCCTTCATTCTGTCTCAATGACAGATAGGCAAACCGCGGCGCGATAAAACTGCCATATTGCCGCAATGCAGCACGTGGTCGGTCAGGTCAGCCTGGCGAGAAACGCGTTCAGGTCTGCCGTGTGGTGGTGGATGTGATCGGCCGCGATGGCGTCGGGGGCGACGTGCACAGTCCGCATCCCCATCGCGTGCGGTGCCGCTAGGTTGCGCGGATCATCCTCGAACATGGCGGCGGTGCGCGTGTCTGTACCGTCGCGGCCAAACACCCTTTCGAACGCGCCGCGTTCGGGCTTGGGCTGATAATCGGCATGTTCGACGCCGTAAACCGCGTCAAAGATATCGTCCAGCCCGCGCGCCTTAAGCACGTTGCGGGCATAGGGTTCAGACCCGTTGGTGTAAACGATCTTGCGTCCCGGCAGGCCGCCGATGAGCGATGCCAGATACGGGTCTTCGGACAGAACGGTAAAATCGATGTCATGCACATCGTGCATGTAGGGCGCCGGGTCCACTTTATGTTCGCGCATCAGCCCTGCCAGAGTGGTGCCGTAGGTCTTCCAATAGTGAAGACGCAGCGAGTTGGCCTCGGCATGATCGACGCTCAGCGCGTCCATGACGAATTTCGTCATCCGCACTTCGATCTGGTCGAAAAGGCGGACGGCAGGCGAATAGAGCGTGTTGTCGAGATCGAACACCCAGTGGCGGACGTGATTGAAAGCGTTTTTGACCATGTCACTAAGAATAGGGGGGCCGGTCGGGCGCGGCAATGGCTCAACTTGCGTCTTTTGCCAAAGCGGCGCTATCTTGCGGGAACTGAACAAGGATCACGCCCTATGAAAGATGTGAAGCCGCCCCAGAAGGACGCCTATTCGTCGATCCTCGAGGCGATTGACGTTGGTATTTACCGACCCGGCGACCGGCTGGTGGAAAGCGATCTGGCCGAACGGTTCGGGATGTCGCGCACACCGATCCGCGAGGCGTTGCAACGGCTTGAGACCCAGTCCCTGCTGACGCGCGATGGTCGGTCGCTGATCGTGGCCTCGCTCGATCATAACCAGATGGCCGAGCTTTATGTCGTGCGCACCGAGCTTGAAGGGCTGGCGGCGCGTCTGGCGGCACGTCATGCCACCGAGGAAGAGGTGCAGGTTTTGCAGGACATGGTGCATGACGACCGCGCCCTGCTGGACGATCCGTCTGCATTGGCGCGGGCGAACCGGCGGTTTCACAAGCAGATCCATCTTGCCTCGCACAACCGGTTCCTCGTGCAGCAGCTTGATCTCGTTCACCGGTCTATGGCGCTGATGGCGACCACGTCGCTGGCAGCCCAAGGCAGGGGTGAGATCGCGCTGGCCGAACATCAGGTGATCGTTGACGCCATCCAGCAGCGCAACGAGGATGCGGCCTACCGCGCGCTCCGCGATCATATCTCGGTCGCCTTTGTCACCCGGCTCAAGCTGGATTCCAAGGCCAAGGATCACCTTTGATCCGCGATCGTTGCATGGATGTCCCCGCCGGGGATGTCCGGTTCGGACCGGCCATGCGCCGTCTTGTCCCAGTAGAAGGGTTTGAACACCAGTTCGGACCACGCCTTGTAGACGGCAAGAACGCCGAGTGGAAAGTAGAAGAACATCATGGGCACCCATTGCATGAGGTCCTTGTGCTGCGTGCGCCCGACTGCCACGAACCCTGTGAGCAGAGTGACCAGTTCGGCCAAAAGAAAAAGGGCCAGAAGGCCCTTTGCCCAATCGGCGGGGATCACGTCGAACAAGGGTACCGCGATGCCGAATAGAACCAGCCAGAATGTCCAGAGCGCGGGAGCCAGCGTGAATTGCACGATGGTGGTCAGGAAGAAGAACTGAAACCCGATAAACTTGCGCAGGCCGAGATCCCGCAATAGCCGGAACGGGCGTCGCATGTGCACAAGGTAGGTGACGATATATCCCTTGAGCCAGCGGGACCGCTGTCTGATCCACGCCCGATGGCCTTTGGTCGCCTCTTCCCGTGTGACCGTAGGAATCAGGATGGTGCGATAGCCGAAACGCGATAGGCGGATACCGAGATCCGCGTCCTCGGTCACGTTATGCGCGTCCCAGCCGCCCACATGCTTGAGCGCCGCGCGCCTTAAGTAAACGGTGGTGCCGCCCAGTGGGATCGGCAGGCCCAACCGCGCGGCACCCGCCAGAACGATACGGAACCAGACCGCGTATTCGATGGTGAAACAGCGCGTCAGCCAGTTGGATTTCGTGTTGTAGAAATCGAGGATGCCCTGCACGCAGGCCACATTCGGCGGGGAGAGGTGAAACGCCTCGACCACGCGTTCGATCTGATCTGTGGCGGGCGCGTCCTCGGCATCCAGAACGCCGATGATGTCGCCGCGCGTGTACCCCAGAGCGTAGTTCAGCGCCCGTGGCTTGGTCGTCACCTTGCCGTCAGGCACATGCAGCACGCGTATCCAGTTGGGGAGTGACACCGCTTCGATCATTTTGCGGGTCTTTTCGTCCTTTGCTTCAAGCACCAGCACGACGTCCAGCAGGGATTTCGGGTAGGTCAGTCGCGACAGCCGCAGCACCAGTTCATGCGCGATCGCGGCCTCATCGAACAGGGGCACGATCAGGCTGACCACGGGTTTTTCCGCCAGCGGAACATCGACCGGCCGCGATGGCGGTTTCCTGTAGCCCGCAATCAGCATTGCGATCCTGAAACCCAGAGTGGCAAGCAGGTTGACCGCCGCAACGGCGGTGATTCCGGCGAAAAACGCGTTAGGATAGACATATATCAGCGCAAGGCTGATGCCGAAAAATAGCGACGCGACAAGGCCACGGGTCAGTGTCAGTTTGTTGATGTCCCGGCAGCTGTAATCATCTGGCACAAGCCGTTCGGCAAGATCGGCAAGGTAGTCGCCATGCTGGTTCGTGATTGTCCGAAGCAGATCCTCGTCGGACAGTTCGGCAAAGAGGACCGGGCCAAGGACCTGCTCCAGAACGTCGCGCAACTGCGTGCGGTCACGCCCGGGGATCGTGCCGACAAGGATCGAATCCCCGACACGACCCCAGGGCAGGACGCGATATTCGAGGCAAAATTCCGGTGACAGCAGGTGGTCGAGATTGGGATCCGGCGGATGGGTGTCCGGATTTATCCGCCGCTGGCGTGTGGCAAGCTGTCGGGCGGTGTGCAGCACGCGCCCTGCATCATCGCCTGAAGCCACAGGGTGTGACACCCCGCCGGATAGGTGTGCCTTTTCCAGCACGTAGGGCGTTGCGTTGCGTGATTGCGGCCTGCCAAACATATGTCCCCCGGACCATTCCGAGGGACACTTAACGATCAAACCGTTAAGCGCAGGTTAACCGGTGCTCAGTTCGCGCTGGCTTTGCGCACTGCCATCGAGTCCGCGAAGCGTTCGAACAGATAGAAACTGTCCTGCGGGCCGGGGCTTGCCTCCGGGTGCTGCTGCACCGAAAACACCGGACGGTCTGCCATGCGGATACCGCAGTTCGACCCGTCAAAGAGCGATACATGGGTTTCCAGAATGCCTGTTGGCAAGGTCTGGCTGTCTACCGCAAAGCCGTGGTTCATCGACGTGATCTCAACCTTGCCGGTTTCGGTATCCTTGACCGGGTGGTTGGCGCCGTGATGGCCGTGATTCATCTTGACCGTCTTTGCGCCCAAGGCGAGCGCCAGCATCTGGTGACCCAGACAGATGCCGAACATCGGCAGGTCGGTGTCATTCAGGATGCGCTGGATCATCGGTACGGCATAGGCCCCGGTCGCCGCGGGATCGCCCGGACCATTCGACAGGAACACACCATCGGGGCTGTGGGCCAGCACCTCCTCGGCGGTGGCCGAGGCGGGCAGGACGGTCACATCGCAGCCCGCACTGGCCAGACAGCGCAGAATATTGCGTTTCGCGCCGTAATCGACGGCCACGACCTTGTACTTGGGAGCGGTCTGCCGAACGTAGCCTTCGGGCCACGCCCACCGCATCTCGTCCCAGAGATAGGACTGCACGCAGGTCACATCCTTGGCCAGGTCCAGTCCTTCGAGGCCGGGAAAGGCGCGTGCCTTTTCCACAAGGGCGGCAATGTCGAAAACACCCTCGGGATTGTGCTCAAGCGCCACATGCGGTGCCCCAAGCTGCCGGATCGCGCGGGTCAGGCGGCGGGTGTCGATACCGCCGATGGCAATGCGCCCTCGTGCGGACAGCCATCCGCTCAGCTCCTGCACCGCGCGCCAGTTCGAGCTTTGGGTCGGCATCCACTTGACCACCATGCCCTCGGCCACAGGATCGCCGGTCTCGTCGTCATCGGGGTTCACCCCGACATTGCCGATATGCGGAAAGGTGAAAGTCACGATCTGGCCCGCATAGGATGGGTCGGTCATGATTTCCTGATAGCCGGTCATCGCCGTGTTGAAGCACAGCTCCGCCACCGAGGTGCCGGTCGCCCCGAAGCCCTTGCCATAGAAGATCGTGCCATCTGCCAGAGCAAGACAGGCGGTCGGTTTGTCAGTGGACAGCATGGACATGGCGCGACTCCGCAGGGGTAAAATCGACCGGAACCTACGGGTGCGCCGCGGCGCGGTCAAGGGAGATGGAAAAATGTGATTTCCATATTTTTCAATAACTTAGCGTAAATCGTCGGTGCTTGCGTCCAAAGTTGTCCTCGCATAAGGTGCGCGCTCGTTTAACCATGGGATAGGAATTCATGGACCTTCGCACCCGGCTCAACACGTCTATCAAACAGGCGATGCGCGACAAGGACAGTGCACGGCTCTCGACCCTCAGGCTGATCAACGCCGCGATCAAGGATCGTGATATTGCCGCCCGTGGGGATGGCAACGAAGAGGGGGTTGGGGATGAAGAAGTCCTTGGCATCCTTGGGAAAATGGTCAAGCAACGCAAGGACACCGCCAAGACCTATGAAGAGGCGGGGCGGCTTGATCTGGCTGAACGCGAATTGGCGGAAATCGGCGTGATCGAGGAATTCCTGCCGCGCAAGCTGACCGATGAGGAGGTAGAGCGTGCCGTGGATGCCGCCGTGGCCGAGGCCGGAGCGTCGTCGATCCGCGACATGGGTCGTGTCATGGGTGTGCTCAAGGCAAAATACACGGGCCAGATGGATTTCGGTGTGGTGGGTGGTATGGTCAAGGACCGGCTGGCCAACGCCTGACCTTTGGTCGGGGCGCGTTTCCGTTGACGGAAACGGGACGATGCGTCGACGCATCGTCCGCCACCCCTGTCAGAACGTAAAATCCTGCCTGATCCCGGCCAGCGTGTCGGGATCGTCGATCCGGTAGGTCTGTACAAACCGCGTCTTGTAGCCGACCCGCCCGCGCCGCGCGCCGAAATTCTCGCCATGGTTCAGCATGTACAACACCGACGGCCGCGACAGCGGGGCCAGCCTGTGCCCGGCCAGCATTGTCAGGTAAGGAAACATCCGGTGTTCATGCTGAGTCATCTCGGCCAGAAACGCGGTCGAGGCGGGGTCTGACGGGTCGTGATAGACGGCGGCACAGCTGCCACACAGCTTCCAGAACGGTTTGCGCATCGGCGCGCCAAGGCTGCGCGAGTCGGCCAGACCGATGTCACCCGTCGCCACGTCCATGACATAACCCGACTGCACGAGGTAGCCGCCCGGTTCCTGCCGGTTCAGCATCTCGGCCACGCTGCCTTGCCGCAGTAGGTCATCCGCGTCGAAGGACATGACATAGCCCGGTCCAGGGGCAAGCTGTGGCAGCGCCTCGGACAGCACGCGGAGCTTGCGCCACTTGTCATTTCCGGGTGTGGGGTCGGTGAAGGGCAGGTAGGTGATGCGCGGATCGTCGGGCAGGTCCGGCGGCACCTGGCAACAGACAGCGGCGATCCAGTTGGGAGTGTCCTGCGCGATGAACCCGGCAAGCGTTGTGCGCAGCCGTGCCACGACCGCGTCCCAATCGCCCACCTGATCCGATCCGACCAGCGGCACCAGAAACGTCACCTGACGCGCCTTGGCGGTGTTTGGTCCGGTTGCGCGCAGGGCAAGCGCCGCACGTTCCGACGGGGCCATGTCCGGGGTCGGATCGGTCCGCCCGAACAGCGTCGTGCGCAGAAGATGCCGCGCGCGGGTGAGTTTCGGGACGGCGGGAACCTGTGCCATGGAGCCTCGGGTCAGGGGGTGGCGATGCGACGAACCTTGTCACTCAGCTCTGCGTATAGCTCTTTGCGTTCGTCTTCGCTCAGAAACGCGCCGATCTCAACCTCTCTGCCCGCGCCGGACAGCGTGACATAATGGGGCACCGGCCCGCCCTTCTGGTGCATGTTCACCTGCGTCCAGTAGGGGTTGCAGTGCCATTCCTGCGCCGCGCCCTTCGGCGTTTGCCGTGTCAGATGCAGATCCTCCGGCGTAAGAGTCAGCACTTCGATGATCTGAAGATCACGCTCGTTCCGCCGCAGCGCGTACCACATGGCACCGAGCGCCAGCAGCATGAAGGGCAGGATGCCCCAGAGCAGCACCGTCCCGATCAGTCCGTAAAGCGGGATCGTGGACAGGGTGAAAATGCCGAGGATGGTGGCCGCAAACCCGTAGGCGGGCAGCGATTGGTGCGGCCAGAGGCGCAATTCCAGGTTGTCATCCGAAGTGTCAGTCCATGTGTACGGCATGGGGACTTAGTATCCTGTCAGCAGAAGGTCCGTTGCGCGGATGATCTCGTCGCGCTGGTGAGACGCCGAGCCAAGACGTGTCCCGAGCTCTTTCTTCGTCAAGGTTGCCAATTCGGTTGTTTGCAATCGCAGCGTCACATCACCCAAGGTCAGTTTCGGACTCAGGTTCTTGAGCGGCGGCTCAGGCCAGTCTTCCGACACCAGCCGCGCAACGACGCGGGTGGCAAGGCTCTCGAATGTGTCGCTTTGCAGGATCAGCACATAGGTGTCAGTGGCTGTGCGATAGACATCATATTGCCGCGCCATTCTACCACTTCCGATAGGCGTCAAGCGGCAGGCCATCGGTTTCGACCCGGCGATTGTAGGCCTGGATTGCGTCCCTGTTTTCCTCTTCCCAGCGGTCGGCTTCTGCTTGGCGAAGCTGGTCCTTTATCCCTGCTTCGGCAGCTCGGGACAGGTTCACGCCGGCGTCCTTGGCGCGGGCGATCAGGTCGGCATCAAGGCTGAGGCTGGTGGATTTGCGCGGCATAGGGCTGTCTCCTTTGCGCAAAGGCATACCGCAAAACCTACCCGCAAACAACGGTAGGTTTGATGGCAAAAGGCCCCGGCGTTTCCACCGGGGCCTTCGATTTCAGATCACGCAGGGCTTAGTGTGCGTGGGTCTTTTCCCAGTCTTCCCGCTTCGGAAGCTGCTCGAACGTGTGTTCGGGCGGCGGGGAGGGCAGGGTCCATTCCAGCGTGTCCGCGTATTCGTTCCACGGGTTCTTCGCGGTCTCGGCCCGGCCTTTGACAAGAGTCCATGCGATCACGCCGATGAAGAACAGGAACGACGCAAAGGACAGGAACGCACCCCAGCTCGACACGTAGTTCCAGAAGGCGAAGGCCTCGGGATAGTCGATATAGCGGCGCGGCATGCCCTGGCGACCCAGGAAGTGCTGCGGGAAGAACGTCAGGTTCGCACCGATGAAGAACGTCCAGAAGTGCAGCTTGCCTGCCCATTCGGGGTACATCTTGCCGGTCATCTTGGGGAAGTAGAAGTAGATCCCCGCGAAGATGCCGAACACGGCACCAAGGCTCATCACGTAGTGGAAATGCGCCACGACGTAGTAGGTGTCATGGTAGGCCCGGTCCACAGCAGCCTGCGACAGCACGATGCCGGTCACACCACCCACGGTGAAGAGGAACAGGAAGCCGAATGCCCAGAGCATCGGTGTCTTGAACTCGATCGAGCCGCCCCACATGGTCGCGATCCACGAGAAGATCTTGACCCCTGTCGGAACCGCGATGACCATCGTTGCCAGCATGAAGTAGGACTGCTGTGTCAGCGACATGCCCACCGTGTACATGTGGTGCGCCCATACGACAAAGCCCAGAGCACCAATCGCGATGATCGCCCAGACCATCGGCAGGTAGCCGAAGATCGGCTTGCGGCTGAACGTGGCGATCACGTGGCTGATGATGCCGAAGGCCGGCAGGATGACGATATACACTTCCGGGTGACCAAAGAACCACAGGATGTGCTGGTACAGAACCGGGTCACCCCCGCCAGCAGGATCAAAGAAGGTCGTGCCGAAGTTGCGGTCTGTGAGCAACATGGTGATCGCACCCGCCAGAACCGGCAGCGCCAGAAGGATCAGCCAGGCTGTGACGAAAATCGACCAGGCGAACAGCGGAACCTTGAACAGAGTCATGCCCGGTGCGCGCATGTTCAGGAACGTGGTGATCACGTTGATCGCGCCAAGGATCGACGACGCACCCGAAACGTGGACCGCGAAGATCGCGAGGTCCATCGACATGCCGCCTTCGTTGGTCGACAGCGGCGGATACAGAACCCAGCCCACACCAGAGCCAAGCTGACCGTTGCCGCCCGGTGCAAAGACCGAACAGATCGCCAGCGTGGTCCCTGCAATGAACAACCAGAAGGACAGGTTGTTCAGACGCGGGAACGCCATGTCCGGCGCGCCGATTTGCAAGGGCATGAAATAGTTGCCGAACCCGCCGAACAGCGCCGGAATCACCACGAAGAACATCATCAGAATGCCGTGACCGGTGATCAGAACGTTCCAGAGGTGTCCGTTCGGGGTACAATCGCCCACCGCTGCTGCGGTCAGGCGGGCGCCTTCCATACACATGTACTGAACCCCAGGGTTCATGAGCTCCATGCGCATGTAAACGGTGAATGCCACGGAGATGAAGCCCGCGAGACCAGCGGCGATCAGGTAGAGAATCCCGATATCCTTGTGGTTCGTGGACATGAACCAGCGGGTGAAAAAGCCGCGCTGGTCTTCATGTTCGTGGCCGTGAATGGCGGCGTCTGCCATATCTGCCTCCTGATGGTTCCCAATAAAAAGGCGCAGGGATTCTCCGGCGCCATTTGTTCCATACACGTTTTAGAATGTGAGGCAGGTGGCGGCAACGGACGTATTTGACGCAGATCAAACTTTATTGTCGCAGTTTGGTCGCGTTCCGGTGGTGTCGAAAGTGTCTTGGGTCGTCGTAAGTGGCTGGTTCCGAACAATAAGTCAGGCCACTAAAAAGCCCCGGACACGCGCGGGCATCCGGGGCTCTTTTATTTACGGGGCATATTTAGCCGACCAAACCGCCGTCGTCACGTGTAACGGCGACAACAGCCGAACGCGGCAGGCTGCCTTCGCCATCGGGCCAGTTGCCGCCATTGTCGCCCGGGTGCTGGATGCCGACGAACATGGTGCGGCGATCAGTCGACCAGCAGAGGCCGGTGACTTCACAGCCGTTCGGACCGGTCAGGAAGCGCTCGATGCGGCCAGTGACAGGGTCGCCCGCCAGCATCTGGTTGTTGCCCATGCCAGCGAAGTCGCCTTCGTTGCTGTCGTCGCCGTCGGTCTGGATCCAGATCAGGCCGGTCGTGTCGATGACCATGCCGTCGGGCGAGTTGAACAGGTTGCCCGCGTTGATGTTGGCAGAACCCGCCTGTGGACCTTCTGCAACAGTCGGGTTACCCGCCATCACGTAGAGGTCCCATGCGAACCCGTCGGAACCGTGGTCACCGCCTTCGGGACGCCAACGTACGATCTGGCCGTAGCGATTGGTGTCGCGCGGGTTGACCGCGCTGACCGTCATTGGGTCGCCACCGGCATTGGTGCGCACGGTGCCATCGTCGTTCAACACACCGCGACGCGAGTTGTTGGTCAGGCAGCAATAAGCTTCCGAGGCGTTCGGGTGAACCGCGATCCACTCGGGACGGTCCATCGTGGTTGCGCCGACCCGGGAGGCGGCCATGCGGGTGAAGACAGCGATATGAGCCGTGTCCATGCCGGTTGTCGCCGGTGTCAGCGGAACCCAGCGGCCGCTCATGTCGTCCTCGAACACGGCAACCGACAGCGTGCCATCCACCAGCAGGGTCGAAGTGTCTTCGCCCGGCACGTAGACGTCATTGCTGACCCAACGATACATGAACTCGCCACGTTCGTCGTCACCCATGTAGACCACGACGCGGCCATCTGCGGCGATGCCATAGGCGGCGTTCTCGTGCTTGAACCGGCCCAAGGCAGTGTGCTTGATCGGGGTCGAGTCCGGGTTTGCCGGATCGATTTCCACGATATAACCCGCACGGTGTGGCTCGTTCGGGTTGGTCGCGATGTCGAAACGCGTGTCGAAACCATGGTAGTTGTAACGACCTGCGTCGACCTTGGTCGACACGCCATAACGGCTGAAGCCGTCCATGACCATCGAGTCGGCGGAGACTTCGGACACGGCACCGAAATAGCCGTTGAAGTTTTCTTCGCAGGTCAGGTACGTGCCCCACGGTGTCCGGCCGGACCCGCAGTTATTGAACGTGCCCAGCGATTCCATTCCGGTCGGATCGGCTTCGGTCTTGAGCAGGTCATGGCCAGCCGCCGGACCCGAGAAGGTCATCGGCGTGTTGTGGTGGATGCGGCGGTTGTAGGGGCTGTCGATCACGACGTTCCAGCCATCATCACCCTGCGCCAGCTCCATGACGGTCACGCCTTGGAAGCTCTGCAGGATGCGCACGTCGTCCAGTGACTGCGGCATGCCATCACCGGTGTGCGGCAGGTTGACGTCTGGGTTCACGTATTCGCTGTTGACGACGAAAATCTCGCGGCCGTCTATATTGAAAAGCTCCATGCCGTCGGTGTTTTCGCCCATCACGCGGTCTGCATGCTCGAGCGCCACGCCGGCGGCGGGATCAAACGCGCCTTCGGCATCCGAGAAAAGCGCATCGCCCCAGCGGACAACGGTCTTCCAGGTGTAGCCTTCGGGAACGTGGATCGTGCCGTCGGTCTGGGCCGCGATCGGTGTGAAGGGGAAACGCGACGCGGGCTGCGCCATTGCTGTGGTGCCCTTCAGCATGCCTGCGCCCATGACAGCGGCACCAGAGCCGAATGCCAGAACGCCGCCAAGGAAACCGCGGCGGGAAATCGCGCGCTCGACCACCTTGTCGAAGTCATTGCCCTCGGGGCGCGGGAAATTCAGTTCATCCCATTCGTCTGCAGAAAGATTGTGAATATCTTTGGGTGTCATGATCCATGTCCGATGATGATTGCCTCTACCGGTCGGCGGCGACTGGCGCCGCCCCGGTCGCAGACAATTCACCGGATTCGGGTATCAGTTCCGTGACAGGTTTGTGTCAGTTTTGCTGCATCGCCGAAAACGTCGTCAAAGCTCTGACGCAAGGCCACGTCCAGATCATCCATCGTGACGGGCAATCCCAGATCGACCAAGGAGGTGACACCGTATTGCGTGATGCCGCAGGGCACGATCCCGTCGAAATGGCTCAGGTCCGGTTCGACATTGATCGAAATACCATGAAAACTGACCCATTTGCGCAAACGGATGCCGATGGCCGCGATCTTGTCCTCGGCGATTTTACCATCCGGCAGCCGTTTCTTGTCGGGCCGGTCGATCCAGACACCCACCCGCCCGTCGCGGATATGCCCCGTCAGGCCGAACTCGCCCAGCGTCGCAATGACCCACCTTTCGAGATCCTGGACAAAACAGCGCACGTCCCGCCCGCGCTTGCCGACATCGAGCATCACGTAGACCACCCGCTGCCCCGGACCGTGATAGGTGTACTGCCCGCCGCGCTTGGAAGGGTAGACGGGAAAGCGATCGGGGTCCTTGAGGTCTTCGATCTGCGCACTGGTACCCGCCGTGTAGAGCGGCGGATGTTCGACCAGCCACACAAGCTCGTCCGCAGAGCCCTCGGCAATCGCCGCCGCGCGGGCCTCCATTAGGGCCACGGCCTCGTCGTAATCGGTCAGCCCGTCAGTAATGCGCCATTCAACCATTGGTTTTGCCATTGTTTTCTTGACTCGCCGTGCATTCGATCCAAACAGATCGCAATTTTTCGGCAATTTCCTCTGCAATGAACATGTTTTGAAAGGCTTCGCAATGTTCCGTCGGATATCTTTGAATGCCACATTGGCCGTCAGCCTCGTGGCTGCCCCTCTTCCCGCACTGGCCAATGACGCTTTGATCGGCGGGATCATCGGGGGCGTGATCGGAGGCGCGATCAGCAACAGTAACAACAAGCAACGCGCTGCGCCCAAGCGTACGTATCAACAAGCCTCGAAGCCCCGGTCTTCTGGCGTAAGCAGCGCACAACGCGAGTCGAATCGTCAGGCGCAGGTTGCGTTGAACTATTTTGGTTTCAATTCCGGAACTCCGGACGGCGTATTGGGACGCAATTCGCGTGCTGCGATTTCGTCCTACCAGGCCCATTTGGGATATTCTCCGACGGGTCAATTGACATCCTTCGAAAAGGATTTCCTGATTTCCGCGTATTATCGCGCACAGGCAGGCGGGCCAAACACCGCGCAGCTGGTTGCGAGCAATCCGCAAGGCGTGCGCGGCCTTCTCACGATCTACCGCGACGAACAGTTAAATGGCTCTAGCAACAGCGCTACCGCCGCCATCGGCGGGCATTACGGTCTGCCGTCCATCGTGGCGGCCGCGGTCAATGAGGTTGCCAAGAGCTCCGACCCGTCAGCGGAACAACTTGTGCAGCGCCACGGCTTCATCCAGCTGGCCGACATCAACGGTGACGGCCAGACGGATTACATCATCGACACATCCGTGACCGGTTCGGCCTTCTGGTGCAACGCGCAGGCCTGCACCGTGCGTGTCTTCGCTTCGACCCCCAACGGATATGAGCGCAATGATTTCCAGGCGTTCAACGTGACACCGGCCATGTTCGCCTGTGTGCGGGGCACCTGCACCAAGACCGACAACGCGCCGCAGATGGCGGCAGTCAACATGGCGCCGCAGGCCGCGCAGCCCGGTTTGCCGCAAACACAGATGGCCGCGGCACCGGCTCTGCCGGTCGCAACCGCGCAGCCCGTGGTCAGCGGTCAGGCTCAAGCGGTCGCCGCAGCACCCGCTGCGCAATTACCCTCGTTCTTTGTCGGCGGCCAGGCCCCGGCACAGCAATCTCTGGCGTCCTTCTGCAACAAGGTCAGCTTGCTCACCAGTTCGAACGGCGGCTTTGTGACAGAGGCCACGCTGAGCGATCCAGATTTCGCCTTGGCCGAGCAGATGTGCCTGACACGCACCTACGCGATGGCGCAGGGCGAAGACCTTATTGCAAAGGTGCAGGGCGCAACGCCGGATCAGATCACCGCGCAGTGCCAGGGATTTGGACCGGTGCTCAAGGATCACGTTCTGGGCGTGTCGCTCAAGTCGCGTGATGAGGTGCTGCAGGGCGTGTCCTCCTTCATCTTGTCCAGCGGGATGTCGCCCCAACAGCTATCTGGCACCGCGCGTGTCTGTCTGTCCGTAGGCTACCGGATCGACGATATGGATGTGGCAATGGGCTCGGCCCTGCTGCTGACAGCGCTTGGCGAAGCGGGCTATGCCGAATTGCTGGGGCATCACCTGAGCCAGGGAATTGGTGCTTCAAAGCGCGGCGAGATTGCCGCCTCCTGGTATGATGCAGCGCTCAGCTCGTTTGACGCAAATGGTGTATCCGTCTTTGCGCCGGGGCAGCCTGAACGCATGAGCCTCGTCCAGAAGGCATCAATCATGATGTCCGGCCAGCCCAGTGCGGCGGCGGAACCTGTCATGCAGCCTCAGCAAGCTGCATTGCCCTTGCTGGTTCTGGAGTAAGTTCACAACCTTGCACATATGCGCATCCCGGCAGTGGGTCGGGATGCGTCTACCGGGGCAGCAGCCCCGCCTCCTTGATCGTTGGGATATGACGCCGGCTGACCGGGATGTCATCCCCCTTGCTCATCTTCAGCACCGCGCGATCGCCGTCGCGGGTGGCTGAGGCGACCTGATCGAAGGCGGCCCAGTGCGAGCGATGCACCTGTGCGCCCGGTGCGGCGCCCACTTCGCGGATCGCATCGGCAAGGCGCATCAGGATCATCTCTTCGCCTTTGGTGGTGCGTACACGGACATAATGATCCTCGACCGAGATCGCGACCAGCGGTCCACGTTTGTCCAGTGGCAGGCGATCCAACAGAGGCACTGTCTGAGGGGCGTTCGCCGGGGCAGGGGACAGGTGTCGGGTAAAGAGGTCAAGCACCGCCATCACGATCACCGAGATCACCAGCGTCGTCCCGGCGAGGGTCAGCGTCCCGTCTCCAAACGGCGTAGCGCCGAACACCAGCCAGTTCAGTACAGTCACCAGCCCGATCATGGCGCAGCCTGTCAGGCCGCCCGCCAACACAATTCGCCCCAGATGCGCAACCCCAGACTGGGACGGGCGCAGAACCGCATAGCTGACCAGATAGCCCGTCGTGTACCCGGCAAAGGTCAGGAGCGTCCAATAGGCAATCCGGGGTGCCAGAGACAGGGATGACAGTGTTCCGAAGGGACCGATCAGGCACAGCACCGCACTGACAGCGGTCAACGCCGTCAGGGTCAGCGGATGCAGCAAATGCCGCCGCCATTCACGAAGCGCGAGCTGCGGGCGCGGGTCACTCACGAAGCTGGGCCGCCATTTGCGTATCCTCTCTGGCGGCAATCGGTGCCGCGTCGTTTTGGTGCCTCATCAACAACTCAACGACAAGAGGGCGCCATGACGCTTTTGCCTTTTCTCTCTGCTCCACTGCCTGTTCAGGTACATATCATCGCCGCTGTGCTGGCCCTGATCCTTGGGCCAGTTGCAGTTTATCGTCGCAGGCGTGACCGGACACACAAGGTCGTCGGCTATCTCTGGGTCTGCGCCATGACCGTTCTGGCACTCGGGTCCTTCCTGATCCCGTCGCATTTCACAGCCATCGGCGTCGGCCCGTTGCACGGCTTTGCAGTTCTGACACTGTGGTCGCTCTGGGTCGGAGTGAAGGCCGCCATCGCGCGTGACGTCGCGCGACACGAGGCGATCCTGCGAAGTCTCTATTCGAATGGGTTGATCATCGCCGGGGCGTTCACGTTCCTGCCGGGCCGGACACTGAATCGGATGCTGTTCGGAGAGCCGTCACACTTGGGTTGGTTCGTGATCGCAGCGCTTCTCGGGGTAGTCGCTCTGCGTGTGATCCTGCCCCGATGGGTTCGATGGAGGTGGGCATGAAGGTTTATCGAAATTTGCCCTTGCTCCCGATTGCGACCTTCGCTAATGAGCCGCCTACCAGTCAAGACAGTGCGGTCGTGGCGGAATGGTAGACGCGCAGCGTTGAGGTCGCTGTGGGGTAACACCCGTGAGAGTTCGAGTCTCTCCGACCGCACCAATTTCCTAAAATTCCAGATGATCAGCAAAGATGCGCCTCAGGCAAACCGTCTTTGTGTCAGATCGGCGGCGCGGCGCGTTCGGTGACCAGCTGCTTCGCGGTCACGCGTTCGCGGTGGATCATGTAAAGCCCCGCTCCGATGATGATCGCGATGCCGGTCAGGGTCAGCGCGTTTGGAAAATCCCGGAACACGAGATAACCCAGCAGCGTCGCCACCGGCAGTTCCAGATATTGCAGCGGGGCCAGCGTTGCGGAGGGGGCCAGCGACAGGGCATAGGTCATCATCATGTGGCTGACCGTTGCAAAGAACCCGACCCCGAACAGCCAGACCCACGCAATCCCCTCGGGCCAGACCGGGTCCAACAGGGGTGATCCGCCGCCGTTCGCGAGCACCATCACCGGCAGGCAGAACAGGCTGGCGATCAGTCCGGTGTGGAATTGCAGCGCCACCGGATGCAGCTTGCGCGACAGCCCGCGTGTCACGAGGATGTAGAACGCGAATCCCACAGCCGTGCCGAGTGGAAACAGCGCCACGCTGCCAAAGGCGGCGAAACTGGGCTGGATCACGAACAGCACACCGACAAAGCCCACTATCGCAGCGCCCACGCGGCGCGGGCCGACATCCTCGCCAAGGTAGAACTTGCCCACCAGCAGCACGATGAAGGGGGCCACGAATACGATGGCCAGCGCATCGGCCAGCGGCATCACGCGGATCGCGGCTATGAAACAAAAAGTCGACACGAACAGCAGCGCCGCCCGGAACAGCAGCGCCGCCCATTGCGCCCGTGGCACAGACAACGACAACCCCATGAGCCACACAAACGGCGCCATCAGCACGCATTGCACGACAAAACGCGCAGCGGTGATCTGACCGACGGGAATACTGCTCGATGCCAGCTTGGCCGCCACGTCCAGCAGGGGTGCGGTCACGCAGAAGCCCAGCATCAGAACGACACCGGCAAGGATCCGGTCGGTGGAAGGGGGGAGTGCAGTCTTTGTGGTCATGCGCACGGGATAGGTCGTCGCCCCGGCGGCGTCTATGCTTTTTGCGACGCCTCGCGGCACCAAAGGCACAGGGGCTGCGGACCCCATCGCTGTGTCGCAGCCCCGATTTTGGTCCTAGAGCCCGTATTGTTCACGGGCGTAATCGCCGAGGCCCACCGCATCCAGCTTGGCCAGCGGCGCAAGGAACGTCACTTGGATCACCCCCGGCGCACGGCCGATCTCGATCGCGCCATTGACCGTCGCGCGGTTGCGCACTTCGGCGACGGTCATGCCAAGCAAGGTCGCCGCACGCGCAAGCCCGTTGTCGATGGCTGCGTTCAGATTGGCGGCGGTCCCGATCACCGAAATGGGGGCCAGCGCGTCGATCTCGGACACGCCCCACTTGGTGGCCAGCTTCTGACCCTTGGCCTTTTCGGCATCGGTGAACGGCTTGGCCAGCGGCGGCAGGTCTTCTTCGAGCGGGAACAGCACAGGCCCGTCGATGGGATAGGCCTTGACCACCTCGACCTGCAGCGTGACGCTGCCTGACACATCCATCGTGTGACCGGCAATCTCGCCATCGCCCTGACCGGCATGCATGTCGCCCATGTAGACACCCGCGCCGGGCACCTTGACCGGGCAGACAAGGATCGCACCGGCGCGCACGGCGTCGATATCCATATGCCCATCGGTCTTGTGCTGGATCAGCTGCTCTTCGGTGATGGCATAGTCATGCGGCGCGCCGACAAGGAAGGCCCCGAAATCGCCCGCGTTGTGGCTGTCGGGCATCGCCATCGACGGGCAGGTGCCCAGCTGACCCATGAAGGGACGCATCCGCACCAGTGTGCCGGGCATGTCCGCAGGCGCATAGGTCAGGATCGAATGTTGACGGCTGCCATCGGGCAGGGCGGCATAGTGATCGGCATTCCGCGCGATGGTTTCGGCAGCTTCTTGCGGCAGAGTCAGGCCAACGCTGCGGGTCTCGTCGAAGGTAACCGTGTAGCCATGCACGATTGCAAAGGGGGTGACTGCATTGCCGCAGGCGTCGCATTTTACGGCGTCCTGTCCGATGCCCTCGACATGGGTTTCCGGCCAGACCGTGTCACAGACCGGGCAGCGCGCGGCGACATAAGGATCGCCCAGACAGAACCCCTCGGGAGAGCTGTCATGTCCCGACGCCGTGGCAATAGAGGTCACGGTAATGTCGCGGATGCGGATGGCGACGGCATCGCCCACCTCGGCGCCTTGAACGAAGACCGGCGTCGTCACCTCATGACCACCCCGCAGGCGCGGCGTGATCATCGGGCCCCAGCACCCCGGGGCCGTGTTGGCGATGATCGTGCCGCCGTTCTCGATAGGGCCGAGCATCGGCGCATTCGGATCAAGAACCGAGTTGGTGAATTCGGATACGACGACGCTGCGCCGCGACGGCGTGCTGCTTCCATCAGGCATGAATGGCTTCCCTCGTTGATATCATGACGTTGGGGAAGTTTAGAATGTCGGCAAGATAAGACAAGACGAACCGCCACCGGTTCCGGAGCCTGCGGTCAGTCGGATTTCGATTTCCCCAGCATCGCATTGCGCAGCGCATCACCCAGCGCGCCTTGCGTGGCGGGCTGCGGTGCCGGCTTTGCCCCGCGCTGCGGTTTGTTGGGTGACCGTGGTTGCTCTGCCTTCTTCTCGGGCGCTTTCCTGCCCTGCGTCGGAGCGGCCCCATCGGCATTGTCCTTGCGCATGGTCAGCCCGATCCGCTTGCGCGGCACGTCCACCTCGACCACGCGCACGCGCACCACGTCGCCTGCCTTGACCACCTCGTGCGGGTCCTTGACGAACCGGTCGGCCAATTGGCTGACATGTACCAGCCCGTCCTGATGCACACCGATATCGACGAAAGCCCCAAAAGCCGCGACATTGGTCACGGTCCCTTCGAGCGACATGCCGGGGCGCAGGTCCTTGATGTCGTCGATCCCATCGGCAAACCGCGCGGTCACGAAATCGGGGCGCGGGTCGCGACCCGGTTTTTCCAGCTCGGACAGTATATCGCGGACGGTGGGCAGGCCGAAGCGGTCGTCAACGAACTCTTCGGCGCGCAACCCACGCAAAGCGTCGGGGGCCCCCATGATCGCGCGGATATCTCGCCCGCACGCCTTCACGATGCGCCGCGCCACGTCATAGGCTTCGGGATGGACAGATGTGGCATCCAGCGGCTCGGTGCTGTCGCGCAGCCGCAGGAAACCGGCGCATTGCTCGAACGCCTTGGGGCCAAGCCCCGACACCTTGAGCAACGCCTTGCGCGCCGGAAACTGCCCATGCGTGTCGCGATGTGTAACGATGGCCTGCGCCAAGGATGGCCCAAGTCCGGCCACCCGCGCCAGAAGCGGCGCGGAGGCCATGTTGAGATCGACGCCTACCGCGTTCACCGCATCCTCGACCACCGCATCCAGCGCCTGTGTCAGACGGCGCTGGTCCACATCATGTTGATATTGCCCGACACCAATGGATTGCGGCGTGATCTTGACCAGTTCGGCCAGCGGATCCTGCAAGCGGCGCGCGATCGACACGGCCCCGCGCAGCGACACGTCGAGATCGGGAAATTCCTGCGCCGCCAGTTCGGACGCCGAATAGACCGACGCGCCTGCTTCGGACACGATCACGCTGGCGGGGCGGGGGGTGCCCTGCGGCAGGGCTTTCAATGTCTCGGCCACCAGCCGTTCGGTTTCGCGGCTGGCGGTGCCATTGCCGATGGCGATCAGCTCGATCCCGTGGCGCTTGATCATCGCGGCGATCGCGGATTGCGCGCCCGCCGCATCCATGCGCGGCTGGAACGGATAGAGCGTGTCGGTCTCAAGCACCTTGCCCGTGGCATCCACCACCGCCGCTTTGACGCCTGTGCGAATGCCGGGATCAAGCCCCAGGGTCGCGCGCGGTCCAGCCGGAGCGGCCAGCAGCAGGTCGCGCAGGTTGCGGGCAAAGACCGCGATGGCCTCGTCATGGGCGCGCTTGCGCAGATCGGCCATCAGATCGACATACATGGTCAGGCTCAGCTTGACGCGCCATGTCCAGTCCGCCGCCGCGCGCAGCCAAGCATCTCCCGGCGCGCTGCCGGGAATGCCGATGGCGGCCGCGATGATGCCGACCGCGCGGGGCGCGTCGGTCTCGGGATCAGGGGCGATATCGACGGTGACGATCTCTTCCTTGGCGGCACGCAGGATCGCCAGCGCCCGGTGCGACGGGATCGTGGACCATTTCTCGCGGTGATCGAAATAATCCGAGAACTTGGCCCCCGCCGCTTCCTTGCCGGATTGCACGCGGGCGGTGATCAGGGCGGTTTCGTGCATGAACGATCGCAGGCGGCCCAGCAGGTCGGCGTTCTCGCTCAGTTCCTCGGTCAGGATATCCCGCGCGCCGCCCAGCGCGTCTTTGGTCGTGGGCACGGCCTCGGTGATATGACCTTCGGCAAGAGTTTCGGGATCAGCGGACCGATTGTCCAGAATGGCGCGCAGCAGCGGCTCCAGCCCGTTTTCGCGGGCGATCATCGCCTTGGTGCGGCGCTTGGGTTTGAACGGCAGATAGATGTCTTCGAGCGTCGCCTTGGTGTCGGCCCCGGCAATCGCGCGGGCCAGCGCGTCGGTCAGTTTGCCCTGATCCCGGATTGACCCGAGGATGCTTTCGCGGCGCGCTTCCAACTCGCGCAGATAGACCAGACGATCTGCAAGGGTGCGCAGCTGCGTGTCGTCTAGCCCACCGGTGGCTTCCTTGCGATAGCGCGCCACGAAGGGCACCGTGGCCCCGCCATCCAGCAGGCTCACGGCGGCGGTCACCTGATCGGGACGGGCGCTGATATCGGTGGCGATGGTGCGGGCGATGCGGTCGGCGGTCTGGGTCACGTCAGCTGTCCTCTGCTTCGGTCGGACGCCCCTGATACCCGTGGCCATGGCCAGAGAAAAGGGGTCACAGAGGTTTGCAAACCGAGGTTTGCTACTTTGCAAACCGTGTCTTGAACACCCGCGCGGCCAGTGGTGCGCCCATGATCACCACGAAGATCCGCAACACGTGATGCGCCACCACGAAAGCCACATCGGCCCCGACGATCAGCGCCAGAACCGTCAGCTCGGCTTGACCACCGGGAGCAAAGGCCAGAAGGGTTTCCATGCCCGGCGCAAAGCCCAGCCCATAGATCGCCTCGACAAAGATCAGCGTCAGCACGATCAGGATCAGGCAAAACCCCAGACCGGCAGCGAGGTCCCTTCGGATCTCGGCCATGGTGATGCCCGCGTATTTGGTGCCTATGGTCATGCCGATAAAGAACTGCGCCGCCCAGATTGCCTCGGCGGGGGGGCGGTTGTGCAACCCGCCTGCAAGTGTCAGCGCGGCGGTGACGATCAGCGGCCCGAGGATCGACGCGCCGAACAGACCGACCCGTTGCGCCAGCTGCCAGCCGGTGATGGCGCAGACCGCCATCAGCAGCAATTCCTGCGGCGGGATATTGGTGACCGGCGCACCGGGTGGATTCGACAAGTCGGCGTCCCATATGCCGATCAGCAGAAACGGCAGCGCCACAACGATGACCAGCATCCGCGTCGCATGGATCAGGCTCAGCGTTCGGACATTCGCCCCCGCCTCTTCTCCGAAGACGATCATGTCCTGCAACCCGCCGGGCATGGTCGCATAATAGGAGGTCGCGAAATCATAGCCGCAGAAGCGCTGGAAGTAGGGCACACCGATCACCCCGATCACGGCGACCATGATGGGCACCATCATCAGCGTCGGCCACATCGCCGGAAAGCTGGCCAGCACAGCGGGGGTCAGCGTCGCGCCGACTGCCACACCAAGGATCGTGCGCATCGTGTCGTTGAGCAGCCGCACCCCGCGCATCGGGATGCCCGCCAGTGCCGCAGCAAGACAGGCAAAGAGCGGACCCATCAACCAGGGCAACGGCAGGTTCAGCAGCTTGAACAGCGCAACACCGACGCCCGCGACGGCAAAGGTGCGCCACAGGACCATCACGCCGACATCCCCTTGAGCCGGTAGCGCATCGAGGTTTGCAGATGCGCCTCTGCGGCATCGGCGGCAAGATCACCGTCGCGCTGGCGCAGGGCGGTGGTCACATCGCCGTGCTGCGACACGACGATGCGGATGCGGTCGGGATCATGATAGGTGGTCGGCCCCAGTAGGATCAGCGCGTTGTTGATCGCCTCGGCAGACGCCAGCAGGAACCGGTTGCGCGCCGCGCGGTAGAGCGCTTCGTGAAAGTCCTGATTGATCGCAGCGCCCAACGTCGGTGTGTCCTGCGCGTCGAGGATGCGGGCGTTCATGTGGTCCAGCGCGTCGAACTCGGCCTCGGACCCGTGCTGTGCTGCCATGCGCGCGGCGGTGCGTTCCAGCACGATGCGCATTTCGTACAGCTCCACGATCTCGGTGCGGCTGAGTTTACGAATGACCGCGCCGATGCGCGGGCGGTGTTCGACGATGCCGTTGTTCTCAAGCCGCCGCAGCGCCTCGCGCACCGGGGTGCGGGACAGCTCCAGCCGCTTGGCCACATCCTCTTCGCGCAGCCGGTCGCCGGGGGCGAACTCGCCGCTGCGAATGGCCTCGATCAGGCTGGCATAGGCGGCTTCACCGCTGGAGCAGGGAGATGTCCCAATATCTGACATGCTGCGATTGTATCCGCTTGGATACAAAATGAACAGACCTCATTTCAGGGCCTGTCAGGGCAGCGTGCCCAGCCACATCCAGGTCGTGATCACGGACAGCGCGCTGGCCAACAGCACCGATGACGCGGCAACCCGGCGGGCGCGGCCATAGATGTTGGCGAACACGTAGCAGTTGACGCCCGGTGCCATTGCCGCAGTCAGCACCGCGCTGCGGAAGGCGCTGTCGTCCAGTGCAAAGGTGGTGCCGACACTCCAGGTGATTGCCGGGTGCAAGAGCAGGCTGATCGCGCAGACAAAGAGGATGATCCGCATGTCGCCCTCGGGCCGGTAGCGGTAGAGCACGCCGCCCATCGCGAACAAGGCGGTGGGCAGGGCAGTGCGCACCATCATGTCCAGCGCCTCGGTGAAGGGCACGGGCAGGGTGACGTTCAGCAGGTTGAACAGAGCGCCGATCGCAATGCCGATCACCAGCGCGTTGCGGAACATCGCCTTGGCAACGATCTTGGGCAGATCGCGGTTCGGCTTGTTGGCGGCGCGGGCGCGGACAAACTCCATCAAGGTGATGCCAAGCCCGTAGCAAAACGGCGAATGCAGCGCGATGATCGCGTAATTGGCCGAAAGCGAGTCAGGCCCGAAGGCGCGTTCGGTGATCGCAAGGCCCAGCAAGACGGAATTGGCGAACAGGCAGGTGAACCCGATGACCACCGCATCCTCCCAATCGCGCTTGAAGAGATACCGCGCGCCGAACAGGCCGACGATAAAGCAGGTCACCGACCCTGTGTAGAAGCTGATCAGCAGAGGCAGCGAGAAACTGTCGCCCAGATCAAGGTTCCAGATCGCACGGAAGAGCAGGCAGGGTATCGCCACGTTCTGGGTAAAGGACATCAGCCCGTCGATGGACGCCGCAGACAGCAACCCGCGCCACGCCACGAGGTAACCGACGCCGACGACCAGAAAGACCGGCAGGATGATGTCGATCAGCGCCTGCATGTCAGACCGCGTCCCGTCCGGTTCGCCCGCTGTATCGTACGGTGGGCGTCACACCAGTGGCTGCGTGATGACCATGCCGTCATAGGCCGGTGTGATATGGTCCGGGGTTTCGGCATCGACCGTGGCGTAGTCGAGGTCGACATGCATGTTGGTCAGCACACCGCGCCGGGGTTTGGCGCGGGCGATCCACTCGAGCGACAGGGCCAGATGCGCATGGGTCGGGTGCGGGTCGCGGCGCAGCGCGTCGAGAACCCAGACATCCAGACCCTGCAGGTGGCCGGTCCAGACATCCTCGGGAATCTCGGCCACATCGGGCAGGTAGGCCAGATCGCCGATGCGGAACCCCAGCGCGTCGATGCTGCCGTGGTTCACCTTGAATGGCTTCAGGGTGATCTCACCTCCGGCACCGTCGATGTCCACCGGCCCCTTGATCGTGTGCATGTCGAGGATCGGCGGATAGGGGCTGTCTGACGGTTGCACAAAGGCATAGCCGAAACGCGAGAAAAGGTCGTTCTGTGTGTCGCCATCGGCCCAGACCTGAAGCCGTTTCTTCATGTTGAAGACGATCATGCGCAGATCGTCCAGCCCGTGCACATGGTCGGCATGGCTGTGGGTGTAGACCACCGCGTCCAGTTCTCCGACGCCAGCGTCCAGCAATTGCGCGCGCATGTCGGGGCTGGTGTCGATCAGCACGCGGGTGGTGCCTGTATCGGTCACCCGTTCGACGAGCATGGAACAGCGGCGGCGGGTGTTTCTGGGGTTGTCGGGATCACAGGCGCCCCAGATGCCGCCAAGGCGCGGCACACCGCCGGACGATCCGCACCCGAGGATGGTAAAGCGCATTTCGCCCATCACGCGGCAGCCTCG
The DNA here is from genome assembly GCA_041725935.1 of Pelagibaca sp. GTDB lineage: Bacteria > Pseudomonadota > Alphaproteobacteria > Rhodobacterales > Rhodobacteraceae > Marivita. Next base: position 239,495 of record JBGRQD010000006.1, read on the forward strand.
TATTGCGCGGCCTTCCAGAACAGGCGGTCGAAATTCGCTTCGGTCTGCGCGGCGAAATCGGCGTAGTCCATGCCGTAGAGATCCGCACCGACGCGGGCGGTATGGGCGGTGTAGGCCGGTTCATTGCGCTTGCCGCGATGCGGAGGCGGCGCAAGGTAAGGGCTGTCGGTTTCCACCAGAACGCGGTCCGCCGGGGCAGCCGCGAAGATATCGCGCAGTTCCTGGCTTTTGGGAAAGGCGGCGATGCCCGACATGGACAGGTAGAAGCCAAGGTCCAGCGCCGCGTGTGCCAGTTCGGCGGACGAGGAAAAGCAATGCATCACGCAGGTATAGGGCTTGGTCTTGAACCCATCTGTGAGGATTTGCGCCATGTCGTCATCCGCTGCGCGCGCGTGGATGATCAGGGGCAGGCCGGTTTCCTGCGCTGCTTCGATATGCACCCGAAGCGAGGTTTTCTGCACCTCGGCGCTTTCGGCGGTGTAGTGGTAATCGAGCCCGGTTTCCCCGATGCCGACAAATTTCGGGTGCTTGGCCAGGTCGACCAGTTCGTCCACCGTCGCCAGCGGTTCGTCGGCCGCGCTCATCGGGTGGGTGCCTGCGGCGTAGAAGACCGGGTCGAACGCTTCGGCGATGGCGCGCACCTGTGGTTCCAGCCGGAGACGGGTGCAGATCGTCACCATCCGCCGCACGCCCGCATCGTGCGCGCGCGCGATGATCTCGGCGCGTTCATCGTCGAAATCCGGGAAGTCCAGATGGCAATGGCTGTCGGTGATGCGTGGTGTCAACATGGAGGTGGTATCGGGGATGCGGGCAGGGGCGTCAAGACGTGGCTTGCGGCCGGATCAGGGCCGGGGGCAGCCGTCCTGCAAGGCCAGAAAGCTGGACAGGACCAGCGATCCCGCCTCGACATTCACCGCCCGTCCGTGGCGCAGGCGTTCGCCCTGATCCTGCGCAAGCTGCGCCCATGTTCGGGCGGCGGTGGGCGAAGGGCAGAGGCGCTGAAAGGTCTGTGCCTCTTGTGCTGCCGCTTCGGGGTCTGGTGGGTGGCCTGTCGCGCCGGTGCGGGCAAGCCGGGTCAGCGCGCGGTCGAAAAGGCCTAAGAGCAGATCGAGCCGGTCTTCCTTGCCCCGTCCGGCCGCGCTTTCGGCCAGCGCGATGGCATGCGGGCGGCTGAGGTCGGGCAGGGTGGAGAGCAGTTCGACCAGATCGCCATATAGCTTGAGCCCGTCCTGCTGCATCAGGCGCACCGCCTCGCCCACCGATCCGCCAGAGAGGGCGGCAAGGGCGGCTGGGTTTGCCACGTCCTGTTCGATCTCGGTCGCCGCTAGGGCCTGCGCCATATCGGCGGCATTGAGCGGGGCAAGCCGCAATTCGCGGCAGCGCGACCGGATGGTTGGCAAGAGCCGTGAGGGCTGGTGGCTGACCAGCAGCAGCGTCGTGCGGTCTGGCGGTTCTTCGAGCAGTTTGAGGATCGCGTTGGCGGCGCTGACATTCATGTCGTCGGCGGTGTCGACGATCACCACGCGGCGTCCGCCATCGGCGGAGGAGAGCGCAAAGAACCCCTTGAGGCGGCGCACCTCGTCCACGGTGATCTGCGCCTTCAGGCGCTTTGCCTTGTCATCGTAGGGACGGCGCAGCGCGAACAGCCCCGGCTCCGACCCTGCCATCATGCGGCGCGACACGCGGTGTTCCGGGTCGATATGCAGGTCGGTTGGCGGAGGCGGAGCGCCGAAAAGGCCATCGTCCTGCGCAATGGGTGTGGCCAGCAGGAACCGGGCGATTTGCCATGCCAATGTCGCCTTGCCCACACCGCGCGGGCCGGTGATCAGCCACCCATGGTGCAGCCGGTCTGACGCGAAAGCCTGCAGGAAATCCGCCTGTGCGGCGTCCTGACCATACAGCAACTGGGTCTCGCGCGGATGCGGCGCGCCGTCGATGCGGTCGGGTTCTGGCTGGGTTGCGTCACTCATGTCAGATGTGGGCTTACCGCAGCCCAGACATCCTCTGCAACGCTGTCGGCATCGCGCGCGCCGTCGATCACGCGGAACCGGTCGGCATATTCCTGCGCCAGAGTGAGGAAACCCGCGCGCATCGCCTCTTGCAGGGATGCGCCGAAATCCTCGAACCGTTCCTCGATCGTGTTGCGGGCTTTCGCGCGGCTGAGGCCAAGGGCAGGGTCCATGTCGATCAGAAGCGTCAGGTCAGGCTCCACACCGATCATCAGATCGTGCAGTGCATCCACCTTGGCACGCAGGTTGCCACGCGACAGGCCCTGATACATGCGGGTGCTGTCGGCAAAGCGGTCGCAGATCACGACTTTGCCTGCCTCAAGCGCGGGCTGGATCGTGCGTTCCAGATGGTCGCGGCGGGCGGCGGTGAACAGCAGGATCTCGGTCTTGGCGGACCAGCGGTCGGGATCACCCTGCAGCACCAGAGCGCGGATTTCCTCGGCCCCCGGAGACCCGCCCGGTTCGCGGGTGTGCACCACGTCCATGCGGTCGCGGCGCAGCCTCTCGGCCAGCATCCTTGCCTGTGTGGATTTGCCTGAACCGTCGATGCCTTCGAAGCTGAGAAACAGCCCGGCTCGGTTCACATCGTTTCCTCGGCAGGGGCTTGCAGACGACCCATCAGAACCTGCGACACGCTCATCATGCGCGATAGGAACCCGCTCGCGGGCACGGCGCTTGCCGCGTACAGCGGGATGCGATGCTCGGGCAGGCCCTCGGGGCTGATGATCAGCTCGGCCAGTTGCCGACCTTCGGCAATCGGCGCCTCGATGGGGCCAGTATACACCACTTCGGCGGTCACATCCTGACCGGGTGTGCTTGGCAGGAGCAGGGTCACATCCTCTTTCGCCATCAGGCCGACCGTGTCGCTTGCGCCCATCCAGACATCGGCCTGCGCAATCACCTCACCTGCGCGGGTGACGGTTTTTTCGGCGAACTGGCGGAACGCCCAGTTGACGATGGCTTCCGATTCCTCGGATCGCGCCCGCGCCGTATCAAGCCCGGTGATGGTGAAGATCACCCTGCGTTCCCCCTGTTTGGCAGAGCCCACGAGACCGTACCCAGCTTCCTGCGTGTGGCCCGTCTTGAGGCCATCTGCCCCGATATTCAGTGGCAGAAGCGGGTTGCGGTTGAACCGGTTGGACGATTCCGCCTCGTCAAAGAGAAACTCGGTTTCCGCGAACATCTCGTAGAAATCCGGGAAATCCTCGATGATGCGCTGCGCAAGCAGTGTCAGGTCGCGCATCGACATCACGTGCCCATCGGCGGGCCAGCCGCTGGAATTCTTGAAGATCGAATTGCTCATGCCCAATTGCTGGGCGCGCTGGGTCATCATGCGCGAAAACCCGGCTTCCGTCCCGTCGGGTGACAGCGCTTCGGCGAGAACCACGCTGGCATCATTGCCAGACAGGACGATCACGCCCCGGATCAGGTCTTCGACCGTCACCCGTTCGCCCTGTCGCAGGAAGAGCGTGGAGCCGCCAAAGGAATTGGCATGCGCCGATACAAGCAGTTCCTCGTCCATGCGCAACCGACCGTCGCGCACCGCCTCGAAGGCGATGTACAGCGTCATCAGCTTGGACATCGACGCGGGCGGCAAGGGCACATCGGCGTTTTTGGCCAGCAGAACGGTGCCGGTCTTTTCGTCCAGCACAAAGGCCGCAGAGGCCCGCGTGTCAAAGGCGGATGCCGACACGCCGGACAACAGCAGCGCGGCAAGTGTGGCGGAAACGAAAGCGCGGTAGTCGCGGATCATGGCAGCTCTCCTGTCATACCTGCGGGGAGGGGTCAGTTGGTGACCGCATAGGCGTCGGTAAACCCGGTATCCTTGATCTTGGCAAGCAGGGCGCTGCGCTCTGCGCGGGTCTGTGCCGGTCCGACCAGCACGCGCCAGAAGGTCTTGCCGCTCGAGGATTGTTCGAGCACCGTCGGCACCATCCCGGCCTGTCGCATCGCGGTTGCGGTGTTGTTGGCGTTCTGTTCGATGCTGAAGATGCCGATCTGAATGAAGGGCCTGTCCAGTGGTGACGTGGCAGGCGCGGCTGCCGGTGCCGCCGCCGGGGTGGCATCAAGCGCTGCAGCCGCCGCACCGGCAATCGGGTCAAGCGTGGTCTCGGCCACATCGGTCGGTGCCGCGAACGTGCCATCGCCAACCGGCGCGTCCTGCGGCGGGGCGGAGGTGGCGTCGTCCGGCACTTCCTCGCGGCGCAGAGCCACGACATTGAGCTGTGTCGGCGCACCGGCCAGAACGCCAAGGGCAGCCGCCGCATCGGACGAGATCTGCAGACGCGGACCGGGGGTCTCGCGTTCCTTGCGGAACAGCGCACCGATGACGAAATTGCCGTTGGACTCGTTGCGGATGATCACGCGCTCGGGTTCGGACACACTTGGATGCGCCGCCCAGACACCACCCAGCGACGGTCGACCGTCCCAGAGCCCGTTCTCGCTGACCTGAAAGACCTCGGGTGCTTCCACATCCCGCTCGACCAGCCGTGTTGAGCGTGTGCCCGAAGCCGCCGAGCCATCCTGCGCGCTGGCACCCCCACCACCCTGCAGGAACGCAGGCATGTTTGCGGCGTCGCAGCCGGCAAGCGCGACCAACGCGACACCGCACATCGCGGTTGTTCGTGCGCTGCGCCACAGCGGAGAGTTGGTGATCCTGATGTCCATTGCCTGCTCGCCTTCTGCTATGCCATGGCGCGCGCATGTCCGGGCCTGTCGCCCCGCGCCGCTCGTTGTTTTGCGCAAAGCTTACAGACTTCGGTGCGTCAAGAAAAGTCTGACGGCACCGTTGCGCAGATTTTCCCCTGCTGCCGCTTTCAGAATCGAAATTGTGACGCTATGCCAACGCCCACCGGAGGTTTGGCAGAGTGGTCGAATGCGGCGGTCTTGAAAACCGTTGGGCGTGAGAGCGTCCCCAGGGTTCGAATCCCTGAGCCTCCGCCACTCTATCCATGGTCCCATAAATTTCTGAAATTAGTTAGTTGGCGTTGAACAACGCGTTTCAGGCTGGTGCGCCTTTGGGTGAGCGGTGATTTTCGGTTCTGATGATCACAGTTTCTGATAAGGCGCTGGCGATCATGGCGAGCAGAACGGCAAGAAGCTTCCTGAGGTGCCTCAGGATCTTTCGGATATTGTGGCCACAGCCGCAGAGGACGGCGAAGATCGTATCGCTGCGGGTCCCTTTGATGGGGCATCTGGCAAGTCGTCCATCTGTCTTCATGTGTCCGATCTCGGGCTCGATGGCGCTGCGCCGTCGGAGGAACGCCTTCAGGGGCGGGGTGAGCCCCCGGCGAGATCCTGAGATCAGGACCTGAGTGGTTTCCACGCCTTGGCCACGATAGCCGCGGTCGACAACAGCTATGGCCGGACGCTGTTCGGTCAGGATTTCCACCTGCTCCAACGCCTCGGCCAGAGTGTGGCCATCATATGGGTTGCCGGGCAGCGCGCGCATGCCGACCCGACGCCTTCGTCGATTGTCGTGGCGATGCTGACCTTTGAGCCAAACTCATACCGGATCCGAGCCTTGCCTTTGGAGATGCAGTCGACGTCGGCTTCATGCAGGGCATAGATTTTACCGCTGCCTCTGGGAGCCTGGTGCAACAAGCGCGAGACCAGCACCAGGGTGTCGAGGACTGTTTCGCGGAAGGCGCCGGGCGGGATGAGGGATACCTGACGCCGCAAGTCGCGCATGACCCGTCCAGTGTAAACCTTCAATGTCCTCGTGGTCTTGTGCATGCGCTTGAACTGTCGCGCGTGGGCATAGCGACCAACCTGCGCCGCCAGCAGTGGCGCCTTGCGCGCATAGGTCTGGCGCAGCTGGACCCCAGCCTCTTGAGCCAGGGCCACGATCTTGGAGCGTGCTTTCTCGTAGAGCCGCGCATCGGTTGGATAGGCGATGTTTTCCTCCATGACGGTTGTGTCGATGGACCCGCGGGACAGGCTGTCATCGTCCACGACACCGATTGAGCGCCCGGCCTCGATTGTCTTTGTCAGCAGCCACTCGGCCCCTTCATCGCCGATCCGGTCACGCGATCGGCTGAGCGACGAGGGATGAATTGGTGGCTGATGTTGAAAGAAGATCTCGCCAGTGAAGTGCTGGAAATACGGGTTCTCCACCCACCGGTCGATCACAGCCTCATCCGACAGGCGATGCAGATGTTGAAGATACATCAGCCCAGCTACCAGCCGCGGTGGTGTCGCCGGCCGCCCTGTTCCTGACGGAAAGAAACCGGCCTATTCCCGCTCGAAGAGCTATCAATCGATCAGTGCGGCCACCTTTACCAGCTCATGACGCATGTCGATCACGTCAACGAGCCGAGGACGCGGCAGATCATCTTGTTCAGGGGGACGTTTGCGGTGTTTCACGGCGGGATCAAATTGCAGGGTTTCAAACCAGATTCTACAAAACCTTGCAGAAAAAGGCGACATGAATTGTCACTTTATCAAGTACTTCCAATGCTTTGAGAGTTGTTCAAACCGGACTAGTTAACCAAACTGAGTATTGGCAACATCGGCCCCACACGATTGCCACTTTGTTTTCCGTACAAAAGCGCAGTGTCCGCCAAAGGTTCGCCGGTTTTCACGATCGCTGATCCCGTTTCCCTGAGGTAGCCTCAGCTAAGAAATGCCATTTCATTAGATTATTTCCCCAGCACCATGCAGACCCGTCAAAGCAAGGCGCGAGCACTTTGTTTGCCTGGGCGGTTGATCAGAAGCCTGTGGGACGTAGTGGCAAGCCTGCCATCTCCCATGCCTGAATGCCTCCGCGATACCAATATACATTGGTAAAACCCGCTGCCACGGCGCGCAGACTGGCGTTATAGCTCAGCCAGCACATAGGGTCCGAGCAATAGATCACGATGGGCATGTTTTTGTTGGTACCGGTGATTTGGTTGAGCCACTGGCTACCCTGCTGCTGGGTGCGATCATTGAATGACCCAGGCGCAGAGAGGGCTGGTGCGACATATGTATTGGGCAATCCGTAGCCTGACCCCAACACATCGATGACGACCATCTGCATACCGGAATTCATACCCTGCAACAGGCTTTCTGTTGTGACCAGTTGCGCGCCGGGGATCGAGGTTGGCGTGTGTGCGTGGAATTGATCCTGGCGGAGTTGCTGTTGAGGCGGAACGCCGAAGTCCCGCATTTCGAACGCTGTTATCTGTGGGTCGATCTGTGGACCTTGGTCTGGAAGCACGGGCGGGGCCGGCAGCGCCTGGCCACCATTGTTGTTCGGGGGCGGGGGTGGCGCGTTTCCTCCACTTCCACCGTTGTTGGGTGGGACTGGCGGCTGCGGAGCGACCCCGCCATTGTTACTGGGAGGTGGTGGAGGGGGTGCCACAGCCCCACCGGTGTTACTGGGTGGCGGAGGGGGCGGCGGTACAATCACGCCGCCCTGGTTGCTTGGCGGAGGCGGGGGAGGTGCCAGTGATGATCCACCGTTGCCGGCTGGGCTGAAGGAGCCTTCGTCGATGAAACCGTCGTTTGCTGCGGGTGGCGGATTCACGCCCCCCTCAAGGTCATTGAAGCTGCCCGAGTCGAAACCTTGGGCCGACGCGGCCAGAGGAATGAGTCCCACAAGGGCCACAGCGCAGGCCGAGCGTTTCACAAAATCCTGTATCATGTCCCAATCCTCAATTCGTACGAATTGTGTTGCCGATCCAGTCGAAGTAATTCGACACGCGCGTATACACCCCATAAAGTGATGGCAGACCGCAGGCGGTCTGCGCGCCCAAAGGCATTTTCCCCCAGCTTACGATACCGACCTGAATCCAGCCGCCATCCGCGCGCCGGACCATGAGCGGGCCGCCGCTGTCTCCATTGCAACTGTCCTTGCCACCGGATGGCACGCCAGCGCAAATCATGTTGTCTGTCAGCGCGTTTCCGATACTGGGCGAGATCAGTTCGAAAGCCTGAATGAGCCGATCCTCCGGGATCTCGTTTGCGGCACCCATAGACAACAGGAAGCTGCCGATATCCCGTCTTGTCTGTTCCGCAAAGCCTGTGTTGCAGGCATCGTTCGGGACAATGCCGATTTCAACCTCCATCAGGACTGCGGGAACCGTATTATCCTCCATTAGTCCCCAGCCAACTGACACCGCAGGTCCGGGTTGAAGCTGGGTTCCATCCTGCAAAACCGGAATTGCACCAACAGGCCCCGAACTTTCCGAGATCGGTTCGGCCAATTTCAGCAGCGCGATGTCGTTGTCCGTACGAACAGGGTTATAGTCAGGATGTGGGATCACCGCGCTTATCGACCGAAAATCCCCTTCGAATAAAGCGACATCGCCTGAACGGACAAGAATTTCCCGCGGCGACGAGATGTTTCCGTCGAAATCTTCGACGCAATGTGCTGCCGTCAATACCCATTGACGGGCAATCAGCGAGCCACCACAGAACTGAGACAGGATCCGACTGCGTTGATCATTGCCCACGTCTTCGGCCGTGTGCAGGCTGACCTGCCAAGGCCAAGCGCCCTGTTCCGCGGGGCGGCCACCATAGATCCGGGTGTCGGCAGCCTCTGTTACAAGTGTACCTGCCTCCTTGGCATCCCGTACAAAACTTCGGACGTCACCACTTGCAGATGGCCGCAATATGTCATCCAGAGTTGTCTGCGCCTCCGTTGACGCGCCAAGAAACGCCATTGACAGGGCGATGACACCTGCAACCAGAATTTTTGCTAAAGTCATGGTTCTATTCCTTTTCAAATCAATTCTGGCCAAATCGCGACAGAGCTGCTGCGCGCGGCAGCACGTCCCAATTGTATTGTTCGACCCAGATTTTCGAGATCCCGATATTGCCCATGCCGCCACGAGTGGCGTCGCGCTCCGACAGGCCACTGAGAAAACTGCCTACGGCTTCAGTCGCACCAGAGCGTGTTGGCGAGCCGGTGTCTCTACAGTTGTCGATTGCGCCTTCGAGATTAAGTGCCTCGCGGTTGTCTTCGGCCTCTGTGACAACGAAGAACATGCGTTCTGCGCCTGCCTTTTCGACAATTCCGGTGGCATCCGGGCAGTCCGCGCAGACGGTCATCGGCTCTCCGATCAGTGCAGGTCGCGCGATGCCCTCGATACGCTGGTATTCGGCAGAAACACAGAACTGGCTATCGATGTAAACGCGGTTGACGTCACGGGCAGGGCCTTGCACAACCCCGCGCGCCTCAAAGGCAAGATAGTCGCACTGCTTCAGCTGTGCGCCGGTGCCAAAGGCCGTAATTGATGTGGCTGAGCTGAGCGCGGCCATGCATTCCGCAACCAGATCAGCCGGGGTGGTTTGGCTCAACTGGTTTGTGTCAGACGCAAGCTGCTTGACCTCGAACGCGACAGGGCTGGGAAAAAGAACGGATTTTGTGCCCGCCACACTACCCAGCATATTGGCCACTTGTTCGGCCTTCACGATACGAAGGAGTAATTGATCCAGCGGACCATCGCCAGGTCGCCAGGCCAGACCGACGGGACTGTCGCCAATCGCAAGTCGCGCCCCGAACCAAAGCGTATCATCCACGACACCGGTCAGAACCGCCGCGTCTGTTTCGAGGACGATATTCGTACCTTGCTCTGCATTCGTTGTTGCCACAGCACTTGTCAGAACTGAATAGAGCAGGTGCTCTTGAGAAAGCACGTCACCGGTTTGGAGGTCCTGTGGCGGCGCTATCAGGATGCGGTCGTCAAGCGGCTGGGCCACGATACGCGCAAAGCGCGCATCCTCGGACGGTATACCAAGATCGGTACATGCCCTTGCAACGCTGGCGACACAATTTCCGCTCACTGTCACTATCGTTGCCGATTGCGCACCTGTTTCGCGAAGCTGTGCGTAACCGAGGATATCATCTGCCGCAGCGGCGGCATCAGCCACGAGTGCGATGACAGTGTTTTCGCGCAGTCCTTGAAGCTTGCCCGCGCGGATGCGGGTGCCATCCACGGCGTATTGCCGGACGCCAACCACGTCGCCGCCTCCGAAGACCGGGGCGTCAATCAAATTTCCCTCCCAAAGTGGGGTTTGGAGCCGTGCAGCACCTGGAATTGTACTGTCGTCAAGATCGCTAAGGATCGCCTGGAAAAGCTGCCTATAGCTTTGGTTCGCACCCGTCTGCAGTCGCGCTGCAAGTCGCGATGTAAAAAGGCCATACCAGCTGTCCGAATCTGCCGCATCGATCTGAATTTCCCGAGCGACCTCAGATGCTTGAGCCGAATAAAACGCGACATATTTTCCGGGCAGGGCCTCGTCGCCGATGGCATCTATCGCCGGCGCCACGCCAGGCTTGGCCGTCACGTTTATTCCAAGAGCGGCAGGGTCCACGAAGCGCGTGGCGATCCGGGGAGAGCCTGCGCGCAGGCCAGACCCCGAGTGGCAGCTGTCCAGAACGAACCAGACATCGACGCCCTTGGCACGCATTTTCGAAACGCGCTCCCCGAGTTCTTCATCAACAATTGCATTGGGGATGATGACACCACCAGGATCCGCGCGGGCCGTGTTCCTCGGGAGGAACACTTCATCCACACCGTCTGATTCGTCTCCGCTCAGGTCGCCTTGCTGCGTGCCATGACCCGAGAAATGGAGATAGACGAAATCACCATTTTCGGTTTCCGCCACAACCCGATCAAGTGCAGCGAGAATGTTGTCACGGGTTGGATCGATGCCGCCGTCCACGCCATCGGCCAAGATGGTAATGTTAAAATCCCCACGCTTATCAAGCACATCCCTTAGCAGGCGGACATCGTTTGCGGGCCCACGCAAATCCGAGAGACCGATTGTCTCGTCGTAGTCGGAAACGCCTACAAGAACGGCAAAGGAAGAGGCCATCGCTGTCGGCGTTGTAGGAAAAATCAGCGCTAAAAAAACAAAAACAAAGCAAAATTCTTTAGGCAAGATACGATCCCCCAAAGTTCCTGCAAAAGCCTACAGGAACTTGCTTCTGAGTCTAGTTGGCTGTTCAATACTTACAGTTGCGTTGATGGGGGACGGGGCGCATGGTGCGGCTCAAAGTCATTTTATTCTGTTTGGCTTGTGGCGTTCCAAGTGTGTCGCTTGCTCAGGTCGAACTTAGCCCGGCGCTTTTGACCGGCGATTTCGAAGCGGGCGACCTGGATGCGCTGATCATCGCGAATGCAAATGAACCCAAGATCGCTTTTGACCTTTTGGCGGTCAAGGCGCAGTCATTGGTCGGGGATGGGGCTTTCGGTCAGGCCGCTGAAATCACTTTGACCATGGCGGCTTATGCGCAGCGCTTTCCCGAGCGACTGGATGTGGATGTACCGTCGTTATACTGGGACGCGGCCAGCCTCTACATGCAGGGTCAGGACCTCGAAAGCGCGCGACAGGCATATTATGCTGCGCTTACTTCCCTGCGCGAACGCGCACCTGGACCGGAATTGCTGTCGGCCTTGCTCGAAGAAATCGCGGACTTGGAAGACGCTTTGGGCGAGGACGAAGTCGCCAGAAGCTTGCGTGAGCAGGCGGCCGACGCACCCGAAGCCGCTGATACACCGCCTGCGACACGCAGCAACGACCCCGGCTTCGTCACGATCCCGGTTCATTATGCAACAGACCGAGCAAGGACCGGCCAAGGGCGTCCTGCGCGGTTTTATGGAGCCGACCGGGCGACCCAATTGGACCTCGGAATTGCCGAAGTCACGATCCCTAGGACCCATATACCAGGCACGATTTCGGCGCCGACAATCTTCAAGCTCGAATTTTCTGAAGACCCGGCAAGGCATGTCGTGCTGCAAACAATCACGCCAATCGAGTCCGCACCGTTCTTCGCCTCGATACGTGAAGGTCTGGCGCAGCGATCAGCCGGCGATCTGTTTGTGTTTGTACATGGTTACAACGTGACCTTCGACAGCGCCGCCAAGCGTGCAGCGCAATTGGCTTACGACATGGATTTCAAGGGACTTCCGGTGCTCTATTCCTGGCCATCCAAGGGCGCGACAGTTGGTTATATTGCCGACAGTGCCGTCGTCCGGCTGAGCGGTCGGCGTCTAATGCTGTTTCTCGAAGACCTAGTGGCGCAATCGGGCGCAAGGACGATCCACATCATCGCGCACTCCATGGGCAATCGCGCTGTTATGGATGCACTGGAATTGATCGCGCTTCGAAATGCGCCCATCGACGCGCCGCTTTTCGATCAAATCATTTTTGCCGCACCCGATGTGGATCAAGGTCTGTTCGCTCATATCCTGCCCACAATACGACCTTTAGCAGAACGCCTCACGCTTTATGCATCAAACAAGGATTGGGCTCTGGTCGCGTCGCGCAAGCTCCACGGTAACGCGCCGCGCGCCGGTCAGGGCGGAGAAGACTTGATCGAAATTCCGGTGATCGACACGATTGACATGAGCGAACTGGGCGAAGACATGCTTGCCCACAGCTATGTCGCCAATGATCAATCGGCGATTCTCGATATTGCAACGCTGTTCTGGCGCAACCCGGCACCGAACCAACGCTGCGGAATGGAGGCTAACCCGTCGTTGGAGCGGGTTTGGCAATACGTTCGCTCGGAGTGTGCCGGTCAGAGCATGCTCAATATTGTGGGCCATCTGCGAAACACCGGGGCAATTTCGAAACAGCAAGTTCGCGCGGTACTAACCCATGATTTCGCAGGTGAACCAGGGATCGCCGCATTCGAAAACATTCTTATAGATGCTGCGGCCGACTAAGTCGGTCCAAGCGCGAGGGCGCTATGTATAGATTGCTCTTAATTGGCTTATTCTTGTTTCCGACGCTCGTGTGGGCGGATCTGGATGAGGCAGTCTCGGCGTACAATAGCGACGATTTCGATCGGGTGATTGCGTTGGCAGAGGCGACACTAGGCTCGGAGCCGTCACCCGATGACACGATGTTGGCCCGCGAGTTGATCGCGCTTTCAGAGTATTACAAGGGTCGGCGTGGCACCGGCTTTCTGGCGGAAATGCAGGCATTGGAAGCCGCGCTCGAAGAGTTTTACGGGCGCAACGGGATTGGGCGTCTCGATATCCTCTACGCAATCTCCGACGTTCAGTTCTCGCTTGGCCAAATCGATGCGGCCACTGAAACAGACGTACAGATCGCGCGGGTCGCGCTCGCTTCGCCAGAGGGGTACGAGGATGCGATCTGGACGCTGAGAAATATTGCCATCGCATTCGAAGATGGTGATCCGCGTGAGGCCCGATATTACGCGGCCCTGTTCGAGTTTTATGCAACGCAGATTCGCGGGCTGGCCGACCCACTGACCGTCGAAGCCACAGGAATGATGGCTCGGGCGCTTTTCCGGGACAGGCAAGAGGCCCGCGCTGCGCAGAGGTTCCTGCAATACTCGCTCGAGGACTGGGAGGAATTTGCCACTATCGGCCCCGATGAGGAGGCTTTGGTGGCCATGCTTTTTGAAGACTTCACCGGAATGGATACGCCCGACGAAGAGGCATGGCTCGCCATGATCGACGCGGAACGTGCCCGTGTTTTCGAGGCCGATACCCGGTTTTCGGAGGCATGGGAACTCTTGGAGTCGGGGGTCAGCCCCCTTGAACCCGATTTTCTTGAACTGTTTGATGGGTATCTCGCGCTTGCCTCGCCCGAGGACCCTCTTGCGGCGATTTATGCGACTACGGTGATGCGGAATTATCTGGATATAGGCGATTTCGACCGCGCAAGACCTTATCTTTCACTGATCCTTTCCTATCCGGTGCCGTTCATCGCAATCCTGGATTTGCCGATTGGGTATAGTGCCGTGATGCTGGCGATGCAGGGCGGTGTCGAGGAAGAGCTTTTCGAAGCGCTGGTAAAAAAGGCGCTGGATGTCGAACTGATGGTCCGCAGCGACAATCCTGAACTTCTTCTTGATCTCCTGCTTTCGCGGGGAGAGATGCATATACGGCTTGGCCAAACCGAAGCTGCGCTTGGATCTTATCGCGCTGCAATCGATCTGGCTGGTCGCGGCGTGCCCGGCCAGAACAATAGCCTTGGCCTGGCTCTTCATGGTGCAGCGATGGCCTTGACGGATCTCGGGCGTGACAAAGAGGCCCTTGATGCTCTTACAAACTTTCGTGCGTTCGGAGAGAACGCCGGCGATACCGAGGCCGTAGTTTCTGCGATAGGTTCAATGGCTTGGATCGCGCAGAGAAATGGAGACGAAGAACTGGCACTTGCTCTTTCCCGCGAGCGCCTGACAATCGAGCAGAATCGCGCAGTACCAGACCCGGCGGCCGTCCAGTTGGCGCTTTTCAATCTGGCGACGTTGATGCTGGACCAATCTGACAAAATCAGCGCAGATCTCATCGAAGTGTTGACCGCAGCGCTTTCGGGTCCTGCTCACGCAGACCTCGCGCATAAGACGCGGGCAAGCCTTTTACGCGTTGTAGCCGATCGGCTTGACGCCACGCCCGAAACGATTGCGACGCATGCCGCTTTCCGGCGTGTCGATGCTGCTCAACGTGCGGGATTGGTTACACTCTTGGGTGAGTCCGCCATGGACCGCGGCGATACACTTGCAGCCAAAGGCTGGGTAGACTTCGGTGCGGGACTTGCCGCAGAGGGATCGGACGAGGCGTTGAGGCTGTTGGACGTTTCGGGCCGCGTGTTTTTGGCCGAAGGCGATGCGACCAACGCTGTTCGCGTGTTCCGGATACTCTCGGATCGTCGCTTGCGACCCGCCGTTCGCACAAAGGAAAGGGCAACAGATCACGTACCTTATCACCTTGCTGCGGCCTTTGCGCTGAGCCGCGAACCTGAAACCGGTGCCGATCTCAGGTTCGATGACGAGATGTTTCGTGTTGCACAAAAGTCGAATACGACAACCGCTGGTGATGCGCTGAACATGGCGCTGGCGCGTAGAGGTGCTGACAGCGCAGTGGCCGATCTGCTGCGCAAAAGGGATCTGGTGGCCCGTGAGATCACACAAGTTGACAGCGCTATCTCTCGTGCGCGCTATGATGGAAAATCTCCGGGCCGCATGCTAGCCCGGCAAGAAGAGCTGGTGGCTGAGCACACCGCGCTGTCTGATGAAATTGCCGAGCGCGCACCGAACCTGTCCCGCGTCGCGGGGGATCGTCCAATGCGGATTGACGAGGTGGCTGCAATGCTGCGCGACGACGAGGTTCTCGTGCAGTTTGTGACAAGCGACGCGGAACTTGCGGGTGGTACAGCGGCGTCGTTCCTTGTCGCATTGAGCAACCAGACCATTTCGGTAGCGCAAATTCCAGGACGGACGGCGCTGGCGGGGTTGGCGAATGATTTGAGATGCTCGGCGGCATTGACCGACCCCAACTGCGCTGAAGTCGGCGTTGCCGCGACGCGCGGGAGTTTTTCGCTTCAGCTGGAGCAAGAAAGTTCTGGCCCGTCTTTTGATACGGAAGCGGCTCATCTGGCCTATCAACTGTTGATCGAACCCATCGCTGACATGCTAGAGGGCCGGGACCGGCTGATTGTCGTCCCGGACCAGACGCTTCTTTCGCTTCCATTCCACCTGGTATTGCAGACCCCCCATGTGCCCGGTCGGCCGCTTGGCGGCGCGAACTGGCTGATCCGCGATATGTCCGTTGAAATCGCGCCGAGCATACGGAGTTTCGTTGCATTTCGCGAAAATGCTCGGGACGAAGTCTTGCCAAGCCGTTTCTTTGGAGTGGGCGATCCCTTGATCGGAAATCAGAGGAACGGCCCTGTGCCATTCGAATGTCATGGAGAGGGCGCGGTTGTTCTGGCTTCTGCGGTGCCGTCCATCTTGCAACGCAGCAGCGGTGTCGACCGCGTGGGTCTGATTGCCGATATGACGGCGCTTCCGGATGCGCGTTGCGAGTTGCAGGAGATTGCGGCGCGGTTCGAAGACAGCCTTGTCCTTTTGCACGGCGAAGCGACGGAAACGGAAGTGAAGCGGTTGAGCCTGACGGGGGCGCTGCGCGACTACTCGGTCCTGAGCTTTGCGACTCACGGGCTCGTCGCTGGAGAGATCGGCGTAAACGATTCCGGGCTGGTCCTGACACCTCCGCGTCTTCCAACGGCGGAAGATGATGGCATTCTGACAACGGCTGAGATCGCCGGGCTGGACTTGGATGCCGATTTCGTTGTCCTGTCGGCGTGCAACACCGCCTCGGGTGACAGCCAGAGCGATGAGGGTCTTTCGGGAATGGCGAGCGCGTTCTTCCTGGCGGGCGCACAGAGCCTCTTGGTGTCCCATTGGCCGGTCTACAGCGACGCTGCGGTGGCGCTGACGACCGGCACCTTCGATGTCCTGCGCCGTGTGCCCGGTACATCTCGGGCAGAGGCCGTTCGCCAATCGATGCTGACTATTCTCGACGACCCTGACTCGGGCCCGCGCGAGCTACACCCCGCCTATTGGGGAGCGTTCATGATTGTGGGCGACGGGCTAGGCGCGGCTAGCCGGTGAACAAGCTGTAGAACAACAGAAGCAAGACGAAGAGCCAAGCGCTGATCATGACGAGGGTGTACAATCGGGGTTTCATCGCAAGCCGCTGGTTGCTGAACCACTGGTTGACAGAGCCGGTCTTGTCTGGAAATTTAAAAAGGTCGTTTAGAACACTTTGCATCGCACCATATCCGTCGCGCAGCGCAAAGAAAAAGATCAGCAAGTTGACCGAGTAGAAGGCGAACACGATCGCGCGCTGGAGCGCCAGAAAGTCTGCGGCTTCGCCGAAAAACACCAGCACGCCGACCATTGCCGCATGGAGATACATGATCCGGAACCACGTCATCTCAACACGCCCCATCTGCGTGTTATAGAACTGGACCAACTCTGAGTAGGTCATGTTTGACACCAGCTCGGGTTCTTCACCTTTTGTCATGGGGATCTCGATCCGACTTCAGTCATAAGGATCGGCGATAGTAGTTTTCGCCAAACTGTGACATCAGATGATCCGGGCCAATGACCGTAAAGTTTGTTCTGTCCTTGACTGATATTGGCTTTGCGGGCTGATCATTGGTCTTTCCCTTGTTGGTTCCGTCCAGGAAAAGATCAAAACTTCTGGCGTCGACCGGCACCAGCCTGTACGTGCCCGAGCCTGAAACCGTGAACGTTATGGTGTTGTCAACCAGATGCAGCGGAGGACGGACCGGAACCTGGCCGGGTATTGGCGGGCGAGTTGAACCAGGTACGAAAAATCTGCTGACCCATTGAGCATAAGCTTTCAACGTGTAAGTTCTGTCGTTTTTGAACTCTAGCAGTTTCCATCCGGGAACCGCTCTTTCGCCGCCTTGCGTTTCATCCTCCGCCATTAAAGTCGCAGAATTGTCCCGCCACGTCCCGATTATAAGCGCTTCGAAATCCATGGGTGTTTCAAAGGGCAATGAAGCAATCAATGCGGACAATGCGGAAACGTCAGTCGCCAGTGCCCAGTCCGCCATGCCTTGGTGCCAGACCAGTGTCCGGGCCGCCTCAGCCTGCGATTTGAGACGATCACGTATGTCCTTCTCACCGAACGGGCCAGTGGCGAGACCGCCATCGGCGATGTATATTTTTACATCTGCTGCATGTACCAATTGCGGGACAAGCATGGCCAGCCCACATAGCGTGACCCCGCGGCGGCCCAGCGGCATCAGTTCGCCTCTGGCACTCGGATGATGTCGATATTCTCAACCGTTTTGAAAGTATTCGGGCCCGCAGGCTTGAATGTAAGCGTATCGGTATCTTGACCAGCAAACACGATTTCGGTCCCGATCACGGTGCTGTAAGTGATGTTGCGTTCAAAATTGAAGTCGCCCTCGGAAGACTGAGTGATAGCCCATGTGCCCTTCTCATGGTCAACGCGCATAGGTCGCTGAGGCTCGTCCTTGACCCATAAGATCGTCGCCCCTTCAAAGCGCCCGTTTGGCAGGACCTTCATTTGGATGATTGCGTCGAAAGGCACATCGTTCTGAGTCCATTTGAACTCTTCACTGATCCAGACACCCAACATGTAGGACTGTATATCGGTTACCGTGAACTGGTCCGGCGGAACGTCAGCCTGCCCAATTGCGGCGATGATCCCCTGTAATTGCGGAACGGTCGAGGCCAATTCCCAGTTCGACATACCCGGCATCCAGACAAGCGTTGATGTTGCGGCTTGGACACTTCCCAGATGGGCTTGGAACCCGGCTGCATCCAATGGTCCGATCTGCTGACCGTCTTGCGTTATGTAAATCTGGACCGGAGGCGGGACGAGGGCGGTCGCTCGCGTGTCGCGGTCAACAGAGCGCTGTCCCTCCTGGGCGAAAGCGGGGGAAGAGATCAGGATCAAAATGGCGAAGATACGAAACATTGCAGTCTCCTAGTTCCCGATCCGGTAGCGGCGGTGACCGTCCGGGCCGGCGACAGTGTTGCGATCGACCACCGTAAGAAGGATCGAAGAACTGGCGGCCTCGACCGAAGGCGGTCCGACGCGCGATGTGCCTGTAATCGTGAGGTTCAACGACAGAATATAGCTGTTTTCTGTCTTGGCTTGTACCTTCCACGTGCCGGTCGAACTTAGGTTCATGACAAAAGGTCCATACGTTTGCTGGCTACTTATCGAACCAAAACCTGATATCGTTCCGTCCGCCCGAAAGGTCATGTTTTCCGAAAACTGCGCCTGACTGCCGTCGGGCAAC
This sequence comes from Pelagibaca sp., assembly GCA_041725935.1. Classification (GTDB taxonomy): domain Bacteria; phylum Pseudomonadota; class Alphaproteobacteria; order Rhodobacterales; family Rhodobacteraceae; genus Marivita. Next base: position 258,058 of record JBGRQD010000006.1, read on the forward strand.
GGTCCGGTGCCACTGGTTTCCCATGTGCCGACCTGAAATCCCTGAGCGTCGAACGTTGCTGGCGGTGGGGCCGTAACCAGTAGCGGGGCGACGGTAGGCACTGTTGCGGCGGCTGCCCAGTCAGACATTCCCTCGATCCAAATCAGGGTCGCCCGGTTCAACTCACCCGAGGCGATCTTGGCTTCGAGTTCCGCTTTGTTGAAAGGACCATTGACCGCCCCGTTGGCGGTTATGAAGACCTTCATCTCGCGAACAGTGATGGGAGGCGGTGGGGGGGGCGGCGTGGCCCCGACAAGAGGCGGAGGTGCGGGCGGCAAATGGCTATTTGCCTGCGCGCTGCCAACTTGGATAATCAAAGCAGAAAAAATTCCGAATGCAAATAACTTAAAAAATCGTGCAGTGCCCATTTCGAAAACCTCCTGAGCCTATGTTAGACCTTACGAAGGCTCCTGCGACATTTCAACAATTTGTTGAGTTGATGGATTTGACAAGATAGCCGGACTTTGCACTTTCCGATCCAGCAAGGACGTGAAAGGGCCGCGCTGCAAGAACTGCTCGCTCTTGCGATGTGTCCGTCCGCCGATCCCAAGCATCCAACCATTAATGAATGGTCGCAAAAAAAGCGGTAGCGATGTTGTGCGGCATCAGCGGTTCGATCCTGCGACAGACTTCCTCGATCGCGTTAAGGAACCTGTGTTTGGTCCGTTCAGGATCGGACCGCTTGACAGTCTCAAGCTAGGCGTTGGCTGCAACTTTGCCGGTCGCGCTCAGTCTATTGAAAACGTAGTCTTTTCGCATGTTGGCTCTCCGGAGCGAACACGTTCGGTCAAGTAACCTGTCGAGTGGGCGCAACGCTGACCCCATGTTTGCGGCATAACTGGACCTGTCGCGTATTTGTGCCGCCCCAAGTGCTCGTTTAGGCCACTTTCCGTTCGAAGGCGACCGGGCTTTTCCA
>JBGRQD010000007.1:0-252825 GCA_041725935.1 Pelagibaca sp.
CGCCGAACCGGGCCTAGCTTGATTGGTGTCGGACACACAGACCGGCACAGCAGATCACCGAAACCGCGCCACGGCGCAGCACACCAACACAGAAAAAGGACCACAGACATGAAAACCCTCATCGCAACAACCGCACTTGTCCTCACAGCCTTCTCTGCCTCGGCCATGGTCGACACCTCCGCAATCGAGCAATACGCGCCGAACGCCGATGTCGCCGCTCTGACCGACGCCGAAGTGAACACCATCCTTTCCGTCATCCACTCGAGCGACAGCGAAGGCGAAAAGCGCGCACTCGTTCAGGCCCTCGTCAAGTAAACCCGACCCTCACACAAAGGACTTAAGAAAATGAAAACACTCATCGCAGCAGCAGCTCTCGCCCTGACCGCCGTTTCCGCCTCGGCAATGGTCGACACTTCCGCAATCGAGCAGTACGCGCCGAACGCCGATGTCGCCGCCCTCACCGACGCCGAAGTCAACATCATCCTGTCCGTCATCCACTCGGGCGACAGCGAAGGCGAAAAGCGCGCACTCGTCCAGGCCCTCGTCAAGTGAGCATGGACCGGCCCCAAAGGGCCACACACCAAATCCCGCGACGCGGCCGCCAATAAGGCCCCGTCGCGGAAGATGGAAAAGGCCGCCCCAACCCGGGCGGCCTTCAATGTCTCAAGAGGTCAGTGCGCAGTTTCGCCAGTCGCCTCGACGGTGAAGAACCAGTCCTCGTTCGGGTCTTTCGACAACACCTCTTCCGGCACCACTTCGGGTCCAGACAGGAACACGTTGGAGCCGAAATGATTGTGGAGCCGCGAGAGTTTCTCCAGCCGATCCCCCGTCAAATCCGCGTAGAAATTCGCGTAGTTTTCCGTCGCCCGAAGCGCGTCGATCTTTTCCCGATGCGCCGCAACCGCGCTGTCATGGGCAGCCCTGATCTCTGGGTCTGACAGCAACCGCGAAAGTTCTTCCCGCATCATCGGCAACCGTGACTGGATCGACAGCTCTTCCTCGAAATTGTTGTTCATCCGAAACCAGTAAGCGAGCCCCTGATCCCGATCGACATGGTTCACGCGCCCGCGGTCGCGCTTGACCAGGAAACTCTCGGCAGAGCGCACCGCGTAGTGATTCAATTGAACCAGATCATAGCCATAGGTCTCGGTGGTGGACCGCCAGCCATTGCGGAACATCTCGCGCGGCAGCGGGTTGCCCGATCCGTTGACCCAGTTGATCTCTTCCCAAAGCTGCGGATTGAGCCCCTTGGGCCGGTGAACGCCCATCTTCTTGAACAGCCCGATATTCCGGAACAGCGTCTTGAATCCCCAGGCCTGGTGCGGCTTGCGGGCAAACTCGGGCGCGCAGCGCAGGAACTGTTCGGTGATGGGACGGTCCTCGTATTCATGCACGTCGCAATTGCCAAAGAGCCGCCATGTCATCGCGATCATGTTGGCATCCGGCACGGCATCGAACAGCGCATCGAGCGTGCCATCCCCCACCTTGATGTTCACGAATTCATCAACGTCGATACAGGTCAACCAAGCCGCATTCTTGACCAAAGGTTCATCATCCGACGCCTGCAAAGCCGCGTGCTGCGGTTTGAGACCGCTTTCGCGGAACGGGTTTTCGCGGTGCTGCACGATCCCCTTTCGTTCGAGCATCTGGAGCATCGTGTCCGTGCCGTCGGTGCAATCATTGGTGTAGACGATAATGTCGTCGAACCCGATGGCACGATGATAGGCCAACCACTCGAGGATGAACGGTCCCTCGTTCTTCATCGTGGTGACGATCACACGCCGACCCTTGCCCTTGGGCAGGGCATCGGTTTCGAGTTCCGGCATTCGGACGGGTTTGTGGCCCCAGTATTGCTCTGACATCTCGAGCAGTGGCGGGTGTTCGATGAGCGAGGTCTTGGGGACGATCTTGGAAATCGACGGCGTCGGGTGCCGCAGCGCCATGTGCCGGTAGAACAACTGCGTGCGGCGTCGGTCGGGCACCGCGTTGCCGATCCGGATCATCCGCCAGATCGCCGCCTCGGGCGCCTTGGCCGGTGCGATGCACCAGCGCTGTCGCCCGGTTTTTGAATCGAACTGGACACAGATGTGATCGGCAAAACGCGTCGGATCGTCCTTGCGCACGCGCCACGGGTAGCAATGCCGCCCGACGAGCGCGATCACGCCGCCCTCGGCCTCGACCGCGCTGTCGAACACGGTGGGGGCATCGGGCGGCAGCAGGTCGTGTACTTCGATATTGCAGACCGCCCGCGCCTGCCCCAGAAACCGGGTGCGCAGAATTTCGTACAGCGACATCGCGCCAAGCGGCGAGTCCCAGGGCGATGGCGGTGGCACCTCCATCCGGTCCTTGCCCGGGGCTTCTGGCACGCAGAAGGGATGCGCCTCGGCGGGGGCATCGGTGCGCCCCAGAGGAAAGTCGCTGGTCACGATGGTCACGTCGCAGCCCAGCGACAGGCGCTCCATCTCGGCGGCCAGCCGCGCGGCAAACTCGGGGTCCGTTCCCGGTTGCGCTCGGTCCACGATGACCGCCGCCTGAAGCGACTGGGTCCGCACATGGTGTTGCAGCCAGATTGCGACGGTCTGCGCATCCTCGCCGTTGCGCACGGCGGCGATGCAGTTCAGCCCTTCGAACCGGTCCTGTTCCGACGCGGCAAGCGCGATCGCCACGGGCGCGCCATTCAGCGTCAGTTGCAGGGTGCCATCCGCGGACAGCGGATAGGTGATGCTTGCCGCACCGCCGACGCTGGTCTGCGACAAAGGCTGCACCCCATCGGCATGGCCAAGCGCCGCCAGATCGCTGCCCGCAGCAAGGAACAGCGTCGCGCAGGGCTGGCCATCGTGCAGCACAGACACTGCGTCCAGAACCGTGATCGGACCAAGGGTCAAACCCGGCAAGCGTCTTTCGATCACCTGTCCCATGTCGTCCTACCTGCGGTTCACCAGCCGGTCCGTCACAACGCCGCCTTCAATCCGCTCACAAGCTCGTCCATGTCCGGGTCGATCTTCAACGAGGCCGCCTTGCGCATATGCCAGTCCACCGCGCGGGCGTGCAGGTCTTTCAGCACCGGATCGGATTTCAATTCCTTGGCCAGCTTGGTCACCTTGGTCTTGTACCGGTCGATGGAGGTATCCTTGTCGTGGTTCAGGTTGAACCGTTCCCAGTACTCCATGCCCAGCACATGATGCGAATGGTTGGCCCGGCCGCGCGCGCGTTTGACAAGGAAACTGTCCATCGAGCGCAGCGCATAATGGTTGACCTGCGCATGGGTGAAGAGCGGCGGATTGTCGGTGCGCTCGCCACCGATGATGTACTCGATCCCGCCCGGCAGAACGCGGCGCGTATCGGCAACATGTTCCTCGAGAGACACTGGCGCATGCAGTCCCATTCGCTGAAACTTGTGCTGGTTGGTATAGAGCGACTTGACGAATTTCCCGGTCTCGGGCCGCAATTCGGCATCCCATTCGTCTTCACCCATGCGGAACTGCTGCGTCACGGGTTTGTCGGCAAAGGTTTCGATCCCGTCCGCCCCGAACACCCGCCACGGCACAGAGATCACGTCGGCATCCGGCCCGGACCCGTCGACAAGCGCCCGCACCGACCCGTCCCCGATATGGATGTTGAGGTATTCGTCCACGTCACAGACGAACACCCATTTGGCGTCCATTACGATGTCATAGCGACGGCTGGCCTGACGCAGCGCAGAACGGTGAATCCCGCCCTTGCGCACGATGGTATTGTGCTGCGTGACCAATCCCATTTCTTGCAGACGCAAGAGGATCTCTACCGTCGTGTCCGTGCAATCATTGGTGCAAACAAGGATATGGTCGAACCCCAGAACCTTGTAATGGGCCACCCAATCTATGATGTAGGGGCCTTCGTTTTTCATGGTTGAGACAACCGTGTAGGTGTCACCGCTCATTTCTGCCTCGCCTCGCGGGTCATTTTGCACCCGCAATTATTAATGTTTTGCAAAAAAGGTAACGTGCCCTCGGTCCTTCTGGCAAGCCGCATGGCACCAAAGGCACGAATGGCGCAAAAACTGAGTCAGATTTCACGCAGGCTACACAACCCAATATTTTGTGCTTAGGATTCCGAAAAAGACAGCGCCCGACCGGAACAAGAGGCGCGGATGAGGTGACGCAGATGCCACGCACACGCGAGGTCGGAACGCTCTGGATCGGGGGGCCGCTCAGCTGGCTGGAGCAGCTGTGCCTCAAGTCCTTTGTCGACAAGGGCCAGCAGATCACCCTGTTCAGCTACGAAGACATCCCGAACGTCCCCGACGGCGTGATCCGCCGCGACGGGCGCGAGATGATCGATACCGAGGATTTCATCAAGTACGAACAGAAGAACAGCTATGCGCTCTTTGCCGACTGGTTCCGCCTGCACATGATCCACCAGAACCCCGGCATGATCTGGGTCGATACCGATGTCTATTGCCACCGTCCGATGGAGTACGACAGCGACTACGTCTTCGGATACGAACTGCCCGGCGAGCATCGGGTCAACAACGCCGTGCTGGGTCTGCCCGCCGACAGCGATGCGCTGCGCCAGATGATCGACTTTACCAGCGACCGCCATTCCATCGCGCCCTTCCTGCCCCGCAAACGGCAGGACGAGATGCGCAAGAAGGCGGAAAAGGGCAAACCGGTGCATATCACCGAACAGCCCTGGGGCGTGTGGGGCCCGATGATGGTCACGCATTACGTTCATGCGCTTGGGCTTGAGGACCATGTGCAACCGCTCAACGCGTTTTATCCGATCACCTTTCGCGAACGGTTCAAGTTCCTGCGCCGCGCCGAACTGGCCGAGGGGTTGATCACCTCCCAGACCACCGCGCTGCACCTCTGGGCGTCGAACAAGCGCCAGTTGGGCACCCTGCACAATGGCCTGCCGCCCAAGGGGTCGTACCTCGAAAAGCTGGTGCAAGCGCATGGGATCGCCCCGGCGCTGGCCCCGATCAAGGGACGTGGCAACACCACCTTTGACGGCGCGCTGATCGACGCGCTCGATCTCGACGAGGTCAACAGCGTCGCCGACCTGACCGGTGCCGCGCGCAGCTTCGTGCTGTCGCTGCATCACAAGTTCGATTGCGACATCCACGTCGTGAACACCAACCGGCGCGCCAAGTTCAAGGACGAGGACATGCCGTGGCTGGCCGAGTACATCACCTTCCTGACCGAAAACGAGGTCGATCCCGACAGGATCAAGGTAATCCGCGCCGAAGCCGATCTGCGCCCGGTGGATGTGCTGTGCAACCTTCAGGGTTTCGGCGATCTGTGGAAGACGCAGTTCCTTGAGGTGTTCCTGCAACGCTGTATCCATTCCGACACGCGCGTCTTCATGGATGTGCGCCGCGGCTCCGGCGCGTTTCCGTTCCTCAAGCCCTATGGCACCAACACCGCCCTTTCGACGCGCGAGGACGAGGGCAAAACCGTCACGCGCATCTGCATCACACCAAACCCGCCCGAACCTGTCACCGACGAAAGCTGGGACGCCATCGCGCTTCAGCTTGCCGGTGCAGACGGCTGGTATCGGCCCGGCACCAACGGACACAGTTTCCTCTACATCCCGCGCGGGTCCGACACGCTGGTCGTGTCCTTCGACAACCTTGATATCGCGATGACCAAACGCGAGGATCGCCGGCCTTGGGGCTATAGTTTCATCAAGGATCAGGGCTGGTCGATGCTCGGCGTGTTGGCCGGCGGATGGACGTGGTACCGCGAACAATGGGTCCATGACCAGTTCGACGATCTGAAAGACAGTGGCTTCTTCAAGCAGTTCAAACGCGTGGTGTTCTACGGCGCGTCGATGGGCGGCTACGCGGCCTGCGCCTTTTCGCCGGCCGCACCGGGATGCGACGTGGTTGCCATATCACCCCAGTCTACCGTCGATAAAGCCATCGTGCCGTGGGAAACCCGCTACAAGGTGGTCTGGGACCGCGATTTCAGCGGCAAATATGGCGATGCGGCGCAGGTCAGCGAAGCCGCCAATCGTGTCTCGATCCTTTATGACCCGTACGAACCGCTCGATGCGCAACATGCCGCGCGCTTTACCGGGGATAACGTGCAACACCTGCGCGCGCCCTTGCTGGGGCACCGTCTGGGCAGTTCGCTGAACCAGATGGGCATCCTCAGCCCGATCATCCTTGGCGCGCTGAACGGCACCCTGAGCAGCGACGCCTATTACAAGCTGCTCCGCGAACGCCGCAGCTTTCCGCGCTACCAGCGGGAACTGTTCAACCGCGCGGTGGAAAAGGGCCATACCCGCCTTGCGAGATCGCTGGGCGAACACATCCTCAAACAGAACCCCAATCGCGCCGTCCGCATGGGGCTCAAGGATCTGACGGGCTAGCCCTTGGCCTGTTCCGCCGAATTCTGCATCCAGACCCAACTGGTGCGGCACATGTCGAAAAGATCGTATTGCGCCTCGAACCCCAGAACCGTCTTGGCCAGCGACGGGTCGGCATAGCTCGACGCCGCGTCCCCGTCGCGACGCGGCGCGATCTTGTAGGGGATGTCGCGGTTGCTGGCGCGCGCATAGGTGGCGATCAGGTCCAGCACCGAATATCCCCGCCCGGTGCCAAGGTTCACGACATGACCTGTCCCATCACGCTCCAGCGCAGCCAGCGATTGCACATGACCCTGCGCCAGATCGAAGACATGGATGTAGTCGCGCACACCCGTGCCGTCGGGTGTGGGATAATCGTCGCCAAAGACCGACAGCACGGGCAATTGGCCTGCCGCCACCTTGGCGACATAGGGCATGAGATTGTCGGGTATGCCTGCCGGGTCTTCGCCGATCAATCCTGACGGATGCGCGCCCACCGGGTTGAAGTAGCGCAGCACGCCCACCGCCCAGCGCGGGTCAGAGGCCACGGTCTGTTCGATGATCTGTTCGCAGACCAGCTTGGAATGGCCGTACGGATTGCCATAGCTCAGCGGTGCGGTCTCCCGGATCGGCAGGTCGGCGGCGCTGCCATAGACGGTGGCCGAGGACGAAAACACCAGACGCCGCACATCCGCCGCATCCATGGCCTGCATCAGGGTGACCAATCCGACGATGTTATTCTGCATATAGGCCAGCGGCTTTCGCATGCTTTCGCCGACCGATTTCGACGCCGCGAAATGGATCACCGCATCGATCTCGTGTTCCGCAAACACCCGGTCCAGAAGCGTCCGATCCAGCACATCGCCTTCGATGACCTGCACGGCCTGACCGGTGACGGTCTCGAGCCGCGACGGAACATCCCGTGCCGCATTGCTGAAATTGTCGAGGACAAGTACCTCGTACCCGGCATCGACCAATGCGACATGGGTGTGCGAGCCGATATACCCGGCCCCGCCTGTCAAAAGCACGCGCTGTGTCACGAGACACCTCCAGAAAACCCGTCAAGAACCATTGTTCCGCCTGCGCACCCGACGCGCAGACCCGTGTCCTACGCGCCAAATATGTTGTCAATCGGTACCTGTTCAGGGTTAATTTCCGATCCTTTCTGTCGCTGCCGCGCATTTTTATGGTCGTGGTGCCGCAGTTTCGTCAGATTATCCGCCTAGGAACGCAAAAACGCCCCTGTTGGATTAACCAGTACATAACGTAGGCCCATGACCCTGAGCTGGACCCTGACGATCTGCACCTACAATCGACCGCATTTCCTGGTCGAGACATTGAGATGTGCACTGGGGCAAACGCGACTGCCTGCCGAAGTGGTGGTTGTGGACGCGTCGGACGACTGGGAAGATACCCGCACAGCGATGCAAGCCGAATTCGGCACGCAGTGGGACAGCGTAAGGTTCGTCTATGTCGCGGCTGATGTGCGGTCCCTGACTTTCCAGCGCAATCAGGCCTTGCGACTGGCAACCTCGGATATCGTGTTTTCGCTGGATGACGACATTTACCTCTATCCCGATGCCGCTGAAATCGTGATGACTGTCTACGAGGCGGACAAGACCGAAGAGATCGCGATGGTCGCGGGGCAGTTCACACCCGGCCCCTATGATGCGGAACACCTGCGCGCCTACCCCACCATCCAGACGGGACATACCGGTTCGGCCTTTCGGCAATGGCTCGAGAGACAGCTGACCCTCGACAGCCATTTCGTACCTTACGGCACGCCCGTGGACATGAGCCCGGTGCCTGCAAGCGTGGCGCATCTGAATATTTTCCCCAACGGGCTGGTGAATGGCGGGCGCACCACGTTCCGCCGCAAATTTGCGGAAAATACAGGCTGGACAGAGCTGTTGCGCTATTACGCCACCCACGAAGACAGCGATTTTTCCTATCGCATGTCGGCGTTCGGTCGGCTTGTCGTGGCCCCGGATGCCGGGTTTTTCCATGCCGATGGCAATACCAGCACCGCAAGCCGCTTTTGGATCAACACTATCCGGGTGCGAAATCTTCTGGCGCTGCATGCCATTCACAGCCCAAACCGGATGCGGTCTGCCCTGCGCTGTGGCGCGTCCTTTGCCAAGTTCATGATGCTTTATCTTGCCATCGACGCGGTCCAGAAACGCATCACCTTTCCCACGATGCGGGCCTATGCCTATGGCATTCTACAGATCCCGGTCTTCCTTTTCATGCCGATGCAGAATTTCAGGCAATGGTATGCGGACCTGCAGGAACACATGTACGGGGATCGCTACAGCTCCTGACAGCTCTCTAGCTGTGCCAGATCTCTCGCACCAGCATGTCCGCCCCGCGGCTTGAATCGAAATCCGCCACCACGCGCGCCCGTCCGCTCTGGGCCAGGGACTGCGCCATCTGCGGGTCAGCCGCCAGCATCATCAATGCGTCGGCCAAGGCTTTCGGGTCTTGCGGCGGGACCAGCAGGCCGTCGCGGCCGGTGGTGATCAATTCAGGCACGCCCCCCGCATCGGTGCCAACGGTCGGGACTTCGCAGCTCATCGCTTCCATGTAGGCGACGCCCAAGGGTTCAGACCAACTGGCCAGCACGAACACATGCGCCGCCATCAGCTTGTCCCGCACCGCCTCGGCGCTGATCGCACCCAGAAGCGTGACATGATCGGTCAGACCCAGATCGACGATGCGCTGCTCCAGGTCCGTGCGGTAGCCGGACCCGCCCGCATCGTCTTCGCCCGCGATCTCGAGGTGGGTGGGCTGCCCGCCGTCGATCATCAGCCGCACCGCCTGCATCAGGTCCTGATGACCCTTGACCACGTTGAGCCGCCCACAACTGAAGACGCGCAGCGGCTCGCCGGGCACAGGCGGCACATAGGGCGTGTCACGTCGAAAGGCGCTTGTGTCCACGCCCATCGGCTGAAGCGGCAACCGCGCAGGGAGCGCATCGCCCAACTGTCCGGGCAGGAGGTCAAGCAGCGCGCGGGTGATGACGCTGACAAAGGCAGCACCGCGCCATTTGAACCGTTGCCCGACCCCGTAATCCTGAAGCGGGCCGTGCAGGGTCAGGCTGTAGGACAGGCTGTAGGCATGATGCGCCAGGGCGGCAATCAGCGCCGCGCGCCCGCAGGAATGGGCATGCACATGGGTGATGCCGCGCTGCGCACAATCGCGGGCCAGCTTTGCTGCCGCAGGGGCGCTGATGATGACATCCTTGAGAAACGCCTTTGCCTCGGCCTTCGGCAGGCGCCGGGCCTCCTGCAGGATCAGACGCCACGGCAGGCGCGGCAGGATCGCGGCCAGCAACGCGGGACTGCGTGAGGCCAGATAGGTCGTGCGGGCCATCGCCTCTTGGGACCAGCGATGCGAGATCAGACCGGCCGGTGGCACGGTGGTGCTGTAAAGCACAGGTGTGACGCCCTGCGCCTGCAACGCCGCGATTTCGCGCCAGAAAAAGATGTGGGTCTGACCGGGGAACTGCGGCACGAGGTAAGCGAATGATCTGTCCGTCATTACGAGCGACACGTTCCCCAGACTTCGGTCTTGCCCGGACGATACGAGCGCGGGCGTGAATGTGCCAGCAATTTCTCCCGCTACGGCGTCAGCGCACCCGCATCAGGGCGCGTGGACGGCGCGACATCGTCAGCGATGCAGCGGCCAGCACAACCAGTGTCGCGCCCGCCATGAATCGCAGGGTCGGTGTTTCGCTAAAGGCAAAGAACCCGGCAGCGGTGGAGAGCGGCAGGCTCATATAGCCCAGCACCGACAGCACCCCCGCATCGCCGTTGAAATGCGCCCGCAGGAAACAGGCCTGCGCTGATTGGGCGAACACCCCGATTGCCAGCAGAGGCACAAGATGATCCGACGGGATCGGTTGCCAGGACCAGAGCGCGAATGGCAGGGTGCAGAGCCCAAGTCCCACGGTGTAGAACGCCATCAGCACGATCGTGGGCGTGGCGCGCAACCTGCGGGTGACGATCACCGCACCCGACCCGGTCAAAACGACCAGCGCCAGCGCCATCAACCCCGGACCAAGCGTGGTGCCATCCGGGTCGATGGCGATCAGCACGCCCAACATGGCGACAATTGCGGCCAGCCATTGCCCACCGGTGACCCGTTCCCGCAGCAGAAGAGCGGCGAGCACCATGACCACCAGCGGACGGGTGAAATTCATCGTTGTGAACAGCGCCAGAGGCACACGGGCGATGGCGAAATAGCTCGCGGTCAGCGTGGCCGCGCTCAGCCCGACGCGCAGCACTTGCAGGGGCAGGTCCGGCACCTGCGTGAAACTGTGTCGGTTGCGCAGAATCCACGGGAGCAACAGCACCAACCCGATCCCGGCCCGCAGGAACACGATCTGCGCGACCGGGTAGCCCAGCCCAAGCGCCTTGACGATGCCCAGCGCCCAGATGTTCAGCGCCATATCCGCCAACAGCCACGCACCGCCCCTGACATTGTCACGCGGCGCGTCTGGGTTCATCGGCGCGGGGCGATCAGGTTCGCCATCAGGCGGAAGGCGCCGGGCACCAGCCGCGCCATCTGGGTGTGCAGGACAAGGCTGCAATGGGTGTGCCGCCCCTTTCCGATCTCGGCGGTTAAGAGCCCACCTTTCAACGGCTCTTCTCCGGGGTCGGACATGGACAGCAGCGGCGAATAGGCGTCATCCCAGCTTTTGGCAAAATAGAGACCGCGCTCCTTGACCCAACCCTGCCAGTCCGCGTCGGTGATGCGGTTTGGTTCGGACAGCAGCGGATGGTCGGTCAGATGGGTGACGTCGGCCTCTGCATCTGTCACACGCCAGCGCAGCGACGGTTGCCCGATTTCGAGCCTTCGCGGCGGAACAGTCTCTGGATCCCAGTTGTCCCATGGTCGGTGATAAAGGGTCAGGAGCGTGCCGCCATTCTCGACCCAGTCCCGCAGGCGGGGCATCTCCGACACCAGCCCGTCGCGGAACCGCAGCGCGAAAATGCCGATCACGAGAGTATCGAACTTGTCCAGCGCGTCGTCGCTGGTGATCTGATCGTCGCTCAGCACCGTCACATCGACGCCCAGCGCGTTCAGCCATTCGGCCACGGCGTCATGCCCGCTGCCGATATAGCCGACCTTGGCCGCAGGCAGCGCCACGTCCAGCACCCGCACGGTCAGCGCGGCGGGTCGGGCATGGACCGTTGGATCGACATGGTCATGGGAAATGCGCTGTTCGGTCATGGCCGGGGCATCCCCGACAAACAGCGGTAGGGTATAGAGCCCGGGCTCCGGGTCATCCGGCAGCATGACCTCGACACCGCCCGACACCTGCCGCGTGGTCCAGCCATCGGGCAGATCGAAAGTCACGCGACGGCCTGCCGGGCTGACATCGGCAATCCCGACAGGAACGCTGCGCTTGGGCGTTTTCAGGTTGATCAGAGCCGCATCCGGCGCGATCAGCGCGGCGCGATCCGGCAGGATCACCGGCGGTGTCTCGAACGGCACCGCGACCGTTGCTGTCTCGAGCTGAATCTCGATGCGGGGCAACGGGGGATCGGCTGGGTCGTATTCAGGGCGGTACGGATCGGTCTGGTTGGCGTTGGACGTAATGGTGATCCGACCGTCCTCTACTGACCAGCCATAGGGCAGCGCAAGGCTGTGGCTGCCCGCCTCGGCCGCGCCGGGGTCGAATTCGACCGTCACATCGGTGGTGTCGCCGGGACGCAGCCACGTCTGACCCGTGCGCGCGCGGGCTTCGACACCAAGGGCGAGCCGCAGGACATGGGCAAGCTGGCGGTGCTTTGCAGCCAGCCGGTGGGCAATATGCGCAGGGGCATCAACCTCTGCCAACTGGACGTGCTTGAGCGCGTTCTGTGCCGTCACCGCCATATGGGTGACATGCGGGTAGGCGGATATGGTCTCGGTGATATGGCCATGCGCCGCCAGGAGGTGATCCGCGATCTCGGGCGCGTCATCTGCCAGATCGGCAAGGGTTTGCGGCAGGCCCGCGCCCAGCGCGTCATCCGGCCCGTCCACATGGCTGACGGCAAGGTGCAGGGGCCAGTCCTTGCCCGGACCGGCAGGCACCCAGCGCCCCATGCCCTGCGTCCGGTGACAGGCGCGCGACATCTGGCCGATGCGGGCATAGCTCCAGCCGGACATCGGGTCTTTGCCTGCGCCGTTGACGGTCAGTGTCGCCTCGGGCGGGGGCAAATCGTCGTCATAGGCCTGACCGGCACCGGACCATGCGGGCAGGTACATCTTGGACACCTGCCAGATCGGCAGGTTCGACGGGAAATCGAGATCGCCCGCAGCGGTCATGACCTCATGCGCGGCTTGCGTCATGGCGCGGTGGTGGCCGTGCTGGCCGGGCACATCAAGGAAGGTGGGCAGGATGATATCCGGGCGGTCGGTGCGCACAATCTCCACAAAGCGGTGCAAGAGGTGATCGTGCCCCCAGATGCCCATCGTCTCTTCGCCGCTTTTCGAAAACCGGAAATCCCGGATCGAGTCGTCAGGCGAGGTGCCGTGCCAATAGAGCCGCATGTTCAGGAGGTCGCAGGCACGTTCCATCTCGCGGGTGCGCAGCGCGCCCAGCGCAGGGCCGCTTTCGGTGCCGATGTCGTTCTGCCCGCCTTCGCCCCGGGTGGAGCACGCATAGCTGAGGTTGATACCGTCACGCAGCCCGATGGCGGCAAGCAGCGCGGTGGTCTCGTCGTCGGGATGCGCGCCGGTGTTCATCAGCCGCACCACCGATTGCAGCGGACGCAGCGCCCACCACAGGTCAAGCACGCGCGGGTGCATCCGGGTCTGTTCGAGGCGGGTCTGGTCTTGGGTCGGCATGGGTTACCTCGCTTCGGCGATGGTGGGTGTAAAGGCCTGGTGCAGCACGAGGGCGGCGGCACCCAGCGTTGCGGTCATGCGACCTGACGTGCCGCGCATCAAACGTGGATGCACGCGGTCCGGCCGGTTGGAGACAGAGCGTTCGGGCAGCACCGTGCGGCCGATGATGTGATCCAGAAGCACATCCGGCATCGCACCGCCAAGGATCACGGTTTCCGGATCGAACAGGTTTTCAATGATCGACAGCGCCGCGGAGAGCGCCTGCGCCGCCTGATCCAGCCACAGCATCAGATGCCGATTTGTGCTGGAATAGAGACTGATGAGATCGTCCATGGTTGTGACATCCATGCCCTGCCGGGCAAGACAGGCTTGCACCGACAAACGACTGGTCGCGCTTTCGAGTTCCACCGGTCGCCCGTCGACAAGCACCGGAATGTGGCCGATCTCTCCGGCATTGCCGAACGCGCCTTGCAGGATCTGCCCGTTCTGAACAAGGCCGAGGCCGAGCCCCTGTCCGAAATAGAGATAGGCGAAATCGTCCAGACCGCGCGCGACGCCGTTCATCCGTTCGGCCATCGCGGCTGCGTTGGCGTCGTTCTCGACAAAGACGGGGAGGTTCAGCGCATTTGCGAAGATCTCGGCGGGATCGGCGATGTTCCAGCCGGGAAGCTCGGACGCGGTGCCGGTCAGGCCGGTGTCGCCAAAGGGGCCGGGCATGACGATCCCTGCGCCCATGAGCATGTGTCTCTGCACCTGCGTTTGCGACAGCGCGTGATCGAGTTGGGCACAAACAGTGTCGAGGATCACGCCTTTGGTCGGGTCTTTCAGCGGTGTGCGATGCGTGAGGATCGGGGTTCCCACCAGATCGACCAGCGCGGTGAACATGGCGGTGGGCCGCACCTCGACCCCAAAGGCGTAACCGCCACCGGGCCTGATGGCATATTGCTGCACCGGCAGGCCGCGCCCGGCGCTGCGCACCCCCTGTTCGACCAGCAGCCCTTCGGCCAGCAGATCAGAGATGATGTTCGACACCGCTTGCGTGGACAGCCCAGAGGCGCGGGCGATTTCGGCGCGCCCGATGGTGCCGGAATGGCGCACCGCCCGCAGAACCAACTGTTTGTTGTGGCTGCGCGCGCGTTCGGGATTCGCGCCAAGTTTCGGTTTCAGCGTCGTGACCATGCCTTCGCTTAGCGCACCAAACTTGAACACTCAAGAAAGTTGAGTTAACGCTTGGAGATTGACCGGTCCCGAACAAGAATGGGCTGGCGTTTCAACAGATCTCAACAGGGAGAGGTCCATGACATTCTTCAACGTCAAAGCATTGGCCGTTGCGACAGCAACCAGCGCCGCTGCGCTTTTCAGCACTGCCGCACAGGCGGTGGAAATCGAATACTGGCAATACTTCTTCGACGCTCGGGTCGAGGCGATGGAAACACTGATCGAAAACTTCCAGGCGGCAAATCCGGATATCACGGTCAAGATGACCCATTTCCCCTACGCAGATTACCGCACCAAGGTCGCGGCAGCGATCCCGGCCGGCGAAGGCCCGGATGTGGTGCAACTGTTCTACGGATGGCTGAACGATTACGTGGCCGCCGACCTGATCCAGCCGCTTCCGGCGGATGTGTTCCCGGCAAGCAAGATCGACGCCGAATTCTTTCCGATGGTTCAGGCCATGAAGGAGGGCGACCAATACTGGGCGCTGCCCACGGCCGTGCGGTCGCTGGCACTGTTCTACAACGAACGCCTGCTGGAGGAAGCCGGGGTCGAGCCGCCGACCACGCTGGACGAGATGATCGCCGCCGCACAGGCGATGACCAAGCGCGATGGCGCGGGAAACCTCACGCAGGTGGGCATGACCGCCGGCATGACCGCGCAGGATCACCACTGGTGGCGCGAAGGTCTGGTGCGGCAGTTCGGCGGTGAACCTTACGTCGATGATTACCAGACGGTGAACTACAACACCGAGGCCGGTCTCGAGGCGCTGAATTTCTATTCGAGCCTCTTCACGGGGGACGACGCCGTGACGTCGATCGGGTTCATGGACGAGCCACAGGCTGCCTTCAAGGCTGGTCGCGCGGGTCTGCACATCGACGGGTCGTTCCGCATCGGGTCGCTTGACGGCACGCGCGGTCTTGAATGGGGTGTGACCGAGCTTCCGGCGACGGCGGATGGCACGCAGTCGAACTATGCGTCCTACTGGGTGAATGCGATCACCACCAAGGCGGAAGGCGAGAAATACGACGCTGCGGTCAAGTTCATGGAGTACATCACCGGGGACGAGGCGATGCAGGTCTGGCTGGACGTGGTCGGTGAACTGCCCGCCAAGCCTTCGGTCGGCATGACCGAGGAAAACGCCAGCGACCCGGTCTTTGGCTCGTTCATCCGGGGGCTGGAATATGCCCACACAACCAAGTTCGCCAATGAAAGCGGCCAGCGTCAGGTGATGGTGGAAATGGTCGAGCGCATGACCCTTCAGGGCATGAGTGCCGAGGACAGTCTTGCGGTCGCAGCCGAGGCCGAACAGAAGATCCTCGACGACTATTACAAGAGCGCGTCGAACTGATCGCACGAAACGGACGCCCCGGACGCCTTTGGGCCGGGGTGTCCCCTTTTCGGACACAGGCATGTATCGCAATCTGACCATCCGGCAGAAACAGATCGTCTGGGCATGGGCGTTCCTCGCCGTTCCGATCCTGTTCTACACGGTGATCCGGTTCTACCCGACGGGCAACGCCATCCTGATCAGCTTTCAGGACTGGAACCTGCTGGGTGACCGGACATGGACAGGGATGGACAACTACCAGACGCTGTTCGCAGACCCGGTGTTCTGGAAGGTGTTCAAGAACACGTTTGTCTATCTGCTGATCGGCACACCTGTCAGCCTGATCATTTCCTTCATCATTGCCTATCACCTTGATCAGGTGCGGTTCATGCACGGGTTTCTGCGCATGCTCTATTTCCTGCCCTTCATGACCAGCGCCGTGGCGATGGCCTGGGTCTGGCGGTGGTTCTACCAACCGGTTCCGGTGGGGTTGTTCAACAACGTGCTGGCGAGCATGGGCATCCCGCAATTTCCCTTCCTGCAATCAACGACATGGGCGCTGCCTTCGGTTCTGGCACCGGCAGTCTGGGCCGGGCTTGGGTTTCAGGTGATCATCTTCATGGCCGGGCTGCGCGCCATCCCGCGCAGCTACTACGAGGCGGCGCGGATCGACGGCGTGTCATGGTGGACGGTGCTGTGGGAGATCACGTTGCCACTGTTGAAACCCACCATCGTGTTTATCGTGGTGTTCAGTTCCATCGGGTTTTTGCGCATCTTTGACCACGTCTTCAACATGACGACGAACAATCCTGGCGGGCCGCTCAATTCGACCAAGCCACTGGTCCTCATGATCTACGAAACCGCGTTCAGTTCCTTCGACATGGGATATGCGGCAGCGCAGACGGTGGTATTGTTCCTTGTCCTGCTCGTGGTCAGCATGATCCAGCTGCGCCTGTTGAGGGACAGCTGATGGCTGTCACCGAAATCCGCCCGACGACCGACGCGCTGCTCAAGACGGACGCGCCGAAGAAGCCCGCGAACATGGGGCAGATCCTGCGCTGGGCGCTGCTGTTTCTGGGTGGCGTGGCGATGGTCATGCCCATCGCCTACATGATCTCGACCTCGCTGAAATGGCCGCATGAGGTGTATAACCTCAAGCTGATCCCAGACGAGCCGCATCTGGAAAACTACACCTATGTGCTCGAGGACGGGCGGTTCTACTGGTGGTTCCTCAATTCGATGATCATCGCGGTGATTACGACGGTCTGTAACGTGATCTTCGACTCGCTGGTGGGCTATACGCTGTGCAAGTTCCGCTTTCCGGGTCGCTACATCGTGTTCATCGCGATCCTGTCGACCCTGATGATCCCAACCGAGATGCTGGTGATCCCGTGGTACCTGATGAGCCAGCAATTCGGGTGGCTGGACACCTATTGGGGCATCATGTTCCCCGGCCTGATGACGGCCTTCGGCACCTTCCTGATGAAGCAGTTTTTCGAGACCGTGCCGGACGACTTCATCGAAGCGGCGCGGATCGACGGGCTGAACGAGTTGCAGATCTGGTGGACCGTGGCGATGCCGCTGGTCAAGCCGGCGCTGGCGGCGTTGGCGATCTTTGTGTTCCTGGGCAACTGGACCGCGTTCATCTGGCCGTTGATCGTGACCAATTCCGTCGAGATGTATACCCTGCCCGTGGGCCTGTCGTCCTTTGGCGACGAGGCGGATGTGGCGTGGGAGCTAATCATGACGGGGGCTGCGATTTCGACCATTCCGACGCTGATCGTGTTCCTGATCTTCCAGCGCTACATCATCCAGGGTGTGGTGATGGCGGGGCTCAAGGGGTGAGCGTGGTCTTTCTGAGTTCGGTCGCGTTTGCGTATTTGGAAAGAGAAGAAGCAGGGGGCGGTGCATGACGGATCAGAGCGTGTTCCCGGACCCGACCTATCGGGACACGGTGCTGGCGCCCTTGTTCGACGGGGTGAAGGCGCATTACGCCGGGCATATGGGCGCAATCAATCGGGCGCATCTGGTGATGCTGGCCAAGACCGGGATTTTGGGTTCTGGGGACGCGGGCGCGATTGCCGGGGCGTTGCGGGAGATCGAGGCCGAAGTGGACCTTGATGCGTTGACCTATACCGGCGAGTTCGAGGATTATTTCTTCCTAGTCGAGGCGGAGTTGCGCACGCGCTTGGGCGATCTGGGCGGTGCTCTGCACACGGCAAGGTCGCGCAACGACATGGACCATACGCTGTTCAAGATGGCGTTGCGGGGGCGGGTCTCTGTCTTGCTGGAGCAGGCGTTAACCTTAACGGACGCGCTGATCGCCAAGGCGGAGGCCGAGAAAGCGACGCTGATCGTGGCCTATACCCACGGGCAACCGGCGCAGCCGACGACCTGGGGGCATTACCTTGGCGCGGTGATCGAGGTGCTGCTACGCGATATCGAGCGGCTCAACGCCGCGGCGGATGGTCTTGAGCATTGCCCGATGGGGGCGGCGGCGATCACCACAAGCGGGTTTCCGATTGATCGGGCGCGCATGGCGGAGTTGTTGGGTTTTGCCGGGCCTTTGGTCAATTCCTATGGTTGCATCGCGTCGGTCGATTATGTGACGGGGCTGTATTCCGCGATGAAGCTGATGTTCCTGCATCTGGGGCGGGTCGTTCAGGACATGCAGTTCTGGACGGCGTTCGAGGTGGGACAGTTGTATGTGCCTAACAGCCTTGTGCAGATCAGTTCGATCATGCCGCAAAAGCGCAATCCTGTGCCGATCGAACACCTGCGCCATCTGGCGAGTGCGACAGTCGGGCAATGTGACGCCATTGTGGGCGTGATGCAGAATACGCCGTTCACCGACATGAATGACAGCGAAGGCGAGGTGCAGCAGCTGGGCTATGCCGCGTTCGAGCGCGGGGCGCGGGTATTACAGTTGTTGACCGCGCTGATCCCGGCCTGTCGGGTGAATGCGGATCGGGTGCGACGAACCACAGATGCCGCCTGCATCACGATCACCGAACTGGCGGATACGTTGGTGCGGGACGAGGGCTTGACCTTCCGCGCGGCGCATGAGGTTGCAGCGAAAACGGCCAAGGCGGTAATTGCCGAGGGCGCGTCTTTGGCAGAAGGGTTCACAGCGTTTCGCAGCGCCTTTGCCGCGCAGACCGGGCGCGAGGTCGGGTTGTCGGAGGCGCAGTTCCAAACCGCCGTTGCCCCCGAGACATTCGTGGCGCGGCGGGATCGGATCGGAGGACCGGCAGGGTCTGCAATGTCCGAGGCATTGGGGCAATACGCGGAAGCAGCGCAAGCCGCCCGCGCGATTTGTGTCGACCGCAAAAACAGACACGAAACCGCACAACAGAGACTGAATGCGGCGTTTGACGCGCTGCTGGTGAAGGACTGACCATGGCCGAGCTTGCGATCCGAAATCTGGTCAAACGCTATGACAAGACGGAGGTGCTGCACGGCATCAGCCTTGATGTGGAGGATGGCGAGTTTGTGGTCTTCGTCGGCCCGTCGGGCTGTGGCAAATCCACAACGCTGCGTCTGATCGCTGGGCTGGAGGACGCGACACAGGGCGAGATCGTGATTGGTGGGCGGGTGGTCAATAACCTCGAACCCAAGGACCGCGATATCGCGATGGTGTTCCAGAACTACGCGATCTACCCGCATATGACCGTGCGCAAGAATATCGGCTTTGGCCTGCGCACCGCGAAGATGTCGAAGGCGGACAAGGACGCGCGGATTGACGAGGTGGCGGGGATTCTGGGGATGACCGATCTTCTGGCGCGCAAGCCCAGCCAGTTGTCGGGAGGGCAGCGCCAGCGCGTTGCCATCGGTCGGGCGATGGTGCGCGATCCGGCGGTGTTCCTGTTCGATGAACCGCTTTCGAACCTTGACGCACAGTTGCGTACGCAGATGCGGCTGGAGATCAAGAAGCTGCACCAGAGGGTGGGCAATACGATCATCTTCGTCACCCACGATCAAGTCGAGGCGATGACGATGGCGGACCGGATCGTCATCATGAAAGACGGGCATATCCAGCAGGTCGGCACTCCGGCCGAGGTCTATCACAAACCGGCGAACACCTTTGTCGCCGGGTTCATCGGCGCACCGTCGATGAACATGCTGTCCGCGGCGGTGTCGCAGGGGAAGTTAAAGCTGGGGTCCGGGACAACGCTCGACCTTGGGATGGACATGGCCGAGGGGCGCGCGGTCACGGTAGGTGTGCGGCCCGAAGACCTGCATCCCGGTGATGGGCCTGCGCTGGTGCGCGGGCCGGTGACGGTGCGCGAACCGCTGGGGCATGAAACGCTGATCTATGTCGGGGCCGAGGGGCAGGAAGTGATCGCCAAAGCGGATGGGCGGATGCCGCCCGAAGTTGGCCAAGAGGTGACCTTGACCGCTGCCGTGGAGACGCTGCACATTTTCGATGCCGCAACCGGTGATGCGCTGCGGTGAAGTGACCACGAAAGGCAGGATGCGATGATCGACCTTTACACTTGGACCACACCGAACGGGCGCAAGGTGTCCATCCTGCTCGAAGAGCTGGGTGTGCCCTATGCCGTTCACGCCATCGACATCGCCAAGGACGAGCAGTTCGCGCCCGAATTCCTGAAGATCTCGCCCAACAACAAGATCCCCGCGATTGTCGATCAGGACACCGGGGTTTCGTTGATGGAAAGCGGGGCGATCCTGTTGTACCTCGCACAGAAAGACGGGCGGTTCGTCGCTACAGGTGATGGCTACTGGCGGATGATGGAGTGGCTGATGTGGCAGATGGGTGGCTTCGGCCCGATGCTGGGGCAGACGCATCATTTCCTCAAGTTCAACAAAGGCGTGTCGGAGTATGCCGAGGCCCGGTATGGCAAGGAAGCGGCACGGCTCTATTCCGTGCTCGATACACATCTGGCCGGGCACGACTACATGGCCGGGGAGTATGGCATCGCCGATATGGCGATCTTTCCCTGGGCCGCGCGGTTCGAATGGCAGGATGTGAACCTGAACGATTTTCCCAAAGTCAGAGACTGGTATCTGCGGATTGCAGATCGTCCGGCGGTGCAGAAGGGGTATCAGGTTCCGAAATTCGTCACGGAGATTCCGATGCCCTGAAGCGGGCATCGGAGAAGTGTTGATCAGGCCGCGCGCGACAGGTGCGCGGGGGCCTCTTCGATCAGTTCGGCATGGAGCGCCTTGATCACGTCTTCCATTGAATCGCGGTCCATCACGAATTGCACGTCGACGTTGCGCGGACCCTGGCTCGCGCCGATGGCCTCGCGTCCAGCCTTGGCGATGGCTTGCAGGCCGCGCGTCAGGATGGACAGGCCATTGAGATCACGACCGATGACCGACACCATGGCCAGACGGCGGCTGGTGATCTCGGCGGCCGGGAACAGCTTGGCGATGTCGCGTTCCACCCTGCGCATCGTCTTGAGCGACGCGTCCAGATAATGCGTGATCGTATTGGCGTTCGACACCTTGGACACGATCCGGACATTGTGACGCTTGAGCACATCGAGAATACCCGAATCGTACCCTTTGACACCAACCATGTCCTGTTCGAACACTTCGAGCGTGACGATATCGAGCCCGGTGACGATTTCCGCCGCAGCTTTGTCTGTGGGCTGGTCGTCAATCAGAGTGCCCGGATCGCCGGGATCAAAGGCATTCGTGACACGCAAGGGCACGCCCGCCTGACGCAGGGTCTTGGCCGCCTTGGGGTGGATCGCCTCCATCCCCATGTTCGACAGCTGGTCCGCAACATCGTAATTCGTGCGGCCGAGTTTGCGCACGACCCCTTCGCCGACCAGCTTCGGATCGGCAGAGGAGAGGTGGAATTCCTTGTGGATGATCGCCTCGCGCGCACCGGTGAGAGCGGCAAGATGCGAAAAGGTCACTTCGGAATAGCCCCGGTCGAATTCGTTCATCAGACCTTCAACGCATTGCGCATAGCCGGTGACGATGGGCATTTCGACCGACGGGTCGATGCCGTCGAACGCGCTGGTGATCCGTTTTTCAAGACAGACATCGCCTTCGTCGCGCCAGCCTGACAGGTCCACGAACAATGCCTCTACACCGCTGCGCTGAAGCATCAGCGACGTGACATAGGCCGAATGGGATTCACCCAGACCGGACAGCAGTTCTCGGATGTGGCCCATATGTTCTGGCAGGCGGAAGTGGCCGTAAGAACACAGGCGCTGAAGGTCGATCAGGCAGTTGCGGGCGCCGAGGATGCGTTCGTCAACAAACAGATCCGCCTGCTGAATGTCACCCTTGTGGGTCAGGATTTCGCCATGTGCCGCCTTCATCGCGACGGCGACATCATCCAGGGCATCCTGCCATTTATGGTTGCTGTCGTTGTGCGCAAAGAGAGCATAGACACCCGGCTCGCCGGATTTCTTGTGTTCCAGCAGCAGGTTGGTGATGCCCGCAAAAGCGGAGACCACGAAGACGCGGTTGTAGATGTCCGTCATTCCGCGATCCCCGATGAAGAGTGTCTCTTTCAATTCGGAGAGGCGAGACATGGATGTCCCGCCGATCTTTTCGACCGTATGTGTCATTTCAGGCGTCCTCCGACTCCGGCGCCGCGTAGGAACCGTCTTCACGATGCACTTCCTTGCCCGTCACCGGCGGGTTGAAGCAGCATGCCATGACTAATTCTTCCTCGGCGCGCAGCACGTGGCGGTCATGCTTGTCGAGCGCATACATGACGCCGGGCGTGATCTCGTGGGTCTCGCCCGTGGCAAGGTCGGTGATCGAGCCTTTGCCCTTCATGCAATACACGCTTTCGAAGTGGTTCTTGTATTCGAACGTGTGTTCGGACCCCTCTTCGAGAAAGGTGATGTGGAACGAAAAGCCCATTTTGTCATCGGCCAGCAGCATCCGGACACTTGTCCAGTTGGCATCCGACACGACCCGGTGCTTTTCTTCGGCAACGAGTTTGTTGAAGTCTCTGACAATCATTGTGTTACTCCGCTGCGATCTTGTTGGATGTGCCGATCACTTCGCGTGCCGCGTTCAGAAGGATTTCGAACCCCTTTTCAAGCGTAGCATTTGGTGTGGTCAGCGGGGCAAGCACCTTGACCACCTCGTCATGAGCGCCCGAGGTTTCGATTATGAGCCCCTTTTCGAAGGCCCGCGCGCAGATATTGCCCGCAAGATCGCCCGATCCAACATCGACCCCCTGCATCATGCCGCGCCCCTTGAGCGTGGCACCGGGGACCAGCGCCGCGATATCCTCCAGCGCCTTGGTCAGCATCTTGGACTTTTCGCCGATCTCTTTCTCGAACCGGTCGTCGGACCAGAACTTTTCGATCGCGACGCGTGCGGTCACGAAGGCGTGGGTGTTGCCCCGGAAGGTGCCGTTATGCTCAGCTGGTTTCCAGATGTCGTGTTCCGGCTTGATCAACAGGGCGGCAAAGGGAAGTCCCATTCCCGACAGGCTTTTGGCCAAGGGCACGAGATCGGGTTCGATCCCCATCTTTTCGAAGGAAAAGAACGGCCCGGTGCGACCGCAACCCGCCTGGATGTCATCGACGATAAGAAGCGCGCCGTGCTTTTTAGCCAGCCGTGCAATGCCCTGCATCCATTCGGTTGACGCAGCATTGAGCCCGCCTTCGCCCTGAACCGGCTCGAGGATAAACGCGGCAGGCGCGTCGATGCCGCTGGAGGGGTTGTCGAGCATCATTTCAATCTGTGCGAGGGTGTCGACATCTTCACCAAATGCGCCCTCGAAGGGCATCCGTGACACGCCGCAGAGCGGCCCCGCGCCCACGCCTGCGCGCTTGCCGGCATTGCCGGTGCAGGACAGCGCGCCCATCGTCATTCCGTGAAAGCCGTTGGTAAAGGCGACGATGTTGCGACGCCCCGTGACCTTGCGAGCGAGTTTCATTGCGGCTTCGACCGCGTTGGTCCCGGTGGGGCCGGTCATCATGACCTTGTAGTCAAGCCCGCGCGGTTCGAGGATCTTTTCCTCGAATGTTTTCAGGAACGCGGCCTTGGTGCCGGTGTACATATCCAGCCCGTGCGTTATGCCATCACTCGAGATGTGATCAATCAGCGCTGCTTTCATGTCGGGGTCGTTGTGACCGTAGTTGAGCGATGAACACCCGGCGAGAAAGTCGATATAGGTCTTGCCGCTATCGTCAGTGATTTCCGACCCGCTGGCAGATGTAAACGTGGCCGGCATACCGCGGCAATAGGATCGCGCTTCGCTTTCGCGGCGTTCGAAAATCGAGTCGGTCGTATTCATGTCCTTGGGCATCATATGTCCTTTCAAGGCATTCGAATTGAATTTTGGGTAGAGAACGCGTGGTTCAGGCAGCGCGTTTGAGATCGCGTGCCGAAGGAATCGTGATGGACACCATGTGTTCGGTGTCGTGACGTCCTTCAAAATGAACATCCCGCGTGAAGTGGGGTTCGTCGGTCAGTTCGCCGCCAATCTGGCGTGCAAACCCGCGGAACAGCGCCCATGAGGCAGCATTGTCGCGCGTGATCGTGGTCTTGAGATGCGTGGCGTCGTCGCAGACGTCGCGCTCAATCAGGTCAAGCAGCATCTTCTTGCCCAAGCCCATGCCACGCGCTTTTGCGCTGACAGCAACCTGCCATACGAACAGGGCATTCTGGTCGGGGATCATGTGGCCGGAAATCCAGCCAATGATGTCGCCATCAAGCTCGGCGACGATGCAGGTGTCGCGAAAATGGTCGGCCTGAACGAGGTTACAGTACATCGAATTCTCGTCGAGAGGCTTGCAGTCTTTCACAAGCTCCCAGATTGCGGCCCCGTCCGTCGCATCCGGCTTGCGAAGACGAGGCGCGCGCGTTCGGGGAATGTTACTGTGTGTTGGCATCTTTTCTGACCCTTTTTTAGTTCGCCTAACTAAGTAGTATAAGTCGCTCGTCATTTCAACAACAAAGGCTTATGTCATATTTTATATACATGAGCGCGCTCATAGCGCACTTCGCGTTGATACCCTAATGTCTTGATGGCCGATTTAGTTCCCAAATTAATTAGTGTTGCAAAGCGCTTGCCTCTACCAAGCTCATTGAAGCGGTTACCTTTTTCATGCGATGTTTCGCGCCATGACCATGGACCCCAATGCCCGCATGGATGACAGCCTGATCGCGTTGCGCAGAATTCTGCGCGCGACCGAACTATACGCGCGCGATCTTGCCCATGCCGTGGGGTTGACCCCGGCGCAGTTGCGGGTGCTTCAGATTGTCGGCGGGAAAGACAGCGTGACGCCCAAATCCCTGGCGACTCAGATGGGCGTCAGCCAGGCGACCGTGTCGGCGCTGGTGGACAAGCTTGTAGCGCAAGGGCTGGTTGAACGTGTGCCGTCCCTGCAGGACCGCCGTCAGACCAATGTGACCGTGACCAAAGACGGGCACGCCCGGCTGGAACGTGCGCCCGATGCCTTGCAGCAGCGCTATGTGCGTGCCTTTCTGGCCATGGCCGACTGGGAGCAGGCGCAGCTTGTCGCGACGTTGGAACGGGTGGCCGACATGCTTGACGCACGGGGGCTCGATGCCTCGCCGGTTCTGACGACGGGCGAGATCAGGGCAAGCCGGAAAGCCGAATGGCCCGAGCCGGTTGCTCAGGACTCGGTGCGCGACTCGGGCGGTTCGTCGTAGATCGACCAGCCACAGGCGGTTTGGCTGTCCGGCAGATCGGATTGCTTGAGGTGCCGCGCCATGTAGGTCTTGGAAATGAAGTTCGCGGTGATCGGCGCTGTCAGCAGCAGGAAGACCGAGATCAGCAGTTCATGGATCGAAAGCGACCCCGTCTTGGCGTAGAAAAAGATCATCGACGCGACCAGAACGCCGCCGACCCCAAGCGTGGTCGCCTTGGTCGGGGCATGAAGCCGTTGCAGCGTGTCGGTCAGCTTGACCAAGCCATAAGAACCAACCAGTCCGAAAACCCCGCTGACGACGAGCGCGATGGCGATAAGAAGTTCAACCACGAAGTTCATGACCTGACCTCACTCAATGATGTCGCCGCGCAACAGGAAGCGGCAATAGGCGACGGTTGATACGAACCCGACCATGGCGACCAGCATGGCAGCCTCGAAATAGATGGCCGAGCCGCGCCAGACGCCATAGAGCACCAGTAGCGCGATCACGTTGATGACCATGGTGTCCAGCGCGAGAATGCGGTCGGCGGCGTTCGGACCCAGCGCGATGCGCCAGAGATCCAAGAGCAGGGCGATGCCGTAGCAGGCTGCTGCAAAGATGATTGCGGCTTCGATCATTCAAAAATCTCCTTCAGCCGTCGTTCGTAGCGGTTCTTGATCTCGTCCCGCACCGCATCGACATCGTCGGTGTCCAGACAATGGACAAGGATGCTGCGCGCATCCGCGGACAGCGTGGCAGAGACCGTTCCGGGTGTCATCGTGATCGTTCCGGCCAGCACCGTGATCGCCTCGGCAGAGGTGACCTCGAGCGGAATGACGATCCACCGCGACCGGATGTTCTTTTCGCGTTTGAACAGGATGATCGCTGCCACCTGCACATTGGCGACGACGATGTCCCACAGAACGATCGCGACATAGGCAAAGCCCTTGAGCGGTCGGCTGATTCTGGGGCGATCAGGCCAATAGGGCGCGGTGAGCATCGGAATGACAATACCGAACAGCACGCCAAGCAGCGCGTTGCCGACGGTGAACTTGTTGACCAGCGCCAACCAGACAAACACCAGCGTCAGGCTGAGCAAGGGGTGCGGGATCAGGCGTTTCAACATGGTCTCAACCCTCCTCGACCGGGGCGAGGACCGCCGAGATATACCCGGACCGGTCGAACAATTGCGCGGAGGTCTGTTCGAGATAAGAGGCGACCGGGCCTGCAAAGATCGACAGGCAGACCAGCGAAGCCAGTGCAAGCATCACCGGAGTGACCTCTGCCGGAGTGGCATAGGCAGGAGCGGTCGCGTCACCATCGTCAGGAACCGGGGCGTCGATGGCGGTGGATTTCCAGAACAGCGCACTGCCCGCTCGGGCAAAGCCGACGATGGTGATGAGAGACCCGGCAAGGATGGCAGTCCAGGCCCAGACGATCACATCCGGATCGCGCAGCGCATCTAGGACAAGCAGCTTGCCGAGGAACCCGCTGAGCGGTGGCATCCCGGCCATGGCGATCACCGCCGCGAAGAAGATCGCTGCGAAGAGCCCATTCTGAACGGTGGCGGCAGACGGGGTGAGCGAGTCGCCGTTGCGCCGGCTGACCACCAGATCGGCGATCAGGAACAGGCAGGCCGCGGCAAAAGTCGAGTGGATCATGTAGTACAGCGCCGCAGTCGTGGCGACCGGCGAAAAGACGGCAACGGCCACCAGCAGCGTGCCCATGGAGCCTATGACGGAAAAGCTGATCAAGGGCATCAGGCGACGCGCGCCCAGCACCCCGAACGCGCCCAGGGCGATGGTGACGATGGCGGCGGGGAAGAGCCACGCGTCGATCATGCCCTCGGTGCCAGGCACTCCGGGGCCGAACACGACCGTATGAACCCGCAGGATGGCATAGGCACCGACCTTGGTCATGATGGCGAAGAGCGCCGCGACGGGCGCCGGGGCGTTGGAATAGGTGGCGGGCAGCCAGAACTGCACTGGAAAGAGCGCCGCCTTGACGGCAAAGACGATCATCAGAAGCATCGCGGCAACGCGCACCAGCCCTGCCTCGTCCGCCGGAATCTCGGGGATTTTGGCGGCAAGGTCGGCGATGTTCAGCGTGCCGGTGCTGGCATAGAGCGTGCCAAGCGCAAACAGGAACAGCGTCGATCCGGCAAGGTTCATCACCACGTATTGCAGCCCTGCGCGCATCCGTTCACGGCCGCCCGAATGGATCATCAGCCCGTAAGACGCGATCAGCAGGATTTCGAAGAATACGAACAGGTTGAAGATGTCGCCGGTCAGGAACGCGCCGCAAATGCCCATGAGCTGGAACTGAAACAGCGCGTGGAAGTGCCGCCCGCGATTGTCCCATCCTGTGGCCATCGCATGCAGAAGCACCATCAATGCCAGAACTGCCGTCAGCAAAATCATCAGCGCCGAAAGACGGTCAAGCACAAGCACGATGCCATAGGGCGCGGCCCAGTCTCCGAGGCGATAGATATGCGTGGTGCCGTCCATCGCCATCGCGATGAGCACCATCGAAATCGCCAGAAGCAGCACGGACCCGACCATCGACGTGACCCGCGCCAGAACGATGTCGTGCCGCATCATGAAACCGATGATCGGCGCGATCAGCGCCGGGAGGACGACGGGAAGAATGATCCAGTGGCTCATTTCGCAGAATCCTCGTCGGTCTGGTCAATGTCGATGCTGTCAGTGTCGGATTCGAGGAACGCCCCGAGGGAGATCATCACAAGAACCGCCGTCATGCCGAAGGAGATCACGATAGCGGTGAGCACCAGCGCCTGCGGCAGCGGGTCGGTGTAGCTGGCCTCACCGTATTTCGACAGGATCGGCGACATGTCGATGGCCAGACGCCCGCTGGAGAACAGGAACACGTTCACCGCGTAGGACAGGAGCGCCAGACCGAGGATCACCGGGAATGTCCGCAACCGCAGCAACAGGTAGACGCCGCCTGCGGTCATTGTGCCGATGGCGCTTGCAACCAGAAATTCCATGTCAGCGCGCCTCCGAGTTGTCTTCGACCCGACTGGACGGATCGTAATCCATCGGGTCCACGTTCACCGTGGTGCCTGCATAGCGCGCAATGCGCGACAGGCTGTAGAGCATGAGCATCACGGCACCCAGCACGGTCAGGAACACCCCGAGATCGAACAGCATGGCAGTCGCGAGCTCGAACTCCTCGATCGGGGGCAGATGCACATAGGTGTAGGAACTGGTGAGGAAGGGCGCGTCGAACACCCAGGCCCCGGCGCCCGTGACACCGGCGATGATGACGCCGAACCCGATCAGCGTATGATATTCGATGCGCTGACGGTCCTGCGTCCAGGCAAAGCCCGAGGCCATGTATTGCATCAGGAGTGCAATCGCGACGACTAGTCCCGCCACGAAACCGCCGCCCGGCTGGTTGTGGCCGCGCAGGAAGATGTAGATGCCGACCATCAGCGCGATCGGCATGAGCACGCGGGTGACGACAACCATCATCAGCGGGTGACGATCCTTGGAGCGGTCATCCGCGTAATCGGTGTTGCGCAGGCGACGCGCCGCCGGGCCTTCGAGCAAGGCATGCATCAGCGCGTAGATCAGCATGCCCGCGATGCCCAGAACGATGATTTCGCCGTAGGTGTCGTAGCCGCGGAAATCCACGAGGATCACGTTGACCACGTTCGTGCCGCCGCCGCCTTCATAGCTGTTTTCGATATGGTAGGACGAGATCGTCGAGATATCGCGCTGCATGAAGGCAAAAGCCAGCCCACCAACCCCTGCCCCTGCGGTGACCGCGATGATCCCGTCGCGGATCTTGAGCGACATCGGGCTTTCCCTCGGTGTTTCCTTGGGCAGGAAGTGCAGGGCCAGCAACAGCAGCATGATCGTGACAGTTTCCACCGAGATCTGCGTCAGGGCAAGGTCGGGCGCGGACATGTAGACAAAGCCCGCCGAGATCGCGAGACCGATGATCCCGATCAGGACAAGTGCCCGGAAGCGGTGGTGGTGCATCGTCACGACCGATATCGTGGCGACCACCAGCATCAGCCAGCCCACCGCGATGATCGCGGGCACCGGCAACATGTCACGCGTCGGTGCCGACAGGCCGCCACCGGCAAAGGCGATGGCACCGAGGGCCACGGAACTGACGGTGAAGATGGCAAGGTAGCGGCTGATTGCTCCGTTATGCGTTACCTCCGTCACGCTCCGGGTCATGGCGAGGCACGCCGCGATCAGGCGGTCGAAGATCGCCTTTGCTTCGGGGCGGGGTGCCTTGATCCAAGCCTTGTCCAAGGGCGCGTGCAGCATCAGCAAAACCGCACCACCAACGACCGCGATGATGGACATGAACAGCGCCGGGGTGACGCCGTGCCAGATTTTCAGGTGCGGGACGAGCTCGGCCCCGGTCACGGCGCTCGCTGCGGCAGCGACGATCCCGTCAGCCAGGAACGGCATGACACCGATCAGCACAACGAGAATCACCAGCAGCGCAGGTGCGGCCCAGAGACCGAAGGGCGGATCATGCGGCTTGGCGGGATAGTCGTCGCGCACCGGACCGAGGAAAACATGTTTGATGAAGCGCAGGGAATAGGCGACCGACAGCAGCGCGCCGATTGTGGCCATTACTGGAACGGCGTAATAGCTACCTGCCCAGGAGGTGTGCGACGCTTCTTCCAGCATCATCTCTTTCGACAGGAACCCGTTGAACAGCGGAATCCCCGCCATCGACAGGGCCGCAACCGTTCCGATCACAAAGGTGATCGGCATGAGATGCCGCAGCCCGCCCAGCCGCTTGATGTCGCGGGTGTGGGTTTCGTGGTCGATGATCCCGGCGGTCATGAAGAGCGCCGCCTTGAAGGTCAGGTGGTTGATGATGTGGAACACCGCAGCAATCGCCGCCGCTTGAGTGCCGAAGCCTAGTAGCATGGTCAGCAGGCCAAGGTGGCTCACGGTCGAGAAGGCCAGAAGCGCCTTCAGATCGTCCTTGAAGAGCGCGATCACCGCACCCAGCACCATCGTGACCAACCCGGTTGTCGCCACGATGTAGAACCACGCATCGGTGCCCGAGAGCACCGGCCACATGCGAGCCATCAGGAACACGCCCGCTTTCACCATCGTGGCGGAATGCAGGTAGGCCGACACCGGCGTCGGCGCGGCCATCGCGTGCGGCAACCAGAAATGGAATGGGAACTGCGCAGACTTGGTGAACGCGCCCAGCAGGATCAGGATAAGGGCCGGCAGATACCATTCGGACGCGCGGATCTCATCGCCGGCCTGCAGGATGTCGGTCAGGTTGTAGCTGCCCGCGATATTGCCGAGGATCAGCATTCCGCCGATCATCGCAAGACCACCCGCGCCCGTCACGGTCAGCGCCATGCGCGCGCCCTGACGGCCTTCGGGCAGATGTTTCCAGTAGCCGATCAGCAGGAACGAGGACAGCGATGTCAGCTCCCAGAACACGAGCAGCAAAAGGATGTTGTCGGAAATCACGATCCCAAGCATCGCGCCCTGAAAGAGCAGCAAATAGGTGTAGAACTGTCCCACAGGGTCGTCGCCGGACAGGTAGAACCGGGCATAGAGCGTGATCAGCAACCCGACCCCAAGGATCATGCAGGCAAAGAGCAGACCCAGCCCGTCCAGAAAGAACGACACGGACAGTCCCAGTTGAGGCAGCCACATGACCTCGGCCTGGATGACCTCGCCGTTCAGCACGGCGGGGGCATAGGTGAGCAGCAGGATCAGGGCAATCGCGGTCGGTGCCGCTGTAAAACTTGCACAGGCATTCCGCCCCGCACGGATCATGAGACCGGGCACAAGGGCGCCAAGGAAGGGGAGCAGAGCGATGAGGAAGAGAACGTTGCCCGATGTGTTCATATCAACAATTTGTCCAACCCTGAATGCCTCGAAGCGGCATATCTCTAAAAGAAGAGGATGTAAAAGCCCCGGAGCATGATGCGCATGCCCTGCATGCCAAGTGACCTTTGACCAACCGCGGCCGCTATGTCTGAATTCGTCCGTTTGGGTCAGAAATTTAGCTGTCCGAAAGACAATCCCGGCATGTCACCCGGAAACCACAGATGGATAGAGGGTAGGTTCTTTCGGAGAGCTGTCCAACAAAGTGACCTCTGGCAGCGACAAAGATAGGACACGGTCCATCCGTTCGACACGGGCTGACACTCAAGGCGATGCAATGGCAGCTTCAGGATCTTGTGACACGGGGTGCGCATACCTTTGCGGGTCTTCCCGTGCGCCGCATCAAGGGTCAACATGCCGTCTGATTGCAACAGGTCCGGCACAAAACGCATCCACATTTGATGCCTTTGGGAACCTCTATGAACACAATATTGTCTCGGCGGGGCTGGTCTGTTGATAGATGTGGCGGGCATGTGAGGCTCGGCGCAGGTTATGGTCGTTCCGGTCCCGGTTCAAACAACACAAATTTGCGGGACCCGATTTTGGATAATACCGAAACAGACCAGTTCTCGGAGCGCGATCTGCGCGTTCAGTTCTCTTTGGTGCTGGTCAAATACGCGACGCCCTTTGCCCTGCTCTGGTGGTGTGCCGCGTTTTTTCTGAACGCGAAGCTTTTGACAGTTGCGGCGACGATCACGTTGGCCGGTTTTATTGCAGGCATCCTGCTGCATCATGCGGACCGGCACATGACGGCGCGGGTTGTCTGGCTGGGCTCTGCGAATATCGGGGTCGCGCTTGGGGCATTTGTGACACCGCCCGAGGCGCGTGTGTCTTTCATCTTCGTGGCCATCGCTACGGCACCCTTCGTGGTGTTTTCGATACAGTCCGAACTGAGCCGTTTGCTCTTGATGACGGCGATACCGGTCGCCCTGTGGGTTTTTGCATGGTCGACCAACTATTCCCTGCTGGGCGAATTCGAAATCAGCCGGGCCGAGGCCGCAATGGTGCTTGCCCCGATTACCGCGTTCACCGTGTTCGGAACGGTGCTTTTCGTGATTGGCTATTTCGTGCGGCGCACCCAGAGAAATGCTGCGCTATTGCAGGAAGCGCAGCGCGAGGCGCAACGGTCGAGCGATTCCAAAAGCGCGTTGATGCGCAGCGTCAGCCACGAGATGCTGACCCCGCTGCACGCGATCTCGGGCTTTGCCGAGTTCCTGAACGCGGATGCCAAATCCGGGCGGACCGTGGATCAGGCGACGCTCGACACGTATTCCGACCAGATCATGCGTTCCTCGAATGCCCTGCTGCTGATCATCGAAAACATCTTTGATTTCGCGAATTGGAAAGATGACGGGAATCTGACGGACACATCGCATGTTTCCATTACGGACGGGCTGAACCCGGTGGTGACGCGCTTTACGGCTGAACTGTCGAGCAAGAAACTCGAGCTGGACACCCGCATCGACCCCGATCTGCGCGTTCAGGCCAATCCTGTCTGGCTTGCTTCGATCTTCAAACAGCTGTTGGACAATGCGATCAAGTTCTCGCCTGTGGGCGGCACCATCGGAATTCAGGCACTGCCAGTGGGAGAGGATCAGGTCGAGATCGTGTTCAGGGACAGTGGTCCGGGCTTTCCCGAAGGCACCGCTGAGGAGGCCTTTGTGGCTTTCGAACGTTTGGGTCACGAGACCGGGACAACATCCGGTGTGGGTGTCGGGCTGTCGCTGGCTCAGAAATTCGCCGAAGCGATGGGCGGACGGATCAGCATTGATGAAACGCTCCGATCCGGGGCGAAGGTTTCGCTGGTCCTGCCACGGTCGCTGCCGGAGTAGCCAAGCAGCGGGACGACCAAACAGCATCTCCCGGGCGCGCGTGGCGCCCGGGAGGGTATGTCAGATTCAGGCGACCAGATCGAAACGGTCGGCGTCCATCACCTTGGTCCAGGCATCGACGAAATCACGCGCGAACTTCTCGGCGTTGTCGTCCTGGGCGTAGACCTCGGAATAGGCACGCAGGATCGAGTTCGAGCCCAACACCAGATCAATGCTTGTCGCGGTCCACTTGGTCTCACCGGTCTTGCGGTTGCGGACCTCGTAGGTTCCGTCGTCCACGGGGTGCCAGCTGTAGGTCATGTCGGTCAGGTTGACGAAGAAGTCGTTGGTCAGCTGTCCTTCACGATCCGTGAACACACCATGCTTCGTGCCGCCGTGGTTGGTGCCAAGAACCCGCATCCCGCCGATGAGAATGGTCATCTCTCGCGCTGTCAGACCCAAAAGCTGCGTCTTGTCGAGCGTCAGTTCTTCCATGGAGACCGCGTATTTTTCCTTCTGGAAGTTGCGGAACCCATCGACAAGCGGCTCGAGCACGTCAAAGCTTGCGTGATCGGTCATGTCGTCCGAGGCATCCCCACGACCCGGAGCGAAGGGTACGGCGATGTCGTGGCCTGCCGCCTTGAGCGATTGCTCCAGACCGACATTGCCCGCCAGAACGATCACGTCCGCAACCGATGCACCGGTTTCAGCTGCAATCGGCTCCAGAATGCCCAGCACCTTGGCCAGACGCTCGGGTTCGTTGGCGGCCCAGTCCTTTTGCGGTGCAAGACGGATACGCGCACCGTTGGCGCCGCCCCGCTTGTCGGAGGCACGATAGGTGCGGGCGCTGTCCCATGCGGTTGCGATCATCTCGGCTGCGGTCAGGCCGCTGTCGGCGATCTTGGCTTTCACCGCATCGACATCGTAGCCGGTGTTGCCTGCCGGGATCGGATCCTGCCAGATCAGGTCTTCCTGCGGGACGAACGGGCCGTAATAGTTGGCCTTGGGCCCCATGTCGCGGTGCGTCAGCTTGAACCATGCTCGGGCGAAGGTATCGGCGAAATACTCGGGATCGGCGCGGAACTTCTGGCAGATCTCGTTGTAGATCGGGTCGACCTTCATCGCCATGTCGGCATCTGTCATCATGGGCATATCGCGCTTGGACGGATCAGACGCGTTAACCGGCTTCTTGTCTTCCGGCATGCCAACCGGCTCCCACTGGTTTGCACCGGCGGGCGATTTGGTCAGCTTCCACTCGTAGTTGAACAGATAGTCGAAATACCCCATGTCCCACTTGGTCGGGTGCTGGGTCCAAGCGCCTTCGATGCCGGAGGTAAAGGCGTTGGCCGCCTTGCCTTCGTGACCGGGGTTGGACCAGCCAAAGCCCTGACCGTGCACGGGGCAGCCTTCAGGTGCGTCACCGATGTTGTCGCCGGCACCCGCGCCATGCGCCTTGCCGACAGTGTGACCGCCACAGGTCAGAGCCGCGGTTTCCTCGTCGTTCATCGCCATGCGCGCAAAGGTTTCACGGACATGAAGGGCGGTGCGGGCCGGATCGGGCTGGCCGTTCACGCCTTCGGGATTCACGTAGATGAGGCCCATGTGCACAGCCGCAAGCGGGTTATACATGGTCGCGGGCTGATCGAGGTCGCCGTAGCGTTCTTCGGACGGCGCGAGCCACTCTTCCTCGACACCCCAGTTCACGTCTTCCTCGGGTGCCCAGACATCTTCGCGGCCAAAGCCGAAGCCGAAGGTCTTCAGACCCATGGATTCGTAGGCGACGGTGCCCGACAGGATGATCAGGTCAGCCCAGGACAGCGCGTTGCCGTACTTCTTCTTGACCGGCCACAACAGGCGGCGGGCCTTGTCGAGGCTGGCATTGTCCGGCCAAGAGTTCAGCGGTGCGAAACGGATATTGCCGGTTGCCGCGCCACCGCGACCGTCACCCATGCGGTAGGACCCGGCGGAGTGCCATGCCAGACGGATCATGAGACCGCCGTAATGGCCCCAGTCCGCCGGCCACCATTCCTGGCTTTCGGTCAGCAGCGCCTCGACATCGGCCTTGACCGCGTTGAAGTCGAGCGCCTTGACCGCATCGCGGTGGTTGTAGTCGGGGTCCATCGGGTTGGTGCGCGCACCGTGCTGGTGCAGGATCCCGAGGTTCAGCGCGCTCGGCCACCACTTGGTGACACTGTTGCCAG
Organism: Pelagibaca sp.; assembly: GCA_041725935.1. GTDB lineage: Bacteria > Pseudomonadota > Alphaproteobacteria > Rhodobacterales > Rhodobacteraceae > Marivita. The sequence continues at coordinate 35,240 of JBGRQD010000007.1, forward strand.
TGCCGGTGTTGCCACCGTGCATGATGGGGCAGGCCCCTTTCGGGTCGAGATTGTTTCCGTCCATGATCTTTTTCCCTCGCAGTGAATCAGATTGGCCCGGAGGCCGGGTCTAGAATCGTTCTAACCACGTGGATCAATAATTTCCAATTGGATATTCAAAAAGAAATGATAAGTTTTTCAAATGATAGGATTGACCATCAAACAGCTCAGATATTTCGACGCGCTCGCGCGGCATCTGCATTTTGGCCGTGCTGCCGAAGCCTGCACGATCTCGCAACCGGCGCTGTCTTTGCAAATCAAGGAGTTGGAAAACATGGCAGGCGCCATGCTGGTGGAACGCGGTGCGCGGACCTTGCGTCTGACCCCTATCGGCGAGGATTTTGTCATCAAGGCGCGGCAGGTCTTGCTGGCCATCGACGAGCTGGAAGACCTGATGCGCGTTTCACAAGGCCCGTTCGCCGGGCGGTTCCGGCTAGGCGTCATCCCGACCGTGGCCCCCTATCTGCTGCCCGATACGATCACTGCCCTGACCGGCCGCTTTCCCGAGATCGACCTCGAGCTGCGGGAATCGGTCACCAAGTCGCTGGTCGCGGATTTGTTGGACTCACGACTGGATGCGGCCGTCGTCGCGCTGCCGATTTCGGAACCCGCGCTGCGGGAGTTCGCGCTGTTCCAGGAAGATTTCGTTCTGGTGCGACCGCGCAAGGACGATGGCAAACCCGTTCCGAGCCCGGACATGCTCAAATCCATGCGGCTTTTGCTGTTGGAAGAAGGCCATTGCTTTCGTGACCAAGCGCTGTCGTTCTGCGAAATCACCAAGACGCAACCGCGTCAGTTGATGGAGGGCAGTTCCCTGTCGACACTGGTGCAGATGGTCGGGGCGGGCATGGGGGTCACGCTGATCCCGGAAATGGCGGTCGCCCTTGAGACGCGCAACGCGAATGTGTCGGTGGTGACCTTTGACCGGCCCAAGCCCAATCGCACTGTTGGCATGGTTTGGCGCAAATCGAACCCTTTGGCAGATCAGTTGATGGAGGTCGGTGCGATCGTGCGTGGAGTCGGCCAGCGGGTTGGTCCCTGAAATCCGCCCCTGCTGCAATAATGACTCACTCGCGCAAAAAGCCAGGGGCTAACCCACGTTAAGTTGCGAGAAAGAAAATCGTGCTACACGCTCAAAATATGGGCGTTTTGAAAACATTCGGATATGCCACCTTGCTCACCTGTCTCGCCGCCACGGCTGCGATACCTGACGAAGACCTTATGCACCGCGTCACAACATGTGTGGGCCGTCTTTCGGCGCAGATCGAACATCACTGGCTGATGTCCGACCAGCCCACTGCTCAGGTCGAAACCCAGCGCGACCATCTGGAAGACATTCTTGAAACGCTGATCTCGCCCGACGTGGCGACCCGCATCCTTTCGGAACGCATCGAGGCCAAGATGGCACATGCCTCTCTTTTGACCCAAGCCGCCTTTTCCCAAGACCCGCGGCACGCGTCTTGGGCGGAAAAACGTGCAGAACAGGAACTGGCTTTTTGCCGATCCATTCTGCTGCAGCCTGCGCCCGAAACTGCGGCAAAGCCCGACAGCGCCCCTGTTTCGGACATGGACACCGTGAATCAGGGAACCTGGCAAGCCTCTCAATAGCTGACTCGCACACGGCTTTTTGCACAAATATCAGACGAAGTTTAAAAATCCGCTCAAAACTTGTGCGTTTCTCCCGGCAATCGCTGCCAAGATCAACGACATATTTCCTGACCTGAAGAACTGCGGCCTAGATACCGGCGGCTGATGCGAGACATCAGTTGGTCACGTGCGATGAAGCCGGCCGTTCAACTCCAGGCTCCACCGCACTCCGCAATAGACTTGCGTTCGCGATATCTGGGGCCTTGCTCTGCTCTTGGCAACCTTCGCGGCGCAGAACGTACAGAGGACGTTTGAATAATGTCGATGAAATTTCTCAGCACAACAGCGGCTGCCGCGCTACTGATTTCCACGCTTCCTGCCCTCGCACAGGATGTTTCTTGCCCGATCAAGGTCGGTGTCCTGCATTCCCTGTCCGGAACGATGGCGATTTCCGAAACGACCCTGAAAGACACGATGGAGATGCTGGTTGATATCCAGAACGAGAAAGGCGGCCTTCTGGGCTGCGAGCTCGAGGCTGTTGTCGTTGACCCCGCCTCCGACTGGCCTTTGTTCGCAGAAAAGGCCCGCGAGCTTCTGACGGTTCAGAACGTCGACGTGATGTTTGGCGCCTGGACTTCGGTGAGCCGCAAATCCGCGCTGCCGGTTCTGGAAGAGCTTAATGGCCTGATGTTCTACCCGGTGCAGTACGAAGGCGAGGAAAGCTCCAAGAACGTGTTTTACACCGGTGCCGCGCCGAACCAGCAGGCGATCCCGGCAACGGATTACTTCCTCGAAGAGCTTGGCGTCGAGAAATTCGCACTGCTGGGTACAGACTATGTCTACCCCCGCACCACGAACAACATTCTTGAGGCGTATCTCAAGGACAAGGGCATCGCGGAAGAAGACATCTTCGTGAACTACACCCCCTTCGGCCATTCCGACTGGTCCAAGATCGTCGCGGACGTTGTGGCGCTGGGTGCGGATGGCAAGAAGGTCGGCGTGATCTCGACCATCAACGGTGACGCCAATATCGGTTTCTACAAGGAACTCGCGGCCGCTGGCATTTCGGCGGATGACATCCCCGTCGTTGCCTTCTCGGTCGGTGAAGAAGAGCTGTCCGGTCTCGACACAAGCAACCTCGTTGGTCACCTTGCCGCCTGGAACTATTTCCAGTCTGCAGACACACCTGCCAACGAAGAATGGGTCACCGCGTGGAAGGCCCGCATGGGTGAAGAGCGTGTGACCAACGACCCGATGGAAGCCCATTACATCGGGTTCAACATGTGGGTTAACGCCGTGACCGATGCCGGCACCACCGATGTCGATGCCGTGCGCACCGCGATGTACGGGCAGGAATTCCCGAACCTGACCGGTGGAACGGCTGTCATGTTGCCGAACCATCACCTCACCAAGCCAGTTCTGATCGGCGAGATTCAGGCCGATGGCCAGTTTGACATCATCAGCCAGACCGATCCGGTTCCGGGCGATGCGTGGACGGACTTCCTGCCGGAATCTGCAGTTCTGATGTCCGATTGGAAAGACCTTGGCTGCGGTATGTACAACACCGCGACGTCAACCTGCGTTCAGATCAAGTCGAATTACTAAGCCAACACACCGGGCGCGTGGGACACCGCGCGCCCGTCTTTTCCCGAAAAGGTCCGCGCCTGCGCGCACCGATGATGACGGATATTCCGATGCTGCGCTTTGCCGCTCTTCTTCTTTCTTACCTGACATTTGCTGTTCCGGTTTCCGCCCAGCAGGCCGACGCACCGATCCAGCAATTGCTGCAATCCCAAAGCGAACTCATCGTCGAAAGCTCCAGACGCACCATTGGCCCGGCGATCGATGCGCTTGCCAATAGCGGCTTGCCCGAGGCGCAGGTGGTCATGGACAAATGGCAGATCCGCGAGATGTGGGTGAACACCGAGACCGGCCTGTTCGTCTATGCCGAGGAGGTTGACGGCGATACGCTTCGGATTTTCGATTTTGCCGATGGCACCGAAATCGGCCTGGTGCCGGATGACGGGTTCGACCAGCTAAAGCCGAACTCGGGTATTCGAGGGTTGATCGGGACCGCGCTGGTACAATTTCAACTGAGCGATCCCGACCCGGACACGCGCCGACGCGCTTTGGATGCGATCGAACGCGGCGCCGAGGAGAGCCATCTTGCAGCCCTGCGTGCCAGCCTTGGAACCGAAACGGACGCGGTGATCCTTGCCCGCAAGCAACGGCTGGAGCGGTTGCTGACCATCGCCTATGGTGCGACGAACGAAGAACGTATCGAGGCGATCCAGAGCTTTGAAGGTGATCTGGGCGTCGATGTTCGCGCTGCACTAAACCCTCTTGTTGCAGTGCGTGTCGAAGCGGCGGAAACACTGCCCACCGATCCTGACATCGGTCGGTCTCTGGACCCCGGATCAGACGCCCTGCCGCGCAATGATGCCTATGCCTTGCTGGTTGCGGCCGACCTTGCCAAACCGCGCATCAGCGTCGAAGACCAGCGCAACGCGCTGGTTGCCAATATCGCGGACGGACAGGTCGCCGGCATTCAGGTCGCCACGCTGGACAGCCAAGCCGCCCGCGACATGGCCTATGCCGCTCTGGCGGACCAAGGCGCTGTGACTGCCGTCGCCACAGAGACCGAGGTCGATGAGCGGCTTGCGAACCATGTTTTCTACGAACGCTATATCGGCGCGCCGCCCGAAGTGGTCGCGGCAGCGCTGCTTGCCCTGAAGGCGATCGAGAACAAGGTTGCGCTCAACCAAGCGTTTGATCTTGGGCTGGATGCGCTGTCGCTGGCGTCGATCTATTTCCTTGCTGCCATCGGCCTTGCAATCACCTTTGGCGTGATGGGCGTCATCAACATGGCGCATGGCGAATTCATCATGATGGGCGCTTACACGGGCTATGTCGTGCAGCTTTTCATCCCCGATTATACGCTGTCGATCCTTGTCGCGATCCCACTGGCCTTTGCCGTAACTTTCGGCGCGGGTGTCGCGATGGAGCGGCTGGTGATCCGCTGGCTGTATCATCGCCCGCTGGAAACGCTGCTGGCCACCTTCGGAATCTCCATCGCGCTGCAACAGCTGGCCAAGAACATCTTCGGCACGCAGGCGCGCCCGCTGACCGCCCCCGGTTGGCTGGACGGGTCGCTGGTCATAAACGACATCGTGTCGATCAGCTATATCCGCATCGCGATCTTCGTGCTCGCGCTCCTGTTCCTCGCGCTGTTCCTGTTCGTGATGAACCGCACCCGCCTTGGCCTCGAGGTGCGGGCGGTGACGCAGAACCCGCGCATGGCGGCCTCGATGGGGATCAACCCCGACAAGATCAACATGCTGACCTTCGGCTTCGGGTCGGGCATCGCGGGTATCGCCGGTGTGGCCATAGGGCTTTATGCCAAGGTGACCTCGGAAATGGGCAGTGACTACATCGTGCAAAGCTTCATGACCGTGGTGGTTGGCGGCGTCGGCAACATCTGGGGCACGCTGCTGGGGGCCACCATGGTGGGCTTCCTCCAGAAAGGAATCGAATGGTTCAACCCGTCGAACACGCTGGCGGCGCAGACCTACATGATCCTGTTCATCATCCTGTTCATCCAGTTCCGGCCAAAGGGCATCATCGCCCTAAAGGGCCGCGCGGCGGAGGCGTGAGGCATGACTGACGCAGCCCTTCCCCGCCGCCAGCCCATTGCCCTTCGCTTCCCGTCGGTGATGATCTTTCTCGCTATCCTCGCGCTGTTCACAGTTGGGGTGACGATCCTGTCCGAAGGGTTCGGCATCGGTGTCATCTCGACCAGCTTCATCAAGACGCTGGGCAAGACTCTTTGCCTGTGCCTCGTGGCGCTGGCGATGGATCTGGTCTGGGGCTATTGCGGCATTCTAAGCCTTGGCCATATGGCGTTTTTCGGTCTTGGTGGCTACGCGATCGGCATGTGGCTGATGTATGCCCGGACCGAGATCATCGTTCTGGAAAGCCTTGCCGCCGCACCTTTGCCGCCCACGCCACAAGAAGTCTCGGATGGCATCGCGAGCCAGATCTTCGGCGTTGTCGGCGCGTCCGAGTTTCCGCCGATCTGGGCCTTTGCCCATTCGCTGCCGCTGCAACTCCTCGCCGTTGTCATGGTGCCCGGCCTTCTGGCGCTGGTCTTTGGCTGGCTGGCCTTTCGCAGCCGGGTCACGGGTGTGTATCTGTCGATCCTGACGCAGGCGATGACCTTGGCGCTGTCGCTGCATCTGTTCCAGAACGACAGCGGCTTGCGCGGCAATAATGGGCTGTCGGGTCTTCAGAACCTTCCCGGACTGTCTGATACACCGCAATCCATCGTCTCGATCTGGTTTTTCTGGGCCTCGGCAGTGGCGCTTGGCCTTGGCTATCTCCTTTGTGCCTGGGTGGTGTCGGGAAAGTTCGGATCGGTCATTCGCGCGATCCGTGATGACGAGGCACGCGTGCGCTTCCTCGGGTATCCTGTCGAGGCGTTCAAACTGGCCATCTTTACCCTGACGGCGGTGATCGCGGGCATCGCGGGGGCGCTCTACTATCCACAGGCCGGCATTATCAATCCGGCCGAGATTGCGCCCATCGCGTCGATCTACCTTGCGGTCTGGGTCGCCATCGGTGGGCGCGGCAGGCTGTACGGAGCGGTCATTGGCGCGGCGTTTGTCTCGTTGGTGTCAACATGGTTCACCGGCGGTCAGGCACCCGACATCAACCTTGGTTTTTACACGATCAACTGGGTCGATTGGTGGACGGTGCTTCTGGGTGTGTCCTTTGTCTGCGTGACGCTCTTCGCGCCCAAGGGTATCGGCGGGCTGGTCGATATCCTGATCGACCGCAAGAACCCCAGCCGCCATGGCGCAGACCTTGGTCCGAATCAGGGCGCATTGCGCGAGCGGGAGGCCGAGAAATGAGCACGCTTCTTGAAGTTTCCGGGGTGTCTGTTTCCTTTGACGGGTTCAAGGCCATCAACAACCTGTCCTTCCAGATCGCCGAACGCGAGTTGCGCGCGGTGATCGGACCGAACGGCGCGGGCAAGACCACGTTCATGGACATCATCACCGGCAAGACAAAGCCCGATGAGGGCCGGGTGATTTATGGTGACAAGAGCGTGTCGCTGCTCAGGATGTCGGAAAGCAAGATCGCGCAGGCCGGTGTGGGCCGCAAATTCCAGCGCCCCACCGTGTTCGAGGACCAGAGCGTGTTCGACAACCTGATGATGGCGTTGAAGAAGACGCGCAGTCCGCTGGCGGTGCTGTTCTTCAAGCCAACGTCAGAGGACAACGATAAGGTGACAGCACTTGCCGAACAGATCGGCTTGTCCGGCGCGCTTTACCGCAAGTCGGGCGAGTTGAGCCACGGGCAAAAGCAATGGCTGGAAATCGGCATGCTGCTGGCCCAAGACCCGCGCCTTTTGCTGGTCGATGAACCCGCCGCCGGCATGACGCCTGCCGAACGCGAACACACCACGGACATCCTACGCGAGGCGGCAAAGACCCGCGCGGTGGTGGTCGTGGAACATGACATGGAATTCGTGCGCCGCCTGAACTGCAAGGTGACGGTTCTGCATGAAGGATCGGTTCTGGCTGAAGGGTCGCTGGACCATGTGACGAACAATCAACAGGTGATCGAGGTGTATCTTGGCCGATGAAGTCCTGCGCACGAAGGGCCTGACCCTGCATTACGGCGGCAGCCAGATCCTGAACGGCATCGACATGGCGGCACATCGGGGCGAGATCACCTGCGTCATGGGCACCAACGGCGTCGGCAAGACGAGCCTGCTCAAGGCGATTTCGGGCACCCACGCCTATTCCAGTGGAACGCTTTCATTGAATGGCGAAGACATCAGATCGGCGAGCGCGCATGCGCTGGCCCAGAAAGGCGTCGCCTATGTCCCGCAGGGGCGCGATATCTTCCCCCTGCTCACCGTGCGCGAGAACCTTGAAACCGGGTTTGCCTGCCTGCCGAAATCAGAACATCAGATCCCCAATCACATCTTCGAGCTGTTCCCGATCCTCAAGGAGTTTCTTCACCGGCGGGGGGGTGACCTGTCGGGTGGGCAGCAACAGCAGCTTGCCATTGCCCGCGCGCTGATCACCAAGCCGAAGCTATTGTTGCTGGACGAACCGACTGAAGGCATCCAGCCGAACATCATCCAGCAGATCGGTCGGGTGATTGCCCTGCTGCGCGAACAGGCCGACATGGCGATTGTACTGGTCGAACAGTATTTCAGCTTTGCCTATGACCTTGGTGACCGCTTCTACGTTCTGGAACGCGGGGCGGTGAAGATGAGTGGTCGGAAAGGCGAGCTGGATCGCGACGAGTTGCTGGCCGGAGTGTCGGTCTAGGTCGCAGTGAACCTCTGTCAGGTCGCAGCACCGACAACGCGATCACCGGCATGCGGGGCGTCCTGATCTGGCAAGTCCGAGCGCGAAAACGCGACTGTCGCAGACACGAGAACCTGCATCGCGTCAAACATCAGCACTTTGGCGTGTATGTCCTGCGCAAGAAGCGAGAATTCGGTGCAGCAGATACAGATCACGTTCGCCCCATCCTCAACCATTTGGGTGCAGATGTCCGACAGCGTGTGCGCCGCGAATTCCGAGGGGCCCTGTGCCTTGATGGACCGGATCGTGGCAAGCGCCCGACTTTGCTCTGCCGCGTAAACCGGGCTGAGGCCCGCATCCGCCAGCGCCTTTTCGAACACGCCCACCTGTTGCAGCGCGGGCGAGCCCAGCAAACCGACCTTGCCGCTTGGGGCGATCTGAGCGGCCTCGGCGCAAGACATCTCGACCATGTTCAGGAAAGGCACATCGGTCGCGGCCGCCAAGTGACCCGCATAGTAATGCGCGGTGTTGCAGGGCATGACGAGCGCCTCTGCGCCTGCGCCGACCAACCCCTTGGCCATCTGGACAAGAACCGGACCGGGGTCTTCGCCGCCCCCTTCGAGGATCGCCTTGATGCGCGAGGGCACCTGCGTGTTGTTGTCCACCAGCAAGGGAATGTGATCGGAATCGTCGCGCGCCTGAATGGCGTCGACGATCTGCTGCATGAAAAAGATCGTCGCTTCCGGGCCCATACCGCCCAGCACACCAATACGCCGCATCAGGCTGCTCCTTTTTGCAGGGCGCGCGCCACCACATGCGCAATAATGTCGGCCACATGGGCGCAATCCGCGAGGCTGAACGTCAGAGGAATGCGCATGTCAAGCAATCCGGCAAGAATGGCATCCGTTTTGGGTAGGTCCTGCGGTGTCACATAGCGCCAGCTTTGGTGGTTCGAGGTGAAGCCAACCGGGCTGTCCGCGCCGAACCACTTGAGCTCGACGCCAAGCGCCTTGGCCCCAGTCACCACCTGTTGCACGGTTTCCTTGCTGGCCTCCGGCATCAGGAACTGGAAGGACGACCCGACATAGCGTTCCTGTTCCGGGCGGTGCGGGACGTAGATGCCGTTCATCCCCCGAAGCCTGTCGGCCACCAGATCGTGCCGCGCGTTCCAGCGGTCGATATTGGTCTCCAGCCTTGCCAGTTGCGGCAGCAGGATCGACGCGCGCAGGTTGTCCATCCGCCCGGACATGTTCGGCGTGTCCAGCCGGATATCGGTGAAGACCTCGGGCGGGGGGGCCACGCCGTGGCGATCATAGAGCATATACGACCCCGACAACATGATGGCGCGGGCCATGAATTCGGGATCATCCGACGTCAGGAACCCGCCTTCGCCGCTGTTCATGTGCTTGTAGGTCTGGGTCGAGAAACACCCGGCGATGCCGAAACTTCCCGATTTGCGCCCGTTCCACGCAGCACCCATCGTGTGCGCGCAATCCTCGATCAGCGGGACATCGTGGCGATCCAGAAGCGCAGTCAGCGCGTCCATGTCGCAGAGGTGACCGCGCATATTGGAGAGCATCAACGCCTTCGCAGAGGTGGCTTCGATCTTTGCTTCGAGGTCTGCCAGATCGAGCACCAGATCAGACGTGATCTCGACCAGCACCGCTTCGGCACCGACAGCGGCAATCGCGCCCGGCACCGGGGCGAGTGTGAAACCATTGGTGAGAACCGCGTCCCCCGGCCTGACGCCCAGCGCGCGCAAAGCCGTGGCCATCGCGTAGCCGCCAGAGGTGCAGGCAAGGCAATAGGCCGATCCCTGATAAGCGGCATAAGCCTTTTCAAGCTCGGCCACAGGACCGAGTTCGGTTGCGACCGTGTTGTAGCGATGCAGCCGTCCACTGCGCAAAACCTCGACAGCGGCCTCTATCGCGTCATCCGCGATAGGCTCCTGTTGGGTAAAGCTGCCGGTGAAAGGCTGCATCAGCGATCACTCGGCTGCCATGGTCGGCGCGTCATAGTCGAACGCCGCGGTGTAGCCAAAGAGCGCGACACCGCCGCCTGTGTGCAGGAAGACGATGTTTTCATCATCCTTGAACGCGCCCTTGCGCACGAGGTCGATCAGGCCAGCTGCCCCTTTGCCGGAATAGACCGGGTCCAGAAGGATGCCTTCAAGACGGGCGAACATCTCGATCGCGGCCAGACCGTCTTTCGTGGGGATGCCGTAGCCTTCACCGACGTAATCGGTGTTTGCCTCGACATCCTCGCGAGCGACCACACCGGGGCAGCCCAGCTTTTCGGCGGTTTTGACGGCAAGGTTATAAACGTTCTCTTCCTGCTTGGGCTTGGGCGCGCGCACACCGATGCCAAGCAGCGGAATCTGCGCGTTGATCGCCTTGAGACCCACGATCAAACCAGCCTGCGTGCCAGCGCTGCCGGTGGCATGGATCAGACGGTCGATGCGAAGGCCCATGTTGTTGGCCTGTGTGACAAGCTCCATCGCGGCATTGGCATAGCCCAGCGCGCCGGTCGGGTTCGAACCGCCACCGGGGATGGTGTAGACATTGCGTCCCTCGGCACGGAACTTTTCCGCGACTGTTTCCATTTCGGCATTCATGTCGAGCCCGGACCCCGGACGCTTTTCTGCGGTCGCACCATGCAGGAAATCAAGAAACACATTGCCGTTCAGATTGTAGTTCGGATCGTTCGACCCGGTGCGATCCTCGAGCAGGATATGGCAATCGATGCCCAGCTTGGCCGCACATGCGGCGGTCTGGCGGGCATGGTTGGATTGCGTGGCCCCCTGCGTGATGACCAGATCGGCCCCCTGCGCCTGTGCTTCGGCCATCAGGAATTCAAGCTTGCGGGTCTTGTTGCCGCCCGTGGACATGCCGGTGCAATCGTCGCGCTTGATCCAGATGCGCGGTCCACCCAGTTCCTTGGACAGACGGTCCATCGGCTCAAGTGCCGTGGGCAAATGAGCGAGGTTTACGCGGGGGAATCGTGAAAAATGCATGACAGCGTCCTTTGATGGGTTTGCAGTATCAATTCTGCATGTAACCAGCCTCGTCAAATAGAAAAACGGGCGTTATTATGCGCTTCTTGCATAAAGAGGCCACCCATGCGGATAGACTGGATCGAAGACCTTGTCGCGCTGCTGGACAGTGGAGGCGTTGCCGACGCAGCGCGCCTGCGCAATGTAACACAACCCGCCTTTTCGCGCCGCATCAAAGTGCTGGAAGAGGTGCTTGGGATCGAACTGATCGACCGGAGCGTCAAGCCCAGTGGCCCGTCCACCGTGCTGCGTGACCGCGACGCCGAGCTGCGCAAACTGGCGACCGAGCAACGACTGCTTTTGTCCGACATGCGACAGGAACAAAGCACCGGATTGCGTCAACTTGTGATCGCCAGCCAGCACGCCATCACCACATCCCTGGGCACGCAGATCATCAAGTCCGTGGCCGAACCAAGCCGGACCCATATCCGCCTGCGGTCCGCCAATCGGGATGAATGCGAAACCTTGCTGATCCGCAGGCAAGCCGCGATTTCGCTCACCTATCGGATCAAGTCAGAACCTGCTGCGGAGCTGGCATCATTTCTGGTCGAGGCCGTGATCGGTGAGGAAAGGTTGATCCCGGTGTGCGGCAGCGTCCATGCCGGTGACCTTATGGCCCGCTTCAACGAAGGCGCTCTGCGGATCATCGGCTATCCGGCGGACGTGTTTCTGGGGGCTGCGGTCACGCGGCATATCCTTCCGGCGCTCGACGGCCGGTGCAGCGTCAGCGTCGTGACCGAAACCGGGCTGTCCACTGCCGCGATGCAATTGTCGCAATCGGGACTGGGCGTCGCCTGGGTCCCGGCGGCACTGGCACAATCGGACCTGTCGCGCGGGGATCTGACCAATCTCGAAGGCGACCTGGGGTGGATTGGCATGGACATCGTGGCACAACGTTGGTCACACACCACGAACTCGGCCACGCTGGATGCCTGGACGCGACTTACACAGTCCCGCTGAAGGTCATGTGCCAGACCTTGAACCAGCAGAAACTGCGAATTCCTTCAGAAAACCGCTAAATTCCTGGCGGACCGTGTCGTTGAAGCTGATAACTCACAAGGGACCTTATCATGTTGGACACGACATCCCATTCCACCCTCGACGAAGGCGACGCCGCCCTTCTGTCGATGGTCGAACGCACACAGGCCGTTATTCATTTCACGGTCGACGGAACCATTTTGCACGCGAATGCAAACTTTCTCGCGGCACTGGAATATTCGGCCGATGCAGTGGTTGGCAACCACCACAGCATGTTTGTCGATGCAGAATACGCGCGTGGCAGCGCATACGCCAAGTTCTGGGAAGACCTCAAATCCGGTAAGGCCTTTACAGATCAGTTCCCGCGCCGCACCCGGACAGGACGCACGATCTGGATCCAGGCGACCTATGCGCCCGTTTTAGACGAAAACGGAGCCGTGGCACGTGTTGTGAAGGTTGCCTCCGACATCACCGCACGGCAGGAAGCCATCCATGATCTGGCCGAAGGGCTGGAGCATTTGCGCCGCGGTGACCTCACACATCGTATCCGCGCCAGTGATCTGCCCGACCTGAGCGTCCTCGCGACCGCCTTCAATCGCGCGACGGAAGACTGGAACGCCCTGCTGGGTCGCGTGTCCATCGTCACAGGGTCTGTCCAGCATATCGAACAGAACCTCAGTGCGTCGTCCGAAGAGCTTTCGGCCCGCAGCGCATCCCAGGCCTCGGCGCTCAGTCAGACGGCGCAGGCCCTGAACCAGCTCAACTCGACTGTGCGCAGCGCCGCCGAAGAGGCGCAATCAGCGGATAAAATCGCCAGGGACACGCGCAGCAAGGCCGAAGGCAACACCAAGCTTGTCGAAGACATGATGAAAGCGATGGTGCTGATCCAGATATCATCGGGTCGGATTTCCAAGATCGTCAACACGATCGAATCCATTGCCGTGCAAACCAATCTGCTTGCACTCAACGCGGCGATCGAAGCCGCAAGAGCAGGTAATGCGGGACGGGGCTTTGCCGTGGTTGCAACGGAAGTCCGACAATTGGCTTTGCGCAGTTCCGATTCTGCCCGCGAAATCGGCGCACTTGTCGCCGAAAGCGAAAATCATGTTGCGAACGGTGTGACACTGGTCAACCGCGCCGGTTCGGATCTGAGCGGCTTCTTCGAGGGGATCGAAAGCCTGAGCACCACCGTGGGCCGGATCGCGGACGGCATTACCACCCAATCCGTCGCCCTTTCCCAGATCAATGAAGCCGTAGGTCACATGGAAAGCATGACAGTGGAAAACGCGCAGATGGCGACGGAAACCACGTCGGCCTGCAAGTATCTGTCGGAAGCGTCGGACGCCCTGTCGACAGAAGTCTCAACATTCAAGATCGCCTGACACGCGATCCCAGGAAGAATGGGCACCGGAAAAGATGTCGCATCTCCACCGGTGCCTGCGACGGTAAGGGTCTTTTCAGAGAAGACTGGAAAGACCCTTAAATTGGAAAAGTTCTGTTGAAAAACTTCAGATTTCGGTTCGCCTGCGCGCAGAGTCAGCGAAGAGGTTGCAGGTTTCTCAACCCCGGCCGGTCTCAGCCTGAAGCGCATCGATCTGCTTCGACGCGTCTGCTTTGGACAGCGTGGGATCAAATTCGACCTTGGCCTCTTGGCACAAAGTTTTGAGATAGCTCGCTTGAGCACCCGTCATAGGTTCATCACCGGTTACCCAGTCATCGACGGGCTTGTCCGCGTTGCCGGGCGCGTCTTTCTTCGGGGTGTCTGTTGGTCTTTCTGGCATTATCCCTCCAAATCCTTGTTTCAATGTTTCAGGGCGGTGAGGAGTTCCCGCAATTCCGACGTCTAAGGTGGAGCTTGCGGGCCTTACATCGGATCAAAAACAGGCGCGAAGACACTCTGTCATGAAAGAAGATACCCGCGAAAAACCGAACGGATCAGTGGTGCCGCTGAAGGGACTCGAACCCCCGACCCCATCATTACGAATGACGTGCTCTACCAGCTGAGCTACAGCGGCCAATCCCGAGGCAACCAGATCATCTCGGGAATGGCGCGGCTGTTAGCACCGGTTGCAGTTCAAGAAAAGTGTTATTTGACCTTTTCCGGCTCCGGCGTTTCCACGTCTGTCGGGGCATCTTCGGGCCCTGAAGTTGCGTCAGTCTCAGGCGTCGATTCGTCCTGAGGAACGGGATCGGGCTCTATCACATCGGCCTCGTCCACCGGCGCGGACTTGTCTTCGAGCGAGCCGACGATCAGCGGCAGCATCTCGGCACCTGCGGGCAAGACCGTTTCGCTTTGCTTTGGTGTCGTCCAACTCAGGGTATCGAAGCTTTCACAAGTGTTGCAGACCGGGGTCCATTCGGTGTGGATCGTCTTGCAATTGTCACAGACCCATTGAGGCCCGCGCGGCGCTGTCAACGCCCGCGCCAGCCAGCCTCGGACAACGGCGTCGGACGCGCCTTCTCCGCGTTCGATCGCCGCCGTAATGGCAAGCACCCGCGTATCCGGTTCCCTTTCCGCAAGATCGCCCATCGCGCGACGGGCCGCTGGAAAATCTTCGGCGGCAAGGTTCAGCTCTGCGAGAAGCAGCTTGGTTTCCCGGTGCTCTGGGCGCATCGACGTCAGTTGCGTGAAGCGTTTCAACCGTGCTTGTGGTGTCTCATTCGGTTCGATCTCGGCAAAGGCAGAGGCAAGGTCGGGATGGGGCTGCGCCTGCCACGCTTTCTTGAGGATTCGCACGGCATATTTCGACCTGCCTTGTGCAATGTGGCTGCGCGCGGCCATGGCGGCTGCAGGGATCAGGTCAGGCGACGATTTATTGGCCGCGATGGCCGCTTCCTGCGCCTCGATGGTTTTGCCTTCGTCCAGCACACCCTTCGCCTCTGACAGGGCCAGCACCGCATCCCGACGCTTGTGAACGTCGCGCGGCAGGGCACCGTGTTTCAGCTTGGCATTGAGGGTCTTGCGGGCACCTGACCAGTCCGCGTTTTGGGCCTGCAGGCGCAGCAGCGTGTCCTGCACCTCTTCGTGCTTGGGCTTGATGGCAAAGGCGCGTTCGGCCAGTTTGAGCGCGGTTTGGGTGTCACCGGCATCCAGTTTCTGCTTCATCAGGCCACGGACACCGACAAACCGCGTCGAGTCGTTCTGCACGAGGCGCTTGTACACCTCTTCGGCTTTCTTTCGGTCGCCTGTCATCTCTGCGGCCTGCGCCGTGATCAGGTCGGTCAATTCCGGCTTGTGCAGGTACTTTTCAGCCTTGGTCGCCTTGGCCATTGCCAGACGGCCTTCACCCGACGCCAGCGCCATCAAGCCTTCGCTCAGCGCCTGAAAGCCCTTGCGCTCCCGGTTCCGGTTGAAATAGCGGGAAATCGCGGTTTCGTCGCCGTTGATGAATTTCAGCGTCGCGATCAAAAGCCCGAACAGCTTGAGGAACACCCAGACGACAAGGATGGCCACCAGCGCCGCGATGACCGACTGGAGCGGCCCAAGCGTGAATTCCGTTCCCCCGGCGGTGATCTGAATCCCGCCACTGCTTTCCATGAGATAGCCTGCACCGATTGTCAGAGCGGCGACGATGACGACAAAAAGTACGATCTTGAAAAGAGACCAAAGCATCGGACGCCCCCTTATTCCTGAAGTAGCTGCTGGACGAGGTCGTCCGCTGCCGTTTTAGCCTCTAGTCGTGCGCGTGCACCGTCCTGCCAGTCGGAAAGCGCACCCTGCGCCGTCTCGGGTAGTGCCGAAAGCTCGGACAGGGCCGCGCTCAGGTCACCCGATCCGACAGCGGCTTCGGCGCGGGACAGAACCGCATCCGCATCGTCGCCCTCCTTGGGAGCAACGGACCGTGCGCCAAGCTGGTTGGCAAAGAATGTGGTGATCCGGCCCACCCCCTCTGCGCCTTCAGTGTCGGCGCTGCGTGCTTCACGAAGCGCCGCACGCGCCGCGTCGGGGAACGCTTCTGCAAGTCCGGACTGCGTCGGCACACCGCTTTCAGCCTGGGCTGACAAGGCTTCAGGCACAGCGACACCGTTCGAGGATAGAACCGCAACCGCCCCGGAAAACGAAGCGCCGCTTTCGAGCGCTGTTGTGATCTCGGCAAGGGCTGCACGAGAGGCGGCAAGCTGTGCATTCTCCTCGGCGTTCTCTTCGGCGGCAACCGCCTCCTGCGCCATCTGGGACACCTCGGCACGCTGCGCTTCGACCTCGGCCTGCAGATCGGCCAGTGCGCGTTCGTAGGCAGCGATGGCTTCCTCGGACACCGCTGACTCCAGCGGCTGACGCTCAAGCGTGTCGATGCGGGAAACCATGTCGTCCAGCCGGGCTGACAGGTCTGACGTGGTTGCCTGCAACGACGCGATCTGGTCCTCGACAGGGCTCAGATCAAAGGTCGGAGGCTCGACGCCTTCAAGGGTCGCGATCCGCGTCCCTAACTCGGACAATGTGCCGTCCTGCGCGGTTAGCGCGTCGCGGATATCATCCTCGAACGTGGTGTCCTGCGCCGCATCAAAGGGCCAGACGGCCTGCGATGTATATGCGGCCACTCCATAGCCAAGCACGGCAGCAACAGCACCGCCCACCAGCATGGGAACAAAACCGCCTTTACGCTCGACCGTTGTTTCCCGGATCACCTGTGGCGCAACCGGCGGCGTTTCCGGTTCACTGACAGGCTCGGGTCGTGTGGGATGACTGTCGCCCGCTTCTGCTGCACCGATCAGGCGCTCAGCTTCTTCTTCGGTGAGGTGATCGTCGGCTGGCGCGGACGTATCGGCAGCGTTGCCCTTGCCATCAGCCGCGTCGTCGGCTTTGGGCTCAGGTTGTTCGATCGCGTCATCCGAGGTGGCGCCTTCGGCGGTATCCGTCTTCTCGGCACCAGTCGCGTCATTCTCGGAAGGGGTCTCTGCAGGGGCATATGCGTCAACCGCTTCAACAGCGTCTGCCGCCGTTTCGAGATCCTGGGAGGATGATCCGGACGATTCCGCCTGATCTGCCACGCGGTCGCCTTCGACCGTCTGATCAGTGTCATCCTTTGGGGTTTTGTCCGTGCTTTTGCGTTTCGCCACCGGTTAATCCTTCGAATCTGTCAAGTCTGCGCGACAGTTATGTCAACTTCACCTTAAAACCGTCACAACCGCCGCTCAAGGCTCGCGGCGTCTGCGATCATCTCCGTTACCAAGTCCACCATCCCGTCGCGATCTGGTCGGTGCGCTATCCTCGTTCTGTGCGCCGCATATGCAGGCAGGGCCTGTGCAACGGCAGCGCTTATCGCGGCAAACCGAATTTGGTCAAAACCCACCGATTCGCTGCCAAGCTGCTGTGCCGTCCTCGGCGAGAATACCGGCGCAAGCGTCAATCTGTCTTGCGACAAAGCTGCCCGAGTGGCGTCGGTAAATGGCTTAAGCCGTTGAGTATATAGGACTGCGTCCGATGTTTCCACGCCAGCCGAAGTCAGCTGCCGCGCGATATCCCCGATGGCGATCTCACCGCGGAGGTGCAGCAAAGGGCCCTTAAAGCCATGGCTCAGTACATGCGCAATCACCTGGTCTGCTGTCCCCCCTGCAATTTCTGTCCTGAACCCCAATGCACGAGCCGCCTTGCCCGTTGCCGTCCCGACCGCAATGGCGGGAACATCCAGAACACGCCCATCAAGGGCCATATACGCATCTAGAGCGTTCGCAGAGGTAAAGATCAACCCGGTCACGCCCTCAAGATCGGGCAAAGGACCGGTGACGTGGATTGTCAGAAGCGGATTGATCAAAATATCAACAGCATCCCGCGCCTGCGACGGCAACGCCGACAGGAATGCCTCTGACGACGCCTGCGGGCGCGTCAAAAGCAGAAGGGGGCGTGGAGCAGCCATGGCGTCCGGTGTTGTTGTGAGCAGCACCCAAGGGTGGTAACTGCTGCGTTGCAAGGGTGCAACGGAAAGTCTGATGAGCCACGACATCACCGTTCTTGGACTGGAAAGCAGTTGTGACGACACCGCGGCCGCCGTTTTGTGCGGGCGCGAGATCCTGTCTTCTGTCGTGGCGGACCAGACCGCCTTGCATGCGGCTTACGGCGGTGTCGTGCCCGAGATTGCGGCGCGCGCCCATGCCGAAAAGCTGGACCTGTGCATCGAAGGCGCCCTGTCTGACGCGGGCAAATCGCTGTCCGACATCGACGCCATTGCGGTCACCGCCGGCCCGGGTTTGATCGGCGGCGTGCTGTCCGGCGTGATGATGGCCAAGGGTCTGAGCGCTGCAACCGGCAAGCCGCTGATCGGGGTCAACCACCTTGCCGGACATGCGCTGACCCCGCGTCTGACCGATGGCTTGGACTATCCCTACCTCATCCTTCTGGTGTCGGGCGGGCATTGCCAATTCCTGCGAGTCGACGGTCCAACCTCGTTTTCCCGGTTGGGCAGCACCATTGATGACGCGCCCGGCGAAGCGTTCGACAAGACAGCGCGCCTTTTGGGCTTGCCGCAACCGGGTGGTCCCTCGGTCGAGCAAAGTGCCCTGTCGGGCATCGAAACCCGCTTTGCCTTTCCGCGTCCTCTGCTGGACCGACCCGGATGTGACCTGTCGTTTTCAGGTCTCAAGACAGCCTTGCTGCGCCAGCGCGATCAGCTTGTGTCGGATCAGGGCGGGCTGCATCCGCAGGATATCAGCGACCTCTGCGCCGGGTTTCAGGCCGCCATCCGCGATGTTCTGGTCGAGAAATCGCACAGGGCGTTGCGGGCCTGCGACGGGATCACCGGATTTGCCGTTGCAGGTGGTGTCGCCGCCAACACACAGCTTCGGGCAGCGTTAGAGACACTTTCGGCGGATCACGATATACCGTTTGTCGCGCCGCCACTGGCCTTATGCACCGACAACGCCGCGATGATCGCCTTTGCCGGGGCCGAGAAATTCGCGGCAGAGGGTGCGGATGATCTGACACTGTCCGCCCGCCCGCGATGGCCGCTCGACACCCGGTCGCCATCTGCCTTGGGCAGTGGAAAGAAAGGGGCCAAGGCGTGATCGGCATCATGGGCGCCGGGGCGTTCGGCACCGCGCTGGCCATTGCCCTGGCCAAGACAGGGCAGCCCGTGACGCTATGGTGCCGCAACCCCGATCAGGCGCAGGACATGGCCGATTTGCGCTGTAACAGAGCCTATCTTCCGGACGCTCCGTTCCCAGAAACCATCGAGATCACGCAGGACATCGACCGGATCACCAGCGGGACCGCGTTGCTTGTCGCTGTGCCGCTGCAATCCATGCGGTCCGCCGTGGCGCAGCTGGGTCGCATCGACACGCCCCTTGTCGCGTGCTGCAAGGGCATCGAATTGACCACCGGTCTTGGCCCGACCCGCGTTCTTGAAGACGCGCTGCCCGGCGTCACCACAGCAATCCTCACTGGCCCGAGCTTTGCAGCGGATATTGCCATCGGTCGGCCCACCGCCCTGACACTCGCCTGTGCAGACGCGCGGACCGGAGCCGCGCTGCAAACCACGCTGACCACTCCGACCCTGCGGCTTTACCGGACAACGGACACCATTGGGGCAGAGCTGGGCGGCGCGTTGAAAAACGTCATGGCCATCGCCTGCGGCGCAGTCATCGGCGCGGGTCTGGGAGACAGCGCACGGGCGGCAACCATGACCCGAGGCTTTGCAGAAATGCAAAGGATTGGAGCGGTTTTCGGTGCACGTACCGACACTCTTGCAGGGCTATCGGGTCTCGGAGACCTCGCCCTGACCTGCACCTCGGACCTGTCGCGCAATTACCGGCTTGGGCTGTCGCTGGCCCGGGAGAAAAAGTTCGACGCAACGATCACCGTCGAAGGTGCCGCAACGGCCAGCGCCATGTCAGCGATCGCGCGTCAGAGGGGTCTTGACCTGCCAATCACCGAAACCGTGACACGGCTTGTTGAGGGTTCAACGACGATCAAGGATGCCATAGAAACGCTCATGACCCGTCCATTGAAGGAAGAATAGATGCTCATCGCCCTCATCGCCCGCGACAAAGCCGGCGCATTGGAAACCCGCAAAGCCAATCGGGACGCTCACTTGGCCTATATCGAGGCAACTGGCGTTGTCGAACAGGCCGGACCCCTGCTGGATGATGCGGGCGAGATGATCGGATCGCTGGTGGTTCTGGACCTGGCCGACATGGCCACCGCTCAGGACTGGGCCGACAATGACCCCTATGCCAAGGCTGGTCTGTTCGACAGCGTCGAACTGATCCCGTGGAAACGCGTGATCGGCGGATGAGATACTGGCTGTTCAAATCCGAACCGTCGACATGGTCATGGGACGACCAAGTCGCCAAAGGCGCGGTCGGAGAGGAATGGAACGGCGTGCGCAACTACCAGGCGCGCAACTTCATGCGCGACATGGCGGTCGGGGATCGTGGGTTTTTCTACCACACCCAATCGGTAAAGGCGGTTGTCGGCACAGTCGAGATCATCGCCGAGGCGCATCCCGACAGCACAAGTGACGATGACCGCTGGGAGTGCGTGGACATCAAGGCGTTGGAGCCGGTCCAGACGCCCGTCACGCTCGAGCAGATCAAGGCAGATGAGCATTTGTCCGACATGGTGCTGGTCAACAATTCCCGTCTGTCGGTTCAGCCGGTGACCGAAGAGGAATGGCAGATCATTTGCGATCTGGCGGGTTTGACCGGATAACTTGTTTGGCTTCGGTCTGGGACAGATGCATCTCAGCCGAAAGGGAGGGTCGGAGAATGCCAATACTTCCAGTGATCGTGGCCGCGCTGGCCGGTTGGGTATTTGGCGCGCTGTGGTACGGCGTCCTGGCAAAACATTGGATTACTGCGTCGGGGGTCACCACCGATCCAGAAGGCAAGCCGGCCAATCGTAAGAACCCAGTCCCCTACGTGATCAGCATTGTTGCAGCACTGATCGTGGCGGCGACGATGTATTATGCTTTGGACATGCTTGAGATCGTGACCGTTTCGAAAGGATTTACATCCGGCCTCGGCATTGGAGCCTGTTTCGCCGCGCCATGGCTGGCAACCAGCTATGGGTTTGCAGGCAGACCGTTCACATTGACCCTGATTGATGGGGGATACGCGACAATCGGGTCCGGTGTGATCGGGGCGGTGATCACCCTGTTCTGAATAAATACGGAGGGCTCCGGCCAAAACCGAAACCCTCCGTCCCCGCGCTCCCAAGTCACCACGCGCGTAAACTGAATATGGTCTCGGTCATCCTGACCGTCCTGATTGTTGTACTCCAGTCCAAGCTGAGAACCAAATCCCAAGTCCGGGGCATTTGTCTCAACTGCAACAGAAAAGGGCGCCCCCCACGGAACGCCCTTTGGCATCGTGATGCGCCTTGGCGTCAGCCGTAAACGGCTTCCTTGCCGAAATGCTTGGTCAGCATGTAATAGACCACGGCCCTGTACTTGTTGCGCTCGGACTTGCCGTAGGTCTCGATCACCGAATTGATCGCGTCCATGAGTTCGGGGCCATCACTCAGGCCAAGTTTCTTGACCAGGAAATTGGTCTTGACGGTCTCAAGCTCGGAGGGCTGAGTCCCTGCAACGGTCGATGCGTCGTCGTTATAGATCGCCGGCCCGCACCCGATCGTCACCTTGGTCAGCAAGTCCATGTCCGGCGCCATGCCGCACTTGTTCTTGAGGTCATCCGCATACTTTGCGATCAAATCGTCTCTCTTACCCATCACTGTCTCCCTGTGAAGTCTTGGTTCCCCGGAGGACCGGCCCCCAACGTGGCGAAAGGTGGCAAAAAGCCCCGTCTCGGGCAACGAAAAATGCAATTTTGCGTCTCAACCTCGCGATTTCCCTCTGGCATGTGCGCGAAAGTCACTGAATGGTCGCGTCAGTAACTATTGATTGGAGGTACAGATGGGACTTTGGAATTTCGTCAAGACAGCGGGCCGCAAACTCGTTGGAGCAGAAGAGCTGCCAACGGCAGCCCTTCTTCACAAGGAGGTCGCGGACCTGGGGCTGGACACCAAGGGCGCAGAGATCACGGTCGAAGGTGACAAGGTTGTCGTCACCGGCGGTGACATGACGCAGGAAGAGCGGGAAAAGGTGATCCTTGCGGTCGGCAACGTGGAAGGTGTGTCTGCCGTCGAGGCCGACACTGCTGACGAACCGGTGTTCCACACGGTCGAAAAGGGCGACACGCTCTGGGCAATTTCCGCCAAGACGCTGGGCAACGGATCAAAATACAACGCGATCTTCGAAGCCAACCGCCCGATGCTCAGCCACCCGGACAAAATCTATCCGGGACAGGTTCTGCGCATTCCGACAGAGGCGTAACAAAAAAGCCCCCGAAACCGGGGGCTTTTTCTTTAGTACCGATAGTGTTCGGGCTTGAACGGGCCTTCGGGTGTGACGCCGATATAGGCCGCTTGTTCCGGGGAAAGTTGTGTCAGCTTCACACCGATCCGGCCCAGATGAAGGCGGGCGACTTTCTCGTCCAGATGCTTGGGCAGGATGTAGACCTTGTTCTCGTACTGGCCGCCATTCTTCCACAGCTCGATCTGTGCAAGCACCTGGTTGGTAAAGCTGGCCGACATCACGAAGGACGGATGGCCTGTAGCGTTGCCCAGGTTGAGCAAGCGGCCTTCGGAGAGCAGGAGGATACGATTGCCCGAGGGCATCTCGATCATGTCCACCTGTTCCTTGATGTTCGTCCACTTGTGATTGCGCAGGCTGGCGACCTGAATTTCGTTGTCGAAATGGCCGATATTGCCGACGATGGCCATGTCCTTCATCTCGCGCATGTGCTCGATGCGGATCACGTCCTTGTTGCCGGTGGTGGTGATGAAGATGTCGGCGCTCGAGACAACGTCTTCGAGCAGGACAACCTCGAACCCGTCCATTGCCGCCTGAAGCGCACAGATCGGGTCGGCCTCGGTCACTTTCACACGGGCACCGGCACCAGCAAGCGACGCTGCAGAGCCTTTGCCCACATCGCCATAGCCACAGACGACGGCAACCTTTCCCGCCATCATCGTATCGGTGGCGCGGCGGATGCCGTCGACCAGCGATTCCTTGCAGCCGTACTTGTTGTCGAATTTCGACTTCGTGACGCTGTCATTCACGTTGATCGCCGGGAACGGCAGCTCGCCGTTCTTGTGCAGCTCATACAGGCGATGCACACCGGTGGTGGTCTCTTCGGACACGCCCTTGATTGCGTCGCGCGTCTTGGTGAACCAGCCGGGGGTTTGCGCCATCCGCTTGGCGATCTGCTTCTTGATCACCTCTTCCTCTTCGGATTGAGGCACCGGAATGATCTCTTCACCCGCTTCAGCGCGTGCGCCCAAAAGAACGTAAAGCGTAGCGTCGCCGCCATCGTCGAGGATCATGTTCGCGCCTTCGGGGAACATGAAGGACTTGTCGAGGTAATCCCAATGCTCTTCAAGCGTCTGGCCCTTGATCGCAAAGACCGGAACACCCGCCTCGGCAATCGCCGCGGCCGCGTGATCCTGAGTCGAGAAGATGTTACACGACGCCCATCGCACATCGGCGCCCAAGGCTGTCAGCGTTTCGATCAGAACCGCCGTCTGGATCGTCATATGCAAGGATCCGACGATGCGCGCGCCGGATAGTGGCTTTGCAGCACCGTATTCTTCGCGCAGCGCAATCAGGCCCGGCATCTCGGTTTCGGCGATGTCCAGTTCCTTGCGACCGTATCCGGCCAGCGCGATGTCCTTGACGATATAATCTTTGGCCATTCCCGGCTCTCCACATGTCAACCTTGGTTGGCTGGGCAGTTAGCACGCGGTCACCCTCCGGGCAATGCGCGCCGGTTTACAAGGTCGATTTGGCGCTCTACCCAAGACAAAAACGAGGCTCCATATGGCAAAATCACCACGCGCCTGGCAACGGATGCTGTCCGGTCGCAGGCTCGATCTGCTCGATCCGACACCCGTGGATATCGAGATCGAGGATATCGCGCATGGGCTGGCCTTTGTCGCTCGGTGGAATGGGCAAACTTATGGGGACTATGCCTATTCCGTGGCCGAGCATTCGCTGCTGGTCGAGACCCTGTTCACCCGGCTCTGCCCCAAGGCCACAGCCGCCGAACGGCTGACCGCGCTTTTGCATGACGCGCCGGAATACGTGATCGGGGACATGATCTCACCGGTCAAGGCTGCGGTTGGCCCCGGTTACGGCGCTTTGGACGATCGCTTGACGGCGGCGGTTCATATCCGGTTCGGCTTGCCCGCAGTCACGCCTGCAAAGCTCAAGAAGCAGATCAAGAAGGCAGACCGGATCAGTGCCTGGATGGAAGCAACCCAGATTGCCGGGTTCACCCGTACAGAGGCAGACAAGTTCTTTGGCGCGCCCGATCTGGACTTGATTTCAGACCTGTCCATCGTGCTGCGCCCTCCCGTCGAGGTACGGTCCGACTTCACATCGCGGCATGCCCAACTGATGAGCGACATGCTGTGATCACAGTTCGGAAAGCCGGTGATCTGGACGCACGCGAGATGGCAGAGCTGTTGGACGCGATCATCCGGAAAGGTGGCACGACCGCCCATACCGATCCCGTATCCCGGAGCACACTTCTGGACTGGATGCAGCGCGATCCGCAACGATCCGCTTGGCATGTGGCCGAGGACGACGCCGGGAAAATCCTGGGATTTCAGTTCCTTGAACCACATCCCGACATGCCGTCCGACGCCTGTGATATCGCCACCTTCGTGCGTTTGGGACAAACGGGCCTTGGGGTGGGATCAAGGCTTTTCGAGGCGTCGAAACAGGCCGCGCGCGATCTGGGCTACCTTTGGATCAACGCCACGATCCGGGCCGATAACAAAGGCGGATTGACCTATTACCAAAGCCGTGGGTTCGAGGATTACGCGCGTTACGCCGGTGTAGCGTTGGGGAATGGGCAGCTCGTCGACAGGATCAGCAAGCGCTACGATCTGACCTAACGCGGCGAGCGTTTAGCGAGGATGCGCTGCAGAGTGCGGCGGTGCATGTTCAGTCTGCGGGCCGTTTCCGACACGTTGCGATCACAAAGCTCGTAAACGCGCTGAATATGTTCCCAGCGGACGCGATCCGCGCTCATCGGGTTCTCGGGCGGAGGCGGAAGATCATCCCCTTTGGCCAGCAGCGCGTTGGTGATGTCCGTCGCATCGGCGGGTTTTGACAGGTAGTCGGTTGCCCCGATCTTGACCGCAGCCACGGCAGTGGCAATCGCGCCGTAGCCTGTCAGGACAACCACCCGGCTATCGGGGCGCTTTTCACGGATCACTTCTACCACGTCGAGCCCGTTTCCATCTTCCAGCCGAAGATCGACAACTGCATAGGCCGGGGGGCGCGCGGTGGCGATTGCAGAACCGGCCGTCACGGATTGCGCCATCTCCACCTCGAAACCGCGCTTCTCCATGGCCTTGGCCAACCGACGCAGAAAGGGCTCGTCGTCATCAACCAGGAGGAGGCTCTTGTCGTCGCCAAGATCGTCTGTGATGCGCTCGCTCACCGTGGTTCCCTCCCGTCGCGTTCAAGTTATCCACCAGTATTACCGGCGAATTTTCCAACATCAACGGACAAATGACCCGCTAATTGGCGACGTCAAGAAAGCACGATGTCCGGTCAGCGACCTCTTGAGGGCTCAACTCGCGGCGGAAGAACTCGACAAACCCGTCCTCCGGCAGGACCAGATAGCTGAAGGTCGAGTGGTCCACGAGATAGTAGTCGTCATCTCCCGGCTGCGCCCTGAAATAAGTCCGGTAAGCCTGGCTCGCGGCCTTCACCTGTTCTTCGGAACCGGTCAGACCGATCATGTCTTCGTGCAGATTGGCCGCGAAATCTCCCACCACTTCCGGCGTGTCGCGTTTGGGATCAACCGAGATGAAAATCGGCGTCACATCATGGCCCTGAGCCTCGAGAAGATCGACGGCCTCTGCGTTGCGCACAGTGTCGAGCGGGCACACATCCGGGCAGAACGTGTAACCGAAATAGATCAGCGACGGCTGTGTGATCACATCAGCATCAGTCACCGTTTCGCCAGCGGAATTGACCAGCGTGAACGGCCCGCCAATGGTGTCAGCCCCGCCTGCAATCTGCGTGTTCCGGCACGATGCGTATTTGTCCCCGCTGTCAACGGGTTTGCTCCAGTACCAGACACCGGCAATCAGGGCGACCATTGCCACACCTGCCGAAATCGCTGCCAATCGTACCATGTGACCTCCTTCGCCCCTGCATGAACAAAGCCCTTCTCATCGGACTTGGCTCGCCTATGCTTTGCTACAGCCGAGGTAAGGATTTTGAAATCCGGGGCAAGAGGCGAAAGGGCGCAGATGACGCAATCGGAGTTCGGAATCTTCCAGGAACGCCAGCGTGGCAGCTTTATCCGGCTGCGGACGATGATCTGGCTGCGATGGTGCGCCATCGTCGGACAATTGGCGGCGATCACGCTGGCCCAGAAGATGTACAATCTGCAACTTGAACTTGGATTGTGCTATTTGGCGGTCGGTGTGTCGATCGTCGGCAACCTGATCGCCATCTTCGTGTTCCCCGAAAACAAGCGTCTGAACGAGGCCGAGAACTTCCTCATGGTCCTGTTCGACCTGCTGCAATTGTGTTTCCTGATCTACCTCACCGGCGGGCTTCACAATCCGTTTACCATCCTGATCCTCGGTCCGGTGATCGTGTCTGCCACGATCATGACGCTCCGGTCGACCATCATCATCGGGGCCACCGCGATGATACTCGTGACGCTCATGGTGTTCTTTCACCTGCCTCTCAGAACGGAACAGGGGTTCATCATGCGGATCGCGGATGTGTTCGTCTTTGGCCAATGGACCGCCATCACCATCGCGATCATCTTCCTGTCGCTCTATGCGCGGCAGATCACCGAGGAAATGAACTCCATGAGCGATGCCGTTGTCGCAACGCAGATGGCGCTGAGCCGGACGCAGATGCTCAATAACCTTGGGGGCGTGGTTGCGGCGGCCGCGCATGAACTGGGCACACCGCTGGCCACCATAAAGCTGACGAGCGCCGAACTGATCGAAGATCTGGCCGACCAACCCGAACTGCAGGACGACGCGCGCCTGATCCGGGATCAGGCCAACCGCTGCCGTGACATCCTTCAGTCCATGGGTCGGGCTGGGAAGGAGGATCTGCAGATCCGCTCCGCCCCCCTTGTCGAGGTGATCCGCGAAGCCGCAGAGCCGCATCTGAACCGAGGCAAGGATGTTCTGATCGACTCGATCGGAGTAGACGATGACGCGTTTGATCCCCCTCTGACCCTGCGCCGCCCCGAAATCATTCACGGCCTGCGCAACCTGATCCAGAATGCGGTCGATTTCGCCCGGTCTTCTGTCTGGATCGAGGCGCGCTGGAACGACAGCGTCATTTCCGTGCGGATCATGGATGATGGGCCGGGTTACCCGACCAACATGCTCGGACGGATCGGGGATCCCTTTGTGCGCAACCGTCGCAGCGAGCGCGAGCGCACCGCGCGTCCCGGCTATGAAGGCATGGGGCTGGGCCTGTTCATCGCCAAAACGCTGCTTCAGCGGTCTGGCGCCGAACTAAGCTTTGCGAACGGCACAGGGCGGGCCAACGGGTCATCCCGGCATCGTGGCGCCATTGTCGAAGTCGTCTGGCCCCGCACGTCAATTGTGCCACCCAGCCTGCCAAAAGGCGAGGGCATCGGCCAAAATCCCGCATTCGAGGTCTGAGACATCGGACGTAAATTAATCCTACATTAACCATCTCACCGTTCAATATCAGCTTGACTGATCCGAAGGTGATTGATGGATTCTCTTGTCTTGGCAGCAACTCTGCTCGGTCTGACCTGCGTTGCAGGGGGCGTCCTGCTGATCCGTTTCCTGCGCAAGTCTGCCCAACCCGATACACACCACCAAGAGGCACAGACGGTCACAATGCTGTTCCAGGACGGCACCCTGATCGACGCGAATGACCAGATCTGGTCGCTCGTCCCGGAACTGCCATCCACTCCGACTTGGGACGACATACGAACCCTGTTGCTGCCAATTGCGTCCGATCTGCCGGAAACACTTTGTCCGACACAAATCAGCGCCGACATGTCCCGAATGGGACTGACCATTTCCAAAGAAGCTACCACTTTTCGCGTCACCCTGTCTCCTCCGATCTCCGCAGGCGAAGATTGGTTTACCGAAAAACATTCCGGTGCATTCGCCAGCCAGATGCAATCAGCGGTGATGCGTGCGCCGGACGTGATGTGGTGCATCACCCGAAAAGGCGAGCTGATATGGGGCAATGATACCTTCATGCTCTATGCAAACGCCTATGGCGGTGCGCACAGCTTTGCCGATCACATGGCGAAACACGCCTCACCCGAGGCCCAGCGCTCGAAACGGGTCAAGCTCACATCAGACGACTTAAAACCGCATCTGTCCCGCTGGCTCGAGTTGACGGTCGAGGAAACGGACACAGGGCTGATCCACTTCGCACGCGGAATCGACGCGGTGATGCGCGCCGAAGCCGCGCAGCAGAATTTCGTGCAGACCCTTTCGAAAACCTTTGCAAACCTGACGACCGGCCTTGCCATCTTTGATCGCGACAGGCGGCTGGTGCTCTTCAATCCGGCGCTTGTCGATCTCAGCAGGGTGCCCATCGACTTCCTGAGTTCACGTCCCGCGATGTTCGAGTTCTTCGACAAGCTGCGCGACTACCGGATCATGCCGGAGCCGAAAAATTATGACGACTGGCGCGAACGCATGGCCAAACTGGTCGCCGCCGCCTGTGATGACCGGTTTCGCGAAACCTGGACCTTGGCCAGCGGTCAGACCTTCGACATCACAGGCCAGCCCTATCCCGACGGTGCGATAGCGTTCCTGTTCAACGACATCACCGCAGAAGTGTCGCTGACACGGGGCTTTCGCGCCGAATTGGACACGCTGCAATCCGTTATCGACACGATGGAAGACGCGGTCGCGGTCTTTGATCCCCAAGGCACCCTGACCGTCTGCAACACCGCCTACGCGGATCTGTGGAGCGTGGATCCTGACGCCTGCATTCCCGAAACGACAATCATCGAAGCAACGCAATCGTGGAAATCCGCCTTTCATCCAAGCCCCGTCTGGCCAGAGCTCCGCGACTTCGTCACCAGTACGACAGAGCGGGTCAGCTGGGACAGTGAATTGCGCAGCAAGGACGGTCGTGAGGTGGTGTGCCGGGTTGATCCGATCTGCCACGGTGCCACGCTTATCCGCTTCTGTTTCCGACCCAGACAACGCGACGCGCAGCCCGAATCCGAGGGGTTGCAGATCGTTTCTGCCTGAGCAGGGGTTTCCAATCTTGCAGCCCACAGCGAGGCAGGTAAACATGCCGGCATGACGAAACGCAGTGCGGCCTTCACCTCGACCTCTCCTGATGAAACCGCGCAGCTTGCCATTCGGCTGGGCCACACCTTGCGTGCAGGCGATACGCTTCTTCTAGAAGGCCAGATTGGCGCCGGCAAAAGCCATTTCGCCCGCGCCCTGATCCTGTCGCGACTGCCCGTCCCGGAGGATGTGCCCTCACCGACCTTCACCATCGTACAGGCCTATGACGTGCCGGGCTGCGAGCTGTGGCACGCCGATCTCTACCGTCTTGGCGACCCGGATCAGATTATCGAACTGGGGCTTCTCGATGCGTTCCAACACGCGATCTGCCTTGTCGAATGGCCAGACCGGCTTGACGATCTTACCCCACCAGAGGCCCTGACAATCCGGCTCGAAGACGTCGACAAGACGGACCAGCGCGAGATCAGCCTGACATGGACCAATCCGGCTTGGACAGGCCGCGTCACAGAGGCGTTGTCATGAGCATGGATGCTTTTCTGGCGGCCCAGGGCTGGGCTGATGCCGAACAAGAACCATTGGCCGGTGACGCATCTTCACGCCGGTATATCAGGCTCTGTTCAGGCCCAAAGCGCGCCATTCTGATGATCGACCCGCAGGACGACACGGCGCGCTTCGCCACCCTGTCGGCACAGCTAAACAGGCTTGGCCTGTCCGCCCCGGACATCTACGCGCAAGCGACTGGTTTGATGCTGCTCGAAGATTTCGGTGATGCACAATTCGCGAAGGTCGCCCAAGCCCAACCGAAGATGGAAATACCGCTCTATCAGGCGGCGACAGATGTGCTGTGCCACCTCGAAACGTGCAAGGTGCCCGACGGGCTGACCCACGCGACACCCCAGATCCTCGGTCAGATGGTTGAGCCGGTGTTCACCCATTACCTGCCCTTGCTGGGTGGTCTTCCCGATGACACGGCATCCGAGATCACGGCACGTCTGACCAATCTTCTGGACCATCATCTGCCAGAAGAGACCGTTCTTGTGCTGCGCGACTACCATGCCGAAAACATGATCTGGCTGCCGGATCGCGACCATATCCGCCGCGTCGGATTGCTGGATTTCCAGGATGCTCTGGCCGGTCCGCCTGTCTATGATCTGGTGTCCCTCTTGCAGGATGCCCGCCGCGATGTGACCGAAGCCTGTCACGACGCGACCCTGCGGCATTACTTCGACCTTTCCGGTCGGTCCGAGACCAGCGTAATGCCCGCGTTTCACCTGCTGGGTCTGCAACGCAACCTGCGCATTCTGGGCATCTTTGCCCGTCTTGCGACCGAACGCGGCAAACCAAGCTATCTGGCGCTGATCCCACGGGTCTGGGCGCATATCCAGACAAGCCTTTCCAGCCCGGTCGCGCGGAACCTCGAACCGCTGATCCGCGATCTGTTCCCCGAACCAACGCCCGAACGTCTTGGCGTGGGAGCCGTGCCATGAGCGACGCCTTGATGCTCTTTGCCGCCGGATTCGGAACGCGCATGGGCGCGCTGACGCAGGACAGGCCCAAGCCCTTGATCCCGGTCGCGGGCAAACCGCTGATCGAGCACGCCATGTGTTTTGTCCGCGACGTCGCACCCGCACGGATCGTGGCCAACGCCCACTACAAGGCGGACCAGATCGTCTCTCATTTCGCCGGAACCGACGTCAAGGTGATCGTGGAAAGCCCCGATATTCTCGACACCGGTGGCGGGCTGAAAGCAGCGCTTCCGCTGCTGGATGCGGAGATCGTGTTCACGATGAACACGGACGCCGTCTGGGACGGACCCAACCCGTTGGCCCTGCTGAAGGCGGCTTGGACAGACGACATGCAAGCTCTGCTTTTATGTGTGCCGCAAGCCCGGACCATCGGCCATGCAGGCAAGGGCGATATCGACATTGTCGACGGTGGGCGCGCGGTCTGGGGCACGGAGACGATCTATACCGGAGTGCAGATCATTCGATCCGATATCGTTTCTAACGCACCTGAAACCGTGTTTTCCCTCAAATCCATCTGGGATGATCTTGACGCCAAAGGGCAGCTCCGCGCGGTCATCTATCCCGGTCGCTGGTGCGATGTGGGCCGCCCAGAAGGCATCGCCTTGGCCGAAGCCATGCTGAGGGCTGCCGATGTTTGAACCAACGGACAGACCACGCCTTTTCGCCCTGCCACCCGGCGCGGATTTTGCGCGCGAACTGGTGCTTGGGCTGAAATCCCGACTTGCGGACCAGCCCCCCGAAGCGATGGCGCGTGTCGAACTGTTCCTGAACACCCGGCGCATGCAGCGACGGGTCGAAGCAGTGTTCGACAGTCTTGGTGCGGGGTTCCTGCCACGGATCAGACTCATCACCGATCTGGCCGACCCTGTTGATCGTGCGCGGCTGCCCAGACCAACACCCGCGCTGCGCCGCCAGCTTGAACTTGCTGAACTGGTCAGAAAGCTGATCGAGGCCGATCCGAGTCTCGCACCGCGTTCGGCAATCTATGACCTTGCCCAGAGCCTTGGCGCGCTGCTCGATGAAATGCAGGCCGAAGCGGTAACACCCGACGATATTGCATCGCTCGACGTGACCGATCAATCCGGCCACTGGGAGCGGGCGCAACGCTTCCTCAAGATCGTCACGCATTATTTCGATCCCGACACCGCTGCGCCGGATGCCGCGACTGTCAACCGCCTGGCGCTTCAGATGCGGCTGCATCGCTGGCAGATTGCCCCGCCGCAGCATCCCGTCCTCATCGCCGGATCCACCGGATCGCGGGGATCGGCGTTCCAGTTGATGACTGCCGCTGCCACATTGCCGCAAGGCGCGGTGATCCTGCCGGGTTTTGATCGCGACATGCCCACCTCGACATGGGATGTGCTGCACAACGATGTGCGCAACACCGAGGCAATGCAGGGCGAAGATCACCCGCAATTCCGGTTTGCGCGGCTGTTGGATCACTTGGACCTGAACCACCTCGACGTGGTGCACTGGACGCAAACCGCACCGCCAAACCGCGCGCGAAATGCGCTGGTGTCGTTGGCCATGCGGCCTGCGCCCGTGACAGACCAATGGCTGCTCGATGGGCCGGGTCTGCCTTCGCTCAAAGACGCGACACAGTCTCTGACATTGCTCGAAGCGGCCTCTCCGAGCGATGAGGCGCGGGCCATCGCGATGCGGTTGCGGCAGGCAGCCGAGGACGGGCTCACGGCCGCGCTGATCACGCCGGACCGGATGCTGACACGCCGGGTGACAGCGCTTCTCGACCGCTGGGGCATCCTGCCCGATGACAGCGCAGGCACCCCGGCGCAATTGACCGCACCGGGACGCCTGCTGCGCCACATAGCGCAACTGCGCGTCAACGGACCCACCGCCGACGCGCTGCTGACCATTCTCAAGCACCCTCTGTGCCACACCGGTGCCGACCGGGGGCAGCACCGGCTCTGGACCTCCGAACTTGAACTGTTCATCCGCAAGACCGGCATTCCTTATCCCGACCTGTCAAAGCTGATGGCCTGGAAAGGTGCTGACGACGCGCAGAACTGGCTTGCGTGGATCGACCGTTGCCTGCTGCAACCGGCGATCACGGGCGAGGACCCGCTTGGGACACATCTCGACCATCACATCGCACAAGCTGAAGCGATCTGTGCCGGGTCCACAAGCGATGACGCATCGGAGTTGTGGAACCGCAAAGCCGGGGAAACCTGTGCCAAGGCGTTTGACATGCTGACCGAGAACGCGGGTTTCGGCGGCGTGATTTCCGCCCGCGACTATGCAGATCTGGTGGACAGCCTTCTGCGCGCCGAAGAGGTGCGGGACCGCGATGCGCCGCATCCGCATATCCTGATCTGGGGCACCATCGAAGCGCGCGTCATGGGCGCTGATCTGGTGATCCTCGGCGGGCTGAACGAACTGTCCTGGCCCGATGCCCCGCCCGCTGATCCCTGGCTGAACCGCCGGATGCGGCAACAGGCGGGACTGCTCTTGCCCGAACGCCGAATAGGCCTGTCCGCGCATGACTTTCAGCAGGCGATCGGGGCAAAGGAGGTGTGGCTCAGCCGTGCTGTCCGGTCCAAAGACGCGGAAACCGTACCGTCCCGGTGGCTCAACCGTCTGACGAACCTCTTGCGTGGCTTACCCGACACGGGTGGTCCCGCCGCTTTGGCAGACGTGAAACGGCGCGGGCAGGAGTGGCTGGACCTTGGCCGCGCGCTGGAAAAGCCGATCAAGGCACCGGCGGCGCCCCGACCCTCGCCCATGCCGCCGGTCATCGCACGGCCCAGCGAATTGTCGGTCACCAATATCGAAAAGCTGATCCGCGATCCTTACGCGATCTACGGCTCCAAGATCCTGCGATTGCACCAATTGCATCCGATCCAGCACGCGCCAAACCCGATGCACCGGGGAACGGTCCTTCACAAGGTGTTCGAAGAATTCGTCTCTGACACGGCCCGTCACGGCGATCCGATCACCGAAGACCACCTTTTGTCCGTGGCCCGTCGCATCCTGGACGCCGAGGTGCCATGGCCCACGGACCGCATCCAATGGCGCGTTCGCATCGAAAAGATCGCGCGCTGGTTTGTTGAAAACGAACGCGCCCGGCAGGCCGTTGCCAAGCCAGTTCTGTTCGAGCGCAAAGGCGCGATGGAGATTGCCGACCCGCCGTTCCGGATCACCGCCAAGGCTGACCGGATCGACCTGAACGACCGCGCCGAGGCATTTGTCTATGACTACAAGACCGGGAACGCGCCGACCAAGGATCAACAGCTTCAGTTCGACGTTCAGTTGCTGGTCACGGCTGCCCTGATCCTTGCGGGCGGCTTTGACGCGTTCAGCCCCCGCTTTGTCACGGATGCGCGGTACATCTCGCTGGCCGGTGACGGAAACGAGGTGCCCGCGCCCTTGGAGGACTGTCCGCCCGAACGAACAGTTGCAATGCTGACGACCCTGATCGAGGCATACCGTGACCCGAATACAGGCTACACCGCGCGCAACAGGATGCACAAAGACGCGTTCGGGTCCGATTATGACCAATTGTCCCGCTACGGCGAATGGACGGCATCGGACCCGGCAACCAAGGTGCCGCTCACATGATCCGCAACGAAGCCACCGAGGCACAGGTGCGTGCCGCAGACCCTTTGGCGTCGACCTGGCTTGGAGCCAATGCCGGATCGGGCAAGACCCGCGTTCTGACCGACCGCGTGGCGCGTCTGCTTTTGGGCGACACGCGCCCCGAACATATCCTGTGCCTGACCTTCACCAACGCCGCCGCGAGCGAAATGCAGAACCGCCTGTTCAAGCGGTTGGGCGAATGGGCGATGCTCGACAATGATGCGCTGATCGAACAGTTGCTGGAATTGGGCGAAAACCGGGACCGGCTGACCACCGACTTTCTGTCCCGCGCCCGAACCTTGTTTGCCCGCGCCATCGAAACACCGGGCGGTTTGCGCATCCAGACCATTCACGCCTTTTGCGCGTCGATCCTGCGGCGGTTCCCGCTCGAGGCCGGTGTCAGCCCACAGTTTCAGGAAATCGACGACCGCGCGGCGCAATTGCTGCGCGAACACATCCTTGATGAGATGGCCAGCGGTGCCGATGCCGACCTGATCGCGGACATCGCACGGATCGCATCGAACGAGCCGCTTCAGAAACTGGCAGAGTCTATCGTCGGAGACCGCGAAGGGTTCACGCCCGCCCTGTCCCGCGATGATCTTTTGCAGCGCTACGGAATTGCAGCCCACCAGACCTTGAGCAGTCTCGTCTCAATGGTTTTCCCAGGCGACGAATTGGCATTTTTGGCTGGATTGGTGCCTGATCTTCGCACCGGCGTGGTCATGGACAATGGTCTGGCCGACGCGATTGGGCAGGCTCAATCAGGTGGGATCAACGCGCTGCTGACATTGGAGGCCATCGTCTTCACGCAGAAAGGTGAGTTGCGCAAATCGCTGCCACCGTCGGTCAAGCTGCGCAAAGGCGCCTTGGCGGCAAACGTCACCCGGTTGGAAGACCTGTACCAGCGGATCGAGGCAGCGCGCGAGACACGACTGGCCCTCGAGGCGGTCGACCGGGACGCCACGCTCCATCGCTTCGCGGATGTGTTCCTGCGCCGCTACGAGCACAGCAAGCAATCGCGCGGCTGGCTGGATTTCGACGACCTGATCACCCGCACCCGCGCATTGCTGACAGACCGGCAACAGGCGCAATGGGTGCTCTACCGGCTGGATGGCGGCATCGACCACATTCTAGTGGACGAGGCGCAGGACACCAGCCCTGCGCAATGGGACGTGATCAACAAGCTGGCACAGGAATTCACGTCGGGTGCGGGGGCGCGGGACGATGTCAGGCGGACGATCTTTGTCGTCGGTGACAAGAAGCAGTCGATCTATTCCTTTCAAGGCGCCGATCCCCGCGAATTCGACACGATGCGCGCCGCCTTCCGCGACCAGATGGAGGCGACAGAGGCACCGCTTCAGGACGGGCAGCTCAGCTATTCCTTCCGGTCGTCGGTGCCGATCCTTCGGCTTGTCGACACCGTGTTCAAGGATCGGGACAAGGCTGGGTTCCTGCCGGATCAGACCCACATATCGTTCCATGAACAAATGCCGGGCCGTGTCGATCTCTGGCCACTGATCGAACCCGCCGAGAAAGACGACGACGATCTGCCTTGGGACACGCCCGTTGATCGCGTCAGCCCAACGCAGCACAGCGTGATCCTAGCCCAGCGCGTCGCACGATTCATCCACCAGACACTTGACGACAAGACCGCCATTCCGATCCGGGAGAAAGATGGCGTCGTCGAAGCGCGCGCCGTTCATGCGGGGGATTTCCTGATCCTTGTGCGGAGCCGCGGCACACTGTTTCACGAGATCCTCAAGGCCTGCAAGGCGCTCAGGCTGCCGATTGCTGGGGCGGACAAGCTCAAGGTGATGGCCGAACTTGCGGTCAAGGACCTTCGCGCGCTGCTTGCCTTTCTTGCGACACCCGAGGACAGCCTGTCGCTGGCCTCCGCCCTCAGATCCCCGCTTTTCGGGTTGGACGAACAGGCGATTTTCGACCTCGCGCATCGGCGCAAGTCACCGCACCTTTGGGAAGAGTTGCGCAGGCGCAGAGCCGAATTTCCAGATGTCATGACCGTATTGGACGACCTGCGGGGACAGGTGGATTTCCTGCGGCCCTATGATCTGTTGGAGCGGGTCCTGATCCGCCACAAGGGGCGGCAGAAACTGATCGGGCGCCTGGGAGAAGAGGCCGAGGACGGGATAGATGCGCTGCTCAACCAGGCGCTGGCTTATGAGCAGACCGATATTCCCAGCCTGACCGGGTTCTTACACTGGATGGAAACCGACGATATCGAGATCAAGCGCACGGTGGAAAGTGCGGGTACCCGTATCCGGATCATGACGATCCACGGCGCCAAGGGGCTGGAGGCGCCCATCGTCATCCTGCCGGACACCCACAAGAAAGCCTCGCAATCCGGCAAGGAGGCGTTTGTGCGCGCGAACGGGTCCGCCCATTGGCGCGGGTCGGACAAGACACGCGCCGCGTATCAACGTGCGGCGCTTGAGCAGGCAAGACTGGCCGAAGACGAGGAAAAGGACAGGCTGCTTTATGTGGCCCTGACACGTGCGGAACGATGGCTGGTCGTGGCAGCTGCCGGGACTGCTGACAAGACCGCTGAAAGCTGGCATGACCGCGTCAAGGCAACCTTGGACGCTGTCGGGGCCGTGCCGCATGGTTTTGATTTCGCGGATGACGCGCCAGACGAAGGATTGCGCCTCGATCACATGGCATGGCCCGATGCGATCCCGGATGCGCCACTGTCCGCGCCGGTTGCAGACCCCGTCCTGCCCGCGATCTTTGAAACCCTTGCGCCCGCGCCTCCTCCGGCGGCAGAGGTTCTGAGCCCCTCTGATCTGGGCGGTGCCAAGGCGCTTGCAGGCGCGGATGGGGACCTGACCGAAGTTGCGATGGAACGGGGAACCCTGATCCACCTGCTGCTCGAAACCCTGCCGGCAATCGCGCCGGCAGACAGGCATCAGGCAGCACATGCTCTTATGGCGGATCACCCGATGGCCGGTGAACTGGTGGCCGAGGCTATGGCGGTTCTGGACGACCCATCATTGTGCCCGTTCTTTGACGATACCGCCCTTGCCGAAGTTGCCGTGACCGCGACGATTGACGCGTTCCCGACCACAGCACTCCACGGGGTTATCGACAGGTTACTGGTGTCGCATGACTCCGTCATTGCGGTCGATTTCAAGACCAACCGCACTGTGCCCGAGACCGAAGACAAGGTGCCCGAAGGGCTGTTGCGCCAGATGGGGGCCTATCATGCCATGCTGCGCAAGATTTACCCTGACAAGACCATCGAGACAGGTATCCTCTGGACCCGCACGTCCACCTATATGCCGTTGTCGGAAAACAGTGTGACACAAGCTCTCGTGAGAGCGCGCCACCTTGACGCCCCAGCCGAGGGTACATAGTCTCGGCAATCGACTGACACATGCGATTGAACCGCAAGGAGAGCCCCAATGCCCACCGTCGCCGTGACCGATGAAACCTTCGATGCCGAAGTCAAGAATTCCAGCGTCCCCGTTGTCGTGGACTTCTGGGCTGAATGGTGCGGCCCCTGCAAACAGATCGGCCCCGCTCTTGAAGAGCTGGCTGCCGAATATGGCGAGACCGTGAAGATCGCCAAGGTCGATGTCGACAGCAACCCGAACTCGGCTGCGGCCATGGGTGTGCGCGGTATCCCGTCGCTGTTCATCTTCAAGGATGGTCAGGTCGTGTCGAACAAGACCGGCGCTGCACCCAAAGCCGCGCTGAAGGGCTGGATCGACGAAAGTATCTGATTTCAATAGAAATTCCGTACAACGCCCGGTGCCAGTGCCGGGCGTTTTGCGTTGCAGGCCTTGTGTGATCTGACGCATCGGCCCATATCGGAACAAAGACGAAAAGGACGACCCATGGCAGACAACGACTTTCCCGGCTGGCACGGCACCACGATCATCGGCGTCCGAAAAGGCGGCAAGGTCGTGATTGCGGGGGATGGACAGGTCAGCCTTGGGCAGACGGTCATCAAGGGCACCGCGCGCAAGGTGCGGCGGATTTCCCCCGGTGGATACGATGTTGTTGCGGGCTTTGCGGGGTCCACCGCCGATGCGTTCACCTTGCTTGAACGGCTCGAGACCAAGCTGGAATCGACACCCGGGCAGTTGCAGCGTGCAAGCGTCGAACTTGCCAAGGATTGGCGCACCGACAAGTACCTGCAAAAACTCGAAGCGATGCTGATCGTGTCCGACGGCAGGGACCTCTATGTCATCACCGGAGCAGGCGATGTGCTTGAGCCCGAACATGACGTCACCGCAATCGGATCGGGTGGCAATTATGCGCTGGCCGCCGGTCGTGCGTTGATGAACAGCGACAAGGACGCCGAACAGATCGCCCGCGCTGCCATGGCGATTGCGGCGGATATCTGTGTCTACACCAACGGCAACCTGACGGTTGAGATGATCAGCGCGTAAGTTGCCGAGAAGGAAATCACCATGACCGACCTCACCCCCCGCGAAATCGTGTCTGAACTGGACCGTTTCATCATTGGCCAGAAGGATGCCAAGCGTGCAGTCGCCGTGGCGCTGCGCAACCGGTGGCGGCGCAAGCAGCTGAGCGATGATCTGCGCGAAGAGGTGTATCCCAAGAACATCCTAATGATCGGCCCGACCGGCGTCGGCAAGACCGAGATCAGCCGCCGTCTGGCCAAGCTGGCCCGCGCGCCGTTCATCAAGGTCGAAGCGACCAAGTTCACCGAAGTCGGGTATGTCGGGCGCGATGTCGAACAGATCATCCGCGATCTGGTGGATACCGCCATCGCCATGACCCGCGAGCACATGCGCGAAGACGTCAAGTCCAAGGCCCATGAGGCCGCCCAAGAGCGTGTGATCGAAGCCATTGCGGGAGAAGGCGCGCGCGAGGGCACACGCGAGATGTTTAGAAAGAAGCTCAAGGATGGGCTGCTGGACGACACGATCATCGAACTTGAACTGCAGGATACCTCCAGCCCCTTCCCGACGATGGACATTCCCGGTCAACCGGGCATGGGCGGTGGTGCCGGGATGATGAACCTGGGCGATCTGTTCGGAAAGGCGTTCTCTGGGCGGACGGTTCGCAAGCGGATGACCGTCGCCGAAAGCTACGACACCCTCATCGCAGAAGAAGCGGACAAGTTGCTGGATGATGAGCAGGTCAAGGAACTGGCTCTTGAGGCCGTGGAACAGAATGGCATCGTGTTTCTGGACGAGATCGACAAGGTTGCGGCGCGGCAGGAAACCCGTGGCGGTGATGTCAGCCGCGAAGGCGTGCAGCGCGATCTGCTGCCCCTGATCGAAGGAACGACCGTCAGCACCAAACATGGCCCGGTCAAGACTGACCACATTCTGTTCATCGCATCCGGTGCGTTTCACATCGCCAAACCGTCGGACCTGCTCCCGGAACTGCAGGGGCGTCTGCCGATCCGGGTGAACCTGCGCGCGCTGACCGAAGAAGACTTTGTGCGCATTCTGACCGAAACGGACAATGCGCTGACGCTGCAATACACCGCCCTCATGGCAACCGAAGAGGTCACGGTGACCTTTACGGACGACGGCATCGCGGCATTGGCCAAGATCGCGGCGGATGTGAACCAATCGGTCGAGAATATCGGTGCGCGCAGGCTTTACACGGTGATGGAGCGCGTGTTCGAAGATCTCAGCTTCGAGGCACCGGACAGGACAGGCGATCAGGTTACGGTCGATGCAGACTTTGTCGAAAAGCATCTGGGTGAGCTCACCCGTTCCGCCGATCTAAGCCGCTACGTGCTCTAGTCCAAAGCTACTCGTTGACCTGAGAGGCCGGGTGACAAGAGCCTTTCTCGTTTGCATCCGGACAGCTATGTTAGCGCCATCATCACCCGAGAGGCGCCCATGAAACGGTCCCGCATCAACGACATCCTGCGCGAAAGCGATGCCTTCATCCGGTCGTTCGGCTATAGTTTGCCGCCCTTCGCCTACCTGTCGCCCGACGCACTAAGAGCGTGTGACAACGCGGAAATCAAAGCCCGGCGCATGGGCTGGGACATTACCGACTATGGCAAGGAAGACTTTGAT
The DNA here is from genome assembly GCA_041725935.1 of Pelagibaca sp. GTDB lineage: Bacteria > Pseudomonadota > Alphaproteobacteria > Rhodobacterales > Rhodobacteraceae > Marivita. The sequence goes on from JBGRQD010000007.1 coordinate 75,610, forward strand.
GACATGGGTCTCTTCCTGTTCACCACAAGAAATGGGCTGAGTGCTGATCTGGGCCAGAAAAGCGCCATGCTCTACGCGGAAAAGATCATGATCTCGCGTGACCGGCAACTTAGCCCGATGCACCGGCATGATCTGAAAGTGGAGGATATCATCAATCGTGGTGGCGGCACGCTTGTGATCGAACTGTTCATGGCAAACGACGAGGGTGGGATTGATCGTGACGCGGATGTGTCGGTCATGGTGGACGGCATGATCCGCAACCTGCCCGCGGGGGGGCATCTCGCGCTCGCTCCCGGTGAATCAGTGACGCTTTTTCCGAACAACTGGCATGCGTTCTGGGGTGAAAACGGCGATGTCCTGATCGGCGAGGTGTCAACGGTGAACGATGATCTGACCGACAACATCTTTGACCAGCCAATTGGACGATTTTCCAATATCGACGAAGACGAGGCGCCGCTGCACCTGTTGGTGTCGGACTACGACACGCATCTGTAAGTGCTGAAACGCAAAACGCCCCACCGATCCGGCGGGGCGTTTCCTATTCCAGACGGGGAGGAGGCTTATGCCATCCACCACCGCTCGGCCATCCGGCCATTGTCCATCTGCCAAAGATTGCCGACCGTTTCGGACGTTGCGATCTTGGTCGAGAGGGCCTGCACATAATTGGCGAACATCGGGATGATGACGCCGCCATCGTCGCGCAGGATCTGCTGCATCTCGAAATACATCTCGCGGCGCTTGTTGCTGTCAAGCTCGGCACGGGCCGAAAGCAGAAGCTCCTGGAAACGCGGCTGGTCCCACTGGCTGTCGTTCCATGGCACACCGGCCTCATAGGCAGTGGCAAACATCCAGTCCTCGGTCGCACGGCCCGAGAAGTAGGACGCACAGAACGGCTTTTTCAGCCAGACGTTTGACCAATATCCGTCCGCAGGTTCCTGCACCACGTTGATGTTGATGCCCGCACCTTTGGCCGACGCCTGATACAGCTGTGCTGCGTCAACCGCACCGTTGAAGGCCGCGTCCGACACGTTGAGATCGATGTTGAGCTCGGTCAGACCCGCTTCCTTGAGGTAGAACTTGGCCTTGTCGAGATCGTAGGTCAGCGGCTCCATCTCGGCATGGAAATACTGGTTAGCGGGTCCGATTGGCGTGTCATTGGCCGCCTTGCCGTGACCCAGCAGGATTTTGTCGACAAGCTCCTGACGGTTGACGCCGTACTTGAGCGCCCGGCGCACGTTCACATCGGTGAAGGGATCGACCTTGGTCAGCATCGGGAAGGTGTAGTGCTGGTTACCCGTCACTTCCTGAATGCGGATCATGGGATTGGCCCGCAGCAGGGCTTCGGTCTTGAAGTCGATCCGGTTGATCGCATCAACCTGACCGGTCATCAGCGCGTTCATGCGCGCGGTCGAATCGTTGATCGCGATGTATTCCAGCTCTTCAAAGAAGCCGGCACTGTCGCCCTTGTAGTGGCTGTCGACGCGACGTGCGGTCATGCGAACACCCGGTTCGAACGACGTCACTTCGTAGAGCCCTGTGCCGATCCCCTTGGCAATCGCTTCTTCGATCTGGCCCGCCGGATAAATCAGCAGGTGATAGTCGGACATCAGGTAGGGGAAGTCGGCGTTTCCGGCCTCCAAGGTAAACTGGACCTGATGCTCACCGGTTTTCTTCATCTCGCTGATGGCAGCGACGATCGGCTGAGCCGCAGATTTCGCACCTTCAGCGACGTGCAGTTGCAGGGATTCGATCACATCATCCGCGCCGAACGGCTTGCCGTTATGGAATGTCACACCTTGGCGGAGGTTGAAGGTCCATGTCTTGGCGTCGGGCGTCGCTTCCCAATCGGTCGCAAGCTCACCGATCAGTGATCCATCCGCCGCGATTTCGGTCAGGCTGTCGAACACCGCGCCTTGAGCGGACGCGATCATGTACAGGTCGGAATGGGTGCGCCCGTCCCAGCTATCCGAGGTGTTTGCCCCATTGAGACCGACACGGAGGCGTCCGCCCCGCTTTGCCTGGGCAAAGACCGGCAGGCCGCTGGCCGCCAGAACACCGGCAGCAGCGCCGGTTCGAAGTAGTCCACGTCTTGAAATGCGAGTCATCATCGTCTCCCTGTGATTGATAGCGGTCTCAGGCCGCCTGATGGTTCTTCATGAACCGATTCTCATGACATCTTATCAACAGCTGCATCGCCGATGTTATCAACTCCGCGCTCGTTGAGCAGATTTGTTAGCCAGTCCGGATCCATTTCAGGCACGGAGCTGAGCAATAGGTCGGTGTATGGATGGTGCGGGGGCGTGAACATGTCGCGCTTCGGTCCCTGCTCCACCACCTCACCGTCTTTCATCACCACCACCTCGTCAGCGATGGCTTTGACCGTCGCAAGATCGTGGGTAATGAACATGTAGCTGAGTTTGAGATCATCCTGAAGCCGCGCAAGCAGTTTGAGAATGCCTTCGGCCACCAGTTGATCGAGCGCGCTTGTCACTTCATCGCAGATAATGAACTTCGGCTCCGCGGCAAGCGCACGGGCAATGCCGATCCGCTGCTTTTGGCCACCCGAAAGCTCTGACGGCAGGCGGTCGAAATACTGGGCCGCCGGCATTTCGATTTCGTCCAACAGCTCTTCGACGCGGCGGCGCTTCTGCTTGCCGCTCAGGCCCATGTAGAACTGCACGGGCCTGCCAATGATCTCGCCCACCGTCTTGCGTGGGTTCAAAGCGGTGTCGGCCATCTGGTAAATCATCTGCGCCTGCCGCAACTGGTCCTTGTTGCGTTGCTTGTAATTTGGCGGCAGCGATTGCCCATCGAACTGGATCACGCCCTTTGAGGGCGGCAGCAACCCGGTGATGCAGCGCGCGGTGGTGGATTTGCCCGACCCGGATTCGCCCACAACAGCAACAGTGCGGCCTTCGTGAATGTCGAAACTGACATCATGGAGCACATTAATTTTGCCGTAAGCCGCTGACACGTTCTGAACCGACACAACGGGGGTTGCGCTGGTGTGAACAGCGGGTTTCTGCGGCCGCTCGAAGGCGCGCACAGCCCAGAGGCTCTTGGTATAGTCCTCTTTCGGATGGGTCAGCATCATGCGGGTGTCGGCCTCTTCGACCTCGTCTCCCTTGAGCAGAACCTTGATCCGATCCGCCATCTGCGCAACCACCGCTAGATCATGGGTAATGTAGATCGCAGCGGTGTCGAACTGTTCGACAATATCGCGGATCGACGCCAGCACCTCGATCTGCGTGGTCACGTCCAGAGCCGTGGTCGGTTCATCAAAGATGATCAGGTCAGGACGGCAAGACATCGCCATAGCCGTCATCGCGCGTTGAAGTTGACCACCGGACACCTGGTGCGGATAGCGGAATCCGATCTCTTCGGGATTGGGAAGCCGTAGACGACGATACAGCTCGATCCCGTCCTTGACGCTTTCGGCACGCGACATGACACCGTGCTGCACCGGGCCTTCGGTGTGCTGGTCCATCAGCTTGTGCGCAGGGTTAAAGCTGGCCGCAGCCGATTGCGCGACATAGGCGATCCGTTTGCCCAGCAGCTCTCGTTTCGTCGACGCCGACGCCAGTGTCAGGTCGACCCCGTCGAACAGGACCGTTCCCTTGGAAATGCGCACACCATCGCGGGTGAACCCCATCGCGGCCAGCCCGAGCGTCGACTTCCCGGCACCGGATTCCCCGATCAGACCCAGAACCTCGCCCTTGTTAAGCGACAGGCTAGCGCCGTTGATGATCGGAGACCACGTCTCATCGCTGCGCCCCTCGATCCAGAGGTCGCGGATTTCGACCAGCGCGCTCATTCCTTGAGCCCCGAGCTTCGGTGCAGCATCCAGTCCACCACGAAGTTGACGCCAACCGTCAGCAAGGCAATCGCGCCAGCAGCCAACAGTGGCAAGGCAGCGGTAAGCGGTGAAAACGCCGCAAAGTTGATGAACTGCGCGCTGTCGCGCACCATGGTGCCCCAATCCGCGAGGGGTGGCTGGATGCCGACACCGAGGAAGGACAGCGATGCAATGGTCAGGAAGACGAAACAGAACCGCAGACCGAATTCGGCCAACAGAGGCGCCGTGGCGTTGGGCAGGATTTCCTTGAAGATCAGGTACGACATACCTTCACCGCGCAGCTTGGCCGCTTCGATGTAATCCATCACGACGATGTTCAGACCCACCGCCCGCGCAAGACGGAAAACCCGTGTACTGTCGATCACCGCGATGATGAGAATCATATAGACCGTCAGCAGCCACCGTTCAGACCCGGCCCATGCGCTGGCGATTGTCATCAACAGCAGCGCAAAGATCAGCGACGGGATGGCCATCAACACATCGACGGCGCGGCTGAGAACCTGATCCAGCCAGCCCTGCAGCGTTGCCGCGAGGAAACCCAGTGACCCGCCCAGAAAGAACGCCAGACAGGTGGTGACGAACGCGATCCCAACAGTGTTCTGCGCGCCATAGATCAGCCGGCTGAGCAGGTCGCGCCCGATCTGGTCGGTGCCGAGAGGATGTAGCGGATCGCCCCCCGTCGCCGCGTTGCCACCGGGCAGGACATTGACGCTTGCAAAGATCGCCTCTTGTCCATGCGGCGCAAGCCATGCGGCAAAGATCGCGGTGAAGGCATAGATGATTACAACCAGAAGCCCAAAGCTCGCGGTGAGCGGCATCTGGCGGAACATTTTCTTGCTGAACTTAGTACCCACGATCCGGCCCAATGCGCGAAACAGGAAGGCCGCGATTGTTGCGACGATGAAGAATTGAACGGCCCATCTGAAGAACACCACACCGGCATTCGGCGTACCCGCTTCGGTCACGGTAGGCTGGAAGAAATACCAGATGGAAAAGACCAACAGACACGCGCCCAGCACATAGCCAAAAGCCACGGCAAAAGGCATGTCGCGAAACACCGGGGCATTGCCCGTCGCCTTTTGACCGGCAAAACGCAAGACCCAACCGCCTGCCGCGATGCCCAGCAAGATCAGGGCCAGTGTCATCAGCGTGCTCATTTCGGATGCCTCAGACGCGGGTTAGACAGGATCGACATGATGTCCGCTGTGAGATTGAGTAGGATATACGCTGCCGCGAAGATCAGGCAGCAGGCCTGCACAACAGGGATGTCCCGGATTTTTACGCTGTCCACGAACAATTGGCCGATGCCCGGATAGACAAACACCACTTCGACCACGACCACGCCGGTGATCAGATAGGCTAGGTTCAAAGCTATGACGTTGATGATCGGCGCCAGCGCGTTGGGCAACGCGTGCTTGACGATCACCCGCATCGGGGACATGCCCTTGAGCCGCGCCATCTCGATATAGGGTGACGCCAGCAGGTTGATGATCGCGGCCCGCGTCATGCGCATCATATGCGCCGTGACCACAAGAGTCAGGGTCAGCGCAGGCAGCAGCGTCTTTTCCAGCCGCTCTCCGAAGGACATACCCTCGAAGATATTCGAGAGCGACGGCAGGACCGGGTTCAGCACTGCAAGAAACAGGATCAGCACGTAGGCGAGAAAGAACTCAGGCGACGAGATGGAAGTCAGCGTGGTGACATTGGTTGCCCGGTCAAAAATCGAATTTCGGAAAAGAGCAGCAAGGATGCCCAGCACGAGAGAGACGGGTACCGCGATGCAGGCGGTCACTGCCGCAAGGAACATCGTGTTCTCGAACCGCGGGGCGATCTGTTGAGCGACTGTCGTGCGCACGCCACTGTCTGCACCGACGAAGCTGGCAAAATTGGCCTGCGCAAACGAATTTCCAAGATCACCCTGCAACGCGCCGCCAAGCCATTGGAAGTACCGGGTGATCGGCGGCTGATCGAGACCCAGATCGCGGCGGATCGATTCGACGGCGGCGGGTGTCGCGCCCTGCCCCAGAATGGCCTGCGCGAAATCCCCCGGAAGCATGTTCACAGCCGTGAAAATGACGATGGACACGACGAATAGTGTAAGAAGCCCGAGCCCAAGCCGCTGTAGAATGATGCGAATAACCGATTGCAACTTTTGGTTTAACCTTGGTTCCCCTCGTCTGCATACGTTAACCAGCCGGGACCACGTGTAAACATCAAATAGCGGTCAATTCCTAAGATGTTGAAATAGTGTCCATTATCCGGACAAGCTCTGAGCTGATACCGGGCTCTGATAGGGCATGCCCGGCATTGCGCACCATGCGCAGGTCACAGTCGGGCCAAACCCGTGCCAATTCCCATGCCCGGACGGGTGGGCAGATCATGTCATACCGCCCCTGAACGATCGCTCCGGGAATGCCCGACAGGCGGTCCATGTTGTTCAGAATCCAGCCATCGCTTTCGAGAAACCCGTTATTGATGAAGTAATGGTTCTCGAGCCGGGCAAAGGCCCGCGCGTAGTCACCCGGAGATTCCCCGCCTGACCCGCTTGAATAAACGGACGCCAAGGCGTTTTCCCAAGCCGACCACGCCCGCGCAAACCGCGTTTCGGTGCGCAGGTCGCCGCAGAACAACCGCCGGTGATAGGCGGCGATCAGGTCGTCGCGCTCGTCTTCCGGGATCATGTCGACAAACCGCGCCCAGGTTTCCGGCCAGAACTGACCTGCACCGCCGCCGTAGAACCAGTCCAATTCAACCTTGGTCATCGTGAACACGCCGCGCAGGACAAGGTGGCGCACATGCTCAGGATGGCTGATCGCATAGATCAGCGCCAGCGTGGCGCCCCAGCTTCCGCCGAAGACGATGAATTGATCGATACCCAGAGTTGTCCGGATCAGTTCGATATCGGCAACCAGATCCCATGTCGTGTTATTACTTACGCTGGCATGAGGACGCGACCGGCCACAACCGCGCTGGTCGAACAGCACGACGCGAAACACTTTGGGATCAAAGTAGCGACGCATCGACGGGCTGCATCCGCCGCCCGGCCCGCCATGCAGCACGATCACGGGAATCCCGTTTTCCGCCCCGCATTGTTCCACATACACACTGTGCCCGTCCCCGACCGACAGCATGCGCTGGTCGTAGGGATCGATGGGGGGATAAAGGTATTGCACTGCGCGCTTTTGGCTCGAGAATTTATCCATACACAATCTATATTGGCACCAATTACCAAAAGACCATGGGGAAAAGTCTCGTGACAGCCACGACAACCGTCGATCCATCCGAAATCGCCAAGTTCGAAGCGATGGCTGCCGAATGGTGGGATCCCAGTGGCAAGTTCAAGCCGCTGCACATGATGAACCCGGTTCGGCTGGACTATATCACCACCCAAATCGCCGAAGAATTTGACCGCGATCTCTCGCACGCGGTGCCGTTCACCGGGTTGCGCATTCTGGACATCGGCTGCGGTGGAGGATTGCTCTGCGAGCCGATGGCGCGGCTGGGAGCAACTGTCGTCGGTGTCGACGCAGGCGGGAGCAACATTCCCGTGGCGCGCGCCCATGCGCAACAGTCCGGGCTCGACATCGACTACCGTCACACGACGGCCGAGGCGATGGCGGATGCGGGCGAGGTGTTCGATGTCATCCTGAACATGGAAGTCGTCGAACATGTCGCCGACCCCCAAGCCTACTTGACCGCCTGCCAACGTCTTTTGAAACCCGGTAGGTTGCATCTGTGTTCGACCATCAACCGCAACGCCAAAAGCTTTGCTGCCGCTATTGTCGGTGCGGAATTCGTCATGCGCTGGCTGCCGAAAGGTACGCATGACTGGGCCAAGTTCATCACGCCCGACGAATTATACGCCCTTCTGCGTCAGGCCGGGCTTGATCCGGTGGATCGCAAAGGATTCCAGTTCAATCCGGTGTCGTGGCGCTGGAGCCTGTCTGACCGGGACCTGAGCGTGAATTACGTCACGGCCGCCCTGAAACCGATGTAGGACAAGCCGCGCTCAACCCCGGTTGTCCGGCTCTTCCAGCTTCACCCGCAATTCCCGCAACACCGGGATCGCGGCGCGCACCTTGGTCTCGCCGAGTTCCTGAACCATCTCGTTGATCAGGGGCGTGATCGCGGCTATCGCGGCATCCCGCGCAGCGAGGCCCGCTGGGCTGATCGACACCTGCTTGCGGCGCGCGTCGTCCCAATCGGGACGGATATGCACATAGCCCGACGCCTCGAGCTTACCCAAGGTGTTGGTCATTGCACCGCGCGTCACGTGGAACGCCTTGGCCAATTGGGCCGGCGTCTTTTCCGACCCGCCCCGCGCCAATTGGTTCAACACCGAGAAATGCGAGATTTCCATCTTGTTCGGCAGCACCCGCGTCAACCGGTTCCGCAGCAACTGATCCGCGGTCAGCAATTCACTGAAAAGCGAAATGGCAAGGGGGCTGCTGTCGGTCATCAAGGGCCCGAGAATTCTCTATCATGTTGTAAAGACGGAATTTTATGTCGTGCTTGTGCCACGTGCGACAGGTCGAGGTCAACAAGATGCACCCCCGGCCGATCCCCGGCATCCAAAAGCACCTCGCCCCAGGGCGAAACGGCCAGCGAATGCCCATGCGTTGTGCGCGGCTTGCCCGTGCTGGCTGCGTGCTGGCCAACCTGCGCCGATGCCAGAACGAAACATCCGGTCTCGATCGCCCGCGCGCGGAGCAGCGGTTCCCAATGCATCGGACCCGTCGCGGGTGAAAACGCCGCTGGAACAGTCAGGATCTCGGCGCCAGCCTGCGCAAGTGCTCGGTACAGATATGGAAACCTCACGTCGTAACACACGGTCAGACCAACCGTCCCAAATGGGGTCTTGGCAAGAACCGCGCGCTCACCCGGCGCAAAGCCCGCGGATTCGCGGAATGTCTCTTCCTCGGTCACCTGAACGTCGAACATGTGTAGCTTGTCGTATTGCGCGGCAATCGTGCCATCGGGCGCGATCAGAAAGGACCGGTTCACGAACCGCTCTTCCGGAGGCTCGGCCTTGAGCGCCAGCGACCCGATCAAAAGCCAGACGCCAAGACGTGCGGCTTCGTCCTGTAGCCCGGCAAGCGTGGCATCTTCGTCCTGATGTACAAGAACGCCGCGCTGGTGGCTGCGGCTGGTGCTGACGCAATTCGTCACCTCTGGCGTGAGAACGAACTCGGCCTCGTCAGACACTGCCTCGCGGACAAGCTCTGTCGTCACGCGCAGGTTCTCCACCGGATCATCCGACGAGGTGAGTTGAAGCAACGCCGCGCGCATCTGTGTCAGGCCGCGAGCATCGGATCGAGCTTGCCCGCGCGGTCAAGCGCGAACAGGTCATCGCACCCGCCGACATGGGTTTCCCCGATGAAGATCTGCGGCACGGTGCGCCCGCCATTCGCGCGCTCGATCATCTCGGGCTTGCGGTCAGGATGGGACAGCACGTCAATCTCGGTAAAGGTTGCCCCTTTCTGGGTTAGCAGTCGTTTCGCAGCATGGCAGAAACCACAAAGCGGCGATGTGTAGATTTCGATATTCGGCATGTTTGTTCCCCTTGAGTGAGTGTCGGGGATTTAAGCCGCCTTTGCAACGCGTGCCAGAACGGTGACATAAATCTCGCGGCACTGTGCGGACTGACAGGCCACGGCACAGGCCGCCAGCGTCGCACCCGAGGTCATCACGTCATCAACCAGCAGAACGGGCCTGTCCGTGAGTTGCGCGGCATGTTTTCCCCTCACCGAGATTGCATCGGACAGTTCCGCGAAACGGGCATCCCGGGATTTCCCGTCAAGCGAGGCCGTGCGCCGCTTGCGGATCAGGATGTCGGGGCAAAACCTAAGATCCAGTCGTCGCGCAATGGCTTGGGCCAGCAACGCTGACTGATTGTAGCGCCGCGACAGCAGACGCAGCAGGTGCAAGGGCACGGGAACGACAACGGTATCGGCAGGTATGTCCGGCGGGAGCGCTCCAACCATCCAGTCGGCAGCCATATCCAAGATTTCATGTCGGTCACCGTGTTTGAGCCCCAGAACCAACCGTCGCGCCACACCTTCGTATCGAAGCGGCGCACGACCCTGCAACCACGGTCGCCCGATGGACAGGCAGTCGTCGCAATGGACAGCAATATCCGACTGTCCCGGCAACGCAGTTCCACAGAGGTCACAGACGAGGCCCGAAATAAAAGGCGTTTCGGCAAAGCAACTGGCGCAAAGTCCGTTGTCCTGTTGCACAAGACCGCCACAGCCAAGACACCGGGGCGGGTAGATCATGCGCAACGCGGTTTGCAATCCTTTACGCAGCATCCTATCTGCCGCTCATGTCCGAAACTCCTGTCCTTACTGATCGGCTTGCACTGACCCGGCACCGTGATCGCGCGCGGGCCAACCCGGCGCTGTTCCTTCATGAAGAGGCCATGGCCGACGTGCAGGATCGTCTGGCCTTGGTTAACAAAACCTTTACCGCCCCGGCGATCGTGACCCCTTTTCCCGATCTGTGGCGAACGAAATACCCTGACGCGCATATCACTGCCGATGACGAGGTTCTGGATCTGACCGAAGCCACGTTCGACTTGGTTGTGCATGCAATGGCGCTGCATTGGGCAAACGATCCGGTGGGTCAGCTGATCCAGTGCCGCCGCGCCCTCAAACCCGATGGATTGCTGCTGGTGCTGGCGCTTGGCGGTCAGACGCTGCATGAATTGCGCGCGGCCCTGGGCCAGGCCGAGATCGAGATCACCGGAGGCTTGTCGCCGCGCATAGCCCCTATGGGAGAGATTCGCGATCTTGGCGCGCTTTTGCAACGGGCGGGCATGGCCTTGCCCGTCGCGGACAGCGCGATTCTGAGGACCAGCTACGCGACACCTCTGCACCTGATGCACGATCTGCGCGCCATGGGCGAAACCAACGCCATGACCGCGCGGATCAGGACAGCGACCCGCAGGGATGTATTTCTTCGGGCGATGAAGCTCTATTCAGATGCCTATTCCGACAGCGACGGTCGCGTGACCGCCACGTTCGAGATGATCACGCTGACCGGATGGGCACCCGATGCGTCGCAACCAAAGCCCTTGCGGCCCGGATCTGCGTCGCAAAGACTTGCGGATGTCCTGAACACGGTGGAAAGACCGCTCAAAGATTGACCTGACCCCGATAGAGGTTAGTTAGGCCGCTAAACGACCAAGGATGCAGACCCGATGTTGGATGCCACAAAGACCGCTCAGCGCCCCACCCATGCCCCGACCGATCACCCGAAGGTGGCCGCCGAAAAGGTGGGTGTGCTTCTTGCCAATCTCGGCACGCCAGACCACTACACCTATTGGCCAATGCGCCGGTACCTGAACGAGTTCCTGTCGGACCGCCGCGTCATCGATTACAGCCCATGGCTCTGGCAGCCGCTGTTGCAGCTCATCATCCTGACCAAACGTCCGTTCAGCTCTGGTGAGGCGTACAAGTCGATCTGGAACGAGGAACAGGGCGAAAGTCCCTTGATGACGATCACAAAGGACCAGACCGCCAAGATCACCAAAACGATGCAGGACCGGTACGGCGATCAGGTGATGGTCGATTTCTGCATGCGCTATGGCAATCCCTCGACCAAGTCGAAAGTCCGCAAGATGATCGATGCCGGGTGCCGCAAGATCCTGTTCTTTCCGCTCTATCCGCATTACGCAGGCGCGACATCTGCAACCGCGAATGACCAGTTCTTTCGCGTTCTGATGGACGAAAAATGGCAGCCTTCGGTGCGGACCGTTGATCCCTATTACCAGCATCCGCTTTATATCGAGGCCTTGGCACAGTCGGTCGAACGCGCCTATGCCAAGCTAGAAACACGGCCGGACATCCTTGTATGTTCCTATCACGGTGTGCCGAAGCGCTACCTGCTCGAGGGTGATCCCTACCATTGCCAGTGCCAGAAGACGACGCGCCTCTTGAAAGAGCGGCTTGGGTGGGAAGACACGGAAATCGCAACGACCTTCCAGTCCAAGTTCGGCCCCGAGGAATGGCTCAAGCCCTACACCGTCGAAGAGGTCGCTCGGCTGGCCGAGGAAGACGGCAAAAAGAACATTGCTGTCTGCGCGCCTGCGTTCTCGGCCGACTGCATTGAAACGCTCGAAGAGATCAACGAAGAGATCAAGGAAAGCTTCGAAGAAGCGGGTGGTGAGCACTTCACCTACATTCCCTGCCTCAACGATGACGATGCGCATATCAAGGCGCTGTCGGCGGTGATCGAAGAGAATCTGAACGGCTGGCTTGACTAAGCGTGGTGCAAACGCGGCTGAGCCGTGTTTCCGAAAACAAAAAAGGCGGTGCTGATGCACCGCCTTTTTCGTTAGCTTGATCTGCCGTAGATCAATCAGCTGCAGCTGCAGCCAACAGAGCAATCAGGACCAGCGGGATGATGATGCCAGCGGAAGAAGAGCTTGCCTGAGCTTCTTCAACCACAACGACCGGCTCCATTACCACGTCGCCCTTAGCCATCTTGCCACCTTCGTGGCCAGCAGCAAAAGCTGATGTTGCAGCGCCAGCAAATGCAGCGGCGAGAACGAGTTTCTTCATATTAACCTCCAGATATTTGCATGTCGGCGCGCGCAAACGCTACACGACAGGCACCCAAGACTTACCTCGTATGACTCTCTAACCAGTATATTGAGTCAAATGCAAACCTATCTTATCCCACAACTTTCCTGCTTCGACAGCTTGTCGTCAAATTAGCAACACCTGCGTGCCAACTTGTGCAAGCTCGTAAAGTTCTTCGATATGCTCATTGTAAAGACCGATGCATCCATTCGAGGAACGACGCCCGATCTTACGCGTGTCATGCGTGCCGTGAATACGGTAATAGGTCCAGCTCAGGTGCAGCGCTCGGGTACCAAGAGGGTTGTCCGGGCCCGGCGGAACGTAATCCGGCCATTCGGGATTGCGGATTTTCATCGACGGCGTCGGGCGCCAATCCGGCTCGGGATCCTTGAGCACGACCTCAGTCCGACCACGGCGGGTCAGGTCGTCGGTCAGAGGCACAGAAGAGGGATAAAGCCGGTAATTTCCGTTCTCCTGCCAGTAGTGCAACGCCCGCGAATCAATATCGACAAGAATCGCTCCATTCGTGAGGCTGCTGAAATAGGGCTGCCAGTCGAGCGTCCGGAAGCTCGAGATATTTCGGCGCGTGATGCGCGAAATGTCGCTCTCGAATTCGACGGTGGACTCGTCATTCACGTCTTGCGCGATAGCGGGCGTCGCGACAAAAGCTGCAGTGCCTGCCAGAAAACTACGGCGGTTCACTGGAAAACGCGGGTTATTTGCCATTTTATGGCCTCTTCCTGTGCAAAAGGATGTGAAACATTCTGTCGACTGTATATGGCGTCGATGCCTCAGTCGCAATTCAAAGGAATGTCATATCGGCAAATCTCGGCTTTGTGTGTTTGATCCCGCCTATGACAGAGGCTAAGCCCGCATACGATCAAACATGGGTGACCGATGATGAAGCGTTCGACTTTCCTTTTGGGTGCTGTAGCGATGGCGCTGACCGCCTGCGCTGGCGCGCCACCCGCGCCGACGCTTGGGCCGGATGGAAAACCGCTTCCCCGGCTTTACCGCATCGGTCCGGGCGATACCGCCCGCATCCAGTTCCGGATGCTCGATGCGATCAACGCACTGCGGCAAGCCTCCGGTGCGCCTGCGATTGAACTCAATGCAAGACTGAACGCAGCCGCAGCCACACATGCCCGAGACATGAGCGTGCAAAACCGCCCGTGGCACTTCGGGTCTGATGGCTCATCCCCGATCACCCGCATCCAACGGTCCGGATACAACGGTCGTCTGGTCGGCGAAGCGATTTCCGAGACCTATGAGACAGAGCTCGAAACGCTGGGCGCTTGGATGGAAGCGCCGAACACGCGCACCGTGATTCTTGATCCGACCGCCCGCGAAATGGGCTTTTCGTGGTTTCAGGAATCGAACGGCAAGATCTGGTGGAACCTTATCTTGGCAACGCCTGAAGATACTGGCTTCACCCCGGTGAACGCTCCGTCTTAAACCACGGAGCGTCCGGTTTCCCGACCATCAGGGGTTGATGGTGATCGGCGTGCCGTTCTGCACCATCGAATAAATCTCGCGCATCTCGCGATTGGTCACGGCGATACAGCCCCATGTCCAGTCGCGTCCACCCTTGCGGTTCGCCCAAGGACGCCCGTGAATAAAGATGTCGCCTCCAGGAGATTTTCCGATGCTGCGGGCATATTCGATGTCGCGTGCGCGGGGATAATCGATCCCGATGGACAGGTAGAAGGCGCTGTTGGGATTGCGGCGGTCGATCGTGTATTCGCCTTCAGGTGTGCGGCCATCGCCTTCGACCTGCTTGTGGCCTTCGGGCGCGAAGCCCAGGCCGACATCATAGGATTTCAGGATCGCGTTGTGATGCAACAGGTACATCTTGCGGTCCGCTTTCTGCACAACAACCCGAGTCACCTCTGGGCCGGTATAGGTTGGAAACTTTCCGCAGGCCGTAAGGCCCAGAAAAAGCGCCAAAAGACACAAGATTCTCAACATGTGATGGAACTGCCCGGTTTGTTTTTTCACACCTTACCAGACAACCGGACGAACGGGAAAACGAAAGCGTGACCCGCCGACGGCGACTTACCGCTGATCCAACCGCTTTTCGATCGATTCGAGCCGCGCCAGAACCTCGTCACGATAGGCATCGGTCTTTACGTTCGATTCCTCCGCATGCGCGTCCTGCATCGAGTTCACGATCAGACCGACCAGCAGGTTCACCACCGCAAAAGTCGTGACCATGATAAACGGCACGAAAAACGCCCAGGCCCATGGGAAAATCTCCATCACCGGGCGCACAATGCCCATCGACCAAGATTCGAGCGTCATGATCTGGAAGAGGGAATAGGCTGACCGGCCGAGATCTCCGAACCAGAGCAGAAAATCAGCATGCCTTTGTTCCGTGCAGGCAGCGATCATCAGGTCGGCACACCCGTCACCAAACAGCTTCGTGGCCATCACCGCACCGATATAAAAGATCAGCGCCATCAACAGGAACACGCTGCCCATGCCCGGCAACGCGGTGATGAAGCCTTCGACCACCCGGCGCAGTCGCGGTGCCGCCGAGATGACGCGCAGGACACGCAGGACGCGCAGCGCCCGAAGCACCGAAAAGCCTTGGGTCGCGGGGACAAGCGCGATGCCGACAATGAAAAAGTCGAAAAGGTTCCACCCGCTCTTGAAGAACCGCCAGCCATAGGCAAACAGCTTCAGCCCGATTTCCACCACGAAGATCATCAGGCAAACGAAATCGAGCGCAAGGATCAGCGGTCCAAAGCGGGCCATGATCACGTCGGATGTCTCCATCCCCAACAGGATCGCGTTGAACAGGATCACCGCGATGATGAAATTCGTGAACAAATCCCGCTCGATAAACGCGGCCACACTGTTGCGCATTGCGCTGCCTCTTCACTTGTTCCGACGCAGAAGCGCCACCAGTTCCACATGGGTGGACCAGCGGAACTGATCAACCACCCGGACCCATTCAAGGTCATAGCCCGCCCGGATCAACGTGGCGGTATCCCGCGCAAAACTGGCGGGGCTGCACGAAACATGGGCGATCAGCGGAACGCTGGACCGACCCAGCTCTTCGACCTGTGCGGCCGCCCCGGCGCGCGGCGGATCGATCACGACCCCATCGAACCGCGTCAGGTCCTCGGGCAAGATCGGATTGCGGAACAGGTCGCGCACCTCGTGGGTGATCCGCTTGAGCCCGTCGGCATTGCGCCACGCCTGGTCCAGCGCGTTGACCATGTCGCGGTCACCCTCGACCGCGTGAACCAGCGCGTCTTTTGCCAGTGGCAGCGCGAATGTCCCACAGCCTGCAAACAGGTCTGCCACGCGTTTGGCCCCTGTCAGAGCCTGTTTGACCGCGTCGATCAACGCGGTCTCGCCTTCTTTGGTGGCTTGCAGAAACGCCCCCGGTGGCGGTGTCAGATCGGCAGGTCCAACGCGCAGAACCGGCGCGCGACGTTGCAGCGCGATCTCGCCATCCCACGCGATTCGGGCAAGGTCGTGCTCGCGCGCCAGTTCGGACAGCGCCTGATGCAGCGCCACATCCAGTTCCTTGCCGCCGGTGACGGACACGTCCAACCCGGTATCGGTACGGGTCAGCAGCACCGACAATTCGCCCTTGCGCGACGCACCCAGCACGCCCAGCGCCTCGACCATGGGAAGGGCCGCGCTCAGGTCAGGATGCACGAGCTGGCAATTCGGAACGGCGATGACCGTGTCCGACGCCTTCATGTGAAACCCGGCCAACGCACCCTTCTTGGTACGCCGAACCGAAAAGGTGGCCCGACGCCGCGATCTCGGCGGCGACGTGATCGGCGGGCCCAGGTCAACGGCAATCCCGTGGGCGGCCAAAGCCTGCCGCACCACATCGCGCTTCCAATCAGTGACAAACGCGTCGGAGGCATGCTGCAACTGGCATCCGCCGCAGGATCGCGCATGGCTGCAAGGCGGTTTCACCCGATTGTCCGAAGGTGTGTCGATCTTGGGATCGCGCAACTGGTCCCCGTCCAGAACGCCGCTCACCACTTCTCCGGGAAGCGCGGCAGGCACATAGATCGGCCCGTCGGCAATGCCGTCGCCCAGATGGCCCAGTCGTTTGATCTTTACTGTTGTCATGGCGCGGCTTGTGCCTCAGCCAGCAGCGCTGGTCGAGAGCTATTCCGCCGCCTCGGACCCGATAAAGCCGCCAGACTGCCGATCCCAGTAGCGCGCATAAAGCCCGCCCTTGGCCAAAAGCGCGTCATGAGTGCCAATCTCGACGATTCGCCCGTCATCCATCACCACGATCCGGTCCATGCTGGCGATGGTGGACAGGCGGTGCGCAATGGCCAAAACGGTCTTGCCCTGCATCACCGCGTCCAATGCCGACTGGATCTCAGCCTCGACCTCGCTGTCCAGCGCGCTGGTTGCCTCGTCCAGAACGAGGATTGGTGCATCCTTGAGGATCGCACGGGCCAGGGCGATGCGCTGCCGCTGTCCACCAGACAGCTTGACCCCCCGTTCGCCCAGATACGCGGCATAACCGGTACGTCCCTTGTGATCGACGAGACCAAGAATGAAATGATGCGCAGAGGCGCGGCGCGCTGCCTCGAACACTTCGTCATCCGTAGCCTCGGGCCTGCCGTAGCGGATGTTCTCCATCGCGGAGCGGTTGAACATCGAGGTTTCCTGACGCACGACGGAAATATCCTTGCGCAGCGCGATCTGCGTGATGTCCCGAATGTCGGTCCCGTCCAGCGTGATCCGCCCGTTCTCCACGTCATAGAGCCGCAACAGAAGCGACACGACCGTCGATTTACCGGCACCGGACGCACCGACCAGCGCCACCTTTTCGCCTTCGGCTATCTTCAGGTCAAATGCGCTCAGCGCGCGGGCAGCGCGGCCATAACCGAATGTCACGGTGTCGAAATGGATCGGCCCGCGCGGCGCGCTGTCTTGCGCATGGGGCCGGTCGGTGATCGCATGTACAGGGGTCAGCGTGCCGATCCCGTCCTCGACCTCGCCGATATTGGTAAAGATCGACATGGCAACCCGGCCAAGCCGGTTGGTCAGCATGGACAGGCGCGTGGTGATCATCGCGACCATGGCAATGTCACCCGCCGTGGCATTTCCCCTGCTCCACAGCCACAGCGCGCCAAGGATCGCGAACAGAGGCAACATGCCGCCCAGCGTCATAAGGACCATACGGAACACCGCCGACAAGGTGCCGAATTCCAGCGACCGATCCCGGTATGCGTCAAGCGCTGCGCGTGTCGCGCTGTCTTCGTCGGCATCGCGGGCAAACAGCTTGACTGCGGCGATGTTGGAATAGATATCCACCACCTGCCCGGTCACATGCGTCCGTGCCCCCGCCCGCGCCTTGGATCGTCTCTGCACCCTTGGAATGAAAAACCGCAGAGCCGACGCATAGAACACCGCCCAGACCACGAAGATCAGCAACAGGCGCGCGTCGATCATCAGCATCAGGATGAACGCGCCGATGAACATGGCAACCGAATAGATCACCACATCCGAGACTTCGATCACCAGATCGGTCAGCGCACGCGCGGTCTGCAACGCTTTTTGACTGAGTCGTCCAGCAAAATCATTCTCGAAGAACTGCATCGAATGGCCCAGCGTATGCTGATTCAACCGCGCAAGGACCATTGGATACAGGTTCGGCCCAAGCAGAATGCTGGTCACACCCGCATCCATCACAAAGATCAGCGGCCGGATCACCAGAAAGAACGCGACCCCCACAACCACGATCGGCCAGAACGTGGCCCAGAAGGCACCCTGTTCTGCAATCGCGGTCTGGTCGACCACCCATCCTGTAAAGCGGGCGGCGACCAGTTCGGAGATGCCTGTGACGAAGGTGATCGCAAACGCGATCAGGATTGCACGTTCCGCTCCCTGCAGCGCCCAGCGCATGAAGGGCAGAATGTCTTGCGGCGGTGGCCCGTCGGCAGGCTCGAACGGCCTGATCAATCCGGCGATCGCGTTCATTCTGCCGCTTGCGCCCCGATAAACCCGCCGGACTGCCTGTCCCAATACCGCGCATAGAGTCCGTTCTGCGCCAGAAGCACGTCATGGGTGCCGACTTCGGCAATACGCCCGTCATCCATCACGATGATCCGGTCCATATTGGCAATGGTCGACAGCCGATGCGCAATCGCCAGGACCGTCTTGCCCTCCATAACGCGCTCCAGTGCTGACTGGATTTGTGCCTCGACCTCTGAATCCAGCGCACTTGTCGCCTCGTCCAGCACAAGGATCGGTGCGTCCTTCAGGATTGCACGTGCCAGGGCGATCCGCTGCCGCTGACCCCCGGACAGCTTGACCCCGCGTTCGCCCAGATGCACGGCATATCCTGTGCGCCCGTGATTATCCTCCAGCGCAAGGATGAACTCGTGCGCTTCGGCCTTCTCGGCGGCGCGCATGACCTCGGCTTCACTGGCATCAGGCCGACCGTAGCGGATATTGTCCAGCGCCGAGCGGTTGAACATCGCCGTTTCCTGCGTGACCATCCCGATCTGCCGCCGCAAGCTGTCTTGCGTGACGTGCGACAGGTCCTGTCCGTCAATGGTAATACGCCCCTTTTCGGTGTCGTAGAGCCGCAACAACAAAGACACGAGCGTAGATTTTCCCGCACCCGATGCCCCTACAACAGCCAGCTTTTCGCCGGCAGCAATGTCGAGCGTCACATCCTCGATCCCACCGTCGCGCTGACCATAGGCAAAGGACACGTTCTCGAACCGGATATGGCCCTCCGTCACATCGAGATCGGCCGCGCCCGAGCTATCCTCGATGCGATTTGGCGGGGCGAGAGTGTTCATCCCGTCCTCGACCTCACCGACATGGCTGTAGATCACCATGATCGTATAGCTGATCCAGCCGGTCATCTGCGACAGGCGTATCCCCACAGCCCCAACGGCGGCAACGTCACCGGGCGTGACGCCACCGCCATCACGCATCGCAATGGCCATGCCCACCAGAATGACTGGCAGCGCACCTGCAATGAACATCAGACCAAGGCGAAACAGGGTCTGTGCCTCGCCGAACCGCAAGGCGGTGCGCCGCAGATGCTCCATCGCGCCCAGCGCCTTGCCGTCTTCGTAGCGGTCCCCGGCAAACAGCTTGACCGTCTTGATGTTGCTGATCGTGTCCACAACCTGCCCTGTGACCTGCGCCTTGGCCTCGGCCCGCGCTGCAGAGCGGGTGCGGATGATCGGCAGCATGACACGCAAAAACGCCAGATAGACACCGAACCAAAGCACCAGCGCAAGGATCATCCACGGGCTGACCGCACCGACCAGAAAGGCAGTGCCCAAAACCGTCGCAAGGCCGAAGGTGACCGCGTTGACGGTTTCGATCACGATCTCGGTCAGCGAATTGGACGCCTGCATCTTCTTCTGCGCCAGACGCCCGGCGAAATCATTGTCGAAAAAGGTCACCGATTGGCCCAGCGTCCACCGGAACATCCGCGCCATGACCTGCATCCCGATATTGGGACCGATCATCACCGATTGCGTGAGCGCCAGCCCCCCGAACAGCAGCGGTCGCGCCACCAGAAGGACAAAAACGCAGGCAACAACCAGACCTAGGTGATCAGACAGGAACGCGTCAGACGGAGTCTCTGCGACCGCATCGACAATGCTCCCAAGCAGCTGCATCGACACCACTTCGGTCAGACCGGCGAGCATCGAGATCAAGACACCCAACCAGACCACTCGCCAGCCGCCGCGCAGACACCACGCCATGAACGCTCGCAAGTGTGTCGGGGGAACGCCCAGCGCCGGTGCATCCGGGTCGATCTGGTTGCCCGCTCGCAGGATCAGGTTGTGGTAGAACTGCCGCATTATTCCGCTGCCTTCGTGTCCGGATCAAGAAAGCCGCCCGATTGGCGCGCCCAGAACCCGGCATATAGCCCATTTCGCGCCAAAAGCGCGTCGTGGCTGCCCTCTTCGACGATCCGGCCCTGATCCATCACCAGGATACGGTCCATCTGGGAAATGGTCGACAGCCGGTGCGCAATCGCGATCACGGTCTTGCCCTCCATCATGCCGTAAAGCGTGTCCTGAATCGCCGCTTCGACCTCTGAATCCAAGGCGCTGGTCGCCTCGTCCAAAAGCAGGATCGGCGCATTCTTGAGGATCACCCGTGCAAGGGTCACGCGCTGGCGCTGACCGCCAGACAGTTTGACGCCCCGTTCACCGACCTGCGCCTCATAACCCGTGCGCCCCTGCGGGTCCTGCAGGTTGAGAATGAACTCATGCGCCTGCGCTTGTTGCGCCGCTGCGATCACCTCGGCCTCGGTCGCGTCAGGACGGCCATACAGGATGTTGTCCCTAACCGACCGATGCAGCAAAGAACTGTCCTGCTGCACCATGCCGATGGCAAGACGCAGACTGTCTTGGGCAACGGCGGTAATATCCTGACCGTCGATCAGGATGCGCCCGCTTTCGGGATCGTAGAACCGCAAAAGCAGCTTGACCAACGTGGATTTGCCGGCACCGGACCGCCCGATCAGACCAACCTTTTCACCGGGATGAATCGTCAGATCAATGGCATCCAGACCACCCGTATCGCGCCCGTAATGGTGTGTCAGAGCCTGAATCTCGATCTTCCCCGTTTTGATCTCAAGCCGTTTTGCCTGTGGCCGATCGACCAACGTGATTGGCTGGGCAATGGTTTCCATGCCTTCAGCGACAACGCCCAATTGCCGGAAGAAAGAGGTCAGCGCCCACATGATCCAGCCGGTCATCGCATTGAGCCGCAGGGTCAACGCAGTGGCCGCCGCGACCACACCAACACTCGCCTGTCCCTGCATCCAGAGCCAGAACGCCCAGCCGACAACGGCAACGATCAACAGACCGTTCAGCGTGACAAGCACCACATCCATGATGGTAAAGAGCCGCATTTCATACTGGAATGTACGGCGGGTGTTCTCGATCGCGTCCTTGGCATAGGTCAGCTCGGTGTCGTTATGCGCGAACATCTTGACCGAATGGATATTGGTGTAGCTGTCCACCACACGCCCCGTCACCTCGGACCGTGCATCCGACGCGGCCTGCGAGGCCGGACCGACGCGTTTGACGGTCCAGACGACAAGCGCAGCATAGAGGAGCAGCCAACCGACCAAAGGAATTGCCAGACGCGCATCCGCCTGCCCCAGCAGGATCAGCGCACCAACGATGTAGGCCAGCGAAAAGGTGATCGCGTCGAACACCTGAAACACCGCTTCACCGGCGGCGGGCGGTGTCTGCATGATCCGGTTGGCGATGCGCCCGGCAAAATCATTCTCGAACCATCCCACCGACTGCCGCAACACATGTTTATGCGCCCGCCACCGGATGAGCGTGCCGAAATTCGGCAGGATCGTGTTGTTCAGCAACAGCACATCCAACGCCTGCAACGCGGGCCGGATCAACAGGATGAACACCGCGAGCGCGATGAGCCACCCGCCATAGGTCTCCCAGACCTCGGTCGGATCACCGGCAAGAATATCGACGACCCAACCCATCGCCCAGATCAGCCCAATCTCGATGGAGGCCACGACGATTGACATGATGGTCGCGTAGACAAAGACACGTTTGAACGGCTGCGCATAGTCGAGCATGAACGGCAAAAGCCGCGATGGCGGGGTGTCCTTTTCATCATAAGGACAATACGGATCGACCAGATTTTCGAAAAAGCGGAACACCGAAAGGTCTCCTGGAGAAATAGGCGAAGGGCAAAAAGCACGTGCCGAAACGTGAGGCCCATGGTGGCAGATATGCGATGTACGGTGTTGTCTGTGTGACAACGCAACAGTAGCGCGGGATTTTCCCAAGGGAAACCCGGCTAGCGCAGAAGATCGTCCTTGCCCAAGGCAAAGCCCGACGCGATCCAGCGGTCCTCGACCTCGCGCAGCTTTGCGCCCAGGGCGGCACCGGAATAGTCGGGAATCAGGTCGCCGGGTTTCACCGGACATCTGGCTTTGGCTGCGCTCTTGGCTGCCTCGATCGCCTTGGGATCAAACAGTATCTCGAGCAGTGCCGCGCGCAGCAAAAGAACGTCGCGCGCAATGTCCGCACCATGCCGATAACCCAGCTCAGACGGAGGTTCCGAGGTCGATATCAGGCTCTGATACTGCGCAAGTCGCCTCTGGTCCTTTTTTGACAACCGCAAACCGGTTCCGTCCCAGACAGCAAGGCTGGCCAGCCTGCGGATCGCATCCGGGCGCACCCCGACCGATTGTTCAAGATGTACCAGCGGCCCAAGCCCCTGCGGCGCGCTTCCCGGCAGGATCGCCTGCAACACACCCGTCTGCGCCATGGTCGCAATCGCCGGGGTCGGATCAGGCGCCGACAGCAGCTTGATTATCTCCGCACCGATCCGTTCACGCGAGAGGCTGGAAAGCCCGTCCAGACTGTCGGCGATAGCGGCCAGCGCCTCGGGGTCGAACCCGTGATCTGGATCACCGTACCACGCGGCGAACCGGAAAAAGCGCAGGATGCGCAGGTAGTCTTCCGCAATGCGGTCATGCGCGTTCCCGATGAACCGCACGCGCCGCGCTTCAAGATCGGGCAAGCCTCCCAACGGATCGATGACGCGGCCCGTTGCATCGGCGTAAAGCGCATTCATCGTGAAATCACGCCGCGCCGCGTCTTCGGCCATGTCGGTGGAAAACCGCACAATTGCATGGCGGCCATCGGTTTCCATGTCCGCCCGAAACGTCGTGACCTCGTATCCCGTCCCGCCGGAAACCACCGTGATGGTCCCATGCTCAATCCCCGTGGGCACCGACTTGAGGCCCGCCTGATCTGCGAGCACCTGCACCATGTCAGGCGTTGCGTCGGTGGCGATGTCCACATCTGTCACCGGCACGCCCATCAACACATTGCGCACGCAGCCCCCAACGGCAAGGGCGCTGCTGCCATCCGCCTGCAAGGCGGCAAACACTGCCTGCGTGCTGTCCGACGTCAACCAGTCGCCACTAACCTTCATTCGGCCTCCATACGCTGGGCCAATCCGCGCAGAATCCGCGCTGTTGCCCCCCAGATGTAGTAAGGCCCGAAGGGCACGGTGTAATAGTGCCGACGCGTCCCCCGCCAGCGCCGAGACTGCACGCTGAACAGAGACGCATCCGTGACATGCGCCAGCGGAACGCGGAACACTTCCGCTACTTCGCCCGCTTCGGCACGAACCTCGAAATCGCGGTCGATCCAGCCGATCACCGGGGTCATCAGGAACCCGGTGACAGTCTCATGCGTCGGCAAGGTTCCAAGCACCTCCACCTGACCAGGTGGCAATCCCACCTCTTCTTCGGCTTCGCGCAGCGCGGCAGCAATCACATCGGCATCGCCCTCGTCCTGCTTGCCACCGGGAAACGCGATCTGTCCGGGATGATGCTTGAGCCGCGATGACCGCTTGGTCAAAAGCACATCAGCCCCCTGCGCCGTGGCCATCACTGGAACCAGAACACCCGCAGGGCGCAGCTTGCGCCCCACAGGCAGAACCACATCGGGGTTCAGATCGAAATCGGACGATGCGGTACTCTTGTGCAAAAGCGCCGCTTCAAGCCGGGTTCTGTCAGTCACCCGACACATCTTGGGCCTCGAACCCCACGGTCGCCGGGTCCAGATCGTAATGCGCGCCACAGAACTGGCAATCGGCGGTAACCCGACCTTCGTCAGTCGTCATGGTCGCAATGTCCTTGGCAGAATAGATCGACAGACTCCGGCGCACACGTTCCTCGGAACAGGTACACCCAAAGCGGACCGGCAGCGGATCAAACACGCGCGGGCCTTCCTCATGGAACAGGCGGAACAGCAGGTCCGTGGCCGGCAGCGACGGGCCGATCAACTCCATGTCCTCGACTGTTTGAAGGTGAAAATTCACCCGTCTCCAGTGCTCTCCCTCATCCTCGTTCAGCAGGTCCTCGGCATGCAGCAACCCACCTTCACCCGACCCGCCGTCGGTCGCAAAGGGTGACGCCTTGGGCATGTGCTGGACCATGATCCCGCCCGCGCGCCAATGCTGCGGCACACCCGGCTCTGTCGATTGACCAAAGCTGAGTGCAAACTTCGTTGGCAGCTGTTCAGACTGTGCGAAATAGGCTTCGGCACAGCTGGACAGGGTTGTCCCCGTCAGCGGCGTGATTCCCTGATACGGCTGCATGCCTTGCCCCTGATCCATCAGGATGGCGAAATATCCGTCACCGATCTGCTCCATTGCAGGTCCATCCGTGACCTTCTCGGGGTCAAAGCTGGCATAGGCACGAATTCGTGCAGGTTCCCCCTCGGCCTCTGGCGCATAGAAATCCGTGGCGATCATGCGCACAGCACCCTTGGTCTGGATCTGCAGCGACAGCTTCCATCGCAGCTTGATCGTTTGCCCGATCAACGCGGTCAGCAAAGCCATCTCGGCCACCAGCGCCTCGACAGCGGGCGGGTAGTTGTGCTGCCTGAGGATGCCGCTCAACACCCCGTCAAGACGGGCCACGCGGCCACGAATGTCCGAACGGTCAAGTTGAAAGGGCAGGACGGTGTCGTCCCAGGCGATTTTAGATCCGAGAGTCATGGAATTTCCTTGCTTGCCGCCTTCCGGCATGTTCCCGACTATATATGGGACGACGCGGCAGGTCCAAGGGGCAGAAGGGGAATGACATGATGCGCAGGTTTGGTGACGCACCGGAAACAGGGCGAACCTACAGGATTCGCACGGGTGCCTATGCCATCCTTCCGGCGGGTGATGGCCTGTTGCTGACCCATCAGGATGCGCCTGAACCCGAAGTGCAATTGCCCGGCGGAGGCATCGACCCCGGTGAATCGCCAATTCAAGCGTTGATTCGCGAGGTCTACGAAGAAACTGGCTGGCGGATTGCCCGGCCAAGACGTCTGGGGGCCTATCGCCGGTTCACCTACATGCCGGAATACGATCTCTGGGCCGAAAAGATTTGCCTGATCTACATGGCATCACCCGTCATGCGCTACGGCGATCCGACCGAAATTGGACATACCGCGCTCTGGATGCATGTGGATGAGGCGTTGGACACACTGGCCAATACCGGCGATCGCGATTTCGTCGCGCGCTATGCGTCATTGATCCCCGTATTCCAGCAACGCGGCTGAAATATCGTCATCAAACTCTGCACTGGTGTCCAACCGATCCTTGAGTCCATCGTAAAGCGCATCGAGGAAATCGGGCCCGGTGCGGTCGGTCGGGATGGACATCACCAGCTTAAGCAAGCCGGATTCGTCAAGCATCGACCCATCGGGCAAAACTGCCTCGGTGAACCCATCTGTATAGAGCAAGAGCCGGTCACCGGGAGCAAGCTGGACCGCGTGATCCTCGAACGGCGCGTTTTCGATCAGCCCGATCGGCAGCCCCCCCGAGCCGATGAATTCAGCATTCCCATCCTTTCGCAGCAACAAAGGTGGCGGATGCCCGGCCTGCACGAACCGAGCCAGACCGGTGTCCTGCGCAACGTGAACATAGGCCATCGTCAGATATTCGGTCACGCCTTGCTGGCCAACGACACGCGCGTTCAGCCGACCAGCCAGATCAGACGGTGGCAAAAAGGTGAACCCGGCCTCGGATCGCGTCAGTGCCAGGTTTTCATCCAGATACTCAGAACTCAGATACCCAGCGACACGGGCAGTCATCATGGCCGAAGTGATCCCGTGCCCCGACACATCGAGACTAAACAAGCCGAAATCACCATTCGGGATGGCAAACATCCCCGCCAAATCACCACCAACATGACCACAGGACCGCAGCAAGAGACTGACCCGGCTTTGGCCGAAGATCACAGACCGCACCGGCATCAGAGATTGCTGAAGCACGCGCGCCTGTTGCAGATCCCTGTCGATGGAGGCGTGAATCATCTGAAGTTCCGCCAAAGTGTCGGCAATCACCACGTTCTTCGCCCGCAGCTCCTGCTCCATCATCAGGATACGGGCACCAGCATTGATCCGGGCGCGCAATTCATCGCCGTTCACGGGTTTCGTCAGGAAGTCATCGGCCCCGGATTCCAAGCCGGTGGCCACCGCTGCCTTTTCCGATTTCGATGTCAGCAGAATGAAATACCCATAGGTCGCGCGTTGGGTCGCCCGGAAAGCGGCACAAAACTCCGGCCCGGTCATCCCGGGCATCATCCAATCCGAGATGATGAAATCCGGCTGGAACGTGTCGCACAGAACAAGACCTTTTTCAGCATCTTCAGCCTCGACCACGTCAAAGCCCCAACGTCGCAACATCAGGGTGAGGATCCGACGCTGTGCACGACTGTCATCCACGACAAGCACACGGCGCAGATGCGCGTCCTGCACATCGGGGAACGCAAACTCCGCGTTCTGAAACATAACAATTTACCAACCCATGCGTCGGCCCCCGTCACCGCTTTAAAGACCACAGATTAACAAGCGATGAAGGCTCTAATTCGCGGCATTTCGAGCCAGACTGTTGCAGAGTCTTCATCTTTGCTTGGTATCGCGTACCGGTGATGGAGGTTGCCATGATCGACTGGACACGCGTTTCAGAACTGCGCGACGAAATCGGCCCCGATGATTTTGCCGAGGTGGCAGAACTCTTTTTGATGGAGGTCGAGGATACGCTGTCCCGGCTCAATAGGGCCGGGAACACCGCGCGTGACATGCAGGACCTCATGCACTTCCTGAAAGGTTCCGCGCTCAATCTCGGATTTTCGGATCTGTCGGACATGTGCAGCAAGGCAGAGTCCGCAGCGTCACAGGGCGCACTCACGGTCGACATCGCGCACCTGAACAGCCTCTACCGCCAATCCCGCGCCCTGTTCGAAACAGAATTCGCGCAGCGCTTTGCAGCCTAGATGAACCGGTGGATCGACGCCGGATCCGTTCCGTCTGTCTGCTCGGACACCCGGTCGCGCAACCGCTGCATCCCGGCGATCCAACGGTCTGTATCGGCAGCCCGCTGCACGAAATAGGTCTGCGCCTCGGGATGGGGCAGGATCAGGAACCGCCCTTCCTCGACACCCTCCAATGTCACCTCGGCCACCGTTTCAGGTGTAATCACACCATAGGGGCGCTCCGCCTGGGCATCAGCATAGCCCACCAGCGGTGTTGCGACGTATAGCGGGCACACCACGGAAACCTGAATTCCGTCCTTCG
This sequence comes from Pelagibaca sp., assembly GCA_041725935.1. GTDB lineage: Bacteria > Pseudomonadota > Alphaproteobacteria > Rhodobacterales > Rhodobacteraceae > Marivita. Next base: position 103,149 of record JBGRQD010000007.1, read on the forward strand.
CATGGTCGATGGCGAGGGATTGCGCCAGGCTGACCGCCGCATGTTTGGTAGCCGAGTACGCCGCATCGCCGATCTGCGACAACACGCCTGCGGCCGAGGCCACGTTGACCAGAACGCCCGATCCGCGTGCGATCATCTGCGGCAAGACCAAGCGCGACGCCCTCAGATGCGCCATGACGTGCAGATCCCAGCTTTTCTGCCAATGCGCGTCTGTTTGCGAAGTCGGACCGTCCGGTTCGCCCAACGCGAAACCTGCATTGGAAAACAGCATGTCCACCGGACCGAACGCCTCTTGCGCCGTCGTCACCAGAGCGTTGGTCACCGCCGGGTCACACAGATCACCGTGATGCGGAACGCCCCCGATCTCGTTCGCGATCTTCTCCGCCAGCGGGGCTGACAGATCCGAGGCCACGACGCGCGCACCACGTGCAGCCAAGGCACGGGCCAGCGCCGCACCGATGCCCTGCCCGGCCCCGGTAACAATCGCCGTTGCGCCGTCGAACCGCATCAGATCACGAATTGCGACAGCAGATCGTCGTCGGTGATGTCCTGATAGGTAAAGCCCGCCGCATCCAGTTGGGCAAAAAGCTTGTGGAAATTGCCCGCGTTCCGCGTTTCGATCCCGATCAGCACAGACCCATAGTTCCGTGCCGATTTCTTGAGATACTCGAACCGCGCAATATCGTCTTCCGGACCAAGAAAGTTCAGAAAATCCTTAAGAGCCCCCGGTCGCTGCGGCAGGCGCAGGATGAAATATTTCTTCAGACCAAGGTATTTCTGGGCCCGTTCCTTGACCTCTGGCAGACGCTCGAAGTCGAAATTCCCGCCGGTTGTAACGCAGACCACCGTGCGTCCCCTGATCGACTGGCCCAGATCCTGAAGCGCATCGACCGACAATGCGCCGGCGGGTTCAAGGACGATGCCTTCAACATTCAACATCTCGAGGATCGTCGTGCACAGACGGTCCTCTTTGATGGTCAGCGTGTTCGCCAGACCGATGCCGTTCAGCCGCGCAAATGTCTTGTGCCCGATCTGCCCAACCGCCGCGCCATCGGCAAAAGTGTTCACGTGGTCCAACCGCACCGGCTTGCCCGCCTCCAGTGCCGCGCGCAAAGAGGCGCCACCTGCGGGTTCGACAAAGGTGTATTGGCACCCAGTCCCAAGATAGCTCAGCATCCCGGCTGACAGGCCACCACCGCCGACGGGCAGCACGATGTGGTCCGGCAGCTTTCCCAGTTGCTTGACCATCTCGACCGCAACGCTGGCCTGGCCTTCGATCACGTCCTCATCGTCAAACGGTGACAGGAAATGTCCACCCGCCTCGGCACAGAACGCCTGCGCCGCCGCAAGCGTGTCGTCGAAATAATCGCCGGTCAGGCGGATCTCGATACTGTCTCCCCCGAACATCGCGGTTTTCTGGATCTTCTGCTGCGGTGTCGTCACCGGCATGAAGATCACGCCGGTCTTGCCGAAATGCTTGCACATAAAGGCAACACCCTGCGCATGGTTGCCCGCACTGGCACAGACGAACAGCCCGGCATCGGGGCGCTTGCGCATCGCGTTGAACGCACCACGCAGCTTGTAGCTGCGCACCGGCGAAAGGTCTTCGCGCTTGAGATAGATCTCCGCGTCATACTGCTCCGACAGATGCGCATTGCGCAGCAAGGGTGTCGGCGGGAACACGTCGCGCATCGCGTCTGTCGCGTCACGCGCGCATTGGGCAAAATCAGTCATACATCCCCCTCGGGGCGATAGCGCACGGGACCAAGCAATCAGTCAATGGGGCGGTTTTCGACGAAATGCCCGTAGAGCGTCGTCAGAACCGAAATCCCGATCATCGTGGCGAACCAGTTGACCACCAGCGAATAGACCACGTTGATGACAGAGGTTGGATCGTCGTTGAGCCATGACGGAAGCTGCACGATGACGCTTGCGCCCACCACGATCAGCGACAGGATCAGGATCGTGCTGCTCTGTCCCTTGGTTGCATCCCAAGCGTTGCCAAGCGTCAGCTTGTCGTCCATCGCGGCCGCCGGCAGCATGATGCCCAAACGGAAAAACAGGTAGGCCGCAACGCCAATCAGGATCAGCGACATGATCCCTGCCAGGCCGGGCAACCCGATCGAGATGATGCCCACCGGGATCGACAGGACCATGACTCCAAGAACGACAAGAACACCGATCAGGATCGACCGACCGAGATACCCCATGACCGCCGATCCGTGAAACTGCGGCAGCCAGCCGGACGTGGTTTCACCCGTCAAGGCATAGCGGTGCCACGCCACCGCGATCCAAAGGCTGGCGATCACGGCAAGCAGACCCAGAACGACAGTTGGCAGGATCGTATCAGGCGACATCATCGGCACCTGCGTTCCCTCGACCTCCATCGTCTGGGGCGGGTTGTAGAAACTGTACACGGTATAGGCGCTCTGAACGAGGTACAGAACCAGCGACAGGCGCAGCGCCTGATCCAGATTGGTTATCACCAGATTGAAGGAATGCCGGAAAATCTGCCAACCCTTGATCGCACCCACAAGCCTGTCTCCTTTGCCCTGTTCCAAGGCAACTTCTTGCCCCTGCCCTGAAAAACAAGTAATCGCCCCGGCAAACCCGTTAAAGGAAAACCCATGTCTGCGCCCAAAAAAGTTGTGCTGGCCTATTCCGGTGGCCTTGATACCTCGATCATTCTCAAATGGTTGCAAACCGAATATGGCTGCGAGGTCGTCACCTTCACCGCCGATCTCGGTCAGGGCGAAGAACTGGAACCGGCACGCGAAAAGGCGATCCTTCTGGGGATCGACCCAGCGAACATCTATATCGAGGACGTGCGCGAAGAATTTGTCCGCGATTTCGTCTTCCCGATGTTCCGCGCCAACGCGCTGTACGAAGGGCTTTACCTGCTGGGCACCTCCATCGCACGCCCGCTGATCTCCAAACGTCTGGTCGAGATTGCTGCCGAAACCGGGGCGGATGCCGTGGCACATGGCGCGACTGGCAAGGGCAACGACCAGGTGCGCTTCGAACTCGCCGCCTATGCGCTGAACCCGGATATCAAGGTGATCGCACCGTGGCGCGAATGGGACCTGACCTCGCGCACCAAGCTGCTGGATTTCGCCGAACAGAACCAGATTCCGATCGCCAAGGACAAGCGCGGCGAAGCACCGTTTTCGGTCGATGCGAACCTGTTGCACACCTCATCCGAGGGAAAGGTCCTCGAAGACCCCGCACAGGAAGCGCCCGATTATGTTTACCAGCGAACGGTGCACCCCGAAGACGCGCCCGACACGCCGGAAATGGTCGAGATCACCTTTGAAAAGGGCGACGCCGTTGCCATCAATGGCGAAGCGATGTCTCCAGCCACGATCCTGACCAAGCTGAACGAACTGGGCGGCAAGCATGGCGTCGGGCGTCTGGACCTCGTGGAGAACCGTTTTGTCGGCATGAAGTCGCGCGGCATCTACGAAACACCGGGCGGCACGGTCCTGCTCGAAGCGCATCGCGGCATCGAACAGATCACGCTGGATAGCGGCGCAGGCCACCTCAAGGATTCGATCATGCCGCGCTATGCGGAATTGATCTATAACGGCTTCTGGTTCAGCCCCGAACGCGAGATGCTTCAGGCCCTCATCGACAAGTCGCAAGAGCACGTCACCGGCATCGTCCGCGTGAAGCTCTACAAGGGATCGTGCAACACAGTTGCGCGCTGGTCGGATCATTCGCTCTATTCCGAAGCGCATGTCACCTTTGAGGAAGACGCGGGTGCCTACGATCAGAAGGATGCGCAGGGCTTTATTCAGCTCAACGCACTTCGCCTAAAGCTTTTGGCATCGCGGAACCGTCGGTTAAGCGGCAAGTGAGCGAAAATGCCCCGCCTGAATCAAGGCGGGGCATTTTGCTGATAGCTCTTGCCGGTCTGGGTTCCGGCTACCTCTCACCTGCCTTCGTGTCGAAGGCAGGTGTACTATGTCGGGTCGCTTACATTCCCGGCGAAACGGCAAAGCCGGTAATTCCACCCATTCCGAGATCGGCAAGCGATTCCGCTGCGCCGGTTTCGAGGTTGATTGAATACAGACCAGCCGTTTCCGATCCTTCCATCTGAAGGATCGCATACCCCATATTCTCGCCCTCGGCAGGTGACAGGATGTCAAAACCTCCCATTGCGGCAAGGTCAACGGCATCACCACCGACGGTCACTGCACCTATTGTCGCCAGCGTTCCCGCGTTATTGGCAAGGCTTACCAGGGAATCTGTGGCTGCATCCAAAGCATATTGGAACGTGGTTTCCGCCGTCATGTCACTGATCGCGTTGGTGTAGGCGTTTGCAAAAACCATCGGTTCCGCCCCGGCGTTTGTATCGCCATCGGCATAGGCTAGGCTGGTAAAGCGGCGCACCGATCCAGCGCGTTCGTCGTTGTCGCCGAACCCTTCGGGAAAATAGACAAGGTTGTCTCCTGCTGTCGACACCACACGTACGGCATCGATGGCGTTGTTGAAATCGAACCCGACAGAAGCGCCATCTGCCACCATGGCATCGTCCATGAACGTGGCTTCGAGATCGGTCATTTCACCCGACGCCGGATCGATGGTGAACAATGTTCCGTTCGAAAAGCCAAGAAGGTCGCCTGTTACGGGCCGGTAGGCAATGGCCTGCACCGCGGAAGCAAGGTCATAGGTCATGACATCGCCAGGCGAGGAAATGTCCGACATGACCACGAGCGTCATGCCATCATTGGCCAGCGCATGACCCATCGTCGAGGCATGGCCCGCGGCCATCAAGCTGGATGCGGAAACCGTCAGAAGCGTTGCTGTAAGTGCCGTCTTCATGAAATCTTCTCCTTTGAACGCGGGGGAACTGCCCCGCTTGCCCGAGCAGACACGTACAGAGGGTCAAGAGAGTTTCACGTTGCTTAAAAAAGTCAGGGGCGAAGTTTGGCTGCTTCCAGCTTTCGAAAGACGGGCATCGTCCGATCGACAAGATCTTCCAGTTCGTCCGACAGTTGCGGCAAAGGCCCCTCGGCACCGGCAAACCCCGTGGTCTCGTGCAGTGACCGATACCAATGCGACGCCCAGACGCCGTCATACGGTTTCGGTCCCGCAGGCCAGTGCAACATCGCGGGATCAAACTCCAACCGGATCGCGTCACTTAGGGCCCGCAACATGCCCTCTGGATCGTCACGGATATCGGCGCTGTCAATCACAACCGGCGTTTGGCCCAGCGCTCGGACATGTTCGAACAACTCCGCTTGCGCCTCGAACCCGATATCGTCGGCGGTCAGGTCGGGATAGCCCTTGGCAAAGCTCGCCACCACCCGCGCAGGATGGCGGATCAGAAACACGTTCACGCATGCACTCATGAACCCGCGCGGAATCCCCTCGATCATGTGTTGGCACATGTGTTTGTGATACACATGCGGCCTGCCATCCGGGATCGGCCCGATCAGAGACTGTTCCACTTGAAGCGCGTCGTCCGTACGGTCCTCCAAAATCTCGTCGCGCATCGGATGGTTCAAACCGGTCAGACGCAGATACGGGCCGTAGAAGGGCTCATCGACCACAGAAAAATCGGCGCGCTGTGCAAAAGCATACATCATCGCCGTCGAAAGGTTGCGCGGGCCAGACCACATCGCCACTCTCATCACCATCGCCTCCGGAAGCCGTGAACCTGCGCAAACGCTATCGCCCTATCGACCACACGCAAGCGGTAACTCACATTCACCTTCGAGTGAGATCTTCAGACAGAAATTGCGCAGCATCCCGCTTTCATCGCAGGTTGACGTCGTCTTTCAGGAGGTCCTCATGCGCCCACTTCGCCGTTTCCGCCCACTCCTTCTCACTCTGGCAATTCTTGCCGGGCTGTTCCTTCAATCGCGCGATGCCCACGCAGGCGAAACCCGCGAAATCATTGTTGCCGGAGGCTGCTTCTGGTGCGTCGAAGCCGATTTCGAACGTGTGCGCGGCGTCGAGGAAGCGGTCTCGGGATATACTGGCGGCAACGTCGCCGACCCGAGCTACAAGCAGGTGACCGGCGGCGGAACCGGCCATTACGAGGCGGTCCGGATCACCTATGACAGCGGCATCATCGACCGGAACAGGCTTTACGACCTGTTCTTCCGCTCGATTGATCCAACCGACGCTGGCGGACAGTTCTGCGACCGGGGTCAAAGCTATGCTACTGCAATTTTCGTCTCTAACGCAGCTGAACGTGCCGCTGCGGAAAAGGCCAAGGCAGACGCGCAAGCCGAACTGGGCCAAGAAATCGTGACACCCATTCTCGATGCAAAAGCCTTTTACGAGGCAGAGGACTATCATCAGGATTACTACAAGGGTACGAGCCTTGTGCTTACGCGCTTTGGGGCAATCCAGCAAAAGGACGCGTATAAACGCTACCGCGACGGCTGTGGCCGCGATGCCCGCATCACGCAGCTTTGGGGCAGCGACGCGCCGTTCATCGGCAACTAACCCAGACGCGCGTCCTGAATGTCTTTCAGATCGGGGATCACGTCTGCGGTGCCATGGCGTGTGACCATGATCGCGCCCGCTTGCTGACCAAGTGAGATTGCCTGTTCCATCGGCAATCCACGGTCAAGCGCTGCCACCAGAAATCCGGTGAAGGTGTCCCCGGCCCCGGTTGTGTCGACAGCCGTGACGGGGATGGCCGGAAAGGTTTGTTCGGTCCTTTCATCGGTATTGATCCACCGACACCCGTCGCCACCGAGCGTGACGATCACGTCCCGCACCGGCAACTCCATCACCGCAACGCCCAGCGCATCGGTCAATTGCTGCGCTTCGACCGCGTTGACCACGAGGATATCCAGCATCGGCAACACCGCCTCAACCGCCTTGGCGTCAAACGGCGCAGCGGCATAGATTACCCGCATCCCCTTGGCCGAAGCCAGGGTCGCACCCTCGACCTGACCAGAGGTTTCGTTCTGGAACAGAAATACATCTTCCGAAGTGGCCGCCCCAAGCGCGCTGGCGATATGTGTCTCTGTCAAAGCCCGGTTTGCACCGGAATGGATCAGGATGGCATTTTCACCCTGATCGTCCACCATGATCACAGCATGTCCCGTGACCGTATCCAACTCGACGATGTTGCGCGTATCGACACCGTATTCCAGCAACCGCTCGACCGCCCATCGTCCGTCGGGTCCAACCGCGCCGATATGGACGGCCCGCGCGGCGGCGCGGGCAATGGCGACCGACATGTTCGCCCCTTTGCCACCCAACCCACGACTGTGTTGCATTGAGGCCAGCGTTTCGCCGGGCGTCAGCAAATGCGGCACCCGGTAGAACAGGTCCGCGTTAATGGACCCAAGGTTATAGACCGCCACGATCAGGCTCCCTTGCAGGCCGCCAATACCGCCATGTTGAGGATATCGCTGGCGGTGCTCGCGGTGGAGCAAATCTGGATGGATTTATCGACCCCGGCCAGAATCGGTCCAATGACAGTCGCTCCGGCCATTTCCTGCATCAGCTTGACCGAGATCGACGCGGAATGGCGCGCAGGCACCACAAGGATGTTCGCCGGCCCGGTCAGCCGTTGGAACGGGTAGAATTTCTGCGCAGTCCGGTTCAGCGCCACATCGACGGTCATCTCGCCTTCGTACTCGAAATTCGCGCCGCGCCGATCCAGAACATGGGGCGCGAGATGCATCTTCTCGGCCCGTTCCGACACCGGGTAGCCAAAGGTCGAGAACGACACGAACGCCACCCGCGGCTCCAGCCCGATCAGACGCGCAACTTCGGCAGCACGTTCGGCGATATTTGCGAGGTTTTCCTCGTCCGGCCATTCATGCACAAGCGTGTCCGCGATCAGCACGATCCGACCCTTGAGCAGCAACGCCGTCACGCCCGCAGCACCGTGCGACGCATCGGCGTCGAAAACATGATTGATCAATTCCATCACATGCGCGGATTTCCGGGTCGCGCCGGTGACAAGCGCATCGCCATGCCCCTGTTGCAGCATCAAGGCCGCAAACACGTGCCGGTCGCGCGCGGCAAGGCGGTGAATGTCCTGCCGGTCGTGCCCCTTGCGCTGCAACCGCTCGTAGAGGAAATTCTTGTAGCGATCGAGATGCTGGGTGTTCGCGGCATTGACCACTTCGATCTCGCGCACCGCGTCGCCCAAACCCGCCTCTTCAAGCTTGGTCTTCACATCGGCGGATCGTCCGACCACCAGCGCCTTGCCGAAGCCAGACCGCTGATACATCACCGCAGCACGCAGCACGCGGGGGTCGTCGCCTTCTGCAAAAATCATCCGCGCCTGAGCGGTGCGTGCCCGTGCGTTGATGCTCCGCAGAATGCTGGCGGTCGGATCCATCCGCGACTTCAGAGATTCCTCATAGGCGGGAAGGTCGATGATCGGACGCCGCGCAGCACCCGTGTCCATCCCCGCCTTGGCCACGGCAGGCGGAATGCGGTGAATCAGTCTCGGGTCAAAAGGCGTCGGGATGATGTAATCGCGCCCGAAGCTCAGGTTTTTGCCATAGGCCAGCGCCACCTCATCAGGTACATCCTCGCGGGCCAATTCAGCGAGAGCCTGCGCACAGGCGATCTTCATCTCGTCGTTGATCGCTCGTGCATGAATGTCGAGAGCGCCGCGAAACAAATAAGGAAAGCCCAGAACGTTGTTCACCTGGTTCGGATAATCGCTGCGCCCTGTGGCAACGATTGCATCCATGCGCACCTCGTGCGCCTCTTCGGGCGTAATTTCGGGATCGGGGTTCGCCATGGCAAAGATCACCGGGTTGTCGGCCATAGACCGCACCATGTCCTGCGTGACGGCTCCCTTGGCGCTCACGCCAAGGAATACATCGGCGCCCACCATCGCCTCTTCCAGTGTCCGCGCGTCGGTCTTGACCGCATGGGCTGATTTCCACTGGTTCATGCCATCGGTGCGACCCTGGTAGATCACGCCCTTCGTGTCAGCGACGATACAATTGTCATGCCGCGCGCCCATCCGCTTGAGCAACTCGATGCAGGCGATCCCGGCCGCACCCGCGCCATTCAGAACGATCTTCACATCCTCGATCTTCTTGCCCGAGATATGCAGCGCGTTGATCAGACCCGCCGCGCAGATCACCGCCGTTCCATGCTGGTCATCATGGAAGACCGGAATATCCATCTCTTCCTTGAGCCGCTGTTCGATGATGAAACACTCTGGCGCCTTGATGTCCTCGAGATTGATCCCCCCAAAGGTCGGCCCCATCAGGCGCACGGCCTTGCAGAATTCATCCGGGTCTTCGGTATCAAGTTCGATGTCGATGGAGTTCACGTCAGCGAACCGCTTGAACAGAACCGATTTGCCCTCCATCACCGGCTTTGAGCCCAACGCCCCCAGGTTGCCCAAACCCAAGACTGCTGTTCCGTTCGAAATCACCGCGACGAGGTTGCCCTTGTTGGTGTAGTCATAAGCCAGACCGGGGTCTTTCGCGATATCCTCGCAGGGCACAGCCACACCCGGGGAATAGGCCAGCGACAGATCACGCTGCGTGTTCATCGGAACGGTCGGCGTCACCTCCCATTTGCCGGGGGTCGGTTCGAGGTGAAATGCCAGCGCTTCTTCGCGGGTATACTTGGGGTTGGACATGCGGTTGCGGCCTCATTCGTCAAAATCGGGTTTTCCACCCGGGTCGGTCGTCTTAATGTCACGCGAAAGCACCGAGGGGAAGCTTGTGAACGCGAATAAATCAGCCGTCACACCCATGATGGCGCAATATCTGGAAATAAAATCCCAGTATGCGGATGCATTGTTGTTCTACCGCATGGGTGATTTTTATGAATTGTTCTTCGATGATGCTGCGGCTGCATCCGAGGCTTTGGACATCGCGCTCACCAAACGCGGCAAACACGACGGTGACGACATTCCCATGTGTGGCGTCCCAGTTCACGCCGCCGAAGGCTACCTGCTGACCCTGATCCGCAAGGGCTTTCGCGTTGCCGTTTGTGAACAAATGGAAAGCCCCGCTGAAGCGAAAAAACGGGGGTCCAAATCCGTCGTCAAACGCGATGTGGTGCGCCTTGTCACTCCCGGCACATTGACCGAGGAAACCCTGCTCGAAGCACGTCGTCACAACTTTCTGGCCGCTTTGGCCTGTGTCAGAGACGATTGGGCGCTGGCCTGGACCGATATTTCAACCGGCGCGCTGCACGTTTTGCCCCTGTCGCTTGCCCGTGTCGGCCCCGAATTGGCACAGCTGTCGCCCGCCGAGATCCTGATGGCCGAAGGCACGGAAACCGCTGTTGCCAACGTTCTCGACGACCTTGGGCTTGAACCGACATGGCTTGGCAAATCCAGTTTTGATTCCACCAGTGCGCTGACGCGCCTGACCCAACAGTTTGGCGTGTCCTCGCTTGATGCCTACGGTCAGTTCTCACGACCGGAACTGTCGGCCATGGGTGCCTTGATCGACTATCTCGACCTGACGCAAAAGGGCCGCCTGCCCTTGCTCCGCACGCCCCAGCAAGAAAAGCTGGGCAATTCGATGCACATTGATGCCTCGACGCGCCGAAACCTTGAACTGACGCATTCCCTGCAAGGAGGGCGTGCCGGGTCGCTCTTGTCCGTCATCGACCGAACCGCCACAGCCAGTGGCGCGCGTCTGCTCGAACGGCGTCTGTCCACTCCGTCGCGCGATCTGTCGGTAATCCGAAATCGGCAGGATGCGATCACTTGGGCCATGTCAGAGCCTGTTGTCGCTCGGCAGGTCCGCGATGCGCTCAAACGCGTGCCCGATCTAGACCGCGCCCTGTCGCGCCTAGGACTGGATCGCGGCGGCCCCCGGGACATGGCGGCGATCCGCAACACGCTGGAGCAAGCAGAGGCGATCTCAGGCGTGTTGGCGCCGCTTGACCTGCCTGAAATGCTCACCAGCGCCGTTGCGGCTTGCAAAGGACACGACGACCTGATCGCCTTTCTGGACGAAACCCTGATCGCCGAACCCCCGCTATTGATGCGCGATGGCGGTTTCATCGCACCCGGATACGATGCCGAACTGGACGAGGCTCGCAAGCTGCGGGACGAAGGCCGCAGCGTGGTTGCCGGGCTCCAAGCTCAATATAGCGAGATGGCTGGCGTGTCGTCGCTCAAGATCAAGCACAACAACGTGCTGGGCTACTTCATCGAGACCACATCGACCCACGCCCAAAAGATGATGGCCCCACCGCTGAACGAAACCTTCATTCATCGCCAGACGACAGCGAACCAGATCCGCTTTACCACTGTGGAACTGTCCGAACTGGAGCGCCGCATCCTTAACGCGGGGTCCGAGGCGATCGAGATCGAAAAACAGCTCTATGCAACGTTAACTCGCGCCATTCTCGATCAACAGCCCGCGTTGAACGCCCTCGCGACAGGATTGGCCGAACTTGACCTCGCCACTGCCTTGGCCGACCTCGCCACCGATCTGGATTGGTGCCGCCCCACCGTCGATGAAAGCCGCGCCTTTGCCATCGAAGGCGGGCGGCATCCCGTGGTCGAACGGTCCCTCCGGGCGCAGGGCGAAACGGGTTTCGTGGCCAATGACTGCGACCTCTCTGCAGACACCGATCAGGCGGCGATCACGCTTCTGACCGGTCCCAACATGGCCGGTAAATCGACCTATCTGCGCCAGAACGCCCTGATCGCGCTGCTGGCGCAGATCGGGTCCTACGTTCCCGCGAAGTCCGCGCATATAGGCCTTGTCAGCCAGATTTTCAGCCGTGTTGGTGCCTCCGACGATCTGGCGCGAGGGCGCTCGACCTTCATGGTCGAAATGGTCGAAACCGCCGCGATCCTGAATCAGGCCGATGATCGCGCTTTGGTCATCCTTGACGAGATCGGGCGCGGCACCGCGACCTATGACGGCCTGTCGATCGCATGGGCCACACTGGAACATCTGCAATCGGTCAACAAGGTCCGCGCGCTCTTTGCTACGCATTACCACGAACTGACTGCCCTTGCCGCTCAGCTTGACGGTGTCGGCAACGCGACGGTTGCCGTGCGGGAATGGGAGGGTGAGGTGATCTTCCTGCACGAGGTCCGTGAAGGTGCAGCGGATCGGTCCTATGGTGTCCAGGTCGCGCAGCTGGCTGGATTGCCGCCCGCCGTCATCACCCGTGCCCGATCTGTCCTCGATGCGTTGGAGAAGGGAGAGCGGGAGAACACGTCCCCCAAGGCACTGATCGACGATCTGCCCCTCTTCTCGGCGGTTGCCCGTGCGCCGCAACCGGCAAAGCCTGCCGCTGAAAACAAGATCGAGGCGCAGATCAAAAATCTGCACCCCGATGAAATGTCGCCGATGGAGGCGCTTCAGGCTCTGTATCACCTGAAAACGCTTCTTCAGGAAGAGTAGCTTAGGATTTCGGCATCGAGCTGACGCCAACCTGCGCGGGACGCAAAAGGCGATCATAGAGCATGAAGCCCTCGGTCGAGACCTGGATGATCTCGCCTGCCGTGGTGCCTGGAACCGGCGCCTCGAACATCGCCTCGTGATGCTGCGGATCGAACTTATCGCCCACTTCGGGGCGGATCGCTGTCACCCCGTGCTTGTTGAACACGTTGAGCAATTCACGCATCGTCAGTTCCACGCCTTCGATGAACGCCTTGGACGCCTCGCGCTGGTCTTCGGGAATCGAATCCAGAGCGCGCTGAAGGTTGTCATAGACCGGCAGCAAATCCCTGGCGAGCCGCGACCCGCCATATTGCTGTGCTTCGCGGCGATCCTTGTCGGACCGCTTGCGCGCGTTCTCGGCTTCGGCCAAGGCGCGCATAAACTTGTCTCTCAGATCATCGCGCTCTGCACGCAAGGCATCCAATTCAGCCTCCTCGTTGTCGATTTCTTCTTCGAGCGCTTCGTTCTCCTCTGCCTCGGCCTCGGCGAGGCTGTCGAGGAAATCTTTGGTGTGATCCGTTTCGGCCATTTCGTTACCCTTGGTTGCGGTCGCCGAGCAGTTTCCCGACGAGCTGCGCTGTGTAGTCTACAATCGGTACGATGCGCCCGTAGTTCAAACGGGTCGGGCCAATGACCCCCACCGCACCGATAATTTTACGATCAGCGTTCATATATGGAGACACGACCAAAGAGGAACCCGAAAGTGAGAAAAGTTTGTTCTCTGATCCTATAAAAATGCGCACACCGTCGCCTTGTTCCGTGAGTTCGAGAAATTCGGCAATGTCTCGCTTGCGTTCGAGATCGTCGAACAATTCGCGGATGCGGTCCAGTTCCTCGGCATGGGTGTCCTCGGCCAAAAGATTGGCCCGCCCGCGCACGATCAGCCGCCCGGACATGTCGGCATGTTCGTCCCAGATCGCCAGCCCCTGCTCGACCAGCGTGGCGGCCAGCGAATCAAGCTCACGGCGTTTGCTGGCGATGTCGTTCTTGATGGTGCGGCGCAGATCGGACAGCGTCTTGCCCTCGACCAGCGCATTGAGGAAATTTGCCGCCTCCCGCATCGAACTTGGTGTCTGTCCGGGCGGTGGTGTGAACAGTCGATTCTCCACATGCCCATCGGTAAAGACCAGCACCACCAGCGCCTGATTGCCTCCGACAGGCAGGAATTCGATATGCTTGATCGCCGCCTCGTGTTTCGGCGTCAGAACCAGCGACGCGCCTTGCGTCACGCCCGACAGCGCCGATCCCACCCGATCAAGGATCGAGCCCACATCCTGACTGTTGCTCGTGACGGTCGCGTCGATCTTCTGACGATCGTCCTGATCCAGATCGCGAACCTCGAGCAACCCGTCGACGAACATCCGCAGTCCCAGCTGCGTGGGGATGCGGCCCGCACTGATATGCGGACTGTCCAACAATCCAAGGAACTCAAGATCCTGCATCACGTTCCGGATGGTGGCGGCCGAGACCTTTTCGTCAAGCGTCCGCGTCAGCGTCCGCGAGCCAACAGGTTCGCCGCTCGACAGGTACCCTTCGACCACTTTGCGGAACACTTCCCGCGAGCGATCGTTCAGTTCATCGAGAATTTTCGCTCCGTCGTTCAATCACGCACCTCATTGCGAAGATGACAGCCATTCCTATGACAGACTATTGGCTTGCGAAACCGGAAAGCCTGCCTGTATCCGTACACGGCAATCAAAGGGACATACCATGCGACCGTCAGGACGGAAATTAAGCGAAATGCGCGCGGTTTCAATCGAAACCGGGATCAGCAAGCACGCAGAAGGATCTTGCATGATCCGTGTGGGCGACACTCATGTGCTCTGCACAGCCACAATCGAAGACCGCGTTCCCCCGTTCATCAAGGGTTCAGGCCTTGGTTGGGTGACAGCAGAATATGGCATGTTGCCCCGTTCGACCACCAGCCGGATGCGCCGCGAAAGCACCGCCGGCAAGCAAGGCGGCCGCACCGTCGAAATCCAGCGTTTGATCGGACGCAGCCTGCGCGCGGGCGTGGATCGCGTGGCCTTGGGCGAACGCCAGATCACCATCGACTGCGACGTAATCCAGGCCGATGGCGGCACGCGCTGTGCGTCGATCACCGGCGGTTGGGTCGCTCTCAAGCTGGCGGTCAACAAGCTGATGAAGGCAGGTGATGTGACCAGCGATCCGCTGATTTCTCCCGTCGCTGCGGTAAGCTGTGGCATCTACGCCGGTCAGGCTGTGCTTGACCTCGATTACCCCGAGGATTCCGAAGCGGGTGTCGATGGCAATTTCATCCTGCGCGGCGACGGGCAGTTGATCGAAATCCAGATGTCCGCCGAAGGCTCGACCTTCTCGCGCGACCAAATGAACCAGCTTCTTGATCTGGCCGATGCCGGCGTTCAGGAACTTGTCGCCCTTCAGCTTCAGGCGGCAGGATGACACGCAAGTTCGAAGGAAATCGTCTCCTCGTCGCAACCCACAACGCGGGCAAGCTCGAAGAGATCGCTGATCTTTTGAAAGACTACGGCGTCTCGGTCGTGGGTGCGGCCGAGATGAACCTGCCCGAACCTGTCGAGGATGGGACCAGCTTTGTCGAAAACGCCCGGATCAAGGCCCACGCCGCAGCCAGGGCAACCGGTCTTCCTGCGCTTTCGGACGACAGCGGTCTTGAGATCGACGCTCTGGACGGTGCACCGGGTGTCTATACTGCCGATTGGGCAGAAACAGAGACAGGTCGTGACTTTGTCATGGCGATGAAAAAGGCGCATAAAGCCGTGCTCGAGTCCGGCATAGCACCTCCCTGGACCGCTCGGTTCTGCTGCATTCTGGTCCTCGCCTGGCCCGATGGCCATGACGAAGTTTTCCCCGGCACGATGGAAGGCCAGATGGTCTGGCCGATGCGCGGCGATCAGGGCCATGGCTATGACCCTGTCTTCCAACCGGATGGTCACGACCTGACATTCGGGGAAATGGATCGCTGGGCGAAGAACAAGATCAGCCACCGCGCCGATGCGTTCCGCAGATTCGTGGCGGGGTGTTTTGACTGAACTTTGGCAGGACCGCGGTTTCGGACTGTATGTGCATTGGCCGTTCTGCGCCGCCAAATGCCCCTATTGCGACTTCAACAGCCATGTCCGCTCCGCTGTAGATCAATCACTCTGGGCCGACGCACTGGCGCGTGAAATCCGCCGCACCGGCCAGGAAACCGGCCCTCGCGTTCTGACCTCCGTCTTTTTTGGCGGCGGCACGCCCAGCCTGATGGAGCCGGACACGGTCAATGCAGTGCTGACCGCCGCGCGCGATGTCTGGAGTTTTTCCAACGACATCGAAATCACACTCGAGGCCAACCCCACATCTGTCGAAGCGCACCGCTTCGAAGGCTATGCGCGACATGGCGTAAATCGTGTCTCACTAGGGGTTCAGGCTCTGAATCCCGACGATCTGCGCAAGCTTGGACGTATGCACAGCGTCCCCGAAGCCCAGGCTGCGTTCAGCGTCGCCCGTCAGTTTTTTGATCGCGTCAGTTTCGATCTGATCTACGCACGCCAGAACCAATCGCTCAACGATTGGGAACGGGAACTCGGTACAGCACTTGATATGGCAGTCGATCACCTGTCCCTCTACCAACTGACAATTGAGGAAGGCACTGCATTTTGGGATCGCGCCGAACGCGGATTGCTCCGCGGTCTTCCATCAGACGATCTTGGCGCTGACCTGTACGACCTCACGCAACGCCTGTGCGAAGATGCAGGCTATATCGCCTACGAAGTCTCAAACCACGCCAAACCCGGTGCAGAATCGAAACACAACCTGCTCTATTGGCGCGGCGGAGATTACACCGGCATCGGCCCCGGCGCGCATGGTCGGCTGACGATCAACGGTCACCGCCGCGCGACGGAATGCTGGAAGCAACCCGAGGCTTGGCTCAAGGCAGTCGCCTCCGGCAGCGGCATACGGGAAGAAACACAACTTCTCCCACAAGATATAGCAGAAGAACGCCTCATCATGGGGTTGCGGCTTCTTGAAGGCCTACAGGTCGAGGACGTGTCGAACGTTATTGACTGGGACCGCTTTGCAAACCTCGAGAGCCAAGATTTGGTTTGGAGTGAGAGTGGGCGCATTGGGGCCACCGCAACCGGTCGCCCCGTGTTGAACTACATCATCGCCCAACTTGCCAAAAGTTGATCAGCGCCCAGAACTGAGAACCATGCACAGCGCATCAAGGTCCTCAAGAGTGTCGTAACTGATCGTGACAGTCCCGGCTTCCCCACCAGCGTTGTGATTGATCGACACTTTCATACCCAAAGCCGCAGAAAGGTCTCCCTCCAGCGCCTTTGTGTCCGCATCCTTTTCGCCAGCACTGCCGGAGGATTTCGATGTGGTCTTCGTCTTTTTCTGACCGTCCGGGTCCTGCGCTTCCCGAACCAGGCGCTCCGTGTCCCTGACGGATAGCCCATTCCGCACGATCTGACCGGCCAAGAGAACGGGGTCAGGGGCAGTGACCAGCGCACGTGCATGGCCGGCTGACAACTTCCCGTCAATCACAGCCGTCTTGACCACGTCGGGCAGATTCAACAACCGCAGCAGGTTGGCAATGTGGCTACGGCTTTTGCCTAAGGCCTGGGCCAGCTTTTCCTGCGTGTGACCAAAGCGTGTCATGAGCTGCTCATAGCCAGCCGCTTCTTCGATCGCGTTCAGGTCGGCACGCTGGATATTTTCGATGATCGCGATTTCAAGCACGTCCTCATCCGAGAATTCCCGAATGACAACAGGAACCTCGTGAACGGCTGCTGCCTGCGCCGCGCGCCAACGTCGTTCGCCAGCAACAATCTCGTACTGATTTTCCGCATTTCCCCGCGGGCGAACGATCAACGGTTGAATCACGCCCTTGCTCTTGATGGAATTTTTCAGCTCTTCCAACGCTTCGGCATCGAACTGACGCCGCGGCTGGTTCGGATTTGGGAAAAGCTGATCAACAGGAAGCGTACGTGTCTCGCGTTGCTGTGTCGGTGCCTCAACTGTAGTCGTTGGCTCGATATCCGCCATCAGCGCGGAAAGACCCCGCCCCAAGCCACGCCGTTGTTCTTTTTTTTCGGACATGTTCCGTACCTACGCTGCTGTCATTGTTTCATTTTTGCCCAGAAATTCCCGAGCCAAGGCGCGATAGGCAATGGCCCCTTTGGAATTGGTGTCATACTCCAGGACCGGCATCGCGTATGAGGGAGCCTCGCTGACCCTGACATTTCGCGGAATGACCGTCTTGAAAACAAGATCGCCAAGGTTGTCACGAGCATCCGTTTCAACCTGCTGAGACAGGTTGTTCCGCGCGTCATACATCGTCAGAACCACACCTTCGATCCGCAAATTTGGGTTCGCGGATTGCCGAACCTCTCGAATGGTCAGCATCAACTGGCTCAGGCCTTCGAGAGCAAAGAACTCGCTCTGCAACGGCACAAGCACCGAATGCGCCGCGACCATGGCGTTCACAGTGAGCAGGTTCAGAGACGGTGGGCAATCGATCAGAATGAAATCAAAGGCAAACTGATCCATATCCGTCTGGCGTAACGCGTCGTGCAGGAGGTAGCTGCGCTTTTCATTGGCGATCAACTCAATATCGGCAGAACTGAGATCCGTTGTGGACGGCACCAGAAGCAGATTCGCCTGCCCTGTCGCACAAATGATGTCCGACAAGGGAAAATCATCCAAAAGAAGATCATAAGTCGTCGCGCGTCGGTCCTCTGGCATGACGCCAAGGCCTGTTGATGCGTTCCCTTGTGGATCAAGGTCGACGACAAGAACTTTTTGACCAATTTCGGCCAAGGCGGAAGCGAAATTGATCGCGGTCGTGGTTTTACCAACGCCGCCCTTCTGATTTGCAATTGCTATGATTTTTGGGCCAACCGGGCGCGTGGGATCAAACACGGGAAAGACCTCCAATCTCCAAGATGGCAGCATCAGGATGTGTAACGCTTGTATGCGCTTCGCAGGTGAATCGCCACTTCTTTTGAGCGGCTTCCATTTCCGTGCGCCATGATCCGCCTTTCATGAATAGCGCAACACCTGCTGGAGCAAGGTGTAGTTCCGCAAATCCAAGCAGCTCGTCCAAAGGGGCAAGCGCACGGGCGCTGATGACATCTGACTGCATGGCAGGAACATTCTCAATTCTTTCGGCTACAACTGTAAACGGCGTTTTTGTTTCACGTGAAACAGTACGCAAAAACGCGGCTTTCCGCTGATCGCTTTCAATCAGCGTGACATCGGCGCCCTGATCCTCAAGAGCAATCGCAACAACCGCGCCCGGGAAACCCCCACCCGACCCAAGATCAGTCCAGGTTTTCGCTGCTTTCGGACAAAGCGAAGCAACCTGTAGCGAGTCATCAAAATGCCGCTTGCCTGCGTCTTTCAATGAGTCCTGCGACACAAGATTTATCTTGGGCGACCACTTGCGCAGCAATTCAAGGTAAATATCCAAGCGCTCTTGTGTTTCACGTGAAACATTCATCCTGCAGCACGTTCCCTAGAACTAAGCGATCTGAGCCGCGACAAAATCAAGAGCAATGCGGACGGCGTCATGCCATCAATGCGCGACGCCTGAGCAATGTTGGCGGGCTTTGAAGCGGCGAGCTTTGTTTTCAATTCGTTTGAAAGCCCTTCAATATCTGCGAACTCAAAATCAGCCGGGATGATCTGCGCTTCATCGCGACGAAGTGCTTCGATGTCTTTCTGCTGCCGTTCGATGTAGTTGGCGTACAACGCATCTTTACCAAGCTGATCTCGCGTTTTCTCTTCAATAACCCCAAGATCTGGCGCGACGTCCAAAAGCGCTTCCCAGGTTACAGCCTCGATTGCCAGCGCTTCAAATCCAGTCCGCTTTGAGCCGTCCTGAGAAATCGGCACACCGGCATCGACAAGCTGCCGCGCCGTAATGGTCAAACCGTCCAAAAGAGCACGGCCTTTATTCAGCCGGAGCATTTTCTGTTCAAAGGCTTCCTGCCGTTCAATACTCACGCATCCGAGTGATATGGCTTTAGGGGTAAGGCGCTGATCTGCGTTATCCGCCCTGAGAGACAAACGATACTCGGCACGGGACGTGAACATGCGGTAGGGCTCCGCAACGCCTCGCGAGGTCAGATCGTCGATCATAACGCCGATATAGCTGTCAGAACGGCTGAACGTGAACGGTTCCCGCCCAAAAGCGCGATGTGCGGCGTTCAGGCCGGCAACAAGGCCTTGGGCCGCCGCTTCTTCATACCCCGTGGTGCCATTGATCTGACCGGCGAGGTAAAGCCCGCCTCGGGATTTCAAAGACAGATCGAGATTAAGTGCGCGGGGATCGACGTAATCGTACTCGATCGCGTAACCAGGTTGCAGGATCTCGGCCTGCTCAAGTCCCTTGATCGATCGGACGTAATCTAGCTGCACATCTTCGGGCAACGACGTGGAAATTCCGTTCGGATAGATCGTGTGATCGTCCAACCCTTCCGGCTCTAGGAAAATCTGATGCGAGGTTTTGTCGGCGAAGCGCACAACCTTGTCTTCGATCGATGGGCAATATCGCGGACCGACGCCGTCTATATGACCGCCATACATTGCAGATCGCGTGAGATTATCGCGTATGATCTGATGTGTTTTCTCGTTGGTATGCGTAATCACGCAGGACACTTGACGCGCAGTTGGCGCTTCGGACAGGTACGAGAACATGACCGGATCATCATCGCCAGGCTGCTCGTCCAAACCATCCCAATTGATGGTCCGCCCGTCCAGACGAGGTGGCGTTCCAGTCTTCAGACGACCAAGCGGAAGGTCAAATGCCTTAAGCCTTTCGGCAAGGGCGTTAGAGGGACGTTCGCCCATCCGACCACCGGAAATCTGGCGATCCCCAATGTGAATGACGCCACGTAGGAAAGTCCCCGTGGTCAAAACAACGGAGGGAGCAGTCAGCTCGCGGTCGCCGTCAATCACGACACCAGCTACAGCCGTCCCGTCCAGGACAAGATCGGTTACTTCTCCGATAACGATATCGAGATTCGGTTGAGACTTGGTGATCGCCAACATCTCGGCTTGGTAAATCTTGCGATCCGCCTGTGCGCGCGGCCCCTGAACGGCTGGGCCCTTGCGGCGATTCAGCAAGCGAAATTGGATACCTGCCTTGTCGGCAACGCGGCCCATCACACCATCGAAGGCATCAATCTCGCGAACAAGATGTCCCTTACCCAAGCCGCCAATAGCCGGGTTGCAGGACATTACTCCGATACCGGCCTCGGTGAGCGTAACCAAAGCTGTTCGCGCGCCAAGTCTGGCTGCTGCGTGAGCTGCTTCGCATCCAGCGTGTCCGCCGCCCACGACGATGACATCGAAATCAAATTGTTTCACGTGAAACACTCCTTACTTTCCGATGCAAAAACTTGAAAAGACTTTATCTAGCACATCTTCCACATCGACACGACCCACCAGTCTTTCAAGAGTAAAGATCGCTGAGCGGAGTTCTTCCGACGCAAGATCATATTGCATGGGTCCGGATTGCGCGAAACCGAGCGCTTGGTTCAAAGCAGCACGCCCATGATCGAGAACCAGTTTTTGCCGTTCGTGCGATACAAGGCCGGCGGAGGTCGCATGTGACAGAAGATAAATTTTTACGTCATCCATCAATTTCTGGACGCCTGCGCCGGTGACACCGGACACGCCCTGCCCGTCGTTCCGAAGATCAGATTTACCTTCAATAACGATGTCATGGCCCAAGGGAGTCAGCTCGCCAAAATCGCCGGAACCTTTGAGGAATACTCGAAGATCCGCCGATTTGGCGCGGTCCATAGCGCGTTGGATGCCAATGGTCTCAATCGCATCAGTCGTTTCACGAAGACCGGCTGTATCGAGAAAGGTCACTGGAAGAGAGTCGAGGTCCATCCGAACTTCGATCACATCCCGCGTTGTCCCAGCGATTTCGGACGTGATCGCGGCATCGCGCCCGGCCAATGTGTTGAGAAGCGTGGACTTGCCCGCATTGGGTGGACCGACAATCGCCACCTCGAACCCGGTTCTGACACGTTCCGCGACGCCAAACCCGCTGATTTCTTGATCCATCGTCCGGATGACACCCATCAAAAGACGTTCGACATCGAACGAGACATCAACTGGCACCTCTTCATCGGCAAAGTCGATGGTTGCTTCGAGCAGCGATAAAGCGTGGATAAGGTCCGCCCGCCAAGTTTCAGACTTTTCCCGAAGCCGACCGGTGAATCCCTTGAGCGCCTGCTTGCGCTGCATTTCGGTTTCCGCGTCGATCAAATCAGCCAGCGCTTCGACCTGCGTCAGGTCGAGCCGCCCATTATTCAAAGCACGCCGCGTGAACTCGCCAGCCTCTGCGGAACGGTAACCGGGGATGGATTTCAGACAATCCAATATGCTGTTAATGATCGCAATACTGCCGTGAACGTGAAACTCGACAACAGGTTCACCCGTAAAGCTCGCACCATCCACGAATGTCAGAACCAGCGCTTCATCGAGAAAGCCGCGTTCCGCATGCACGAGTTTCCGAAGAGCGCTTTTTCTCGGTTGTGGAGGTTCAAATCCGAAGGACGTGCAACTGACAAAGGCATCTGGCCCAGACACCCGGATGACAGCAACGCCTGATTTTCCCGGCACGGTGGCCAGGGCAAAGATCGTGTCCATGACGTTGCACGCCCGCCAGGTTTATGAATTCATCGAATCGAAGAATTCCGAATTTGTCTTTGTTTGCTTCAGTTTGGAAATCAGGAATTCGATCGCGTCCGTGGTGCCCATCGGGTTCAGGATACGGCGCAGCACAAATGTCTTTTGCAGATCCACCTTGTCGACCAGCAGTTCTTCTTTCCGGGTGCCAGACTTGAGAATATCCATAGCCGGGAAGACACGCTTATCCGCGACCTTGCGATCCAGAACGATTTCCGAGTTACCCGTGCCTTTGAATTCTTCAAAGATCACTTCGTCCATGCGGCTTCCAGTGTCGATCAGCGCGGTTGCGATGATCGTCAGCGATCCACCCTCTTCGATGTTACGAGCCGCACCAAAGAACCGCTTGGGCCGCTGGAGCGCATTTGCGTCCACACCACCGGTCAGAACTTTACCGGACGAGGGGACAACTGTGTTGAAGGCTCTACCAAGTCTTGTGATCGAATCGAGAAGGATAACCACATCTCGCTTATGTTCGACGAGGCGTTTGGCCTTTTCGATGACCATTTCGGACACGGCGACGTGACGGGTTGCCGGTTCATCAAAGGTGGATGACACGACTTCGCCCTTAACCGAACGCTGCATGTCGGTGACTTCTTCCGGCCGTTCATCGATCAGCAGGACGATCAGGTAGCATTCCGGGTGATTGCGTTCGATGGAATGCGCGATGTTCTGCAGGAGCACGGTTTTACCGGTGCGCGGCGGTGCGACGATCAGCGAACGCTGGCCTTTGCCGATGGGTGCCACGAGGTCGATGATGCGCGCGGAGCGATCCTTGACGGTCGGATCTTCGAATTCCATCGTCAGACGCTCGTCGGGATAAAGCGGCGTCAGGTTGTCAAAGGCAATCTTGTGACGGGCACGTTCCGGATCCTGAAAGTTGATCTGGGTGCAATCCATCAAGGCAAAATAGCGTTCATTGTCTTCGGGTGCCTTCATCTCTCCGTCGATCGTGTCGCCTGTCCGGAGCGAGAACTTTCGGATCATTTCGGGCGAGACGTATATGTCATCGGGACCGGGAAGGTAGTTCGCTTCGGGAGAGCGCAGGAAACCGAACCCGTCCTGTAGTACTTCGAGAACGCCATCGCCAAAGATCGTCCAGCCCTCGTCTGCACGCTCACGCAGGATCTGGAACATGATCTCGCCTTTGCGCATCGTCGATGCGTTTTCAATCTCGAGCTCTTCGGCCATCGCCAGAAGGTCTTTGGGGCTTTTTGCCTTCAGATCGGCAAGGTTCAGTTTTTCGGTCATGAAAAATCCCGGACTACGGTTGGTCGCAGTCATATCTTCTATGTGTCAGGAAAGTATCGCCCAGAACAGGACTGTGCTGGTCTTAGCCGAGGGGAGGGATCCTGTCAAACACGTCCTAATTCTTAAATAAATTAAGAAAAAAGAAAGGATTTTGATTTTTGTAGTGTGATCCCTCGGCTGTGGATTATTGAAGTGTACAGGATCTACCCACAGGAGAATGAACTGTGGGTAGATGTGTGTATAATTGTTAATAACCCTGTCACTGATCCTTAAGTGATTGTTTAATATAAAATAAAACTTAATCTCGATGGGGATAGTTCTGGGATGCCGTGGTGACGAACTGTCGATGAAAGTGTTTATTCCCACACCAGACTTATCCTTTGCACAGCCCGTAAAACCTGTCAGCGCGTCCTGAGCAACTTGCCGAGATCTCTACAGGCTTGCTGATGGGGCCGGATTTCCCCAAAACACTCCGATAAAGAAACCGATCTTGTCCGAAGAGTTGTCCACATGAATCTCGACCTTGTCCTCGCCTCTGGTTCTCAGATCCGCGCCGATCTGCTGCGCAATGCGGGTATTCGATTCGAGGTACAGGTCGCTCGAATCGATGAAGAGGCCATTCGGGGCGCTCTCGAGGTCGAGGGTGCTGCGCCCCGCGACATTGCCGATACGCTGGCCGAGATGAAGGCGCGCAAGGTGTCGGACAAGACGCCCGGCGCACTAGTGCTTGGGTGCGATCAGGTTTTGGCGCTTGGTAACACCGTCTTTGCCAAACCGAACAGCCCGGATGAGGCGCGTGAGCAGTTGAAAGCGTTGCGAAACCAGTCCCACACACTTTTGTCCGCTGCGGTGCTTTACGAGAACGGGGAACCGAAATGGCGGCATGTCGGTATTGTCCGCCTGAGAATGCGCGATGTCTCGGACAGCTATCTGGACGGGTATATAGAGCGGAACTGGGATAGCATTCGCCATTCCGTCGGCGCTTATAAGCTTGAGGAAGAAGGCGCGCGGTTGTTCACGCAGGTGCAGGGCGACTATTTCACGGTGCTTGGACTTCCGTTACTGGAACTTCTGAACCACCTAACTTTGACCGGACGGATCGACGGATGAGTGACAGTAAAATACCCTTGGCCGCGGTGATCGGTCATCCCGTGGCGCATTCAAAAAGCCCGAACGTGCATGGCTACTGGCTTCGGAAATACGGGCTCAAGGGTCACTATATCCCAATGGATATCGAACCGGACAAGCTGAGCGATCTGTTGCCCCGTCTGGCGGATCTTGGGTTTGTCGGGGCAAATGTCACCATTCCGCACAAGGAACGGGTGATGGAGATCGCTGATCTGATCACCGACCGCGCCACGCTGATCGGGGCCGCGAACACGCTGATTTTCCGCAAGGACGGCCGGATTCATGCCGACAATACAGATGGTTATGGCTTTATCGAGAATATCCGCCAGGCGATCCCCGACTGGAATCCGAAATCCGGTCCTGCCGTGTTGTTCGGGGCCGGGGGTGCCAGCCGCGCTGTTCTGGCGTCGCTTCTGGACGTTGGTGTTCCGCGCATCATCCTGACCAACCGGACCCGCATTCGGGCCGAAAAGCTGCGCGAGGATTTTGGAAACCGTGTTCAGGTCGTTGAATGGGTGCAGGCGGGTAACGTTCTGGAAGAGGCTGATCTCGTGGTGAACACGACGTCGCTGGGAATGACCGGCAAGCCCGAGATGCGCGTCCCCCTGGACGGGCTGCGACCGGGGGCCATCGTGAATGATCTGGTCTACACGCCGCTTCAGACTCGTTTGCTGGCCACAGCCGAGGATCGCGGCTGTCGCGTCGTCGACGGGTTGGGCATGTTGCTACATCAGGCGGTGCCCGGTTTCGAGCGCTGGTTCGGTAAGCGCCCGGTTGTCGATGAAAACGTGCGCGCCGCGGTGTTGCGGTGACCTTCAAGCTGGGTCTCACCGGGTCGATCGGGATGGGAAAATCCACAACCGCCCGATTGTTCGCCGAGGCCGGCTGTGATCTGTGGGATGCAGATGTCGCGGTGCACCGGCTGTATGCTAAGGACGGCGCGGCGGTTTCCCCCGTGCAGGCGCTGTTCCCCGATGCGATTTCCGGTGGGGTTGTTGATCGCGCGGCCTTGCGGGGGATCATCGGCAAGGTGCCTGACGCGCTGCACCGGATCGAAGCCATCGTGCATCCTTTAGTGCGAGCAGACCGGGAGCAGTTTACTGCCAGCTCCGCTGCCGATGTTCTGGTGTTCGACATTCCGCTGCTGTTCGAAACCGGTGCGAATGCCGAGATGGACGCGGTGGTATGTGTCACTGTTTCACCGCAAGAGCAGGAGAAACGCGTGCTGGAGCGAGGGACCATGAGTGTCGATCAGTTCCGCGCGATCCGCGACAAGCAGATGCCGAACGACGAAAAATGCGCGCGGTCGGATTTCGTGATCGAGACCGATACGCTTGATTATGCGCGCCAGCAGGTCCACGATGTATTGGCCCAGATCAGGAAACAGATGACCCATGCGTGAGATTGTTCTCGATACGGAAACAACAGGTTTTGAGCCGGATCAAGGCGACCGGATCGTCGAGATCGGCGCGGTCGAGCTGTTCAATCACGTGCCGACCGGCAAGACCTATCACCAGTACATCAACCCAGAGCGCGCCATGCCTGCCGAGGCGTTTGCGGTGCATGGTCTGGGCGATGACTTTCTGCGGGACAAGCCGGTTTTTGCGACGATTGCACAGGCTTTTGTCGATTTCATCGGCGACTCGAAGCTGGTGATCCACAATGCCGCGTTCGACATGAAGTTCCTCAACGCCGAATTGTCCTGGGTCAAACGCGCGCCAATTCCGAATGACCGGGCGGTCGATACACTTGCCATTGCACGGCGGAAATTTCCGGGCTCACCCGCCTCGCTAGATGCGCTGTGCCGCAGGTTCGGGATCGACAATGCATCACGGACGTTGCACGGCGCGTTGCTCGATTCCGAGATCCTCGCTGAAGTGTACCTTGAGCTGATTGGCGGCAAACAGCCGGACTTTGCGCTGAAAGTGTCGCAGGACAGGTCCGATCCCGGCAAGGAGGCTGTGGCTTGGCGCCCAAAGCCGCGCCCTGCCCCGTTGCCGTCGCGCCTGTCGGATAGCGAAAAGGCGGCACATGCCGCCTTTGTCGATAAGCTTGGAGATGCCGCCCTGTGGAAGCGGCTGTAGGTCAGGCGTCTGCGGTTTCCGAAGACTTCGCGCTGGCGCGACGGGCCAGTTCCGACCGGTACAGCTGAAGGAAATCAATCGTTTCCAGGTTCAGCGGCGGGAAGCCACCATCGCGGGTCACGTCACTGACGATGCGACGCACAAACGGGAAGAGCATGCGCGGGCATTCGATCAGAAGGAACGGATGAAGCTGTTCGTCCGGTACGTTTTCCACCTGGAAGACACCCGCATATTCCAGCTCCAGCACAAACAGCGTGTCGCCGCTTTCCTTGGCCTTTGATGTCACCTGCAGTTTCAGGATCACTTCATACTGGCTCTCGGCTGTGCGCTTTTTCGCATCCAGGTTGACCTGAAGCTGAACGTCGGGCTGCACCTCTCCCTGAACGCCCTTCTGGGCGAGGATGTTTTCGAACGACATGTCGCGCACGAATTGCGCAAGAACGTTCATCTTGACGGGTGCAGCCTGTGGTGCGGCCCCGTTTCCAGCAGTCTCCGGCGTGTCAGCCATGTGTATCTCCCTCGGATCGAGCGGTTGCCAATGTTGGCTGTTGCTTATCAGCCGTTCCGCGCAGCCTCAATGCTTTGTCCACCCAGAACCCTGATGTGTGGGTTTTTTGGGATCCGAGATCTCGTGATATTCGCCGTCAATCACGGTATCGCGCGGCTTTGGGCGTGCCTGATCCGCGTATGGATCGGGTTGCGGACCCATTTCAAAGCGCTGGATCTTGATCCGTTTGCGCATGTACGTGATCAACGCCGACCGGATTGGGGGGGCGAGCAGGGCAAACCCCACCGCATCGGTGAAAAACCCCGGTGTCAGCAGCAAAGCGCCGGCAAGCAGGATCATCGCCCCATGCGCCAGCGCCTGTGACGGATCCTCAAGGCGCGAGAACGAACTGCGCAGGTTGTTCATCGCCGTTAGACCCTGCGACCGCACCAGATAGGTGCCGATGATTGCGGTCAGCACGACGATGCCGAGGGTCGGCCAAAGCCCGATCAGACCGCCGATCTGGATGAATAAACCGATCTCGATCAGCGGAACGAGCAAAAAAGCCACAAATAGCCACATAACGGAGGACTCCTTTCGCCGGGCGTGCGGTGGACTATGCATCGCCCAACACCTACATAAGGACGCAACAACGACGTTTCCACTTTGGTCTGGGCGAGGTCCTGATGAATTCTCCGCTGATACAGCTTTTGGTGCTTGCCGGCATCGCCGTGTTTTTGATCCTGCGCTTGAAGAGCGTTCTGGGCACACGGGAAGGTTTCGAAAAGCAGCCGGTTCCCCGGCAGCAGGAGCCTCACTCCGCGTCGCGCCGTGATTTCGAAGTGATCGAAGGCGGACCGGATCACGATATCATCGACCATGTTGACGCAGGCAGCGATGCCGCCGATGCGCTTGCCCGCATGAAGCGGGCAGAGCCGTCCTTTGGCGTTGGCGATTTCCTTGGTGGCGCGCGTGGTGCCTACGAGATGATCCTGATGGGCTTTGAGCGTGGCGACTTGGCTGAGATCAAGCCGTTTCTTGCCGATGATGTGTACGAAACCTTTGCCGAGGTGGTCGAGGCGCGCGAACAGCAAGGCCTGACCATCGACGCCGAGTTTGTGGGTGTTCGGGAAATGACGCTGGTTGATGCGACATTCGATGAAAAGACCGCAATGGCCGAAATCAGCGTCAAGTATATTGGCGAGCTGACATCGACCGTGCGGGACAGTTCCGGTGAGGTCATTGAAGGGTCGCCCACCCAGGTTAAGCGGCAAAAAGACGTTTGGACCTATGCCCGTCGTATGGGTGTGGATGACCCGAACTGGCAGCTTGTCGCCACGGGCGAATGATCCGACGGCTGGGCGCAGCCATAACTCTTGGTGTTCTGATGGCAGGACCTGTTGTGCCCAATGAGCCGACAACCGATTACGCGATCCTTGATTTCGAGGATCTGAATGGCTGGGCCGACGACGATCATGCGTCGGCCCTCACCGTGTTCAAGAACACTTGTGCTGATCTTGACGAACCCGATTGGGCCTCGCTCTGCGCGCTGGCCTTTGATGCGACGGATGCACGGCAGTTTTTCGAGCTGTTCTTTCGCCCCATTCTGATCACCGATGACAAGGACCCTTTGTTCACTGGCTATTTTGAGCCGGAACTGTCCGGTTCGCCCGTACGAACCGCACGGTACAGGCACCCGATCTACAAGATGCCACCCGAAGCGAATGACCAGCGCCCGTGGCTCAGTCGTCGGGATATCCTGACCAGTGGTGTGATGGAGGGACGCGGGCTTGAGATTGCGTGGGTCGATGATCCTGTAGAGTTGTTTTTCCTGCAAGTTCAGGGATCAGGCCGTGTGCGCTATCCCGATGGGCGCATGATCCGGGTCGGGTATGGTGGTGCAAACGGGCACAATTACCGATCCATCGGACAAGAGTTGGTGCGTCGCGGCGTCTACCAGCCGCATCAGGTTTCCGCCGATGTCATCAAGAACTGGGTGCGGCGCAACCCTGTCGAAGGCGAAGACCTGCTTTATCACAACGATTCCTACGTGTTCTTTCGCGAAGTCAGCCAGGTTCCGGCAGACAGGGGTCCGCTGGGCGCAATGAACCGGTCAATCACGACGCTGCGGTCGATCGCGGTCGATCCGGCCTTTACGCCCTTGGGTGCTCCTGTCTGGATCGAAAAGGAAGGCGCTGATCCGTTGCGACGTTTGATGGTCGCGCAGGATACCGGGTCTGCGATCAAGGGCGCACAGCGGGCCGACGTGTTTTATGGCACGGGGGATGAAGCAGGTCGTCAGGCCGGGAAGATCAAGGATCCCGGTCGTATGGTTGTTCTGATGCCCATTCAGCGGGCTTATGCGTTCCTGCCTGAGGCGTACCAATGAGCCGGCGCAAGCTTCGCCCCGAGGAGAAAGAGCTTTGGCAGAAGGTCACGCATTCCGCGACGCCCCTGCCCCAAGCCCTGCGCCGCGCGGCTGAGCCGGTCAAACCGACGGTCCGGCGCAAGGCTGAACCAGAGATGATGGATCTGCCCAAGGCGTTCGGGATCGGGACAAAGGCGAACACTGCTGGTCCATCGGTGTCCAAGCCGCAAACCGCGTCGCAGGCCAAACCGGTCATGGATACCAAGACCTACGGCAAGATGCGGCGCGGCAAGCTAGTGCCGGAAGGGCGGATCGACCTGCATGGCATGACGCTGGACCAAGCGCATCCTGCGCTGACGCGGTTCATTCTAACATCTTATTCGCGTGGATTCCGACTTGTTCTGGTGATCACCGGCAAGGGGCAGCGCGACGATCCGCATGATCCAATGCCCCGGCAGCGGGGTGTTCTGAAGCGTCAGGTGCCTCTGTGGCTGCGCATGGCGCCGTTGAATACTGCTGTCATGGATGTGTCAGAGGCGCATATCCGCCATGGCGGTGGCGGGGCGTATTACGTTTACTTGCGCAGAAGCGCGCGCAGCTGATCGGCGACAAGGCCGGGCGCCTCTTCATGCAGAAGATGGCCGTAGCCGGGATAGCTCAGCACCGTTGCATTGGGCATCCGTTGCGCGCTTTCCTTGACGGACGAAGGCGGAACAGCCTTGTCGTTTTCCCCGACAAGAAATGTGCAGGGTACGGTGATCTTGGGAAGATCCGCGACCAGCCCGTCGAGTTTCCATTGCGCCATCATCAACAGGGTCCCGTCCAGATGCGCGTCGCTGCGAAACAGTTTGGCATAGAGGTTCAGACCTTCGGGAGAGATCTTTGACCCCGTGGTTTCCATCATCGACACCACCTGCCCCGGTCCGGACATCCTGCGTTTGAGCATCTTGGCCACGATTGGGCTCAGGGCGACAACACGGGCGGCGATCGGGAAAAGCACACCCGCCATGCCCTTGAACGGCGACAATGCCGGGTTGACCGCGACAAGGGGCGCAGTGCTGCCCGACGCTTGCAACAGGCGCAGGCCCAAGGCAGCCCCGGCGGAATGAGCCATAATCGCGGTGATCATCCAGCCTTCGTGGTCGATCAGCGCCTGAACATCCTGCGCCATCAGCGGCAGGGACGATCTGTGGCGCGACCCGAGTTTGGTATGGCCGTGACCCGGCAGGTCGATTGCAACGACATGATGATCCTTGGCCAGATCCGTCATCACGTCGCGCCATGAATGGGTCGATCCGCTTGCCCCATGCAGCAGGAGGACCGTGTCTCCCTGCCCCATTTCCTGCACATGCCAGCGGTGTGGGCGCACATCCACAAAACGCGAACGGTCGGCGTGAGGCCAGGCTGTCAGGGTTTGCGCCGCGCCCATGATGTCAGTTGCCAAGTGCGGTTTCGATGGCGCGGCTTAGTCCCTTGGCGTCGGCGCGGGGCAGCGGGATGTATTTCGCGTTCATCACATCGCAGAGCGTACGGAGATCGCGGTGCGGTCGTACGGATGTGTCGATCATCGCGCTGGGGATATTCAGAGACCGCACGTGGCGGGCCATCGCCTGTGCATCGTCATTCGCGGCAGCACGGCCCGTCTTGCCGGGAAGCGGCACGTTTGCGCGACCGTCGGTCAGAACGGCTATGGACGGTGAAAGCCCTTGCGCCCGCACGCGCTGGGCAAGGTCTGCGGCGGCCTTGAGACCAGAGGCAAGCGGTGTGCCACCGCCACCGGGAAGCCCGGCCAAACGGCGTTTGGTCTGCACGAGTGATCGCGTTGGTGGCAGAATGAGATCAGCGCCCTCGCCCCGGAACGCAATCAGCGCCACGTGATCGCGGCGGGCATAGGCATCGGCCAACATCAGTTCGACAGCACCTTTCGCCTCGGACAGGCGCGCGACGGCAGCAGAACCGGAGGCGTCGACGGCAAAGATCACCAGACGGTCGGACACCTCTTGGAACACTTTCACATGGATGTCGGATGGGCGGATCAGAACACCTGTGCGCTCCGGGTTTTGCTTGCGGCGGATGGTCTGCCACGGCACGGCGGCGCGCAGGGTGGCGACCAGATCAATCCGGTTGCCGCCGTCCAGCCGTCCCGGACGTGATGGCAAAGGCCGACCGCGCCGATTGCCGCGTTTTTTCTGTCCCGCACCGCTGCTGCCGGAGGCAGTCTTGGTCCGTCCGGACCCTTCGAGCATGGCAAGCACGTCAAAGGGCAGGACGGCTTTGACCGCGTCGATCAGCAATTCGTCGGGCAAGTTGAGGTCAGACTCGTCCTGATCCGGGCTTTGCGTGTCGGGCGTGTCATCGGGGGTATTGTCCTCTGGCTCTTCCGCCTCGTCTTCGACCGGCATCTGCGTGGCGCGATGCGCGTAGACCAGTTGAACAGCGATTTGAAGATCGTCCTGATTGACAATGTTTCGGTTGTTCAGAGCTGCATTTGCGCGGGCGGCGGCCAAGGCGATCAAGGGCGCGCGCAGAGAGTAGATGCCGAAGCGAATAGCGGTCACGGCCAGCGCTGGCGCTGCATCGTCGGGAACTTCGACCGCGTTCAAACGGGCCTGTGCTGCGATGATGTCGGCTTCGTCCATGACCATGTGCACCAGATCAGCGTGCCGTATCCCATCAAGATCAACGCGAAAGGCAAGCCGTTCGGTCAGGGTTGTCGGCGCGATCTCGTCATCTTCGGCGCCTTCGTCGAGCAGGATCAGCGCGTGGCCAATGCCGGAGTCCATGGCTTGCGCCAGACGCGCGGCCAGACCGGGTTCGCATCGTTCCGCCATGGTAAAGACAAGCGGCGTTGGCGTTTCGAGAATTCCCTTGGCGCGAATGATCGCGCCGCGAGTGAGGGTTTCGCCAATATCGACGCCGCCAAACAGCTGGAGATCTGAGATCGAGGGCGCAATGCGGCGCGCCTTTGGAAAGATCGTCTTGATCGGGGCACAGAACATGTCTCGCACCGGTCCGGCGCGTGCGCGCAGGTGCAGACCCCCCAACCCTGCCGGATCGACCGCCAGAAGCGTCAGGGCCAATTGGCCTTGGACGTTTACGGCAGTTGGGTCTTCTTTCATGCAAAGACTTCCTCGACCGTGCGGTCAACGCGGGTGGACGACCCCGCATCATCGAGCGGATCGCGGCGCAACCGGTGGCTGAGCGCCATGGAGGCCACGGCGCGCAGATGATCGCGCGTGACACTTGGGCTGCCCTTGTATGCCGCCAAGGCGCGGGCAGCGCGCAAAAGGGTCAGTTCACCG
This sequence comes from Pelagibaca sp., assembly GCA_041725935.1. GTDB lineage: Bacteria > Pseudomonadota > Alphaproteobacteria > Rhodobacterales > Rhodobacteraceae > Marivita. The sequence continues at coordinate 135,833 of JBGRQD010000007.1, forward strand.
CGCAATCCGTCCGAGCCGATGGCAACGCACAGACCGGCGCAATCGCGCAGCGTGTCGTCGGGGGCATCGATACTTTTTAGAGCATCTCGGGCGGCTAGGATCGCATCGCGGATCTTGGTGTCCTCGACCGACCATTTTTCAACAAATGCATCCGGGTTGGTGTCAAACGCGGCGCGGCGGCGGATCACTTCGACCCGTTCTTCGATATCGTTCGGGGACCGGACTTCGACCGACAGACCGAAACGGTCGAGAAGCTGCGGACGCAATTCTCCTTCTTCGGGGTTGCCAGAGCCGACGAGCACAAAGCGCGCGTCATGACGGATCGACAGACCTTCGCGTTCGATGACGTTCTCGCCGGATTGCGCCACGTCCAGAAGCAGATCGACCAGATGATCCTCGAGCAGGTTCACTTCATCGATATACAGGTATCCGCGGTTCGCCTTGGCCAGTAGACCGGGTTCAAACGCCTTTTCCCCGCGACTGAGCGCGCGTTCTATGTCGAGCGCGCCGACCAGCCGGTCTTCGGTTGTGCCAAGGGGCAGATCGACCACGGGTGTCGGCACGTCGATGGTGTTGCCGGACACGGCGTCCGCCCAGTCGGGCATGTCGTCAAGAGTGGCCGCGTTAGTCGCGCTGCCTTCGAGTTTCGAGATTTGTGGCAACAGTGCCGCAAGCGCGCGCACGGCGGTGGATTTGCCGGTGCCCCGATCCCCAAAGACGAGAACGCCGCCGATGCCTGGGTCGATTGCGGTGAGAACCATGGCGAGTTTCATCTGGTCCTGGCCGACGATGGCGGAAAAGGGGAACTGATGTCTCATGCAGCGATATCCTTGAGAATGCGGGGGGATTGGCCGTCCCAGCTGCCGGTCTCGTCGGCAACCCGGAACCGGGCATAGAGTTCTTCGCGGAACCAATTGCCATCACGCACGGCGCGGATGGCCTGCGCGTGGGGGCCATTGTTGCGGGCGAATGCGGCCATGGACCCGGAATCGGGCCAGATGGAGAAGGTGATCTGCTGGAAGAGCGGAACCTCTCCGATGCCGATCTTGAACAGGACGTTCTGATCGCGGCCAATGACGCCACTGATGTCAGGTACGTGTTTCCAGAATTGTGCAGCAACGACGGGCCGGACCGTGGCGCGGGTCAGCGCGGCGATCGGCCCGGTCTGCGCGGGGCTTTCCTCGACAAACGGGGATTGGCCAGACCACGCGCCCCGTGCGGAATAGGGCGTCAGGAACAGCGTCCAGTGTTCCGACGCCTTGGCCCTGTAGCGGTCGAAGATGGATTCCTGTGCAACCGCCTGTTTCGCGCGGTCGAGGTCGGGCCAGACTGTCAGGATGGCATAGACCGAGGTGTTGGGAATGGGCGTGAAGCCTTCGCCGGTGCCCGATCCGCAAAGTTTCCAAAATTGCAGCCCGTCGATTCGGGGAAGCGACAACCGTGCGGCGCCCATCATCGTCAGCGCCCACAGCCGCGATAGCGGTGTGGCAAAGCGGTAAAAGCTCAGGCTCACGGTCTGCATTTCGGTTCCCATAGTGTCAACTTAGTCTGACATAATTTCGAGATGCAGGAAAGATATTAAATAATTTGACGCAGGCGGCGGCAATTTATTGTAAAGTAAAGTTGACAGTATATCATGAGCCAATGATGACAAAACTTGATACGGCCCTCGCGGCCCATTCCGACAAGCTGAGTTCGGCACATGCCGTGGTGATCGGTGCCGGGCTTGGAGGCTTGGCTTCGGCCATGCGATTGGGTGCGCTGGGCTACCGCGTGACCGTGATCGACAAACTGGATGTTCCGGGTGGGCGCGGGTCGTGCATCTGGAAAGACGGCCACCGGTTCGACCTTGGTCCGACCATCGTGACGGTCCCGCAGGTTTTCAAGGAGTTATGGGCGGCGTGTGGGCGCGACTTTCATAAGGAAGTCGATCTGAGACCGCTTGATCCGTTCTATGAAATCCGCTGGCCGGATGGGTCGACATTCACTGCGCGTCAGGACACCGACGCGATGCGCGAAGAGGTGCGCCGCCTGTCTCCAGGCGATGTGGCGGGCTACGACAAGTTCCTGCGCGACAGCGAGGAACGGTACTGGTTCGGGTTCGAGGATCTGGGCCGCCGGTCGATGCACAAGCTGAGCGACCTGATTCGCGTGTTGCCGCGCTTTGCGATGCTGCGGGCCGACCGGTCGGTCTATGCGCATGCGTCCCGGCGCGTAAAAGATGAGCGCTTGCGGATGGCATTGTCGTTTCATCCGCTCTTCATCGGTGGTGATCCGTTCAACGTGACGTCGATGTATATCCTCGTGTCGCATCTCGAAAAGGAATTCGGGGTGCATTACGCGATGGGTGGCGTTGCCGCGATTGCCGAAAACATGGCCAAGATCATCACCGATCAGGGCGGCACCTTGCGCATGGAAACCGAAGTCGACGAGATCCTCGTCAAGAACGGTCGCGCGCGGGGCGTCAAGCTGGCGTCTGGCGACATGCTGACCGCGGACATCGTTGTGTCGAACGCCGATGCCGGACACACCTATGACCGTCTGCTGCGCAACCGGCCGCGAAAGCGCTGGACACCTGCCAAGCTCAAATCGCGGCGGTGGTCGATGGGCCTGTATGTCTGGTACTTCGGCACCAAGGGCACGCGCGGCATGTGGAAAGATGTGGGGCACCACACGATTCTCAATGGCCCGCGCTACAAGGGCCTGGTGCGCGACATCTTCTCGCGGGGGAAAGTGTCTGACGATTTCTCGCTCTATGTGCACCGTCCGACCGTCACCGACCCGAGCGCTGCGCCCGAGGGAGATGACACGTTCTACGTCCTTAGCCCTGTCCCGCATCTGGGGCATTCGGAATCAGAGAATTGGGCCGACATCGAACGGCAATACCGTGTGCGTCTGACCAAGGCGCTGGAGGAACAGTTGTTGCCCGGCTTCTCGAGCCGTGTGACCGCAAGCGAGGTGTTCACGCCTGAGACCTTCCAGAACAGGTATTTGTCGCCCTATGGATCAGGATTCTCGATTGAGCCGCGTATCCTGCAAAGCGCGTGGTTCCGTCCACATAACGTGAGCGAGGAGCTGAAGGGATTGTTCCTGACCGGTGCCGGAACGCATCCCGGTGCGGGTTTGCCCGGTGTCATCTCATCTGCCGAAGTTCTGGCGCAGCTTGTGCCCGATCCCGCATTGGTGCGCGGATGACCTGCCGCGAGAGCGATATGGAGGCCTGCCGCGAAGCGATCAGGCATGGGTCACTTTCCTTTCATGCGGCATCGCGCCTCTTGCCCGCGTCGGTCAGAGACCCGTCGCTTGCGCTTTATGCGTTTTGTCGTCTGGCGGATGACGCGGTCGATCTGCAGCAGGAAAAAGCGGCTGCGGTTCTGAGACTTCAGGACCGTCTGGAACGGATTTACCAAGGCCGTCCGGACAATTCGGCCCCTGACCGAGCGTTTGCCCGTGTGGTCGAAGAATTCGAGATGCCGCGCGCGCTGCCTGATGCCTTGCTGGAAGGTCTGGCCTGGGACGCAATGGGGCGCCGGTACGAGACCCTGTCTGAACTCTTCGATTACTCCGCGCGGGTGGCGTCTGCCGTTGGCGTGATGATGTGTGTCCTGATGCGGGTACGCGATCCGAACGCGTTGGCTCGGGCCTGTGATCTGGGTGTGGCCATGCAGCTGACCAACATCTCGCGCGATATCGGCGAGGATGCTTTGGAAGGCCGGGTTTACCTGCCGCTGGAATGGCTGGACGAAGCCGGGCTGAGCGCGGATCGGTTCCTTGAAAATCCGAAACCGACAAAGGCCATTCGCCAGATGACACGGCGGCTCGTCATGCAGGCGAACCGTCTCTACATGCGGTCAGAGGCGGGCGTTGCCGCCTTGCCGGTGTCGTCACGTCCGGGGATTTATGCGGCGCGGTTTATCTATGCCGGTATCGGTGAGCAGGTGCAGCGGAGCGGATACGATTCCATCTCGACGCGGGCACATACCTCCAAAGCGCAAAAGCTGGGCTGGTTGTCGGTCTCTGCAATGCGCGCGGCGATGACCGTCGTGATGCCGAAATCTGCCGTTCTCTATGCCCGCAGCCTGTCGGAAACCGAGTTCCTTGTTCAAGCCGCCGCGTATGAAAACAAGGTGAGGTCGCGGTCAGACGTGGTGTTCGAAGCGCTGTCGCAAGTTGCGCGGCGTGACAGAGAGCACCGAGATGCCTTGAATGGTGTGCAAGGTCGGCTTACCTGACCTTAATGTTCTGGTTGTTGTTCAGCATTTTTCTCTTGGCCTGCTTTGCCGCAGGTGCAACCGGCGGTTTGTTTTCGCCGGGGCCTTGGTACCGCAATCTGAACAAACCATCCTGGACGCCGCCTGACTGGTTGTTTCCGGTAGCATGGACAATCCTTTATGTCTGCATGTCGGTCGCCGGTGCACGCGCGGCGATGAGTCCGGACAATGGGGTGGCGATGGCGCTCTGGTCGTTGCAGATCGCGCTGAACGGGTTGTGGACGCCGGTATTTTTCGGATTGAAGCGGATCAAGCTGGGGATGTTCGTGCTGACCGGTCTTTGGCTGTCCGTTGCGGCGACGATCTATGCGCTGTTTCAGGTCGATTTTATCGCCGGGTTGGTGTTCACCCCCTATTTGTTGTGGGTCACGGTGGCCGGCGCGCTGAACCTGAGTGTCTGGCGGCTGAATCCCGACGAAGCGAACAAGCGCGCGCAGCCTGCGTCTTAATCAAACGACCAGTTGCGGCGTCGTGGAACCCGCACAGCGAGCATCGGCTTGAGAAGCGGTGATCGGAACCGGGTCAGGTCCAGTGCCTCGTGCACGCCAACCGTTTTTTCCCCGTTGATCTGCGTCTCGACCATAGAGCGAGAATAGAATGGCGCGTCCAGCATGTTCATCACCTGACGTGGACGAAAACCGGAATCCCCCCGCGTTTCGCGACGCACAGCCCAAAGGGAGCGTTTGAATTCAAGCTGCGGAGGCAGGTCGATTTCAGAAGCGGTTCCGTCTGCGTCGAAATGAAACCCGGATCCCAGTTCCGAGCCATCAAGCCGGGTCGCATCGTAAAAACACGTACTGCCGCCTGCAGCGGGATAGCGGCCCCATGTCCAGTACGCGAAATCCTCTTCAAGGGAGCGGGTGCCAAAATTGGCATCGAAATAACCGTGACCCTCCCATTGCCAGCCCGGTGCTTCGAGATCGACCGAGATGTCTGAAACCGGCCCGAAGGGACGCCAGACATGCGCTCCGTCTTCTGTGAGGGGGAGTTCCACCTGAGTGATCGCGCTGGGCGTGATGGTGATGGTGCCCCGCACGCGACTGATCATGGGAGGGCCGGAAATCTCATTGATGTCGATGATCAGCTTTCCGTCATTCCAACGCAGTGACGAGGGGCCAACGGTGAGACTGTCCTGCGTCTGGCGCAGGGAAGGGGTGCCGCGGTCGGTCATGGTGAAGCGTCCGCCGGGACCATAGGTTGCGACGTTGATGCACACATGGTTTTCCGGGTTCTTGCGGCCCGACCAGCGATACCAGGGCGAAAAGACCGATCCTATGAAGGCGATGACCGAAACGGCGCGGCTTCCGTCGCTGCTGATCCCATCGACATACCACCAGGCGTAACCGTTTTCCGGGACTTCGAGATTGAAGTTCGGTCCGTCATGATCGCCGCGGCCGCGTGCTTGCCTGAGAGCGCCGCCATCGGGACGCCCGCGCCCGGATGTGTCCCGCCCCCGGCCAGATAGAGACCCTTGATCGAGGTTCTGGCCGTCGGACGTTCCAGGGCTGCCGTCATTCCGTGCGGGGTCTGCCCGTAAAGGGAACCGGCGCTGCCCGGAAAGAGCGTGTCGAAGGTCTTGGCCGTTGTCAGCGCGTCCGGCCCCGGCTCTGGTGAGAAGCTCAGACCGAAGCGGCGAAGATGGGGAAAGGTCCGTGTGTGACATATCTCGTAATCCTCGGGCTGTGCCGCGCGCTGGGTCAAGGGCGGAGTGTTCATGATGATCTCGAACCGCTCGGTCTCGGGGGGCGGTGCGTCCTGCCCCCGATCTTCGGCGCAGACATAAAGCGTTGGACTGGATGGGATGTAGCCGCGTTCAATCTCGGAGAATTCGTTCTTGTTGGGGTCGCCGAAAAAGACATTGTGATGCACCAAAGCCATATCGGAGCGTTTGGACGCAAAGCTCCAGACATTGGCGGAATGGCTGCGTGCGCGTTTTGTCGTGATCGTTGCGGTTTGCGCCGTTGCCGGCCCGAGCAGGCCAAGTGCCAGCGCGCGCGGATCACCATTGAAGACGATCTGATCAGCATAAAGCGTTTCGCCCGACGTCAGCGTGACGCCCGAAACGCCGCCGAACGCCGTGTTGATCTTTTTCACCGTTGCATTTGTGCGGATCGTGCCACCCTTGGTCTCGATCAGGGATGCGATGGTCTTGGCCAGTTTGCTCATCCCGCCTTTGACGCACCAAACACCGCGTGCCTCTGCCTCCCAAACCAAAGCCAGAAGGGCAGGGGACCGATCAGGAGATCCACCGACATATGTGGCGTATCGTCCGAAAAGCTGACGCAAGCGGGGGTCGGTGAACGAGGTTGCAAGCAGCCGCTTCAGCGTCTGACTCACTCCCATGTCTCGGATCAGGGCGGGGTTTTTCATGACATGCGCGGTCAGGGCGGTCAGCGATGGTTCGGCTTGCCGCATCATCGGATCACTGAATCCGTCGAACAATCGTGCGGCGCGCTGGGCGAAGGTCAGAAATTCGCCTCGGGCCTTGGTGCCAGCAAAGGCCGCGATCGCGTCGGCGCTGCGGGTGCGGTCCGGGAACAGGTCCAGCGGTCCTGAGCCAGGCCACCAGTGACGGGCCAGAATGTCCTGCGGAACGAGGTCGACATGATCGGTGAGCGTTTCACCGACATCGTCGAACAGGGCTTCGAACACATCCAGCATCGTCAGTACGGTGGGCCCGGCATCGACGCCGTTGACCTGTCGCATCTTTCCACCCGGCATGGCGTGCCGTTCAAGAATGGTCACGTCGAACCCGCGATGCGCGAGGGGCAGGGCGGTCGCCAAACCGCCAATGCCGGAACCAATCACGATGACGCGTCCAGAGCTGTGCCGTGGTTTTTTCATCATCGAATTGTTGACTCGCATTTGCCAAGTGTCCAGTATGATTTACACTACTGTGTCAGTTCAACATGACAACACATTGTTTTAGGAGTGTTCGATGGGACTTCAGACCCGGATCAATTCTGCTGTTGAGGCGGCAATTCGCATCGGACAGGGTGGCACACCGCCCGCCAAGCTTTCGGAAGCGCTGCATTACGCCTGTACGCCGGGCGGCGCGCGCATCCGTCCTACGATCCTTATGTCTGTCGCGACGGCCTGCGGGGATGATTCGCCCAAGATGGCCGATGCCGCCGCCGCGGCTTTGGAGCTGATCCACTGCGCGAGCCTCGTGCATGACGACCTGCCCTGTTTCGATGACGCCGCGATCCGACGCGGTAAGCCGTCGGTACACCGCGCCTATTCCGAACCGCTCGCCGTTCTTGCAGGTGATTCCCTGATCATTCTCGCGTTCGAAGTGCTGGCGATGGCCGCTGAACATTCTCCGGAACGTGCCGTTCGGCTGATCCGCATCCTGTCGCGCCAGTCCGGCATGCCCTATGGCATCTGTGCCGGTCAGGGCTGGGAAAGCGAGGCCAAGATCGACCTGTCCGCCTATCACCGCTCCAAGACCGGGGCGCTTTTCATCGCCGCGACGCAGATGGGGGCGATTGCCGCTGGTCAGGATGAAGAGCCTTGGTTCGAACTTGGTGCGCGCATTGGCGAGGCGTTTCAGGTCGCTGACGATCTGCGCGATGCGCTTTATGACAGCGAAACGCTCGGCAAGCCGGTGGGGCAGGATGATCTGCACGGTCGGCCTAACGCGGTTGCGGTTCTGGGCGTCGATGGTGCCCAATCGCGTCTGCGCGATATCCTGAGTGGTGCGATTTCGTCGATCCCCTCCTGCCCGGGTGAGGCGCAGCTGGCCGAGATGGTTCGGATGCAGGCCGAGCGGCTGACGCCTGTTCCCCTGACACGCGCGGCCCGAGCCGGGTGACATGACGCTCGCGTCGGATAGCCCGCCGGCAGAATACAGCCCCAAGCCCGGATTGCGGACGCGGTTGATGCGATTGATCGCGCGGCCGGGATTTCAACGCTGGGCGTCTGCCTTCCCCCTGACACGCCGAACCGCGGCCAAAGACGGGGCCGAGTTGTTCGACCTGGTTCAGGGCTTCGTCAAATCGCAGGTGCTGTTCGCGCTGGTCGAGTTGCGCGTGCTGCACCGGCTGATGGACGGCGCGCAGACCGCTGAAGCTCTGGCGCGGCTGTCCGGTCTGCCGGTCGATCGCATGGAGCGGTTGATGATGGCTGCCACCGCGATGAAGCTGACCAGACGTGACCGTGCCGGCCGCTACGATCTGGCGCGACTGGGCGCCGCGATGGTCGGTGTGCCGGGACTCGAGGACATGATCCGGCATCATTCGGCGTTTTACCGGGATCTGAATGACCCGGTCGCGTTGCTGCGGGGCGAGGTTGATACCGAACTTGCCGCCTTCTGGCCCTATGTGTTCGGTGCCGCAAACGCCACGGATGTCGAGGCGTCGAACCGCTATTCCGACCTGATGGCACGCTCGCAACAGATCGTTTCGGCAGATACGCTTGCCGTTGCAGACCTCAAAGGCACACAGCAGCTATTGGACGTCGGTGGAGGCTACGGCGTATTTGCCGAAGCTGCCGCACTGCGGCATCCCAAGCTGCACGCAACAGTGTTCGATCTGCCTGCGGTGGAAGAAAACGCGCGAGCCTTGCTGAACCGATCCCAGGCAAAAGACCGGCTTCGGTTCGTGCCAGGATCGTTCCGCGATGATCCGTTGCCGGAGGGCGCAGACACCGTTTCGCTGATCCGCGTTCTTTATGACCATGAGGATCAGACTGTCGAAGCGCTGCTGTCCAGAATCGTTGACACATTGCCAGAGGATGGCCGGTTGCTGGTTTCCGAGCCGATGTCCGGTGGAGCCCAACCCGAGGTGTCAGGCGATGTTTACTTCAGCTTTTACTGTCTCGCCATGCAGACAGGAACGGTGCGGAGCGCCGCTCGTATAGGCGAATTGTGCAGGAATGCGGGGTTTGCGTCGATCAAGGCATATCCGTCGCGTCGCCCCTTTGTGACCACGACATTGATGGCGATGAAGACGAAAATCTAAATCGACTTCATGAGTTTACATGTCAAAGTGTCTATTATAGTTGACAGATAAGTGTGTAAGAATAAACTGACACTACGAACTATCACTGACGCACCATCGGATTCGATTCTCAGAATCCCCGGTCGTCCACTTGCAGGAGGTTGGGATGCAAACAAACGCCGTCGTGCTGAATGCACCAAAAACCCTTGCGTTAGAGACAGTTCAGCTATGCGATCCGGGACCCGATGATCTGGTTGTGGACATCACGCATTCAGGTATTTCGACCGGTACGGAGAAGCTGTTCTGGTCAGGTGACATGCCTCCTTTTCCGGGAATGGGCTATCCGCTGATCCCCGGCTACGAAGCCTCTGGTGAGGTTGTCGAGGCTGGTTCGAACACCGGTTACAAGCCCGGTGATCATGTCTTTGTTCCTGGCGCCAACTGCTACAACGGTGTGTTCGGCCTGTTCGGCGGTGCAACCCGTCGGTTGGTCACGGCCCAGGACCGTGTGACACGGATTGACCCGGCCATGGGTGCGCAAGGCGCGCTGCTGGCTCTTGCCGCAACTGCACGCCACGCGATGGCGGGTCTCGACAAGGCTGTGCCGGATTTGATTGTCGGTCACGGTGTTCTGGGCCGCTTGCTTGCGCGCCTGACAATTGCCGCCGGAGCGCCTGCGCCCACGGTTTGGGAGATCGATCCTGCCCGCACATCCGGCGCGGATGGCTACGAGGTCATTCATCCCGATACAGATTCACGCCGCGATTACCGCTCGATCTACGATGCCAGCGGCAATGGCGACCTTCTGAACGATCTGGTCGGACGTATCGCCAAGGGTGGCGAGATCGTGCTGGCAGGGTTCTATACCCAGCCGCTGCAATTCGCCTTTCCGCCCGCTTTCATGAAGGAAGCGCGGTTCCGGGTTGCCGCCGAATGGGCGCGCGACGACCTCGCCGCAACGCGTACGCTGGTCGAAAACGGCGCGCTGAGCCTTGACGGCCTTATCACACATCAAGCCGCGGCAACGGATGCGCCCGGTGCTTATCGCACCGCGTTCGAAGATCCGACCTGCCTTAAAATGATCCTCAATTGGGAGACGCCTTCGTGAAAGATGAAGTTCCAAATCTGAAAGACTTCGACCAGCGCCTGCGCGACGAGGCCAATGAAGACTTGGCGGACATCATTCCGGCCGAGGCAACGAAGAAAACGCAGATCATTGCGATCTATGGCAAGGGCGGGATCGGCAAATCCTTCACGCTGGCGAACCTCAGCCACATGATGGCCGAGCAGGGCAAGCGCGTTCTGCTGATCGGGTGTGACCCGAAATCCGACACGACCAGCCTGCTGTTTGGTGGCAAGGCCTGCCCGACGATCATCGAAACCTCGACCAAGAAGAAACTGGCCGGGGAAGAAGTGAAGATCGGCGATGTCTGCTTCAAGCGCGGCGGTGTGTTTGCGATGGAACTTGGCGGACCCGAAGTGGGTCGCGGCTGTGGCGGTCGCGGGATCATCCACGGGTTCGAATTGCTCGAAAAGCTGGGCTTCCACGACTGGGATTTCGATTACGTCCTTCTGGATTTCCTGGGTGACGTGGTCTGTGGCGGCTTCGGTCTGCCGATTGCCCGCGACATGGCGCAGAAGGTGATCCTTGTCGCGTCGAACGACCTGCAATCGCTCTACGTTGCGAACAACGTCTGCTCGGCCGTGGAATACTTCCGCAAGCTGGGTGGCAATGTTGGCGTGGCCGGTCTGGTCATCAACAAGGACGATGGGTCCGGCGAGGCACAGGCCTTTGCCGAAGCGGTCAAGATCCCGGTTCTTGCCTCGATCCCGCAGGATGACGACCTGCGCAAGAAATCCGCGAATTACCAGATCGTCGGCACCGATGCGTCGCCTTGGGGTGCGCTCTTTGCCGAGCTGGGGATGAACGTCGGTGAAGCACCGCCCGTGCGTCCCGCCCCTCTGAGCCAGGACGAACTGCTTGACCTGTTCGATGGGTCGGAAACCGGCGCTGGATACACGCTTGTACCCGCAACGGACATGGACATGCGCGGCAAGAACGCTGCCCCGCAGGAATCTTTGGAAGTGATTTACGACGACGCGTGACGGTTAGCCCCCGGAGCGCCCTTGGGAACGAAAGAAGAAGAGCACGTGAGCAACGAAGCAACATACGACGAGACGGCAGAGGTCGAAGTCATCCGTGGGGAACCACGGGTCGATGCCCCCGATGCGCCTGTGCTGGCGGATGGGCTTGGGTGTCATTCGGGCTCTGAAATGGAAAAGGCGGCCCGTCTGGCCGGCAATTCCGAAATGCTGGATCAGTTCGCAAAGGACTATCCGAAAGGTCCGCACGATCAGCCGCAAAGCATGTGTCCCGCCTTTGGGTCGCTGCGTGTCGGCCTGCGGATGAAGCGGGTGGCCACGGTGCTGTCCGGATCTGCTTGCTGCGTCTACGGCCTCACGTTCGTGTCGCATTTCTACGGTGCGCGCCGGTCGGTCGGCTATGTGCCGTTCAATTCCGAAACGCTTGTAACCGGCAAGCTGTACGAAGACATCCGCGAAAGCGTTCATGAAATGGCCGATCCTGATCGGTTCGATGCTATCGTTGTCACAAACCTTTGTGTGCCAACGGCCTCTGGTGTGCCGCTTCGTCTGCTTCCGAAAGAAATCAATGGCGTTCGGATCGTCGGCATCGACGTGCCGGGGTTTGGCATCCCGACTCATGCCGAGGCCAAAGACGTTCTGGCCGGTGCGATGCTGAATTACGCTCGCGAAGAGATCAAGTCCGGTCCGGTTCAGGCCCCCGCAGGTGGCAAGTCGGACCGTCCGGCTGTTGCGCTCTTGGGCGAGATGTTCCCGGCGGATCCGATGATGATCGGCGCGATGCTGGCACCAATGGGTCTTGCCGCTGGTCCGGTGGTTCCCTGCCGTGAATGGCGCGAGCTCTATGCCGCGCTGGATTGCGGTGTCGTTGCTGCGATCCATCCGTTCTACACCGCGGCCATCCGCGAATTCGAGGCTGCGGGTCGCAAGATCGTCGGCTCTGCGCCGGTGGGTCACGATGGCACGGCCGCTTGGCTGGCGGGCATCGGTGAGGCGTACAATATCCCTGCCGATCAGATCGCCGCGGCGCAAAACGCATTCCTGCCCGCGATCAAGGCGGCTCTCTCTGCGACACCGATCAACGGCACCATCACCCTGTCAGGTTACGAAGGTTCCGAACTGTTGGTTGCACGGCTTCTGGTCGAAAGTGGCGCTGACTTGCGCTACGTCGGCACGGCCTGCCCACGCACCAAATGGTCCGAACCGGATCGTGAATGGCTGGAAAGCAAGGGCATCAAGGTCACCTATCGCGCGTCGCTCGAGGACGATTGCGCCGCGATGGAAGCGGTCAAGCCCGACCTTGCCATCGGCACGACTCCGGTTGTGCAGAAGGCCAAGGAGATGGGCATTCCCGGTCTCTACTACACAAACCTCATTTCCGCCCGTCCGCTGATGGGTCCGGCAGGCGCCGGGTCTTTGGCGGAGGTCATCAATGCCGCCATCGCGGGCAAGTCGCGGATGGATGACATGAAGGCCTTCTTTGAGGGTGTCGGCACCGGTGACACTGCCGGTGTCTGGGAAAAATCCCCGAACTTGCGTCCTGACTTCCGTGCCCAGCACCAGAAGAAGCTGGACAAACAGGCGCGTGCCGCCAAAGCGCAGGAGATGATCTGATGCTTGTTCAGGATCATGATCGCGCAGGTGGCTACTGGGGTGCCGTTTATGCGTTTACCGCAGTGAAGGGTCTGCAGGTGGTTATCGATGGCCCGGTGGGCTGTGAAAACCTGCCTGTCACATCCGTCCTGCATTACACCGATGCGCTACCTCCGCACGAGCTCCCTATCGTGGTGACCGGCCTCGGTGAGGAGGAGCTGGGTCGAGAGGGGACCGAGGGGGCGATGAAACGCGCCTGGGGTGTGCTTGACCCAGCTCTACCTGCGGTCGTCGTGACCGGATCGATCGCCGAAATGATCGGTGGCGGCGTGACACCGATGGGCACCAATCTTCAGCGGTTCCTGCCGCGCACCATCGACGAGGACCAGTGGGAAAGCGCGGATCGCGCGATGACCTGGATCTTCACGGAATTCGGCATGACCAAGGGGCGGATGCCGCCGGAGAAAAAGCGCGAAGACGACGCCAAGCCGCGCGTGAACATCCTTGGCCCGATGTACGGCACGTTCAACATGCCCTCCGATCTGGCCGAAATCCGGCGTCTGATCGAAGGGATCGGCGCCGAGGTCAATATGGTGATGCCGCTGGGCAGCCACGTGGCCGAGATGCGCAATCTCGTGAATGCGGATGTCAACGTCTGCATGTACCGCGAATTCGGTCGCGGCCTTTGCGAAGTACTGGGCAAGCCTTTCCTGCAAGCGCCGATCGGCATGGACAGCACGACGAAATTCCTGCGCAAGCTGGGCGATCTTCTGGGTCTCGATCCGGAACCGTTCATCGAGCAGGAAAAGCATTCCACGCTGAAGCCGGTCTGGGATCTGTGGCGCTCGGTCACGCAGGATTTCTTTGCAACGGCGTCCTTCGGGATCGTGGCCAACGAAACCTATGCCCGTGGCATCAGGCATTACCTCGAGGGTGACCTTGGTCTGCCTTGTGCCTTTGCGGTGGCGCGGGTTGCCGGAGAAAAGACCAATAACGAAGAAGTTCGGTCGATGATCCACACCAAGAAGCCTTTGGTGCTCATGGGGTCGATCAACGAAAAGATGTACCTCGCCGAGATGAAGGCAGGGCATGGCCCGCAGCCGACATTCATTCCCGCCAGCTTTCCCGGTGCGGCGATCCGTCGGCACACCGGCACACCGATGATGGGCTATTCCGGCGCGACCTACCTGCTGCAGGAAGTGTGCAACGGACTTTTCGATGCGCTGTTCCACATCCTGCCACTCGGCACCGAGATGGACAAGGCGGAGTCGACCCTGACACCGCTGCGCCGTGACTTCCCATGGGATGCCGACGCGCAATCCGAACTGGATCGGATCGTGTCGCAGCACCCTGTGCTCACCCGAATTTCTGCTGCCAAGAACCTGCGCGACGCCGCAGAGGCAGCAGCCCTGAAACAAGGTGCTGAACGCGTCGTCTTCGAGACTGTTCAAGCCCTTTCCAATTCCCAAGGAGGACCGACCACATGACGGATTTCACCTCTTCTGACACGCGCACTCACCGGCACGGTCATACGAAACGCGGAACCGAGTTCCTGGTTTACTTCAGCATCATCTTCATCGTCGCGATCCCGTTCGCAATGGTGATCTGGATGCTCGAAGTGTTCCAGAAACAGACGCTCAACATGCGCGGCCCACTGGCGCGCGCATGGTGTGAAGCGGATCGGATCACGCCCCTCATTTTCTCGGCCTAACGGTCGGGAATCCAAGACTGGCCACCCGGCGGGGTGGACAGGACCTGCGGAGCCTCGGCTCCAATGGACCCAGCCGCAGGGTGTGCGGCGTCAGCATAACATTCCGGAGGAAAGTTCATGGCTGATAATACCGACCTGTCATTCACAGGTCTTACTGACGAGCAGGCCCAGGAGCTGCATTCCGTCTACATGAGCGGCCTTTGGCTGTTCTCGGCGGTTGCAGTGGTTGCCCACCTGGCAACCTTCATCTGGCGCCCCTGGTTCTAAGGAAGGATCAACATAATGGCAAAGTTCTACAAGATCTGGCTCATCTTTGATCCCCGTCGCGTGTTTGTCGCGCAGGGTGTCTTCCTCTTCCTGCTGGCTGCAATGATTCACCTCGTGGTGCTGTCGAACGGCATCAACTGGTTCGAAACCGCAGCAGCCGCTGGCGGCATGTAAATGCCTGCGAGCTCGGAAGAGCTCAAAACATCGCTGCGGGCGGAACCCGGTTCCGGACCGCCCGCGGCAAAACTGACATTAACATGACGGCTGCGTTCCTTCCCGGGACATGCCGGCAAACGCGGAGATAAAGAAGATGGCGCTGCTCAGCTTCGAAAAAAAGTATCGCGTCCGCGGAGGGACGCTGATCGGCGGCGATCTGTTCGACTTCTGGGTAGGGCCTTTCTATGTAGGTTTCTTCGGAGTCACGACCGCCTTTTTCGCTCTGCTCGGCACGATCCTCATTCTGTGGGGAGCGGCCGATCAAGGCACATTCAATCCATGGCTTATCAACATCGCGCCACCAGACCTGAGCTACGGCCTGGGCATGGCGCCGCTGATGGAAGGCGGCTTGTGGCAGATCATCACGATCTGTGCGACTGGCGCATTTCTCAGCTGGGCTTTGCGCGAAGTGGAAATCTGTCGAAAGCTGGGTATCGGGTATCACGTGCCCTTTGCCTTTGGCGTCGCGATTTTCGCCTACGTGACGTTGGTTATTTTCCGTCCGCTTCTTATGGGCGCATGGGGACACGGCTTCCCATACGGCATCTTCAGCCACCTCGACTGGGTGTCGAACACCGGCTACGCCTACCTGCACTTCCATTACAACCCTGCGCATATGCTTGCGGTGACGTTCTTCTTCACCACGACTCTGGCGCTGGCGCTGCATGGCGGTCTGATCCTGTCGGCAGCCAACCCTGAAAAGGGTGAAGAAATGAAGACACCGGATCACGAGGACACGTTCTTCCGTGATTTCATCGGCTACTCGGTCGGCACGCTTGGTATTCACCGTGTTGGTCTGCTGCTTGCCCTGAATGCCGGTTTCTGGTCCGCGATCTGTATCATCATCTCTGGCCCCGTCTGGACGAAGGGCTGGCCCGAGTGGTGGAACTGGTGGCTCGAACTGCCCATCTGGGGCGCCAATGTGGGGATGTAATCATGGCTGAGTATCAGAACATTTTCACACAGGTCCAGGTTCAGGGGAAACCCGAATGGGGCATGGCAACCGAGAACGCCGATTACGAGCGCTCCCGCAATGCCCGGTTCTCGACGCTGATCGGCTGGATCGGAAACGCGCAGCTTGGCCCGATTTGGCTGGGTTGGACCGGGATGGTGTCGCTCGCGACGGGTATCCTCGCGTTCAATATCATCGGTCTCAACATGCTGGCGCAGGTCGGCTGGTCGATCCCGGAATTCATCCGTCAGCTGTTCTGGCTGGCGCTTGAACCGCCAAGCCCGGAATATGGGTTGCGCATTCCGCCGCTGAACGATGGTGGCTGGTACATCATCGCAAGCTTCTTTCTGCTGGTGTCGGTGATGAGCTGGTGGGCGCGAACCTACATTCTCGCCATGGAACACAAGATGGGCAAACACGTCTTCTGGGCGTTCGGTGCCGCGATCTGGCTGTTCCTCGTGCTTGGCCTGTTCCGTCCGATCCTCATGGGATCCTGGTCCGAAGCGGTGCCCTACGGGATCTTCCCGCACCTCGATTGGACCACGGCTTTCTCGATCCGGTACGGTAACCTCTACTACAACCCGTTCCACGCGCTTTCGATCGTGTTCCTCTACGGCTCCGTCCTGCTTTTCGCGATGCACGGTGCCACGATCATGGCTGTCACCCGTTACGGCGGCGACCGTGAGCTTGAGCAGATCGTCGACCGCGGCACGGCCACGGAACGCGCCGCACTCTTCTGGCGCTGGACCATGGGCTTCAATGCCACGATGGAAGGTATTCACCGCTGGGCATGGTGGTTTGCGGTTCTGACCACGATCACCGGGGGTATCGGCATCCTTCTGACCGGCACTGTTGTGGATAACTGGTTCATCTGGGCACAGGAGCATCACTTCGCTCCGATGTATGACGGCTCTTACGGCTACGAAGCGTACGGTTCCTATGAAACCTTTATTGGACAGGAGAACTGATCATGCTTCCGAATTGGTTCAATAAATGGAACCGGGATAATCCGACCAACATCTACGGTCCGGCGATCCTGGTGGGAACTGCGGGGGTGACCGTCACAGTTGCGGCATTCCTCGTGGTTGTCGGCCAGCCTTTCAAGACCGACAGCATCCAGACCGGCCCGCGCGGAACGGGGATGTCACGGACAGAGTTCGTCTCTGACCTAGCCAAACCCGATCCCTCAATCGAGGTGATGTACACCGAAGCTCCGTACATCCCCGAAGGTGGCGAGCCTCTGGCCCGGGACATCTATCAGAACGTTCAGGTTCTGGGCGATCTGACCGAGGACAACTTCAATCGCGTCATGCTTGCCATGACCGATTGGGTCGCCCCGGAGCAGGGATGTGCCTATTGCCACGGTGACGTGGCGATCGAGGAATACGGCAATGACGACCTCTATACCAAGGTCGTCTCGCGCCGCATGATCCAGATGACCCAGAACATCAACGAGAACTGGGATGGCCACGTCAACGTCAACAAGCAAGTGGGTGTGACCTGTTACACCTGCCACCGTGGCGAAAACGTCCCGTCCGACATCTGGTTCAAGATGGGGTCTGTCAACGAAGCAGCCGGCGGTTGGGCGGCGGTTCAGAACAGGGTGACGGTGCAAAGCCAGTACACGTCGCTGCCCTCTGACGCTTTGGAGACGTTCCTGCTGGATTACGGCCGCATCGGTGTCCACGATCTGGAAGCCCATGTCGCGGCTTATCCTTCGGAAGAAGGCTATCCGACCTGGCAGGATACGGAACGCACGTTCAGCCTGATGAACTACGTGTCCAACTCGCTGGGTGTGAACTGCGTGTTCTGTCACAACAGCCGCGCGTTCTATGATCCCGAGCAGGTGACCCCGCAATGGGCGACCGAGCAGCTGGGCATCGGTATGGTTCAGGAAATGAACAACGATTACCTCGTCCCGCTGGAGGATGTGTATCCGCCGGAACGCCTTGGTCCGATCTTTGCCGACGCGCCGAAAGCCGCCTGCAAGACCTGCCACAAGGGGTATCAACAACCGCTGCAAGGGCTGAATGTCATCGCTGACTGGCCCGAGCTCGCAACGACAGGCGCGCCTGTCTACGAATGATCGGCTCGGGGCGGTTCGCTGCCCCGGCCATCGCCAGATCCGGTTTTGACAGGTTCCCAAAACGCAAAATCGGATACGGGGCTCAACACCCCGGTTCCCTTCCTGTTGGCTACAGGAACTGGCGTCACGTTTCTGGATACCTCTGGCAAACGTGACGCCTTGATTCCCTCTGTCCCCGAGGAGACCGCCAAATGACACAGTCCCTTACTCCCAATCTTGATCGGGTCGCCGGCCCTGCAGATCTGCGCAGCATGGACGATGCCACGCTGACCAAGGTCGCAAACGAAGTCCGATCCGAAGTGATCTCGGCCGTATCGCAAACCGGTGGTCACCTTGGATCGAGTTTGGGTGTCGTTGAATTGGCCGTGGCCATCCACGCCGTGTTCAACACGCCGATGGACAAGCTGGTCTGGGATGTCGGGCATCAATGTTATCCTCACAAAATTCTGACCGGACGCCGCGACCGCATGAAGACCCTGCGCCAGAAAGACGGCCTGTCGGGGTTCACCAAGCGCAGCGAGTCTGAATACGACCCCTTTGGCGCCGCGCATTCCTCCACCTCGATTTCCGCCGCTCTGGGCTTTGCCGTTGGCCGCGACATGGGCCGCCCGACCGGCGACGCGATTGCCGTCATTGGGGATGGGTCAATCAGTGCCGGCATGGCCTATGAGGCGATGAACAACGCAGGCCACGATGGTCGCCGCCTTTTTGTCATTCTGAATGACAACGAGATGAGCATTGCACCGCCCGTCGGCGCGATGTCGTCTTACCTCAGCCGGATGTATGCAAATGATCCGCTGGCCAAGATGAAATCCCTTGCCGAAGGATTCGAGGCAGCATTGCCCGCGCCCATGCGTGAAAGCGCCAAACGCGCGCGTCAGCTTGTGACCGGCAACCTGCAGGGTTCGGGCACATTGTTCGAGGAACTGGGGTTCGAATATATCGGCCCGATCAACGGCCATGACATGAACCAGCTCTTGCCGGTTCTCCGTGCTGCCCGCGCCCGTGCGACGGGTCCGGTTCTGATCCATTGCTGTACCGTCAAGGGCAAGGGGTATGCCCATGCCGAAAACAGTGCCGACAAGTATCATGGCGTGTCCAAGTTCGACGTTGCCTCGGGCGCGCAGGCGAAATCCAAGCCCAATGCACCAAGTTACACCAAGGTGTTCGGCGACGCGCTGACCGAAGAAGCGGCACGCGATCCGAACATCGTGGGGGTCACCGCCGCCATGCCCGGCGGGACTGGCATCGACATTCTGGCCAAGCGCTTTCCCTCGCGCGTGTTCGATGTGGGCATCGCGGAACAGCACGCCGTCACCTTTTCCGCGGCGATGGCGGCCTCTGGTCTCAAACCATTCTGCGCGATCTATTCCACCTTCCTGCAACGCGGCTATGACCAGGTCGTGCACGATGTGGCCTTGCAAAACCTGCCGGTGCGATTCGCGATCGACCGGGCTGGCCTTGTGGGTGCCGATGGCGCAACCCATGCCGGTGCGTTCGATGTCGGCTACCTGACGGCGCTGCCGAACATGACCGTGATGGCAGCCGCCGACGAGGCCGAGTTGATCCACATGGTCGCCACGGCTGTGGCACATGATAGTGGGCCTATCGCATTCCGCTATCCCAGAGGCTCCGGAAACGGGGTCGAGATGCCGGAGCGTGGACAGGTTCTTGAAATCGGAAAAGGGCGCGTGTTGCAGGAAGGCTCGGATGTCGCTTTCCTGAGTTTCGGAGCGCACTTGGCCGAGGTCGAGGCCGCGACGCGACTTCTGGAAAAAGACGGGCTGAGCGTGACAATCGCTGATGCCCGCTTTGCCAAGCCGTTGGACATCGACCTGATCCTGAAGCTTGCCAGAACGCATGACGCCCTGATCACTGTCGAACAGGGTGCCCGCGGTGGTTTCGGGGCGATGGTGCTGCACGAGCTGGCAGATCGCGGTGCGTTGGATCGTGGATTGAAAATCCGCACGGTGACACTGCCTGACCGGTTTATAGATCAGGCGTCGCCGGACGAGATGTACGCCGATGCCGGCATGACCCGCTTTGATCTTTACAAGATGGCGGTGTCGCTTGCGTCCAAAGATGGAAAGGTCGTGCCGCTCAGCAAAGGAGCCTGAGCGTCACACCCAATCCAGCGCGTCCTCCACGAGGCCGGTCACGCTGATCGTGAATTCCGATCCTTGGGCCGAGTCCACCAGCGCTGCATGATCGTCGATCAGGCTTTTGGCTTCGGCCACCGAGGCGAGTGTGCCATCAAAGCTTTGCATGGCCGTGTTGGCAACTGACACGTTGTTCAGGCCGTTGACGACCGCGTAGTAGGCACCGATTTCGGCCTTCGTTTCCAGGTACTGTGCATCGGCGGCACTTCCTGTAGCGGCCTTCGCACCGTCGATCATCGCCAAGATGAATTCAGAGCGTTCCACGGCCCCCCGGTCCAGAATATCGGTCCAATAGGCGAAACCGGTGGCATCGGGGTCGCGCCCGAGAATGTTGGAGTAGACGGCGCTGACAAAGTCGGCCGTGCTGCTTGAACCGCCGTAAAGCGCCTGCGTTTCGGGTTGACCGTAGAATTCACGAGCGATCTCGGTCATCGGCATTCCGTCGGCAAGTGCCGACCCCCAGAACAGTAGACCCGTCGAATCTGGTGCCCGGTTGAAATAGGCCACGTAAAGCTCGCAGAAGGCCAGCATGTCCGCATCTGTCAGCGTGCTGACATTGGTGAACCGGCTGAGTTCAAAGGCTGTTCCGTTGAATTCCAGGACCTCGATGCTGTTGAGCGTATCTGTCCCATCTCCGCCGCTGCGGTCTTCGATGACGATAGAACCGTTGCTGATCGTCAGGCCGTAGTTCGACATGTCGTTCATGTAGACGGCGGTGTCTGTGCCGGCTCCTCCGGACAAAATGTCATTACCTCCTGACCCGGTGAACCGGTCATCCTGATCCGTCCCGACAAGGTTTTCGGCGGTGGCGGTTCCCACAAGAACACCCGGGCTGTCGGGCTGCGGGTCGCGGACATTTTGGACAGGCGTGGCTTGCGTTATGATATCGGGCGTCGTTTGACCGCCAGTCATCGCGAAATTCTGCGTGACCATCACCGAATAATAGGTGCCGGAATCATAGGTATAGGTGCCCGTCTGAATTCCGATACCAACGACCTCGAGATCGGGCATTAGGATGTTTTCGCGGTGGCCCTGGCTGTTCATCAACGCGATGTGCAGATCGTACACGTCGTCCAACAAACCTTCGGCCCCTCGTTCGCTTTGGGCGGCGATGTTCTCAGCGGTCCGCCACGATCCCGAGAGGTCGAACCCTTCGGCGGTCATGCGCTCTGTCGGTGTGGAACCATCCACGCCGGTATGGCTGAAGACATTGTTTTCGAGCATCCACAAGGAATGCTCATCAGCGGACGCGTTCAAGACCTTGTCGAGAACAAGAGCGTTCAAGCCACGGCTTGTCCGTTCCTCGTTCACGAGATCCAACATGTACCGTTCCAGATCACTGGCGGTGGCAGCAGACATCTCAAACTCCCCAGTTCGAGCCCCAAATAAGTGTCTAGGGAAAGACTAGGGCAAGAAACAGGAGCGAATGTGTCTAAAATTAGCTATTTTATGCGGGGTTTGTGCAAGAAATTGCAAGTGCGCCGAAGATTTGCGGCGCGTATGTGTCGAGGTAAATGCGCAGCCACGGGGTAAAGCGGCTTGGCTCGTTAACCACTTCCTGCACCAAATCGCCGTATCGCACCCACCGGGTCGCCATGACTTCGTCGGGATTGAGCGATACCTGCGGGGTCTTTTCCACTTCGGCGACAAAGATATCGACCACTTCGTGTTCGATCAGCCCGCCACCGACATCGGCGCGGTATTCGACGCGGTCCCGGTAATCGAGGGTCAGGCCGGTCAGGCCGAGCTCTTCCTTCAGCCGCCTGTTTGCACAGGCCAGGCTGCTTTCCTTCCAGTTCGGATGGGTGCAGCAGGTGTTCGCCCAAAGGCCGGGCGTATGGTATTTTCCCAACGCACGTCGTTGGATCAGGATCTCGTCACCGCGCAGGACGAAGACCGAGATCGCCTTGTGTTTGAGCCCGCGAATATGCGCATCCAGCTTTTCAACGGGTTCAAGTGTGTTGCCACGCCATGCAGGGATCAGCGTCTGGGTCATACATGGGTCTCCCGCACAAGCCCCAGCAGGTGACGCGCATTCTTGAAGCCGATCTTCAGATGCGCCATGGGCCGTGCCTTTACGAGCTTCTTGTTCATATACGCCTCGAAGGTCAGTTTTTGAACATCGACATCGTGACACAGGGACACGAACCGTTCGCGGCGCGAGTCGCTTTTGTAATAGGCATCCTGCATCTGGCCAAGAACGCGGAACACCGTCTTGTGCTCTTTCATGAACAGACGCCGGGCCAGCGCCAGATCGGTGATCCGTCCTGATTTCAGAGTTGCGGCGCAGGCTGTTGCCGCGACCCGGCCGCAGACCATCGCGTAATAGATGCCTTCGCCACTGGAGGGCGCCACGACGCCAGCCGCATCACCGGCCAGAACCACGTCACGTGCATTGTCCCAGAAGCGCAGCGGCTTGAGCGGGATCGGCGCGCCTTCTTTGCGCAGGGTTTCACAATCCGCCAGACCCGAGGCCTGGCGCAGCGCGGCGGTGGCCTCTTTCAGGTCCACGCTTTGAATATAGGTGCCCATGCCAACCGAAGTGGTGCCACCATGCGGGAACACCCAACCGTAAAAGTCCGGGCTGATTGCGCCGTCATAGATCACGTCGCAGCGCATCGGATCGTAGAGGTCATTCTTTTCGGGTGCGGCGATGATCTCGTGGTAGGCGAATACCAGAGGCACTTTGTCGCCACCTGGAATCTCGTCCCGCGCAACGCGGGAATTGGCGCCGTCAGCGCCGATGATCAGGCGGGTCTCGAGCTTCCGCTCTTCGCCGGTTTCCTTGTCGCGATAGACCACCCAGCGTTTCTTCGCCTTCTTGTCGCGGTCGATCCGTACGAATGTCCCCGTGTACCGTACGGCACCCGCTGCTTCGGCGCGGGCGCGCAGGAAGGGGTCGAAGTATTTGCGATCAACCATCCCGACAAAACCGTTCTCGATGGGAATGTCCACATGGCGGCCCGTGGGTGAAATCATCCGCGCGGTGTTCACCTTGGCGACCAATTGCTCTTCGCCAATGTCGAAATCCTGCATCAGCCGGGGTGGAATAGCTCCGCCACAGGGCTTGATCCGGCCTTCGCGGTCCAGAAGCGCCACGCTGTGCCCGGAACGGGCAAGGTCTTCGGCAGCGGTTGCACCCGACGGGCCACCGCCCACAACTACGACATCATACATGGTCACTCTCCTGCGATCAGTTCGGCGTGGGCGGGTCGGCCTTCCATGATGCGCAGCGCCATGACGGCAGCGCACAGGAACAACCCGGCTTCAAATATAAAGACGGCCCCGAAGGCCGGTGCGTCGGTCGTCACCGTTCGCATGATGTCGGCCGCAGCGGCGCCGGTCAGACCTCCGAACCCGGCGGCAATGGCCTGCGCCGCCCCCCAGAGACCCATGCGTGTGCCTTCGCGCTTCTCTCGGCCTTCGCCGGCAAGCGCCATCATCGATCCAATGGCGGCCACCGCAAACGCCCCGTTGAAGAACCCGAGGGCAAACACCGCGGGCAGCAAGGTCTGCGGCAGGGCATAGCCGCCCAGTATCGCGATCACGCACAGGCTTGCCGCCGATCCAAGACAGCCGCCGATCACCCAGTTGCGCAGGCAGCCAAAGCGCAGCGCGGTGGCGGCGATGCCGACGGTGAGCATTCCGAGGAAAACACCACCATTCTGGATGCCGGAGAGCGTGGTGCTTTCCCCAGGCGTGAAGCCAAAGACCAGACCCGCATAGGGCTCGAGGATGAGTTCCTGCATAAAGTAGGCGGTCATCGACAGGAAGACGAAGATCGTGAACATCCGCGCCTTGGGTTCGGCCCAGATTTCGGCCAACCCTTCGCGGAAAGGGATAGGATCGGGTTCGGGTGCAACCTCGACACCGCGTTCGATGCGCCAGGTGGCCAGCACCGTGATCGCCAAGGCGGTCAGAACAACGCCAGACACCACTTCGATCAGGACAGCTGGTGAGTACGGGTCCAGCAATTGCCCGACAACACCGGCGGTCATCGCAATGCCGAAGATCATCATGAGCCAAGTGATCGTTGCCGCAGCCGCCCGACGGTGGGGCGCGGTTGCCGTGGCCAACAGCGCGAGAACGGAGGTCCCCGCCGCGCCAGCGCCTAGGCCGATCAGCGCATAGGCGGTGATCGACATGATCAATCCGAGCGTATAGCTCGTTGCCATTTCGACGACACCCAAGGCAGCAAGAACGCCACCCGCGGCAAGGATCAGCATTCCGCGCAGAATCCACCGCGTGCGGTTGCCACCCTTGTCCGACAGGAACCCCCAGTTCGGCCGCGTGATCTGAATGCCGTAATGCAGCGCGACCAACAGACCGGGCAGAACGGCGGGCAGGGCCAGTTCGACGACCATCAGGCGATTGAGCGTCGATGTGATCAGGACGATGATCGCGCCAAGCGCCATCTGCACCAGTCCAAGGCGGACGATCGAAAACCAGCTCAGGCCCATCAGAACACCTCGACCGCACGCAGCGCAAAGGCCGACACCATCATGCCGGACACATACATCAAAACGCCCGTCGCGTTGTACCAGGGCGCTTTGGCCTTGGGGTCCTTGAGCATGACGGACATTGCCCAAAACTGACCGAGAAGCAGCGCCAGTACGATTGCGGCATGGGTGGATTGCCCCCAGGATGCCAAGGCAAGAATGACGAAGACCTGCGGCACGATCATCACGACACAGGCGACCTTGGCGGCTTTCTCTGGACCGAGCGTCACCGGAAGGGAGTTCACGCCCATTTGCGCATCGCCTTCGAGCGCCTTGAAATCGTTGAGCGTCATGATTCCATGCGCGCCGATCCCGTAGAGAAGCGCGATCAGGATTACGGGACCTGACGGAAGCGTCTGGCTGAGAACAGCCGCCCCGGTGAACCATGGCAGCGATTCATAGGACAGCCCGACCAATCCCGGCCCGAACCAACCGGATCGTTTCAACCGGATCGGTTCGACCGAATAGGCCCATGCGGCAATGACGCCGACCACGGTGGCGATAAAGCCCCAGGTTCCCAACATGGCGCCGAGCGCAAGCGACAAGATCGACATTGCCAGCGCGATCCACAGGCCCCATCGGCCGGGGATGCGCCCCGACGGAATAGGACGGTTGGGTTCGTTGATCGCATCCACGTGTCGGTCGCACCAATCGTTTGCGGCCTGGCTCATGCCGCAGACAACCGGACCGGCGAGGATCACGCCTACAATCAACAGCCCCAGATGTTCGCCAATCGCCACACCCGAGGCGACAGCGCCACAGGCATAGGCCCACATCGGTGGGAACCATGTGACGGGTTTGATCAGCTCCAGCATTGCCGAAGGGGCCGGGTAGCGATCGCGGTGTAAACTTACGCTGACAGTCATGTGTCAACTAGATACGACAATTCGATTCACATCAAGCGAAACAGAACTGTCAAATCAGGTTTTGAGTGGGACGTTCCGACGCTATCCGCGCGTCAATCGCCGTCGCCATCCTTGCTGAGCAGACCGTATTTGCGCAGCTTCACGTAGAGGCTCTGGCGGGACAGGCCCAGCATCTCGGCGGCGGCAACACGATTGTTCCGCGTGAGGCTTACAGCCGTTTCGATACACATCTTTTCGACCACGTCCGTGGTTTCGGACACGATTTCCTTGAGCGTCGCAGAGCCGACAAGCTCCATCACGTTGCGGCTGGATTCCTCGCTGGTCTGAAGCGGGGCCTTGCGCATGACATCGACGCGGCTGATGTCCCGAATGACAAAGCCCAGCGTTGGTTCGCTGCGATCCTCAAAAAAGGTCACCGACATCTCGACCGGCGTTTTTGCACCGAATTCGTTGAGAAGCTTGGTGGAATACATCCGCATCTGGCCGGTACGGCGCGCGTTTTCGAGAAGCACGCTCATGTCGATCTGGCCGCGACCGAGAAAATCGGCAAAGCTGCGACCCCGCACATCGCCCGCATGCGCAGCATCGACTAGGTCGAGAAAGGCATCATTGCAGGCCTCGATGGTGCCATTTGCCGTCGTAAAGACAAAAGCATCGGACCCCTTTTCGAAAACCGAGGCAAGATTGTTGCTCAGGTTGTCGAACCGCGCGGTGGTTTCATCGGCGGTTGTCATTCGGCAGATCAGGATACGCTCACCTGCGGCGCGGAACACCTTCGGCGCGATCATGACGCGCTGACGCCCACGCCGGGACTGGACCTCTATGCTGGCATTGCTTTCCGAGATCGACGCGTTGATCAGCGCTTCGGTGAACTCCTCGGGCCGCTTGTCGCGGAATTCCTGTGCAAAGGTGGTTCCGATCAGGTCGTCACGGCTGGATTGCAGAAGCGCCGCCGCTGGGTCGTTCAGATCCTTGATCTTGCCATCGCTGACCGACACGAAAACGATATTGTCCCGAACGGTTCTGAGCAAAAGGCGATAGCGCGCGTCAAACTCGCGGCGGGCCTCGTAGCCTTGTTCGAGTGACATCTGGGCCTGAACAAGCTGTTGCTGCGTTTCGGCGATGGGCCGCAGATCGCGCCCCAGCATCAGGAAGGATCCGTCGGACCCGAAGGGATGGAAACTGTATCTGACCGGAAATTCCCAGACCGCATTGTCGGTATGGTTCAGCTCAACGGAGCGGGAGGGTGTTTCGCCCTTTTCCATCAGGCCCATGACCGCTTCGATCTTAGGACAGCTTTCACGGGTCAGGAAATCTACGAGGGGACGGCCCTCCCAATGGTTCAGCTTGCCAAAGGATGTTTCGTTCGGATTGATCAGAACAGAAAGAATCTTACCGTTCCGCGACACCACGAGCGCAATATCGGACGCAACGCGGATGATGCTCGAAAGAACTTCGGCGTCGATAAGTGGTACGGAGCCGCTACTCCAGAAACTGGACCCACTTGTGTTCATCAGCGCGTCAAAGACCTGTTTCTGGACTTGTTCTTTTCGCACAACTTCAGTGCAACCTTTACATCGTTTGTCACCAGATCGACATCCGTCTTTTCTTTGACTCCGTCCGTGAGGTTGAGAACAATTCCTCCCAGAACTAGGGGTGGGGGTGCCAAGACACCGGTTCGAATGCGTTTAACCAACTTTGCAATCGATGCAAGCGCGTCGGGACGTGATCCCGAGAAGAGGACAATGTCGTAGCTTTCTTCGGACAAAGCCGTGATGACCGTGTCGTCGCGCGCCCCGAACAGAATGCGAACCGAGGCACCGGCCCGCCGCATCTGGGCGGTGGCAACATGCGGACCAAGCGTATGGCTGTCATTGCCCTGAAGCAGCAACAAGATGTTGGCCCCGTTCGCCATCTCCGAAGGCTTTGCGGCCCAAGGCGGCGCAAGCATGGTCAAAAGGCCCTGCAGACGCGCAGTGGCAATCGTTACCTTGGCGAAACCGATGATATCTTCGCACCACATGCGACCCAGCTCTCGCGCGGCTTGCGGGATATAGATGTCGACGATCTGGTCTGCGCTGATTCTGCGGTCTTTGAGTTCTTCCAGAAGGCTTTCGCCGTTGAAGGCGTCAGTCTGGAGGGAGACTTGCACGAGTTTCTGAACGACACTGCTGCGGATCGTCTGTGCGCCCTCTTCGCCCTTGTCGCTCAGAACGGACAGTACGGTCGATGCCAAGGTAGAGATGTCGAGCCGACCTTCCTCTGGGGAGATGCGATCTTCGGTCTGGTCGCTTACCATTGTCAAACCCTCGTAGCCGATAGCCCATGACACATGTCAGGCATATCAGACAGCAGTAGTCTCTGATTCTTGGCCAAGAATGTCAAAGATAATTGACACTGAAACCCGTTCGGCTTTGCTTTCAAGGCCCTATCGATGAAAAAAATCCCTAAAAAACATGACCTATGCTTATTTTTCGAGAATCATCTTGGAGATTCATGGCTGAGAAAAGTCGCAGACTACGAGTGTAAGTTTTAGTTGACACTTGGCCCCGGCAGTAGATACTTTTTAGGGAACAAGAACGGAATCGTAGACATGCCAGGACTGCAACACGCCACTGCAAAGCCAGTATTCCTCTACACAGAGGAACAGCGCGCACGTCGTGACACCAGCATCTGGACCACCATTCAGGGCGTACTCGCGCCAATCCAGTTCCTCGTCTTCCTTGTGTCTTTGGCGCTTGTGGTCCGGTACCTGCTGACGGGCTCCGGGTATGATGCCGCGACGATCTCCATCCTGATCAAGACGGTCTTCCTGCTGACCATCATGGTGACCGGCGCGATCTGGGAAAAGGTCGTCTTTGGTCAGTACCTCTTCGCGCCCGCCTTCTTCTGGGAAGACGTATTCTCCTTTCTCGTGATCGCACTGCACCTCGCCTATGTCTGGGCGCTGTTCACCGGCGCGCTTGGCCCGGTCGAGGAGATGTGGCTCGCCCTCGCCGCCTATGCCGCTTACGTCGTCAATGCCGGTCAGTTCCTGTGGAAACTCCGGGCGGCCCGTCTTCAGGCAAGCGCCTCTGCGATCTCTGACGAGGTGCCTGCATGACCGAGCAATTCACACCCCCGCCCTCGCGCGGCTGCTCCAACACCCCGGTTCTGAAGCAACGGGGCCAGCACGAGGTGTTCTGCGGTCTGACCGGCATCATCTGGCTGCACCGCAAGATGCAGGATGCGTTCTTCCTTGTCGTTGGGTCGCGCACCTGTGCGCATCTTCTGCAATCCGCCGCTGGCGTGATGATCTTTGCCGAGCCGCGCTTTGCGACAGCCATCCTGGAAGAGACCGATCTGGCCGGAATGGCCGATGCGCAGCAGGAACTGGACCGTGTCGTGTCGGAACTGTTGGAGCGTCGTCCCGACATCAAGCAGCTGTTCCTCGTTGGCTCTTGCCCATCCGAGGTCATCAAGCTCGACCTCGCCAAGGCAGCCGAACGCATGAGCGCGCAATTCGCGCCCAACGTACGGGTGCTGAGCTATTCCGGGTCCGGGATCGAGACGACATTCACACAAGGCGAAGACGCGTGTCTGGCCGCAATGGTGCCGGTTCTGCCGCAAACCGATGCGCGCGACCTGCTGCTGGTCGGTGCGTTGCCCGATGTTGTCGAAGAGCAGGCCGTTGGCCTGTTGGAAGCCATGGGCATCGGCCCGATCCGTGTGCTGCCCGCCTCGCGCGTCAACGATGAATATGGCATCGGCCCGAACACGCTCTACGCGCTGACCCAGCCCTTCCTGACTGACACCCACGAAGCGTTGCAACGTCGCGGCGCAAATCACATCGCAGCACCTTTCCCGTTCGGAGAAGAGGGCACGACACACTGGCTGCGCGCGATTGCCGATCAGTTCGGCGTGTCGGATGCCAAATTTGCCGAGGTCACCGATGCGCCTCGCGCGCGTGCCCGCAAGGCGGTTGCGCAGGCGTCAGAAGCCCTTCGTGGCCGGTCGGTTTTCTTTTTCCCCGACAGCCAGTTGGAAATTCCGCTTGCGCGCTTCCTGACCCGCGAATGCGGCATGGATGCCGTCGAAGTCGGTGCGCCCTTCATCCACAAGGTGGTCATGGCGCCTGACCTCGACCTGCTCTGCGAAGGTCCGACCATTGCCGAGGGTCAGGATGTGGACAAGCAGCTTGATCGTTGCCGCGCTGCGCGCCCCGATCTGACGGTCTGTGGCCTTGGTCTTGCCAATCCGCTCGAGGCCGAAGGTCTGACGACAAAGTGGGCCATCGAACTGGTCTTCACACCGGTGCATTTCTACGAACAGGCGGGTGACCTTGCAGGTCTCTTCTCGCGCCCGGTCCGTCGCCGCGACCTTCTCAAGCTGGAGGCGGCAGAATGAAGCTGACCGTCTGGACATATGAAGGCCCGCCGCATGTCGGCGCGATGCGTGTCGCCACAGGGATGACCGGCTTGCATTACGTGTTGCACGCCCCGCAGGGCGACACCTATGCCGACCTGCTGTTCACCATGATCGAACGGCGCAACCACCGCCCGCCAGTGACGTACACAACGTTCCAGGCCCGCGATCTTGGAGCGGATACTGCCTATCTGTTCAAGGATGCCGCGATGGCCGCCTATGAGCGGTTCAAGCCCGAGGCGATGATCGTCGGCGCGTCCTGCACAGCCGAGTTGATCCAAGATGATCCCGGAGGTCTGGCTGAGACACTTGGACTGCCGATCCCCGCCATCCCGCTAGAATTGCCCAGCTACCAGCGCAAGGAAAACTTTGGCGCGGACGAGACATTCTTCCAGATCGTGCGGCACCTCGCCAAGCCGATGGAAAAGACCGCACGCGTGACTGCGAACCTGATTGGCCCGACCGGCCTCGGCTTCCGTCACCGGGACGACATCGTTGAAGTGACGGGCCTGCTGATGGATATGGGGATTGAGGTCAATGTCACGGCTCCGATGCCCGCGTCCCCGTCCGAGATCGCCAAGATGGGGCAGGCGCATT
Organism: Pelagibaca sp.; assembly: GCA_041725935.1. GTDB lineage: Bacteria > Pseudomonadota > Alphaproteobacteria > Rhodobacterales > Rhodobacteraceae > Marivita. The sequence continues at coordinate 166,497 of JBGRQD010000007.1, forward strand.
TCAACGTTCTGATGTACCCCGAAACCGCCGAATCCGCCGCCCGCTACATGGAGCGCGAGTTCGGTCAGCCCTACACAAAGGTGGTTCCCATCGGTGTTGGCGCGACCCGCGATTTTGTGGCGGAAGTGGCAAAACTGGCCGGTGTAGAGCCTGTTCTGGACGAAAGCCGCCTGCGTCTGCCGTGGTATTCCGCCAGCGTCGACAGCACCTACCTGACCGGCAAGCGCGTGTTCCTGTTCGGCGACGGCACACATGTGGCCGCCTGCGCCCGCATCGTGCGCGACGAGATGGGGTTCGAGGTGGTGGGCATGGGTTGCTACAACCGCGAGCAGGCCCGGATGCTGCGTGGCGTGGCCAAGGATTTTGGTGTCGAGCCGCTGATCACCGATGACTATCTCGAAGTCGAACGCCGGATCGAGGAACTGGCCCCCGAGCTGATCCTCGGCACGCAGATGGAACGCCATATCGGCAAGCGCTTGGGAATCCCCTGCGCCGTCATCTCTGCGCCGGTGCATGTTCAGGATTTTCCGGCCCGCTACAGCCCCCAGATGGGCATCGAAGGCGCAAACGTGATCTTCGACACGTGGGTGCATCCGCTGGTCATGGGTCTGGAAGAGCACCTTCTGACCATGTTCCGTCAGGATTTCGAATTCCACGACGATGCCGGTGCCAGCCATCACGGTCACAAGGCCAAGCTGCGCGAGGTCGGTGGGGAAACAGAGACTGTTACATCTCAACCGATGCAGGCCAATACCGGCCCGGTCGAGATTGTCTGGCTGCCCGCCGCCGAAAAGGAACTCAAGAAGATCCCCTTCTTTGTGCGCGGCAAGGCCAAGCGCAACACCGAAACCTATGCCAGTGAACGTGGCGTGGCCGAGATCAGCGTCGACACCCTCTACGAGGCGAAGGCCCATTATGCGCGATAGTTTCAACGAAGCCCGGGCGTATAACATCGCCATCATCACGCTGGACAGCCATTCGGCTGGTCCCGTGGCGCGGGCATCGCTGAAATTGGCGCAGGATTTCCCCGGTCTGTCCGTCACGGTCCACGCCGCCGCCGAATGGGCGGAAACGCCCGAAACGCTGGCCGAGACCAAGGCGGCGATTGCCAATGCCGACATGATCATGGCGAACCTGCTGTTCCTGGAAGAGCATATCGCGCCGATCATGGACGATCTGCATGCCGCGCGGGACCGTGTCGACGGGATCGTTGGCGTGATCGCGGATGCGCAGATCATCAAGCTGACCAAGCTCGGCAAGCTTGACATGAGCAAGCCCGCGTCGGGCCTGATGAAGATCCTCAAGTCGCTCAAGCCCAAGTCGAGCGATTCCGAGGTCGAGAAGGGCGAAAAGCGGATGCAGCAGCTGCGCCGCCTGCCCAAGATGCTCAAGCTGATCCCCGGCAAGGCACAGGATCTGCGGTCCTGGTTCCTTGTCATGCAGTATTGGCTGGGCGGCTCCGACGACAACATCGAAGCGATGGTGCGTTACCTTCTGGGCAAATACGCCAAGGGCCGTGAAGAGTGGCTGGGGGCCGAGGCTGAAGCGCCGATCGAATACCCGGATGTGGCTCTGTATCACCCTGATCTGCCCAATCGGATCACGACCGACATCGCCGATCTGCCGCGCCCTGCCGAGGTCAAGGCGACCATCGGCCTGTTGATGATGCGCTCTTATGTGCTGGCCAACGATACAGCCCATTACGACGCCGTGATCCGGGCCTTCGAGGCCAAGGGTCTTGCCGTTGTTCCGGCCTTCGCAGGTGGGCTTGATGGCCGTCCGGCCATCGCGTCGTTCTTCCGCAAGGAGGAGCAGACGACGATTGACGCGATGGTGTCGCTCACTGGGTTCAGCCTTGTTGGTGGTCCGGCTTATAATGATAGCATTGCTGCCGTCAGTGTTCTGACTGATCTCAACGTGCCTTATATCGCCGCGCATCCGCTGGAGTTTCAGACTCTGGGTCAGTGGGCCAATGGCGATCAGGGTCTTGGCCCGATTGAAACCACCATGCTCATCGCCTTGCCGGAACTTGATGGTGCGACCTGCCCGACGGTGTTTGGCGGACGACATGGCCCCGATGGTTGCAACGGCTGCCATCACCGGTGCCCGTGCGATACGCAATCCAAGGCGATGGCTCCTTGCCGCGAACGGATCGAGAGCCTTGCGGAAAAGACGCTGCGCCAGGCGACCCTGCGGCGCAAGCAGAACGCGGACAAGTCTGTCGGTATCGTCCTGTTCGGGTTCCCGCCCAATGCCGGGGCTGTCGGGACAGCTGCCTATCTCAACGTGTTCGAGTCGCTCTTCAACACGCTGCACGCGATGAAGGCCGATGGCTATGACCTCGAGCCGCCAGAGACGGTCGCCGCCCTGCGCGCCTCAGTTCTGGAAGGCAACGCCAAGCAATATGGCCAAGAGGCCAATGTCGCCGCCCATGTGAGCGCTGACGATATCGTCCGCAATACGCCGCCCCTGAAAGCCATCGAGGCGGTCTGGGGTCTGGCGCCGGGCAAGATCCAGTCCGACGGTCGCGGTGTGTTCGTTCTGGGTGCGCAATTCGGCAAGGTCTTTGTCGGTGTGCAGCCTACCTTCGGCTACGAAGGCGATCCGATGCGCCTGCTGTTCGAAAAGGGCTTTGCGCCCACGCATGCCTTTGCGACCTTCTACCTGTGGATGCGCAACACGTTCAAAGCGGATGTAGTTCTGCATTTCGGCATGCATGGCGCGTTGGAGTTCATGCCCGGCAAGCAGGCGGGTCTTGGCGCGCGCGACTGGCCGGATCGCCTGATCGGTGAAATGCCCAACGTCTATCTCTATGCGTCCAACAACCCGTCCGAAGCCGCTTTGGCAAAACGTCGGTCTGGCGCTGTGACAGTGACACATCTGACACCGCCACTGGCGCAATCGGGCCTCTACAAGGGTTTGCAGGAACTCAAGGACAGCCTGACCCGCTGGCGGTCGCTTGGTCCGTCCGATTGGGAACGGACCGAGTTGGAGACGCTGATCGCCGAGCAGGCCGAAGCGGTCGACATGCACGGCATTGCGCCGGATTCGCTCTGGCTCAAGCTGCTGGAAACCGAAGACGCGCTGATCCCGGACGGGCTTCATATCGTGGGCAAGACCTTCAGCGACGATGCCCGCGCCGAATATCTCAGGCTGATCGACTCTGCGGATGCCGAAACAAAGGCCAAGGTCGATTTTCTCCTGCAACAGGAAACCGAACTCGCTGGCCTGCTGCGGGCGCTGGGCGGTCGGTTCACGCCGCCGGTGCCGGGTGGTGATCTGATCCGGTCCGCCGATGTGCTGCCCACGGGCCGGAATATCCACGCGTTCGATCCGTTCCGGATGCCCACCGAATTCGCCTGCCGCGATGGCGCGAAGCAGGCGGAGCTATTGCTGGCGACGCACAAGACCCTGCCGCGCACCGTTGCGCTGGTGCTTTGGGGGTCGGACAACATCAAATCCGATGGCGCGCCGTTGGCGCAGGCTTTGGCCCTGATCGGCGCAAAACCGCGCTTTGACAGCTTTGGTCGGTTGTCCGGTGCAGACTTGATCCCGCTTGAAGAACTCGGCCGCCCGCGCATCGACGTTGTGATGACCCTGTCGGGCATTTTCCGCGATCTTCTGCCTTTACAGACCCGCATGTTGGCCGAGGCCGCCAAGAAAGCGGCAGAGGCGGATGAGCCTCTGGAGATGAACTACATCCGCGCCCATGCCTGGGTCTATGCACAGGAAAACGGTGTCGATCTGGAGACTGCCGCACTCCGCGTCTTCTCGAATGCCGAAGGTGCCTATGGGTCCAACGTCAACGCGCTGGTCGACAGTTCTGCCTTTGGTGACGAAGACGAATTGGCCGACGCCTACGAGGCGCGCAAGTCGTTTGCCTACGGGGTGAATGGCAAGGCCGCGGCGAACCATGCGCTGTTGCAGGAAACGCTCAAGACCGTCGATGTGGCCTATCAAAATCTCGAATCCGTCGAGTTGGGTGTCACCACCGTTGACCATTACTTCGATACGCTGGGTGGTATTTCCCGCGCGGTAAAGCGTGCACGCGGTGGTCAGGAAGCGGCGATCTACATTTCCGACACCACCCGGGGCAACGGCAAGATCCGGACGCTTCAGGATCAGGTCGCACTGGAAACTCGTGCCCGCAGCCTCAACCCGAAATGGTTCGAAGGCATGCTCAAGCATGGGGCCGAAGGTGTGCGCCAGATCGAGGCGCAGGTCACGAATACGATGGGCTGGTCAGCCACCACCGGCAAGGTCGAGCCCTGGGTTTATCAGCGCCTGAGCGAGACTTTTGTTCTGGACGCCGAGATGCGCGCGCGTCTGGCCGATCTGAACCCGACCGCATCCAGCCGCATGGCGAACCGCCTGCTCGAAGCACATGACCGCAACTACTGGCATCCCGACGCCGAAACTCTGGCCGCTTTGCAAGACGCGGCCGACGCTCTGGAAGATCGCCTTGAGGGGATCGCCGCAGAATGAGCGCCAACACGCATAACCGGAGGCCCAAATGAGCCCACTTGACGCCAAAAGCCCGCCCGCGGCCCGCGCCGCACTTCGCGAAGCCGCAGGACTGGAAGCGCGTGGCCTGTCCGCGCCGCCCGTTCTGAAAGGTCAGGACGGCGAAGGATCGGTGCAGGTACATCAGGACAACTCGATGAAGATCGAGGGTGCCAAGGTGTTCGCGGTCTATGGCAAGGGCGGGATCGGCAAATCGACCACCTCGTCGAACCTGTCCGCTGCCTTTTCGATGCTGGGCAAGCGGGTGTTGCAGATCGGCTGCGACCCCAAGCATGACAGCACCTTTACCCTAACCGGCAAGCTGCAGCCGACGGTCATCGACATCCTGAAAGATGTTGATTTCCACGCCGAGGAACTGCGCCCCGAGGATTTCATGGCGGATGGCTTCAACGGTGTGAAATGCATCGAAGCCGGTGGTCCGCCCGCCGGAACTGGCTGTGGCGGCTACGTGGTCGGTCAGACCGTGAAACTGCTCAAGCAGCATCACCTTCTGGAAGACACCGACGTCGTTCTGTTCGACGTTCTGGGTGACGTCGTCTGCGGGGGTTTTGCAGCACCGCTGCAACATGCCGACCGCGCCGTGATCGTGACGGCCAATGATTTCGACAGCATCTATGCGATGAACCGGATCATTGCCGCCGTTCAGGCCAAATCGGCCAACTACAAGGTGCGGCTTGCGGGCTGTGTCGCGAACCGGTCCAAGGACACGGACGAGGTGGATCGCTACTGCAACGAGGTCGGCTTCAAGCGGATCGCGCATATGCCGGATTACGACGCCATCCGCCGGTCGCGGCTCAAGAAAAAGACGCTGTTTGAAATGCCGGACGAGGAAGACATCGTCATGGCGCGCAAGGAATACATCCGCCTTGCCGAGACGCTGTTCAACAGCACCGAGTCGATGGCGCCTCAACCGCTGGAAGACCGGGACATTTTTGAACTTCTGGGGTTCGATTGATGAGCTACGACGCCACACGCGATCGGGTCGAGCACTATTTCGACCGTACGGCCACCAAGGTCTGGGAGCGTCTGACCTCTGACGCGCCGGTCAGCCGTATTCGCGAAACGGTCCGCAAGGGCCGTGACCAGATGCGCGGCAAGCTTTTGTCGTCCCTGCCGGCCGACCTGACCAGCCTGCGTGTTCTGGATGCGGGCTGTGGTGCCGGGCAGATGACTCAGGAACTCGCAATGCGGGGTGCCGATGTGGTTGCGGTCGATATCTCGCCGACGCTGGTCAAGATCGCGCAGGACCGGTTGCCCGAGCATCTGAAGCACAAGGTGCGATTTGCGAGCGGCGATATGCTGTCCGCGGATCATGGCGGGTTTGACCATGTGATCGCGATGGACAGCCTGATCTACTACACCGAGACCGACATTCGTGGCGCACTGGCCAAGCTTGGAGAGCGGACGCGCGGGACGATTGCGTTCACCGTTGCACCTCGCACACCGCTGCTCATGACGATGTGGTACGCGGGCAAGGCTTTCCCCCGCTCGGACAGGTCGCCTATCATGATCCCGCACGAGCCGCGCCAGTTGGGAAAAACAGTCTCTGACATTGGCCAGATCAGCGATCTGGGTCGTGTGAATTCTGGATTCTACATCAGCCAGGCGTTGGAGTTCCGGCCATGATCGTAAGCCGCTCTCAGGTGAAATCCTTGGGCATGAGAATGCTGCCGTTTTCGGACGCGGCTTCTGATGATCTGCCTTTGGCTCAACTGCTGCGGCTTGCCTTGTTCCAGATCTCTGTCGGCATGGCAGGCGTCATGCTCCTGGGAACCTTGAACCGTGTCATGATCGTCGAGCTGTCGGTTGCGGCGACGCTTGTGGCAATCATGGTGGCGCTGCCTGTCCTGATAGCACCCTTCCGGGCGCTTTTGGGCTTCAAGTCTGACAATCACCGGTCGGCCATCGGATGGAAGCGCATTCCCTACCTCTGGTTCGGCACGCTTTGGCAGTTCGGCGGGCTTGCCGTGATGCCGGCCTGCCTGTTGGTGCTTGGCGGCGATGTCACCCACGACGTGCCTTTCGCCGGTGAAGTGCTTGCCGCGCTTGCGTTTATCATGACCGGCTTTGGCATGCACATGACGCAGACCGCTGGTCTTGCTCTTGCTGCGGACCGGGCGACGGACGAGACGCGACCGCGTGTCGTGGCGCTGCTTTACGTGATGTACCTTGTCGGCATGGGTGTTTCGGCCATCGTGATCGGTTGGCTGCTTCGGGATTTCTCGGGACTGTTGCTCATCAGCGTCGTTCAGGGATGTGCGGTCGTCACGCTGGTGTTGAACGTGATCGCGCTCTGGAAACAGGAGCGCGTGCGTCCGATGTCGAAAGAAGACCGTGAGGCACCGCAGCCATCCTTCAAGGATGCATGGGCAGACCTGACATCTGGCGGAACCGCGGGACGCTTGCTGGCTGTGGTGTTTGTCGGGACAATGGCGTTCAACATGCAGGACGTTCTGCTCGAGCCCTATGGCGGCGAAATCCTTGGATTGAGTGTGTCCTCCACCACCCTGCTTACGGCGACATGGGCGCTGGGCGCTCTGCTTGGGTTCGCTCTGGCCGCACGTGTGCTCGCCAAGGGGGGCAACACATACCGGATGGCCTCCGTAGGTCTGTTGGCAGGTGTCGCGGCGTTCAGCATCGTGATCTTTGCAGCGCCTATGAATTCGACCTTCCTTTTCTTCCTGGGTGCAGGACTGATCGGATTCGGCGGTGGATATTTTGCCATCTCGACCCTGACTGCTGCCATGACTCTACCTGTCGAAGGGCTGGCTGGACGTGGCCTTGCACTGGGTGCCTGGGGCGCCGCGCAGGCCACTGCCGCCGGGCTGTCTACTCTGATCGGCGGCGCCACTCGGGACGGCGTCAACATGATTGCCATGTCCGGAAACTGGGGTGAGGCGCTTGCCACACCGACGACCGGATATTCCGTTGTTTACCATATCGAAATCGGGCTTCTGTTCGCGACGCTCATCATCCTAGGCCGTCTTGTGAGCCAGAACAGAAACACCTTCACCACCAACCAGAAACCGACAGGGCTGGGCCTTGCCGATTTCCCAACCTGACCAAGGCCCATCAAGGAGTACTAACGATGACCGAAGACTATATCCTTGGAAACCTCGACCTCGCGAGCATCTCGCTTTGGTTGTTTTTCATTTTCTTTGTCGGACTCGTGATCTGGATTCAGCGCGAAAACCAGCGTGAAGGCTATCCCCTTCTGGACGAAGACGGCAGCCAGGCCGATGCGGGCAGCGTCTTCCCGAACCCGGCTGACAAGACATTCCTGCTGCCGCATGGTCGTGGCGAATACACGGTGCCGTCGGGCCAGACCCCCGAGCGCAGCGATATCGACGGCAAGCTGACCAAGGCATTCGAAAGCGGCGGCTTCCCCTTCGATCCGGTCGGTGATCCGCTGGCAGATGGCGTTGGACCGGGCAGCTGGGCACCGCGCCGCGATGAGCCCGAGCTTGACGGCCATGGCCATCCGAAAATCATCCCGATGTCGGGCAGCGAGCATTTCCGCGTCTCTGCAGGGCGTGATCCGCGCGGTTTGCCGGTTGTTGCGGGCGACGGAGCCATCGTTGGCAAGGTCACCGACATGTGGATCGACGAGCCTGAACAGCTTGTGCGGTATCTCGAGCTGGAACTCGATTCGGAATATGGCGGCGGATCGCGGCTTGTGCCGATCACCTTCACCCGCATCTGGGGCAACCGGGTCAAGATCCGGTCGATCTTTGGCGAACACTTCGCAGGTGTGCCGCAGATCGCATCGCCGCAGCAAATCACCAAGCTCGAGGAAGACAAGGTCAGCGCCTACTATGGTGGCGGCACGCTTTATGCGAGCCAGGCCCGTCTGGAACCGCAGCTCTGATCGAAACCAACTGCCAACAGCCGCAGCCACGGCTTTAGGAAAGGGAACCCACCATGACGCATGACGACTTCCAGATAGAGCCGGTCAAAGGTCTGCCAGAGAAACCTCCCGAGGGGGAAGTGATCCTCTGGCAGGGCAAGCCGGATTGGTTGGCCCTGTCCAAGGAATCCCTGAACCTTCTCTGGGTCGCAGGATATTTCGTCTTCCTTGCGGGCTGGCGGTTCGTGGCTGTGGTCGATCTGATGCCATTGGGGCAGGCGATCTGGGCCTCCGTGCCCTTCCTGTTCCTAGGCGCCATCGTCTGCGCGTTGCTGATCGGCATCGCGTGGGCGCAGGCCTACTATACCGTCTACACCGTCACAAATCGCCGGGTTGCGATGCGGATCGGTGCGGCGCTGACGGTGACGCTGAACCTGCCTTACACGCAGGTCGGTTCAGCCAATCTGGACCTGCGCAAGTCAGGCACCGGGACCATCGCGTTCGATCTGCTGGGGAACACGCAGATCAGCTACCTGGTTTGCTGGCCGCATGTGCGCCCGTGGCGCTTTTCGCCGACACAACCGGCACTGCGTTGTATCCCCGAGGCCGAAAAGATCGCCGCGATGATTTCCGAGGCCGCGCAGGCGCGTGTCTCGACTCCGCAGGTTGAACGGACCACCAGCGCGGCACCCACTGCCGTTGCAGCCGAGTAAGGAGGTTTAAAGATGCAAACTCCAACTGTCGACAAGGCCCGCATCCATGCCAACGAAGGCGAGCTTGTGCCGCGCTTCCTGGTACGTGCGATGTTCGCTTTGGTCATGACTTGTCTGATCATGGTAAGTGTGTATCGCTGGATGGACGGGCCGGTGCGGTACACTCCGCCTGACTCGCCGATTGTGATCGAGAAAACGCTGTTCCTCGAGGGAGCGATGAGCGGCGCTGCAACGGTGCTTGCCGAGGATGGCACGCTGGTTGCGGAATATACGCCGGAAGAGGGTGGGTTCCTCTCTGGCATCTGGCGGGTCCTGCAACGGGAACGCACCAAGGCACGTGTCGATCTGAACGGTCCTGTGATCGTGCGGGCACGTGAAAATAACCGTATTGAGATCTTTGATCCCAGCACGGGATGGGGGGCCGACCTTATGGGGTTCGGCGCCGACAACTCGGCCGCCTTCGCCAGGCTGTTGAAATAACCGAGAGGGAATCGGACAATGGGTCTTCTGACAAAGGAAATCGAACGGGCACCGTGCACAGTGGAAATCAGTCACTGTTTCGAAAGCCTGCATGCACATGTGCGTTTCAACAACGGCGCGGTGATTTATCCGGGCGACGAGGTAAAGGTTCAGGGGCCGGAAATCATGGCCGCCTTCGGTGAAATCGTGTCGGAGGATCGGGAAGCGATCATCGTCCGCGCCTCCAAGCTCGAACAGCTTTGGACCCGCCTGACTGGCGATTTCGAAGTGATGGAGCTTTGCGAATTCTCGTTCTCCGAAGAGGTGACGCTATGAACGCCTATGCTGGAAAACACACCGCTGATGCGACGTCCGTCGAAGAAGGACTTGCGATCCAGGAAGAGCAGGCGAAGTACGACGACAATTTCGCAACTGAGACCGCGATGGCGAACACGCTGCTCACGCCGCGTTTCTACACCACGGATTTCGACGAGCTGGACGCGATCAATGTCGATGGCATCCGCGCCGAATGGGACGAGCTGATCGCCCAGATGGAAGCGGACCCGAACAAGGGCCATTTCAAGAAAAACGAAGACTGGGACCATGTCGATTGGGAGAACATGGAGCCGCAGCTCAAGAAGGAATTCATCGACTTCCTGATTTCGAGCTGCACCGCTGAATTCTCGGGCTGCGTCCTTTACAAAGAGATGAAGCGGCGCGGCAACAACAAGGACATCACCCAGCTGTTCCAGTTGATGGCGCGTGACGAGGCCCGGCATGCCGGGTTCATCAATGACGCGCTGCGCGAGGCGGGTCTGCGGGTGAACCTTGGATTCCTGACGCAGTCGAAGAAATACACCTATTTCCGGCCCAAGTTCATCTACTATGCCACTTACCTGTCGGAAAAGATCGGCTATGCGCGGTATATCACGATCTTCCGACATCTTGAGGCAAACCCCGAACACCGCTTCCACCCGATCTTCAAGTGGTTCGAGGAATGGTGCAACGACGAGTTCAGCCACGGTGAGGCATTCGCGCTGCTGATGAAGACCGACCCCAAGCTGACTTCCGGCAAGAACGTGCTGTGGATCAAGTTCTTCCTCACTGCAGTCTACGCGACGATGTATGTCCGCGACCACCAGCGCCCGGCTTTTCATAGGGCGCTCGGCGTCGATCCGGACTGGTACGCGCATGAGGTCTTCACCAAGACATCCGAGCTGACCAAGCAGATTTTCCCGATCACGCTGGATATTGACCATCCGCGTTGGCAGCCGACGCTGGAGCGCCTGCAGCGCGCCAATGTGCAGATTGCCGAAGGCAAGAAGCAAGGCGGTCTGGGCGGAAAGATCAAGGAATGGGCCGGTTCGGCCAAGGCAGCGTCATGCTTCGTGTCGCTCTACTTCATTCCGGTGAAGAAACATAAAGTGCCCGCCGTGACGCGACTGGTGCCGTCTTACTGATTTGGCTTCGCCGCCTGATGGCGGCGACCAGGTGGGGGGCCAGCCCCCCACACCCCCCGGCGGTATTTGGAAAGAGAAGAAGGACAAAACCCGCGTGTTGACTGATCCCTGGATCGCTGCCCTTGTGGCGCTTTTCCTCTGGTGGTTTTCCACCGGGGTGATCCTGATGGTCGTGAAATACGCCGACAGGCATGGCCTTCGGTTCGGGCAGATGCTGACCTGGGCCGCCTTGCCGGTTTTCGGCCTTGGTGGCTATGGTATCTGGGTCACGCAAGGCGTGGACAGTACCGCTGCATCCTATCATGCCTTCCTGGCCGCGCTGGCGCTTTGGGGCTGGATCGAGATGGCGTTCCTGACCGGAACGATCACCGGGCCGAACCCGCATGAATGCCGCACCGACATTCCTGAATGGGAACGCTTCATCCGCGCCTGGGGCACTATCGCCTATCACGAGATGCTGCTGGCGGGCACGCTGATCGTGCTTTGGCTGGTCACGCAGGATGCGGTCAATACCTTTGGCTTCTGGACTTTCGCGGTGCTGTTCTTTGCCCGCGTGTCAGCCAAGCTGAACCTGTTTCTGGGTGTGCCCAAGATCAACACGGAGTTCCTGCCGCAGCCGCTGGCCCATTTGCCCAGCCATTTCCGCCATGCCAAGATGAACTGGCTGTTCCCCATTTCGGTCAGTGCGCTGACCTTCGCCGTAGGCTGCTGGCTCGAGCGGGTGTATTCCGCACAATCGCCCGCCGATGCCATCGGCTTTGCCCTGTTGGCGGCCATGACCGCGCTCGCGCTGCTCGAGCATTGGTTCATGGTTCTGCCACTGCCCGACGAAAAGCTCTGGCGCTGGATGATCCCTGCGCCCAAACCAAAACAACAAGATAAGACGATACGAACGGAGGACGCCCATGGACTTTGACAGCCTGTTCAATGCCCAGATCAATGCCCTGAAAAAAGAGGGGAATTATCGCGTATTCGCGGAACTGGAGCGCAAATGTGGCGCGTTTCCCAAGGCCAAGTCACATGATGACAACTGCCCGGACGAAGTGACCGTGTGGTGTTCGAATGACTATCTCGGGATGGGGCAACATCCGAAGGTGATCAAGTCCATGCAGGATGCTGTGGCTGAAAACGGCTGTGGTGCTGGCGGGACGCGCAACATCAGCGGCACCAATCACCAGCACAAGCTGCTCGAGACCGAACTGGCCGATCTGCACGGCAAGGAAGCCGCGCTGTTGTTCACCTCGGGCTACGTGTCGAACTGGGCGGCGCTGTCGACACTGGGGTCGCGTCTGCCGGACGCGGTGATCCTGTCGGACGAACTCAATCATGCGTCTATGATCGAAGGCATCCGCCACGCGCGCTGCAACAAGGTCATCTGGAAGCACAATGATCCCGAAGACCTGGATCGCAAGCTGGCCGCGTTGCCGTCGAACGCGACCAAGATCGTGGCCTTCGAATCCGTCTACTCGATGGACGGCGACATCTGCCCGATGAAAGAGATCGTCGAAGTGGCCGAAAAGCACGGCGCGATGACCTATCTGGACGAAGTGCATGCCGTCGGCATGTACGGCCCGCGTGGCGGAGGCGTGTCCGAGCGTGAGGGTCTGGCAGACCGGATCACCCTGATCGAGGGCACGCTGGGCAAGGCATTCGGCGTCATGGGCGGATATATCACCGGGTCCGAAGCGATGTGTGATTTCATCCGGTCCTTTTCGTCCGGGTTCATCTTTACCACCGCACTGCCCCCGGCTGTCGCGGCGGCAGCCCGGACCTCGATCCAGCACCTCAAGACAAGCGACACCGAAAGGCGAAACCAGCAGATGCAGGTTGCCAAATTGCGTCTGCGTCTCGACGACATGGGTATTCCGCATCTCGACAATCCGAGCCACATCATCCCGGTGATGATCAAGGATCCGGTCAAATGCCGCATGCTCGCGGACATCCTGATGCAGGATTATGGTATCTACGTGCAGCCGATCAACTATCCGACGGTGCCCAAGGGAACCGAGCGTCTGCGCTTCACGCCAGGTCCGCTACATTCCGACGCAGATATCGAACACCTTGTTCAAGCGCTCTCAACCCTTTGGAAACAGTGCGCGATCGCCCATCAGGTCGCTTGACTTCAACAGGCCTCCGGTTAGGTGTTAACGCACAACAATTGTTTGCTATTGGTTAACATAGCAAGAGCGCGTTAAGTTGCGCCGAACACGAGAGAGGAGTTCAACAATGAAGTTGATGATCGCTACTGCGGCCATGCTGCTGGCCGGATCCGGTGCTGCTTTTGCACAGGATGCGTCTGCCGGTGAAAGAGAATTCAACAAGTGCAAGTCCTGCCACATGATCGTGGCCGAGGATGGCACGGAAATCGTAAAGGGCGGACGCACTGGTCCGAACCTTTACAATATCATCGGCCGCATGGCCGGGACAGTCGAAGACTTCCGTTATGGTGACAGCCTTGTCGAAGCCGGTGAGGCGGGTCTTGTCTGGAACGAAGAGACTTTTGTCGCCTACGTGCAGGACCCGAAAGGTTTCCTTTCTGAATATCTGGACGACAGCGGCGCACGGTCGAAAATGTCGTATCGGCTGCGCAGTGGCATGGAAGACGTCTACGCTTATCTTGTCACCGTCAGCCCGGATGCGGAAACGGCACATGAAGGTACAGGCTCGGGCTCATAATCAGTCCGCAAGCCACTTAGAACCGGGGCGCGCTGCCACAGCGCGCCCTTTTCTTTTGAGACACCGACGCAGCAGAGTTGACCGCTCCGGAGCACTCGCGCAAAACACGGCCCAAGAACAACAGGGGCAGTGCCATGAAAATTGCGATGATCGGGACCGGGTATGTTGGTCTGGTGTCCGGGGTGTGTTTTTCCGATTTCGGTCACAACGTGGTGTGCGTCGACAAGGACCAGCGCAAGATCGACATGCTGGAACGCGGCGAGGTGCCGATCTACGAGCCGGGGCTCGACGCGCTCATGGCCAAGAACGTCGAAGCCGGGCGTTTGGCCTTCACCCTCGATCTGGCGTCCGCCATCGACGGGGCCGAGGCGGTGTTCATTGCCGTTGGCACGCCCACCCGTCGCGGCGATGGTCATGCCGATCTGACCTACGTGATGGCCGCGGCAGAAGAGATCGCCAAGGCGGCCAAGGATTATTTGGTTATCGTCACCAAATCGACGGTTCCGGTAGGAACGAACCGCAAGGTGCGGGAGGTGGTTGCCGCAGCCAATCCGGCGCTTGAGTTCGACGTTGCCTCCAACCCGGAGTTCCTGCGTGAAGGCGCGGCAATCGACGACTTCATGAAGCCGGATCGCGTTATTGTGGGCGTTGAAACCGATCGCGCTGCCGCGGTGATGTCTGACATTTACCGCCCGCTCTACCTGCGCGACTTTCCCATTGTGACCACCGATCTCGAATCCGCCGAGATGATCAAATACGCCGCCAATGCGTTTCTGGCGACCAAGATCACGTTCATCAACGAAATCGCGGCGCTGTGCGAAAAAGTCGGCGCGGATGTCAAACAGGTGTCCAAGGGCATGGGCATGGACAATCGCATCGGCAACAAGTTCCTGCATGCCGGGCCAGGCTATGGCGGATCGTGCTTTCCGAAAGACACCAAGGCGCTGGCCCGGATCGGTCAGGAACACGCCAGCCCGATGTATATCACCGAAGCCGTGATCGCGGTGAACGAGGACATGAAGCGGCGCATGATCGAAAAGCTGCACGACCTGTGCGGTGGATCGTTCAACGGCAAGACGATTGCGGTTCTGGGCGTGACCTTCAAACCCAACACCGACGACATGCGCGATGCGCCGTCGCTGACCATCGTGCCTGCTCTTGTCGGGGGTGGTGCGAAGGTACGCGTGTGTGATCCGCAGGGCCAGCACGAGGGGGAAGCGCTGCTGCCGGGTGTGCAATGGCAGGACGATCCCTATGACGCCGCCATGGGCGCCGACCTCATCGTACTTCTGACCGAGTGGAACGAGTTCCGTGCGCTCGACCTTGGAAAGATCGCCGAAGGCATGACGCGCCCGGCGATGGCCGACCTTCGCAACATCTACAATGCGACGGTGGCGCGGGAAGCGGGATTTGTCGCCTATGACAGCGTTGGCCGGATCGGGTTCTCCTGAGGGCAGGAAGCTCGATGTGATTCTTGCAGGATCGCCGCGCACCGAAAGTTTTGAGGCGGAAATGTGGCGGAATTGAAGCGCGGATTTCGGACAAAGGCTAGGCGCTTCGGCCAATTGTTCTCACTGTAAGGGCTTGAGCAGCCAATAAGGCGAAACACTTTGCGCTCCGCCACATTTCTGCCAAGAAGAGACCTGTCGGGCGGGGGCTCGAACCAAGGTGTGTCCATGCGTCAGGTCTCTGACATTGTCCACTCTCTCATATTGCTCACGGACTGCGCGTCGCGCGGATATGTGGCGCGTGGTGACGGCACCGAAACAGCTCAGGAGCTTCGGACCTGAACATACTCCAAGGCACGCGCGGGGGCGCGGGTGGCAGCTACAACCATTCGACGAGGTGAAGCGCCGTGTGCCAAGGAGATGTCCGAAGCTCCTGCTGACTGTTTGTCAGGTTTCAGCCAGCCGTGTCTGTTCCAAGAATGGTGCGCAGGATGTCTTTGGCATTGTCCGAGGCCCAGTCGGCATCGCCGCGCATCCGGGCAACCTCTTGCCCCTCCGGGTTCAGGATCACGGTGATCGGCAGACCCAGAACACCCATTTCCCGTGCCAGTCCGGATTGCGGATCCCGGTAGAGCGGCAGGTTGTTCACGCCGATCTCGTCAAAGAACGCCTTTATCGCGGGCGGTGGATTGCGACCCGTGGCGATTGTCACAACGTCGAAATCTTCGCCGCCGAATTCGGTCTGCAACTCCGAAAGCATCGGCATTTCCTTGCGACAGGGTGCGCACCAGGTGGCCCAGAAGTTCAGAAGCACCCACTTGCCCTTGTACTGCTCCAGCGACAAAGGCACCTCGTCGAACGTGGTGAATTCCGCCGTTCCGGCAGGTTGCGCGTCGCTGTGGAACGTCAGTTTTTTCATGTCGCCTTCGCGCATCGCTTCGGCTTTTGCCAGATCGGCCAGCGCGGGATTTGCAAGCGACACAAGGCCCGTATAGAGGATGGCGGCAAGAATTTTCTTCATTTTCCCTCCGAAGGGGTAAGACCATGTCCGACAAATCCTCGAACCAGATGTGGGGCGGCCGCTTTGCCGCCGGTCCCGATGCGATCATGGAGGCGATCAACGCCTCGATCGGGTTCGACAAACGTATGGCAGCACAGGACATCGCCGGTTCGAGAGCCCACGCCGCAATGCTTGCGGCACAAGACATCGTAACATTTAGCGATGCCGAGGCGATGCGGGAAGGCTTGCTCACCGTATTGTCAGAGATTGAAACAGGCGCGTTCCAGTTTTCGACCGCTTTGGAAGACATCCACATGAACGTCGAGGCGCGCTTGAAAGACCTGATCGGCGCACCTGCCGGGCGTCTGCACACGGGCCGGTCGCGCAACGATCAGGTGGCGACCGATTTCCGGCTTTGGGTGCGGGATCAACTGGATGCGGCCTCGATGGGCCTCACAGCCCTTATCAGCGCGCTGGTTGAACAGGCCGAGGCAGGAGCGGATTGGGTAATGCCGGGGTTTACCCATTTGCAGACCGCGCAGCCGGTGACATGGGGGCATCACATGATGGCCTATATCGAGATGTTCGCCCGCGATCTGAGCCGCGTGCAGGACGCGCGGAAGCGGATGAACGAATCGCCTTTGGGCGCTGCTGCGCTTGCCGGCACGTCTTTTCCGATTGATCGGGACATGACGGCAGAAGCGCTGGGCTTTGACCGGCCGATGGCGAACAGCCTCGATGCCGTCAGCGACCGCGATTTCGCGCTGGAGTTCCTGAGCGTCGCCAGCATCAGCGCCATGCACCTGAGCCGCTTTGCGGAAGAGCTGGTGATCTGGTCGTCGGCGCAGTTCCGGTTTGTGACGCTGTCCGACCGCTTTTCCACCGGGTCGTCGATCATGCCGCAGAAAAAGAACCCTGACGCGGCCGAACTGATCCGGGCCAAGGTCGGGCGTATTTTCGGGGCGAATGTCGCACTGATGATGGTGATGAAGGGCCTGCCATTGGCCTACTCCAAAGACATGCAGGAAGACAAGGAACAGGTCTTCGATGCTGCTGACAACTGGATGCTCGCGCTTGCCGCGATGGAGGGCATGGTCAAGGACATGACCGCCAACCGCGCCAACCTCGAGGCGGCGGCCTCTGCCGGGTTCTCGACTGCGACCGATCTGGCGGACTGGCTTGTGCGGACACTCGACCTACCTTTCCGCGATGCGCATCATGTCACTGGGTCACTTGTGGCGATGGCGGAACAGAAGGGATGCGATTTGCCGGATCTGACGCTTGAGAACATGCAGTCGGTGCACGCAGCGATTACCGCCGATGTGTTCGACGTGCTGGGCGTACATAACTCGGTGGCCAGCCGTACCAGCTATGGGGGCACCGCCCCGGTCCGGGTTCGGGAACAGGTCGCGCGTTGGAAAGAGATGCTTGGATGAGAACCATTGCGCTGATTGCCGGTTTGGTCCTGTTGGCCGCCTGTGGGGCAGATGGCCCACCGATTACGCCGTCGCTTAATACCACAGTGTCGGTCGGGTCTGACGGCCTGCGCAGTTCGACAGGTGTGTCCGTGCGATCAGGCCCCGTCACAGTAGGAGCACGCTTCTAATGTCGCCCATGCGCTGGATCTATCTTGCCCTCGCCATATGGGGCGCCGTTCATCCGATGTACTACTTCATGTCGTACTTGTCGGCCAATGACTGGAGCCTCGGCGCTTTGATCGATGCTTGGTACGTCAATGACTCCACGACGGGCCTGACGTGGGATCTGACGATCGCCGCGATAACGTTGACCATCTGGATCATCGCAGAGGTGGCTGTGCGTCGGAACTGGGTCGCGCTGATCGCGATCCCGGCCACCTATTGCATCGGGGTCAGCTGCGGGTTGCCGCTTTATCTGTTCCTGCGCTCAAAGCCGATCACCTGACACCAACGGTTGGGCCGCATTTGCGTATTTTTGAAAAGAAGAAGCAGGGGGTAGCGCAACGCCAAGCGCTGAGTTACTGCGTCGCGGTCTGTTCTGGAGGCGTGTGTGGACCATTTCCTGTATCGTGACGGCGAGCTTTATGCAGAAGACGTGCCTGTTGCGGATATCGCTTCGGCGGTCGGCACGCCGTTCTACCTGTATTCGACGGCAACTTTGACGCGCCATTACCAGCTCTTTGATGAAGCGCTGAACGGCATGGAGCACATGGTGTGCTACGCGATGAAAGCCGCATCCAATCAGGCGATTCTGAAGACACTGGCCGATCTGGGCGCTGGCATGGATGTTGTGTCAGGCGGCGAATATGCCCGGGCCAAGGCGGCGGGTGTGCCCGGTGACCGGATCGTGTTTTCCGGCGTTGGAAAGACGCGCCCGGAGATCAAAGCCGCGCTGGAAGGTGGGATTCGCCAGTTCAACGTCGAAAGCGAACCCGAGTTGGCGGTGATTTCCGAAGTCGCAGCCAGCTTGGGCAAGATCGCGCCGATCACGATCCGGGTGAATCCCGATGTCGACGCCAAGACCCATGCGAAGATCGCCACCGGCAAATCCGAGAACAAGTTCGGAATACCGATCTCGAAGGCGCGTGCGGTTTATGCCGAAGCGGCCGGTCTGCCGGGGATCGACGTGATCGGGATCGACGTGCATATCGGCTCTCAGCTGACCGAACTGGACCCCTATGAGTTGGCGTACCAGAAAGTCGCGGAACTGACCGAGCAGTTGCGCGCGGATGGCCACAACATTCGGCGACTTGATTTGGGCGGGGGTCTGGGTATCCCATATACCCGCACCAACGAGGCACCGCCCCTGCCTTCGGATTACGGCGCGCTGATCAAGCGGACTGTGGGCCATCTGGGCTGCGAGATCGAGATTGAACCGGGGCGCCTGATTGTCGGGAATGCAGGCATTTTGGTCAGCCGGGTGATCTACGTCAAGCAGGGGGAAGGACGGCAGTTCCTGATCCTTGACGGGGCTATGAACGACCTGATTCGTCCGGCCATGTATGATGCCCATCATGATATTGTGCCGATTGTCGAACCGGCACCCGGTGTCGAATATCAGCCTTACGATGTTGTTGGTCCTGTTTGCGAATCCGGCGATACCTTTGCCAAGAATCGTTTGATGCCGCCGCTAAAGGCGGGCGATCTCGTGGCCTTCAGGTCTGCAGGTGCCTATGGTGCGGTGATGGCCAGCGAATACAATACACGGCCTCTTGTGCCCGAAGTTTTGGCGAAGGGTGATCAATTCGCTGTCATACGGCAGCGTCCCGACTTTGACGAAATCATAAACCGAGATACCATTCCTCCATGGCTGTGAGGCATTCACCTGCGGTCAACTAACCGGGAGATCGGAATGACCGCACGGGATGACCTGCCCACAGAAATTAACACGGCCCTGCGCAGGCCCCTGTTCCTGACCCGCTTGGGCATGGGAGCAGAAGTCATCGTGCGCGCCTTCTGGCCATTCTGGTCGGTTCTGTTCGCTGGTCTGGCTTTCCTCATGCTAGGGTTGCAGGATCACTTGCCGGTCGAAGCGGTGTGGGGTTTCCTGGCTCTGGCAGCCATGGCGGCGGTTTGGGCATTGGTGCGCGGGGTGCGCAGGTTTTACGTCCCGACAGAGGCCTCGGCCTTGGCGCGGTTGGACGCAACCCTACCTGGCAATCCCATCCTTGCCGCGATGGACATTCAGGCGATCGGTTCGGGTGATCCGGCGTCGCTTGCCGTTTGGAACGCACACCAAGAACGAATGGCTGCGCGTTTGAAAGACGCCAAGGCCGCGGAGCCTGATCTGCGCGTCTCACGGGCCGACCCTTTCGCCCTGCGCTATGTCGCGGTGTTGGCCTTTTTGGTCGCAGCAGTGTTCGGTTCGCTGGTCAAGGTTCAAACCGTGTCCGCCATGGGTCCGACCGGATCTGACCTTGCATCAGGTCCCACATGGGAGGGCTGGCTGGAGCCGCCACATTACACAGGTCGGCCGTCAATCTATCTGAATGACATTCGGGACGCGCGTGTTGAGACTCCACAGGGGAGCCGGGTCACACTGCGTTTTTACGGTGAGGTTGGTGTTCTGAGCGTGACCGAGACCGTTTCGAACCGGGCATCCCCAACTGCGACGCCGGAAGAGCTTGTCGCGGTTTCGACCAACACCGCACAGGAGTTCACCGTTACACGCTCTGGGCAACTCGAGATCGAAGGTCCGGGCGGCCGGATTTGGGAGGTTGTAGCGACACCCGACCGTGCACCCGAGGTGGCCCGCGATGGCGAGATCGAAGTCAGCTACGAAGGCGAGGCGCAGATCCCGTTCACGGCACGTGATGATTACGGCGTTGCGGCTGGCACCGCGCGGATCGAACTGGCGCTGGACGATGTGGATCGGCGCTACGGCTTGCGGATCGAGCCTGAACCGCGGTCGGCCATCGAACTGCCTTTGCCGATGCCCATCGCGGGCGACCGCTCCGAATTTACCGAAACGCTGATCGACAATTTTTCCGAACATCCTTGGGCAAATCTGCCGGTCACCATCAGCCTGACCGTAACCGACGAAGCGGACCAGATCGGTGAGGCGGTGCCTGACGTGATCGCCCTGCCGGGACGGCGCTTCTTCGACCCGATGGCCAGCGCGATCATCGATCTGCGCAGGTCGCTGTTGTGGAACCGTGAGAACGCCGCTGATGTCGCGATGCTGATGCGCGCCATCTCGCATCGGCCCGACGATGTGTTCCGCTCCAGCACCGATTTCCTGCGCCTGCGTACCATCATGCGCCGTGTCGAGGCGTTGTCGCGCGTGACCATGAGTGATGATCAGCAGGCCGAGATTGCGCAGGCCATGTGGGATCTTGCGATACGGCTCGAGGAAGGTGATCTTGAAGACGCGCTCGAACGCCTGCAGCGCGCTCAGGACCGCCTATCCGAGGCGATGCGCAATGGTGCGTCGGATCAGGAAATCGCCGAACTGATGCAGGAGTTGCGCGAAGCAACGGACGATTATCTACGCCAGTTGTCGCGTCAGGCTCAGCAAGACCAGCAGGACAATCCCGATCAGGAAATGACTCAGAACCAGAACATGATGGAGATGAGCCAGAACGACCTGCAGGAAATGATGGACCGCATTCAGGAACTGATGGAGCAGGGCCGCATGGCAGAAGCGCAAGAAGCGCTCGAACAGCTGCGCCAGATGATGGAGAACATGCAGGTTACTCAAGGACAGGGTCAGCAGGGTCAGTCTCCGGGCGATCAGGCAATGGAAGGTCTTGCAGAGACCCTGCGCGAGCAGCAGGGCCTTTCGGATCAGGCGTTCCGTGATTTACAGGAACAGTTCAATCCCGGTCAACCGGGCCAGCAAGGGCAACAAGGTCAGCAGCCTGGGCAACAACCCGGCCAACAGGGTCAGGGTCAACAGCAGGGCCAAGGACAAGGTCAGGGGCAGCAACCGGGACAAGGTCAAAACGGTGAAGGCCAAAGTCTTGAGGACAGCCTTGCCGAGCGGCAGCGCGCGCTGCGCGATGAACTGAACCGACAATCGCAGAACCTGCCCGGCGCAGGGACCGAGGCTGGCGATGCGGCGCGTGAAGCGCTCGACCGGGCCGAAGGGGCCATGGAGGGCGCTGAGGAATCGCTCCGCGAGAATGATCTGGCGGGTGCCATCGACAATCAGTCCGAGGCGATGGAAGCGTTGCGTGAAGGGATGCGCAATCTTGGCGAAGCGGTGGCCCAACAGCAACAGCAGGGCCAAGGTCAGCAGGGTATGGCGGAAGGCGCCGATCCCGGCCAGCAGCGCGATCCGCTGGGTCGGAACATCGGGTCCAATGGTCAGATCGGGTCGAACGAAAACCTGCTTCAGGGTGAGGATGTCTATCGTCGGGCGCGCGAGCTTCTGGATGAAATCCGGCGTCGGTCTGGCGAGGGCGAACGCCCCGAGGAAGAGCTTGAGTACCTCGAACGTCTGCTTGACCGGTTCTGATGGGGCGCGTCTGCGGTGACGCAAACGGGATGGATGCATGGACGTATCATCCGCCCACTGCGAATCTGCGGCCCGGATCACGTATCCGGGTCGACCTTGCCTCGAAGCGATTTCACCTCGCCGCGGACTTTCTTTTCCTTGAGGCGTCGCTTCTTTGATCCAAGCGTCGGCTTCGTGGCAACCCGCCGTTTGGGTGGGGTCAGTGCGGAAACGATCATCTCTTTCAACCGGTCGCGTGCGATCTCGCGGTTGCGCACCTGGGACCGTGTCTCGTCGACCTGAAGGACAATTGCGCCCTCCTTTGTCCATCTTCGACCCGCGATCCGGCGCAAACGGGTTTTCACCGGACCCGGCAAATTGGGAGAGCGATCCGCCTCGAAGCGCAGTTCCACCGCTGACGACACCTTGTTCACGTTCTGCCCACCGGGGCCGGACGCGCGGATGAACTGTTCCGTCAGTTCCCAGTCTTCGATGGTGATACGGTCTGAAATCTGAAGCATGGCCAATACCATAATGCGCAGGCGCTCATACAAAAAGGGTCGCCACATGGGCGACCCTTCGAGACTTACGGAGGTGGGGTTCGGTTAGGTTCCACACCAATTCGATGGGTTCGTCACCCGGGGGTTGCCCTAGATGTTTGCCTCTCGAACTGTTCCGACACCTCTCTCCAATACCTCTCTCGACACTGGATCACCTCCTTTCAGCTGTTGATAAAACGCATCGTTAGCGTGACAGGCTTTGCGTCGGGTGCAACTCTTTTCTTACGAAAATGCCGCTTTTTCACGAAAACGCAAAACGATGAGTCGAAACGGTATCAGTGCCAGCAAGGCCAGTGCGATCTTGACCATCCAGTCGGCAACTGCCAGCGACACCCAAAGCGGGGCAACCGGTCCCACGCCCAGCATCGGGAGCATTTCACCCGCCCATGACACGTCGTTTGCTGGCTCGATAAAACTCAGACTGGCCGAGAACGCGATGCTGAAGAACAGCGCGGTATCGACCGATGCGCCGATCAGCGTGGATGCAAGCGGCGCGCGCCACCATGCGCCATCGCGCATCTTGTGAAAGATCGACACGTCCAGAAGTTGCGCTGTCAGAAACGCGATGCCCGATCCGAGCGCGATCCGCAATGTGACGAGCGGGCCGAATTCGCCCTGGATCTGTGTGCCGATGAGCGAGCATATCACGCCGACGATGAAACCGGCAAAGACCACCCGGCGCGCGGCGCTGGGGCCGTAGAGGCGGTTCATCACATCCGTGACGAGAAAGGCGAGAGGGTAGGTGAAGGCTCCCCATGTCAGCCAGTTGCCGAACAGAAACTGAACAAAGATGTTGGAGGCCAACACGATGAGGGCCATGGCAATGATGCCAGGAATATGTGAGCGGGTCATTGTGACTCCCGTTTTGCCAAGGTTGCGGGGACTTGATTCCCGAATTTCGGGAATGGCGGGACGCATATAGCGCCGCTCCGGGACAGACAAGCTATTTGCAGACCGCGTATTCGACGATCTCGGTTTTCTGCAGGAACAGGAAATTGTCGTCCGACACCATGGTCAGTCGCAATGACCCGTCAGACGCGGCCCATACGGCAAGCCCTTCGAGGTTGTCATGTCGGCGCGGTTCTGACTCCAGAAGGGTTTCGCCCGGAATTCCTTCGTCCGGCGATATGTCGAACCGCCGGACCCGAGACGAAAACCCGAACCCGGTAAAGCCCCGTTCAAGGACATAGAGCCTGCCATCGGGTCCGATATCCGCGCCAACCGGAAGCAAGCCGCCCTCGCGGGAAATCGACATCGGTTGATCCCAGCCTGTGTCGCTTTGGAAGCGAAACACTGGAAACGGCGATTGAAGGTCTCGGGAATATTCGGGGAGCGCGTAGACCGTGCCATCGGTCGCAATTGCCAAGGCTTCAAGTCCCCGATTGTTGGGCAGTGACTGGACATCGGGATGCGTCGGCAAAGCGGACCACGTGCCGTCGAGGTCACGACGCAGAACGCGGTTTTCACTTTCAACCGACACATAAAGACGCCCCTCCACATCGCGTGCCAAACCTTCGGTGTCTCTGATCGAGGGATGTCCGAACAGGCTGTCGGGCAAATGCAACTCAGCCATCTCTGAACTGCGGACGCCGATGACCCGATCCCCGTGACGAAAGATCGTGCCTTCAATCAGATGGCCACGGTCGCTGAGCATGACAAAGCCCGCGCCATCGGAGGCAAGTGTGATCGCGGAATACCCTCCAAAACCGTCACGCTCTTTCGTCCAGTGATAGGACGAGAGGAACCGGGCCGCGAGGCTGTTGTTTCCCAAAGCGCGATCAGTGCTCAGGACATGTCAGTTCGCGGCCAGAACGGCAGCACATTGTCCGGGCAAATCCGCAAGCGTCAGTTCGCGCCTTGGAGTGGGTCTGGGTGCGTTCGGATCGGGCGGCGGCGGGTTGAGGATGTTGTTGACCCATTGCTGCGCATCATCGCACCCATCCCCGCGCGGTGGCGGGTCTTGGTCAACGCATCCCGACATGCCACGGGGGCAGGCCAGTCGCACGTGGAAATGGTAGTGGTGACCATACCAGGGGCGGATCTTGTTCAGATAGCCCCGGTCTCCGGTTTCGGCGTTGCACATGGCAACCTTGGCACCGGGGAACACGAAGATACGTGCGACCCGAGGATCGCTGGCGGCTGCCTTGATGATGTTGTGATGTGACTTGGTCCATTGGTCATTGATGAAGGCACCGTTGGACCGGCGCAGCGAGATGGACGAGATGTTTTCGCGATCGGTGCGGCTCAGGTTCAGATTGGCCGCCGGTAGCATCCAGATATCGGCATCCAGCCCGATCTGGTGGCTTGCGTGTCCGGTCAGCATCGGCCCGCCGCGTGGCTGGCTGATATCGCCGACATAGATGCCGTTCCAGCCCGGTTCCTGCGCGGCGATGCGCGACAGGTCCTGCAGAAAATCAACGGTGATCGGAAGACCCCAGTTGCGGTTCCGCGACAGGCGCATCGCCTGCCAGGTCGGTCCGGTTTCGGGCAGTTGCACCTGACCGGCGGCACATCCCTTGGCATAGCTGCCAAAGGCCGCGGGTGTCTGGCTGGACCCGTTCTCCATGCCGCCGAACAGCTGTTTGGCCTGCCGGGTGCTGAGAACGCTGCTGACACGCGGCGTGCTCACCGATGTCACGTCTGCGCTGGGCGAACCACTGTCGTTGCCACAGGCCGCCAGCAGGAAGGCCAGTCCGAGAATGATCGAAAATCGTTTCATGACACTGCTCGTCTCCCATTCGGGTTGACCCAGACTAACAACACAAGGCCGATCAGGAAAAGACCTATCACGGGGCTCACGCCCAATTGTTGCGAGCCGGTGGCGTAGGTGGTGACCCCGATGAGCAAGGGTGCCAGGAAACTGGTCGCTTTGCCCGATAGTGCGTATAATCCGAATGCTTCGGTCATCCGGTCCGGATTGGCCTGACGGACCATCATCGTACGGCTGGCTGACTGGATCACCCCACCGGCTGCGCCGATCACGGCACCGATGATAAAGAACGCGATATCGGGCAGGGTCGATCCTTCAGGCAGCGGAATGCCGAACATTGCCTCCCGAGAGATCAGAACGATGGCGACTGCCACGGCGGTCAGCGACAGGATACAGGCCACGATAACCGGTTTTGGCCCAAACCGGGAATCCGCGATGCCGCCCAGCCATGCGGCGATTGCTCCGGTGATGATGGCGATGATGCCGAAGATCCCGACATTCTGAACGCTCCAGCCCAGAACACCGACAGCATAGATGCCGCCGAACGCGTACATCCCGTTCAAAGCGTCCCTGTAGAACATCGCCGATCCGAGATATGCGAACAGTGACCTATCCTGCGGCAAGTGCCGCAAGGTGGACTTGAGGTCGGTCAGCGCCTTTTTGACTGCGCCCTTTGGGGCTTTTGCGGACTTCGGGTCGTGGACGAACAGGAAAAACGGGATCATGAACACGATGAACCAGATTGCTGTCAGGGGACCCACGAACCGGGTGCCTTCACGCGCCTCCGGATCAAGGCCCAGCGCCGGTTCCAATCCGATCAGTGTCCGACCAGTTGCGGAGTTTTCCGCAAAGAACAGCAGCATGATCACCAGAGCCACCAGACCCCCGAGATATCCGAACGCCCAGCCATTTCCCGAGATCCGCCCGATCTGGTCGGGCGGTCCCAAGTCGGGCAACATGGAGTTGGTAAAGGTCGTCGCGAACTCCATCCCGATCATGCCGATGGCAAAGAAGGTCAGGATCAGGACAAGGTTGTAATCGCCGGGTGCCGCGAACCAGAGCCCAGCGGCGCCAACGACATACATGAGTGAAAACAGCCAGATCCAGCGCAGGCGGTTTCCACCCGTGTCAGCCAGCGCGCCAAGCACCGGGGCCAGAAGCGCAATCACGATTCCGGCAGCGCCAATCCCGAACCCCCACGCGGACTGCGCGGCGGTGCCATCGCCCAACAGTTCGGTGATGTAGGGGGCAAAGATAAAGGTGATGAGGAGCGTGTTATACGGCTGGCTGGCCCAGTCGAAAAAGAACCAGCCCCAGATCCGTTTGCGCAATGAAGCGTTCGCCATGCCAAATCCCCCTGCAGAGGTTATGGGTGCGAAACTTCAGCCCGGCAAGCGTCGTCAGGGCGAAACGGCGTCTTGCATCGGGGGCCATGGCCGGGCGTCCTCGGCGCGCAGCCAATCTGCCACCCAATCGGGCATTTCGGGCGAGGCGATGTCCTCCATCCCCATGGCGGAGATAATGCGGCCGGTCGGAACGATCCCGTTTCTGTCCGTCACAGCCGAACGATAGACAGCGTGGTTTGCACATTCGCCATTCTGTTTCCACATCGACTGCTCGATATAGAGGAACCGGTGATCCCAGCACAGCAAGCGGCTGCGCATCTCGAACCGCTCGAACGTACGGATGCGACGCCTGTAGCGTACGACAACCCCAGCCATCGTCAGCCCCCAACGTTCGCGCCGGATCAGGTCGATCAGGCCATTCGCCTGTGCCATCGGAATGCGGCCCAGGTCATAAAGCGTCAACGTTCGACCGTTGTTGAGCTCCATCCACAGGTCGATGTCCCAGGGCCAGCACCGATGCTGCGACACATAGGTGGCGAAAGGCCCGAGCTTCGGGGATTTGCGCGCTTTCCAAATTCCAAGCGCCATGCGGATGAACGGATACATCGGGTCCTCCTGTTGCGCGCTTAGTTGACCTGCTGTCGGTTCACGTCAACCGCGACCTCGCGGCAACCACCCCGTCTTGTTCTTCCGGGCTGTTGCGCCTACCTCTGGGCAAGTCACTGACAAGGGAAATCCGTTCGATGCAATCGCTTTACCAGATCCTGATGCTGCTTCTTGATATCGTGTGGTTCTTCATCATCGCCCACGTGATCATGAGTTGGCTGATCAATTTCCAGGTTTTGAACCTGCGTCAACCCATTGTCGCGCAGATCTGGGACGGGTTGAACCGGCTGCTCGAGCCGATGTATTCGCGCCTGCGCCGAATTCTTCCGCCGATGGGTGGGATCGATCTTGCACCGCTGGTGGCGCTGATCGGGGTCTACGTGCTGCGGATCGTGCTTCAGAACAATGCCGGGTTCTTCTACAGCTTCTGATGTCTCTTAGGCTTGTTCACGCATCCTTAGTATGAGACTGTCAGAACAAGAGCAGATGTAGTAAGAACCTGACAGGTCACCCATGCCGCGCGATATGTCCGACGCAGATTCGATTCTGCGCGACGTTTTTGGATTCGACAGCTTCCGTCCCGGCCAGTCCGAGATCGTCGAGGCTGTGGCACAGGGTGAAAACGTGCTGGCCATCATGCCCACGGGTGGCGGCAAATCCTTGTGTTTCCAATTGCCCGCTCTGGTGCGCCACGGTGTGACGGTTGTCATCTCTCCACTGATTGCCCTGATGCGCGATCAGGTGCGCGGATTGCGCGAGGCTGGCGTCAATGCCGGTGCGCTGACCTCGGCCAATACCGACGAGGAAAACGATGCCGTCTGGGACATGCTGCATTCCGGCGCGCTCAAGCTGCTGTACCTCGCGCCCGAACGCCTTGCCTCGAGCGGAACGCAGCGGATGCTGCAGCAGGCGGGTGTGTCGCTGATCGCCGTGGATGAAGCCCATTGCGTCAGCCAGTGGGGCCATGATTTCCGCCCCGACTACCTGCGCATCGGTGAATTGCGCCGCGCGTTGGATGTGCCGCTGGCCGCGTTCACCGCGACGGCGGATGGGGAAACGCAGGACGAGATCGTCACGCGCCTGTTCGATGGTCATCCCCCGACGACGTTCCTGCGCGGGTTCGACCGTCCCAACATCCACCTGATGTTCGCACCCAAGAACAAGCCGCGGGATCAGATCCTGAAATTCGCCGCTGCGCGCAAGGACCAGTCCGGCATTGTCTATTGCGGCACCCGTGCCAAGACCGAAACGCTGTCGCAGGCGCTAAATGCCGAAGGTCACAGTGCCTGTTTTTATCATGGCGGCATGGACCCGGACGCGCGCCGCAGCGTCGAGGCGCGGTTTGCCACCGAGGACGGGCTGATCGTCGTTGCCACCGTTGCCTTTGGGATGGGGGTCGACAAGCCGGACATTCGCTGGGTGGCCCATGCCGATCTGCCGAAATCCATCGAGGCGTATTACCAGGAAATCGGCCGTGCCGGGCGCGATGGCGCGCCTGCGGAAACGCTCACGCTTTACGGCGCCGATGACATTCGCCTGCGCCGATCCCAGATCGATGAGGGCACGGCCCCGCCAGAACGCCGCCACGCGGATCACGGACGCCTGAATGCGCTCTTGGGTTTGGCCGAGGCGCTGGAATGTCGTCGCAAGACGTTGCTTGGGTATTTCGGGGAAAGCGACATCACCTGCGGCAATTGCGATCTGTGTGACAAACCCGCCGAGGTGTTCGACGGCACCGAGGCTGTGCGCAAGGCGCTGTCTGCCGCGCTGCGCACCGGCGAAAACTTTGGCGCTGGGCATCTGATCGACATTCTGCTGGGCACCAAGACCGAAAAGGTGATGCAGCGCAGCCATGACAGCCTGCCGACATTTGGTGTCGGGACAGAGCTGAAACGCGGGGAATGGCAGGCGGTGTTCCGTCAGATGATGGGGCATGACCTTATGCGCCCCGATGCGGAACGGCATGGCGCGCTGGTGATGACCGACGCCGCCCGCCCGATCCTGCGGGGTGAAGCGACGATCGACCTGCGCCGAGACAGTATCGAAGCGGCGAGTGAACGGCGCCCGCAGGTACACACGTTGGTCAGCGACGAAGACGCGCCGCTCCTGTCCGCGCTCAAGGCGAAACGCCGCGCGCTTGCCGAGGAACAATCGGTTCCTGCTTATGTGATCTTCCCCGACAAGACCCTGATCGAGATGGCCGAAACCCGGCCTGCCACGCTGGACGACATGGCGCGCATCAACGGTGTGGGGGCGAAAAAGCTGGAACGCTACGGACGCGCGTTTCTGCAAGTGATCGCCGGAGAGGTGCCAGAGACGCATCCTGCGCGGCGCAAGCTGGCGACCAGCACTGCGGGCGGTGTCTATGACGCGCTACTGAGCGCGCAGTCGCATCTTGTGCGCGGTGACTGTGGTACTCTCAAGCCAATGTCGTGCAATGCAGGGCAACTCGCCAAGCTGGCGCAAAGCAGGCCGCGTGACGAAAGCGGGATTGCCCGGATCATCGGCGACCGCCATGCCGACCGCTTTGCCGAGACGTTTCTGGACGTTTTGCGGGCTGCGGACTAGATCAGGCGGGATTGTGAATTCAAGAAAGGTGCTGCCATGCTCGTCGTGATTTCCCCGGCCAAACGGCTTGATTGGTCCGAGCGTGATGTGACCATGACCGAACCGGTCTTTCAGGACGACGCGAACCGGCTAGCCAAATCGGCGCGCAATCTGACGCTGGGCAATCTCAAGGCACTCATGGACCTCAGTGACGATCTAGCCAAGCTGAACCGCGACAGGTTCCGCGACTTCGAGGATGCGCCATCGCATGACGACCTCCGTCCAGCCGCGCTCGCCTTTGCGGGGGACACCTATCAGGGGCTCGAAGCCAGCACGCTGGACGCGGACGAATTGCGCTGGGCGCAGGATCATCTGCGGATTCTGTCCGGCCTGTACGGCGTGTTGCGCCCGTTGGACGGGATTCAAGCCTACCGACTTGAAATGGGCAGCCGGTTGAAAACTCGCCGCGGTGAAAACCTTTACGACTACTGGCGCGACCAGATCTCCAAAGAACTCAAGGCTCAGGCTGAGGAATTGAAGACTGACACGCTCATCAATTGCGCGAGCCAGGAATATTTCGGGGCAGTGCCGCCCAAACCACTAGGACTGCGGATCGTCACACCCGCCTTCATGGAGGACAAGGGTGACGGAAAGGGGCCGAAGATCGTCAGCTTCTTTGCCAAAAAGGCGCGCGGGTCGATGGCGCGGTTTGTCATCCAGCGACGGTTGACCGATGCAGAAGGCATCCTTGATTTCGACCTTGGGGGCTATGCCTATCGCGAAGACCTGTCAGAGCCAGACAAGCCGGTTTTTGTTCGCCCTTACGACGCAAGCTGAAGGGCCGGGCAATAGCGCCCGAGTGTTTCGATCAACGCATCCTTGCGCAGCGGTTTGGTAAGGTAGTCCGTCAGCCCTGCATCAAGGATCATGTCGCGGTCGCCATCAAGCGCATGGGCAGTAACCGCGATAATGGGAACATTCGGCCCATTGCCCTCCATCGCGCGGATGCGGGCCGTTGCCTCTTTGCCGTCCATGCCGGGCATCGAAATATCCATGAAGATCACATCCGGGCGGTATTCTTCGAAGGCGGTGACTGCTTCGAATCCGTCATTCGCCGTGCGCAGGTCGATCTGGAGCTTGCTGACCATCTTGCGAAACACAAGCTGGTTGGTGCGGTTGTCCTCGGCCAAAAGGATTTTGGGCAGGTCCGATTGAGGTAGGTCTGCGGGCGGGTCGTTTTGGGGTTTGCGAACTGCGGCGGACATGATCGCGTCGAACAGCGCCGCTCGGGCATAGGGACGCTGGATCGTCTGCACCTGCGGCAGGCCGGCTTCGGCCACCCGTTTCGGATCATGGGATAGAGACAGAGCCGGCGTATCCGATCCAAGCGATCGCAAAGCGGCAATGGTCGCCTCAAAAATCGGACTGTCCGGTTCCAGCCCGAGGATCGTCAAGCTGGCAGAAGTCAGCATGTCCTTGGTCAATCGCGACGGATCGGTGCAAAGCTCTGACGTTCCTCCCAAGGCGCTGATCTGGTTGATGAGCGGCGTCATCTCGGTCTTGTCTGCGTCTTCGATCACCAGAATGCGCCGGATCTGTGGATCGAGCGTCAGCGGAGCGTCCCCATTCTGCCGATCTACGGGAAGGGTCACGGAAAAGCCGAAACAGCTTCCCACCCCCTTTTCCGACGTGACCCAGATCGTGCCGCCCATCAGATCGACCAGTCGCCGTGTGATCGAGAGACCAAGGCCGGTGCCTTCGAACTGGCGGTTGCGATCATCTTCGACCTGATTGAATTCGCCGAAGACGTGATCGACCTTGTCAGGCGCAATCCCGATGCCGGTGTCTTCAATCGTGATGCTGAGTTTCGTGCGGTTGTTCTCTGCCGCCTCTCCTATCACGCGGAGCAGGACCTGCCCTTCGAGCGTGAACTTGACCGCATTTCCCATCAGGTTCGTCACGATTTGCCGGATGCGGCCGGGGTCAGCGACGAAACGGGTTGGTTGCAGGATGTCGTAGTCGATCCTGAGCGTCAGACCCTTGGCCCGCGCGCTGGGCTGCAAAAGCAGCAGAACTTCGTGCAAGGTCTGTTCAAGATCGAACGGTTCGGGATGCAGGGTCAGCTTGTCCGCGTCTATCTTCGAGTAATCCAGCACATCGTTGATAATGACCAGCAACGCCTCGCCCGAGTGTTTGATCGTTTCGACAAACAGGCGCTGTTCGTTGTCGAGATCGGTTTCCGTCAACAGGTCCGCCATGCCCACGACGCCGTTCATCGGGGTTCTGATTTCGTGGCTCATATTGGCCAGAAAGGCCGATTTGGCGCGGTTCGCCGCCTCGGCGCGTTTGCGCGCTTCGTGCAGTTGTTCTTCGTAATGGACGCTTGCGGTTATGTTCAGAGCAAGGCTCACGACATCACCCGAGGGTCCGCGACGGTCGAAAATCCGGATATGTTCGCCGTTCCAGAGTTGAATTTCCATCGGTTCTGGGTCGTCCTGCTGCCAACGGTTCTGCATCCGCGCGCGCCAGTCTGGTGGGCGTTCATTGCCAATATTGACGATGCCCTCTTCGGTCAAAAGCTGAAGGATGCGCGGATAGGTGATGCCGGGCTGCACCTCTTCGAGGTCCTCGAACACCGCGAGATAGGCACGGTTGGCGACGATCATTCGGTTGTCGGAATCAAAGAACGCGAACCCGTCCTGAATGGTCTCAATGGAATGCCACAGGCGGCGTTCGGCGATCTGGATCTTTTCATTTGCAACGCCAAGTTCGGTCTTCACCCGCTGGTTTTCGCCGCGCACCATGGCGACTTCTGCACGGGTCTCGACGATCTCGTTGCTCAGTTGTTGGGCGTGGTTGCCCAGCTTGCGATTTGCGGCAAAGAGTTCGGCCTGTTTGAGTTCGAGAAGACGCTCTGCGCCCAGCCGCGCACGCCGCTCCTCTGCCAGCTTGTTGGCGAGACTCATCCAGACCTCCGTCATTGTCGGTCGGGACTTTCCGGGATCATGGTGAAGAATGCATTAACCCGGCTGAGTTGGTCAGCCGGGTTAATTCCCTGCGGTGTCCGTCAGAGGCGTTCGATGGCAAGTGCGATGCCCTGACCGCCGCCGATGCACATCGTGATAAGTGCCTTGGAGCCACCGATGCGTTCGAGTTCGTAAAGCGCCTTGATGGTGATGATCGCGCCGGTTGCGCCAACCGGGTGGCCCAGCGCAATCGCGCCGCCGTTCGGGTTTACCTTTGCCGGATCAAGGCCAAGCCCCTTGTTCACCGCAAGCGCCTGCGCCGCGAAGGCCTCGTTGCTTTCGATCACGTCAAAATCGTTGATCGACAGGCCGGTTCGGGCCAGTAGGTTCTCGACTGCCGGAACTGGGCCGATGCCCATGACTTCGGGTCGGACGCCTGCATGGGCATAGCCCAGGATGCGCGCCTTGGGCTTGAGAGCAGCGCGGTCAGCGGCCGAGGCGGTGGACAACACAATCGCGGCTGCCCCGTCATTGATGCCTGATGCATTGCCTGCGGTGACGGTGCCGTTCTTTTGGAATACGGTCTTGAGACCGCCCAGAGCCTCGATCGTGGTGGCCTTGGGGTGCTCATCGGTGTCGAACGGCACCATCTCGCGCTTGACCTTGACTTCGACGGGCACGACCTGGCTCGCAAATCGTCCCTCGTCGATGGCTTTAGCCGCGCGCTGCTGGCTTTCCAGCGCAAACGCGTCCTGCGCATCGCGGCTGATGTCATGCTCTGCGGCGACGTTTTCGGCGGTGACACCCATATGCCCGGTGCCAAAGGGGCAGTTCAGTGCGCCCAGCATCATGTCGAGCGTACGGATGTCGCCCATCTTGGCACCCCAGCGCTGATCGGGGTTGATGAAGGGCGAACGGCTCATGCTTTCGGCACCGCCGGCGAGGGCGAAGTCCGCATCCCCCAGCATCAGTGACTGAACCGCAGACACGATGGCCTGCGCACCGGAGCCACAGAGCCGGTTCACGTTCATCGCAGGAGTGGTGTCGGGAATCCGCGCCTGCATGGCTGCGACACGGGACAGGTACATGTCGCGGGGCTCGGTGTTGATCACATGACCAAAGACGACATGGCCGATCTGGCCGGGTTCAACGCCGGAGCGCTCCATTGCGGCCTTGGCAACCGTTGCACCGAGGTCGATTGGTGGTGTTACGGCCAGTGATCCGCCAAAGGTGCCGATCGCGGTGCGCGCACCATCAAGAAGTACGATATCGTCTGCCATGTGAAACTCCCTCATTTTGTTGCTCGCACTATGAGACAGCCGATGAACCGTGTCAGCCGCAACGTTCCGTCAGTCGGGCTGGCGCGTTGTCGCAAGCTGGGAGCCTTCGAGAACCTTGACCTCGCGCTGTGGGAACGGGATCGAAATGCCGTGTTCGTTAAAGGCATCCCACAGTGCCAGGTACACATTTCCCCGGATATTGGTCAGCCCGCCCGACGGATCGCGAATCCAGAAACGCAGGATGTAGTCGACCGAACTGTCGCCGAATCCGACGATGTGACAGACCGGAGCCTTGAAGCTCAGAACGCGCTCCACGGATGTTGCGGCGTCGATCGCGATCTTGCGCACCTTGTGGGGATCGTCCGCATAGGCCGTCCCGAAATAGATGTCCAACCGGACAAATTCGTTGGAGTGGGACCAGTTCACCACCTGCCCGGTGATCAGGTCTTCATTCGGGATCAGGTATTCCTTGCCATCCCGTGTCACGACGCTGACATAGCGCGCGCCGAGGCTGTTGATCCAACCGAACGTATCGCCAAGCGAAATCACGTCGCCGGGTTTGATCGACTTGTCCAGCAGGATGATGATGCCCGACACGAGGTTCGACACGACCTTTTGCAGGCCGAAACCCAAACCGACACCAATGGCGCCGGACAGGACGGCAAGCCCAGTCAGGTCTACGCCGACAAGGCGCAACCCAATAAAGAAGGCAGCCCCGAACAGCAGCACTTGCATGAACTTGATGGCAAGCACCTGCATCGACGGCGAGATGTCTTCGTTGCGCCGGATCGTGGCAGCCGTTGTACTGCTCACCAGACGGGCACATGTCAGAAGTGCTGCAAGAATGACAACGGCCTGAATCAGCAGCCAGATGGACAGGCGCGTTTCTCCAATGGTGAAGGCCAGACTGTCGAGAACTCTCTGCGTGTCTTCGGCGAGCCCGGTGATCGACAGGGTGACCCAGATCCACGCGCCGTAGCGAACAAGGCCGCGCAGCAGGGTGTTCCTGATCAACCGTGTCGCGAAGGCGATGAGCAACCATGCTGTCGCGAGATTGGCGACAATGGCTAGAAGGTAGGATCGCGAGGGCCATGTGATCTCGCGCATGAGCACCACGACCAGCCAGATCAGAACGACGAAAAGTACCATCCGCAACCGTCGGTGAAACACGACAAGCGCGCGCATCCGCCATTTGGGTCGGCCTTCCAGACCCCGCATCCAATTGTGCATCCGGGGCTTGATGATCATGCTGAGAAGATGTGCCAGGACGAAAATGCCGATCACGATCAGCACTTGGTAGGCGTTCCAAGGGCGCAGCAAGGTGGATGCAATCATTTCCACCCAGCTGAAAAGGTCGAGAGTGACCTCGGTCAGTGAGTCAGGCAAGACGATTTCAGGATCCATTCCAGTCCCGGTTGATTGCGAGACGACAGGGTCGCATCCAGACGCGGTCAGCGCAACCTGTTAGAAGCCGGTGAACGGAAGGGCGATCGCAACCGGCCCGAGGTCCGTGTCTGCGCCAGCAGCGTGCACGATCAATCCAGCGCACAAAACGGCGATCAGACCAAGGTTGATGATGTTGAGTTTTGTCAGCATGCGATCCCTCATATCTGAATGTACGTGGTACAGACGGGTTTGGATCAGTTGGATGTGAACGGATTGTCAGGCACGATGTGCGCCGCCCTTGCGGCAGGGCCGGGCGATGATGTATGGCAGCATTTATGGAAATGGTTTTCGATCTGGATGAACGCGCGCGATTGCGCGAACGGTTTTTCGGGGCGACGCATACGGTGCTCGCGCGGCTATAGGCTTGCGCTCGAGTCCGGACCATCCAACACCACATTTTCGCCAAGCAAGGGAGAGGACCGATGTCCCCCAAAACGCTCTATGATAAAATCTGGGATGCCCATGTCGCGCATGAAGCCGACGATGGCACCTGCCTTTTGTATATCGACCGTCACCTCGTTCACGAGGTGACCAGCCCGCAGGCCTTTGAGGGTCTGCGCATGGCCGGTCGTACGGTGCGCGCGCCGGACAAGACAATTGCCGTGCCGGATCACAACGTGCCTACGACGCCGGGCCGTGAAGACCCAAAGAACATGACTGTGGACAGCGCCATTCAGGTGGCCGCTCTGGACAAGAATGCCAAGGATTTCGGCATTCACTATTACCCGGTGTCCGATGTGCGTCAGGGCATCGTGCATATCGTCGGTCCTGAACAGGGCTGGACGCTGCCAGGCATGACGGTGGTTTGCGGTGACAGCCATACCGCGACCCATGGCGCATTCGGCGCGCTGGCGCACGGGATCGGCACATCCGAGGTCGAGCATGTTCTGGCGACGCAGACGCTGATCCAGAAGAAATCCAAGAACATGAAGGTCGAGATCACGGGCAAGCTTGCACCGGGTGTAACCGCCAAGGACATCACCCTGTCGGTGATCGGCAAGACCGGAACCGCTGGCGGCACCGGCTATGTCATCGAGTATTGCGGCGAAGCGATCCGTGATCTGTCGATGGAAGGCCGGATGACTGTCTGCAACATGGCGATCGAAGGTGGTGCCCGCGCTGGACTGATCGCGCCGGACGAAAAGACATTCGAGTATGTCAAAGGTCGCCCGCACGCTCCGAAGGCCGCCCAGTGGGAAGCCGCACTGGCCTGGTGGAAGACCCTGTTCTCGGACGAGGACGCCCATTGGGACAAGGTGATCACCATCAAGGGCGAAGACATCGCGCCGGTGGTGACATGGGGCACGTCGCCCGAGGACGTACTGCCGATCACAGCAGACATTCCGTCTGCCGACAGTTTCGAAGGCGGCAAGGTCGGCGCGGCACAACGCTCGTTGGACTATATGGGCCTGACTCCGGGTCAAAAGCTTTCGGATATCGAGATCGACACCGTCTTCATCGGCTCCTGCACAAATGGCCGGATCGAGGATTTGCGGGCGGCCGCCGAAATCCTGAAGGGCAAGAAGATCGCGGTGAAGCGCGCGATGGTCGTGCCTGGTTCGGGACTTGTGCGTGCGCAGGCCGAGGAAGAAGGTCTCGCGGATATTTTCATCGAGGCCGGGTTTGAATGGCGTCTTGCGGGATGTTCCATGTGCCTTGCCATGAACCCCGATCAGCTTGCCCCGGGCGAGCGTTGCGCGGCCACGTCGAACCGCAACTTTGAAGGTCGTCAGGGTCGCGGCGGTCGCACACACCTGATGTCTCCCGCAATGGCGGCTGCGGCTGCGATCACTGGTAAACTGACTGACGTGCGGGAGATGATGTAATGGAAAAATTCGAAAAACTCACCGGGATCGCGGCGCCCATGCCGCTGGTGAATATCGACACTGATATGATCATCCCCAAGCAGTTCCTGAAGACAATCAAACGGTCGGGTCTGGGTGTGAACCTGTTCGACGAGATGCGTTATGACGATGACGGCAAGGAAATCCCTGAATTCGTGCTGAACAAGCCGCAATACCGGGAGGCAGAGATCCTCGTTGCTGGGGACAATTTCGGCTGCGGGTCGTCACGCGAACATGCGCCCTGGGCGTTGAAGGATTTTGGCATCAAATCCGTGATCTCGACCTCGTTTGCCGACATCTTCTACAACAACTGCTTCAAGAACGGCATTCTGCCCATCGTCCTGCCGCGAGAGGCGGTCGACGTCCTGATGAAGGATGCCGAGAAGGGGTCGAACGCCCGCATGACGGTCGATCTGGAAAACCAGACCGTGACCAGCTCGGATGGCGACAGCTTTTCCTTCGAGCTCGACAGCTTCCGCAAGCATTGCCTGATGAACGGGCTGGACGATATCGGTCTGACCATGGAAAAGGCCGCCTCCATCGACAGCTTTGAATCGCAAGCGGCACAGGCACGTCCCTGGGTCTGACCATCTTTGATGATGTTGAACAAAGGCCGTCCTTCTGGGCGGCCTTTTGCTTTTCGGCAGTTCTGCGAGACCCTACCAGATGTTGTAGGCTTTTCGCCTTGTGCCATATTTCACGGCCTGTCCTGATGTAAACGCGCACCAGTTTACCGCCAAGTCCAATGATTTCACGAGGATACCCGCTGACCGGAGTTGAGCGATCCGGTGAACTTGGGCAAAACTGGGGCAAGAATGAGGCAGGCCGTCGCTCCCGGCGGCAGAAATTTGGAACAAGGTCGCGGCATCGTATCGCGTCCGTCCGGATTGAAGGGAAACCAGAGTGGTCAAGCGGATCATCGGATCAGCTGTGCGCGCGCTTTTGATGGCGTTCCTTGTGGTGATACCGTCACTGGTCTTGCCCGGAACGTCGAGCGACGCGGCCCAGATGGCAGCGCTTGTCGCGCTGGTCGCCGCCGTGGTGACATTCGCGGAGTACGCCAGTGAGTATCCGACCTTTGTAGAGTTTCGGAATGCGCCACCGTTTAATCGGTTGCGATTTCTCGCGCTGTTCTTTTGCGTTTGGTTCGCGTCATTTCTGATGGCCTCTGAAATGCGCGCCCCCGAACTGGCGCCGACACTGCTGGAGAATTTGGCGCAAGACTCGGCTTGGCTTCTGGATTTTCCGTTTTCGCCGGTCCGATTGATGGCGATCGCGTTTTCCGATCTGCACAATCTGATGGACGTCGTTGCTGTCGTCGAGATTGCCAGTCTGCTGCTTATGGTGTCATCGATCGCCTTGTGCCTGTTCTGGATTCACGCCCGGTTCATATTCTGGCCGATCCGCAAGATCGCGTTCAACTTCTGGATCAACCTTCCCCTGTTCGATCCGACATCCGGTCGGGACGTTCTGTTCAGGCTGAAAAGGGATGCGCATTTTAACCTCGCGTTAGGGTTTTTGCTGCCATTCCTGATCCCGGCCTTGCTGCGGATGTGGATCGGCACGTTCGATGCGTCGATGCTGGCAATGCCGGAGATCCTGATCTGGGTGCTGTGCGCGTGGGCTTTCTTGCCATTGACCTTGATGATGCGAGGGATCGCCCTGTTCCGGGTGGCCGCACTGATCGAAGAGAAACGTCGACGCGCCTATGCGCAGGAAGACGAACTGCAACTGGTCTGATCTCCGCCTGTCTCGCGGTGTGGATGTCGGCCGCTTGCGCGATGGCGCAAGACCTGCGTGTCGCCTTGTGGCATGTGCCGCTGATGCGCGATGGACCGGGATTGCTGTTGCGGGATCTGGTCAGGCAAGACGCCGGTGTTGTTTCTGTGGCGAAGGCGTTGTCCGCTGCGGATGCCGACATCATCGTTCTGACGCGGTTCGACTATGACGCGACAGGCGCAACCCTTCGCGCCTTTGCCGACCTCGTTGATGGCGGCCATACGTTTGTACAGCCGCTGAGGTCCAACGCCGGAATTCCCACCATGTT
Source organism: Pelagibaca sp. (assembly GCA_041725935.1). Taxonomy (GTDB): domain Bacteria; phylum Pseudomonadota; class Alphaproteobacteria; order Rhodobacterales; family Rhodobacteraceae; genus Marivita. The sequence goes on from JBGRQD010000007.1 coordinate 205,892, forward strand.
CGACATGGATGGCGATGGTCGTCTGGGCGAGGCCGAGGATGCACAGGCCTTTGGCCGGTTTCCTGGGCAGGAGGCGTTGGCCATCCTGTCCCGATTTCCGATTGACTCAGAAGCGCTGCGATCCTTCAACGACATCCTCTGGCGCGACCTTCCGGGTACGCTGGTGACAGGGGGCGATATCGGTCTGGACGTCCAACGTCTGTCCAGCGGGGGGCATTGGATCGTGCCGGTGATCCTGCCTGACACGGAGACCGGCATATCTGTTTCGCTGCTGATCGGGCATGCGGGGCCACCGGTTTTCGATGGCCCCGAGGATCGCAACGGACGACGCAATCGCGATGAGCTGCGCCTGTGGGAGCAGATCATCAACGACGAAACCGGGCCATTCGTGTTCATGGCCAATACCAATCTCGACCCGGATCGCGGCGATGGCTACCGCGACGCGATGCGGCAGTTTCTTTTGAATCCGCGGATCACCGATCCGCTGCCCGACCAAATCACCGCGCATTGGGACAGGCCCGGTCCGATGCGCGTGTCCTATGTCCTGCCCTCGCCCGATTTCGAGATCAAGGCAGCGCAGGTCTGGCCCGTGCTCTCTGACCAGCAGCATAGCCTGATTACCGTCGACTTGAAGCGGCAGGATGCGGCGTTGCCTTGACCCTTTGCGCTTGCGGGTCTACGCGATGACCAACCCTGTTGATCAAAGGAACCCATGATGAGCAACGCTTCGCTTTTGATTTTGCCCGGTGACGGGATTGGCCCTGAAGTTATGGCCGAGGTGCGCAAGGTCATTGACTGGTACGGTGCCAAGCGCGACCTGTCGTTTGACGTGAGCGAAGACCTTGTGGGCGGTGCAGCCTATGACAAGCATGGCACCCCGCTGCACGATGATACCATGGCCAAGGCTCAGGAGGTCGATGCCGTTCTTCTGGGCGCCGTCGGTGGACCCAAATACGACAGTCTCGATTTCAGCGTGAAACCGGAACGCGGCCTGCTGCGTCTGCGCAAGGAGATGGACCTCTTTGCCAACCTGCGCCCCGCGCAGTGTTTCGATGCGCTTGCGGATTTCTCTTCGCTCAAGAAAGAGGTGGTTGCGGGGCTCGATATCATGATCGTGCGCGAACTGACCTCGGGCATCTATTTCGGCGAACCGCGCGGCATTTTCGAAGAAGGCAACGAGCGCGTCGGCATCAATACCCAGCGCTACACCGAGTCCGAGATTGACCGTGTGGCGCGGTCGGCGTTCGAACTGGCGCGTCGTCGCGGCAACAAGGTCTGCTCGATGGAGAAGGCCAACGTGATGGAATCCGGCATCCTGTGGCGCGAAGTCGTGCAAAAGGTCCATGATGAGGATTACCCGGACGTCGAGCTGTCGCATATGTATGCTGACGCGGGTGCGATGCAGCTCTGCCGCTGGCCCAAGCAGTTCGATGTGATCGTGACCGACAACCTGTTCGGTGACCTTCTGTCTGATGCGGCGGCAATGCTGACCGGAAGCCTTGGAATGCTGCCCTCGGCCAGTCTGGGTCAGCCCATGGCCAATGGTCGTCCGAAAGCGCTCTACGAGCCCGTCCACGGCTCCGCGCCCGACATCGCGGGTCAGGGCAAGGCAAACCCGATCGCCTGTATCCTCAGCTTTGCCATGGCGCTGCGGTACTCCTTCGATCAGGGCGACGAAGCGGCACGGCTTGAATCGGCGATCGAGACGGTTCTTGCCAACGGCGCCCGAACAGCCGACCTGATGGGCCCGGAAGACGGCACCCCCCTGTCGACCACTGAGATGGGCGATGCCATCATCGCTGCACTGGACGCGAGCCTGTAAACGCCAGAAAGGGGCCAGCCATGTCTTCGAATGTCAAAGGCGCTGTGCTGGCCCTGATTTCTTTCGGTCTTTTTGCAACTCATGATGTGTTCATCAAGATATTGGGCGCGACCTACTCCCCTATTCAGATCGTCTTTTTCAGTGTGTTGCTGAGCTTTCCTCTTGCCACAATCATGCTGATGCGGGATGCGAAGCCAGCGACCCTAGTCCCGGTGCATCCTTGGTGGATGGCGGTACGGACCATTGGCGTGGTGGTCACCGGGTATTCTGCGTTCTACGCTTTCTCTGCGCTGCCCTTGACGCAAACTTATGCGATCCTCTTTGCCACGCCGCTTCTGATCACCGTCCTGTCCATTCCGATCCTTGGAGAAACCGTGCGCTGGCAACGTTGGATGGCCGTGATCGTCGGTTTGCTGGGCGTGTTGGTCGTTCTGCGGCCGGGATCGACCGAACTGACTCTTGGGCATGGGGCGGCGGTCCTCGCCTCGTTCAGCGGGGCGTTCGCGTCGATCGTGGTGCGCAAGATCGGCGCCGAAGAGCGCACCGTGGTGATGTTGCTTTATCCAATGGTGGGCAATTTCGTGGTCATGGGGGTGGGGCTTGCCTTTGTCTACAAGCCCATGCCGATCGAGGATCTTGGCATGCTCGCGATCATTTCCGTGATGGCGTGGATTGCAGGGCGGATCATCATCTCGGCCTATCGGACCGGCGAGGCGGCGATTGTCGCTCCGATGCAGTATTCGCAAATCCTCTGGGCAACCGTCTTTGGGTTTTTGTTCTTTGGTGAGACAACAGACTTTTATACCGCTCTCGGGGCCGCGATCATCATCGCATCTGGCCTCTTCATCGTGTTCCGCGAAAGCCGAGCCGGGGCGTCCAAGCACATGCCCGTTCTGCGCACCCGCAGCCGGATCGCAACCCCTTCCACTCTGCGTCTGAGTGGCTGGATGGGCTCCTCAAGAAACGGCGACCGAGAGACAGGACCTGATACCGAAAAATGATGCGGTAATCTGCGCGAGAATGCGTGCCGTGAATGAAATCAACCCTTGTCAAATCCGTGCATGGGCAGTAGGTCCCCGTGCACGGTCGGGCTGTAGCGCAGCCTGGTAGCGCACCTGCTTCGGGAGCAGGGGGTCGGAGGTTCGAATCCTCTCAGCCCGACCAGTATTCAAAACATATCCAGATTAGACGGTTTTTGCCGCCTGTAGCCCGCCCGCCGCAAAGGCTGGCACAAACGCCCCCAGTTCCAGCGCTTTTTCAGGGTTTGACGCATTGCCGTCCAGCGCGCGGCGTTTGACGCCCTGCAGGATCGACGCCATGCGAAAATAGGTGAAGGCAAGGTAGAACCCGAACCGGTCGATGCCGGACAGGCCCATGCGCTGGCAATAGCCGTCGATGAAGGCCGGGTCCTCGGGAATGCCCAATGGCGCGCGGTCTACACCGGCAAGTCCACGGCCCGCATCGCCCGTGGGCAGGCCCCATTGCATGATGACGGCCGCAAGATCGGCAAAGGGATGGCCGAGTGTCGAAAGCTCCCAATCCAGAACCGCAACGCAGGCCGGGCGATCCGAGGCAAACATCAGGTTGTCGATGCGGTAGTCGCCATGAACCAGCGTCACGCGCCCATCATCCTCGGGTAGATTGCGCTGCAGCCAGTCGATCAGCGCATCCATGTCCGGGATCGGGCCGGTTTCCGTGGCGCGGTATTGCTTGGTCCAGCGGTCGATCTGGCGTTGGTAGTAGCTGCCCTGTGGGCCGTAATCGTTCAGCCCGGTTGCGGTTAGGTCGACTGAATGGATCGCAGCCAGCACACGGTTCATGTCGTCGTAGACTGCGCGGCGATCCTCAGGGTTGAGGCCCGGCAAGCGCGGATCGACAAAGGTGCGGCCCGGCATATGATCCATCACGTAGAACATCGACCCGATCACGGCTTCGTCCTCGCAAAGCGCGTGCATCCGGGCAACAGGCACATCTGTTCTCGCCAGCGCGCGCTGCACCCGGAATTCGCGGTCGACCGCATGAGCCGATTTCAAAAGCTGACCGGGAGGCTTGCGTCGCAGAACATAGGCACCCGTTGCAGTGGTCAGCTTGAAGGTCGGGTTTGACTGACCGGTGGCGAATTTCTCGACCGTGATCGGCCCGCGAAAGCCGGGCACATGTGCTGCCATCCAAGCCTCGACAGCCGCCGGATCGAAAACCGCGCTCATCCGTTTGTGTATTTGCGCAACTCGGCGCGGGCGACCTGGCGGCGATGGACGGCATCAGGGCCATCGGCGAACCGAAGCGTGCGCAGATGGGTCCACATCCGCCAGAGCGGCGTGTCTTGGCTGATCCCTGTGCCGCCGTAAAGCTGCATGGCTTCGTCAACGACCTTGAGCGACATGAGAGGTGCGATGACCTTGATCTGGCTGATCCATGGCTGAGCTGCACGGGTGCCCTGTGTGTCCATCATCCACGCGGCCTTGAGGCACAAAAGACGCGCCTGTTCGATCTCCATCCGCGCATTCGCGATGATGTCGTAATTGGCGCCCAGCTCGACCAGCGGTTTGCCGAACGCCTCGCGGTGCAGACCGCGCAGGCACATCAGTTCGAGCGCCTTTTCGGCGAGGCCGATAGAGCGCATGCAATGGTGAATACGTCCCGGGCCAAGACGCCCTTGTGCCACTTCAAAGCCTCGCCTTTCGCCCAGCACCACATTGCGAGCAGGGATACGGACATTTGTGAAGCGGATATGCATGTGGCCATGCGGGGCGTCGTCCTGACCAAAGACATGCATCGGGCGCAGCACGTCGATGCCGGGTGTATCGGCATCCATGACGAACATCGTGTGACGGCTGTGCTTGGCTGCGTCCGGATCAGAGCAGGCCATGAGGATATAAAGCTGGCAGCGCGGGTCACCGGCACCGGAGATCCAGTATTTCTCGCCGTTCAAAACCCAGTCATCGCCGTCTTTCTTCGCTTCGAACGCCAGCTGCGCTGCGTCGGACGAGGCGACATCCGGTTCGGTCATGACATAGGCCGATCTGATCTCGCCGTTCAGCAACCGCGAGAGCCAGCGCTCCTTCATCCACTCCGCGCCGTAGCGTTCCAGCACTTCCATGTTGCCGGTGTCCGGCGCAGAGCAGTTGAACACTTCGGCCGCGAGATGCACTTTACCCATCTCTTCGGCAAGATAGGCATATTCGACAGTGCTCAGGCCATGGCCCTTGTCGCTGTCGGTCAGCCAGAAATTCCACAGGCCGCGCTCGCGGGCTTTGGCCTTGAGCCCGTCAAGGATGTCGAGTTGGCGGTCTGTGTGCTGAAAGCGGTCGCCCGAAGGGTGTTTGCCGACCTCTGCATGGAACTCCACATCCAGCGGCGCGATCTCGGTTTCGACCATGTCGCGCACCTGTTCGACAAGCGCGCGCACGCGATCCGACATTCCCAAATCCATGAGTCCGTGTCCTCCCTCGACTGCTCGTGCCGTGATCGTAAGGGCAGTTACCTTAGACGACCAGATCCGAACCGCGCTTGCTTTTCGCTTCTCTGGTTCAAAAATACCGCGGGGGTCTGGGGGCAGAGCCCCCAGCCTGTCGGATTGGCGCAGCCAATTCGAAACCCCGTGTCAGAAATCCAGGTTTTCCACGCTCAGCGCGTTCTGCTGGATGAATTCCCGGCGCGGCTCCACCACGTCACCCATCAACTTGGTGAACAGGTCATCTGCTTCGGTCATGTCGTCGACCTTGACCTGCAAAAGCGTCCGGGCATCCGGATCAAGCGTGGTTTCCCAAAGCTGATCGGGGTTCATTTCACCCAAGCCCTTGTAACGCTGAAAGCTCAGGCCTTTCTCACCCTCTTCGAGGATGGCGTTCAGAAGGTCGAGCGGGCCGTGGATCATCTGTTTGCGATCCTTGCGGACCAGCTGAGCGGGCTTGTCGTAAACCGCTTGCAGGCTTTCGGTAAAGCTGCCGGTTTTGCGCGCTTCACCGGAGCGCAGCAAAGTACCGTCCAATGTGCGGACCTCTTCGACACCGCGCAGGATACGGGCCAGACGGAAGCCGCGATCCTGCGTGATCCGGCCTTGCCAACCGCGTTCGTATTCCAGTGCGATCAGGTCCAGACGCGCCGCGACCTTGTCGGCAACGCCTTGCAGGTCGGCATCGACCGCACCAGGCACAAAGGCCCCGGCAATTGCGGATTGCTCGAGGATATGGCGCGGATAATGCGTCGGGAATGCGTCCAGCACACGCTTGAGCTGGCGCGCCTCTTCGACCACGCGCACAAGGTCCTGACCAAGAATGGTCTCGCCATTGCCCTGCAACAGCTGCGCGCCATCGGTGCCCTGCTGGATCAGGTAATCCTCCATCGCGCCTTGGTCCTTGAGATAGACCTCGGATTTGCCGCGCATGACTTTGTAGAGCGGAGGCTGGGCGATGTAGAGATAGCCGCCTTCGATCAATTGCGGCATCTGGCGGTAGAAGAAGGTCAGGAGCAGCGTTCGAATATGCGCGCCATCCACATCGGCGTCTGTCATGATGACGATCTTGTGGTAGCGCAGTTTCGAGATGTTGAATTCGTCGCGGCCGATCCCGGTGCCAAGCGCCATCACGAGGTTACCGATCTCCTGACTTCCCAGCATTCGGTCAAACCGTGCGCGTTCGACGTTCAGGATCTTGCCCTTGAGCGGCAGGATCGCCTGCGTGCGGCGGTCACGCCCAGTCTGGGCCGACCCGCCGGCGCTATCGCCCTCGACGAGAAAGAGTTCGGTTTGTGACGGGTCTTTTTCCGAGCAATCCTTGAGCTTACCGGCAAGGAAGTTCACGTCCATCGCCGTTTTGCGTCGCGTCAATTCCCGTGCCTTGCGGGCCGCTTCACGGGCAAGCGCTGCTTCGACGATCTTGCCGACGATACGTTTGGCGTCGTTCGGGTTTTCCTCGAACCATTCGGCCAGCTTTTCATTCACGAGGCTTTCGACCGCGGGACGCACTTCGGAGGAGACCAGCTTGTCCTTGGTCTGACTTGAAAACTTTGGGTCCGGCACTTTGACCGACAGAACGCAGGTCAGCCCTTCGCGGGCATCGTCCCCGGTGAAGTTGACCTTCTCCTTCTTGGCGATGCCAGAGGTCTGCGCGTAATTGTTGATGGTCCGGGTCAGCGCGCCACGAAAGCCCGCCATATGTGTGCCGCCATCGCGCTGCGGGATATTGTTGGTAAAGGGCAGGACGGTTTCGTGGTAGCTGTCGTTCCACCACATCGCAACTTCGACGCCGATGCCATCGCGGTCACCGACCATGAAGATCGGGTCGGACATCACCGGCGCCTTGGAGCGGTCGAGGTATTTGACGAATTCTCGCACGCCGCCTTCGTAGAACAGCTCTGATTTGAGCGGTTCGGCAGGACGTTCATCTTCGAGGATGATCCGTACTCCGGAATTCAGGAAGGCGAGTTCACGCAACCGCTTTTCCAGCGTGTGGAAATCGTATTCGAGGTTCGAGAAGGTGGTCAACGAAGCCAGAAACCGAACTTCGGTGCCCTTGTTGCCGTTGGCGTCACCGACCACTTCGAGGTGCTTGACGGTATCGCCGCGTTCGAACCGCGCGATGTGTTCCTTGCCATTGCGCCAGACGCGCAGTTCCAGCCAATCGGACAGGGCATTGACCACGGACACACCAACACCGTGCAGACCACCGGAGACCTTGTAGGAGTTCTGATCGAATTTGCCGCCTGCGTGAAGCTGGGTCATGATGACCTCGGCGGCGGAAACGCCTTCGCCCTCGTGGATATCGACGGGAATCCCGCGTCCGTTATCGCGAACGGAAACGCTGTTGTCGGCGTGAATTTTCACCTGCACGAAGTCCGCGTGACCGGCGAGCGCCTCGTCGATGCCGTTGTCAACGACCTCGTACACCATGTGGTGCAGGCCAGAGCCGTCGTCGGTGTCACCGATATACATGCCCGGACGTTTGCGAACAGCTTCCAAGCCCTTGAGAACCTTGATGGAATCCGCGCCGTATTCTTCCGGAGCCTGTGCGGGGTCTGCCATGAATTCACCCTTCGTTTTTCTGTTGATTTTATACGCCAAAGCCAAAGGGTTGTCACGCGACTGACACAAGATTTAGCGGTTCGCGAATTTGGCGAGCCGACAGTTTGTCAGGGCACGGCGCCTGGGAAAACCGAGGTCCCCTGGTCGGTCTCGGTCACTTCGAAATACTGTGCACGATCTCCCAATTCGCTGAAAAGCTCGGGCCCGGTTCCGGTCATCCACGCTTGTGCCCCCAGCGCGCAAATCTCGTCATAAAGCGCAGCCCGCCTGCGGGCATCCAGATGTGCGGCCACCTCGTCAAGCAGAACGATCGGAGGTGCACCAAAATCCTTGATGAGGGCGCGCGCGTTTGACAGCACCAGCGAGATCAGGAGCGCTTTCTGTTCCCCGGTCGAGCTGTCGGCCGCGGGAACGCCCTTGGCGGCAAATACTCCATAAAGATCGGCGCGATGGGGTCCGACAAGGCTCCGCCCTGCTGCCAGATCGCGAAATCTGCTTTCCTGATACGCAAACCGCAGATCACTCTCGGTTTCCGGCATCTCGCCCTCGGTCTGGATCAGGTCAAGTTGGGCCGCCGGAAACTCGGTGCTGGCCTGATCCTGTGCATTGGCGATCCGGTCGAGGGCCCGCACACGATTTGCGTGTATGGCCGCACCTGACTGCGCCATCTGCGCCTCCAGCGCCTTGTACCATATCGGGTCACGCACCTGGTCCTTGAGCAGCCGATTGCGTTCGCGCATCGCCTTTTCATAGGTCAGGGACTGGTCACCGTGATCCGGGAAAAAGCTGAGGGTCATGCGGTCGAGAAACCGCCTCCGACCCTCAGCGCCCTCGATCCACAGCCTGTCCATTGATGGCAGCAGCCAAAGGAGCCGGATCAGTTCGCCCAACCGCGCCTGCGGGGCGGGTTTGTCGTTGATCCTGACCTGACGCGGCGTGCCCTGCTCTGACTGGAAGCTGATCTCTTGCACACCTTCCGGCGTGTTCACGAGGCCACCGACCTTCCAACCCAGTCCTTCGGGTCGCCGGGTCATCTCTTGCGCCGAGGCGCGTCGCATGCCGCGTCCGGGCGAAAACAGCGACACCGCCTCGATCAGATTGGTCTTCCCAGCGCCGTTGGGGCCGAACAACACAACGGGACGTGCATCGGGCTCAAGCGACACATGCAGGTGCGAACGGAAATGCGACAGCGTGAGGCGGTTGATGTAAAGCGGCAACAGCGCCCCCTGTTACAGGTGCAGCGTGGTCACACCCGCATCGGCATGACAACGTAAACCGCGCTGGTGTCGTTGCCTTCGCGCATCAGGGTCGGGTCGCCTGAGGAATTGAACATGAAGACGGCGTTTTCGCGGTCCACTTGGCTGGCGATCTCGAGCAGATACTTTGCGTTGAACCCAATCTCGAGACGGTCATCTGAGTAGGCCACAGCCAGCTCTTCCTCGGCGGCACCGCTGTCGGGGGCGTTGACCGACAGGATCAGACGATCTTCGTCAAGCTGCAACTTGACCGCGCGGGAGCGTTCGGACGAGACCGTGGCGACACGGTCAACCGCCTTGGCGAACTCGGCTGCATCGACTTCGAGGCGCCGCGTGTTGCCCTGCGGAATGACGCGGGTGTAATCGGGGAAGGTGCCGTCGATCACCTTGGATGTCAGGGTGATGTCTGGTGTGGCAAAGCGCACCTTGGTTTCGGACACAGAGACCGCGATCTGCATGTCGTCGTCATCGAGCAGCTTGCGCATCTCGCCGACAGTCTTGCGGGGAACGATAACCCCCGGCATGTCCGACGCGCCATTGGGCAACGGAGCGTCGATCCGGGCAAGCCTGTGGCCATCCGTGGCGACACAGCGCAGCACCTTGCCGTCTTCACCATCGGAGACATGCATGTAGACGCCGTTCAGGTAATAGCGGGTTTCCTCGGTCGAGATCGCGAATTTGGACTTGTCGAACAACCGGCGCAACACGGGCGCAGGGGCCGAGAAGTTCGCGCTATACTCGGACGACGCCATTACGGGGAAGTCCTCTTTCGGCAGGGTCGCGAGCGAAAAGTTCGACCGGCCCGCTTCGACAGTCAGACGACCGGAGGTGCTGTCCTCAGACAGCGACACCAGGGCCCCGTCGGGCAGCTTGCGCACGATTTCGTGCAAGGTCACAGCGGACACGGTGGTCGCGCCCGCGCGTTCGACCTGTGCCGTAGCCCGGTCGACCACCTCGATGTCGAGGTCGGTCGCCCGGAACTGAACCGTGTCGCCGTCGGCTTCGATCAGGACGTTGGCGAGAATGGGAATGGTGTTGCGCCGTTCTACAACGGATTGCGCCTGCGACACCGCCTTGAGCAGCGTTCCGCGTTCCATGCTGAATTTCATGCATTTATCCCCCGACTGGCCGGACGCCGACAGTAACCCGCATCAGGGTTGCTCTCCAAGCCCTTGTTTTGCAATTTCTTGGCCGGATTGGGCGCAGGGTCAAGGGCGGGCGTGCCGCAAGTCACGCGACAGCCGCATTTGTGGTGTCTGGGACTCAGGCTTCGAGCGAACGACGCAGCAATTCAACGTCTTCCGCGATCTGAGCGTCCTGTCTTTTGAGCTCTTCGATGCGGCGGACACCGTGCATGACCGTGGTGTGGTCCCGACCACCAAAATGGCGCCCGATTTCGGGCAGCGACCGTGTGGTCAGCTGCTTGCACAGGTACATAGCGATCTGGCGGGGACGGGCAAAGGTGCGAACACGCTTGGGACCGACAAGGTCAGAGTGACGGATGAGATAATGGTCGGCCACCTTGCGCTGAATCTCTTCGATCGAGACCTTGCGTTCGGACACGCGCAGTATGTCGGTCAGACATTCCTGCGTCAGATCCATCGAGATCGGCTTTCCGACCAGCGAGGCAAAGGCAAAGAGCCGGGTCAGCGCGCCTTCGAGGATACGGACATTGCTGACAATGCGGGCGGCCAGGAATTCGAGGATACCGCGTTCGACTTCGAGACCCGGGTACATCCGGGCATACATTTCTGATTTGGCCTGAAGGATGCCGAGGCGCAGTTCATAATCCGTCGGGTGAAGATCCACGACCAGACCGCTTTGCAGGCGCGAGCGGATGCGGTTCTCGAGATCCTTGATCTCGTCCGGGGCGCGATCGGCGGAAATGATGATCTGCTTGTGCTGGTCCACCAGCGCGTTGAACGTGTGGAAGAACTCTTCCTGCGTGCTGTCCTTGCCGGCGATAAACTGGACATCATCCACCATCAGCACGTCCACCGAGCGGAACAATTCCTTGAAGTCCATCATCTTGCGGTCACGCAGTGCCTGAACGAAACGGTACATGAATTGCTCTGCCGACAGGTTGAGCACGGTGAGGTGCGGATGACGCGTCCGCAATTCCCACGCGATGGCGTGCATAAGGTGCGTTTTACCAAGGCCCACACCGCCATAGAGGAAAAGTGGATTGAACGTTACGGGTCCACCCTCGGCAACGCGGCGGGCGGCGGCATGCGCCAGCTCGTTCGGCTTGCCGACAACGAAGGTGTCGAAGGTAAATCGCTTGTCTAGCGGTGATCCGTTCAGCGCGTCGGGCGATGAGGCAGACCGGGTCTGAACTTGCGGTGCCGCAAGAGGTTCGGGCTGGTGATCCTGGGCCGGAGCCCGAGCGGGTGCAGTCTGGGTCGCATTTACAGTATCGAATACGACACGCCTGACCGTTGGATTCAGCCGTGTGATCTTGGACAAGAGCAGGTCGCCGTAGTTCTGCGACACGTAGTTGCCGAGGAAGTTGGTCGGGACGTTGAAGCGCGCGATGCCTTCCTCAGCGCCGACGTATTTCAGTGGTTCGATCCAGCTTTGAAAGCAGTTTGCTCCCATTGTCTGATGCAGCTCATCCCGAATCGATCCCCACTGGTCTTGCGTCATTTGTCCCTGTTCCACTGTCTGCATGTGCCTTGGCACACTGTCCCCATATTCAGAAGCCAAACGGATGGCTTCCTCGACTCACGTTCTGGAAACGACGAACCAGGCTCTCCGGGATCGACCCGGATGACCAAGATCGGGGTGACGAACACCTGGCAGATGGAGTTCGTAACAGCCCTTGCATCAATATGGACGAGGCGGTTGATTTTGTACCAATTATGCCATCAGGCCAAACTCGAGACATTCTTCGGTCTCGAAACTGGACTGATGGTGCCTGTCCCCCCAGCGCGACGTGACTCGCACTCAAGGTTTATATGGGTCGGAAGAGGTGCGGCAACTGAACTTCGTTGTTGACTCAGGCATTGCCGGAAAAGAATCTCGGACCGGTGCAGGCCTGCGCAAGAGACATAAAAAAAGCCGCCTCGACCGAGGCGGCGTCTTGATTTCAAACGGCTGTTTTGTCACCCGACGATTCTCAGGCGATTGCTTTGACGCGTGACGCAAGACGCGACACTTTGCGGGACGCCGTGTTCTTGTGGTAAACGCCTTTTGTCACGCCGCGCATGATTTCAGGCTGCGCTGCGCGAAGCGCTGCGGTCGCTGCTTCCTTGTCACCAGAAGCGATGGCTTCTTCGACTTTGCGCAGGAATGTACGGATGCGCGAACGACGCGCCTTGTTGATGGCGAAACGCTTTTCGTTCTGGTTCGCGCGCTTCTTTGCCTGGGGCGAATTTGCCATGTGATCTATCCTGGTTCGTTACGTTCAAATCGGGTTGCATATGAGAGCACGCCCGGAGCCAACGACCGGATCGAATCTTGCCTGAGCGGGCATCACACGCATGTATCGGGGCCATATAGCCCCAGATCGCTTTTATGAAAAGGCCTCTTTTCGCGCTTATCTGTCGCGGAACTGGGCTGTGCGTTTCTCGAGAAAGGCCGCCATGCCCTCTTTCTGGTCCTCGGTCGCAAAGAGCGAGTGGAACAGACGCCGTTCCGCCAACAGACCTTCGCTCAGCGTTGTCTCATATGCGCGGTTCACGGCCTCCTTGACGGCAAAGGTCGCCAGCATGGATTTCTCAGCGATCTTGGCAGCTGCGGATTGCGCTTCTTCCATCAGGGATTTCGCGGGCACCACTCGGCTGACAAGGCCAGAGCGTTCGGCTTCTTCTGCATCCATGAAACGCCCGGTGAGGTGCATGTCCATGGATTTGGACTTGCCGACAAATCGCGTCAGACGCTGCGTTCCGCCGATACCGGCGACGACACCCAGATTGATCTCGGGCTGTCCGAACTTGGCGTTGTCCGCGGCGATGATGAAATCGCACATCATGGCCAATTCGCAGCCACCGCCCAGCGCGTAGCCTGACACAGCCGCGATGATCGGCTTGCGGACCTTGCAGACGGCCTGCGATTCCGATCCGAAAAAGTCGGACAGGAACATTTCGACAAAGGTTTTCTCGGACATCTCCTTGATGTCTGCCCCTGCCGCAAATGCCTTGGCTGATCCAGTGAGGATGATACACCGCACCTTTTCGTTGCCATCGGCATCTTCAAGCGCACTTGCCAGCTCAGACAACAATTGGCTGTTGAGCGCATTGAGCGCGTCCGGCCGATTCAGTTTTATGGTGGCAACATGATCTTCGATTTCGACGATGATCGTCTCATAAGCCATGAGTGAGGGCTCCGTTCGGTGATCTCAGGGATGCAGCCTTACGCATCTGGCGGGCAGCGTTCAAGTTATCTTTGACAGGTCGGACAATAGAAAGTGGATCGCCCGGATTGCACGATCCTGCGGATTGTCGACTGGCAGTCGGCGGTGCGGCAGGGCTCGCCTTCGCGGCCGTAAACGTCAAAGCTGTGCTGAAAATATCCAAGTTCTCCATCGGCTTGCCGGAAGTCGCGCAGGGATGACCCACCTGCCCGGATCGCGTCAGACAACACATCCCGGATGACAGGAACAAGGCTCGAGATGCGGTCATTCGACACGCGGCGCGCGGGTCGGGTCGGGTGAATTTTTGCCCGGAAAAGCGCCTCGCAGACATAGATATTGCCAAGGCCTGCGACCGTCTTCTGATCGAGAAGCGCCGATTTCATAGGCATGTTGCGGTTGGATAAAGCTGTCACGAGGTAGTTTTCGTCAAAGCTGTTGCCCAAGGGCTCTGGCCCGATCGCGGCAAGGAGCGGGTGGGAGTCGCCGTCAGCAGTGGTGAACAGATCCATTGCGCCAAAGCGACGAGGATCGTTGAAGGTGATGCGCGCCCCGTTTTCCATATCGAACACAACGTGGTCGTGTTTTTCGGCTGCCGGGTGGTCATGCACGAACTGCCCCAGGGGATCGCCAGACACCAGCATCCGCCCGGACATGCCCAGATGGATCAGCGCGGTTTCTCCGCTGTCGAGATCGGCGAGGATGTATTTTGATCGACGCCGCAGCCTCAGAACCCGTTTGCCGGTCAGACGTGCGGCCATGTTTTCAGGAAAGGGCCAGCGCAGATCGGGGCGATTGACCCGGGCTTGAGAAATGACAAAGCCCTCCATCGCGGGGGCCAGCCCGCGTCGAACCGTCTCAACCTCTGGTAATTCGGGCATTCTGGGTGTCCTGCTCGTGTCGTCGCATTGTATCGCCGGGTGGGCGCTCTATAAGAAAGTCTGGCACGGGAAACGGCAAGGCATATGGCAGACGAAAATCAATCCACCACGCATTTCGGGTTTCAGGATGTGCCTGAGACCGAAAAGGCGGGCCGCGTTCAGGGCGTGTTCAGCTCTGTCGCCTCGAAATACGACGTCATGAACGATGCCATGTCCTTTGGCATCCACCGCATCTGGAAGGATGCGATGATGGACTGGCTTGCGCCGCGACCGGGTCAGAGGCTGCTCGATGTCGCTGGCGGGACCGGGGATGTGTCCTTTCGGTTTCTCAAGCGTGCGGGACGTGGCCATGCAACGGTTCTGGACCTGACCGAACTGATGCTGATCGAAGGCCGCAAGCGCGCCGAAGCGAACGCGATGAGCGACAGCCTTGACTGGGTGGTCGGTGACGCGATGCATCTGCCGTTCGACGACAACACGTTCGACGTTTACACGATTTCCTTCGGCATCCGGAACGTGACCCGCCCGCAGGAAGCGCTGAATGAGGCGTTTCGCGTGTTACGCCCCGGTGGCCGGTTGATGGTGCTCGAATTCAGCCAGATTCCCAACGAGATGATGCAGAAGGTCTATGACCTTTATTCCTTCAACATCATCCCGCGCATGGGGCAGATGATTGCCAATGACCGCGACAGCTATCAGTACCTTGTCGAGTCGATCCGAAAGTTTCCCGATCAGGACACGTTTCTTGGCATGGTCCGGCACGCCGGCTTTGAGAATGCCAAGTACCGCAACCTGAGCATGGGCATTGCCTGCCTGCATTCGGGGTGGAAAATCTGACGTGAGAGGGCCGCACAATATCCTGCGCCTGATCCGTACAGGCGCGACGCTGGAGCGTACGGGGGCGATGGGTGTCGTTCTTGATGCCTTCGATGCGCCAAAGCCGTTGCGCGTTGCCGCGCGTCTGTTGGGCTGGCCGTTCAAGTGGCTGGGGTACAACGGCGATCCTTCCGTACCGCCCGCGCCGCGCGCCCTGACCGCGCTTGGCCCGGCCTATATCAAGTTCGGGCAGGTTCTCAGCACCCGTCCAGACGTTGTCGGCGACGAGATGGCAACGCAGCTGCGCGTCCTGCAGGACAAGCTGCCGCCGTTTTCGGTTGCCGAGGCAAAGCAGATGGTCGCCTCCGAACTGGGAGTGCCTGTCGATACGGTGTTCTCGGAATTCAGCGAACCTGTTGCAGCGGCCTCAATCGCGCAAGTTCACAAGGCAACGCTGGGCCAGACCGGTGAAACGGTCGCGGTCAAGGTGCTGAGACCGAACATTGAAAAGGATTTTCGCAAGGACATCGACGCCTTCTATTTTGCCGCCAGTTTGATCGAGCTTTTGTCGCCATCCTCCCGCCGATTGCGGCCAATGGACGTGATCACCCATTTCGAAGGCGTGGTGATGGGCGAACTGGATCTGCGTCTTGAATCCGCCGCTGCCTCTGAATTCGCAGCGAATACAGTACAGGACGACGGGTTCCAGCTCCCCGAGATCAAGTGGGATTTGTCCAGCCGTCGCGTCATGACGATGAGCTGGGCTGTCGGTCTGCCGCTTGGTGACAACGACGCGCTGGATGCCGCAGGTCATGACCGGGTCGCGCTGAGTGAACGGGTTTTGCAGCTTTTCCTGCAACACGCGCTGCGCGACGGGTTTTTCCATGCGGACATGCACCAAGGCAATCTAAAGGTTGCGCCCAATGGCGATATCATTGCCCTGGATTTCGGCATCATGGGCCATATCGACGAATACACCCGCCGGGTCTATGCCGAGATCCTCTATGGGTTCATCCGGCGCGACTACAAACGCGTGGCCGAGGTGCATTTCGAAGCAGGCTACGTGCCCAACGATCGCGATGTGGATGAGTTTGCGCGCGCTTTGCGGGCTGTGGGGGAGCCGATCTTCGGCATGGATGCAACGCGGATCTCCATGGGGCGGCTGCTCAGCTATCTCTTCGAGGTCACCGAGCGCTTCGGCATGGAAACCCGGACCGAACTGATCCTGCTGCAGCGCACCATGGTTGTTGTCGAAGGTGTGGCCCGGTCGCTTGATCCCAAGATGAACATCTGGAACGTCGCCAAGCCGATCGTCGAGGATTACATCAAGACCAGCATCGGTCCGCGCGCCTTTGCAAAGGATCTTGGGAAAACCGCGCTTGTACTGGCGCGCTTCGGACCTCGACTGCCCGGCCTGATGGAGCAACTTCTGATCGAACAGGCCCAGGGTACGCCCGAACCGAAAAAGAACCCGGCGCGGGCGGCTGTGCTATGGGCCTTGGTCGGTGCCGTGATCGGTGGTGGCCTCGTGGCGCTTGTCGAAGTCTTTTTGTGATCCCGACGCGGGCTTCGTAACCAAATCCTAACCCTCCGGACCGTACGTTCTGCCAAACCGCAGAATGCGAGGGCCGTGATTTGAACGGAATTTGGGCGAAACCTTTGGTGTTGGGTCTGCTGGCTTCAGTGACTCTGGCGACAGCGTCTTATGCGAGCCTCTGCGATGTCGCGGCGCAACGGGCCGCTGCAGAAACCGGGGTGCCATTGGATGTCATGCTGACGATCACGCGGCTGGAAACGGGGCGTGGAAAAACCGGTGATCCCTGGCCTTGGACGGTCAACCATGCTGGTGATGGCTCATGGTTTCAGACCGAGGATGACGCACGATCTTACGTGTTTTCCAAGGTGAAAACCGGGGTGTCGAATATCGACATTGGCTGCTTCCAGATCAATTACCGCTGGCATGCCGATGGATTTCGATCTCTAGATGACATGTTCAATCCCGACCTCAATGCGCTCTATGCGGGGCGGTTTCTGACCCAGCTTTACCGTGAATTCGGCACTTGGACCGAAGCCGCAGGCGCCTACCACAGTCGAACTCCGGTACATGCGGAACGCTACAAGGCAAAGTTTCAGGACGTCCTGAACCGGGTTGCGGAACTAGAGCCAGGTCACATGACACTGACGCAAACTGGCGGTCCATCTTGGGGCCATGGCGGGACAGCGCGACTTGGATCGCTGTTCCTGTCCGATATGGCGAAGGCGCAACCCTTCATTGCTTTGCCAAGGACAAACTGATGGGTGCGACCGGCCAAAATCTCTTCGCCAAGCCGACGGTGATCCTTGCTGTTGCGCTTATGGCAATCATTGTCATGATGATCCTTCCGGTGCCTGCTTTCATCCTCGATATCGGTTTGGCTACATCCTTTGCGCTTGCGATCCTGATCTTCACGGTCACGCTGTTCGTGGAAAAGCCGCTCGATTTCTCGGCATTCCCCACCATTCTCCTGGCCTCCCTGATGCTCCGGTTGTCGCTGAACATTAGCTCGACCAAGCTGATCATAGGCGAAGGGCACACAGGAACCGACGCGGCGGGCAACGTGATTCAGGGATTTGCCGATTTCGTCATGGGCGGCAGCGTTTTTCTGGGGCTGGTGGTCTTTTGTGTTCTGCTGATCGTCAATTTCATGGTCATCACGAAAGGTGCCACTCGTATGGCCGAAGTGGGCGCCAGGTTCGCGCTGGATGGGATGCCGGGCAAGCAATTGGCCATCGACAGCGACATGGCCGCCGGGGCCATCACTCATACCGAGGCGCGGGCGCGGCGTGAACGTGAATTGCAGGAAACCACGTTTTTCGGGTCGCTCGACGGGGCATCGAAATTCGTCAAAGGGGATGCCGTTGCCGGCCTCTTGATCACGCTTCTCAACATCATCGTCGGCCTGATCATGGGAACCGTCGTACACGGTATGCCCGTCGGCGCCGCATTCGAGACCTACGCGATCCTGACGGTCGGTGACGGGCTGGTGACGCAGATCCCCGCCGTCATCATCTCGATTGCCGCTGCACTTCTGCTCGCACGTGGAGGGGCCACGGGATCGACCGATCTGGCGATCACGTCTCAACTTGGACGCCATCCCGCGGCACTCGCCACAGTTGGTGTTCTCATGGTGCTTTTCGCGCTGGTGCCGGGTCTGCCGGTTGTGCCGTTTCTGACCGGTGGGCTGATACTGGGTGGGCTTGCCTATTGGGTCAGCCGCCAGAATGACGCGGCCAAGAGCGATGAGGCCAAGGAAAAACCACCCGTTGCGCTGCGCGAACGCCCGATCGGTGATGTTCTCGATCTTGACGACATTCACGTCGAATTCGCCCCCGACCTCGTCGACATGGTGCTTGATCCGGCGAGCGGGTTGGATTCCCGCATCACCAACATGCGGACCCATATTGCCAAAAGCTTTGGGATCATCATGCCCGAAGTGCGGTTGACCGACGATGCCATGCTCCGGGACGGTACGTATGTCTTGCGCGTGCATGGTGTCGAGGTCGCACGCGGAGTTCTGCATCCCGACCTGATGCTCGCCCTGATCCCGGAGGACACAAACTCTCTCCCAAGTGGGACGGATGTGGAAGAACCGGTCTACGGGGCGCCTGCACGATGGATTCAACATTCCGAACGCGAGGACGCGCAGTTGAGTGGCCTGACCGTCGTGTCCCCGAGCGAGGTTCTGGCCACCCACCTGCTCGAAGTGATTAAGCGCAACCTCGGCCGTCTGCTGACGATGAAGTCCCTCAAGCGGCTTCTGGATGAACTCGGAACGCTGTCCAATCCCAGCCGTGCCGAGGCGAATCGGGTGCTAATCGAGCAGACCATCCCGGACAAGGTGCCGATGGACACGCTGTTGCAGGTTCTCAAGCTTCTGCTGGATGAACAGGTGTCGGTCCGCAACTTCCAACTCATTCTCGAAGGCATCGCAGAGACACGCGGTCAGGGGCATACGGCAGACTCAATCTGTGAACACGTGCGCCAGAGGCTTGGGTTCCAGTTGGTCGCGGCCATGCGCCGGGAAGACGGAACCATCCCGCTTGTGCACTTGGCGTCCGATTGGGAAAAGCGGTTTGCGGAATGCGAAGTGCAAAATGATCGGGGTGTTCCGGATGTGGCACTGCCGCCGAAGGACTTTGAAAACCTGTCCAAACGCATCGCGGAAGAATTGGCGCGGGCCGGCAAGAACGGAGTTTTCCCGGCACTTGTCACGCCTGGCCGGCGTCGAAGGTTCCTGCGCGGTATCCTGACGGCCAAGGGCATCAGCAACCCGGTCATGGCCTTCGAAGAGATCGGTCTGGACGCAAAGCCCGCGCTGGTCGGAACGATAACGGTCTAGACATGATCGAGGGGTTCTTCGCCGAGATCAGCAGCCAGATGTGGCTGGTCGGTGCGGTGTTCCTGCGAATCGGCCCAGCGATCTTCTTGGCCCCGGGTTTCGGCGAAAGCTACGTCTCTGCGCGTGTCCGACTGTCGTTCGCCGGAATGTTTGCAGTGGCGATTGCACCGGTCCTCGCGCCCTATCTTCCCGAGACCGCGCCGTCCGGGTCAGAGTTGTTCGCTTTTTTTCTGCGTGAAACAACCATCGGATTCTTCATCGGCTTGATGTCGCGCGGGATGATCTTTCTGCTTGAAAAGGCTGGCGCGATCATCAGCCAGTCTATTTCTCTGGCCCAGATGCTGGGGAATGCAACGGCCCCGATGCCTGTCATCAGTCATCTTCTGACCACAACCGCAATCGCGATCCTGTTCTCGACCAGTCTGGCCGACCAGATGCTCTATTCCTTTGTCGCGGGCTACAGCCTTGAATTCCCATCGATCGAAAGGATCACCGGTTATTTCGCGTCGAAGGTGACCGAGTTGATGAATTTCATCTTCAAACACGCCTTTGTTCTGTCATCAGGGTTCCTCAGCGTGATGTTCATCTATTACCTGTTCATCGGTTTCGTGAACAAAGCCATGCCGCAATTCATGGTGTCCTTCATTGGCATCCCGTTCGTGGCTCTGTTTTCGATCCATTTCCTCTATCAGCATCATGAGCTGTTGCTGGACGTGTGGCAGCAGAAAGCGCAAATCATTCTCATGCTGTCCTACGGGGGACGACCGTGAGCGAGTTGGGTGAAGACCAGAACGACAAACCTTATGAAGCAACCCGCCGCAAGCTCGAGGAAGCGCGCAAGAAGGGCGAAATCGTACGGTCTCAGGACGTTGTCGCTCTCGTGGCCTTGTCGATCCTGATCCTTGCAACGGAGGTGATGTTTCGCGGTTACATGACCGATATCGTTCAGCATATCCGCGATTTTGTCGCCCGATCCGCGTCTGGTCGAGCCGCGCTTGACGGTGCCGCAGTCTTTGCGGCGGTCACCACTTGGCTGGTACCCTTTGTGCTCATCTTCTTCGCCGCGCCTTTCGTCCTTGTCCTTGCCGGGATGGTTGCCACGAAACAGGTTCTGTTCACTGCCGACAAGGTAAAGCCGAAGTTGAACCGCCTGTCGCTACTGTCCAATGCCAAGAAAAAATTTGGATGGTCTGGGCTGTTCGAGTTTGCAAAGAACTTTGGCAAATTCCTGATCTTTGCGGTCCTTCTGACGGTCTTTGTCCGGGACGGTTTTGAGCTATTCCAAATCCTGATCGTGCGAGCCGAGCACGCGGTGCTTGCGAATATCTACGACGTCGCGCTCAGATGGCTCTGGTGCACGTTGGCTGCATTTATGGGTTTTGCTGTTATTGATGTGCTTTGGCAAGTTCATGACCATGCACGCAAAAACCGCATGTCGCACAAGGAAATGAAAGACGAACACAAGAACGAAGAGGGTGACGAGAACATCCGTCACAAGCGGCGTGCCAAGGCCGAGGAAATTGCCACGAACCGGATGTTGCTCGATGTGCCGAAAGCCTCTGTCGTGATCACCAATCCAACGCATTTCGCTATTGCTCTGCAATGGGGTGGCGAGACGGACACGGTGCCGAAATGCGTGGCGCGGGGCACGGATGAAACCGCACGCAAGATCCGCGAGATCGCGATCCAGTCCGGTGTGCCGCTCTATCGCGATCCGGCCACTGCACGCGAACTGTATGCCAAGGTCAAGGTTGGCACGATGATTGAACCAAAACACTACAAGGCGGTTGCCATTGCCATCGGCTACGCCCGCCGCATTCAGGCCATGATGAAAAATGGCCAACGATAGCGGCGTGTCCAAGGTACTCCAGGTGCTCGCTGCGCGGGTCCAGTTTCTTGAGGCACGGCTTGCGGCAGAGTTGGTGCTGAAGCAGGAACTGCGGTCTAGGCAGGTGGCGATTACCGATCAGGAACATGAGCTTGGCGCCTCCTTGCAAGAAAGGTCCGCGTCTCAACCTGCATCGTTCAGGTTCGGAGAATTGCGGCTGCAAAAGTTGATGGACGATCAGCGTAGGATGCAACCGGTTCTGGCAAAGGCGGCGATCCAACGCGTCCATGTTCAGGAACAGTTGAAAGTTGCACTTCAGCAAAAACTGGCTTTGTCATTGCGGCTCGAGCAATTGGCCAATGACGCGGCCACATCCGAGGGTGACCCTATGCTTGTGCAGTTCGAGATGAAGAAGCGTCTTTAGAACACGTCCTGACGCGCCATATCCGTGACAAGCACATTTACATTCTGAAGGCCCAGAACCTCAATCGAGCGGACGCTGAGCGCACGTTTCACCAGTTCGAGCGTTGTGCGAGAGATCATTTCATCCTTGAACCCGTCAAGAGCAGCCAAACCGAAAAGTTCGGCAAGAAACTCATCGCGGAGTTTCGGCTCGAGTGCGCGAACCCGGTCTCCTTGCCCAACCTCGACCTCGAGCGCCACGGTCAGGATCACCATTGCACGAACTCGGTTGTCCATGATCACCGGAACCACGAACTGGCTGGGCAACTTCACGATTTCAAAGCTGTCCGATGCTCCGTTCTGAAGAACATCCTGTGATGTCTCCGTCTGCGCATCAGGAGCGGTCGCTTGGGACATGGGTTCGTCGTCGGGCGGGGGCGCGAGAAAGATTGCTGCCGCACCTCCGCCTGCCAAACCAAAGAGCAGGGCGAAGAGCGGCATGATTTTCTTGAGCATCAATTGACCTTTTGCGCTTTAGAACGGGAGGATAGCGTCCAGTATTTGCTGTCCGATCCGGGGTTGCTGCACGTCGCTGATCTGTCCTCGCCCGCCATAGGAAATCCGGGCGGACGCCATTTTGTCGTAAGTGATCTCGTTCTGGCGCGTGATGTCAGCGCGACGTACGAAGCCAGACACAAACAACTCGCGCAGCTCGAAATTCACCCGGACTTCCTGTGTGCCTTCGATCCTCAGAACGCCGTTGGGTAGAACATCGACCACCGTTGCGGCGATCCGGAGTGTCAGTTTCTCGTTCCGACGCACCGAGCCATTCCCCTGACTTGCGCTGGAGGAATCGAGTTCCACGGCGTTGTCGAGGCTCGCCCCCTCTGGAAGAGCACTGTTCCTGCGTTGCGGAATGCCAAAAAATTGCGGCACGCCAAGATTTTCCTGTGCGGATCGAGACCGGGACGTCGTGTTCGAGATTTCGGCTTCATCGTCGATCTCGACCATCACAGTCAGGATATCGCCGGTCGAGTATGCCCTGCGATCCCCGAAGAGCGATGTTTCATCGCCGCTCCATAACGAGGCTTGCCGATAGCTGGATGTGTCCGCCGTTTTGGTTGGCAGGCCGGAATAGATCATGGCCTGCCTTTCAACGCTCTGGGTTTGCAGCGAAAAGGTCGGCGCCTGCCCGACATGGTCCAGCCTGCCGCAATTCGGCAACACCACCAAAAGGGCCGATGCGATGAGGAAGCGATGTGTCATATCAAGGCAACACTCTCAGAGTGCCGCCGTCGAGCACCTCGGCCCGGATGGTGCTGCGCGAGGTGATATTCATGGCGCGGATCACATCGCCGACGGCCCCACGCTCGAGCGCACGAGCCTCGGTGGCGATGGTCAGACCCTTCAGAACGAAGGTTGCCGCGACAAGCTGGTTTCTCTCGATGACTGCCGGGTTGGTGATGTTGACGATCAGAACCGGTCGCCCAGCATAGATCGCGTGTTTTGCCTCTGCACCGATGACCTGTTCGAGCGATTGTACGGCACCAGTCGTGTCGACGTCTTTGACGAACACCGCGTCTGCGGTGATAACCTCGCGGGGGCGAATGGTCGTCTGCGCAAAGACGGTGTCCGCTACAGCGGGCAGGCCGGTCAAGACCAGGCAAAGGGGCAATAAAAACCGCATCACCGCACCTGCGTCGTGGCGCCAAGCATCTGGTCGACCGCCGAGATGACTTTGGCATTGAGCTCATAGCCGCGCTGGGCTTCGATCAGCTCCGTCAACTCTCGGACTGGATCCACGGAACTGTCCTCGAGATATCCCTGCCTCAGGGTGCCAAGCCCGTCTTCACCTGGTGTTGCCACCAATGGACCGCCGGAAGCTTCGGTTTCGGCGAAGAGATTTCCGCCAAGCGCTTCAAGGCCCTTGGCATTTGCGAAGCCGACAAGGTTCAGCTGTCCAAGCAGTTGCGGCTCTGCGGTTTCCGCAAAATAGGCGTAGACTTCGCCTTCCGGGTTAATGGAAATGCTGTGCGCGTCCTGTGGAATGACGATTTCGGGGGCTACTGGAAACCCTTCGGAGGTGACGATCAAGCCTTCGGCATTACGTTTCAGAGACCCGTCCCTGGTATAGCCAGCCTGTCCCGAAGGCATCGCGACCTCAAGATAGCCGTTGCCGTCAATCGCCAGATCGAGGTCCGAATTGGTCTGGCTCAGGGAGCCTTGGGCCAGATGCACCGAAACTGCGGCAGGACGCACTCCGAGGCCGACCTGAACGCCGGTCGGCAGGACCGTTCCATCAGCGGCGTTCACGGTTCCGGCGCGGGCGATCTGTTGGTAATGCAGGTCGGAAAATTCGGCCCGCCGTGCATTGTAGCCCGTGGTGTTCATGTTCGACAGGTTGTTGGCGATGGTTTCGACCCGCATCTGCTGGGCGGTCATTCCGGTTGCTGCGATCTTGAGAGCGCGCATAGTGGTTCCTTTATTTTATGAGTGTCTGGAGGGCGGATTTTGAGCGCTCGTCATCCATATCGAGCAGCTTTTGACCCATTTCGTACGCGCGCTGGACTTCGATCATTCGGGTCAATTGCGAAATCGCATCGACATTCGACCCCTCCAGATGGCCTTGCAGCACCAGACCTGAGGTCGCAGGCAAAAGGGCTGCATCAGTCTGAAACAGGACTCCGGATTCCCGTTTGAGGTCGGCGCCCGGTTCAGGTTCGACGATAGCGATCTGCCCCAGAAGCTGGTCGCCAAGACTGATTGTTCCGTCGGCTGCGACTTTTACATCGGCCTCGCCCGGTGGCACGTTGATCGGCGCGCCACCGATGTCGAGAACAGGGTTGCCGTCTGACGACACGATGTCACCGACCGCGTTCACATTGAATGCCCCGGCGCGGGTCAGCCGCACGCCGTTTGGCGTGTCGATCTGAAAGAAGCCGTTCCCTTCGAGGGCAAGATCGAGGGGATTGCCTGTCTGGGTCAGAATACCCTGGGCGGTCGAGGTCTTCTTGACCCGCGCGGCGGCCATCGACAGGCTGTCACCACCTTCGACGGCCTGAACGTACTCGGAAAACACCAATCCTTGTTGTCGAAACCCGGTCGTTGCGGCGTTCGCAATGTTGTGGGCGATGATTTCCATTTCGCGCATCAGCCCGGACTGGCGCGTCAGTGTGACATATCCTGCGGATTCCATGTCAGCCTCCTGCAATCGAGGGAATGATGATGGTCTGGAAGAAATCGATCAGGCTTTGCGTCATGAAGTTCATCGACGCCCAGAAAACGGACAGCATCGCGACCAGCTTGGGCACGAATGTCAGGGTCATTTCCTGAATCGATGTCAGTGCCTGGAAAAGCCCGATCGAAATGCCGGTGACAAGTGCTGCCAAAAGAACGGGTGCCGAGATCAGAACTGCAATACGCAGCCCTTCACGCAGAACGTCGTAGATGTAGCCATCACCCAGCATCTTCGTCAGACCGGCATGCGCAGGATTTCCTGATATGCCTCGACCACTCTGTTGCGGACCGTCACAGCGGTTTCTACAGCCAATTGCGATTGCGACAGGGCTTCGACCAAGGCGTGTGGATCGGCATCCCCGTACATTGAGCCCATCGCGACCGATTCTGTTGTGGCCAGCGTCTGTGCGAAATCTTCAGTGATCTTGGCAAAGCTCTGGGCAATCGCGGCGCGCGGGTCGGGCTCTGTTGCGGGTTTCAGAGCTGCATATTGCTGCGATGCGAAAAGCGATTTGACGTCCATTGGTGTTCTCCATTCTGGAAAGGGTTACTTGCGCAACAGGTCCATGAGGCCTGAAGACATTTGGCGGGCTTGGTCGAACATCTTGAGGTTCGCCTCGTAGCTGCGCTGTGCTTCTCGCGCGTCGGCGATTTCGATGATCAGATCGACATTCGACCCGGTGTAATGCCCGGATTGATCAGCCATCGGGTGGCCGGGATCGTAGATGCGTTCTCCGGCGCGGAGATCGAGAGCGACTTTTTCAAGCGCGACCTCCGCCATCCCCGATCGATTTAGTTCTTCCGAAAACGCCACGGTCTTGCGGCGGTATCCGGGCGTATCGGTATTCGCCACATTTTCCGCGACGATCCGAAGTCGGTGTGCCTGTGCCTTGAGACCGCTCGAAGAGACACCAATTGCCTTGGAAAATTCTGACATGCCAACACTCCTATTGCTTGCTCAATGCGCTGCGGAGCAGGCCGAGAGACGCCCGGTAGACGGCCAGCGCGCGATCATGCTGACGCTTGGCATCCACCGAATTAAGGATTTCCGATTCGAGAACGACGCTGTTTCCGTTGGGATCGCCATTGGTTCGCGATAAAACGGCCGTAGTCTGCATGTCATTTCGATGCCCCAGATGGGCAGAATGCGTCGTGCGAAGGTCAAACCCGGACGAACCGCCGGGGACCATCTCTGAAAACGGTTTGATCGTCTTGGCGTGATATCCGGGGGTATCGGAATTGGCGACGTTGCGTGACGTCAGTGACTGTTTGACGCCGGCATGGCGTGCCATCGACATGGCGGTTTTGAACACATCCAAATTCTGGAACATTGCAGGGCTTCTCCCTCGTTTCGTTCAACGAAGGCTTAACCCTGATTCCTTTAGAAAGGGTTGTCAGAACCTGAATGGAACGCGCGATGCACAATCCCTCAATGATTCAACTCAAAAGCAAAGTTTCGGATATCGACCGGGCACACGCGGTGGGTCGGGTGGTATCCACGGACGGCCACACGATCTGTGTGTCAGGGCTGGAAGACGAGGCAAGATTGGGGGATCGATTGAGTCTCTTGCGGAAGGATGGAACGACCCTGCAGGGCGATGTTCTTTGCCTGTCGGGCAACGGCCTGACGATGCTGCCAGACGAGTTACCGCAGCGCGTTGCCCTGGCAGATCGCGTGATGTTGAGTGGACGGCCTCTAATCCATCCGGATCCGTCATGGCTTGGCCGCGTCATCGATCCTTATGGCATGCCTCTGGATGGAAAGCCCTTGGTTCCCGGACCTGTGGCTTTGGAAATCGAAAACGAACCACCGCCTGCTGTCTTGCGCAAGTCGCTGGGTGAAAGGTTGGACACGGGATTTCACCTGTTCAACACGATGTTACCCATCACACGTGGTCAACGTGTTGGGATTTTCGCTGGATCGGGAGTAGGGAAGTCAACACTTTTGGCCGACCTCATGCAATCGATCGAGGCCGATGTCGTCATCCTTGCTTTGGTCGGAGAGCGCGGGAGAGAAATCAACGATTTTACGCAAAATGTTCTGGGCCAGACCGGATTGAAGCACGCGATTGTGGTCGCGGCCAGTGCAGACACAGCCCCGACTGCACGCTTGCGGTGCCCAATGACGGGGATGCGACTCGCAGAGTTCTTCCGGGATACAGGTCAGCATGTCCTGCTTTTCATCGATTCGATCACGCGGTTTGCAGAGGCGCACCGAGAGGTTGCGGTATCTGCCGGCGAGTTTCCGAGTTTGAGGGGCTTTCCACCGTCCACACCCGCCCAGATCACCAAGCTCGCCGAACGCGCTGGCCCTGGAAGGTTTGGAACAGGTGACATAACCGGAGTTTTTAGTGTTTTGGTTGCTGCTTCCAACATGAACGAGCCCGTTGCAGATATGTTGCGAGGTGTTTTGGACGGTCATGTCATTCTGGACCGCAAGTTTGCTGATCGCGGTCAGTTTCCAGCGGTCAACATCTTGCAATCAGTCTCGAGATGCTTGCCCGAGGCGGCCAATGCCGTCGAGAACGACCTGATTGCGCGGGCCAGACGTCTCGCATCAAAATACCAAGACTCCTCTGCGCTTGTCGATGCAGGCCTTTATACGTCAGGTGCTGATCCAGAACTTGATAAGGCAATAGCCTTCGATCGCCTTTTCTTGGAATTCTGCATGTCTCGAGCGGCAAGCAGTCTTGGCGAGAGCTTCGAGGCTTTGCGACTTTGTCTTTTGCGGTGTGGTGCCATGAAAGACTGACCTATCCAGTTGATCCATAATTGGCCTATGGTCCGCCGGTTCGTTTTGGAATCGCATTCAGCAAGGTGAGTGCGTTTTGTAGAGAGCTGCTGCTATTCAAGACATCTGACTGCCGCATAATCAGAAAACGGTCTGTGACTTGCTCTATAAGCTGTTCATTTGCCAGTTCCGACAGGTCACTTGTCCCGAAAACGCGCTGTGCCTTGTCTTGGATCCGTTCATGTTGAACGTCGATATCGAGTTGCGAAAAAGCGGTGGGAAGGCCAAGAGCGATCTGAAGCACCTCTTTTACAGGAGGTGTCGCAAGGATTTGAAACCAACCAGCATTGTTTGAACTGGAGGACTTCCAAAGGTTTTGAAGCTCACGCGAAAATCCTAGTACCAACCTCATGTCTGCATCGGCCTTCCCAATTTCGATTTCGAAGGATTGGTTCTGGAAATTCTCAATTGTCTTGTGCACAAGGCCGGGATTTTGCGTGTGCTTCGGTGGTGCAATTGAGAAATCAAAGTCCTGGGCGAGGGCTCGATACCGTCGGTCTGAAAGCCTGTTTGCAAGGGCTTCGGGATTATCCACACCTTCGGCCATGACTGTTTTGATAAAATATCGGTTCTCAATGTCGTCAGAGAGCCCATAGGCCCCAAGAACAACTCGCATCAGCCGTCTGTCTGAAACGAGATCTTCCGGCGTATTGATGTCCGCAAAGCGGTCCTTAAAATAAATTGAGTCCGAAGATGTCTGGCCTGAACGATTGAATGCCGCCTTTTGGGTTGCGAGAGTCGCCTTGAGGATGCTCCACCCCGATAGTCCGGCCCCGAGTAGAAATGGCTGAAAGGTCATTGCTTGTGTCGCAAAAGGAGTTGCGCCTCAAGTGGTAGCAGCTGACGGAGCAGCTTCAGGCAGGTATAGGCGTTACGGTCTCCGATGGCGTCTTTTGTCTGCATGAGAAGAGACGCACTGTGTTGGTCGCTCAGGATTTCAGACAGGATATGAACTTGCCCAAAAAGCCGTTCCCAAAGGGATTGAGAGTCCACTTCGCCGCTAAGCAGAAGTTGAGCGAGATAGCACGCGCGGCGAACTGGCGTGTTGGCGTCGTCCGGATGAATGGCGTCTTTGAGGCGTAGGATATTTGCCTTTGATGTTAGAACGGTGATACGAGATCGGCGGTCACCGTTTTCGACTACGGCGCCATTGATCAAAACGCGTTCCTTCGGGCCAAGTTTCAGCACAAGACCGCTCATTCTGTGTTCCTTTTGGATGTGAGACCACGTAGAATTGCGACGTTGATGTCGAAAAGGGGATAACTGCTGAGTTCCTCTGTAAGAATCTTTCGTGTGTATGCCTGAACAAACTCGGATAAATAAAATATTTTTGCGCGCAATTCTCGCGGAAGGCGGTTTTGTGAATCTGCGACATTTGCCGCAAGTGTGATCCAGAGTTTTCGATTGTCCTGCAGAGCACTTACAAAGGTCGGAAAATCTGTGTCACGCATCTCATCAGCGCGTTTGAGGCGTCGAGTGGTTTCAAGGATGATCTCGATCTCGGTGTCTTTCGTGGATTTGATCGGTGTAGATGAGTAGCTCTGATACGCGTGCATGTATGACGGCATTGCCTCAACCTATTCTTGTCATCATTGCGAAGGTGGCTCGGGCCATTGAAACGGCCCGAACACGGGTTATCGGAACAGCGACAGCAAGGATTGTGGGGCCTGATTAGCGATCGAGAGCGCCTGGACGCCCAGCTGTTGCTGGACCTGAAGCGCCTGGAGCCTGGCGGATGCTTCCTCCATGTCCGCGTCGACCAGAGTTCCAATTCCAGACTTAAGTGAATCGGTCAGGCTCGAGATAAAATTTGCCTGCGTTTCGATCCTACTTTGAGCCGAACCGAAGGAAGCCGCAGAATCCACAGCAGTCTGGATCATGAACTCAATGGCGACCAGTGCCGCATCCGCACCGGTGTCCGTAGTCACGTCGATATCGTTGAGTTTTTCCAAACCGCCGCCGATTGTCACCGAAGTCGGACTGGTCAAAGTATCGATTCGCGCTGCGATTGTGTCCGTAGCATCAGTCACTGTTGAAGACACGGTCAGGTTGCTTCCAGATGCCGAAACATTGAGAACTTCAGTGTCAAGGCCCTCTTCAGCGGCATATAGAGCAAAGGCCTGTGCAAGTCCTCTGGCGACATCACCCGCGGTATCACCGTCTCTAGCGATGTACATGATCTTCTGAGCATCCGGAGCTGTGGTTCCGGTCGTGTAGTCGGTCGGTGTGAACTTATCGCTGTTTGCATCGGTACCAGTCAATCCGAGGCTAAAGATCTGACCAGCTACTGTTGGCGTCGTGATTGCCAGAGACGCACTTTGCGTTCCGTTTAGTGTCGCAGCCGAAGTCAGATTTGCAACGGTTCCGCCTGTCACGTTGCTCGTCGTTGTTCCAAGGTCCTTCTTTCCAACGCCTATATCGCTCGCTGAAACACCAGTCGCGGAGCGGTCAAGCGAAGCAAGAACATTGACTGTGCCCGACCCAGCCGTGGTGTCCTGGTTCGAGAGTAAATTCAGGCCGTTAAACTGAGCAGCACCCACGACTGCGTTGATTTGGTCCCTCAGGGCTACAATATCGGTTTGAATTTTCGCTCGATCGACGTTCTGCTCTTGAGAAGCAACGATCTTGCCCTTCATTTCCGTCAGAAGGTCTGTAACCGTCTCTGCACCGTTGCGGGCCACCGCAACCGTCGATTCTCCAAGGTTGAGGCTGTCGGATATGCCTTGGAACCCCTTGACGTCGGATTCCATGACTTTGGAAATTGCCCATACAGCAGCATTGTCGCGCGCGGTACCGACTGATTTTCCGGTTGAAATAGCATTTTGGGTTTCGGTCAACCGAGAATTGATCGATTTCAGTGTCTGAAGCGCAACCATCGCGCCATTGTTCGTCAGAATGCTGGACATTGTGTTCCTTTCAACTGTGCTTTGCACATATTTGGCGACCCAGGTTTTGGGTTGCGATTGGATGTCATTCTGACATTTGCCGGGATATCCCTGCGCCACGGAGTGCGTGCCGCCCCAATATTAGATATAAATATGAACAGCGTATTAAAAATCCAAATGAACAAAAGTTAGATATCAAAAATTCTAAAGAAAAAATTGTACCCCTGGGGAGAGGATCAGGTATGATGCTACGAGCTTAAATTGAATGAAGTGAGGTGTGAAATTACCCTCGTACTGCATAATATACTTAATCGTTCCATGATCGAGTGTTCAGACAGATCATTTGATTTGTCTCTCGAACCTTGCCTTCAGAAGTGTGAAAACCACAAATCTGGAGTAGCCCGAAATTTTTATAAAGTTGCTTTGGGTCTTGATGATTCTCTCTTGGCTATAATTCCTAATGCAAAAATTTCTTCTACTGCATCAGATTGTATTGGAGTAATTGAGATTAACTTAGGCGATCAAAGCGGATATGAAGAACGAATATCTTCTCAATTGCCACCCAATGAGAGTCCAATTTCAGGTATTCTAGAAATTCCATCCCTCTTTGCTAAATCACTAGGTGACAGAAATGAAGTGGATCAAGTAACTACCTTTAAGAGGGAGGAGGGCTATGAAAATTCTTTAGTTATAACTTCTGGACTAATAGGTCAATATGACGAGCTCAAATTAGCGAAACTAAGTTCTGATGTGGGGGCTGGATATAATCTATGTGGCGCTATACTAGAGGGTAACGGTAAGGGCTACGGGCTATTTGATCTTGGTTCCACTGTCGATGAGCTTGAACTATTTCGAGACAACGTGATCTTTATACTCGGAGGCTCAAATGATATTGCTTCACAGGCCCAGAATTTGTCCGACACTCCGATGGTAGAGATTTCGAATGATGTTGGTGGAGTGACTGCTGACATAGAGTCTATAGTTCAACTAAAAAAAGGCGAAGTGAAACAAGCTGATCCCTTCTTAGAGCCTCCCTTTTCTATAAAATCTGAACATCGTGCCCATCCAGGGCTGACGTTTGATGATGTTGCCACTCCTGCTTGGAAATGGAGCTGTTTGGAACATACAGAATCTGTAAATGAAGATTTTTTCAAAGCTGAATTCAAACACTGGGATTTATCACGTGTACAATCTATTTTAGAATCCTCTAGTCAAAAAATAATGAATTTTAAACTACCAAATCCAAGGGATGCCCAAATTATTGAGAGCTCTATCCCTTTCAAAGAGCCTTATGGAAAAACTAGGTCTGCTGTTAGTCACATTGAAAAAAATGCTACATTAAGCCAATATCCTAGAAGGGATTTGGAATTAGCGAACCCTATACTCAACATAAGCGTTGAGGAAAATGATCATATTAATGAGATTAAGTTTATGTCTTCGAGCCAAGATTTTATTGATCTCATGTTGCAAAAGCAAAGCCAACTTGGTGCAGCGTTAAAGAGCTATAATATTGAAGGATATGAGTTTTCGTTTCACGCTGGTGCTAAGGAACTTCACAGTAGACAAAAGAAAGAGTATAAAATCATCCAGCTAGAGGATGGTTCTAATCGAAGTGATGAGTGGGCTGAGGGCGAGTTTACGATCATGCCCGGAATTGACAAAAGGATTTAATAGTAATGGACGTTTCTGTTTTGAATGGTAGTGCAGCCAACGCTGTAGTTGGGTCGCTACCGGCTACCTCTGATGATTTTGAGACATTTTTACGAATGCTAACAACGCAAGTTAAAAATCAAGATCCGCTTAGCCCAATGGCAGCTGACCAGTTTTCAGATCAACTGGCAGCATTTTCGATGGTTGAGCAGCAATCTCTTACAAATCAAAAAATGGACTCTCTCATTTCCGCCCTGGTCAGTAAAAATATTTCAACATATTCTTCTGTAATTGGACGGATGGCATATCATGAGAAATCGTTTGCTTTTTCGGGAGATAGTATAGCCCTACAGTTTGGGGAGTTGCGTGATATTGAAGAAGATCTCAAGGTGTCTATTTTAAATTCTGAAGGGATCGCAATATTTGAACAGCCATTGCTACAGAAACAAGATGCTGTGAATTGGGATGGAACTGACAATTTTGGGCGACAAGTACCGGGCGGTTCGTACACGGCCGAACTCCGTAGGATAATTGATAACGCTCGGGTGGATGTAACAGTTTCTACTGGCAATATTGTGGAAGAAGTTCAGTTTGGCAATGCGGAAGTTGAACTTCTTCTAGCAGATGGAATGATAATATTGGAAAGTGAAGTATCTAAACTGCGCTAGGTTTCCATTTCTCGACTCTGGTTAATCTAATTTGAATGAATCGGTCTGGCTCAGACGGTCACATATCTTGAGTTTATTTATAAGGCGTGATGACTTTGTCGTACAAAAGCCGAGAGGGGTTGGTCCCGTGAATCTAGCGTGATTGCCTTAGTGGATGAGCAGACCAATACAGCGGAGTGACAAGACCACGAACTGCCCATCCCAAACCCAAGCCCTGACACGGCATGAGTTCCTGAAAAACTGGTTCAACCCGGACATGGTCTGGCTGCCGCCACCAACCGGCAAGCGCAGTCTTCAGCCTGAGTACAGGGTCCATGGGATCCAGATAAGCCTGACACTGAACTTTTTGTTTGGCATCGCGCTCCGTCAGACGACGGGCCAGGTTGGAAGCCTCTTGAAGCGGATCGCTCTGGAAAGGGGCGGTCCGGACATTAGCACCGGGGGCCGACGCCAGAAAACCTTGGCCGTGAAAATTCCTTTACGTGTCTCGCACGGGTACCAGGCTCGCTACGATTGCAGCGGTTTGACCACCAGCTCACCCTCTTCGCGTGCCTTCATCGCAAGCGCAGCGGCGTGCGCGCCGGCTGCGGTGGTAAAATAGGGGATCTTGTCATAGAGTGCGACCGAGCGGATTTCCCGGCTGTCTTCGACTGCTGCAGCGCCTTCCGTGGTGTTCATGACCAGGTCAATCCCGCCATCCTTCATCACGTCCACGATGTTTGGACGGCCTTCATAGACCTTTTTGGTGATCTCACAGTCAATTCCGTGCCCGGAAAGAAATTTCGCCGTTCCCGAGGTCGCCACGATGGTGAACCCCAGTTCGACCAGAAGCCGCGCCGTTTCGGCCAATTGATCCGTCTTGTCGTCATTCTTGATCGAGAAGAACACGTTGCCTGATGACGGCAAGTTGTTTCCTGCACCCAACTGTGCCTTCAGGAAGGCGCGCGGGAAGGAACGATCCCAGCCCATGACTTCGCCGGTGGACCGCATTTCCGGTCCGAGGATCGTATCCACACCCGGAAAGCGGGCGAATGGCAGAACGGCTTCCTTGACCGAGAACCACGGCATCATCGGGTCGGCCAAGGTCATTGGGTCCGCAAGCGGCAGTACCGTGTCGTAGTCAGCGTTTTCAGGATAGGGATCGCGTATCGGGAAGTTGGTCAGCGGTTCGCCCGCCATGACGCGAGCTGCAATCGACGCGATGGCTGAATCCGTCGCTTTGGCGACAAAGGGAACGGTGCGCGATGCGCGCGGATTCACCTCGATCAGGTACACCTCGCCATCCTTGATCGCAAATTGAACGTTCATCAGGCCAACGACGTTCAGCGCAAGCGCAAGAGCTTCGGTCTGGCGGTTGATCTCTTCAAGAATTTCGTCAGACAGAGAGTAGGGCGGCAACGAACAGGCGCTGTCGCCAGAGTGAACGCCCGCTTCTTCGATATGCTGCATGATGCCAGCGACATGAACACGCGTGCCATCACAAAGGGCATCCACGTCCAGTTCAACGGCACCGGACAGATAGCTGTCGAGCAGTACCGGGCTGTCACCCGAAACAACCACTGCTTCGTTTATGTAGCGTTCCAGATGGCCCATGTCGCGGACGATCTCCATCGCGCGGCCGCCGAGAACATAGGATGGGCGGATGACAAGTGGGAAACCGATATCCTCGGCGATGGCCAAGGCCTGTGAATCGGTTGATGCAATGCCATTATGCGGCTGCTTGAGGCCCAGCTTGGTGACAAGCGACTGGAACCGCTCTCGGTCTTCGGCAAGGTCGATCGCATCCGGTGTGGTGCCCAGGATCGGAATGCCCTCGGCCTCAAGTGCGCGGGCTAGCTTGAGCGGCGTTTGGCCACCGAACTGAACGATCACGCCATGCAGCGTTCCGTTCTCTTGTTCGACCCTCAGAATTTCGAGCACATGCTCGAATGTCAACGGTTCGAAATACAGGCGGTCAGACGTGTCATAATCGGTTGAAACGGTTTCCGGGTTACAGTTGACCATGATCGTTTCGTAGCCGACATCGGTCAGGGCGAAACAGGCGTGGCAGCAGCAATAGTCGAACTCGATCCCTTGGCCGATCCGGTTGGGGCCGCCGCCCAGAATGACAACCTTGTTCCGGTCACTGGGCCGTGCCTCGCATTCCACTTCGCCCATCATCGGGGCTTCGTAAGTTGAATACATATAAGGGGTCTGCGCCTCAAATTCGGCGGCACAGGTGTCGATCCGTTTGAAGCTGGCTTTGACGTTCAGGTTCAGGCGACGGGCACGGACCTGCTTTTCCGTTGTGCCAGTCAGTGTCGCAAGCCGCGCATCGGTAAAGCCGAGCATCTTGAGCGCGCGCATGCCCGCCTCGTCGGACGGCAGGCCGCTTGCGCGTACCTCCTCTTCGGTTTCCACGATTTCGCGGATGCGCGCCAGGAACCAAGGGTCGAACATGGTTGTCGCGTGAATGTCGTCATCGGACAAGCCGTGCCGCATAGCTTGCGCGATAGTGCGCATCCGGTCCGGGGTCTGTTGGCTGATCGCCTTGATGACGGCGGATTTCTCGGGGGCGCCTTCGATGTGAACCTCGTCAAAGCCGGCCAGGCCGGATTCCATCGAGGCCAACGCCTTTTGCAGCGACTCGTGAATGGTCCGGCCAATCGCCATCGCCTCGCCCACCGATTTCATCGCCGTGGTGAGATGCGGCTCGGAGCCGGGGAATTTCTCGAACGCGAATTTGGGGATTTTGGTGACCACGTAGTCAATCGTCGGCTCGAATGACGCCGGCGTCACCTTGGTGATGTCATTGTCCAATTCGTCGAGGGTGTAGCCAACGGCCAGCTTGGCCGCGATCTTGGCAATCGGGAAACCGGTCGCCTTAGACGCCAGCGCGGAGGACCGGCTGACTCGCGGGTTCATTTCGATCACGACCATGCGCCCGTCTTGGGGATTGATGGCCCACTGGACGTTCGATCCGCCGGTTTCGACGCCAATCTCGCGCAGCACGGCGATCGAGCCATTGCGCATGATCTGGTATTCCTTGTCGGTCAGCGTCAGGGCAGGTGCCACGGTGATGGAATCGCCGGTGTGCACGCCCATCGGATCGACGTTTTCGATGGCACAGACAATGATGGCGTTGTCCGCGCGGTCGCGGACGACTTCCATCTCGAATTCTTTCCAGCCCAGCAGTGATTCATCGATCAGGATCTGGTTCACCGGCGAAGCATCCATGCCCGACCGGCAGAAATGGACAAAATCTTCGCGGTTATATGCAACGCCACCGCCTGTGCCACCGAGGGTAAAGGCAGGCCGGATGATGGCTGGCAGGCCGATTTGCTCCAACTCGGCGAGGGCCATGGCAACACCTGCGTCAAGATCGGGCTTGCCGTTGGCTTTTTTCGGGGCTGTGATGATTGTCGCCTTCGGATTTTCCAGCCCGATGCGATCCATCGCTTCCCGGAAAAGCTTGCGGTCCTCGGCCATCTCGATGGCCTCCCGCTTGGCACCGATCATCTCGACACCGAATTTTTCGAGGACGCCCATCTCCTCAAGCGCGAGGGACGTGTTTAGTCCAGTCTGGCCGCCCATCGTCGGAAGCAATGCGTCGGGACGTTCCTTTTCGATGATCTTCGCGACGATCTCGGGCGTGATCGGTTCGATATATGTGGCGTCGGCCAGCCCGGGATCGGTCATGATCGTCGCTGGATTGGAGTTCACGAGAATGACCCGATAACCTTCTTCGCGCAGCGCCTTGCAGGCCTGTGCGCCGGAGTAGTCGAATTCGCAAGCCTGACCGATAACAATGGGCCCTGCTCCGATGATCATTATTGACTTGATATCGGTACGTTTGGGCATTGGGTCACCTCGTTGCGCGCGGATCCGTGCCGGGGACAGTCCCGGCGAGCAAATTCCAGCGGGTTATAGACATGCGCGGGTGACGTTCAAGCCTCTTGAAGCCCGTTTTTTCTGCAGCGTTCATTTGAACCGGTGGTGTTCCGCCCAATCGCGATTTGCGGTCGTCAATCTCCCGCCGGCCGCTTCACATTCGCCACGCATGACGTGCCGATTCCCACGCTATGGCTGGACTTTTGCGGCAACCTGCATCATTGAGCCGGGCGACTTGAAACCTACAGAGAATTGGGAATCCGACATGCACGCCTTTCGCAGCCACACCTGCGCCGATCTGACCAAGGCCGATGTTGGCCAGACCGTCCGCCTGTCTGGCTGGGTGCATCGCATCCGGGACCACGGCGGTGTGCTGTTCATCGACCTGCGTGACCATTACGGCGTCACACAGCTTTTGTGCGATTCGGACAGCCCGGCCTTTTCAGATGTGGAAAAACTCCGCTCTGAATGGTGTATCCGTATCGACGGTGAAGTTAAGGCGCGGGATGCGAGCCTTGTGAACCCCAAGCTGCCCACGGGCGAAATCGAAGTCTTCATCCGCGACATGGAGGTCTTGGGTGCTGCGGAAGAATTGCCGCTGATCGTGTTCGGCGATCAGGAATACCCGGAGGAAACACGGCTCCGCTACCGCTTCCTCGACCTGCGCCGAGAAGCGATGCAGCGCAACATGACGTTGCGCTCGGATGTGGTGTCGTCGATCCGCAAGCGGATGTGGGCGCAGAATTTCCGCGAGTTCCAGACACCGATCATCACCGCCTCCAGCCCTGAAGGCGCGCGAGATTTCCTCGTTCCCAGCCGTCTACATCCCGGCAAGTTCTATGCGCTGCCGCAGGCGCCGCAGCAATTCAAACAGCTGATCATGGTCAGTGGCTTTGACAAGTATTTCCAGATAGCGCCCTGCTTCCGCGACGAAG
Source organism: Pelagibaca sp. (assembly GCA_041725935.1). Classification (GTDB taxonomy): domain Bacteria; phylum Pseudomonadota; class Alphaproteobacteria; order Rhodobacterales; family Rhodobacteraceae; genus Marivita. Next base: position 243,685 of record JBGRQD010000007.1, read on the forward strand.
ATCCGCGCGCCGACCGGTCGCCAACGGATTTCTACCAGCTGGACCTAGAGATGTCCTTTGTCAGCCAGCAAGACATTTTCGACACGATCCAGCCCGTCATGCAGGGCGTCTTCGAAGAGTTCGGTGGCGGTCGCAAAGTGGATTCTGTCTGGCCGCAAATCTCGTATCGTGATGCGGCGCTCTGGTATGGCACCGACAAGCCTGACCTGCGCAACCCGATCAAGATGGAGGTGGTGTCCGACCATTTCCGCGACTCGGGCTTTGCGATCTTCGCGAAACTGCTGGAACAGGACGGAACGGAAATCCGCGCGATCCCGGCCCCCAGCGGTGGTAGCCGGAAATTCTGCGACCGGATGAATGCCTTTGCCCAGAAAGAGGGTTTGCCCGGCATGGGGTATATCTTCTGGCGCGATGGCGATGATGGCATGGAGGCTGCCGGTCCGCTGGCCAAGAATATCGGTCCGGAACGTACAGAGGCGATCCGCCTGCAACTCGGTCTCGGAGTCGGGGATGCAGCGTTCTTCCTTGGTGGCAAGCCATCGAACTTTGAAGCCGTTGCAGGCCGCGCCCGTGTTGTGATCGGCAACGAGCTTGGCCTGACGGAACAGGACCGGTTCGCCTTTGCGTGGATCGTCGATTTCCCGATGTACGAAGCGGATGAGGAAAGCGGCAAGGTCGATTTCAGCCACAACCCGTTTTCCATGCCGCAAGGCGGTATGGATGCGCTTAACGGCGATCCGCTCGATGTTCTGGGCTATCAGTACGACCTTGCCTGCAACGGCTACGAGCTTGTTTCGGGTGCGATCCGGAACCACAAGCCCGAGATTATGTTCAAGGCATTCGAACTGGCCGGATATGGCGAAGAAGAGGTGCGCAAGCGGTTCGGTGGCATGGTCAACGCGTTCCGGTTTGGCGCTCCACCCCACGGCGGCTGCGCAGCCGGCATCGACCGGATGGTCATGTTGCTGGCCGATACGGCGAACATCCGCGAGGTCATCATGTTCCCGATGAACCAGCGTGCCGAGGACCTCATGATGAACGCGCCATCGGAGGCGACCAGCGATCAGCTTATGGAGCTTGGCCTGCGGGTGCTTCCGAAGGAAGATTGATCTGCGAAGCAAAAGGCCGCTCTGACCGGAGCGGCCTTTTTCCTTACATCGCGATAGCATCCTGCACCCGCAATTGAACTATTCCGGCCAGGCGGGACACAGCGCCTAGCGTCGGTGCGCCCTGTGATTGCGCCAGTGCGAGGTCACAAGCCGCCTGTTCAAGCGCCGCGTCTTCGGCCGTCAGGGCAACGCCCCGCACAAAGGATGTGACGTAGCCGATGGCCCTCGCATCGACAGGACGGCCCAGAATTTCTGCGACATAGGCCATGTCTTCTCGGAACGCGACAAGATCGGGCTGGATCGTATCGCTGCGGACTGGTCGCAGGCCGCTGGGGCGGGACCCGACCGGCAGTTGCTGCAGGATCGCATTTTGGAACGTCCCGAGATTTGCGACAGGTTTGGCAAGAAATCCGTCTGCGCCGGCTGCGTAGGCGAGATCTTCGGCAAAGGGATCGCCACTACAGGCGAGGATCACGCTGACGCGGGGCACAGCATCCCGCAACTCGTCTATCAGTTCGGCACCGCTGCCATCCGGCAGGCCCATGTCGACGATCACCACCGAGGGACGATACACCTGCAGGTGACGCCGGGCGGATTTCAGGCAATCGGCCCGCCTGAGCCGCGCGCCGCTGTGCAGGCACATCAGGCGAAGCGCGTCACAGGCATACAGGCTGTCTTCGACCGCAAGCACGGTCAGTCCAAGCAGCGGTCGTGTCGTTGTTGGTCGCTGCAGGTGGTTCAATGCGTCATCATCAATCATTTCGCCCTCCATGAGTCGCTTCACTTTGGCGCGGTTGAGGCTAACAGGGCGTTAATGCGTCCGGCCCTCTTGTCTGATTAAATCGCAAGGGGGATAAGCCGCGAAACTCAGGACGGAGAGACAAGATGATTGGACGTTTGAACCATGTGGCGATTGCCGTGCCCGATCTCGAGGCGGCGTCGAACCAATACAGCACTGCTCTGGGCGCAAAAGTGGGTTCGCCGCAGGATGAGCCCGATCACGGTGTGACCGTCGTTTTCATCGAGTTGCCAAACACGAAGATCGAACTGCTTTACCCGCTCGGCGAAAACAGCCCCATCACGGGATTCCTTGAAAAGAACCCATCGGGCGGCATTCACCATGTCTGTTACGAAGTCGATGACATCATCGCGGCCCGCGATCATCTCAAACAGACCGGGGCACGTGTTCTGGGTGATGGTACTCCTAAGATCGGTGCACATGGCAAACCGGTGCTGTTCCTGCATCCGAAAGATTTCAACGGATGCCTCGTGGAGCTGGAACAAGTCTGAGCCGACCCCACATAGGGGAGTAAAGGAGCGCACCCATGTCCATCACCTCCGCCATCGTTCTATTCGCCGTGATCTGGTTCATGGTGTTTCTGATCGTCATTCCGATCCGATTGCAGACGCAAGGCGATCTAGGTCAGATCGTGCCCGGCACGCATGCTGGATCACCAGAAGTGCATAACCTCAGGAAAAAGGCGTGGATCACCACGTTTGTCAGCATTGGCCTGTGGATCGTCATCGCCGGGATCATCCTGTCCGGCTGGATTACAGTGCGCGACCTGGACTTCTTTGGCCGGATGGGGCCTGCGCCTGAATTTGGTGGTACAGGTGGGTAAAGGTTGCCGCTCCTAAGATTGGGATCACCAGGTTAACAAGCGGTAGCGAGAGCGGCATCGCCATCAGAATGCCTGCGATCCAGATCTTTCCGGCATGGCGTTTACGCAGGGCCTTGGCCCCGGCACGCCCTTCACGGCGCATCGCGGCAAGCGTGAAATATTCCCGGCCCAGCAGAAATCCGTTCAGCCCCCAGAAAATGAACAGCGCGAAGGGCGGGAACATCGCGTAGAGAACCAGCGCAAAGATATTCGCTGCGATCAGGACGCCCAGAAAGTTGACCGTATCACGCAGCGCATCCCAGAACGGTACGCGATCTGCCTTGGGCAAATGCGAATAGTGCCGCTCCTCCACCGCGTCAGCCACATCGTCGAGAAACATCGACGTAATCGCGGATGCCACCGGGATCATCAGGAACACCGACAAGACAAGCATCGAGATGAACGCCGTCCAGCTGAGCAGATCGTCCAGCCACGTCACGTTGCCGATGAACGGCAAGGTCGCCTCTGGTCCGAGCCACGAGTTCAAAAGCCACATCAAGGCAGCGAAGAACGCGACCAGGAGTGCAAAGCCAAGACCGATGCCGAGAAACAGCACCTTGCGAAACCGCCGGTCCCCCAATTGGCCGAGCGTCAGCAGAAAGCTTCTCAGGATCACGTTTCGAGCCATGTCGTGATGGCGTCGATATCGGGGCGGGGCCGTTCTGGCGGTACGGCAGAGGCGGTGCCGATGTGGATGAAGCCCGCGACGCGCTCATTGTTCGCAAGGCCCAGAGCCGATTGGCAGAAGTCGCAATCATGCGAGGGCCAGCCGCTCAGCCAGTTTGCGCCCCAACCCGAAGCCAGCGCCGCATTCAGCAAGGCAAGGCAGACCGCGCCCGCCGAATAGGTCTGTTCGATCGCGGGGATCTTCTCGGATGGTTTTTGAACCTCGATCACCGCGACGCACAGCGGGCTGTCTTCGAATTGCTGTCGCGCTTTTGCGATGTCTTCCTCGGCCCGGCCTTTCTCTGCCCCACACTGGTCAACAGCCTTGGCAAGGCGGTCGAGTGCGGGTCTTTCCAGGACGATAAAGCGCCAGGGTTCGAGCTTACCATGGTCCGGCGTCCGCGCGGCCGCCGTCAGAATCGGCGCAAGAGCCTCGCGGTCCGGCGTCGGCGCTTGAAGCAGTTTTGCCGGACGGGACCGTCGCGTGTGCAAGAACTCCATCACGGCTTTGTTCACTTCAGGCATCCCGTCTCCTTTGTCGTCGGTCGCGTCGATGCAATCATGTGCACCAAGAATATCCTTGGGCGTGATAAGATGAAAGCCTGTCGAAGAACAGCCTCTCCGAGTGTTGCCGCCGGAATGGCGATAACACTCACCGCGATGCCAAATGCCCGCACCAGTGAGGTCGCCTAGCCGGATTAACCCGCTGTGTCCGCGCGGGAATAGACGCCTTCGGGAAGCGACAGGGACGCCGCGAGATCGCGCATCTGGGACATCGAAAAGGTGATCCGGTTCACCCGGTCCGTGCGCGGATCATACTGTTCGACGGTGATGCATTCTTCGAACCCATTCACGATAACATCTTCTTGCAACGGGCTTTCGCCTTCGTCCACAAGGGTCACCACGGTCGAGTCAAATTCGTGTTCGATGCTAAACATGGTCAAAACCTAACGCGACGTTTCGGCAAAAGCCAAGGGGCATCTGCGGAAATCCACCAGTTAAAATTCTGGGCTGGCAGGACAGGTCGGTTAACCCTATTTCTTAGGTTTCGACGACAGGGAGTGTCTTGATGCGGCGGCTCGTTCTCTTGGCCTTTATTGCCCTTGCGGCCTGCGATGTTCCGGAACCGGCATCGCAGGTTCAACCGCGTCCGCAAAGCGCCCCTTCACAGTTGTCCGGTCAGGATGCGCGCAACCGGGCCAGCATCGCTGCGCGGCAGTTCGTGACCGTCGTGCAGACGGTGGAGCCGGTGGCTGAACGCGAATGCCGGCAACGCGCACCCGCCGCCAATTGCGATTTCCAGATCGTTGTCGATGATCGTCCGGGGATACCACCAAACGCGTTCCAAACAGTTGACCGCAGCGGCCGCCCGATCCTTGCCTTCAACCTTGCCTTGATCGCATCGGTGGACAACGCCGATGAACTGGCGTTTGTCATGGGACACGAGGCGGCGCACCATGTGCTCGGTCATTTGGGACGGACACAGCAGAACGCCGCCGTAGGGGCTGTGATCCTGTCAGGGCTGGTTGCGCTGGGCGGTGCGGATGCCGCCGTGGTGCAATCCGCCGAAGAGATCGGAGCATCTCTCGGAGCGCGGACCTATTCCAAGGATTTCGAACTTGAGGCAGACCAACTCGGCACGATCATCACCGCCCGTGCAGGCTACAACCCCGTCCGCGGCGCGCAGTTCTTCAACAGGATTCCCGATCCCGGCAATCGGTTTCTAGGCACCCACCCGCCCAATGCGGCCCGAATGGACATCGTGCGCCGGACTGCAGCCGGGCTCTGACAGCTGCATTTGACCTGAATCAAGGTTGAAGACGGCAGCGCGGCTTACCCTTGGGTCAGAACAATGGGGAGCCTTGTCATGGCCTTTATGTCTAAACGCGACACGCACACGCAATTGGTTCTCGATATGGCGGACCGTCAGGGGCTTGACCTTCAGGAGATGATCCTGCGAGCCGAGTTCTCGGAAGACCAATTCGAACAGGCGGTAGACCTATGTTTGGGCTGTACCAAGGCGAACGCGTGCAGATGCCTTCTGGATAGCGCCGGGCCACAATTGAACCTGCCTGATTACTGCAGGAACGAAGCCCTTTTCAACGAATTGCGACCCGACTGACCGGGTATCGTGTGTCGATGCATTAGCGCTTCGGCACAAGCGATGTGCTGCGAACCCTCAATCAGGTCCGCAGGTTTTTGGCGCTTTCCTTGATCTCGGAATATTGACCCGACGGGCGGAACGGCCACAGGTAGTCGGGCAACACGGCTTCCAATGCGACGGGCTTGATCCCCAGATCGGCAAAAGTTTTCACGCCATCGGACACCACATTGTCGTTGCGCAGGTTCTTGACCTGATCGCGGGTGATCATTGCAGGGATCAAACCACCGCTGATTCTATTGGCAAAATCGAACATCGCTCCCATGATGGTCGCGCCAAGGAACGGGATGTTCATGATCAACCGACGGCGGCGAATAACCTTGAGCATCTCTTGCATCAGCTCGCGGAACGTATTCACGTCAGGCCCGCCAAGCTCGTAGATGCCCGGTGCGGCCTGTCCCGTGGCTGCCATGCACGCAGCCTGTGCCACATCGTCCACATAGACCGGCTGGAATTTGGTGTCGGCACCGACCACGGGAAGAACCGGACCAAGCCGTGTCATGCCCGCAAAGCGGTTGAAGAACTCATCCTCCGGCCCGAACACGATAGAGGGGCGCAAGATCACCGCGTCCGGCATATGCTCGAGAACCGCCGCCTCACCTTCGCCCTTGGTGCGCTGGTAGTCGCTTTCACCCTTCATGTCGGCACCAATGGCCGATACGTGAACGAGGGTCGAAATACCAGCCTCTGCCGCAAGCCGGGCCACGCGTGCAGCACCCTCGGCCTGCACGGCCTCAAAGGTGTTCTTGCCGTTTTTTGCAAGGATACCGACACAATTGATCACCGCATCGGCGCCCTGCATCGCGGAGCGCACACTGGCGTCGTCACGAATGTTGCAAAGGATCGGTTCGACCTGGCCAACCGCGCCGTAAGGCTTGACGAAAAGCGCTTCGTTTGGGCGGCGCACGGCAACGCGAACACGCCAGCCCAGCTTGGCCATCCGACGTACAATATAGCGTCCGACAAACCCCGAGCCGCCGTAGATCGTGACGAGTTTCGACATGTGATTGCTCCCGGTCATAGCTTGCTTGACCTCTATCCCCGTCGCCTCTTGCGGGCAAGGTGTTGGATTGCCGCAAAGCAACCTTCAAAAGCTGACGAAACCCCGTTGACACCCTTTCGGGACAGGATTACACGCCTGCCTCACGACACCTGCCCAGGTGGCGGAATGGTAGACGCGCTGGCTTCAGGTGCCAGTGGCCGCAAGGCCGTGGAGGTTCGAGTCCTCTCCTGGGCACCAAAGTCAAGCAAAAAAGCCCAGCAATGCTGGGTTTTTTGCGTTTTTACGGGGCTTATCCTCCAAAACTGCCCCACAAACTGCCCCACAAAGCGCCTGAGGCTTGTCGCAGCGTCCGCAGGACGAGCGTCTGTGTTGGGTCAACTCGTCGATTTCCGCGCTGTGATCATCGGACCGATTTCCCCTCCGACCCTGATTTGGAGGACGGAGCAAATGAACGAGACACTGGAACGGCTGAAGGCCGCACGACGAGTGATGGTGCGTATCGTGCAGGCGAGAGAGGACAGGGCGAAGTTCGTGCCGATCATCCTTGAAATCGAGCAACAGATTGCCGCCCAGGCAGACCTCAACGACGATCTCGCGCGGATCATGGGCGAGGCAGCGTAGCCGGTCTCGTCGCGGAAGATCTAAAACGCTGGTGGCAGCCCGTAGGGGATTCACACGCGCGCAGAAAACCCAATAAATAATGGCCGAGGTGTCCCACGGCTTTGCAAAAGTCGCCCTACTGACAACAACGACTTAGCGTTAGCGTGTCCCACGGTCTTCGCTGTTGAAGAGCTACTCGACCGCCAACTGGTCTTGGCTCAGCTCCCGCCCTCGGGCGCCGTGGCCAGACCTGCATCTGCACCAGGGCAGTTCTCAATACCACACCCGCCGACGCACCCGCAGCGGATCTTCCCCTGCTTCCTGAGCTCGTGTTCTCGAAGCAGGGCTGCCACCGCTTCATCCTTTCTGAAGGTAAACTTGACCACGACAGCATTCTCAGATTTCATCATTTCGGCACACTCCTTGTTCTGGTTGTTCTGGCCGAATGGACATAGTCAAAACTCAGCGGATCAAAAAATTTGGGGGTGTCCGCAAACCGTGTTGGGCCGCTATGCGGGACAAAACACCAATTCGCTGCGAGCGCGCTCATGACTGCTTCGGAAGTTTGACGACAGACCGGGAGGAGCAGGCTGCCGCCAATCGGAAGCCGAGACGCACCGTCCATTAAGAGCGCGGACAAGTCAGCTGCCAAAAAAGACTGCGTGCATGGTGCGTCCTGGTACGAGTGTGAACGCTCCCGTCAGCAACAATGCGAGCACATAGAGCTGGATCATTGAGTTTCGGTGCCCGATCATGTTTCCCCTTCGGATCGCCCGAACCGAGTAGACAAGCGTAGCCAGAACCAAGACTGACAAGACATGGATGATAGAGAATGGTCCAAACCACCGGAACTCATGAATCCAGAAACTCGAAACCGCGACAATTCCCATCGAGCCAACCCAAATGTAGCCCAGCGTTTTGTGAGTGGGCGTTCCCTTGCGCCCAAACAGTTGAATGGCGCCAATGCCCATCGCCACAAGAGCAACCAGCGCGTGCACGGAAGTGAGAGCGCCGTCATTCCACAGGGCTTGCCAGTTCATCACGTCCGCTCCCGTAGATAGCCGACAAAACAACGCCCTGCACGATGGTGACCGGGACCCAGAACAAGAGCTCGACCGCCACAAGCGCAACAGGCTCACCGAACATGTTGAAAGGCGCATGGAATTCGAAATACAGCGCCATCAGCGCCCAGAGGATAACGCCAAAGGCCAGCCCACCCTTGACCAAACCGCGCGGCAAGACGGGCTCGATCCAATGGAAGATCAAGCCGTGAATACCGCCGATCCCGGCAGCTATGGCCATGTATAAAAGGCCATTGGTGAACATGAGGGGACGTGGCTCCATCTCGAACAGGACAGCGATGAGCTTGGCGCTCTGGCGTTCGTTCTCGAATAGGATTGGTGTGCCGAGTTGAAAGAAAAGGACGTTGCTGACGATGGTCGCGATCACGATTGCGACGGCTCCACCAAGGAATGCTCTCAGAGTCTTTGCATAGGTGATGTTGGTCCTCCTTTCGGGTTAACTGCCGTGGGTGCTGGACTCATTCAATCATCACGTATCGCGCGGATCAGGGTGGGATAACCACGACTGTGAAGCTGCCGAAGCAAGCCAATCGACCGGCCACAACCCATTTACTATCATTTTATCTGATTCTGGTCGCAATCTCAAACAAGCTGACCTTAGCGGCGAGGCAGAAAATCGGTAATTTGGGCTCGAAGCAGACCTCTGCGCGTCATCCTGTCTACGAGGCGCGGACAACGTCCGCCGGCGACATACCCGCCAGCCGCACCTCCAGCCACCGGATGTAGCCGTTGAGGTTCTTCGTCGCCGGTCCGCAGAACGGCTCGATGAACTTGCCGTAGTGTGGACCTGTCGCGTATTTGTGCCGCCCCAAGTGCTCGTTTAGGCCACTTTCCGTTCGAAGGCGACCGGGCTTTTCCA